>JBBIJF010000005.1:0-175138 GCA_037446115.1 Acidobacteriota bacterium | reverse complement strand
GTGCGACCGCGGAGATCATTCTCGAGAGCCAGGCGAATGCGCTGCTGATCCCCGTGCGGGCCAGCTTCCTGCGGGGAGGCAAGCCTTCCGTCTGGGTGCAGAAGGGCGAGAAGTTCGAGCTGCGGACAATCGAGGTGGGCAAGCGCAACGAAGAGAATGTCGTGGTGCTGGGCGGTTTGCGTGAAGGCGAAGTGGTGGCTTTGGAAGATCCGGCCGAGGCTGCCCGGCGGGCCAAGAAGTTATAGGGAGCGGGAGCAAGCATGAAGAAGTGGATTTTTCGAGCCAGCGTGGCGGCCGTGGCGGCGCTTGCCGTCTGGGGCGCCTACCGGTTCGTCCGGCAGATTCCGCAGCGTCAGGAACATATTCCCACGACGCGAGTCCGCCAGGGTGATCTGGTGATTCGGGCTTTCGCGCGCGGCGAACTCCGAGCGGTCCGCTCGGAGACGCTCGTCGCCCCGAACCTGTTCGGCACCGTCCAGGTCACCAAGCTGGCGCCTCTCGGGGCTTTCGCCCGGGAGAAGGACCTGATCGTGGAGTTCGACGATTCCGAAGTGCGGTCGCGTCTGGAAGAGAAGCAGCTGGAGCTCGAACAGATCGAGGAGCAGATCAAGAAGGCCCAGGCGGAGCTGGCGATCCGCAATAACCAGGACGAGGTGGACCTGCTGCAGGCACGTTACGCGGTGCGGCGCGCCGAGCTGGAGGTCAAGCGCAACGAATTGCTGTCGGCCATTGATGCGCGCAAAAATCTTTTGAACCTCGAAGAGGCGCGGCGCCGGCTGAAACAGCTGGAAGTGGACATCAAGTCCCGGCGGGAGCAGTCGGAGGCCGAGCTGGCGGTGCTGCGCGAGCAGCGCAACCGGGCTTTGGTGGAGCTCAACCGCGAGCGGATGCGCCTCAGCCAGACCAAACTGCTGGCCTCGATGAGCGGGCTGGTGGCCATCCGGCAGAACATCTTCGGCGGCATGCGCATGTTCGGGGCCCAGGTGCCCGACATCCGGGAAGGCGACCAGGTGCAGCCGGGCATGCCGGTGGCCGATGTGCTGGACCTGTCGGAACTGGAGGTGGTGGCGAAGGTCGGAGAACTCGACCGCGCCAATTTGCGCGAGGGTCAGGACGTCATCATCGAGCTCGACGCACTGGCGGGAAAGAAGCTGCACGGCAAGATCAAGAACTTGAGCGGCACGGCCAGCGCCAACGTATTCTCCGGTGACCCCGCCAAGAAGTTCGACGTGACGTTCTCGGTGGACATGAAGGAGCTGCTGAGCGCCGTGGGCGCCAAGCCGGAGCAGATCCGGCGTGTGCTGGAAACGGCGGAGCGGAACCGCAAGAGGGCTCCGGCGCAGGTGCAAACCGCCTCGTTCGGCATGCCGGGCGGTTTTCCAGCCATGGCGGGGATGCCACGTGCGGGAGCCTTCGGCGGCCTGGGCGGAGCGCCGGGCATGGGTCAAGCCGGCGATGAGCAGGCCGAAGGGGGCCAGGAAGGCCGGCGGCGCGGCGGTTTTGGCGGCGGCATGTTCGGCCAGCTCTCCGAGGAGGATCGCCGCAAGATGCGGGAGGCCATGCAGAAGGCTCTGGGCGGGCGGAGCATGCAAGACCTCAGCCCCGAGGAGCGGCAGAAGATCTTTTCCGAGTTGCGGCAGAAGTTCCAGCTTCCCGCGGCCGCCGGCGCTCGGGGTCAAGGACAGGGGCCGGCACAGGGTCAGTCCGGCGCAGGAGCGCCGGTCTTCGGCCTCCGTCCCCCGGGAGCGCAGGGCGAAGCCGGGAGCCCGGGACTCCCGGGCGGCATGATGCGCGGCTTCGGCGGTCCGGCCGGGCCCTTCACGGAAAAGGATCTTGCGGAGGCCAAGCTTCCGCCCCCACCGGAGGAAGACAGCCAGCTGGAAGTGCTTCTGCGGCCCGGTTTGCTTGCGGACGTGGAGATCATCGTGGAAAAGATCCCCAACGCCGTCCATGTTCCTGCACAGGCCGTGTTTGAGAAAGAAGGCAAGCCGGTGGTCTATGTGAAGGTGGGTGAACGTTTCGAGCCGCGTTTTGTCAAGTTAAGCAAGCGGAGCGAATCGGCGGTGGTGATCGCAGAGGGACTGAAGCCGGGTGAGATCATCGCTCTCGCCGACCCGTTTGCCAGAGCGGGGCAGAAAAAGGAAGAGAAGCCGACCCAGGGCGGCCCGCCCATGGGCGGCATGGGCGGAGGACCGCGGACGTGAGCCGCGGAGTGCCGGCAACAAAGAAGGAAAGGTCAGCAGTATGTCGGGTTTGAGCAGCTATTTGCCCGAGCTGTACATGGGGCTCTCCAGCCTGCTGGTGCACAAGCTTCGCAGCTTGCTCACCATGCTGGGCATGATCTTCGGTGTGGGCGCCGTGGTGGCGATGCTGTCCATCACCGCTGGAGCGCAGCGGGAAATGATCAGTTTCATCGACCTGCTCGGCGTGAACAACATCATCGTGGAAGCGCGAGAGGCGGTGGACCGCAACGAGCTCCAGGCGCGGCGGCAGATCTCGCCCGGACTGACCTTCCGGGACTTCCGCGCGATCTCGGAAAACGTCCAGGGTGTGGAGGCGCTCACGCCGCGCAAGCGGTTCAAGCCCACCAGGGTGTTGCCCAAGACGACGCAGGAGCCGCCGCTGCTGATCGGCGTGCTTCCCAATTTCATGCAGATCAACAACCTTACCGTGGTGGAGGGCCGGTTCTTCACCGAGGAGGAGAATCTGCAATCGGCGCCGGTGTGCGTACTGGGCGAGTCGGCCAAAATCAACCTGCTTGGCTACGACCGCGCCGTGGGCAAGTACGTCAAGATCAACAACGTCTGGCTCCAGGTCATCGGCGTGCTCGCGCATCAGGCCACGGCGGACACCGAGGTGGAAGGCCTCGAAGCCGTCAACCGCAACAACCTGGTGATCGCGCCGCTGAACACCGTGATGCGGCGCTTCGAGGATTCTAACAGCTTCCTCAAAGACGAGATTGACGGCATCTACATCCGGGTCAGGGAGGGCACGGACTCCATCGAGACGGCCAACGTCGTGCGGGCGATTCTGACCGCCACCCACAAAGACGCCGGCGACTTCACCGTGGTCGTGCCGGCCGGCCTGCTCGAGGAGCGGCGCCGCACGCAGTTCATCTTTGAAGTGGTAATGATCTGCATCGCGGGCATCTCGCTGCTGGTGGGCGGCATCGGCATTATGAACATCATGCTGGCGACCGTGCTCGAGCGGACGCGCGAAATCGGCATCCGCCGCGCCATCGGCGCCCGCCAGTCCGACATCGTGCGCCAGTTCCTGACCGAAGCCGTGATGATTTCGATTCTCGGCGGTCTGATCGGCATCGCCTTCGGGTTCACGCTGTCCCGGGTCATCGCGGCGGCGGCCGGCTGGTCTACGGTCGTCACCGCGACCTCCATCGCCGTCGCCTTCGGCGTGTCGGTCTTCATCGGCCTGCTGTTCGGGATCTACCCGGCGGTTCAGGCCGCGAAATTGGATCCCATCGAAGCCATTCGTTACGAGTAGTTAACCGATATGAGACAGTTTTTGGTTCTGACAGGAGTGTTTTGCGCGGGCGCGGCCTGGTCGCAGGAAGCGCCGGCGTTTCCGCGGCCCGCCTATTTCCGGCAGCATTTCGGGACGCCACCTCTGCGGGTGGAGCTTCAGCCGCCGGTGCGCCTGGCCGATTTTCTGGTGGACGGCAAGCTCGAGCTGTCGCTGCGCTCCTACCTGGAGCTGGTTTTGGCGAACAACACAGACATCGCCATACAGAAGGTCTCCGTCGAAGTGCAGAAAAATGCCGTGACCCGCGCCTTCGGCCGGTTCGATCCCACCCTTACGGCCAGTTTCAACAGCACGCGGACCAAATCCCCGGCCAGTGACGTGCTGGCCGGCGCGGCCACCCTCAGCCAGTTAAATCAGCCCGCCAACTTCAGCTACCAGCAGGTGCTCCAGACGGGCACGCAGTTCAACGTGGGCTTCTTTGCGAGCAAGAACTCCACCAACAGCGCGTTCCAGACCTTCAACCCGGCGCTTAACGCCCGTTTGAATTTCGGCTTTACGCAGCCTTTGCTGCGCGGGCGGGGCGCCTATGTCACGCGCCTGCCCATCCTGATCGCCCGGAGCCGACTCCGCAGCGCGGAGCACAACCTGCGCGACCAGCTGCTGCGGCTGCTTACGGCGGCGGAGAACGCCTATTGGGACGTGGTCGGGGCGCGGGAGAACGTCGCGGTGCAGGAGCAGGCCGTGGCCCTCCGCGCGGAGGCTCTCAAGATCGCCCAGCGCGAGTTGGAACTGGGTGCGCTCTCGCCGCTGGACATCTACCAGCCCCAGGCCGACTACGCCTCCGCCCAGATCCAGCTTTCTCAGGCCAAGTATCGCCTGGCGCAGCTGGAAGATGCGCTCCGCAAGCAGATCGGCGCCGATCTCGATCCGCAATTTCGTAACGTCCCGATCGTGCTCACGGAAACCGTACTGCCCCCGGCGGACACAGCGACGTTCGACCGCGAGGCGCTCGTCGAAAAGGCCCTGGCCATGAGGCCCGATCTGATGGCCGCCCGCGAGAACCTGCTGACCGACGATATGAACATCCGCTCCGCCACGGATGCGTTGCGGCCGGATCTGTCCCTTACGGCCAGCTACGCTTCCTCCGGACGCGGCGGCCCGTTTTTCCAGCGCACGAACATTTTCGGTCCCGAGGGGCCGGTCGGTACGGTGATCACGGTGATTCCCGGGGGTTTCGGGGACGCTTTGAACCAGTTGTTCAATTTCAACTTCCCCACCTACGCGTTCGGGCTCACGCTGCGGCTTCCGATCCGCGACCGGACGGCAGCCGCCAACCTGGCCGACGCGCTGGTCCAGAAGCGACTGGACGCGCTGCGGGCGCGCAACCTCGAGCAGGCGGTGCGCCTGGAAGTATTGAACGCCATCAGCCAGGTGGAGTCCAGCCGGGAAGCTGTGAAACTCGCGCAGGTGGCCCGGGATCTGGCCCAGAAGAACCTCGAAGCCGAGCAGAAGAAGTACGAGTTGGGAACGACGGTTCTGTTCTTCGTACTGGACGCCCAGACGCGCCTGACCACGGCGCAGTCGCGCCTGCTGACCGAATCCATCAATTACCGGCGCAATTTGCTCAATTTGCTTCGCGTCACGGGGGAACTGCTGGAGCAGCGAGGCATCGCGATACAATAGGCCCATCAGACGGCCGCCTCTCGGGGCCGGGCAGGCGTCGAGAGGCCCCTGCACCATGGGCCTGATCCGCGTACTCTCCGACCAGGTCGCCAACAAGATCGCCGCCGGCGAGGTGGTCGAGCGCCCCGCCTCGGTCGTCAAGGAACTGCTCGAAAACTCCCTGGATGCCGGCGCCACCGAAGTGCGCGTGGAAATCCAAGCCGGCGGCCGGCGTCTGATCCGCGTCGCCGACAACGGTTGCGGCATGATGCACGATGATGCGCTGCTGGCCTTCGAGCGGCACGCCACCAGCAAGCTGCGGGATGTCGGAGACCTGCTCTCGATCGCGACGCTGGGTTTCCGGGGCGAGGCGCTTCCCTCGATTGCGGCGGTCTCTCGCACGGTCCTCGAAACGCGCTGGGCCGGAGAACAAACCGGCACGCGCGTCGAGATCGCCGGCGGCAAGATGTTGCGCGTGGAGGAAACAGCCCTGCCTCCGGGTACCACCGTCACCGTGCGCGATCTGTTTTTCAACGTTCCGGCGCGCAAGAAGTTTCTCCGCTCCGAACAGACCGAGACGGCGCACGTCGCCTCCCTGGTGATGCACTACAGTCTGGCGCATCCCGACCGGACCTTTCTGCTGCGCCACGAATCCCGGGAGCTGCTCCATGTGACGCCCGTAGAGACGTTGCGCGAACGCGTCTACCAGGTTTTCGGCAGCCAGACGCTCGAGGAACTGGTGGACCTGGGTTGCCGCCAGCGGGCTTTGGAACCCGCCTCGGCAGGCGGTGCGGCAGCCGCAGAGTCCGGCCTCCGGCTGTTCCGCTTGCGCGGTTTTGTCTCGCGGCCTCAGGTGCAGAAGCTGAACCGCAATTCCATCTTTTTGTTCGTGAACGGGCGCCTGATCCGGGATCGGCTGCTGCTGCACGCCCTTTCCGCCGCCTATCACAACCTGATCCCGCCGGGCTGTTTCCCTTTTGCGCTGTTGTTCCTGGAGTGCGACCTCGACGAGGTGGATGTGAACGTGCACCCCTCGAAGACCGAGGTTCGGTTCCGGCACGGGTCCTTTGTTCACGACTTCGTGCGCGACGCCGTGCGGGAAGCCTTGGTCGAGGCCCGGCCCGCCGGCAGCTTCTCTTCCAGCCAAGGGCCGCAGCCGGCCGCAAACCTGCCGTACTCGGAATTTACGCAGCGGATCGAGAATCAGGCCTGGCCGGCCCCGCTTGCGGGCGCCCCGCCGGAAAACCCGGAGGTCCTGCCCGCCTTTACACTGAGGCCGGTGGCGGCTCCCCCTCCGCGGCTCGATTTTGGCGCCGATGCGGTCCCCTCGGAAACCGGCGCTCCAGCCGCGGCGGAGGTGAAGCTTCCGGTTCCGGACACCCATGGCGGACTGCCTGCAGACTTCGATGCAGCCCAGGCGGGCAGCCTGGACGCGCTCCGGGACCTGCGCCCGCTAGGCCAGCTCCACGAGAGCTTCATTGTGGCGGCGGGCCGCGACGGCTTGTGGCTGATTGACCAGCACGTCGCCCACGAGCGGATTCTCTTCGAGAAAGTCCTGCGCCAGCTGGCCGCCGGCAAACTCGAAACGCAGCGGTTGCTGCTTCCCGTGCTCGTGGAACTGAGCCCGGCGCAACTGGTCGAGCATGCCCGCATTGCGAGGGAACTCGAGGCCGGCGGCTTTGAAACCGAGCCGTTCGGGCCGCGCACGATCGCCGTCAAGACGGCCCCCGCGGGCCTGGCTCCCGGCGACATCGAGAAGGTCCTCTTTGAGATTCTCGAAGTGGCCGAGCGCGAACTCCGCCGTGCCTCCCTCGACGATTTGCGCCGCGCGCTGGCGGCCTCCATTGCCTGCCGCGCCGCCATCAAGATCAACACCAGACTCGAGCCCGCCAAGATCCAGTGGCTGCTGGAAGAACTGGCCCGGACGGAATGCCCGATGAGCTGCCCTCACGGCCGTCCGGTCGCCCTCCGGTACGCCACCCGTGAGATCCTGCGGGCCTTCCACAGGATCTGATGGGTCTCCTCTCCCGGTGCGCAGCCTCCGACCCCGCTACGCTTTTTGAGCTGTTGTTTCCGGCCGGCCGCAGAGAGCTCAGGCAAACGCGGCCGACCATCCGGCCTTGATCAGCACGTATGCCGCCCAGGGAATGATGATCAATACCAGGGCGCGCTGGTAAGAAACCTTCCTGGCGGCTGTGGAAAAGCCCAGAGCGAGCAGCAGAATCACCCAAATGCTGAGCAAGTCGAGCGAGCCGGCAATGGTGTGAAGAAACTTAGGCGTGCCGGCGGGGTCCAGGTAAGCCCCCAGGTTGAGCGGGACCGGATTCTGGAGGTCGAAATCCTCCGGGTTTTTGAATCGCATCACGATCATGCCCAGCACGACCCCAAGCGCCGAGGGCAGGGAAGCGTAGGTCGTGATGCTGAACGCCTGGCGGAAGCGCAGCTCCGCCCCGGCGAGGGCGTTGAAGACGCCGAGCAGCACGGCCGAGATCAGCAGCATGGAAACGGGGACGCCCAGGAGCGCTCCGGCATAGCCGAAGCCGGCGCCAAACTTCACGGCCTGTTCCAGGGCGAGCTCGCGCTGTTCCGGGGGCATCTGCTGCACGCGCTCGTTGGTTTCAAACTGGTGGCGCATGAAGGTCTCCCAACCGACGGTGCGCGAGAACATAAGGATATAAACGAGGGACAGCGCGGTCATCAGGATGAGCGGCGTCCACCATCTGGGATGGGCGGCAAGGTCTTGGAATACGGGCTTGGGTTCCCAAAACACGCCCACCAGGCGCTGGGTTTCCGTTAGGGGACGGGGTGCGGGTTCAGCGGTAGCCATGGCGCACTTATTATAGTCCCGGCCACTGCGCGATGAGGGCCGCCGGCTTGCCCCGAGGTGACTTTGCCGCAACCAGACGGCTACACTGAAGCTGTGCGGCAGGCGCTTATCCTGATCCTCGCGCTGGCGCTGCAAGGAGCCGCATCGCAGGAGCGCCGGCCTTCCGGCAGGGTCCGTCCTCCTGAGGCCTCGGGTTGCCCTCGCGACAAACTCACCGCCTATATCGGGCGCGTAGCCGCTTACTCCCGCGCTCCAGAGCGGCTTGTCATTGAAATCGAAACGGATTGGCAATCCAGAGAAAAGGCCGAACTGCACTATTCGAGCGAGCAGGACGTGACGCGCTGGTTCCGGTTGCGCGGCGAACCGTTTCGTCCCGAGGACTGGAGCCGGATCGAAGAAAAGCCCGGTCGTCTGCGGAAGGGCGTGCGAGCTGCGGTGTGGGTATGTGAGGGCGGGGGCAATCCCCTCATAGATTGGGAACCGCCTCGGGAGGGCAACTAGCTCCGGCAGCTTGGTCAGTCGAGCCCGCGGTACAAAGCCGCGAGCGCGCTCATCCGGCTGGATTGCTCCGGTGTGAACTGGAACATGCAGGCGTCGTCGGTGTAGTCCATGAAGTTTTCGACCGGGTCGAGACCCGGGTGCTTCGGCCCGACGCAGGTATCCCGACCCGCCGGGCAGCCGAAAGCCGGAGAGCGCTCCGCCGGCGTGTCCGCGACCAGATCGCCGCTCGTACTGCACGCTCCTTGAAAGGTGTGATACAGCCCCAGCCAGTGTCCCACCTCATGCGTGGCTGTGTCGCCTTCGTTGTAGGGGGCCGCAGCACCTGCCGGCAGCGAGGAAAACAGGACCACCACGCCGTCGTTGACCGGATCGCCGGCGTAGCTCCAGGGGAACGTCGCCCAGCCGAGCAGCCCGCCGCCGGGATTGGCGGTGTAAAGATTCAACGTGTCCGCGCCCCCCTGCCGCAGCGCCGCTTTGGCCTCGCGCTCCTCTTTCGAGCCCGGCGACATCGTGTACCAGGCGGGGTTCGTGGTGCGAGTGATACCCGCCAGCGAGAACACGAAGGGCGTCGTCGCGCCTCCCGTGGCCCCGCCGAATGACGCGTTCAACACCTGAATCTGCTGGCGAATCATGTTGGTGGGTACGTCCCCGTTTTCGATGCCGGGCCCGTTGTTGATGACGTGGACGTAGACGGGAATCACGATCGAACTGTTGGGGGCGCCTCTTTTTTTGCCGCTCGAGACGCGGAAACGGCTCAAGGCAGCCTCGATTTCGGCAGCCTCAATATCGTCTACGTGTCGCGTGGCGCAGCGCGCTCCGCTGTCAATGAATGCCTTCTGGCTGACCCACGTGCGGCCTCCCAGTGTGAAGGGCGCATCCGCAGCGCCCGGAGCTTGACCCGCGGCCGGGTGGCCCAGCCAGGTCGCCAGCGCGGCACATGCCAGAAACGTGCACCGAGAGCTCATGCGTCGCTCCTGTACGGTCGTGTCCCTAGTATAATCGAGCGTTTCATGCTTTTGGGGACGGCAAGTCCGCGTGGCGGCAGCAGCTCGCGCCGGAGGCGTTTACCGCTATACTTGGGGAAGAGAGGATCGTGGGCCGCATTCCGGGGTGGCAGAAACGATAACATTCCGATGAAGAAATCAAGACAAGTGTTGCTGTTGTGGGCGGGACTGGCCTGGCTCGGTTTCCCTGTTGCGTTTGCCGCTCCTGCCAGCTCTACGGAACGGACGCCCAACCGGGCGGAAGCTTATTATCACTACTCCATGGCGCATCTTTACGCGGAGCTGGGCACCTTGTACGGCAACCGCGGCGAGTATTTCTCGCGCGCCATCGAGCACTACAAGGAGGCCATCAAGGCCGACCCCGGAGCCAGCTTCCTCGCTGAGGAGCTCTCCGACGTCTACGTGCAATCCGGGAGGCTCAACGAGGCGGTCAGCGAAGCCGAAGAACGCCTGCGCCAGAATCCGGACGCGCTCGACGCGCGCCGCCTCCTCGGCCGCTTGTACATGCGCCTCATCGGCGATCCGCAAACCAACCGGATCAATGAAACCATGCTCCGCAAGGCCATCGAGCAGTACGAGAAGGTCGCCGAAAAGGAGCCCAAGAGTATCGAGACCTGGCTTGTGCTGGGCCGCCTGTACAAAGTCGGCCAGAATTCCCTGGAGGCGGAAAAGGCCTACCAGCGCGCCCTGGAACTGGATCCCAACAGTGAGGAGGCCATGACCGGGCTGGCCATGGTCTACTCCGATCTGGGCGACAACCGCAGGGCCGTCGAGATGCTCGAACGGGTGGTGCGAGCCAACCCGAACTTGCGGACCCTTACGTCACTGGCCAGCGCCTATGAGCAGATGCGGGACTACAAAGGTGCGGCCGAGGTTTTGAAGCGAGCCCTCGAGCTGGCGCCCGACAGCCCCGAGCTCAAGCGCGCCCTGGCGCAGGATCTGGCGCTTTCCGACCAGTTGGACGCCGCGATCAGCATCTATGAGGAGCTCACGCGTTCCAACCCTAAGGACGTGCACTCTTGGCTTCGCCTGTCGCAGGCCTACCGCCAGAAGCGGGATTTCGTCAAGGCTCGCCAGGCGGCCGAGAGCGCGAAACGCCTTGACCCGGACAACCTCGAGATCCGCTACAACGAGGTCAACCTGCTTGAGGCCGAGGGCCGGAACGCCGAAGCCATTCAGCTCATGAACGAGATGCTCGACAGCTCGGCGCGGAAGTCTTACAGCCCGCCGGAGAAGGCCAGCCGTGCCGTGTTGCTGGAGCGCCTCGGACAGCTGTACCGCAACAATCTCCAGTACGCCGAGGCGGTGGCCACTTTCCGAAAACTGAGCGAACTCGACCCGGACCTGGGCCCGCGCGCCGCGGCTCAGGTCATGGACACGTGGCGGCAAGCCAAGGAGTACGCCAAGGCAGCGGAGGAGGCCGAGACTGCCTACAAGAAGTATCCTCAGGATCGCATGGTGGCCATTGTGCGCGCCTCCATTCTGGCCGATTTCGGCAAAGCCGATCAGGCCGTGGCCGCGATCAAGAAGCTTTTCGACGGCAAGGAGGATCGCGAAGCCTGGATCGCGCTGGCCCAGGTCTATGAGAGGACCAAGAATTACGCGGAAATGGGCAAGGCGCTGGATGCCGCCGAGAAGCTCGCGGACTCCGACGAGCACCGCCAGACGATCTACTTCATGCGCGGCGCCATGTTTGAGCGCATGAAAAAGTATGACGCGGCCGAAGCCGAGTTTCGCAAGGTTCTGGAACTCGATCCGGAAAATGCGTCGGCGCTGAATTATTTGGGCTACATGCTGGCTGACCGCAACGTACGGCTCGAGGAGGCCTATGAGCTGATCCGGAAGGCCGTCGAACTCGACCCGCACAACGGCGCCTACCTTGACAGTCTCGGCTGGGTGTATTTCCGCATGGGACGATTGGATGAGGCGGAGAAGTACCTGCGTAAGGCGTTGGAACGCGTACCCCGCGACCCCACCGTGAATGACCACTTGGGCGACGTCTTGGCCCGCCAGGGCCGCCTCAAGGAAGCCGTTGCCCAGTGGGCCGTGGCCCTCAAAGAGTGGGGGGCGAGCGCTCCTTCGGAATACGACGCTGCTGAGGTGGCGAAAATCCAGAAGAAGCTGGAAGGCGCCCGCGTGCGGTTGGCGAAGGAGTCCGCTGCTTCCGCGGCGCCCCAGCACTAGGCCGGGCCCGCCGTTTCCTCGTTCCCTCCCGGCCCGGGAGCTTCTATCATAGAGGTGTGAGCGGCGGCGCTCGTATGTTTCGGCGTCGGATCTACGCAGCGCCTCTGGCATGCCTTTTCTTCGGGGTGTCGGCGCCCGCGCAGGTCATCGAATTCGAATCGGGCGGGCTGCGCTACCAGACCCTGTCGCGCGACGGCGTCACGATCATGTACGCGCAGTTGCCTTCTCAGATCCGGGAGTACACCGTCTTGCAAGTGGCGGTCTCCAACGGCTCGGCGCAGCCGTGTGTCGTGCGTCCCGAGGATTTTACGTTCCATTATTCCGACGGCGTAGCCGTGCGGGCTGCCTCCGCCCGAACCGTGGTCGAGAATTTCCTGCGCAAGGCCGGTCGGGACGATGTCATCAAGCTGGTCTCGACCTATGAGATCAGTCTGTACGGCGCCGGGCGAATCCGCTCGACCAACGGTTACGAAAAGCGCCGGCAGGCGGCGCTGGCCGAGGTCTCTTCGACGCGGGTGAAGGCGGCCGCCGCCGCCTCGGCGATCGCTTTAGTGGAGACCAAACTCAACCCGGGTGAGTCCACCGACGGGGCGGTTTTCTTCCCGGCCTACGGCCGGCCCATGGCAGGCGGGCGGCTGACAGTCCGTACCGGCGGGCGCGTCTTCGAGTTCGAGCCGGAACTTTCCCGGCCCGACGGCGGCGGGTCCGGGCGCTGAGCCGTCCGGCGCAGGGCGAGTAGGGGGCTCTACGCTAGACTGGTAGCAGCCAGTGACGGCTCATGCCGATATGCACCTTGGCGAGGCCCTGCGCTTCAGCGTGGATGCGCTCCGCTCCAACCGCATCCGCACTCTCCTGACTGCGCTCGGTCTGGTGATCGGCAATGCCTCTGTCATTCTGGTGGTCACCATCTCTCTGACCAGCCGCGAGTACATCCTCGAGCAGATCAGCGGCGTCGGGAGCAACTTGATCATGGCCTATTTTGAAACCGGAAGCCGGGAGGCGACCACCGTAGCTGCGGATTTCGTCAACATTGCCGATGTTGAGGCAGTGCGCTCGCAGCTGGGATCCCGGATCGTGGCCGCCACGGGTGTCATGTCCGCCTACGACAGCATCGTCATGGACGGCCGGCCCCGCGACGTCCTCATCCTCGGCTCCGACGACCAGTACGCCTACGTGCGCAACCTTGTGCAACTGGCCGGCCGCCCGCTGGATCCGAGCGACGTAGTGCTCCGCCAGCGCGTGGCCCTGCTCACCGAGGAGCTGGCGGAGCGCCTGTACGGCTCCCAGCAGGCGGCCGTCGGCCAGGTTCTGAAGATTCGCGGCCTGCAGTTCACCGTGGTGGGGACGTTCAAGGAAAAAACCGCCACGTTCGGCCTTTCCGAACTGGCGCGCGAGACCATCCTCATCCCCATCACCGTGCTCCGCTACTTCGTCCCGTACGAGCGCATTGACCCGCTTTACGTCCAGGCCCGCCGGGCTCAGGACGTTCCGTCACTCACGGAAGAGGTGCGCCGCATTCTTGAGAGCCGCCACCGCCCGGGCGCCAACTACTATGTCGGCAACCTCACGGGCATCCTCGAAGCCGCGCGCAAGATCGCGCTGGTGTTGACGATTGTCCTCATCCTGATCTCCACCATCGCGCTCGTCATTTCCGGCATCGGCATCATGAACATCATGCTGGTGACGGTGACGGAGCGCACGCGCGAAATCGGCATCCGCATGGCGGTGGGTGCCTCGCGGCGGGACATTCTCCAGCAGTTCCTCTTCGAAGCGGTGTTGATCAGCGTCTCGGGAGGCTTGGCCGGCGTACTGCTCGGGGTGGCCATCCCTTTCAGCGCTCAGTTCTTTCTCAGTGCCCTGCAAATCTCTGTGTCTTGGATCTCGATCGTGGTGGCTTTCGGCGTCTCCTTCCTCGTAGGCCTTCTGTTTGGACTGCTGCCCGCCAATCGCGCCGCCCGCTTGAATCCCACCGAGGCCCTCCGCTATGAATAGCCCGTTGTCGGTGGCGGAGTGGCTCTGTCTGATCCCAGCCCTTTCCGGTTCTCTGTTTTGGATGCTGTGCCTCGGGGCGGCGGCCCGTTTTCTCCGGCGGCCGCGTGCGCCCGAGCCTGCTGCATGGCCTCCGGTCACCCTGCTCAAGCTGGTCCGCGGATGGGAAAGAGGCCTGGAGGAGAACCTCCGCAGCGCCTGTCTGCAGGATTACCCGGATTATCAGGTGATCTTTTCCGTGCACGGGGAGAACGACCCGGCGCTGCCGCTCCTCGGTAGGCTCCAGGCCGAATTCGGGCCCGAGCGCGTGACGGTGGTGGTCGGGAGCGTCCGAGTGGGGACAAACGGAAAGATCAACAATCTCGCCGGGGCATTGCCGCACGCCCGCCACGAAATCCTGGTGCTCAGCGACAGTGATGCCTATCTGCCCCCGCACTACCTGAAAGCCATGGTGGCGGCGCTGCTGGTTCCGGAGGTGGGCTACGCCTCCAGCCTGTATCGCGCCGGCGGTGTGCGCACCCTCTCCGAGCGCCTGATGCTGCTGACGTTGAACGCGGATTTCCTTCCGAGCGCGGTCTTCGCTTATGAAACCGGCGCATCGAACTTTTGTCTGGGCGCTTCGGTGGCCCTCCGCGGCGCGACACTCGAGAGGATCGGCGGGCCGGCGGCACTGGCCGATTACCTCGTGGAAGATTACGAGATGGGCAGGCGGATTACGGCGTTGGGACTTCGTCACGCGCTGGTTCCGTTCGTCGTCGAGATCACCCTGGATGTGCCGAATTTTCCGGCCTGGTGGCGCCGGCAGGTGCAGTGGGACCAGAAAACCCGAGCGGCACGTCCCCGGGCGTTCTTTGCCACGGTGGTGGTCCGCTCGGTACCGTTTGCCCTGTTGTTCCTCTTGCTCCGGCGCGCAGATGCGCTCGGCCTGGCCGTGTTCGGCGCTGCCCTGGGTGTGCGCTGGGCCACGGCTGCGTTGTGGCTGCGGTGGGGGCTCCACGACCGTGAAGGACTGCGTTCGTTGGCCTGGCTGCCGCTGCGGGACCTTCTCGGGCTGGCTTCATGGGCGGCGGCGCAACTCCGCCGCACCACGGTCTGGCGCGGCGAGAACTTCGTTCTGACGCGGGACGGACGCCTCCAAGCCGCCGGTGCGGGAGAAAAGACTTTATGCGGCGGCTGATCGTGACCGCCGACGACTTCGGCCTCGCTCTGCCGGTCAACGAGGCGGTCGAAGAGGCGCACCGCCGCGGCGTGCTCACCTGCGCCAGCCTGATGGCCGCCGGTGCGGCTGCGCGTGACGCCGTCGAGAGGGCGCGCCGCCTTCCGTCGCTCCGCGTGGGGCTCCATGTCGTGGTGGTGCGCGGTGTACCGTTGTTGCCGGCTCACAAGGTCCCGGAGCTGGCCGGGCGGCGGGGGGCGTTCGGCGAGAACTTGTTCGCCGCGGGCGTGCGCTACTTCCTTTCGTCCCGGGCGCGGGCTCAACTGGAGGCAGAAATCCGGGCCCAGTTTGAATGGTTCCAGGCTACCGGTCTCGAGCTGGATCACGTCAACGCGCACTGCCACATGCACTTGCATCCCACGGTGCTGGACTTGCTCATCGAAATCGGGCGCGAATTCGGCCTCCGGGCAGCTCGGGTCCCCGAAGAACCGGGCGGCCCTCGGTGGCTCCGTCCCTGGATTCGCCGCATGCGGAGGCGTCTGCGCGACGCCGGCCTGTACACGAACGACTTTCTCCTGGGAATGCGCGATTCCGGGGCCCTGGATGTCGCCACTGCGGTCCGCCTGATCCGGCAGCTACCTCAGGGGGTGACGGAAATCTACTTTCATCCCGCGGCGAGCCGGTTTGCGGGAGCCGCGCCGGGCTATCGTTACGAGGCCGAATTCCAGGCCCTGCTCAGTCGGGAACTCCGGGAAGCGATCGAAGCGGCGGGGGCGCAGCGGATCAGCTATCGGGACTTGACGGGAACCGGCTTGACGGCCTCCGAAACCAGCATCACACGGATCGGGATCAACTGAGCCGTCGGCATCACGCGCACGGTGACCGTGATGTCCGCGGAGGGAACCTCACCCTCCAAACGGGAGCGGAACGTGACGGTGGCGGTTTCGTTTGCCGCCAGTTGTTCCCGGTCGAGCCGGACCTCCAGACCCGGCACCGCCTGGTACTCCAGGGAAAGCGTCACAGGGCCCGGCAGGGTGTTGGTAATCTTGACCGTGTCGGATGACTCCCCGCGCAGGTTCAGGTTTACCTGCGTCTTGTCGGCGCGTACCATGGTTTGCAATGCCGGGATGCGGGGTGCCCGCGTGCCCAGATCTTTCCAGTGGGCGGTCTGGGGCGCCGGGCCCGGCTTCATCACACCCGCCGGCGTGATCACTTCGTCGCTGGGCGGCAGCGTATACCAGTACCACTGCCCGTCGGCGAGCTTCCACAGGCTTGTCACCGGCATCTGGACAGTGAAGCGGTTGCCGAACATGGACGCTTCGGTTTCGCACGCCACCACGGCCTTGGCTTTGGTGAAATTGTCCGAGTAATCAATCTTGAGAATGTTGAAACTGCGGTATCGGGGTTTTTCGGCCGCGAAGAAAATATCTTTGCTGTCCTCCGCCACAAGTTCGTAGGCCTCGCGAAACTTGCCATCCACATGGGCTTGGTAAAACTTGCTGATGCGGGCCCGCAGAGCGGCGTCGAGCTCGGGAGGGGCCTTCTGGAGCAGATCGCCGAGTTCCTGAGCGCCAAGCCCGATCACAGTGACCACAAGGAGGACAGTTGCGCGCAACATGCTGTTCCGGCTCAACAAGCTTCCATTTTATCAACCCGGGTTACGGGCGTTGTGCCTTACATGCCGCTTGCCCTCAGCAGCGCCTCCTGAACCAGGATGTCTTCCTCCGGCGTGACGCTGAGGCGGCTGCTCGTCTGCAAGGCGCGGGCCAGCTCATCGAACTCCCCCACGTAACGGCGGTAAGCGGGCAGGGGGATCTCCTGGAGGCCCACCTTGTACGGGCCCGCCGGCGCGACCAGATCCATCTCCAGCTTCGGCGGCTCGATCGGGCGGACGACCGCGCTGCCGTTGGATCCGAAAACCTCGAACGCGCGGTGCCGGTTGGCTCCGGGTTGGAGCACGGAGCTGGTGACGACCCCCAGGGCGCGCGGAAACTCAAACACGGCCACGGTGTTGTCCGCCAAGTCGTCGTCGTAACGCCCGTGGGTTTTCAGCACCGAGGTGACATTCGAGGGCCGTCCCAGCAGGCGCACCATGGGATCAATCAGATGGCATCCTTGCTCGAACATCTGGCCGCCGCGGAACAAAGCCCACTCCGGGCGCCGTTCCGGTCCGATCAACGTATTCATGGTGCCCCGCACCAGGAAGACTTCCCCGAGCCATCCTTTCCGTGCGGCCTCGAGCGCCGCATTGATCCCGGGGTGGAACCGCCACATATAGCCCATTTGCAGCAAAAGTCCCTTCTGCCCGGCCAGGCGGACCAATTCCTCAAACTCCTTCAGGTTGTCCGCGGGAGGCTTCTCCAGGTGGACGTGCTTGCCTGCGGACAGCGCCCGCCTTGCATCCTGCGCGTGTTGAGGAACCGCACTTTCCACTGCCACCACGCGGATGGTCGGATCGCCCAGCAGCTCGTCGTCGGTCAGGAGGCGAATCCCCGCCTTCTCGTAGCGCGCACGCACGGCGGGATCCTTCTCAGCGATGCCCGCCAGCTCCCAGTGAGGTGATTCGCGCACCACCACGGTTTTGTCCCAGGCGTGAGAGTGGCTCGCTCCCAGAAATCCGATGCGGATCTTTGCCTGGGCGCCGGCGGCCATCCCGGCGGCGGTCGTGAAGAGAAACGCTCTGCGATTCATGGCGGACCCTCTCGATCATGCTACCGGGTGAATGTGCCTGTGTCCAGAGCGGGTGATGTACGCTGTAGGAAGTGCGCTCTTGCTTGACGCTTCTGTTGTGCTTTGGAGCGTGGATGCGGCTGCCTGCCGCCGGCCCCGCAATGCCTGTTCCGGTGATTTACGACACCGACATGGGCAACGATGTGGACGACGCCCTTGCGCTGGCCATGCTGCACGCCTTTGAAAGCCGCGGCGAGATTCGCCTGGTCGCCGTGACGGTTAGCAAAGACAATCCGTGGGCCCCGGTTTACGTGGATTTGGTCAACCACTTCTACGGAAGGGGTCACATTCCCGTCGGTGTGGTCCGCGGCGGCAAGACCCCGGAGGACAATCCGATGATCCGCGTGCCGGCCGAACGCCGCCGTCCCGACGGCACGCTGCTTTATCCTCGCAGGATTCGCGACGGGCGGGAAGCTCCGGAAGCCACCGGCCTGCTGCGCCGCGTGCTGAACTCGCAGCCGGACGGCGCCGCCATCATCATCCAGGTCGGATTCAGCACCAACCTTGCCCGATTGCTCGAATCCGTTCCGGATCGCGAGAGTCCCCTTTCCGGGCCGGATTTGGTGAGGCGCAAGGTGCGCTTACTCTCCGTCATGGCAGGTGAGTTTGAAAAGGGCATGGCGGAGTTCAACGTCAAAACCGACGTGCCCTCTGCGCAGAAACTCTTCAGCCAGTGGCCCACCCCCATCGTCGTAAGCGGTTTCGAAGTGGGCCGGACGATCCTTTACCCTGCGCGCAGCATCGAGGAGGACTTCCGCTACACCGAGCATCACCCGATCGCCGACGCGTATCGCGCCTACCAGAAGATGCCTTACGACCGGCCTACCTGGGATCTGACGTCGGTGCTGTGGGCGGTGCGGCCGGACCGCGGTTACTTCACGCTGTCGGCGCCGGGCTGGGTGCGCGTGGACGATGAGGGCAGAACCCGGTTTGAGCCTGCCCCGGACGGCCGGCATCGACGCCTGCTCGTGGATGAGATGCAGCGCGCCCGGGCCCTGGAGGCGTTCATAAACTTGGCCAGCCAGCCTCCGTCTGGCCGCTGAATCCTGCGTGCTAAACTGGAACTTCCGATGAGTGACAAGCCAAAGAAAGTGCGGCAGCCCATGCCGCCGTTAAAGGTGTGGCTCGGCCCCGTGGCGGCTGCCTGGCTGGTGCCGGGAGGCGGGCATTTCCTGCTCAAGCGGCGCGGCCGGGCCATGATCCTGTTCTTTGCCATTGCTTCCATGTTTCTTATGGGGCTGATGATGCGCGGCGCGCTGTTTCAGCCCAAGACGGGAGATCTACTTACGACGTTGATTTACTGCGGGGGCTTTGTCGCCGACCTGGCCGCCGGCCTGTTGTACTTGCTCACTGTCTGGCTCGGTTACTCCCAGCCCGAGGTGGCGGGGCACGTACACGATTACGGCACGAAGTTTCTTGTGGGCGCCGGACTGCTCAACGTTCTGGCGATGGTGGACGTCTACGAGATCGCCGCCGGACGGAAAAGCTGATGCCCAAGATGACGCTTACCCATTTCGAGGCCGCGCTGTTGTTTGCGTTGTTCACTTCCGCCGTCTTTGGCGTGGTGAGCCGTGGCGACGATCGCGGGCGCCTCCGCTACGGGCTCAAATGCTTTGCCTATTTTCTTGTGGCGCTCTTCGGCATCGGCTGGTTGATGTATCTGGGCCACGGATAAGAACCGGCCCCTGTCAGCACGGTCTGTCTTCGCCTCCCTCCCCCAACCGCAAGCCCCCGATGAGTTCTCTGACGTCTGCGATCTTTTCCTGGCGCAGGAAGCGCTCAAGCTCCCGCGCCACCCGTAAAGGGGCCTGCGGATCCCAAAAGGTTGCCGTTCCCACCTGAACCGCCGAGGCACCGGCCAGCAGGAACTCGGCGGCGTCTTCCCCCGTGGTGATGCCGCCCATGCCGACCACCGGGATCCGTACGGCGCGTGCCGCCTCGTAGACCAGTCGTAACGCCAGCGGTTTGATGGCGGGGCCGGAGAGTCCCCCGAAGCCGGCTCCGATTCTGCTCCTTCGGGTGCGCGCGTCAATGACCAGTGCCCGGAAGGTGTTGACCAGCGAGATGGCGTCCGCGCCGGCTTGCTCGGCGGCACGGGCGAAGGGCTCGATGCGGTCCACGTTGGGCGAGAGCTTCACGATGAGCACGCGGCGCGCCACGCGCCGAACGCCCGCGATCAGCTCGGCCAGCATGCCCGGATCGCTCGAGTAGTAAATCCCCCCTCGCTTGGTGTTAGGGCAGGATACGTTCAGTTCGTAACCGGCAAGGCCTTCCGCGTCTTCCAGAACCCTGACCACCTCCGTGTAATCCTCCGGCGTGTACCCGAACACATTGGCGAAGACTGCGGTTTCAAATTGCCGCAGCAGGGGCAGCTTTTCGCGCACAAAGGCTCGCACGCCGATGTTTTGAAGGCCGATGGAATTGATCATTCCCGCAGCGGCTTCCCAGATGCGGGGCGGCGGATTGCCCGGCATCGGCTCGCGGGACAGTCCCTTGACAACGAGGCCGCCCAGCTCGTTCAGATTGACCAGGGAGGCGAATTCCACGCCGTAGGCGAACGTACCGGAGGCGGCCAGCACGGGGTTCCGCAGCGGGATGCCGCAGAGCGTGACCGAAAGCCGGGGTGTGGGCATCGCTTTATTGTAGACAGGCTCAGGCTAAGGGCTTTCCCCTAGGACGGGCTAGGCCTCCCGGTTGGCCCCGAGCCCTGTTTCAGCCTGCGGCTTGCGCCTGGGTTTAGCCGATAACTCTAAGAGAATCCCAATGGCTCGGAGCCGCCCGGGCAAGCGGAACTATCACTCGCTGGGGACGAAGTTCTCCGTCTTTACGGCGGCGCTCATCATTTGGACCTCGGTCCTGCAAGTGGTCGTGCGCTGGCACAACCCATACCTGTCTCTGGCCGAGCAGTTCGTGCTGACCACGGTGCTGACCGTGTTTGCGGTGCTGCTTGCCCGTCTCACCAGCAGTGTCTTCGTACGTCCCCTGGTGGTTCTGGAGCAGGCCATCGCCGGCGCTGCGAAGGGCCGCCGGGACCCCGTGCCGGTCTCCCGCACCGGGGACGAAATCGAGAAGTTGGGCGAAAGCTTCAACTCTATGATCGCGGCTCTGTCTGCCTCCGAAGCCCAGGTGCGCGATTACCAAACCCGCCTCGAAGAGAAGATTCAGGAACGGACCGCCGCGCTCCGGGAGGCCATGCAACGAGCGCACGCCGCCAATCAGGCCAAGAGCGAGTTTCTGGCCAACATGTCCCACGAACTTCGCACACCGATGAACGGCATCCTCGGCATGATTGACCTCGTGCTGGAGGGCGAGCTGTCGCCGCAGCAACGTGAGGATCTGCTGACGGCCCGGGGTTGCTGCCTGGCGCTGCTTTCGCTCGTCAACGACATCCTGGACATGTCCAAAATCGAGGCGGGAAAGATGACTCTGGAACAGGCTCCCTTCTGGCCCAGGGCAGTCGCGCTGGAGTGCATGCGCGCGGTAGAGGCGATGGCCCGCCAGAAGGGCCTGCACCTGGAGCAGCAGCTCGAGGCCACTTTGCCCGCGGTTTTGGGGGACTCCCTGCGGTTCCGGCAGATTCTCCTGAATCTTCTGAGCAACGCGATCAAGTTCACGGAGAAAGGCTTTGTGCGCCTCACGATCTCAACCTTTCCGGCCGCTGCGGCCGGGTGCATCGGGCTGCGAATCGAAGTCTCCGACAGCGGGATCGGAATTCCTCCGGAAAAACTCGACTCCATCTTCGACAAGTTCACGCAGGCCGACGGCAGCGTCTCGCGCCGCTACGGGGGTAGCGGTTTGGGTTTGGCGATTACGCGGGATCTCGTCGCGATGTATGGAGGCCGCATCGAGGTCGAAAGCCGGGTCGGGAAGGGTAGCACCTTCCGGGTCCTTCTGGAATTGAAACAGGTGGGGACGCCGGGGACGGAGGCTCCACCCGCACCACCGGCTCCAGCCCGAGAGCCCGCCTCATGCCAGATGCCAGTTCGGGTTCTGGTGGCGGAACGCGATCCGGTGGCCCGCACGGCTTTGACGAGCGTGCTGGCGCGCCGGGGCTACCAGACTGCTGCGGTCGCTAACGGTGCCGAACTCCTCGATGCGCTGGAGGCCAGCTGCTTTGACTTGGTGTTGATGGACCTTCAGTTGCCTGATCAGGACCCTCTGGAAACCGCGCGCCGGTTGCGCCGCGACCCCCGTTGGGCGGAGCTGCCGCTCATCGCCCTGACGGTGGGTGAGATGCGGGGCGAGCGGGAGCGGTGTCTGGCCGCCGGTATGACGGATTGCCTCGCAAAACCCGTCCGCACGGCCGAGCTCCTGGAGAAGATCCGGAAGCACCTCTAGCCCCGCCGAGCCCGGCGGCTTTGCTAGAATTCTGGATTACTCCACCGGAGGGACAGCCGCCATGCTGACTACCGAGCGCCGCTATGCGCCCAGCGAAGAGTTTGTCCGCCGGGCACATGTGCAGGGAATCGAGGCGTACCGGGACCTGTATCAAAGGGCCGCGGAGCGCCCCGAGGAGTTTTGGGGCGAGGTTGCAGAACGCGAGATCCACTGGTTCGAGAAGTGGTCGCACGTCTTCGAGTGGAACCCGCCGTTCGTCAAATGGTTCGTCGGCGCCAGGACCAACGCTTCCTATAACTGTCTTGACCGCCACTTACAAACTGGCCGCAAGAACAAAGTGGCCATCCTTTGGGAAGGCGAGCCGGGGGACCAGCGAATGCTCAGCTACCAGGAGCTGCACCGCCAGGTCTGCCGCTTTGCCAACGTGCTGAAGGGGCGGGGCCTGAAGGTGGGCGACAAGGCCATCATCTATATGCCTATGATCCCCGAGCTTCCCGTGGCGATGCTGGCCTGCGCGCGCATCGGCGTGACCCACAGCGTGGTCTTCGGGGGTTTCTCGGCCGAAGCGCTCAAGGCGCGCATCCAGGATCTGGGAGCCACGGTGGTCATTACAGCCGATGGGGGCTGGCGCCGGGGCAAAGAGATCCGGCTCAAAGACGCCGCCGACGAGGCGTTGCTCGAATGCCCGAATGTGCGCGATGTCATTGTGTATAAACGCACCGGCTCGGCCGTGAACATGACGCCCGGGCGGGACCATTGGTGGCATGAGCTGGACGGCGGCGTGAACGAAGACTGCCCCGCCGAATCGCTCGATTCGGAGCATCCGCTTTATGTGCTCTATACTTCCGGCACTACCGGCAAACCGAAGGGGGTCCTCCATACCACGGGCGGCTATCTCACCATGGTTACCGCCACCATGAAATGGGTCTTCGACCTCCGCGATGAAGACACCTACTGGTGCACGGCGGACATCGGCTGGGTCACCGGGCATAGCTACATCGTCTATGGGCCTCTTTCGGCCGGCGCCACGACCGTCATGTACGAAGGCGCACCGGATTATCCGGCCTTCGACCGCTGGTGGCGCATCGTCGAGAAATACCGGGTGAACATCTTTTACACTTCTCCCACCGCGATCCGCGCCCTGATCCGCCAGGGTGATCAATGGCCGAATGCTCACGACCTTTCGAGCCTGCGGTTGCTGGGCTCTGTGGGCGAGCCCATTAACCCGGCAGCCTGGGAGTGGTACTACCGCGTCATTGGCAAGGAGCGCTGTCCCATCGTGGACACCTGGTGGCAGACCGAGACCGGCTCCATCCTGATCTCCCCGATGCCGGGCGCCGTACCGCTCAAGCCGGGCTCCGCCACGCTGCCTTTGCCCGGAGTGCTCCCCGAAATTGTCGACCTGAGCGGAAAGCCGGTGGCTCCGGGTCAGGAGGGATTTCTCGTCATCCGTCGGCCTTGGCCCTCCATGCTTCGCACCATCTGGGGCGATCCGGAGCGCTACAAGGAGCAGTACTGGTCGCGCGTTCCCGGCGCTTACTTTACCGGGGACGCGGCTCGCCGGGATGAGGACGGCTACTACTGGATTCTGGGGCGCGTGGACGATGTCATGAACGTCAGCGGCCACCGGCTGAGCACCATGGAGGTCGAGTCGGCGTTAGTCCGCCACCCGGCGGTGGCCGAAGCGGCGGTGGTGGGTCGCCCCGATGAGATCACCGGGCAGGCGGTGTGCGCCTTTGTCACCTTGAAGAAGGGCGACTGGAACCACCGCGACCTGGCCGAGGAGCTGCGCAAGTGGGTCGCCCACGAGATCGGCAGCTTCGCCAAGCCCGCCGAGATCCGTTTCACAGACGCCCTCCCGAAGACTCGCAGCGGCAAGATCATGCGCCGCCTGCTGCGCGAAATCGTCACCACTCACTTGGTGACCGGGGATACCACGACGCTGGAAGACATGGGTGTGCTCACCCGGCTGGCAACGCAACAGGAAGAAGACTGAAGTTCGCACCGGGGAGTAAACTGGCAGGAGCGTGAGTCACTGCGAAGGCTCCTTCCGCGCCCTGTTTCTTTACGACGTCGCCGACGAAATCCGTCTGGAGGAGTTGCGCCGTCTGGTGGGTGCGGGCCCGCCCGGGCGAGAGCCGGGATTCAAACTGGCGGCTCCCGACTATGTCCGCTTCGAACGGCCGCCGGTCGAGGTGCCTTCGGACCCCGTTCGCCTTGCCGGCGGCGAGTGTTTCGAAACCCGGATCAAGTACTTTGACTATGGCGTGATTAGCGTGCATTTCGAGACGCCGTTTCGCGGGGGATGGGAGGACGTCGTCGCTCTTTCCAGCCGCTGGATCGAGGCTCCCGAACTGGAGAACCGTGCCCTCGAAGCCGCCAGGTGTCACATCGAGCGCGTGCGGCCGGCCATCGGCAAGCCGTATAGCGACTGGCTCGACGAGGCCTACTATGTCATCCATCTGGCGGAAGCGCATGACGACGACGGCCGCGTCCTTTCGGCCTCCGACCTGCTGTTCCGCCATGGCCGCACCTTGGCGCAGATCGTTCGGGGAGAAGTCGCACCGCTGTCGGAAGCCGAGCAGCGCGAGGTGCTCCAGTCCAGCATGTCGTTTTATCCCAGCGACCTTCTGGTGGTCGGCTGGCTGGCCGCCCTGATCTACGACACTCCCGAAGGCGCCGCCCCCACCCTGCAATTGCTCGAGTACGCCAACAGCCAGCTGCTCGAGTATCGCCGCTACGACGAGCTACTCTCGGAAATCCTCACGCGGGCCTATGATGCTCTGGAACGCCGCAGAGGCTTTCTGGCGCGCTGGCGTTTGGCCCGCGAAGCGGAGCGTCTCAACGCGCTGCGCCTGGAGCTCACCGAACTCACCGAGCGCACCGACAACGCCATCAAGTTTCTCAGCGACATGTTTTACGCGCGCGCCTACCAGCTTGCCGCCGCCAAGGTGGGCGTCAACGATTACCGTCGGCTGGTCGAGGCCAAACTGCGCACGGCGGGCGAACTCTACCAGTTCATGATCAATGAGTTCCATCACGCGCGGGCCTTCGTTCTGGAGCTGATGATCGTTATCATCCTGCTCATTGACCTCTACTACCTGTTCCGCGGCAAGTAGGCTCGGGCCGCCGGATTCCCGCCTCCTGCAGCAGCCGGTCTGTCTCCCGGTAGGCTTCCATCACCCATTCCACAATCCTCTCGGGCTCCGGGGAGTATTCCAGTTCGATGCTGAGCGTCCCGTCAAACCCCGTGTCCTTGATGGCCCGCAGGTAGGGCAGGAAGTCCACGACCCCGCGCCCCGGGGGCAGGTCCCCGTGCTTGACGCCGTCGCAGTCGGAAAAATGCACATGGGCGATACGTCCGTGCAGCTCCGCGATGCGTTCGGCAGGCGTGCGCACCAGCGCAAGGTGGGACACGTCCAGGTTCGCTTTGACCGCCGGGCAGTTGACCTCGTCCAGGAATGCTTTCATGCGGTCCACGGAGTTGATGAGGGAAAGCCGGAAAGGTTCCAGTTCCAGGGCAATCTCGAGCCCCAGCGTCGCAGCGTACTCGCCCAGGGATCGCACCTCGTCCACCGCCCACCGCCACTGATCCTGGGGCTTGATCACCTCCTGCTGCCAGATGTACTCGCCGAGCACGAGCAGCAGGTTGCGTCCCTCCAGTTCATAGACAAAGTCGAGATAGCGCCGGACGCGTTCGGCGTGAAACCGGCGTACTGAGCCGTTAAAGTCCGCGATGCCCAGCGCCACGCAACACACCGAAATGATCGGAAGGCCCACCTGCCGGCAGGTGTCCCGGATCAGCTTCCGTTCCCGGACGTCGGCTTCGAGTGGGTCGGCGAAGATGTCAATCGCGTCGAAGCCGATCTCCTTCGTCTTGCGGATTCCTTCCGCCGTGCCGATCGGCGAGCCAAGCCAGGCGGAATTGATCAAGCCGAGATTCATGTTGTGCCTCCGGAAAGAATTTCCGCCAGCCGCACGGGGCGGTGCTCCTCGACGGACTTGTAGCAGGCCTCGACGAGCGCCATCGTGCGCAGATTATCCCGCCCGCTGATGGCCGGCTCCGTCCCCGTCGTGATGGCGTCCAACAACTCGCCCATGGTTCCGGAAAACGCGTCGGGGAACCATACCGCGTTCCAGCGAGGTGAAAACCAGCAGTTGGCCGACCGGGTGGTGAAGTCCAGGGTGCTGGGCTCTCGATTCGGCCACGCCGGCCAGCCGATGGTGCCTCGCGCCATGCCTTCGCTTCCCTCCACGCGCCAGCGGATGTAGATATCGGCTCCGGCCCCCTCGTTCCACGGACCGGCCCAGACGTCGTCCCAGGCCGCGGCCCGGAGCCCGCCCGCATATTCCAGGATGTAGAGCGCGATGCCGTCGCGGTGCGCCCAGCGCCGGGCGGTTCTTGGGTCCTCCCGGACGCTACAGTAGACGCTGTCGGGATCACCGAACCAGTAACGGAAGGTATCCAGATGATGGATGCTCATGATCAGCAGCGTCATGCGGCCGTACGCCGCGCACCACGGCTGCCAGTGGGGGCTCGCGCGCATTTCCATCGTCGCCAGAACCGGCTCGCCGAGATCGCCCCGCTCGATCAAAGTCTTGCAGGCCCTGACCGACGGATCATAACGCATGTTCTGGTTCACCGCCAGCAAGATCCCGGCTTCTGCATACGCTTGAACGATGCGGCAGGCGTCGGCGTAGTTGAGGGCCAAAGGCTTTTGGGCGAGCACGCCTCTGAGGTGGTGCGCGGTTGAGGCAATCTCGAGCAGAATCGCAGGCTGCTCACCGGGAGGGACGGCCACATCCAGCACTTCGATGCTGGGATCGGCCGCAAGCTCGCGCCACGATCCGTAAACCGTGGGGATCCCGTGCCGGGCCGCCACCTCGCGGGCTCGCTCCGGCCGTTGGGAGGCGATGGCCTCGACCTGGTAACCCGCATGGCGATACGCCACCAGCTGCACTTGGTCTACGATAAATCCCGCGCCGATCACACCGATCTTGTAGTCTTTCTTCCGGGGCATCGGCGGGGCGTGCTTGAGATCCAGATCCAGCATGTGCAGAGGATAACGTCCTCCGGGTTAGGATAACTCCCTTCGACCTGCCCAGACGCCGTGCGGAAATCTCCGAGACAAACCCAGCCCGGACGGCACCGCAGCTCCTCGACTTTACTTCGGCTCTGGCACTGCCGCGCAGCGTGGGGTAGCGCGGGGCATAAACTCTTCGGTACAGCGTAACTCCGCTGTCGGGGGCACCGAAGTAGAATGGTGCACCAACGCGAGGTGACGGAGTGAGCCGCCTTCTGGGTCATCCGCAGGGGATGATGTCGGGCCTGACGGCAGTAGTGCTGTCGCTGGGGCTCCTCTGCTCGCACGCTGCTGTCTTTTTCCTTCCCGCTGAGAGCCGGCCCGAATCGGGGATGTCCTGCTGCCGGAACAAAGCGAGTTGCTGTTGCAAGAACAGCCGTTCGTCGAGCGCCGAAGGTTCCGGCTGGCAGGCCGGGCCGAAGTGTTCCCAGCGGTGCAAGCTTCCCTCCAGGCTTACAACCACGCGCGACTTCCTCCTGGAAACGGCAAGTGCCTTCGCCGGTCCGATCGCTGCTTCCACGGCCCCCCTCCACGGCGGCGGGCCCGGTAGTTTTGCCTGCCTTCTTTCCCCGTTCCTGTACGAAAGACCTCCGCCTGCCCTGTAGCGTGCCGCGTTTGGTTTGCCGGTCCGGTGCGGTGCGGGCCGGCCAGTAGAGGTGTCTTCTAACTTGTGCAACAGAAATTGATTTGGAGGTCTGATATGCGAGTGTCGTTATGCATGGGAGTCATCTGCCTGCTTACGTTGCGCGCGCAGGCACAGAACATCGGCGCCGCAATCGGCGGGACGGTTCGGGACCCGCAGGGGCTTGCCGTGGAGCGGGCCTCGATCGAAGTCGTTCTGCTGGAGTCCGGCGCCAGGTGGGATCTGACCACAGACCACGCCGGCGCTTTCGACATCGCGGGGCTGCCGGCCGGC
The DNA here is from genome assembly GCA_037446115.1 of Acidobacteriota bacterium. Classification (GTDB taxonomy): domain Bacteria; phylum Acidobacteriota; class Terriglobia; order Bryobacterales; family Bryobacteraceae; genus JANWXD01. The sequence goes on along the minus strand of JBBIJF010000005.1, from coordinate 147,267 downwards.
GTTTATCGGGTCGTGGTTGCGGCGCCGGGGTTTGCCCGAGTGGTGTACGAGCCCGTCTCTCTCACGGTCAGCCAGAGGCGAACGCTCCGGGTGGAGCTGGCGCCTGCGATCCAGCGATCGGAAATCACAGTGACGGCTGAAGCCCTGGGCGATGTGGGACTCGATGAGGGAGGCGCCGGCCGCACATTCAACCGGCGGCTCATGGCCGAGCTACCGGTGGTCAGCGGAGGAACGGGGCGGAACTTCGTCCCACAGGTGCTGCTGACCCCCGGCGTGGCTCCTGCCTATCAGGCTCACCGGCCGTTTGCCACGGCGGGGGCGCGCAGCCGCAATAACAACTACATGGTGGATTCCACCGACTACAACGAAATCGAGGGCGGCCTGCTGATGGGCCGCGGCGTCAGTGAGCAGTTGCTGCCCCTGGAATCCATCGAGGGCATGCAAGTGCTGACGCACAACTATAAGGCCGAGTACGGGCGGAACAACGGTGCGGTGATCAGTGTCATCACCCGGCGGGGCACCAACGAGTGGCACGGAAGCCTCTATCATTACCTGCGAAACGAAAAGCTGGATGCCCGGAATGCCTTCGATCCGGTTCGCCGGCCGTTGAAGTCAAACACGCCGGGAGTTGCGGCAGGCGGGCCCCTGCTGCGCGATCGCATCTTCGTGTTTGCCAACTACGAGGGGCTCATCCGGCGCTTCACGTCCACTTCGACGATCCAGACCCTGCGAGCGGAGCAAAAGGCCGCGGCCGCCGATTCGGTCAAAGCGCTGGCCGCCCTCTATGTGGATCCCAACGTGCCGGGAACCAATCTGCACCGCGCCACCACAGGCCTGGGCGCCGAGATGCACAATTTCGTGGTGCGCGGCGACTGGCAACTTTCCGCCAGGCACCGCGCCACCGTGCGCTCCATCTACTTGGATTCGGATACGCACGTGGTTGCGGGGGCGGCGTTGAGCCGGAGCCGCCGCGACATCGGCTCGCAAAGCCATGCCCTGCACCACAACTGGACACCCTCCCACCGCGTCATGAACGAGGCCCGGGTGCAGTTTTCGCGGTTCCGCATCCTGGACCGCTTTGAGGATCCACCGCAGCTCGGCGATCCGGCCCGGAACGGGCAGGTGGGTGCGGTCTTCGTGCCGGGCCTGACCTTTCTGGGCCATTTCTTCTTCATGGCGCAGCGGAATCTGCAGAACAGCTTTCAGTGGTCCGACGACGTCACGGTCTTCCGTGGCGCTCACGCGTTAAAGACCGGCGCCGCCGTCCGCCGGCAACAACTCAACAACGGCACCTTCAACAGTGCGTTCATCGGACAGCTGCGATTCCTGAACATCAGTCAGTTCCTGGCAGGCCGGCCCGTTTCCTACAGCCGGAACATCGGCACTCCGTTTGTCGGTCTGCGGCGTACGGAAACCCACGCCTACGTCCAGGACGACTGGCGGCTTCGCCCGGGGCTCACGCTCTCGCTCGGCCTGCGCTACGAGCTGAACACCGTACCCTACGAAGTCAACGGGCTCATCGGGGACGCATTCCGCTTTCGCGGCGACCACAACAACTTCGCGCCGCGCTTGGGCATTTCCTGGAGTCCCCGCCAGAGTGGCGAAACCGTGGTGCGCGCCGGCTACGGCGTCTATTACAACGTTCTGGAACTTGCCTTTGTCGGGCTCACGCGCTTCAACCCGCCGCTCGTCCGCACCCTGGTGAATGCGAATCTGCGGTTCCCGGACCTTCTGGCCGGGGCCCAGGCGGCGATTCCCAGCGGCCTGGTGCTTCCGGATCGGAATCTCCGTACTCCGTACGCGCAGCACTTCAACCTGCAGATCGAGCGGCAGTTGTTCACGCCGGCGGCAAAGCTGACTCTCGGCTACCTGGGCACGGCGGGCCGCAGGCTGCCGCGGGCGGTTTTGCCCAACGGCGGTGACGGACTGGCGCAGGCCCGCCGTCCCGATCCGTCCGTGGGCGTCGTGGTGGGACTCGAATCGGCCGCCAACTCCCGCTACGACGGCCTGGAGGCGGGTGTGGAGTGGCGGCGGAACGACTTGTTCCTTCGCGCCTCCTATGCCTGGTCGAAATTCCTGGACGAAGTCAGCGACTTTCCCACCACCAACACAGGCATTGATCGCCAGCTTCTGGCCCTGGATGAACGCAATTGGCGGTTGAACCGGGGGCCGTCGGATTTCGACATCCGCCATGTCGGCAGCTTCGTGTATTCCTATGTCCTGCCCTTCCAGCGAAAGCACCGCTGGCTCGGCGGCTGGCAGATTCAAGGCATCGTTTCAGCCCACAGCGGACGGCCGTTTACTCTGTTCAGCGGAACCGACAACCCGGCCGGCGTCAACAGCAACCGCATTTTGCACGTACCGGGTAGCCTGATCCGCATTCGGCGGGGCCCCCGCAGCCAGGCTCTGGCGCCCGGTGTCACCGCGGCGCAGTTGACGCCCGCCCCCGGGCAGCTGGGCACGATCGGACGAAATACGGAACGAAGCCGGGGGTTGTTCTCATGGAACGCCTCCCTGTTCAAAGCCTTCGCCGTGGGAGAACGGGTCAACCTGCAGCTGCGCGGGGAGGTTTCGAATCTGTTGAACAACGTCAACTATGGCGTGCCCGACGGCGTGCTTACGTCGCCCAATTTTGGCCAGGCGATTGCCGCCTTCGACGCACGGCAGGTGCAGATCGGGCTGCGGTTGTCGTTTTAGGAGGGAACAAGATGACACGAACCGGAGTGCACGCTACGGTGCTGGCTGTCTTCGTGATCGGCTGGTGCGCAACCGATGCTTCGGCTCAATCGCAAGTTCGTTTTGAACCGGAACCTCACCTCGTCGCCGAGGGGCGCAGCCCGAAGCTCGTTGCGCGGCGCCAGCACGGTCTCTATCTGCTCTATTCGGCGCGGTCTCCCAAGGGAGGGGCGGATCTGTGGATCCGGTCTTCTCAGGACCTCGGCGACACCTTTAGCGAACCGGCGCGTGTGAACGACATTGAGGGCGAGGTCAGCGACCATGGGGCAAACAGCGCCCAGCTGCTGCTTTCGCCCGATCAGAACATGCTCTATGCGGTTTGGAACGGCAAGGACCCTTCCGTTGGGGGCGGCAGTCACATTCGGTTCGCCCGCAGCAGCGCCATGGCGCCGAACTGGAGCAAGGCAGTCACGTTGAACGACGACAGACTTCCGGTTTCACATTCGTTCCAGGGAGCCGCCGTTGCTCCCGACGGAGCGATCTACGTGGCGTGGCTGGACAGCCGGGAGCAAAGGAGCGGCCGCAATCCGGAGGGAACGTCCGCCCTGTATCTGGCCCGCTCCTTCGACGGCGGTCAGACCTGGGAACCAAACACGCGCATCGCCGGAGACATTTGCCCCTGCTGCCGCGTGGCCATCGGATTTTCCGGCGGAAAGGTTCTGGTATTCTGGCGCGGCGTCGAGCCGGACCAGACCCGGGACATCTACGTGGCCGCCTCCCCGGACCGGGGCGCCACCTGGTCGAGCCCGAGGCTGGTGGCCCGGGACGGCTGGAAGATCAACGGCTGTCCGCACGTGGGCCCCGCCGTCGCCACCGCCGGCGAGAAACTCTGGGTGGTCTGGTTCACCGAAGCTGGTAACGATCCTGCGATCTATGCGGCGTGGACCGCTGACGGAGGCGCTTCCTTCTCAGAACGCATCCGGATCTCGGAGGGTGTGACCGATCCGACCCATCCGGCTGTTGCCGGTGACGGCGAACGTCTTTCGATCACGTTCCAGGCGAGGGACGCCGGGTTGCACGCGGGCTGGGGGCCGGTATCGCCCTATTATCGCGACATCCGATCGGACGGAAAACTGTCTTCCCTGATGCGCCTGCCGGTTCTCAAGGCGAACGCGACGTACCCCTCGATCACCCTAGGCCTCAGTGGGAGGGTGTTTCTCAGCTGGACCGAGACCGCCAACGGGCAACCGCGCGCCGTCATGTTACGCGGCCGACCTCGCCCTCCGGAGGCGATGACGCAGCATACCCGGCGGACCCAAGAAAAGTAGCTTCCCGGGTTTTACCGCGCGACAAACCGGAGGCGCCCGACGTTGCGGCGCAGCTCCGCCCGATTCGCTCTTCCCGCGCGCCGAAGGGGAGTGTCGCTGCCCCGTGCCGCAGTGTCGCTCACCCGCCCGGAGGAGCGGTCGGCCAGAAACCGGCTGACGTTGCGACTCCGGCACGGCAGGATGGAGTCAGGTGGACCGGATGCCTCGCCATCGGAGCATGCAACGTGGTCGGACGCTCGCGGCGACTTTCCTGCTCCTGCTCACAGGCGGCAGCGTCACGGCGGCTGTGAGCGATAAGTGGGTCGAGCAGGTGGCGCACGCCAACGCTCTCGTCGAGCTGGGGAGGTTTGCCGAAGCCAAGGATGCCTACGCGGCGGCGTTGGCCGGCGCCGAACGGGACAAGAACGAGCTGCGACGGGGCGTCGTACTGCAGAACCTTGGCGGGCTCCTCTATCGTGAGGGAAAGCTGCTGGAGGCCGAGAAGGCCTTTTTGCGCGCCCTCGGCGCCTTCAAGCGAGTGCCGGACTGCGATCACAGGCATGTCCTGCGGGTGTATGCGGGCATTGCGGCCGTGTACATCGAGACCGGGCAGTTTTCGAAGGCCGAAGCGGCCCTTCGCAAGGCGCTGGGCGCGTATCCGAACCCGCCGCCTGCCGAGGCAGCGAGTCTGACTGGCATGCTCGGCGTAGTCCTGATGCACAGGGGGCAACTGGAAGAATCCGAGCAACTGCTGCGGGGCACGGCCGCAAGCGGCCTGTCAAGCCGGGATGCCGAGCTCTGGGAGATCGGGGCGATTGCAACCGCCAATCTTGCGCGGCTGAGCCGGCGTGCGGGCCGCTTCAGGGAGGCCGTGAGCCTGTACGAGCAGGCTCTGGCGGTCATGGATGCGTTACCCCGCCGGTGGCCGACGACGTTCGCCGAGACGCTGGCTGGTCACGCCGAGGCTCTGCGCGCGATCGGGGAGCACAACCGCGCCGAGGATTCCTACCGCCGCGCGATCCGAACCGTGGAATCGGGGCTCGGGCCGACTCACCCCCGCGTGGCGAGGCTCCTGCGTGACTACGCCGGGTTTTTGCGGGAGTCGGGAAGGAGATCCGAAGCACGCACTGTGGAGCGTGAAGCCCGGCGCATCGCAATCCAGTCCGCGCGCGAGAACCTGTCGGGACACACGATTGCGATCGAAGCCCTGAGGGAGCGGAAGTGAGAGCGTGGCTTGTGGGGACGGCGGTCCGGATCTGTGCGGAGCAGTTTTGGTACTGGTGGGCGGGCTTGTGGATGGCGTGGACGCGGCGGCGGACGAACCGAATCCTGCGCCGCGGGTTCCGGAGACAACGGACCGCGGTCGCCGTGGCGGACTATAGTAGGGTGAGAGAAGCGCCGTGAGCGAACTGCGACTGCGTCCTCGAGCCGGCCGGGGTCCGACCCAAGGCGGCGCCGCCGGCGCCTTGCGATACCCCGGATTCTGGAAGCTGTTTCTGATCGCGACCGTGATCGGGATTCTCACCTCGTTGCGATATCACTTTGAGAGCCCGGGCCTGGCGTTTGTGCTGGCATGCACGGCGTCGTATTACCCCTGGATCGCACTGACGCCGGCGGTCTTCCGCATGGAAAAGAAGTTCCCCTTGGGCGCCGACGGCTGGTTGCGCAATGTTGCGGCGCTGGCGGGCTTTAGCGTGCCGGTTTCGCTGCTTGCGTCTCCGCTGATGGTGGAGACCTACCGAGCCGTGGTCTCCGGTTTGGACGCGGCGCGGACGCCGCCGGAGATTCCGTGGTTTGTGCACATCCCTCTGGCGCAGGTGCTGTTCTGGAGCAGCGTGGCGGGCGGTTATCTCATCCGGACACAGTTTCAGCTGCGAGAGCAGGAACAGACGGCCGCGCGGCTCGCGCTGGAGAAATCGCAGCTGGAAGCCGGTTTGAAGCAGGCGCAACTGGAGGCGCTGCGAGCCCGCCTGAACCCGCATTTCTTGTTCAACAGTCTGCAGAACATCTCAGTCGTGATGAAGCAGGATCCCACCACGGCAAGCCGGATGCTCGTCCGCCTGGGAGACCTTCTGCGGGTGGTGCTGCGGCAGGACTCGGAGCCGGAATGCACGCTGCAGGAAGAGATCGAGCTGGCGCGGGCTTATGTTTCACTCGAGCAATTACGGTTCGGAGACCGCTTGCAGGTAGAGTTTCGCATCGCCCCGGAGACGCAACCGGCACGGGTTCCCTGCTTTGTGTTGCAGCCGCTGATTGAGAACGCTGTGGTTCACGGTTTGCGCGGGGTCCATACGGCGGGCGTCATTTCGGTTTCGGCGGAGAAAGACGGCGAGCACCTGGTGCTCAAGGTGACCGACAACGGTGCCGGTCTGCCGGTAGAGGGAGAGGGCGGCGTGAAGATGGGCATCGGGCTAGGTTCGACCCGCGAGCGGCTGGCCACGATGTACGGGGACTGCCATGCGTTCACGTTGCGAAGACTCCCTGAAGGGGGTACGGAAGCTCGTATTGTGATCCCCTTCCGGGCGACGGACTACGGGGACACAGGTGCCCGGGAGGAGCAGCCCGCCGTTCTTCATCGTGGGTGAATCGGCAAAAAAAAGGGACACACCAGGCTGACGAGTTTTTCGAAAAAGGGGACACACCAGGCTGACGGATTTTTGGGGGGCGGGATCTTGGATGCTGAGGTTGTTGATTGTGGACGATGAGCCGCTGATCCGGGCCGGGATTCGGGCCGATGTCGAAGCGCTCGAATCCGTTCAGGTGGCCGGCGAATGCGGTTCGGTGGCGGAGGCGGTCAGCGCCCTGCGGACGGGCCGCTTCGATCTGGTCCTGCTCGATGTGCAGATGCCGGACGGAACCGGTTTCGATGTCATCCGGCAAGTCGGGCCGCAGCAAATGCCTGCGGTCGTCTTTGTCACGGCCTACGACAAATATGCCATTCAGGCCTTCGAAGTCAATGCCGTTGACTACCTTCTGAAACCCTTCGACGACATCCGCCTCAAGGAAAGCATCGCGCGCGCCCGGGAGCGGCTTGCAGGCCCTTCGGAACTGATGCGCCGCCTGGAATCCCTGTTGGAAGCGCAGGAGCAACGGTGGCCCAAGAAGCTGGTCATCCGTACCGGCGACCGATACGATTTCGTGCCGGTGGACTCGATTGATTGGATCGAAGCCGCCAACAACTACGTGATCCTGCACTGCCGGACGAAGAACTACGTGTACGGCCAAACGTTGACGGCGCTCGAGCAAGTGCTGGATCCGGCGCGGTTTGCCCGGGTTCACCGCTCGCGCATCGTGAACCTGGCGCGCGTGGTAGGTGTGAATGCGATCGCCGGCGCCATCTACGAACTCGAGCTGGAGGGCGGCACGCGGCTGAGCACGGGCCGGCAGTACAGCGATCGCATTCGAAACCTGCTGAAGGCGCCGAGGTTGGAGAGCGCGCGGGCGCCAGCCGCCGGCAGGGTCTCAAGGCGCCGAGAGGAGGACTCGCCATGAAGGCGTGGTCCAGAGAGGAACTCCAAAGAATCGCGGAAACCGATGACCTCCACATCGCGCCGTACCGGGAGGACGGGGTGACCTACGGCACGCCGACCTGGGTCTGGTCCGTCGTGGTCGGCGACGGACTCTATGTACGGGCGTATCACGGGCGGCAGTCGCGCTGGTATCAAGCGGCGGTGCGGCAGAAGGCGGGCCGGATCATCGCCGCGGGCATGACCCGGGAAGTCACCTTCGAGCCGGTCGAGGGGCCGATAAACGATCACATTGACGAAGCTTACCGGGCCAAGTACGGCGGGAGCCCGTATCTGGAAGCGATGATCAGCCGCCGCGCGCGATCCGCAACAGTAAGGATCCGTCCGCGCAACACCGGCGAAGAAGGCTGACGGAAGGCGAGCGATGCTCAACATGAGGTTGCGGGTCTGGTGGTTTCAGGTTGCCGGGTGGCTCTTGGCAGGGTTGGTCCAAGGAGCTCAGCATCTCATCACGCCGGCACACGGGCCAGAGGGCCCGCGGGGAGAATTTCCTATGAGCCATCAACGAAACAGCTCCCAGCAAGAGCGCGGCCTCAGGTTGTGGGCGCGCCGGCTCAACGCACCCCCCGCTGCGATCTGCTGCTCGCCAACCGTGGTGTTGTCAACCGGGTCGGCCCTCCGGGCAAGATCACTGCCATTAACACCCGCCCGCCGGGCAAAGTCGTCGCCGCGCTCCCAGAAAATTTTTCATGGACCCCCTCTCCAGGGGTTGACAGCGGCTCCGGTCGGGTTTATATTCATCCCGATAAGGTTGTAAGCTAACCCCCTTTCGGGGAGGGGAGGTGTGTGATGCGGGGCATCCTGCGACTTGCGGGGACAGCCGCAGCCATCCTGGCACTCGTGGCGCTTCCAGCCCGTGCTCAGGTACTCTACGGCTCGATCGTCGGAATCATCGAAGACCAGACCGGGGCGGTGGTGCCCAAGGCTTCCGTCTCGGCGGTCAACAAGACGACCGGAATCACCAGGGAAACGGTGACGGACATATCCGGGCGGTACACGCTCAGCAATGTTCCCTCCGGCATTTACGATTTGCGAGTTACTGCGGCCGGTTTTCGGCCGATGGTCAAAGAAGGTGTCGAGGTCACGATCAATACGGTGACTCGCGTGGATCTTCGCCTGGAAGTCGGAGCGGTTACCGAGCAGGTGACGGTAGCGGCTACGGCCGTAACGCTCCAGACCGATAAGTCCGACGTGCGGCACGAAATCACCCCGGTCGCGGTGACCAACCTGCCGCTGTCGAACTACCGCAACTACCAGAGCCTCATTGACCTGCTTCCCGGCACCACGCCATCGTCATTCCAGAACGCCGTCGTGGACACCCCGGCTCGCGCTCTCACCACACGCGTCAACGGCACGCCGCGAAACAACAACAACACGCTCACGGACGGCGCGGTCAACATCTTCATCTGGCTGCCCCACCACACCGTGTATGTGCAACCGGTCGAGAGTATTGAGAGCGTCAACATCAGCACGGCCAGCTTCGACGCCGAACAGGGTATGGCAGGCGGCGCGGCCATCACCGTGACGACGAAATCCGGAACGAATGAGATACACGGCTCGGCCTTCTGGTACCACGACAATCAGCACTTGAAGTCGGAGCCGTACTTTCGTGCGCGGACCTTTGTCAAGCCCAAGAGCATCTTCAATCAGGGAGGCGGGACGATCGGAGGGCCGATCAAAAAAGACAAGCTGTTTTATTTCCTCAGCTACGAACGCACGATGCAGCGGCTGGGGGCTTCGGGCAACTTTTCGACGCCGCCCGACGAGTTCCGGCGCGGCGACTTCAGTAAGTGGATCAACTATGCCGTGGTTTACGATCCGGCCTCCTCGACGGATCCGCGCCAGCGCCAGCCGTTCCCCAACAACGTGATCCCCGCCGACCGGATCCATCCGATCTTCCGCGAGATCCAGAAGAACATCCCGCTGCCCAATCAGGTTTCGCCGACCGACCCGAACAACTTGCAAGGCACCTTCGGGGCGGCAGGCACCATGCGGCTCAACCGGGATAATTACGACTTCAAGGGCAACTGGTACCCGAAGCAGGACCTGATGATCTGGGGCAAGCTGAGCCGCATGGGAGCGCCGGTCACGGGCAAGCATATTTTCGGCGAGATGGTGGGTCCGGCCCTCGGCACGGCAGGGCTGGGCGATGTGCGAGTCAACATGCCCACGTTCGGCTTCACCTACACCATGTCGCCAACCCTGGTGATGGATGCGGTCTTCGGATATACCCGGCACGACCAGGATGTCGTCGGCCCGGGGCAGGGCAAGAACTGGGGCCTGGACATCTGGAAGATTCCCGGGACCAACGGGGGACGCCAGTTCGCCCAGGACGACCGCTACAGCGGCGTGCCCTGCTTCGGCTCGATGGGCTTCAGCACCTGGGGACTGTGCGAAACCTGGTTGCCTCTGTTCCGCCGCGAGCGGTCCTACACGGCGCCGGTGAACTTCAGCAAGATCTCCGGCGCCCACGAGATTCGCTGGGGATTTGAACCGCGGCGGCTCGAGATGAATCACTGGCAGCCGGAGACAGCCAATCCCCGCGGCGCGATCAACTTCGCCGGCGGTGCGACGGTGCGCCCGGGCATCACCGGCCGCGAGCCGAACGCGTATGCTGCGGCGTTGCTCGGCTTGGTGGGGTCCTACACCAAGTCCATCCAGTTCTTCGAGATGAAGACGCGGGAGTGGCAGCTGGCCTGGTACATCCGCGACCGCTGGCAGGTGACGCGCAAGCTCACGCTGAATCTGGGCCTGCGTTACGAATACTACCCGCTGATCAACCGCGGCGACCGGGGCATCGAGCGCTGGGACCCGTACACCAATGTCGTGACGCTCGGCGGCATCGGCGGCATACCGTGGAACAACGGCATCACCGTGAGCAAGAAACTCTTCGCGCCGCGTGTCGGATTCGCGTATCGCGTGCGCGAGAACTGGGTGATCCGCAGCGGCTACGGCATCACTTACGACCCGCTCCCGTTCGGCCGCCCGCTGCGGGGTTTGTATCCCGCCACTTTGACGGGCAGCTGGAATGCTGGAAACGCCGAAGCGGAGTTTCGTGAATCCTCCTTCGGCTGGTATAACACCCTGGACAAGGGAATCCCCGACGTTCCGACTCCGGACGTGAGCAAGGGGTCCTTGCTGCTGCCGCTGAACCTCGACATGGGACCCCGTAGTCCGTGGGGCGGCGAACTCCACCGTGGTTACATCCAGTCTTGGAACTTTATTGTGGAACGGCGGCTGCCGCTGGACACGGTCGTTTCAGCCGGCTATGTGGCCACGCGCACGATCCACCAGATGCTGGACCGCAACATCAATGTAGTCGGCCCCGGGCTCGGCGCAGACACCCGCAACCTGCCTTTGGCGAAGCTGTACGGCCGCACCAACGCCGCCAACATGTGGGACGGCATTGGTTACGGGACCTACAACTCCCTGCAGGTGGCCATCAACAAGGGCTTCAGCAAAGGGCTGTTCCTGAAGGGCGGCTACACCTGGGCGCGCTACATGAACATGGCCGAGGATGACGGCTGGGCGGGCCTGGCGCTCTGGCACTGGGAGCCGATGATCGCCCGCAATTACGCCCCCTCCAGCGAGGACCGGCGGCACAGCTTCGTGATGGGCTGGATCTATGAACTGCCCGTGGGTCGCGGCCGGCGCTTCTCGCTCGGCGGCGCTGCGGATGCGCTGCTCGGCGGCTGGAAGATCAACGGCACGTTCGTGGCCTACACGGGCACGCCCTTCACGGTGACCGGCAGCGGCTCCTCGCTTCGCTGCATCGGGTGCACGCAGACGGCCGACCAGATCGCACCTTTGCGCAAGCTGGGCGGCAAAGGGCCGGGTCAGCCGTACTATGACCCGATGTCGTTCCGCGATCCGCTGTTCTCGTTCAATCCTTCCAATCCCGTCTACCGTCCCGGCACCATGGGGCGCAATGCAGTCTACGGGCCGGGCTTCTGGCGGTTAGACGGAGCGATCTACAAGGAATTCCAGGTTACCGAGCGCGTGCGGACCGAGTTTCGGGCCGAAGCCTTCAACGCGACCAACACGCCGCGCTGGGGCAACCCGAACGCAGGTGCGGGCGCCATGTCCCTCAATCCGGACGGAAGCCTCCGGGCGCTGAATAACTTCATGACCATCACCAGCGCCACCGCGGAACGCCAGTTCCGCTTCGGCCTGCGCCTGGCGTTCTGAGCCACTTCTCGCAACCGGCGGCAGCCGTGGCTGGCGGCCTTGAGTAGCTGCCAGCCACGATTTCTTTTGGCGCCCCGCCGGGGGTTGACTGGCGCCGCCTACTTTACGTGGTAAAGTATTCCCGATGAGGACCATTTGCTTATGAGTGATCAAGCGGCTTCCGGGAAGGCGGCGCAGGAGCGGACGGAGGACGAACAACGCCACGCTTGCAGCGCGGAGTCCGATCGTAACGTAGTGGGCCAGCTTCTGGCGGCGGCGGCCCGGCTCTATCCCGTGCCGCCGGCCTGCACCGGAGCCTTAATCATAGCCGGCGCAGCCCTCGGTGGGGTGGGTGATGTGCTCCTCCACGGCGGCGGGCCGCCGGGCCTGGGTCTGTCGCTGTGGGTTGCGCTCGTGGCGATCGCCGCACGGATACTGCACCGCCGCGCCTGTGTCCCGCCGGAGCGCTGGCGCGGGGCTTGGCTGGTGGCGGGTGTGGCCTTCGCGGCAGGGCTGGCGTGGCGCGACGCCCCGCCGCTAAAACTGCTCGGGCTGGGCTGCGCAATTCTGGCCTTTGCGCTTGCCGCTCATCGCCTGGATGGGGCCTGGGTGCGCCGTGCCGGGGTGCTGCAATATGTCGGCGCGCTGGCCCTGGGCGCACTGCATGCCTGGACGGCGGCGGCCGTTGCACTTCATGAAGTGGCGACCTCCCGCCGCCGAGCCGATCGCGGCCATGCCCCCGGGCCGGGTACGGCCGCTGCGGTGGCGCGCGGGCTCCTCATCGCAGCGCCGCTCGTGGCAGTTTTTGGAGCGTTGTTGGTGTCCGCCGACCCGGTGTTCGCGGAGCTAGTTAAGCGGGTTTTCGATTTCGACGTCGAGCGCATTGCCGGCCACATGGCGCTCTTCCTCATCCTCACGTGGCTTTCGACCGGATACCTCCGCAGCTTTCTGGGCGGCACTGCGCTGCCGCCGCTTGAAGGCCTCTGGCATGATGCGGGGCCGTCGCGATCGGCTGCCAGGCGGCCGGTGCTGGGAATCACGGAAATCGCCACGGTGCTGGCCGCGCTCGACCTGCTGTTCCTGCTGTTCGTGGCGGTGCAGTTCCGCTATCTGTTCGGCGGCGACATACTTGTCCGGAGCACGCCCGGCTTAAGCTACGCCGAATACGCACGGCGAGGCTTCTTCGAGCTCGTCTTTGCGGTGGTGCTGGTGGTTCCGGTGCTGCTCGCCGCCGACTGGGTCCTTGACCGCCGCCACCGGCGCGACGACACTGTGTTCCGCCTGCTCGCCGGGTTCCAGATCGCACTGGTCCTGGCGATCGCCGCCTCGGCCATGGAACGGCTGCGCCTTTACCGGGCCAGCTACGGGCTCACCGAGTCGCGGTTGTACGCCACGGTGCTGCTGCTGTGGATCAGCGCAATGCTGGTGTGGCTCGCCGCCACCGTGTTGCGCGGGCGCCGCGATGTGTTTGCTTTTGGGATGCTGGCCTCCGGCCTCGCCACGGTCGCGGTGCTGTTCGCCGTGAACCCGGATGCGATCGTGGCGCGCACGAACCTGTCGCGCATGGCGTCAACCGGCGCACCGGGGCGCTTCGACGTGGTGTACGCCTCCAGGCTGAGTGCGGACGCCGTGCCCGTACTGCTGCGCGGGCTGCCGGGCCTGCCGCGCGAGGTGCAGTGCCCGCTGGCGCGACACTTGCTGCGGCGCTGGTCGCCGGATCGCGAACTCCCTCTCCGGAGCTGGAACTGGTCCACGGCGCGAGCCAGGAAAGCGGTGCGCGACAATCAGGAGCTGCTCGCATCCTTGCTCGGTCCGGGCCAGGACTGTAGGGCGCCCTAGGGCCGGCCGCCTCCCGGATTCTCATCCGGTGCCTTGCCGGGTACCGTCATTTGTAGGCGGCGATCCCGGTGATGCGCTCGCCGATGATGAGGGCGTGGATGTGGTCCGTCCCCTCGTAGGTTTTGACGGTCTCCAGGTTGCACATGTGGCGCATGATGGGGTACTCGTCAGTAATTCCATTGGCCCCGAGCAGGTCCCGGCTCAGGCGGGCGCACTCGAGGGCCATCGCCACGTTATTCCGCTTCAACATGGAGACGTGCGCGTGGTCGGCTTTGCCCTGATCTTTCAGGCGCCCCACCTGCAGGGCCAGCAACTGCGCCTTCGTGATCTCGGTGATCATCCACGCCAGCTTTTCCTGGACGAGTTGATGGGAGGCGATGGGGCGGTCGTCAAACTGCTTGCGCACGATCGTGTACCGGCGCGCGGTCTCATAGCAGTCCATGGCGGCGCCGATTACACCCCAGCCGATTCCGTAACGCGCCTGCGTCAGACACATCAGGGCGCTTTTCAGGCCAGTGGCGCCCGGCAGCAGGTTCTCCTCGGGGATCCGGCAGTCGGTGAACGACAGGCTCGAGGTCACGGAGGCCCGCATGGACCACTTGCCATGAATGTCGGAGACATAATAGCCCGGAGTGCCTTTCTCCACCAGGAAGCCGCGGATACCGTCCTCGGTTCGCGCCCACACCACCGCCACGTCGGCGATCGAGCCGTTGGTGATCCAGGTCTTCTCGCCGTTTAACACCCAGCAGCTTCCCTGCTTGTGTGCCGTGGTCCGCATGCCGGCGGGGTTGGATCCGAAGTCGGGCTCGGTGAGGCCGAAGCAACCCACGGCCTGGCCGGATTGCAGTTTCGGCAGCCACCGCTGTTTCTGCTCCTCCGAGCCGAACGCCAGGATCGGGTACATGACGAGGGCACTTTGCACGGACACGAAACTCCGGATGCCGGAGTCGCCCCGCTCCAGCTCCTGCATGATCAGTCCGTAGGCGACGTTATTGATTCCCGCGCAGCCGTATCCCTCCAGGTTGGCGCCGAAGAATCCGAGCGCCGCCATCTCCGGGATCAGCTCCGCCGGAAACCGTGCCTCCCGGAAGCAGTCGCGAATGAGCGGAAGCACACGCTCCTCAACGAATTGGCGGGCCGTCTGGCGCGCCATCAGCTCTTCGTCACTGAAGAGGGAGTCAATGTGCAGAAAATCCACACCTCGAAAGGGGATCATGACTTTTCATCTTACCGTGCGATTCTTCCGCCACCCGGCCACTATTCTTATAGACCCAGAGGTGGGGCCGTGGTATTGATGCTGGCGTTTGTCGGTCTGGCCGCCCTGACAGCGGCGGCCCAGACGCAGGATCCGGCTTACGATCCGCTCGAAAAAGCTTACGCCGCCCTCCGAAGCCGGGACTACGACTCGGCCGTCGCGCACTTTCAGCAGGCGGTCCTTCTGGCACCGGACCGTCCCTCCATTCGCAAAGACCTCGCCTATGTGTTGCTCAAGGTAGGCGAGCGCGAGGCGGCGCGGGACCAGTTCGCAGAAGCCATGCGTTTGGCGCCCGACGATGTGCACGTAGCGTTGGAGTACGCGTTCTTGTGTCACGAGACCGGCAAGACCGCCGAAGCGCACCGGGTCTTCAATCAGATTCGCAGGAGCGGCGAAGCCGAACATCGCGCCACGGCCGAGCGCGCCTTTGAGAATATTGACCGCCCGCTGCGAGAGGGCATCGAACGGTGGAAACGGGCGCTCGATCTGCGCCCCGGCGATTTCAGCGCCCACCACGAGTTGGCCCGGCTGGCCGAACAGCGGGAGGACTATGCGCTGGCCGAGGCTCATTATCTGGAAGCCTGGAAGCTGCGGCCGCAGCTCCGCTCCCTGCTGGTCTCGCTCGGCCGGGTGCGCCAGGCCTTAGGCGACGCCGAAGGCGCCACGGCGGCGTTGCTTGCGGCCTCCCGCTCCCCGGACACGCGCACCGCCGAAGAGGCACGAGCGCTCTTGCCGCAGCGCTATCCCTACGTGTACGAATTTCAGAACGCCATTCGTCTGGATCCCGCCAATATCGAGCTGCGGCGCGAATACGCCTACCTGCTCCTTGCGATGGGCAGGGGCGCAGAGGCCGAACACGAGTTTGCCTCGATCCTGGAAACTTCCCCGCACGATCTGCTGTCGGCAGCGCAGCTCGGCTTCCTGCGCCTGGCGCGCGACGACTGGGCCGGAGCCGAGCCGCTCCTCAACCGCGTGCTTGAAGGGAGCGACGAAACGCTCAAGGAACGGGTCCGCCGCGCCCTGGAGCCGCTCATGCGCCTGCGCCAGCGCAGTGAAGCTGCGGCGCCCGCCCCGGAAGTCAAGGTTCTGGCCGAACGGAGTTACAAAGCGGGCTACCTGCGCGACGCCCTGAAGTACTTCACGGCTGCGCACGAGCAGGACCCGCTGGATTTTTCTGTCATCCTGCGCCTGGGATGGACCTATAATCTGCTCCGGCAGGACGATCAGGCGATCCGCTGGTTCGAACTGGCGCGCAAAAGCCCGGACCCACAGATCGCGACGGAAGCCGCGCGAGCCTACCGGAACCTGCGCCCGGACTTTCAGCGTGTCCGGACTACGGTCTGGGTATTCCCGGTGTATTCGACCCGCTGGCGTGACCTGTTTTCCTACGGCCAAGTCAAGACCGAAGTCCGGCTTTCTCGTTTCCCGCTGCGTCCCTATCTGTCGCTGCGCTTCATCGGCGACACGCGGCAAACCACGGGCGAGGCCTCGCCCCAATACCTCTCGGAGAGTTCCCTGATCGCGGCCTTCGGGTTGAGCGGCGGCCCTTGGAAGGGCTTTGTCCTCTGGGCAGAAGCCGGAAGCGCGGTGAACTATCTGGGCGCGCGCCGCAACGTGCCTCGGGCCGCGCCGGACTACCGGGGCGGCATCTCCTTCGCCAAAGGATTCGGGCGGCTGCTCGGGAGCGAAGCAGCGGGATGGTTCTTCGAGGCCAACACGGATGCCGTGTTCGTCAGCCGCTTCGACAACGACACGCTCCTGTACTGGCAAAACCGTTTCGGCTGGACCTCGCCGGTCGTCGGGGCGCTCGGGGGCCTGCAGTTGCAGCTGTACTGGAACGGCAACCTGATTGCCGATGTGCGGCGGCAATACTGGGCCAACGTGGCCGAGACCGGCCCGGGCGTGCGGATCCGCTGGAAGTGGATGCCCCGATCGGTGGCCTTCTCGGTGAACGCCGTGCGCGGCCGCTACCTGATCCAGCAGGGCAACCCCTGGGGTCCCCAGTTCTACGATCTCCGCGCCGGATTCTGGTATGCCGGGACACGCTAGACTTTTGATCCGGCAGGTGGCGGCTTTGCTCGCCCCGGCGGCTGCACTGGCAAGCTTGCACGTAACGGGCACCGCGGCCGAGCCTTGGCGGCGCATTCTCGAAGCCTGGAATCTGAATCTTCGATCCCATCGCGCGATCGTGGTCGCAGGCCCCGTACAAGACGGGCAAGCGCAACAGTGGCTGGACCAGGTGGGGCAGGGAGCGGTCCTGATTCTGGAAGGAGCTTCCCCTTTGGCCGAAGCGCTGGGTTTTCGACCGCGCGCCGACCGCGTCCGCGTCGCCAGCCTGGAGGACGTTCACCGTCCGCAACTCCCCATTTACTGGGAGCGGCCGCTCGAACTCCCCTTGTTTGAGGTGCCCGAAGAGGCGCGGATTTTTGCCCGCGAGAAGTGGACGCGCGCTCCGCTCATGGCGGGCTTCCGCCGCGGGTCGGGCGCGGTGCTGTGGCTGGCCACGGGCCCCGGGGAGCAGGGCTACGAGCGGTTCCCCTACATCCTGCAGGCCATGGCCGATCTCGGCGTGACGCCGGAGTTTCAGTCACGCCGCCTGTGGGCTTTCCTGGACACTTCGTACCGCCGCCGGGCGGATCCCGACTACTTGGCCCGCCGGTGGCGTTCCGCCGGGATCGCTGCGCTGCACGTGGCTGCCTGGCACTTTTTTGAGCCGGATCCAGACAACGACCGCTATTTACAGGATCTGATCCGAAGCTGCCACCGCCGCGGCATTCAGGTCTACGCCTGGCTGGAGCTGCCGCATGTCAGCGAGTCGTTCTGGGAGCGCCATCCGGAGTGGCGGGAAAAGACGGCGCTGCTGCAAGACGCTCACCTGGACTGGCGCAAGCTCATGAACCTGCTCAACCGCGACTGTTTCCGCGCCGTAGCCGCAGGCGTGCGCGCCCTGATCGAGCGGTTTGACTGGGACGGGATCAACCTGGCGGAACTGTATTTCGAATCACTCGAAGGACACGGCAACCCCTCCCGCCTGACGCCTATGAACGACGACGTGCGCCGAGAGTTTCGCACCCGTCATGGCTTTGACCCGGTAGAGTTGTTTGATCCCGCTTCGCCGAGACACCTTGCCAGAGACGCCGCAGCCCTGCGGGCGTTCCTCGACTTCCGGGCGGAATTGACGCACCGGCTCCAGACGGAATGGTTGGAGCAAGCGGAAGCCATTCGGAGGGAAAAACCGGATCTCGACATCGTGCTGACCCACGTGGATGATCGCTTCGACACACGCATGCGGGATGCCGTCGGCGCCGATGCCGCCTCTCTGCTGCCTCTGCTTGAACGAATCCCGTTCACGTTTCTCGTAGAAGATCCCGCCACGGTCTGGCACCTCGGGCCGGAGCGGTACCAGGAAATCGCACGCCGCTATCAGGCCCTCACGCCCCGCTCCGAGAAGCTGGCAATTGATCTGAACATCGTTGAGCGCTATCAAGACGTCTATCCGACCAAACAGCAAACGGGTGTCGAGTTGTTCATGCTGGTAGGCACGGCCGCCCGGGCGTTCCCCCGTGTGGCGCTGTACAAAGAAAGCTCCATTCTTCCCCCGGATCTTCCCTGGCTCAGCAGCGCGACGGCGATGGTCAGATCCGTGGAACGTGCCGGCAGCCGGATGGCGGTGGATTCTCCTTACGGCGTCGGCCTCCGCTGGAGTACGCCCGCCCGTGTCAGCGGGCGGCTCTGGCCCGCTTGGGACGGGGAAGTCTTATGGCTCCCTCCCGGGAAATACGAAGTCGAAAGCGCCGCCGAAGGCCCGCCGGTCCGCTTGCTGGACTTCAACGGCGAACTGCGCAGCGCCCGGGTGACGCCCGGAGGGCTTGAATTCTCCTACGAGAGCTCCGCCCGCGCCTTTGCCGTCCTGGACCGCAGGCCCTCCTCTGTCGAGATTGACGGGGAAGCGGCCACGGTCCGCGTGATCGAGGACGGCGATCGCTTCACGCTGGTGCTGCCACGAGGCCAGCACTGGGTGGGAGTTCGCGTGGAGTAGGGGGACTCAGCTCGCCTTGGGCGGCCGCTCCAGAGCCACTTGTTCGCCCGAACGCAAGCCCGAGGCCACGGCGGCGTGCGTCGCGCTTTGGCCGTCCAGTTTGACGACGCGGCGCTCGAAGCTCTGGCCGCGCTTCACGTAGACGACCGACTCCGATCCTTCGCGGTGGACGGCCTCCAAAGGCACGAGCAGGGCGTTTTCCTTGCGCTCGAGCAACACGTCCGCTGACGCGGACAGATCCGGGATGAGCCGCGGGTGCGTGCCCAGAATGCGGACTTTCACGGGAATCGTGCGGATATAGTAGTTTTCCCGCCAGCTCCGGACGCCCATCGCGCCGACGCTGGCCACCCGGCCCGGAAGAACCACTTCCGGGAAGGCATCCAGCCGGACGGTTGCCGACTGGCCGACGCGCAGCTTCTCGGCGTCCACCTGGTTTACCTCCCCTTCGACCTGCATGCTGGCGGGGTCCACGATCTTCATGAAGGTCTGTCCCGGCTGGACCTGGTCGCCCAATTGCACCTGCGCCGGCTCGCCCGCCCGGAAGAAAGTCTGCATGACGACCATGCCGTGGATCGGCGCGATAAAGGTGTAGCGCTTGAGATCGTTGACGTGGCGATCACGGTGGCGGATATGGCGGTCCCGGGTGATTTCGAGGATACGGATCTCGGCCCGCTGAATCTCCCGGCGCGTGGCCAGATCGGCCTGAAGCTGCTTATAGCGTGCTTCCGCCTCTTCCACATTCAGGCGCAGGATCTCCTGGTCAATGGTGGTGCGCACTTCGGAAGCCTTCAGGTCGAGCTGGGCTTTTTCCCAATCCGCGCGCGCCAGCCGCAGCGTCTGCTGGAGGTTTTCCCAGTCCACCAGATGCTCGGCCCGGCGCTTCTTGATGTCGGCTTCAGCCTGATTGATCGTGGCCTGGACGTCGTCAATGTGGTCCTGCATCGCCTGGCCATCCAGTTCCGCCACGACCTCCCCGGGCTTTACCATCGAACCGGCCTTCGCCAACTTGATCAGCGTCAGCTCCGTGCCGCCTTCCCGTCCCCGGAAGATGGGCACCGTGATGTTGGCGTAGTTGATGGCTGAAGTCTGGCCGGAGAGCCGGAGAACGCGCTCCAGCGTTCCCAGGCTGACGGTGGCGGTCCGAACCCCGGCAACCGGAGCAAGGCTGCGGACTTGCCAAGGCTTCTTCCACAGCGCATAGCCGGCCACTGCAGCCACCACCAGCACCGCCGCCCAAAACCTCCAGTGGCGGGGTCTGCGCGGAGCCGGAGCCGGCGGAGCGGGGAGAGCTTGAGGCGGATGCGCCGGGGCGGGCGACGGTCTTGAGATGGCGGACATGGAGCTTTCTCTAGCCTACAACAGGTATTGGCGACGTGGGGCACGCCCAGGTTACCGCGTATACTGGCCCTGATCGTGTTGATCCGGCAGAAATTTCCCGCCGATCCGGCCTGGCGCGCTCTGTGGGCGGCCCTGTCGGGTTACATGCTCGACGCCATGGATGTGCTGCTCTACGTCTTTGCCCTCCAGACGTTGCGGGCTGCCTTCGGACTCAGCAACGCTCAGGCGGGCCTCGTTAGCTCTGCCACCTTGGTCTTCTCGGCGCTCGGAGGGCTTCTGGCCGGCTTGCTGGCCGACCGCTTGGGCCGCCGGCGGCTTCTGATTTACACGATCCTGCTCTATTCGCTTGCCTCGGCCGGCACGGCCTTGGCGCGCGACTTTCAGTCCCTGCTGTTCTGGCGCGCCCTGATCGGGCTGGGTTTGGGCGGCGAGTGGGCGGCCGGATCGGTCTTGGTGGCCGAGTGGTGGCCGCCGGAGAAACGGGCGCGCGCCATCGGATTGATGCAATCCGGCTGGGCGCTGGGATACATGCTGGCGGCGCTGGTAACCGCCCTCGTCCTGCCGCGCTGGGGCTGGCGCGTACTCTTCTTAACGGGATTGCTGCCGGCGGCGCTCACGCTGTGGATCCGCAGGCGCGTTCAGGAGCCGGAAATCTGGAAGCGGCAACAGGGTCGCAGCGGGCGATTTTCGGACCTGTTTCGCCCTCCCCTCAGACGGCGCACCGTAGTGGCCGCCACGCTGACGACCGCCGTGCTTCTGGCCTACTGGGGCCTGTTCACATGGTTGCCGGGCTTCCTTTCCGCGCCGGCCTCCGAAGGCGGGGCGGGCATGAGCATCCTGCAAACCAGCACCTGGATGCTGGCCGTGCAAACGGGGGCCTTTGCCGGCTACGTGAGCTTCGGATGGCTGGCGGATCGTTTCGGCCGCCGCCCCGCTTTCATCGCCTACATGCTGGCGGCCGCAGGACTGACGCCGCTTTACGGGCACCTCCCCGTACTGCTCGGAGAGTCCGCGGCTCGAGCTCTGCTGCTGTTCGGCCCGGCGATCGGGTTTTTTGGCTCCGGATACTTCAGCCTGTTCGGGGCGCTCCTTGCGGAGTTGTATCCTACGGCGGTGCGGGGCGCCGGGCAGGGCTTTACCTATAACGTGGGAAGGGCGCTCAGCGCTCTGGCTCCTTATGCCGTAGGGAGCCTGGCGGACCACGCCGGCTTCGGCAGCGCCCTGGCCCTGAATTCCACGTTTTTTGTCGCCGGGGCGCTCCTGATGCTGGCGCTGCCGGAGACGCGCGCCCGGCGCCTGGAGGAAATTGTCTGATGCCACGCCAAGAGGAGATTTGCCATGCCGAATGTTCGATGGGTGTGCCTTTCGGATTTGCATCTGGGTGAAGAAGACAGTCTGTTGACCCACGTGGATGAGCAGGGCAGAGTGCAGCCCGATGTTCAGAGCCCGGTGCTCGAGCGCCTGGCGGCGTGTCTCCGCGAGCTTGTGGCGGCCAACGAGGCGGCTGCCCCGCGCCCGGACTTGATCCTCAACGGGGACCTTTTGGAACTGGCGCTGGCGGGCGAGGAAACGGCCGCGTCGGTATTAGTGCAGTGTCTGGCGGCGCTGGTGCCCGACCGGGACTCCCTGTTCGCAGAGATCATCTGCGTGCCCGGCAACCACGACCACCATTTGTGGGAAACGGCCCGCGAGGCGCAGTACCTGAACTACGTGCGGCGCCAGGGAGCGCACGCTCCACTGGAGCCGCCATGGCACACCACCAAGGTGTTCATGGACATGCAGGGCGCCGACCGCCTCAGCAGCGAGTTTTTGAGCACCATGGCTCGCCGCCTCCCTCAGCTGGAGCGCGCCGAGATCCTCATCGCCTACCCCAATTACGGAACCTGGTCTCCGGACGGCACCCACGGCCTGGTCTTTCATCACGGCCATTTCATCGAGCCGCTCTACAGGCTGATGTCCACCGCAACGTCGCTGGTGTTTCCGGACAAGAAAATGCCGGAAACGGTGTACGCCCTCGAAGGAGAAAACTTCGCCTGGATTGATTTCTTCTGGTCGGCCATGGGCCGGCAGGGGGAGGCCGGCGCCGGGATCGAGCGCATTTACGAGGCCACGACGAGCGAGAAGAGTTTGCGGGCACTCACCGACACGCTGGCGCGCAGCCTGGCGCAGCGCTACGACATCCCCTACGTCTGGCCGGACTGGCTGGAAGAGCAGATCTGGCGCGCCGTGTTTCGCCAGATCCTGGTCCGCAACGTGGCCGGCAAGCAGGAAAGGCAGCAGACGGAGTTGCCCGACCCGCGCTTTCCGCTCACTGAGGCGAGCCGCAAGGAACTGCGGTGGTATGTCGAGGAGCTGCTGGTGCGCCAGATGCAGCAGGAGGCCGGCGCAGTGCCGCGCTCTTTGACCTTCGTGATCGGCCATACCCACAAGCCGTTTCAGGTGTGGCTCGAAAGCGCCGCCTTCCCCGGGGGCCTCACCGTGCTGAACACGGGTGGCTGGGTCGTCGAATCTCCGGATCCGGAGCCGCTGCGGGGCGCCGCCGTGGTGTTGGTGGACGAGGAGCTCCATGCGGTCAGCGTGCGCCTCTACAACGAAGGCCGTTACGAGGTGCACGTGGAGGAAGCGGCGCCGCCCGGAGCGGGACACTCCGAGTTTTGGGAACGGATTCGCTCGCGGGTTGCCGGTGACCGGGAACCCTGGAAGTCCTTCGCCGAGACGGCAGCCCTGGAGGTTGCGCGCCGCGCCGCTCTACTCGGCCGCCGCGGAGGGCGCCCCTGAGGTCGCCCGGGCCTCCGCCTCGAGGAACTGCCGCAGCCGTTCGGCGATCTGGTCGCGAACCCGGCGGAACACAGCGAGGCGCTCCTCCCCGGAGCCGGGGGCGGCTGCCGGGTCCTCGAAACTCCAGTGGAGCGTCCTGGCAGCTCCCGGAAAGACCGGGCACTCCTCCCGCGCGCTGTCGCACACCGTAATGACGTAATCGAAAGGCTGCCCCGTAAACTCTTCGACGGATTTGGAGCGGTGCCGGGAGATGTCAATCCCGATCTCCCGCATCACCGTCACGGCCTCGGGGCGGACTTGCACCGGGCGGGTGCCGGCGCTTGCGACCTCGAACTCTTCGCCTCCCAGGTGGCGGAGAAGGCCCTCCGCCATCTGGCTGCGGGCCGAGTTGCCGGTGCAGACGATGAGGACCCGTTTCTTGCTCACGCCTCCATTGGAACACACGCTTTTGCGGGAGTAAATTCACTCTCCCCTGGGCGGTTTCCCCCACCCGGCCCCGGGCGGCGTCCAAAAAAGATCATAAGATCCTGAAAACTCTGTTTGGAACGATATGTGCATAAGCGCATATGGCAATGGACGCTCTGGCTCGCGTGTTCAAGGCTCTCGGCGACCCCACCCGCCTCCGGATCGTGAATCTTCTCGCCCGGCGCCCCTGGTGCGTGTGTGAGATCCAGGCCGTGCTCGGATTGCCCCAGCCGCTGCTGTCGCGCCACCTGGCCTATCTGCGCAGCGCCGGTCTGGTGACCAGTCATCGCGCGGGCATGCGGGTCCGATATTCACTCGCCGCCGGCACGCCGCTCCTCGGCAGCCTGCTGCCGGTGTTGCGGCGCGACCTGGAGCGCGACAGACTCGGCCGCCGTGACCTGCGGCGCGCCTGCGCCCTGGCGGCGCGGAATGGTTGAGGTGAACCCCATGGGATGGCAACTGATTCTGGCAGGGATCGGCGCCGTGAAAGACTACGTCGCCACACACGTACTCACCTGTCTTGTGCCCGCATTCTTTCTGGCGGGGGGGATGGTGACCTTCGTCCGCCGGGAGGCGGTGCTTGAGCATCTGGGGGAACAGGCAAGCCGGCTCAAATCCTTCTCGCTGGCCGGTGCTTCGGCGTTCCTGATCGCCGCCTGCTCCTGCACCGT
Organism: Acidobacteriota bacterium; assembly: GCA_037446115.1. Taxonomy (GTDB): domain Bacteria; phylum Acidobacteriota; class Terriglobia; order Bryobacterales; family Bryobacteraceae; genus JANWXD01. The sequence goes on along the minus strand of JBBIJF010000005.1, from coordinate 123,205 downwards.
GATCCCGGTGGCGAGCGGCCTGTTTTACAGCGGGGCGGGCATCGGAGTGGCCTTCATCATCCTGTGGGTGGCGCCCGCGGCGAACGTCCTGGCGCTGATTTACACAGGCAGTATCCTCGGCAGCAGCATCGTGGCGGCGCGCGTCGCTGCGGCGCTCCTGATGGCGCTGGTGGTGGGGACGGTCATGAGCGCGGTCTTCGGCGGCACGCGAGACCCGGCGGTTGTGGAACCTGCGGCCCCGGCCCGTAGCGAGGCGATCGTCACGCGCCGGCACCTGATCGTACTGCTGCTCGTGCTGGCTTCCTTGCTGGCCCCCAACTACTTCGTGCGCAGCGGACCGTACTGGGCCAAAGTGGCGGTGTGGGCCGGCCTGAGCGTGGTAACAGGCGTCTATGCGCTTCGCACCCTGGCGCGTGATCTACTCCATCGCTGGATGCGGGAAACCTGGTGGTTCGTCCGGATCATCTTTCCGCTGCTTCTGGGCGGCGTGTTCCTGGTGGGCGTGATCGGCAAGGTGCTGCCTGAGGACTGGATCCGCCACTGGCTGGGCGGCAACGGAATACGAGCCTCCTTTCTGGCCACCATGATCGGCGCCGTCAGCTACTTCGCCACGATGACGGAGGCGCCGTTTGTGGACACACTCATGAAGCTCGGGATGGGCAAGGGACCGGCGCTCGCCCTGCTGCTCACCGGACCGGGCTTGAGTCTGCCGAACTGGCTCGCCATCGCCCGCGTGTTCGGCGGAGCGAAATCGGTCGTCTACGTCCTGACCATCGTGGTGTTGGGAACGTTCACGGGTTGGTTCTTCGGAAACTTCATTTTGTGAGGTGTCTTTATGAAGATTGAGATTGCAGGACCCGGCTGCCCGCGGTGCCTGGCCACGGAGAAGGCCGTGATCGCCGCCTGCGCGGAGCTGAGTTTGAACGCCGAGGTGACGCACCTTTATGACATCAAGGAGTACGCTCGCCGGGGAGTGCGCTTCACGCCGGCCGTGATCGTGGACGGCAAAGTCGTGGTTTCCGGGCGTGTGCCTTCGGTTGCCGAGCTGAAGGCCCTTCTTGCCGGCGCCGAGCAGCCGCAAAGCCCGTCCGGACAGCCCGGAACCTAGCCGGGGTGCAAAGAGGTGCCGATCCGCATGACGGCGCACCAGACTTGCAGCCCCTGCTCGTTCAGACAGCCTCCAGTCACAAGGAGGAGGGCGCTCGGGAGCCTGCTCGCTTTTGTGCCGGCCGATGTTCGGGCGCGGCCGCCGGATGGCCGAACCGACAACTCGCCGGACTGGTTCTATCCTGCCTGGGCCGCCCAGGCGCCCTACAACAGGCCGATTCGCGTACGCGACACCGACAGCTCGCTAGGTCGCTACTCGCTGCAGACCAAGGAGTTGGGCCTGAAAGATCTGGCGCGGTTTCATGGCCACCTGTGTGACGGCCTCGTGATCGCTTTCGTCGAGATCAGGGCGGCGTTGGAAAAACTGTTCCCGGACGGCGTGGTGGACCGCACCGATCTCCGGGCCGTGTCCAAGAACGGTCCCTGCTGGGTGGACGCCGTCATGATGATGACGGGTGCGCGCATCAACTTCCAGACGCTGCGGATCGACAACTCGGTGGGAGACGGGTTCATCGTGCAGCGGATTTCGAGCGGCGAGGCTTGGGAGGTGCGGCTGAAGCCCGGTGTGTTTCCGGCAGAGCAGGCCGCACTCGAGGAGAGAATCCGCACCATGCGAGCCAAGGGGCAGGCCGTCACCGCCGCGGAGATTGACGCCGTAGAAGCAATGGCTGCGGCCACGAGCCGCAAAATCCTCACGACGCCGCCCGGCGAGCTGTTGCAGCTCCGGTTCTTGCCCCGTTACGAGTTCGCTGCCGCCGACCTGTTCGGGAGCCGCGGCGATGTCATTAACAAGTCCGCGCCGCGCTGACGTCGGGGCAACAAGAGCGACAACTTCGGCCCTCCGGCAGCCGCCAGGGCTCCCTGACGGCTGCCGGGGGAGGCCAACAAGCCGCAGAGCCAGTCGCGTGCCCCGGAACCGCGGATGCCGGGTTTATTCGAGGGCGTTGACCTGCGCCGTGACGCGGTCCTTCAGCGCCTCCGGACCGCCTTCCAACAGATAGAGGCACCGGCGCGGCAGCTCCGCGAAAATCTGGGAAGGATCTTCAAGGCGACCCGTGGAGCAGACGCCGAAGCCGAGGCTGTCTGCAAGCCGGCAGGCCAGGTGAACGAGGCGCACCAGATTGATGCGCCCATCGCCTAAAGGGAGGTGGTGGAGGGCGGCGACTTCGGCCAGTTCCGCCGGAAAGTCCCAGTGGCGTGCGAGCCATGCCCCGGCCTGACAGTGGTCCACGTCGAACAGGTCGCGCTCGCTTTCCAGAGGATGCAGGCAGTTTTCCTGGATCACTTCGAGCAGGCCGGCGTAAGCCTCCGGGTGCTTGACCAGCAACGCCAGTCTCCCGATGTCGTGCAACAGGCCGGCCGTGTAGGCCTGATCAGGGGAAAGGGCGCAGCCCCGGGCCAGTTCCTCGCACAGGATGCCGCAGGCAAGGCTGTGCCTCCAGCAGCGCCGCAGCAGCTCCACCTTCAGCGCGGTCTTCAGGTACGCTCCCAGCCCCGCCGTAAGAGCGAGTTTTTTGACGCGATCGAATCCCAGAATCACCACCGCATGCTGGACACTGGCAATGCGCGCCCGGAGGCCGTACAGAGGCGAATTGGCGCGACGGAGCAGTTCGGACGACAGCGAGGCGTCGGCCCGGATCAGTTCGATGAGGCGGCAGGTTTCGACGTCATCGGCCTTGCTGCCGGTCAACAGTTGCAGCACCTTGGTCGCGATCCAGGGAAATGGGGGCAGGTCGCGAAGCGCCCACAGCCGGTCTGCGCCCTGCTCGGTCAGGCCTTCGGTTTGCACTCTGCTGCCTCCTCCCAAGCATCGTCGGCCGGCCGCCGGAACTTTACCTTACCTCGGGGTGAGGAGGAATCGTACAATAGCCGCCAGACAGCCCATGGCGGTGGGACCACGTCAGAGCGCGGGTTTTTCGTCCCGGCGGTTCGCCGCCCGCGCCCGCAGGCCCGTCAACTTGGATGCCTGTGCGGAAGAGTGGCCGGAAGCCGGACTGGCCGTGTTTTCGAGCCCCTACGACCCGAGGCCGAGTTTGCGCCTCGAGGGCGACCGTGTCGTCGAGATGGACGGCAAGCCGGCAAGCGATTTCGACTTGCTGGACCGCTTCATTGCCCGCTACGCGCTGGACCTGGCGGTTGCTCCCGAGGCCATGAGGTTGGAACCGGTGGCCATCGCCCGCCGGATTGTGGACCCCGCCACGCCGCGGCGGCAGGTGATACGGCTGGTGGCCGGGCTGACGCCGGCCCGACTCGTCGAGGTAGTCAACTGCCTCAACGTGGTGGAAATGATGATGGCGCTCCAGAAGATGCGCGCGCGCTGCACACCGTCCAACCAGGCGCACGTCACCAACCGCAAAGAGAATCCCGCGCTGCTGGCTGCGGATGCGGCTGAAGCCGCCGAGCGCGGCTTCGCAGAGCTCGAAACCACCGTGGGTGTGGCGCGCTATGCGCCGCTGAATGCGATGGCGGTCCTGATCGGCTCGCAGACGGGGCGCGGCGCCGCCCTCACGCAGTGCGCCGTCGAGGAGGCGCTGGGACTGCGCCTGGCGATGCTCGGCCTCACCACCTACGCCGAAACCCTGTCCGTGTACGGCACCGAGCGAGCCTTCCGTGACGGCGACGACACACCCTGGTCGAAGGCCTTCCTGGCTGCCGCCTACGCCTCGCGCGGAATCAAGGTCCGATTCACGTCAGGCAGCGGCGCAGAGGCCCTGATGGGCCACGCCGAAGGCAAGTCCATGCTGTATCTGGAGGCTCGGTGCCTGATGGCCGTCAAGGGAGCCGGCTCGCAGGGAGTCCAGAACGGTTCGATCAGCTGCATCGCGCTCCCGGAAGCCCTGCCGGGGGGCGTCCGAGGCGTGTTGGCGGAGAACCTCATGGCGGCGCTGCTTGATCTGGAAGTTGCCGCGGGCAACGATGCCATGGCCTCGCACTCGGAGATCCGCAAGACAGCCAAGCTGATGCTTCAGTTCCTGCCGGGCGCCGACTTCATCTTCTCCGGCTACAGCTCGATGCCGCGCGAGGACAATTTGTTCGGCGGCGGCAACTTCGACGCCGAAGACCTCGATGATTACGGCATCCTGCAGCGCGACATGCAGGTGGACGGAGGCCTCCGGCCCGTGCGCGAGGCGGAGGTGCTGGCCGTGCGGCGTCGAGCCGCTCGAGCCGTGCAGGCGGTGTTCGACGAGCTCGGGCTGCCGCCCATTACCGACGAAGAAGTGGAGTGCGCCGTCACGGCCCGCTCGAGCGCCGACATGCCGGACCGGAACGTGGTGGCCGATCTGGCGGCCGCCGAAGAATTTCTCCGCCGCGGGCGGAACAGCCTCGACGTGATTCGCGCGCTGGCGCGCCGCGGCTTCGGCGACATCGCCGGCAAGCTGCTTAGCGTACAGAAGCTCCGCGTCTCGGGCGACTACCTGCAAACTTCGGCCATCCTCCGGCCTGACGGCAGCGTCCTGAGCGCGATCAACGATCCCAACGATTATGCCGGCCCCGGCACCGGATACCGCCTCAGCCCGCAAAGGGCTCGAGAAATCCGCGAGGTCCCCCAGGCTGTGGATCCCCGCCGGATCGGCATGACCGCGCCGTCGGAGCCGGTGCTGGTCGAGACCGGCGAAGCCGGCGCCCGAGACGACCCTGGTGAGGTCGTCATCGCCGTCGGGCCGGCCTTTGGCCGCGTGCTCGGCACGACCTTGACCGGGCTGACACACCGGGACGTCTTGCGGGCGCTGCTCGCGGGAATCGAGGAGGAAGGCATGCGCGCCCGGCTGGTGAGGGTGCGAGATACGTCCGATTGCGGCTGGATCGGCTGGAAGGGCGCTTGTCTCAGCGGATCCGGCGTGGCGGTGGGTCTTCAGTCCAAAGGCACGACGGTCATCCACCGGCGCGATCTGGCGCCGCTCAACAACCTGGAACTCTTTCCCCAGGCCCCCAACCTCACTCTGGAGTCCTACCGCGCCATCGGGCGCAACGCCGCCCGATACGCCAAGGGACAGGCCGTTCTACCGGTGCCCGTCACCATAGATAACTTCGCCCGTCTCAAGTGGATCGTGGCGGCCACGGTTTTCCATCGCCGGGAGACGGATGAGATCGTTCCCGGCGCACCGCCGGTGGAGGTAAGGCTGCTATGAGCGAAGATTATCCGCTGGCAGAGAAACATCCCGATCGCCTTCGTACCCCCACAGGACGACCGTTTACTGAGATCACGCTCGATGCCGTGGTTTCCGGGGATCTGACCATGGAGGACTTGCGAATCACGGGGGAGGCTCTGGAGTGGCAGGCCCGCATCGCCGAGGCCGAAGGCCGTCCGCAGCTGGCCGAGAATTTGCGGCGCGCCGCCGAGCTCACGCGCGTGCCGGATGAGCGCATCCTCGCGATCTACGAAGCCCTCCGCCCCGGCCGCTCCGACAAGGAGGCGCTGGAGCGACTGGCGGCGGAACTGGAGCGTGACTACGGGGCCTTCCGCTGCGCCCGCCTCGTGCGCGACGCCGCCGGCTGACCGCCCGGCCGCGCGACGCGCAGCGCCTCGAGCACACACCACACCGCACGGGGAAAGGTACGCAGGTGGCGCCAGGCCCGATGCCAAACTTCGTGGGCGTAAGACAGCCGGGTGCGCCAGCGCACGGCCGCGGTTACTTCCGCCTCCGGCATGTGGGCCGTCGTCGGGCCTGCGGGCAAGCGCCGTGGGAACAGCCTTCTGAGAACGATGCGCCTTTGCTCGGAGCTGCCTTCCAGAAGCGCCACATGAAGAGCCAGTTCGTCCTTGTTTGGGTGAAAGAAGTTCTCCACCGGACTGGCGGCGTACCGTTTGAACCAGTGCCCGACAGCGGCCGGCAGGCGGCGGATTGCCTCTTCCGCCACCGGCGAGAGACGGCAGGCAAACCACGCCCAAGCCAGGCGGAAGGAGATCGCTTCGAGTTGCTGCAGCCCGCGCGGGTGCCATCGAGCCCACTCCTGCCAGAATGTGTCATTGCTCGCCTCGGCGTCGAGCTGGTAGGCCAGTTCCCAAACGTGGCAGACCCGAAGGCTGCCGCGCAGCAGGTGCCGTAACACATGCAGGGCGCTGTAGGCCAGCGCGTCTGCCGGGTGCAGGACGGGAATGCTCCGGCCGGCGATCTGCCTTCGGGTTCGCCGCTCCCAGAAAGATTCCGTTCCGGGAGCCGGGAAGCCTTCCGTTGCCTCATCCCAGAAACGAAAATGCAACTCCACGCTCAGCGGGATCTCAGGATCGAAGTAGTCTCCTCGCCACTGCCAGGCCGTTTTGCGGATCAGTGGCACAAGGTGGTCGGTGGGCCCGCCGGGGCGCGCTGCCAGCGGCGAGTAGCCGGCCCGCCGGATCGCCTCCCAGGCTTGCGTGACGCAAGCCTGCGGGCAGTAAAGGTCCAGATCATATTGCACCCGGTACCGCGAGTGCGGCAAGCAGGCGTGCTGTTGCGCAAGGCCCTTCAGCATCAGATAGGGGATGGACTCGCGCTCGAGCCGTTCGCAGATTTCGAAAATCTCCGGTTGGATCCGCGCCAGGCGTTTCTGGTTTGCTTCCAGCCGGCGCTCAACGGCTTCTCGCAACCAGGGTGGCAGTCCCGGCAGGCGCGACAGCAGTCCCGTAAGCTGGTTGCGATCGCAAAACTCGAGCAAGGTGCCCGCCTCCCGCTGCTCCAGGAAACCCAGCGGTCCGGGCTCGTTCAGTCGCAAAGCCGCGAGGATTCCTTTGACCGGCGGCGGAATACGACCGTGACCTTCCCATCGCACGGGCATGGGAGGCAGGTTGAAGTCGGTCCGGCGAGCGAATCGGGCGAGGCCAACTCGGCCGGCAGGCCCCCGGAGAGTCATACGATCACCCGTTTGCCGCCTAACAAGAGTGGCTCGCCGAGAGCGGCTGTGGCTTGGCGGTACAGCCTGCGGACATCGGCGCGCACGAGCCTTTGCGGCCTCCCCTCGAGTGCGAGCGGCTGAAGTCCCCGGCGCACAGGCGCGGGGCAGCGCTCCGCCAGTGCAGGTTCGACGAGCTTTATTTCGCCGCTCACGATCACCATGGACGGTGCGAGTGTGTCCGGGTTCAGCAGCAGCTCCGCCGGTGACACTCCGGAATCGGGAAACGCGCAAAGGTCTGCGCTCGCACCTTCGGCGATCGTTCCCTCGCCGCCCGAGAGGCGCAGCACCCGCGCAGCCGCGCGCGTCACCATCTCGTACAGCCGCTCCGGCCCAAGACCGGTGATGCGCCGCGCCAAACGCAGCTCGTCCAGGAGGTCGCCCGCGGCGGTGAGCGGCGAATCCGTGGCCAGCGCCACGGGGATTCCGCTCCGCAATACCTCCGGCGCCAGCGTGCGTCCCAGCAGAAACAGATTGGAACTGGGACACCAAACCACACTGGCCCGCTTTTGTCTGACCAGTTCCCAGCCCCGGCGGTCGAGCGCTACCGCGTGGACTAGGACGGTTCGGTCATCGAGCGCCCCCAGCCGGTTCAGCTCAAAGATTTCCCGGCGGCCTTCGCCATCCACCGCCTCGCCAAGGTGGAGGATGAACGGAGCGTCTTTGGGAGTCCGGCGGTGCCTTGCCGTGACGCTGGGGCCGAAGGCAAGCGAGTGTGCCCATCGGAAACGCCCCATGACCCGCACGGGAAACCGCTGCCGGAAAATCCGGTGCGCAGGATCGTGGTGACAGACCGTGCTCACTCCGGCGAACAGGTTCCGCAACGCTCCCCACGAGAGCCGCACGCCTCTCGGCACGCGCAGGTGCTCCCGGACAGGCGATTCATCGGGCCGGTAAATATCGCGAGCCCAGGCGGTGGCGTTGCGGTACGGGCCGCGCCCAAGGTGTGGGAACAACGCGAAATCCAAATGATCGTGTGCATTGATGAGGCCGGGCAGCAGGAGGTAGCCATCGAGGCGGACCGTGTCCGGGCCCCGCGGCGAGGTCCGAAGCCTCCGAATCCTGGTCCGCTCGATCTCTACATCTGCCCGCACGGCCCTCCGGCCGTCCACGGCGACGCGGGCTCCGGCAAGGATCACGGCCTCCGTCTCCAAACGGCGATCACAACGGCTGGAACGCCCCGGGTCCGCTCGAACAGATCGTCGCGTCCGACCCGGCGGAAGAGGTCTCGCTCCGGCTCTCCGAAGGGGGGCTCGATGATCTGCTCCAGCGCCAACCCTGCTGCACGCACTTCCCGCAGCAGCCGGCCCGTCCGGTAGGCATGATTCTCGACCTCGTAGACTTGGCCGTTGCTGCGAAATGTGCGCCGCCATCCCGCGGCCGCCGCGTGCGGATGAAAGTCGCTGAATAACATCCAGCCGCCCGGCTTGACCAGCCGCGCCAGCTCACCAATAACTTGCCGGAGCGGGACAATGTGGCCGAGTGCGAGCGTGAACAGCACGACGTCGGCGGAAGCGTCCGGGAACGGCAGGCGCCGCGCGTCGGCGGCGGCCAATCGGCCGGCGAGTCCGGGCTTGCTCCGGGCGCAGGCCAGCATCTCGAGGCAAAAGTCCGCTCCGAACACACGCGCGCCGCGCTGCGCCATACGCACTAGCCAGCGCCCGGTGCCGCAGGCAACGTCCACGACGGTCTTCCCCCGCACATCCGGCACCAGCGGCTCGAGATAACGCTCCTCGAGAGCCACAATGGGACTTAGGTCCGCGTCCCAGGTTTTCGACCACAGCCGGTAGGCCTCGAGCGGGCTCAAGCGGTTCATAAACTTTCCAGCCGCGGCTGGCGCAGTTTCAGCATCTGTTCGAGCCACTGCAGCTCGGCCGGATGCCGGTATACTTGGAACGCGTAGCGCCAGCTTGCTGCCGCCTGGAGCAGTAGACGGCCCCACCGGGGCATCGCCGCATCCTGAGCCGTCGGCCAGCGCGCGCGGAGCACGGTTTCGAAGCCGCGGATGCGCTCGCGCGTCTGTGCGGGAAGCCAGGGGAGTTCGGGCTCATCGCGAGCCGCGCGGCCTTGCCAGGGTTCCTGCAGCCATTGCTCAGGCGTCTCGGGAAAGGGGAAACTGCCGTTCAGTCCGAACATGGGCCCGGGCTGCGGCACCGGAACGTAGGTCTGCACGATAATTTCCGCGTCCGGGTTCACTTTTTTCAACGCGCGGGCAAACTCAATGTTCCGGCGCACGTCACCCTCGGGATCCTGCGGGTCGCCGAAGATCAGCGAAAACTCCGGCAGGATTCCGGCCGTGCGGATCCGGCGGGCGAGTTCGAGCACCTGGGCGGTGGTCAGCTGCTTGTTCATGCGGCGCAAGGTTTCATCCGAACCGGATTCGACGCCGAAGAAGATCATCACGCAGCCTGCCCGCCGCAAAAGAGCCAGCGTGTCGCCGGAATAGACTGCGACCGTATCCACACGCCCCTCGCACCACCAGTGCAGGTTCAGGGGTGCGAGCCGTTCTGCAAGTTCCCGGGTGCGCTCCTCGCCGAGGAAGAAATTGTTGTCGTAAAACTGGATCGCGTTGACGCCGTAGGCGCGCCGGAGGTGGCGCAGAATCGCCTCCGTCCGCGACGGCGCCTCGGCCTTCTCGGTCTCGAATAACGGCACGACGCCGCAAAAATTGCAGCGAAACGGACATCCGATGCTGGCTTGATGCACCGCCGTTCGCGAACCGAGAAACGTCGGCAGGACATACCGGTCCGCCTCGATCCGGTGGTAGGGGAACCACGGATAGTCGCCCGGGGATCGTAACGGCCGGCGCAGGTTGTGTCTATGTCCTCCGTGGTCATCCTTGTAAGACAGGCCGCGGATCTGGGAGAGATCGCCGCCCGAGCGGAGCACCCGAAGTAATTCGACAAAAGTATCTTCTCCCTGTCCGCGAATTACAAAATCTACATAGTCGGCGTTGAGCGCCGTGTCGGGATACAGGGAAGGGAAGTAACCGCCCCACACGATGGGAACTCCCGGGTAGGCCTGCCGGAATCTGCGGCAGAGATCCACCGCGCCCGACAGTTGCGGGCCCGGCATCACCGTCACGGCCAGCATCGTTGGGGGCCGGCGCTCGGTGGCGTGCCGGATGGCCGTCCACAGGTCGGGCTCCAGGTTCCCATCCACGATGCAGTAGTCCTCCGACCCCTCGAGCACCGCTCCCAAGGCGAGGACCGACAGTGGGAAGCGCCGGTTCCTGGGTCGGGTGATTCGCGGATTGACCAGGAGAATCATGACGCCTCGAAGCTCCCCACCAGGATCCAGAAACGGGACGGCGGCCTGCGGCCGACGAGCCGCGCCTTCCAGGGGCGCAAGTGCCATCCCCAGCCGTACCAGGGCCGGTGGATCTGCCAGCGGATTCCAAGCTCTCGCGCCAGCGCCGCGAGCGCCGGCTCGTCGAGGTACTCAAGACTCCGGAGGCTGTCCGAGGCAAATCCGTATCGCGCGCGGTACTGCTCTCTGCGTTCGTTCCGCATGGCTTCGCCGTGCTCGGGACGCCGGTAGATGGGCGAGTCCAGTATGACGACGCTTCCTTGCGGGCGAAGACAGCGGCGGACTTCGGCCAGCGTGCGCCGGTAGTCCGGCGAGTAATGGAAGGACGCGTTGAACACGGCGAGGTCGAACTGGCCGTCCTCGAACGGAAGGCGATCGAACTCGGCCTCGACCAAGGGAAGGTCTTCAAACGCACGGGCTGCTGCTCCCAGGCCGTCGAGCGGATCCGTCCAGACATCCACTGCCACGGGCCGGTGACCGAGCCGTGCCAGCCGCCAGGACAGCCACCCGTTTCCCGCCCCGAGATCGAGAATGTCCAGTGACTTGCGGGGCAAGACGTGCCGGCGGAAGTAGTCGTAAGTTCTTGCGCGAATCCGCCACTGATCCTGGTTTTGGCCCGTAAGGTCCCGGTAGGGGAGAGCCCGGTAATAGGCTCGGTCCTGCGAACCACGGCCTTCGGCGTGACGGACGGCGCCGTATTCCTCGAAGAATCTCGCATAGTGCGCGCGCCGCTCCGGGGGGAGCGCGCGCAGGATGCCGCCTTGTCGCCGCATGATGAAGCCGCAGTTTCGGCAGGGCTGATCCTCCCGCGCCGGCTGGCGGCAGGCCGGGCACAGCAAACGGAGCGGGTGGCCGGACGGGGGCGGTGCCGTCGTGCGCTCGAAGAGGAGCAGCCGGTGGTCGGCAACAGCGCGCAAGCCCGGCAAGCGGCCCAGCCGGTCATCCCATCGTGCCAGGCGCCGGACAGCGCCCTCCGGCAGGCGGACGTAGGAGGGCGGCGCCAGCACGCCCACCCCGCTCCAGCGCTCGAGTCGGAACCACGGCTCGTGAATGCGGGCCGTCTCCGCCACGGACCGGTAGTAGACGGGAAAGCCGAGTGAAGTCGGCACCGGACCTCGCTTCAGTCGGCGGAAAGCGCGTTGGAAGTCTCGACGCGCCAGGTACCAGAGCGCCTCCCACAGGCAGAAGCGGCCCATGGGAACCACGACCAGCTTGCCCCCGGGGCGGATCAATCCGGCCAGGTTCATCGCCAGCGCCCGGAGGTCCTCGACGCAGTTCAGCACGCCGAAGTCAGCCAACGCCCCGTCGAAGGAAGCCTCGCCAGGCAGGCGCTTCAGCTCTTCTGCGGCGAGAACGGTGGTGTCCAGGGTGAGGCGCTCGGCCGCGGCCCGCTCGCGGACCAGCCGGATCATGTGCGGCGCAGCGTCCACTGCGTGAACGTACAGGCCGCGCCGCGCCAGCCGGAGCGCGTCTTCTCCTGTCCCGCAGCCCAGGTCCAGCACGCGATCGCCCGGCCGGAACAGGGCTTCCAAGACCTTCCAGACCGCCCGTCGCTGAGTCCGGCCGGCGGCGGTGTGCGTCCAGAGCTGGTCGTAGCGCGCAGCGAGTGCGTCAAATGCGCGCGCAACCTTCATGCTTCCACTTCCGCGTACGATTCGGCAAGCCCGCGCCGCGCCCGCTCAATTTCCGCCTGAAGCGTGGTCGCTTGCGGGGAGCCGGCTTCGAGCTTGCTCAACGCAACGGCACTCTTCAGCCACAGGTCCGCGAACTCGTAAAAACGCCGCGAGTGTCGCCCGGCGATGCGATAATCCCGGTCGGTGCTTTGACGCCACGGCCCTGGCAGCACGAGGCGGTCCGCTACGTGGTCGTAGTAGGGAGTCCCCTTGATCGGATACGCTACCGTCGTCAGGAACACGTCCGGCTGGGCGGCCACGACGTGGTCCACCGTCGTTTCGATGTCCTGCACGTCTTCCCCCTCGTAACCCCACATCACGAACATCCCCGTCTGAATGCCGCGCGACCGGCAGAGCTGGATGGCTTCGCGCACCTGTTCGACGCGCACGCCCCGTTCCATGGCGTCCAGAATCCGCTGCGAGCCGCTTTCGGAGCCGATCCAGACCCGGAAGCAGCCCAGCTCCGTCAGCGCGTCGGCCATCTGGGAGTTGAGCCGGTCCGCGCGCGTGATGCATTCGAACGGCACGCGGAGTTTCCGCTGCCCCATCACCTCCACGAACCGCAGAATCCAGGAATGGTGGATGGTGAACACATCGTCGGCGTACCAGAGCATGTCCGGCTGGTAGCGCTCCAGCAGCCATGCGACCTCGGCGGCCACGTCTTCCGGCGAGCGGCGCCGGTGCGTCTTGCCGAAGACGGAATGGCTGCACCAGCGGCAGTGATACGGGCAGCCGCGGGCGGTGATGAGCGACAGCGAGCCGGCGCCGTGATGCTCGCGCCAGACCTGAAGGTATCGCCTTAAATCCAGGCGCTCCCGGTCGGGCCAGGGAAGGGAATCGAGGTCGGCGATGAGGGGCCGGGGCGGTGTGCGCACAATCCGGCCGCAGGCATCGCGAAACCAGACGCCGCGGACTGCTTCGAGCGCATCGGCTCTCCGACCTCGCAACGCCACGAGCAGTTCTTCCAGCGTGGCTTCGCCTTCTCCTTCGACGATCACGTGCGCCCCGGCCTCCAGGTATTCCCGGGGATAGTTGGCCGGCTCCGGGCCCCCCAGAACGACGATCCACCCCGCCTGGCGGGCACACTGGGTGATCTCGACGACAGTGTTTCGCGTGAGCAGGTTGCCGCTGATGCCGAGCACCGCGGGTTTTTCCGTTTCGAGGAGCCGGCACAGCTCTTCCCGGGTTCCGAACGTCGTGTCGTAGAGCTCGACGTCGAAGCCTTTGCGCCTCAGGTAGGAGGAAAGATACAGTAGGCCGAGCGGTGCGTACGGCTTCATGATCCGGAGTTCTTTCGGATCTTCGAAAAGAAAATAACCGTGCGTCAGGAGCAGATCCATGGCAGCGTGGGATTCTCGTTGCGGCAGGCGCTCTCCAGGCTTTCGATGCGGTGCCACAGCTCTTGCAACCGGGTCTCCGCCGCCTCGCCGTCGCAGCGGCCTCGGCAAAGGTCCACTTCGAGGTGCACCGCATCCCGCAGCAGGCGGTAGAACTCTGTCGTGTAGGTGCCCCGGAACATCATGGCCAGGTCGTCGCTGTCAGACCAGTTGCGCTTGTCGCCGAGCTGCGCAGCCACCCGGTCGTAAAACTTGGTTCCCGGCATGGGATAGGACACGGAGATGCCGACGTCGTCCGGCTGGGCTTCCCGCACCAGCTTGAGGGTGGCCTCGATGTCTTCCCAGGTCTCGCCGGGATAGCCGAACTGCAGAAAGAAGCAGGCGCGAATCCCGTGGCGGGCAAGATTTTCCCGGGCCCGGTAGATCTGCTCCACGCGGATCCCTTTGTCCATGGCGTCGAGGATCTTCTGGGAGCCGGACTCGGCCCCCATCCACACTTCCGCACAACCGGCACGGGCCAGGGCGGCCACCGTGTCGCGTGTCATCAGGTCGCACCGGGACTGCATCTGGAACGGGATCCGCGCATCCAGGGCTTCTACAGCCTCGGCAAACCGCAGGGTCCAGCGTGCTGAGAGTGCGAAGATGTCGTCGGCAAACCAGAGGCGGTCGGGTTGGTATCGGCTCTTGAGCAGCCGCATCTCGCCGGCCACGGCTTCCGGTGCCCGCGTGCGGTACGAATCCCCATAGAGAGGCCGGGCGCACCAGTTGCAGCGGTAGGGGCAGCCGCGACTGGCCACCATGTTCAAGCTGAAATATCCGTGCGCACGCTGCCAGGCACTGCGGTAGGATTCCATGTCCACCAGATCCCACGCCGGCAGCGGCAGCGCATCCAGGTCCGGGAGCAAAGGCCGCGGCCGGGTGCGGCGAACTTCTCCGCTCGCTCGGTCGCGAAACGCCAGTCCGGCAATCTCCTCGGGTCGGTCCGGCACGCAGCCCAGCAGTGCGGCCGCCAGTTCGATGAGCGTTTGTTCCACCTCCCCGACGATGACGTAGTCGGCACCGCCGGCCAGATATTCCAGGATGTGATCCGTGGCATCCGAGCTGTTCACTGCAACGGGGATGCCCGACTCCCGGGCCTTGCGACACATGGAGAACGCCAGCTCGCGGTTCCGCAGGAGGCACATCTTGGTGAGGTAGTTGAAGTTGTCCTCGCAAAGCACAACCAGATCCGGCCGGCTGCAGGCCAGCGCCTCCTCGAATCCTGCTTCCGGCTCGCAAAGCGTGGAATCGAACAGGTATACTTCAAAACCCTGCCGCCGCAGGACCGCCGCCGCCAGCAGCGTCTGCAACGGCGGATAGGGCTGCATCTTCCGCACCTGCTTGCGGTCGAAGTACAGGTGGTTGCAGTGTGCCAGCAAGATCCGCCCGCGCATCAAACTCTTCCTTCGACGAGCTCTTCGAGCAGCCCGATTGCTTCCTCCGGGTGTGCGTAGCGAAGCCGCCACGCGCCCGGGGCAACCAGCCGTTCGAGCGACCGTCTCTGCTCTGCATACACTTCCTCGCCGAAAAACGGAATCTCGGCCAGAAGCAGTGCCAGAGCCACGCTCGGGGCAACCGGCGCCAGATGCGGCGTGCCGCCGGCTCGCTCGAGGAAAACGACGAAATCCGCTGGGACGGCGAAGGCTGTCGCAAAACCCGCGGTGGGCACCAAAATGGCCCGTTCCCCATCTACGCCCCATCGGGAGAGCTCGGGAAACAACCGCGCCGCTTCAGGCGCCAGTTTCAGCGAAGTGGGCTTGCCGAGCACGAGCCGGTCCTCGCGATTCCGCACCAGCAACGGCGACTCGTCGGCAAGGTACGTCCAGCCCCGGCGGATGCAGGCATAGGCGAGCGTACTTTTGCCCGCGCCGGCGGGCCCACAGAGCAGCACGCCCCTGCCGTTTCGCGCTACGCAGGCGGCATGCAGAGGCGCGAGGTGCAATTGGGCCAGCCCCGCATACACCACCGCTTCGAGGAAACAGGACCGGAACCACTCGGTACGGCCGAGCGTGACGCGGGAGATCCAACAGGCGGCGAACCGCTGCGTGGCGTCGCTCACCGCAACGTTGGCCGCGTCGCAGGCGACAACAAACAAGTGTCCTTGCTGGCGATACACCGGCGGCCCCGCGGCCGGCGCCTCGCCGGCCACGAAGACGCGAACCCGATACGGTGGTACGTCGAAGAGTTTCGGATACGCGCCCCAGCTCTGCCCGGCCGCTTCCAGAACCTCCCGATCGTTGGCGGCCACCTCAACCGGAAAACCCAGGGGATAAAGAGTCAAGGCTTCCCGGAGAGGCGCGCGCACTCCCAGCGGGTCGAAGATGCCATGGGTGCCGGCTTCTCTCTCCGCGCGAACGGCCGGGGTTGGGGCGCCCGCGGACATCACCTACTCGATGGCGATCGTCACCCTGTCGGTCGAAGTCATGCCTCCGATGCGGAGCTGAAGCGGTACGGCGTCACCTTTAGGCGCGTTGGAGGGAATCGTGAACACTACCTGGTTGACCCCGACGAACTGGGGCGACAGCCCCCAAAACTGGACCTCCGCCGCGACGCCGCCCACGAGCACCTCCGGTTTGGTCTTGGTCCAACGCAACTGGTCCATGGAGTTGTGGCCCGTGGCGACCGGTGGATCCACTTCACCCAGTCCTGTCGCCAGCAGGCTCAGCACGTCGCCGGCTCTGGCGCGGAACGTGGTCAGGCCCGGGATCGAGCCGGGCGCGGCCGCCAGCTTGCCCAGTTTCTCGTCGCGGGTCTCAAACCAGGCAATGGCTGGTCCGACGCCGAAATTCACCGCGAAAATGCCGGGAGAAAACGGACCGACGGCAACTTGTTTCGGCTCGGAGGCGGCGCCGCCGCGCCGGATCACGACCGTCGCCGTGCCCTCAGTCTGCCCGGGCGGCAGCACGTTCCAGGGCAGTTGCGCGTTGATCTGCGCGGGATTATTGGATCCCTCCGGAATGACGGCGATCAGCGGAGCGGGGATGTTGTTGAACGTAACCGATACATCGGCCAGTTGGACCGCCAGCGGAATGGAGTCCGCAAGCAGTAGGGAGGTTGCAAACTGTGAACCGAAGATCGAAACCAGCGAGCCGGGCGCCACAGGTTGGCCCTGCGCAAAACTGGCCGCGTTCACCACGCCGCCGTCGAAGACCGAAGGCGCCTGCGCCCACAAGGCCCCTGCGACTCCGAGCCCGAGTCCACACATCCACCCTCTGAATCGCATACCTACCCGCATCTTACGGCAGCGGGCCGGCAATGGCTGCGGAGCCCTTGTAAAATGTGGTGTTAAATCTCAGCCCGTCGCTCTACTCACGCAGGGTCAGGGAGTTCCGGGAGGTGCGGATTTCCCTCCAAGTCGCTGCCACTTCCGGCTCTCGGCCGCCGTAGAGCTGGAGGGCCACGGCCGCTTCGGCTTCTGCCTGCTCGAGGCGGCCCAGGTGCTGATACAGCCGGGCCAGCATCCAGTGCGGCTTGTACCAGGTCGGCGCGGCGGCTGCCGCGGCACGCAGGGCGCCCTCAGCGGCCGGGGCATGATTCCGGGCCGCTTCGAGCATGGCCAGGTTGTACCAGGCATTTGCGGGCTGCTCGGAAGCCGCCGTGGCGCGCCGCGCCGCCCGGAGCGCCTCGGTGAATGCACGCGTGCGTTGCATCCAGTCGGAGGAAGCTTGCGCCGCCACGAGGAGCCGTCGCGAGTACCACAATTCAGCGTCCATCCCTGGCGGGCGCCACCGCAGATGCCGCTCATAAGCTCGCACCCCCTCAGTGAGCCGGCCGGCATCCAGATGGGCGCGGGTTACAGCCAGGGAGCGGTCGCCAACAGCCAGTCGGACGGCATAAAGCAGCATCACCGCCGCCAGCACGTGATTGCCCGCGCAGATGAGGCGCCGCGCCGGATTCCGCTCCCGGACGGGAACCGGTTCCAGTGCCGCCAGCAGCGCCACCGTCCAGTAGAAGCACAGCAGCGTGGGAATCGTGAAGCAGGCAAACAGGTGCGCCACGACAAGGGCGAACAGTCCCGCGCCGAGCGGCAGGGCCGGCGAAGACGGATCGCTCCGGCGGCGCCATGCGGCCCGGAGTGCGAAGGTCGCAAGCAGCGCCAGAATCGCCAGGCCGGGCAAACCTTGGGAAATCAACGCGTCCAGAAAAGCGTTATGAGGCGACTCGTGGTAGAAATCCGAGTACTGCCGGGACAGCGCAACGGACTGGAACTGCGGGAAGACCGCAG
The DNA here is from genome assembly GCA_037446115.1 of Acidobacteriota bacterium. Classification (GTDB taxonomy): domain Bacteria; phylum Acidobacteriota; class Terriglobia; order Bryobacterales; family Bryobacteraceae; genus JANWXD01. The sequence goes on along the minus strand of JBBIJF010000005.1, from coordinate 105,647 downwards.
AATAAACCTCGGGCCCCGCGCCATAAAGCCAGTACCTGCGAGCCATGTGTAGCGTGTCCCGCCACAGAAGCAGCCGGGCGCCCCCGGGGGGCTCCTCCAGCGCCCACAACACACGGTTCCGGAGTTTCGCCCCCGCCGGAGAGAGCAAGAACGCCGTGAGCAGGCCTCCTCCCGCTACTGCGACCGCAAGGGCCCGGCGCGTAACCTTCCCTCGAAGCGAACCTGCCAACAGCGCTGCGCCCGCCACCAAGCCCGCCAGTGCTCCTCGCGTGCCGCTTAGCAAAATCGCCACGGCAGCCACCGCAGCGCTCGCACATCCGAAGCGGCGCCACCGCGCGGAACGGTCCGCCATTGCCACTGCGACTCCACAGAAAGAGCTCCCGACCAGATAGTTCGCAAAGTAAATGGCGTGTCCGAGAGTCGAGGGCGGACGCACGATGGCTCGCGAGCCTTCCCCGGCATGGTAGCCGGCTGCGGGGAGCCACGGGTCCCACCCGAAGTATTGAGCGATACCGTAGAGGGCGGGGGCGAGTCCCGCTACGGCGGCAACCCGCACCCACAGAGGCAGCGATCCCGCAGCGGCCGTGCGAGATACTAACAATGCGATAAGCAGAACCGAAATATGCGTAACTAGTCCTAGCCGTCTCCAGTTACTCCCTCCCAAAGATAGCGAAACGTTTTCCGAAAGCATGGTGGCGAGGATCAGCGAAGCGCTCTGCGCGGCCAGCAGCCGGCTGAGCCAGCGGGCGGGATTTCCGGCGGGCCGGGAAAAGAACCACAGCGATCCGGCGGCGCCGGCGAGCACAAGCACGGCCTTCGGAGTGACGTCGTAGTAGAAGAAAATTTCCGGCAGGATCGCGGAGGGTACAAGCAGTGCGACAAAGCAGAGAGTAAGTATCGCTGCCTTTGAAGCACGCAGGGAATTAACAAATGTTACCACGGCTTCCCTTGACAATGCCCTCCTCCGGTGCCTATGGTGCAATCGTAAGGGTAGCACGGCCGTTTCCACATGAAACCCGTCCCGGCACAGGCCGCTCCGGACATTCTCCGAACGGGCGGCGGCGTTCCCGGTTGCAGGCGGCTGTGGGTGAAGCGCGCGACGGACGTCGTGTTCGCCGCAGCGGGACTCGTCCTGCTGGCGCCGGTGATGGCCGCGATCGCGATCGCCGTGCTTTTCCAGAGCGGCCGGCCGGTGATTTTCTCGCAGGAGCGCATCGGGCGTAACGGAGTCCGGTTCCGCCTGTACAAGTTCCGCACTCTGCCGGTTTGCTCGCCGCAGGAGAGTGACGAGCGCTGGGATGTGGAGCCCGTGGATCGCTTGAGCCGTTTTTTGCGGGCGACCGGGCTGGACGAGCTGCCGCAGCTCTACAACGTGTTGCGGGGCCAGATGAGTCTCGTAGGACCTCGCCCCGAACGGCCGTTTTTCGCGGCCCGTTTCCGGCGCGAGCTGGCGCGTTATGCTCTGCGCGAGTGCGCCTCACCGGGACTCACGGGGTGGGCGCAGGTTAACGGACTCCGCGGAGACACCTCGATCGCCACCCGCCTCGAGTACGACCTGTACTACTTGAACAACTGGTCGCTCGCCTTCGACGCGCGAATCTTGTGGCTGACGCTCAAGGGTAGTCTCCGCCAGGCCGCCGCGTTCCTAAGGAGGAAAGCCTGAATGGCCGGTCTGGTGGAGGGCGTGAGTTATCTCAACTACCTGCGCCGGAGGTGGCGTCTGCCCGCGGCGGCGGTTCTGGCCGCGGGCGCCGTTGCGCTGGGGCTCAGCCTGGTGTGGCCGAAAAAGTACACGGCTCGGGTTAGTCTTCTGATCGAGCCCCCGGCCGGAGCCGACCCGCGCGCGCCGCTGATGATCAGTTCGGTTTACCTGGAGTCGTTGCGTACCTACGAACGCCTGGCCGCGAGCGACCAGCTTTTCGAAGAAGCGGCGCGCCGTTTCGGCCTGCGGCAGGGACCCCGGCAGCCCATCGAACGGCTAAAAGACCGCGTGCTCCGCGTCTCGATTCCGCGCAACACCAGGGTGCTGGAGATCGAAGTCACGCTCGGCGATCCGAAACTGGCCCACCAAGTCGCCCTGTTTCTCGCCCGGGCTGTGGTTGCGCGGAACCGGAATGCCGGCTCGTCGGACCGCGACGAGAGCCTGATCTTTGCGCGGCGCCGGGCCGAAGAGGCGTGGCAGCGTGTCGAGTCCGCCGTGGCTGCCTTTCGAGAAGCACTCCGGCGCAGCCGCACCTTCGACTCGCTGCGCGCGCAGGCGGAGATTGAAGCCGCACGGGCGGATCTGGAATCCGCCCGCGCCTCAGCCGAGGGCGCCGAAAGCCGGCTGCGCGAACTGGCTTCCGCAGGCAGGCAGGGCGAGCGCCTGGAGTTGCTCGATCCGGGCGTGGTTCCCGAGCGCCCCTCCTCACCAAACTTGCTGCTCAACGTCATCGTCGCCTGCAGCCTGGCGTTGCTGTTCTCCCTCGGCTACTTGACGTTGGCCTACGGACTGGCGCAGCCACAATCTGCGGAATCCTCGATGATTCCATGGGTGCGGGCGGGGCCTTGAAAGTCGTTCTCGTTCACGACTGGCTTACCGGGATGCGCGGTGGGGAGAAAGTGCTCGCCGAACTGGTGGGCATGTTTCCGGCCGCGGATGTGTACACTCTGTTCTGGAGGCGGGGCAGCGTTGCAGCCGAGATTGAAGCCCGCATCCGCGGCACCTCGTTCCTGGACCGGATGCCTCATGTCGCACACGCCTACCGCTATTACTTGCCGCTGTTTCCCCTCGCAGTCAGGTCTCTTCGCCTTCCGCCCTGCGATCTGGTGATCTCGAGCAGCCACGCCGTGGCCAAGGGTGTCCGCATCCCTCCGGGCGCCGTTCATGTCAGCTATATCCACACGCCCATGCGCTATGTTTGGGACACCGCAGGCGACTACTTTCGTTTCGGCCGAGGACGCCGGTGGCGCCGTGTCGCGCTCTCCCTCATCCGGCCCTACTTGCGTTGGTTCGATCGCCGCACCGCGGCGGGCGTGGACTCCTTCGTCGCCAACTCGGAGAACGTGCGCCGGCGGATTCGGAGCATTTACAGCCGCGACGCTCTTGTAGTGCCGCCGCCGGTAGACACCGACTTCTTCACCCCGGATGGCGCACCTGCGGGTGAGTTCTATCTTGCAGTTTCCTCTCTTGAGCCGTATAAGCGCGTGGATCTGGCCATCCGCGCTTTTTCCGGAGGCACCAGGCGTCTCATCGTGGCAGGAAAGGGAACTCTGGAACGTGACTTGCGCCGCCTGGCCGCCCCTCCGGTTGAGTTTGCCGGCGAGGTTTCCGACACGGAGCTCCGGCAACTCTATCGCCGCTCGCGGGCGCTCGTCTTCCCGGGCCGTGAGGATTTCGGCATCGTTCCTGTCGAGGCGCAAGCCTGTGGCCGCCCGGTGATCTGTTATGGCGCGGGCGGAGCCCTGGAAACGGTTGTGGACGGCACAACCGGGATCCACTTCCGCCCGCAGACGGAGGAGGCGCTTCTGGACGCCGTCGCCCGGCTGGAGCGGCATGCCTGGAACCCGGCCGCCATCCGGCTCCACAGCCTGAAATTTTCGCGCGGGGAGTTCCGTCGAAGGATGGCGGACGTGTTGGAGGCCGTGCTGGCGCCTGCCGGCGGATCTCCGGGCGCCGTGCGGGCTGCGGGGTGCGCGCCTTGACCGTCCTTTCCCGCACTGACGCCGGCCTCGGCCTCGCTGCCGGAGCGGGCGCAGCCATCGTGACGGTCGGCTTCGGCTTAGGCAAGCTGCCCTGGATCCTGCTGCCCGCGCTCGCCGCACTGCTCCTGGTGGCCGGGGTGTGTTGGACTCTCAAGCGCCCCGAGCGCTGGGTACTGGTCTTGCTGGGAGCGGCGGTTCTTCTTCCACCACTTCCGCTACCGTGGGGCGACAGCGGACCGCACCCGGCGATCGTGGTGGCGAGCCTCGGCCTCGCCGCCGGGCTCGCCAACTTGCGCCTGTGGCGGCCGGGCGGCGGGAGCCTTGCGGCGCCGGTGGCGCTTTTGTGGTTTGCCCTGTGCGCGAGCGTCCCGTGGGCGGCGTTCTACTCGGGATATGCCGTCGCGGCGGCAAGTCTGGCAAGGCTGGCTCTGTTCTCTATAAGCATTTACCTGTTCTTCTACGTGGCGGGGGGTCCGGGTCGGGGATTGCGAACGGCCACGCTGCTGCGTTTACTGTTCTTCTCCGCTGCGGCCACGTCCGCCTTTGCGGCCGCCGACTTTTATTTTCAGTTTCCCGCGCCGTCCCGCTTCGCGCCGCAGTTCATCTGGCTCTCCGGCGGTGTGTACCGGCGGGCCCAGGGTCTATTCTACGAGGCGAGCACGCTTGGACTGTTTTGCGTGTTTGCACTGGTGATGGCGGCCGCAGTAGCCGTGCGGAGCGCCGAACGGGACTTGGGTCTGCGCAGGTGGCAGCTTGCAGCTGCAAGTGTTCCCCTCGCCCTGGCGCTCGTACTGTCCTTTTCCCGGACCGCCATGGCGAGCTGCCTCATCGCGCTGGGCATGATGGTCTGGCTCGAACGAGCCCGGCTTCGCTGGTTCGGCAAGCTGCTCCGGGCGGCCGGGGCGTTGGCGGCGGGAGGATTAGTTGCCGCGGTCCTGCTCGGGCTGCTCGTGCCGCATTTTGTCGAAGCCTATCTGCTTCGCTTGTGGTACACGGGGGCATGGTTTGCGGAGGCTCCGAATCTGATCTTTTCCCACCGGCTCGAGAGCTGGCGTCGCCTGTGGGAATACGCCGGGGCCCACCCCGGGCGCCTCCTGTTCGGTGTGGGATACAAGACGCTCCCTTACGCAGGGCTCGACGGCACGCCCGTGATCGCTGACAACACATATTTCAGTGTTCTCATCGAAACGGGTCTCTTGGGACTGATGGCGCTGCTGTGGCTGCACGTGACCGTTCTGCGGTGCACGTGGCGCTGGGCGACCTCGAGCGGCACGGCGCTCGGACGCCTGGTGGGTCTCGGCATGTGCTCGTTCTGGGGCGGCCTCATCTTCCAGATGCTCAGCGGCGACACACTGACCTACTGGCGCGTGCTGCCCTGGCTGTTTGCCCTGCTGGCCGCCGGCTTGCGGGAGGCAGAGCGTGCGGGTTCTGCTGCTTGACCAGTTCGCCGAGCTGGGCGGAGCGCAACGCTGCCTGCTCGAGACGGTTTCCACTCTAAGGGAGGCCGGTTGGCAAGCGCATACGGCGTTACCGGGGCCCGGTCCGCTCGTACGGCTGCTCGAAGAAAGAGGCGCCTCGGTACACAGGCTGGACCTGGGCTCCTATTCGCTCGGCACGAAGTCCGTGGCCGATGTGGCTCGTTACTTGGCGAGGCTCGGAGTTCTCGCGCGCCAGATCCGCGCTCTGGCGCGGCGCACCGGGGCCGATCTGCTCTACGTGAACGGACCGAGGCTGCTGCCCGCCGCGGCGCGCGCTGAGCTGCAGCTGCCTGTAGTCTTTCATTGCCACAATCGGATTGGCTCTCTGGCCGCACGGGTGCTCGCGGCTTGGGCGGTTCGCAAGACGAAGGCAACCGTGATTGCCGCCGGACACCGGCTGGCCCGCCAGTGGCGCGGCGCGGTCCACGTCGTCTACGGAGGAGTCGGAGGTCCCCCGCCGGGATGGGAGCGCTACGGCGGAAGCGTCGGCATGATCGCCCGGTTCCACCCTCGCAAAGGCCAGCGGGAATTCGTCACGGCGGCCGCACAAGTGGCCCGAGAACTCCCGGAAGCCAGATTCCTGCTGTGCGGCGACGCTTTATTCGCGGACCGTCTGGGTCTCCGCTACCGGGCGGAGGTCCTGTCTCGGATGCCGCCTTCGGTCCGCTACCTGGGATGGCGGGACGACGTCTATGAGGTCCTGGCGGCTTGCGACCTGCTCGTGCTCCCCTCCCGGGAAGAGGGCGGCGTGCCGTACGTCATCCTCGAAGCTTTCGCGGCGCGCGTGCCGGTCCTTGCGACTCCTGCCGGCGGCGTACCGGAAGTGATCGAAGACGGCCGGACGGGTTTTCTGCTTTCCCGCCCCGACGCCGCCGCGATTGCGCGTCGTTTGCGAGAACTGTTGCCGCAGGGCGTCGTACTGTCCGAGGTTGCCGAACGCGCTTGGCAGTTGTGGCGCGAGCGGTTTACGGCGGACGAGTACCGGCGCCGCCTGGCGGCGCTGCTGGCTCGCTGCTGCACCGTCGCCGCGCGCCGGGGTTAGGTCGGAGTCCCCAGGGATTTGGTGCCGCGCCATTCCGGAAAGGTCCGCCCTCCGTCAGGTGCGGTAGCTGGCGTTGATGCGGACGTAGTCTTCCGTCAGGTCGCACGTCCAAAAGCAGGCTTCCCCGCGACCTTTGCCCTGAATCGCGAAACGGATCACGCAGTCGGAAGCATTCAACTTGGCCTTCAGCTCGCGCTCGGAAAACTCTGCCGCCACGCCGTTTTGGCAGACCCGCGTCCCTTGCAACCAGATGTCCACCTTCGAGGGGTCGAACACGACGCCAGCGTTGCCGGCAGCTGAGAGGATCCGCCCCCAGTTCGGATCCGAACCTGCAATGGCTGTCTTCACAAGCGGAGAGTTGGCAATGGCCCGGGCAAGGCGTGCTGCGGCTTGGTGCGACGGAGCGCCTGTGACGTGGATCGTGACCTTCTTCCGCGCGCCCTCGCCGTCCCGGGCGATCATTTCGGCCAGATCCTGCATCACCCACGCGAGCACCTCTTCAAAAACCATTCGTTCCCGGGTGTCCGGCCGGATCCCTGAGGCGCCGTTGGCCATCAGAATCAGCGTGTCGTTCGTGGAAGTGTCGCCGTCCACGGAGAGCCGGTGATACGTGCGCTCGGCTGCCCGGCGCAGCATCGGCGCCAGATGTACGGGGGCGATTGAGGCGTCTGTCATCAGAAAGCCGAGCGTCGTGGCCATGCGCGGATGGATCATGCCCGCGCCTTTGGTCATTCCGGCGATGCGAATGGTACCGCGGTTCAACGGGACCTCGCCGAAGGCGACTTTGGGAATGCGGTCCGTCGTCATGATGGCGCGGGCGGCGTCGTGGAAACGCCTCTCGGAGAGCTTGCGCACCAGCCGCGGTAAGGCCCGAAGAATCAGCCGGGCGTCCAGCTCGACGCCGATCACCCCGGTCGAGGCCGGCAGCACCTGCCGCACCGGGACCCTCAGGTGTCGCGCCGCTGCCCGGCAGCATTCGAGCGCCACGCGCAGCCCCGTCCGGGTGGCGCAATTGGCATTGCCGGCGTTGACAAGAATCGCGCGCACCGTGCCGCCGGACTCCTCCAGATGCCGCCGCGCCAGCTGCACCGGGGCGGCTTGCACGCGGTTCGTCGTGAACAGACCCGCCGCGGCGGCGGGAAAGTCCGAAACGATCAGCGCCAGATCGTCCTTGTGTTCCTTGCGGATCCCGGCGTAGCCGGAGGCGTAGCGATAGCCGCCGGGGAGCCTCACGCAACCTCCCCCAGCTGCTCGCCCGCCGAGGGGCGGTAGCCGTGCACGAAATCCTGCGCTGAAATCCGGCTCTTTCCCTCGATTTGCACCTCCAGCAGTTCCAAAAGCGCTCCGTCGCCGCACACCACCATCAGCCGGTTTGCCTCTCTGCGCAGCGAGCCGGGCGGCCCTCCGTCCGTGCCGGCGCGCCGGGCTCTCCAGATGTGGAGCAGTTTGCCCCGAAACATCGTCCAGGCGCCCGGCCAAGGCACGAACCCGCGGATTTGATTGTAGATCTCCTGAGCCGAGCGGCTCCAGTCAATGCGACCGTCCTGCTTGGTGAGCAAGGGCGCATAGCTGGCCTGCGTGTGATCCTGGGGCCGCGGCACGATGGTGCCGGCTTCCAGGCCGCGCAAAGTCTCGATCAGCAGCTCTGCTCCCATCCCCGCCAGGCGCTCACTCAACTCGATCGCCGTTTCTTCCGGCCCGATGAGGGTTTCCCGTTGCAGCAGGATATCCCCGGTATCCAGCCCGGCGTCAATGCGCATGGTCGTCACCCCGGTCACCGTTTCGCCGCGGGCGATGGCCCACTGTATGGGCGCCGCGCCACGGTACTTCGGCAGCAGCGATGCATGCACGTTGATGATCCCTAAGGGCGCCAGATCAATTACCTCCTGCGGGATGATCTGCCCGTAGCCCACCACAACCATGGCCCGCGGCTCAAGCGAGGCCAGCAGCGCCACGGTCTGCGCCTCCCGGATCCGCTCCGGCTGGTACACGCGGAGCCCCAGACGCTCGGCCGCTTCCTTTACCGGCGGCGCGCTCAGCCGCTGCCCGCGTCCCTTTGGCCGGTCCGGCTGCGTGATCACGGCTGCAATTTCGTGGCCGGACTCTGCCAGCCGCTCAAGGGAAGGCACCGCAAACGCCGGACTCCCCAGGAAAACCAGTTTCACCGCCCGGCCCCGCGCCTCAGCCCCACTCGCCGGCCTTCATCAGTTTGCGGATCTTCCGGCGGATCAGGTCCCGTTTGAGAGCACTCAGGTGGCTCAGGTACAGTTTGCCGTCCAGATGATCGGTTTCGTGCAACAGCGCCCGCGCCAGCAGGTCTTCTCCGGTAACTTCGAAGAACTCGCCTTTGACATTCTGCGCTCGCACCGTCACACGGGCCCCGCGCGTAACTTCCTCCCGGAATCCGGGCACGCTCAGACAGCCCTCCTCGGAGCGCTGTCTGCCCTCGTTGCGGATCACTTCCGGGTTAATGAGCACCAGCCGCTGCGAAGGATCTTCTCCCCCGGAGATGTCAATGACAGCGATGCGCTTGGAGAGTCCGATCTGCGGCGCCGCCAGCCCGACGCCGCGCGCCGCGTACATGGATTCGAACATATCTTCGATCAGCTTGTGCAGCTCCGGCGTGTCAAACTCCGTTATCGGGTCTGCTTTGCGCTCCAGCACCGGATCGCCGTATTTCACGATCGGATAGATCATCTTAGAACTCTTTTACCTGCTTGAGATAGGCCTCGAAGTTTCGCTTGGCCTCTTCCAGCGAGTCGCCGCCGAACTTCTCGCGCATGGCCGCGGCCAGCACCAGGGCCACCATCGCCTCTCCGATGACGGCCGCGGCGGGTACGACGCACACGTCGCTGCGCTCGTAGGCGGCGCGCGACGGCTCCCGCGTGAGGAGATCCACCGATTCCAGCGGCCGCCGCAGGGTCGAAATGGGCTTCAGATAACCACGCACGATAATGTCCTGCCCGTTGCTGATCCCTCCTTCCAGGCCGCCGGCGCGATTCGAACCGCGGTAGAAGCGCCGCTCTGCGCGGTCGTAGTGGATCGTGTCCTGGACTTCGGAGCCGAAGCGAGCCGCGTTGTCCACCGCGGCACCGATCTCGACGCCCTTGACCGCCTGGATGGACATCACAGCCTGCGCCAGCCGTCCGTCCAGGCGCGCATCCCAGCTGATGTGGGAGCCGAGTCCCGGCGGCACGTTGTGCGCCACCACTTCGAAAATGCCGCCGACCGTGTCCCCGGTGCGGTACGCCTCGTCCACCACCGCCTTCATGCGCAGCTCCGTTTCCGCATCCACGCAGGCCAGCACCACTTGCTCGCGCCGGCTCAGCGCCACCAGTTCCTCCCAGCAAGCCTCGCGGCCCAGGCGCACCGGGCCTACGGCCACGACGTGGCTCAGCACTCCGATGCCGAACTGCTCGAGGAACGCTTTGGCGACGGCGCCGGCGGCGACGCGCGCCGCCGTCTCGCGGGCGCTGGCCCGCTCGAGAACGTAACGCGCGTCGTGGAAATTGTATTTGATGGCCCCGGCCAGGTCGGCGTGACCCGGCCGCGGGCGCGTCACGGGACGCTTGTTGTCTTCAGCGCCCTCTGTGTCCTCTACCGGGAGGGCCTCCGTCCAATTGGGCCAGTCCCGGTTGCGAATGAGGATCGCCACTGGCGAGCCGATGGTGCGGCCGTGGCGCACCCCGGCAACGATCTCTGCCGCGTCCGTTTCGATCTTCATGCGTCCGCCCCGGCCGTAGCCTTGCTGGCGTCGCCAAAGCTCGCGATTGACGGCAGCGGTGGAGACCGGAACGCCCGCCGGAAGACCTGTCAGCGTGGCCACCAGGAACTCGCCGTGCGACTCCCCGGCGGTTTCGAAGCGAAACATTCGTAAGACCTTATCCTAACCAATGGCCTGGAACGCAGGCAACCAAATCGCCGGTTTGCATTTTTACATGTCGCCGTCACACCACTTTAAAGAGGGCGTATCATAATAGGTTTCGAGGCATCCCCGAGAGGAAAGGAGTCTTTGAATGCATTTTCGCCAACTCGCTTTGGTGTTGTGCGCGGCGGCGTCGCTCTGGGCTCAAGCGGACGCCAACAAAGGCCAGATCGTGGGCACCGTCTTCGATCCTAAACAGGCCGTCGTGCCCGGTGCTCAGGTCCGCTTGAAAAACCTGGCTACCGGCTTTTCGCGGGAATTAAAAACCAACGAGGTCGGCCAGTTCCGCGCCGTGGCTCTCGACCCGGGAACTTACGAACTGGTGGCCGAAAGCCCCGGCTTTGCCCCAACCACCATCAGCGGCGTGGAACTCAACGTCGGCTCGACCGTCAACCTGAACGTGGTCTTGCAACTGAGCACCACCACGGTCACCGTGGAAGTCGCCGAGACGATGATCAGCACCACCATGCCTGCGGCCTCGACCGTGATTACGAGCAGCGTCATCCGGGACCTGCCGATCAACGGGCGCCGCTTTCATGATTTTGCTCTGATCACTCCCACCGTCCAGGTCGAAACGCAGCGCGGCCAGCTCTCCTTCGCCGGTCAAAAGGGGATCAACTCCAACGTGATGCTGGACGGCGCCGATTTCAACCAGCCGTTCTTCGGCGGCATCCGCGGCGGGGAGCGCGCCAATCTGATTTTCACGGTGCCGCAGAGCGCGGTGCAGGAGTTTCAGATCATCGCCACCGGCTATTCGGCGGAGTACGGCCGCTCGACCGGGGGTGTGTTGAACGCTGTGACCAAGTCCGGGACCAACGAGTACCACGGAGAAGCCTATTACAACCTGCGCCACAAGGAACTCGGTCTGAAGACTCCGTTCGGCCGCCAGTCGCTGGAGACGCGCCATCAGTATGGGGGCGCCGTCGGAGGGCCCGTACGCCGTGACCGGATGTTTTGGTTCGCCTCGGTCGAGCGGCAGGAATCCCGCACGCCGCGGTTTGTGTTCTTCCCCCGCCTGGTCGGGCTCGCGGAAACCGATGCCAATCGGGAGGCGCTGCGCCACTTCCGGGGTCTGGAGACGCCGTTTACGCAGACCAACGACGCCACGGCGCTGCTGGCGCGGAGTGACTATCAGTTCGCCGGCGGCCACCGCCTGACCTTCCGCTACAACTTCAGCAACGGCGTGGCGCTCAATTCCACTACCACGGGTACGCGTATCGAACCGACCATCGATCGCGCAATAACCAACAACGGCACGGAGAAAGACCGCACCCACACCGGGGGGATTCAGTTGACCTCGCTCCTCGGCCCCACGACCGTGAACGACCTGCGCTTTCAAACCTCCTACGAAGTGCGCCCGCGCCAAGCCAACCAGCCCACCGGGCCCGAGGTGGCAACCACCATGGGCCGTTTCGGCACCGTGAACTTCCTTCCCACCATTCAGGACGACACGCGCATCCAGATCAACGATGGCCTTACCGTGATCCGGGGAAAGCACACGGTGAAGCTGGGCGGTGACTACAACCGCCTGACGACCTTCCAGAGTTTCGGCTTCAATCAGTTCGGAGCGTTTTCCATCAGCGGGACCGACGTACAGCGGCACCTGGATATTCTCTCGGTGGGCGGTGCGGTGGCGAACCGCTTCGACGACCGCAGCGTTACCTACCGCCGTCAGATCGGCAACCTCCTGGTGGACTACGGCGTGCACCAGTTCGCGCTCTACGCGCAGGACAGCTGGCGGTTGACTCCGTCTTTCACCCTCGACCTCGGCTTTCGCTGGGAAGGGCAGTGGAATCCCACGCCGCAGGCCAACAACCAGGATTTGATCCAGAAAGTGCGCAACGTGGTTTTCCCGTTGGGCAAGAGCTTCGACCCCACCGTGATTCGAGACAACACCGGGCAGTTTATGCCCAGGTTCGGTTTTGCTTGGAGCCCGTCGGCCGCCCGCCGGATGGTGCTTCGCGGCCACACCGGTCTTTTCTACGCCAGCACGCCGATGCTGCTGCTGGCGGGTCCCATGAACAACTTCCGGATTCCGCCGGGCGACGTCTCCATTCAGCTTCCCCGGTCCGGCAGCACGGTGTACCGCGACTTTCTGGCGGCCGGTCTGGACCTGAACAACTTTCCGCTGGACAAGCTGCCCGTGATCGATGTGGAGACGGTTCAACGCGCCGCCGGCGGTGGGACCGATCCTTTTGCCGGGGCGAATCTGCTGTCCTGGGCTTCCGACTACGACAATCCGCGGTCCTTCCAGAGTGGCCTCGGGTTTGACGTGGAGGTGGCCCGCAACCTCGTGGCCGGCGTGCAGCTGAACTATGTGAACACCGTGCACATCCAGCGCAACCGGGACTTCAACCTGCCCGCCCCCGTCATCCGCCCCAACGATCAGTCCCGGCGGCCGTTTTACGGCCTGCGCTCGGGCACGCGGCGCCCTGTGCCCACGCTTGGCGCCCTCTGGGTCAGGGAAACCTCCGCGCGTTCCATGTACCGCGGCATCACCTTCTCGTCCCAGTACCGGGCAGGCCGACTCCAGTTCGGGGCCTTCTACACCGTCTCTCAGACCTTCTCCGACGACGACCAGGAGCGGGATGCCACCGGCTTCCGCTATGCGGACAGCTTCGATCTCCGCCCCGAGTACGGCTACTCCGATCTGGACCGCCGTCACCAGCTCACGGGCTACGCCGTGGCTTCACTGCCGTTCGGAATCGAACTCTCAGGCGTCTTTCGCGCCGTGAGCGGGCGGCCGATCGATCCGCGGACGGGCGCCGACACCAACGAGGATTTTGCGAGCAACGACCGGGCCTTCCGGGCCCCCGGCGTCCCCTTCCGCCGCAACTCCTTCCGCGACCGCGCGATCCGCAACGTGGACCTGCGCTTCCTCAAAAAGATCCCGCTTCCCTCGGAGCGTTTCAAGCTCGAGTTCTCCTGCGAGATGTTCAACCTGTTCGATTTCGACAACGTCGTCTATTCGGGAAACAACACGGTCTATGGATTGGGTGTGGATCCGGCCACAGGCAACGTGATTCCGCCTCAGGCGACGTGGCTCCGCCTGCGCCTGCCGGACGGCTCCTACGACCCTCAGAACATCCAGGTCGGGAACCCCTTCCAGGCCCAGCTTGGCTTCCGGCTGATTTTCTAAGACATGGGGACAGACCCCGGGCGGGGTCTGTCCCTTTCTTTACCGTTACCGCCCGTAGTAGGCCGCGTTGCGCGCCGTGAAATGAGCCCACTTTTCGGGCAAATCGTCCAGGGCGAAAATCGCGGAAACCGGGCACACCGGCACGCAGGCCCCGCAGTCAATGCATTCCACCGGATCAATGTAAAGCATTTCCTCGGTGGCGTAGGCGGGTTCGTCTTTCTTCGGATGGATACAATCGACCGGGCAGGCATCCACGCACGCCGTGTCTTTCGTGCCGATGCAAGGTTCTGCGATGACGTAGGCCATGGGTTTTCTGGTCGCCTCCTCTGAGGAACAGTTCTGTCTGCGAAACTACCACCTATACCACGCCGTCCCGCACCGGACAATGCCGCCCGGAAGCCGGAGACATGTGGTCGGAATTCCGGGGCCGTGCTTTACTTGACCTTTCGCCGCATCACCACGCGCACGCCGGTCTTGCGCGGCGCCGCGGCAAAAGCCTCTTCAATCACGGCGGCCTGCTCGGCCAGGTGGCGCTTGTACGAGCCCGTCGCCGGGCTGGCGCTCTCCGGCCGCCCCACATAATGCAGCCGGCGCCCGCTTCCCTCCAGCAGCGGCTGCAGCCACTCGCGCATATGGCGCCAGGCCCCCATGTTGCGCGGCTCCTCCTGCACCCAGATGACTTCCGCGGTGGCGGGGTATCGCGCCAGTACGTCTCCGAGTTGCGCCTCCGGAAACGGATAAAGCTGCTCGATGCGGACGATGGCCGTGTCGCGCGCGCCGCGCTTTTCGCGTTCCTCTTCCAGCTCGTAATAAATCTTCCCGGAACAAAGCAGGATCCGCGAAACCGCACCCGGATCCGCTGCCGCCGTGTCGCCGATCACCTCCCGGAAGCTGCCGCCGGTGAACTCCTCCAGTCTGGAAACGCACCGCGGGTGGCGCAGCAGGCTTTTCGGCGTGAAGATGACAAGAGGTTTCCGCACGCCGCGCCCCTGCGGCCCGCCGTACATCTGCCGCCGCAGCAGGTGAAAGTACTGGGCCGGTGTCGTGCAGTTGGCCACCTGAATGTTGTTGTCGGCGCAGAGCTCCAGAAAGCGCTCGATGCGCGCGCTCGAGTGCTCCGGGCCCTGCCCTTCATAGCCGTGGGGAAGCAGCAGCACCAGCCCGCTCGGCTGCCCCCACTTGGCTTCGCAGGCTGCGATGTACTGGTCAATCATGATCTGGGCGCCGTTGGCGAAGTCGCCGAACTGCGCCTCCCACATCACCAGCGTGAGCGGATCGGCGACGCTGTAACCGAATTCGAACCCCAGTACGGCGTACTCGCTCAGGGAGCTGTCGAACACGTCGAAGCGGGCCTGGTCCTCGGAGAGGTGCTGGAGGGGGCAGTACTCGTGCCCGTCTTCGTAATCGTAAAGAATCAGGTGCCGCTGCGTGAAGGTACCGCGACTGGAGTCCTGGCCGCTGAGCCTTACGGGCGTCCCCTCGAGCACGAGGCTGCCGAAGGCCAGCGCCTCACCGAACGCCCAGTCAATCGGGCCCCCTTCGGCAAACGCCTGCCGGCGCCGCTCGATGAAGCCCCGCAGCTTGGGATGCAGCCGGAAGTCCGCGGGGAACGTCGTCAGGCCTTCTGCCACGCGTTTCAGTGTCCCCAGATCCGCGGAAGTCTCCGGGGCGTGCGGCGTAATTCCCTCGGAGACCACCACGCTCAGCTCGCCTGGCTCGAATCGCTCGGCCTGGCGCTGGGCCGCTTCGAATGCCTCGGCCAGCCGCTCCGCCGCGCGCTTTCGCAGTTTCTCCGCCTCTTGCGGCTCGATCACTCCTTCCCGCACCAGCCGTTCGGTGTACAGCGTGGCCACGGAGGGGTGCTCTTTGATCTTGCGGTAGAGAATGGGCTGCGTGTAGCTCGGATCGTCCGCCTCGTTGTGACCGTGCCGGCGGTAGCAGAACATGTCAATGACCACGTCCTTCTTGAACCGCTGCCGGTAGTCGAAGGCGATCTGCGTTACGCGGATGGCCGCCTCCGGATCGTCGCCGTTGACGTGGAAGATCGGCGCCTGGACCATGCGGGCCACATCGGTCGAGTAGGGAGACGATCGCGCCTCTTCCGGCGGCGTCGTAAACCCGATCTGGTTGTTGATCACCAGATGGATGGTTCCTCCCGTGCGGTAGCCGTGGAGCTGGGAAAAGTTCAGCGTCTCCGCGACGACGCCCTGGCCGGCGAAAGCCGCGTCTCCGTGGACCAGCACGGGAATGACGCGCTCCCGCTCTGTGTCGCCCAGGCGGTCCTGTTTGGGCCGCACGATGCCCTCCACCACCGGATCTACCGACTCGAGGTGGCTCGGGTTCGGGGCGACGGATACCACGATCTCCCGGCCGGAGGGTGAGACGCGAACGCCGCTGGCCCCAAGGTGATACTTCACATCACCGGTTCCCTGCGTGCTCAACGGGTCCATTTCCCCTTCAAATTCCGAGAAGATCTGCACCAGCGGCTTCCCGATGATGTTGGCCAGCACGTTCAGCCGTCCCCGGTGCGCCATGCCCATGACGATCTCGTGCACGCCGTGGTCCGCCGCGCGGTTGAGCAGTTCGTCGAGAATGGCAATCGCGGTTTCCGCCCCTTCCAGGGAGAAACGCTTGTGGCCCACGAAGCGCGCGTGCAGGAAGTGCTCGAATTCTTCGGCCTCGAGCAGGCGCTCCAGGATGCGAAGTCGGGTGCCGCGGTCGAGCGGCCAGCTGTTGGTGTGCGGCTCCATGCGCAGCTGCAGCCAGCGTTTTTGCTCCGGGTGCTGGATGTGCATGTACTCGCAGCCGATCTTGCCCGAGTACGTCTTGCGCAGCGTCTCCAGGATCTCCCGCAACGTGGCCACCGGGCGCGGGCCTTCCTCTCCGATGGCCTCACTGAGCGTCCCTGTCAGAAACTCGCGGTCGAGGTCCCAGATCGTCAGGCCGTAGGTGGCGGGATCCAGCTCTGGGTGGTAGGCAGGTTCCGCGCCGAGCGGATCCAGGTCCGCGATCAGGTGCCCGCGCACCCGGTAGGCGTTGATCAGTTGCAGCACCGCGGCTTCCTTGGCGATCTCTTCCGTGCGGGCGGCCAGCCCCGGCAGGGAGGCGGCGCGGTCCGGCTCCCACCGCACCGGGCTGTGGGGCATTTTCAGGTCCGCGAAAATCTGTTCGTAAAACCCTTCCTCGCCCTGCAACAGGTCCTGTATGGTCGCCAGGAACATGCCGGATTCGGCGCCTTGGATGATGCGGTGATCGTACGTGCAGGTGAGCGTCATCACCTTGCCGATACCCAGCATGGCCCGTACTTCCGGCGCCACGCCCCGGTATTCGGCCGGATAGTCTATGGCCCCGGTGGCGATGATCGCGCCCTGGCCCGGCATCAGACGCGGCACGGAGCCCACGGTGCCGACCGTCCCCGGGTTGGTGAGGGAAATCGTCGTGCCCTGGAAGTCTTCCAGGGTCAGCTTGCCCGCCCGCGCCCGGGCCACAAGGTCTTCATAAGCGCTGAGGAAGCTCTGAAAGTCCAGAGCGCCGGCGTTCTTGATGTTAGGCACAACCAGCGAGCGCGTGCCGTCCTTGCCGGGCAGATCGATCGCCAGCCCGAGATGAATCTGCTTGCGCACCACGCGGTACGGCTGCCCGTTCTCCTCCCAGTACGTGTCATTCAGCACGGGGTGCTTGCGCAGCGCCTTGACGATCGCCCACGCAATCAAATGCGTGTAAGAAACTTTTCCTTTCCCCAAAAGCGCCAGATGGTTGTTGATGATCCGGCGGTTTTCGTCAATCACTTTCACCGGGACGGTGCGCTGCGAGGTCGCCACCGGGATCGCGAGACTGGCGTTCATGTTCTCGGCGATGCGGGCCGCAGCGCCGCGCAAGGGCGTCAGTTCACCTTCGGGACGCGGGGCGGTGATGGGAACGGGCGCCTGCTGAGGCGCCCGCGGTCCGGAATCCGCAACTGCTGTTGCGGTGTTTGCCCCGGATTCAAACACGCGCCGCCAGCTCTCGTCAATGGCGCTGCGGTCGTGCCGGTATTGGGAATACAGTTCGTCGGCAAGCCAACTGTTGATCTCGACAGACGGATGGCTCGGCTCAGGCATGGCGGGGAAAACCTACACTACCATGATACCTAAGCCCCGGCCGGCGCCCCTGCTCGCTGGGTAGAGCGGCCACACCCGGCCGGAGTCCGCCGACCGCCCCGCCTGGTACGACTCTGGCATCAGCGGCGCGGCTCTCGCACCACGGCCCGGTTTTCGTACAGTAGAACGCGGCCGCGGCTCCAGCCGATCGAAATGATGTCCAAATCCCCGTCGCCGTCTATGTCCGCCACGCGCCCTCCATCGTGATGCTCGTCGCCCTGGACGGTCAGGTGTCTCTTCCATTTGGTGCCGCGACCATCCAGGTTTTCGATTATGAGCAGGCGGGCCGAAGCCGGATCCTTGGAGGTGTGTTCGCCCACGATGATGTCCAGATCGCCGTCGCCGTCCATGTCACGCACATCCAGGCTCATCGGGCCGATCACTTCCAGCCTGATGACGTGCTCGATCCAGCGCTCGGTGGGGTCGCCGGGCTGTTCGTACCACGCCAGTTTCGCCGGAACGTTGATCGCTTGGAAACCTACGACGGCGTCGAGCAGCCCGTCCCGGTTGATATCCGCCAGTAGGTTGCGATCGGGATCGCCGGGAGCGGGGTGAATCACGTGCAGGCTCCAGGAATCGCCGTCGTTGCGCAGCCAGCGAGTGCCGAGCAGCAGATCCATGTCGCCATCGCGGTCAATGTCGCCCCAGCTCAGTGCTTCGTGCTGGGAGAAGTCGGAGATGGTTCGCAGCTTGCCTTCCGGCAAGGTGAGCATTTGAATTCCCAGTCCGGCTTTATGCCAGGATAGACCGGCTTCCGGCGGGCCACGGAAGCGGAAGCGCGTCACGGCGATGCCTTCGAGGAAATCCCCCACGCCGCGCGCCAGCTCGCGCGACGCGAAACGGCCCCGTCCCAGGTTGCGTGCCAGCACGAACACGGCATTGCTGTGGGCCCCGCGGCCCTGGGTGCCCAGAACATCCAGCCGTCCGTCGTCATCGAAATCGTACAGCGCGGCCATGTGGTGCAGGGGAGCGCCGATCTCCCGGCGCTGCCAGTTTCCCGCCAGGTGGCCTGGATTGCGATACCACCAGCCGCCGGTGACGATGTCCGGCCGGGTGTCGTCGTCGAGATCGCCTGTGCCGACAAAAAGCGCGCGCCACGGTCTTCGGGCGTCCACGACGTGCCCCGCCCAGCGATCCAGCGCCAGCGGCTTTCTGCCCTGGTTGAGCCATACTTCCAGCAAAGGGTAGTTATGGCGGAACGGCTTGCTGAGAATATCCAGGTCGCCGTCACCGTCCAGATCCGCCAGACGCGCCTCGTGCCTGCCCTGGCCGCGGTGCAGCTCCTGTATGTGAAAGCGGCCGTCGCCGTCCCCATAAAGGACCCACATCCGGGCATCGGGGTGGTCTACGCCCGTGCCGCTCCATTTGGCCATTTCCGCCACGAACAGATCCAGATTGCCGTCGCCGTCAATATCACCGGCACGAAGACTGTGACCGTGATCGACGTCGGATCCCAGCAAATCACGCCCTTCCCACCGCCCGCCGCGGAGTTCAAACATCTTAAGGCGCAGAATGTTGTCGCCTGGGCCGAAGACCACTTCGGGACGACCGCCCTGGATGAAATCGCCCGCCACCACGCGCGAGAAACGGTAGCCGTCGTCCATCACATGGGCCACAAAGGTGTCACCGCCGCGGTGCTCGAACCAACGGCCTCCGCCGATGATGTCTGCCTTGCCGTCGCCGTTGACGTCGGCGGCCGCCAGGCCCTCGTGCTCCTCGCCTCCGTTCCAACGGTAGATCACGACGCCCGGCCAGGGTTCAGTGGCCCTGGGGTCCGCCGGGATCCGGAAGAGCAAAAGCACACGGGACCCCTGGTTCCAACTGGCAAGCTCGGCCTTGCCATCGCCGTCGAAGTCCCCGAAGATCTGATCGTGATACTTGTTCCCGCCTGCGTTCTTGATCAGGCGCCGCTTCCAGGCGCGCCCGAGCTGGAACGCAGGATAGGGATTCTCCCACCACCAGATTTTGTTGTCTCCGGCATCGGCCCCGAAAACCAGGTCGAGATCACCATCCCCGTCTATGTCATAGAAGGCGCCTCCCGCCTCGATCCGGAGATAGTCGGGATCAATGATATGGCGGGACCAGCCTGCCGGCCCCCGGCGGTACCAGACCACGGACGGCGCGGCTCTCCGGCCCGCGATGATGACGTCCTCGATACCGTCCTTGTCAACGTCGACCGTGAGACAAGCCGTGGGCTCCATTTCGGCAGGAGGCGCCGGCAGTGCGCCCCTCGCGCTGGATAGGTGAGTCCAGAAGACCTGCGTGTTGGCTGGCAGCGCAACCAGAGCAAGAAGGAGGATCCGCATGGGCTTCGCAATGACTCTGCCGTACAGACTAGCACCGCGCCCGCGGGCCGGCGACCCGAACGCCGCTGTGAGCCGGACTCTGTCACCGGCCTTCGAAGTCAGAACGAAGCCCGGCGGATCCGACAGCTTCCGCGCTGGCTTTTGGGACGCAGACTTTGATGACCGCGTCGTGTTAGAGCGACAGGCGCAAGATGTCGGACGCAATCTGCGCAAAGGCCTGATGCAGGGCGGCCGAGTCCGCGGCGTACACGTAGCTGCCCACGGGCTTGCTGGGATCGAAGATCGGGCTCTGGGGCGTGTTGGCCATGCGGTGCATCAAAACTTGCTCCGGTGCCCCGGGCCCGCCCAAGGCGATGGTGTAAGTGACCACGGCCAGGCCGTTTGCCACCGATTCGTTGCGCACGCGTTGCGCCGCGTTGTCCAGTGCGTTGGTGGCCGCGTTGGTCACCGTCTCCCAGTCATTGAGCCGGATGCGGCCCGCGCCGTCGCGGCGGATCGGGGTCTTGTATCCGACCAAGGAGTTTCCGAAGACATCCACCTCGTTCTGCGCACCCGGACGTGTCAGCGCCACGATGTCGTCCACCACGCGCCGGAACGAGCTGGCATAGTAACAGCCGCTGCTGCCTGCAATGACGCGCCAGTCCGGGTTCGGCGCCGGGGGCGGTCCGCTTTCCTGGGCGCGAAACACGCCCCAGACCTGGGTTCCTGCCGGCGCCACCACGCCGTTTTTGTCGGAGTGATCCAGACAAGGACTGCTCGATCTCACCTCCAGGGCCGGCATGTGCAGTGAATTGGGTTGGCCGTCGGTGAAAAACAGAATCACGTTGAGCGTGCCGGGCTCGTTGATGGCCACAAGCTGCTGGTAGGCCAGCCAGTACGGCGCCGCTGCGTTGGTCCCACCCACGCAGTTGATGTTATTGATCATGGTCACCAGGTTCGTGCCGCTTCGGGAAAGGAAATCGAAGGCCGGTGGAAAGTCGACGTTATATGTCGTGCCGAAGGTGATCATGCCCACCCGGTCGCGGCCGTCCACGAAAGTCTGCACGAAACTGGTCGCCGCCGTCCGCAAGGGGCCGCAGGAGTTGGAGTTGGCCAGCGATCCGGAACGGTCCAGCACCAGCATGATGTTCACGTCGCGCCGGGTGGCCTCGGCCATGCTCCGCACCGTGAGGGAGTTCACACCCAGGATTCTCATGAAATACGTGGGCGCCTCCACACTGGCTTCCACATGGATAATGGTCGTCTTCGGCGGCGCCGGCGGAAAGCTGACCGCAATGGAGGGATTGCTCGCCCCCAGCCACCGGTCCGTGAAGTTGGCGTTGAAGACGTCGGTGGCCGTCTGGGTCGCGCTGCCGCGCTGTGAGGCCAGGTCGAGTCCCCGGCTCAGGGAGCGACCCGCCGCCAGCGCGGCGCCATCCACCGCCGTCTGCAAACGGCCCTTGACGGCGTACGCCACCCCGGCGTCAATGGACAGACCCACTACCGGAATGACCACCAGCAGCAAAGCCACGGTCGTGAACAGCAGCACGACGCCGCTCTGCCGCGGTTTGGAGCCTGACTGAGTTGTCATCGCGATCCTCCTTCAGAAAATGGCCCGCGCATAGTTCCCCGTTCCGGTGCGGAAACCGGGAAAGTCGAACTGAGGCGACGGGAAATACACTTCCACCACGTAGGCATACTGATCGTCTCCCAGCTGCATGAACGGAAAGTTGGCCACCGCCGAGGCGTCCTGAAAGTAGTTGATGACCACTCCCTGGCTGTCCACGTTTGCCGGCGTTCCCAGAGAACTCGTGCGTAAGGATGCATTCCCGATCACAATGCGCTGAACGATGACGTGACGGTCCCCATTACACGGCGATAGATTCAAAGCGACACAGCGACTTTGGGAAATCCAGGTAACTTTTGAGAGAATGACCACGCCGTTGCCGCCGTTGCGGGTCATGCCCAGTCCGGCCGCCAGCCGCACCACGATGTCTTTGTTCGGGTCGGCGGAAAAGTCAACTCCGCGGGCGTACAGCGTGCCCGTACTGCGGCAAATGCTGACCACACGGATGGCGCGGCTCAACCCCATGCCCACCGAAACCGTACCGAGCAGCAACAGCACCAGCGGAGAAACGACCAGCGCGAACTCCACTAATGCATTTCCCTTTTTCTTGCGTTTGCAGAAACTGTGTTTCATCGGCTTCCTCCCGGAGTCCTACGGAGGCGGCATGGCAGCGCCGAAGGGCAGCGTCTGCAGGCGGTCTGCGGCCACCGCCTGGATCGAAATCGGGCTTCCGCCTCGCCACAACGGCACGATGGGCGACCAGCTGAAGTTTTCCACCGAGACTTCGACAATATTGCCGGCACTGTTGGCCCCCGCCCCGGTCAATTCGGCGAAGGTGATGGGAGAGTAATACCGGACATGGATCTTGGACAAACCGGAAGGGCCGGAAAGAAATCCCATGGCCCGCTGCTGCACTACCTGCTTGATGGACTCGCTGTGGGACAGACCGGGAAACGTCCGGTACGTGATGCCGTAACGGACGCCCTCTGTCACGGCTTGGTAGAGCACGCTGCGCACGAAGACGGTAATCGAGAAGTCAATGATGGCCAGAATCAGCGCCAGGGTCGGCAGGAGCACCAGGCTCAGTTCCAGAAGCGCGGACCCGCGACGCCTTCCCCCGCACTCATACCGGCCGTGCGCGCCGGCCTGCGACAGGCTCCTGCACCTCCGGTTCACGTTGCGCCTCCTTCGAGCGATGGTCCTTCTCGTTACTGCTTAGCGGCCGGGAGGCGCGAAAATTCTAGCGACTTTGCGGCGGATAGGGCGATTTTTCCGGAATTCTCGGTGCCGTAGCCGGCGCACCCTTCCACGATCGCCTGATCTTTGCAAGGCCGGCTCCGAAAAACCCGTCCCTGAAGTAACATCGGAAGGGAGGGCGGCATGTTCGACGACTGGGAGGATTTCGGTATTCGGATCGGACCCATCGGCGTGGGACTGAGCGGCCTGTCCAAGACCATCCGGTATTCGCGCACGGAGACGTCGCACCTGCTGCGCATCCGGATCGACCCGGAGGTCCGGCGCGATCAGATCAAAGCACGCCTGGTCCAGCCCGGCCTGCTGGAGATCGAGTGGCCGCGCCGCAAGGGGGAGGAGATTCCCGTCGAATAAGTCCGCGCCGGTTCACCACGGCTGCGGCAGCGGCAGCCAGGTCCGTGTGAAATAATCGCTCAGCGTGAGCCCGATCAGAATCACCAGCCAGCAGAAGCCCGCCGCGATCACAAACTTGGTCAGCCGCGGGCTGTGCCGCGCGTGCATGAAGAACAGCACCACCAGCGTGGCCTTCGTCACGGCGATCGCCAGCGCCACAACGATGCTCAGATCCCCCATGTCAAAGTAGGAGACCCAGACGGTCAACGCCGTCAGGACCATGAGCGCGGCGAACACCGCCAGATAGACGCGCTTCGGCTCAACGTGGGTCACCATCAGTGCGCCCCCCGGTGTCCGATGAGATAAAGCAGCGGAAACAGAAAGATCCAGACAATGTCCACGAAATGCCAGTACAGACCCATCACTTCTACGGGCCAGTAGTACTGCGCCGTATACCGGCCCGCCCGGGCCTTCGCAATGAAATACACGAGCAGCCCCACGCCCACCACCATATGCAGCGCATGCATCCCCGTCATGGCGAAGTAAAAGCAGAACATCATCTGTACCTGAGCCGCGTGGGGTCCCTCGAAGACAAAGTTCGGCCCCGGAATCAGCCGCTCCACATACTTGTGGTGGTACTCGAACACTTTCACCACCAGAAACACGAGTCCGAGCCCCAGCGTGGCCGCCAGAAACGCCACCAGGTTTTTGCGCTGGCCGAGCTGCGCCGCCCGCACCGCCAGCGCCATCGTCAGGCTGCTGGCGATCAGCACCACCGTGTTGAAGCCGCCCAGTTTCAGATCCAGATGCAGGCTGCCGGCCGCAAAGGCCTCGGGAAACGCCGCACGGTAAACGGTGTAGGCGGCGAACAGGCCTCCGAAAAACATGATCTCGGTCAGCAGAAACACCCACATCCCGAGAGTGGAAGCGTCCATCTGCTGTTCGAGATCGTCGAACTGGTGTTGCAACACCGCCGGATGTTCGGCGGCGGCGACGGAGGAATGTTCAGACAACTTCAGCCTCCTCGTGAGAGTAGACGTACGGCTCCTCGGTGACCACGGGCGTCTCTTCGAAGTTATAGCTGGGTGGTGGAGACGGGGTTTGCCATTCCAGCCCCGTCGCCCCCCAGGGGTTGGCGGGGGCCGGCTTGCCGTAGCGCATGGACCAGATGAGATAAATCATCGGAATGAGGTATCCCACCGCCAGGATGGAAGCGCCCGCCGACGACAGAACGTTGAGCACCTGGAACTCTTCCGGATACGCGTGATAACGCCGCGGCATACCGAGATAGCCCAGGACGAACTGCGGGAAGAACGTCAGATTGAACCCCACAAACAGCACCAGCGCCGAAAACCGCGCCCAGCCCTCCGGGTACATCCTGCCGCTGATCTTCGGCCACCAGAAATGAATGCCGCCGAGGTACCCCATGATAGCGCCTCCCACCATGATGTAGTGAAAGTGCGCTACCACAAAGTAGGTGTCATGCAAATGCACATCCACGCCAAGGTTGGCCAAAAACAGGCCGGTAAGTCCCCCGATCGTGAACAGGCCGATAAACCCGAGCGCATACAGGAGCGGCGTCTGGTAGGAGATCGAGCCGCGGTACAGGGTTGCGGTCCAATTAAACACTTTGATGGCGGAGGGGATGGCCACTAGGTAGCTTAGGATCGAGAACACCATCCCGGCATAGACCGACTGCCCGCTGACGAACATGTGGTGGCCCCAGACCAGAAAGCCCAGGACCGCAATGGCGACACTCGACATAGCCACGAATCCGTAGCCGAAGATCTTCTTGCGCGAAAAACAGGTGACCAGCTCGCTGATCACGCCCATGCTCGGCAGAATCATGATGTAGACCGCCGGGTGCGAGTAAAACCAGAACAGGTGCTGGAACAGGATGGGGTCTCCGCCCAGCTTGGGGTCGAAAATGCCGATGTGGAAGGCTCGCTCGAGGCCCACCAGCACGATGGCGATGGCCACGACCGGCGTCCCCAGGATCTGGATCACGCTGGTGGCGTAATGCGCCCAGATGAAAAGCGGCAGCCGGAACCACGTCAGCCCCGGGGCCCGCATCTTGTGAATCGTGACGATAAAGTTCAGTCCCGTCAGGATCGAGGAAAAGCCCAGTATGAAAATGCCGATGGCCGTAGCCATTACCTGCGTGTTCGAGTAAGTGCTGCTGTAAGGCGTGTAGAATGTCCAGCCGGTGTCGACGCCTCCGGCCACCATCGCGTAGAGCGCAAATAACCCGCCGATCATGTAGATATACCAGCTCAGCAGGTTGATCCGCGGGAAGGCCAGGTCGCGGGCGCCGATCATCAGCGGCACGAGAAAGTTGCCGAGCACGGCGGGCACGGCCGGGATCAGGAAAAAGAAAATCATCATCACGCCGTGCATCGTGAAGGCTTTGTTATACGTTTCGGGCTGCATGAGGTCCCCGGCCGGAGTGATGAGCTCCAGGCGGATGAGCACCGCGAAAAAGCCGCCGATGGCAAAAAAGAACGTGATGGCCGCCAGATACAGCAGCGCGATCCGCTTGTGGTCCTTGGTGAGCAGCCAGGACTTGATTCCGTAGCTCTCGTTGAGGTAGTTCGTCTCCGTTTTCGCCGGAGGCGCAGTCCATACCGTACTCATGGCGCTGTGTCAATCCTTTCCTTCGGCCCCAGCGACTTGATGTACGCAATGAGCTGAAGCAGTTGCTCCTCGGTAACCTGTCCCTCGAACGTGGGCATCTGTGTGCGGTAGCCCGCTACGATCTTGGCCTGCGGTCGCAGAATGGATTCGCGCAGGTACGTTTCGTCCGCCACCACTTTCTCTCCCGTGGCCAGCAGCACGGTGGAGCCGAACAGACCTGCCAGCACGGGCCCGCGTCCCGGTGCGTCGGCGCGGTGGCAGCTCTGGCAGCCCAGCTTCTGGAAAAGTCGCTCCCCGGCGGCCGCCATGCTTTCGGTCGTGGCCTTGCCGCTGAGCCAGTTCTCGTAATCCACCGGCTCCATGACGTACACCCACCCCTTCATGCCGGAGTGCTGCGTGCCGCAGTATTCCGCGCAGAACAGATGGTATTTGCCCGGCTTGGTCGGCTGGAACCACATGGTCGTGTAGCGGCCCGGGACGACGTCCATCTTGACGCGAAACGCCGGGATGTAAAAACTGTGAATCACGTCCTCGGTGGTCATCGTGAGTTTCACGGCCCGGCCCACCGGCACGTGCAGCTCGTTGATCTCGCGGTGCCCCTCCGGATGCTGGATCTTCCACATCCACTGCTTGCCCACCACGTACATCTCCATGGCATCCGGCGGCGGCGCTGCGTTTCGGAAATAGACCACCGTGCCGTAGACGAACACCGCGATCGCGATCAGGCCGGGCGTAACGGACCAGAACAGCTCCAGCCGCAGCGAGCCGAGAATGGGCCGCGGGATTTCGTCCGGCCGCCGCCGGCGGTAGCGAATGGCGAAGAAAAAGATCAGGCCGAAAATCAGCACGGCGAAAAAGGCGCTGATCGCCACCAGCAGCCAGTAGAGCGTATCCACGCTCTGGGCGATCGTCGAGGCCTTCTCGGGAAACAGCGGAAAATCCGTCATCGTCGTTGCATCTTCCTGCGCCGGTCGCGGCGGAACATCACCACCATGAACAGCCCGAGCGCCAGCACCGTGGCCGCCCCCGCCGCCCGGATGATGTTCATGATCAGCAGACTGTACCTGCCCGTGGCCGGATCGTAGTGAAAGCAGTACAGCAGCACCTGGTCCACGGGCGTGCCGATTTTCCCGGCGGAGGCTTCCACCAGCGCCAGGCGCAGGTCTCGGGGTGCGTACTCGATACCGTACAAGTAGCGGGCCAGACGCCCGTCCGGAGTCAGCACCATGATGGCGCTGGCGTGGGCGAACTGGTTCGTCGCCGGATCGTACTTATAGCGGAATCCCACGGCCCGGGTCAGCTTCCGGATCGCTTCCTCCTCGCCCGTCAGAAAGTGCCACCCCGCCGCGCCGGTGGGGCGGCCGTAGCGCTCCACGTACGACTGTTTCTTGGCCGCCGCCAGCTCGGGTGTCTCGCCGGGGTCGAAGCTGACCGTGACCACCTCGAAGTCCCGCCCCACATCGAGATTGATGGCGCGCAGGCTCTTGAGCAGGCCGTTCAGCACCATGGTGCACAGCATCGGGCACTCGTAATAGACGAGCGCCAACACCACCGGCCGGCGGCCAAAATAGCTCCGGAGCGCCACCGGCGCCCCCGATTCGTCGCGGAATCCGAGTTCGAGCGGCACCCGATGGTTCAGTCGCTGGTCAATCCCCACGTCACGCAACGGAGGCGGCAGCGCCGTCTGGGCCGCCAGAGCTCCGGCCAGCAGGACACACGTCGTGGTTCGTTTCACGGCCCACCTCGCGCCTTGGTTTCCGGCCGGGTCCGCGCCGGCAGGCCGCGCTCGGCAAGCAGATCCATCGCCCGCTCAATCGGGATACGCACGATCCCCGCTTTGCGGTCCACCCAGCCGTAGCTGTTCAGCACCGCCGCCTCCGCCTTGCGGAGGTTTTCCAGATCGGTGGCCGGGGCCACCTGCAGGCGAGGCGCCGGCGGTTTGTCGGCCTCCGCCGCGGCCCGCGGCGCCGGAGAAGTCTCTTTGGCCGCCAGATACCAGAACATCCACCCCATCGCCGCCAGAGAGAGCAGCAAGAGGAGGAATAGTCCCGCGAGCGAGATCGCGAGACGGCGGATGTTGGCGTCGCGCGTTTCGTGCGCGCCCATCAGTATCCTCCCTCCGCCGGCAGCAGCGGCCGCCGCTTGAGGCGCCACACAAACGCCGCCAGCCACAGCCCGCCGATGCCCACCGGCATCAGCAGGTCCATCCAGTGCACGCGGAAGCCGCCGGGATGGAAGGCCGGCATCACCATCCAGAACAGATCCACCAGCCGCACCAGGAGCACGCCCCCGGCGATCCCCGCCAGAATCTCGAGCCGCTGCTTGTTCTGGCGCGACAGCAGCAGCACGAACGGCAGCGCAAAGTGAAACACGAGCAACACCACCGCCACCCACGCCCAGCCCCCGTCCAGGCGCCGCAAGTACCAAGGAATCTCCTCTGGCAGGTTCCCGGACCAGATGATCAGAAACTGGGAAAAACACACATAGGCCCAAAGCATCACAAACGCCAGCATGAGATTGCCGAGGTCATGAAGGTGGGCCGGCCTGAGCACGTCCGCCATCGGCTTGCGCCGCACCAGCACGAGCAGCGCCAGGATGACGAACGCCAGGGTCGCCAGTGCTTCCCCGGTCATGAACAGGATCCCGTAAATCGTCGAAAACCAGTGCGGTTCGAGCGACATCACCCAGTCTACGGAGGCAAACGTCACGGTCAGGCCGTAGAGCACCAGTCCCGGCCCGCTCAGCAGTTGCAGCCGCGCCTTCACCTGCGGGGACAGCGTGCGGTCCTGCTCCTCGGACCATTTGTTCAGCAAATGCGCCAGCATGATCCAGACGGCGAAATAGAAGGCCAGCCGCCCGAGGAAAAACGGCACGTTCAGATACGGCGCTTTGTGGCGCAGCAGCTCATCGCCCGCCACCGCTTCCGGCCGGGCCCATACGTACAAGCGAGGCAACCCCGCCAGCAGAGGCAGGATCAGCACCGCCATCAGCGGCAGTGTGCCCGCCCCGGACTCGAGCAGCCGGCGAATCACCCCGCCCCAGCTGCCGCCCACCAGATGATGCAGCATCACGATGGCGAAACAGCCCAGCGCGATCCCAATCCAGAACAGATACGCGAACAGATAGGAACGGAAAAACTGATCCGGGCTGCCCGCCGCACCGGCTGCACACGCTGCAAGCGCCAGGATGCCCGCCGCCCCGGCTCGTCGCTGGAAACGATCAAAATCTACCGCCGTGTATCCGTTCATGGTGTGCTTTCCAGTTGCTTGCGCTGGTCTTCGGGAACGTCGGCCAGCGTGGCGCGCTGGCTGAGCTGAAGCGCGCGGATGTAGGCGATGATGGCCCAACGGTCCTCGGCCGGCACCCGCGACGCATAGCTGGCCATCGCGCCGAACCCGTTGGTGATCACGTCGAAGTAGTGGCCCACCGGCGCCTCCCGCAGCCGGTCAATGTGAAACGAAGGCGGGTGGCGGAATCCGCGCTTGACGACCATGCCCTCGCCGTCTCCCAGCGCACCGTGGCAGGGCGCGCAGAAAATGGTGTAGCGCTCCCGGCCGCGTTCCAAAACCGCGCGCGTGACGGGGAAGGGAAACGTCGTGGCCGGGTCTTTGCCCGTCCGCCCGGCATACAAATGTGCATCGGCGCGCAGATGGCCTCGCGCCACCGTTCCCTCCACCAGCGGCCGCGCCGAACGTCCGTCTTCGAAAAATGCACTCGCCGCCAGGGGCCTGTACTTCGGCTGGTCGTGCATGTCCTGCCGGCACCCCGCCGCAGCAAAGGCCAGCAACGCCGCCAACAGAGACTGCCCGATCCTACGGCGCAACTTCCACCACCTCCCGCGAGTGCAGGCTTTCCAGAAACCGCCGCGTGGCCTGCAGGTCGAACTTCGGATCGGCGGCCTCGATGCACAGAAAGAAGCGGTTGTGCGTCGCCAGGGCAAAGCGCGGCGCATTGAAGACGGGATGATAGGGTTGCGGCAGACCGTTGAGGGCCAGCATTCCCAGCACCGCCGCCAGCGCGGCGAACAGAATCGTGGTCTCAAACGTGATCGGAATGAAGGCCGGCCAGCTGTTGAACGGGCGCCCCCCGACGTTGAGCGGATAAATGATCGTTTCGATCGCCCACAGCATTCCGAACGCGGTCACACATCCCACCAGCCCGCCCAGCAGCACGATCAGCGGCAACCGGTTGCGGCGAAACCCCAGCGCCTCCGCCAGCCCGTGCACCGGCATCGGCGAGTAAGCGTCCATTTTGCGGTAACCCTCGGCATAGGCGGCCCGTGCCGCCGCCAGCAGATCCGCCGGATTGTCGAACTCCGCCATCAATCCATAAATCCTCGGCTGCTCCATGCCTCAATGCCTCGCTTTCCCGGCCGGATGGGGCACGAGCGTCCGCATCTCGAAAATCGAGATCATGGGCAGGAAGCGGATGAAGAGGAACAGGAGCGCCAGGAAGAATCCGATCGTTCCGATGTAAGTGCTCCAGTCCCAGGCCGTGGGCCGATACATGCCCCAGGAAGAGGGCAAGAAGTCCCGGTGCAGGCTCACGACCACGATGATGAACCGCTCCAGCCACATCCCCACGCCCACAACCAGGCTGATGATCCACAGCGCCAGAAGGTTTCTGCGGACCCGTTGCGACCACAACAGCTGCGGCACGACGACATTGCAGGCGATCAGCGCCCAGTACAGCGTCCGGTACGGCCCCTGCATGCGGTTCACGATCATGTACTGCTCGTACGGGCTGCCGCTGTACCAGGCCATGAAGGTCTCCATCATGTAGCCGTAGGCCACGATCAGGCCCGTCGCCAGAAGGATCTTGCCCATGTTGTCCATGTGGCGCATGGTGATGAAATCCTCCAGACCGTAGTAGCTGCGGATCGGAATGGTCAGGGTCAGCACCATGGCGAAGCCGGCGTAGATGGCCCCCGCCACAAAGTACGGCGGAAAAATCGTCGCGTGCCAGCCCGGAATGATGCCGATGGAAAAATCGAAGCTCACCACCGTGTGGACGGAAACCACCAGCGGGGTGGCCAGGCCCGCCAGCAGCAGGTAGGCGGTCTCATAGCGCTGCCAGTGGACGGCGGAGCCGCGCCAGCCCATGGCCAGGATGCCGTACAGAATCTTGACGAAGCGGTTCTTGGCGCGGTCTCGCAGCGTGGCCAGGTCCGGAATCAGGCCGACGAACCAGAACAGAAACGACACCGTCGCGTAGGTGGAGACGGCGAACACGTCCCAGACCAGCGGGCTCCGCGGCTGCGGCCAGGTCCCCATGGTGTTCGGATACGGCAGCAGCCAGTAGGCCAGCCACGGCCGCCCCATGTGCATCAGCGGATACAGCGCCGCATTGGCCACGGCAAAAAGCGTCATGGCTTCCGCAAAACGGTTGATCGAGGTGCGCCACTCCTGCC
Organism: Acidobacteriota bacterium; assembly: GCA_037446115.1. Lineage (GTDB taxonomy): Bacteria > Acidobacteriota > Terriglobia > Bryobacterales > Bryobacteraceae > JANWXD01. Next base: position 74,757 of record JBBIJF010000005.1, on the reverse strand, counting down.
GCAGCAGCAGCAGAATCGCCGAGATCAGCGTTCCGGCGTGTCCGATGCCGATCCACCAGACGAAGTTGATGATGTCGAAACCCCAGCCGACCGGAACGTTGATGCCCCACAGCCCCACGCCGCGCACCAGCAGGTTTCCGATCGAGTACAGCAGCATCATGGTCAGCAGGAACGTGATCGTGAAGCCGATCAGCCAGGCGCGCGGGGTTTTCCGCGTCAGCACAATGCTGCTGATCTTGTCCGTCACCGAGGCATAGGTGTGCCCCGGTCCGATCACCGGCGCCTCCGCCTCTGCCACTGCGGGATTCGCTGGCCTGTTGTCTTCTGCCATCTCGCCTCAGCCTCGTTCCAGTTCCGGATTCGGGTTGCGCACGCGCGCCAGATAGGTCGTGCGCGGCCGCGTGTTCAGCTCGGTGAGGATGCCGTAGTTGAGCGGCTGCGCCTTGAGGCGCGCCACGCGGCTGGCCGGGTCGTTCAGGTCGCCGAACACGATCGCCTCCGTGGGACAGGCCGCCTGGCAGGCCGTCACCACTTCGCCGTCGCGGATCCGCCGTCCCTGCTTTTCCGCTTCCATCCGCGCCTCGTTGATGCGCTGCACGCAGTAGGTGCACTTTTCCATGACGCCGCGGCTCCGCACGGTCACGTCCGGATTGCGCAGCGCCTTCAGGCTCTCCGTGGCCCAGTCTGCGTAGAGGAAGAAATTGAAGCGGCGCACCTTGTACGGGCAGTTGTTCGAGCAGTACCGCGTTCCCACGCAGCGGTTGTACGTCATCTGATTCAGACCTTCCGCCGAGTGCGTGGTGGCCCCCGTCGGACACACCACCTCGCAGGGGGCCTGGTCACAGTGCATGCACGGCACGGGTTGGTGGTGGATGTCCGGATCGTCGAGGCCGCCTTCAAAGTAGCGGTCCACGCGGATCCAGTGCATCTCGCGCCCTCTGGCCACTTCGCGCCGCCCCACCACCGGGATGTTGTTTTCCGCCTGGCAGGCCACAACGCAGGCGCCGCAACCGATGCAGGCGTTGAGATCAATCGCCATGCCCCAGGAGTAGCCTTCGTACCGGAACCCGGGGTACAGCGACATTTCCGCCGCGGGTTCGTGCGCGCCATGGTGAGCAAAATGGGGATCCTCCTGAAATTCCTTAAGCGTGGCCGCCCGCACCAGATTCCGGCCTTCCATGCTGTGGTGCTCCTGCGTCACCGCAAGCCGCCTGCGGCGGCCCGTCCTCCGGATCTCCAGTCCCGTCCGCCGCCACGGCTCCGCCGCCGAGCGGATCCGGTTGGCGTCGAAGCCCGCCCCGGCCGCCACCTTTCCGGCCCGCGTGCGGCCGTAGCCCAGATGCACGGTGACGGAATTGTCGGCGCAGCCCGGCACGATCCAGACCGGCGCTTCCACGGACGCCCCGCCGCAGCGCAGCTCGACCACTTCCTCGTTGGCCAGTCCCAGGCGCTCGGCCAGCCGCGGACTCACCAGCGCGGCGTTGTCCCAGGTCAGCTTGGTCAGCGGTTTCGGAAGCTCTTGCAGCCAGCCGTTGTTGGCGAACCGCCCGTCCCAGATCGTGGGGTCCGGACGGAAACAGATCTCGATTCCCTCACCCCGCGGCGAGGGCGGCACGGCCAGCACTTCGCGCCGCAGACTCACCTTCTTGGCCCTCAGCGCCGTGCCCGGCACCACGCCGTCATGAAGCGCCCTCTGCCAGAACTCCTCGAAATCCGCACCGCGATACTGCTGCCGCCAGTGCTCCCGGACGATGTCGTAGCCTGCGCGGTCCGGCTTGCCGCTGAAGGCCGCCACCATCTCGTGCACCGACTTGCCTCCGTACAGGGGCGCAATCAGCGGCTGTAGGATCGTCACCGTGCCCTCGAAGGCCCGCGCATCGCTCCAGGCCTCCAGATAATGCGCCTCCGGCACGTGCCAGTGGCACTGAGCGGCGGTTTCGTCTTCGTACAGGCCCAGATGAATGCGGAGGCCCACCCTGCGGAGGTGGCGCGCAAACTCCAGATCCGCGGGCGCCTCGTAGACCGGATTGGCGCCGAGAATCAGGAGCGTCTCCACACGCCCGCCCTTCATGTCCTCCACCAGCTGCTTCAAGGACGCCGTCTGGGCCGCCGGGCCGGCCTCGGGCGGATCCACGTACACCACGGTGCGACCGCTGTTGCCCAGCGCGTCGTTGATCGCGTGCGCGAGGGCGTGCACGATGGGCGGCTGCTGGTCGCCCGCCACCACCAGCGAGCGGCCGCCGTGCTTCCGCAGGTCCGCCGCCACGGCCTTGACCCACTCCGCCGGAGCGGACGTGCCCGATTGAGCCACGTTCAGACCTACCGCCGCCGCCACGGCCCGGGCCAAATGCTCGATCTCGCCCGCAGGCAGCGGCAGCCGGTGGTCGGCCGCCGCCCCCGTCACCGTCGGCGCCGGCTCGGCCACATACAGGCGGTTGACCGAAGCGCCGCTGTCGTACGGTCTGCGGCGGCGGGCGAATTCCCGTGCATAACGCACGGCGCCCGCAGCGCTCCCCAGCAGATCGGCATCCAGAGCCAGAATCACGTCGGCCTCTTCCAGCCGGTAGACGGCCTGGACCGCTTCGCCGAAAGCCAACCGCGCTCCTTCTCGCGCCTCGTCCCGGTTGCAGGTCTCATACTGATGCCAGACCGCCTCGGGCATCTCCCGCAGCAAGTCGCCTAACTGGGCCGCCAGCGTCGGCGAACTCACCGTCTGGGTCAGGATCCGGAAGCCCGCCCCCTTGCGCGCCAGCAGGCCCTCCCGCACGCGGCTCACTTCCGCCACAAAGCTCACCCACGTGCTGATCCGCCCGCCCTTGGTCACGACCTGCGAGCGGTCCGGGTCATACAGCGTCAGCACAGAGGCTTGCGCAAAGACGTCGGTGGCCCCCAGACTGGCAGGATGTTGCGGGTTGCCCTCGATCTTGGTGGGCCGCCCCATGTGGCTTTCCACCAGTACGCCCGTCGCCAGACCGCCCAGCGTCATGGCCGTGGCAAAGAACAGAGGCTTGCCCGGAATCACCTCCTCCGGAGCGCGCACGTAGGGCACGATCTTTTCGGGCGGCTGCTTGGTGCATGCCGTCAGGCCGGCCAGTCCGAGCGAGGCGCCGACGAGATGCAGCATCCGGCGCCGGCTCGGTTGCTTGTCCCAGTCGGTGACTCCCGGAGCAAACTCGTTTTCTACCAGCGCGCGGAACTCGGGTGTTTCCGCCAGTTCTTCCAAGCCGCGCCAGTACCGGCGGCCTTGCGATTTGGCGAGACGTTCCCGGATGGCCGCAAGATCCATCCCTCCGCGCGTGATCTGAATCAGGCTCATCGGTGGCAAATCGAGCAGTCCGTCAGTTTGCGAATCTGGTATTTGCGCACCAGCTCCCGGCCCAGGGCCAGCTGGTCTTTCGGTGGCTGCCAGTTCATGTTAAACACTTCCTCCCGCGGCCGTACGAAACGCTCCGGCTCCCGGTGGCACTCCAGACACCACTCCATCTGCAGGGTCTTCACGTTCCACATGAGCGGCATCTGGTCCACGCGCCCATGGCAGGTGTCGCAGCCGATCCCTTTGTTGACATGGATGCTGTGATCGAAATACACAAACTGGGGCAGGTCGTGCACCCGCGTCCACTGAATGGACTGGTCCGTGCGAAAACTGGCCCGCACCGGTTCCAGCATGGGGCTCTCGGCCCAGATCTGCGAATGGCAGCTCATGCAGGTCTCCGTCGGCGGGATCCCGGCGAAGGAAGACGTCTCCACAGAAGTGTGGCAGTAGCGGCAGTCAATGCCGATGCCGCTGACATGGTGCTTGTGAGAGAAGGGCACCGGTTGCGGGCGCGCCACGCCCACGCCGGTCATGTAGGACGAACGCTGGATCTCGTTCGCCACCCACAGCAGCCCCGCGATGAAAAACACCGCGCCGAAGATGCTCACCTTGGCGATCGTGTTGGTGCTCGGGTGAAAAATCTGCATGGGAACGCGCTATGCGCAAACGGTCTCCCCCCGCTCATGACCAGCGTGTCCACGGGTTGTGGAGGGGAGGAAAAAGGTAGTATATTTTCGCGTCACAGAAAATGTCAAATGTGCAAATCACAGAAGTTATTCAGGTCTTTTTACCTGTATTAGCCCGCCGCTGCGCCCCTCTCCGCCGCTGTAAGCTGGGAAGCTATGCGTAACGCCCTTCCGGCCTGCCTGTTGCTCTGTGCGGTCGGCGCTTTGCGCGCACAGACCCGTTTCGAGTTCTGGCCCGGGGCCGTCTACGACCCGGCCGTCCCCACGTTCGAGAAAGTCCTGGGCTACGCCCCCGGAGAACGGATCTCGCCGCACGCCAACCTGCTGAAGTACCTGGACGCGCTGGCCGCCGCCGCGCCGGACCGCCTCCGCATCTTCGACTACGCGCGGAGCTGGCAAGGGCGCCGCCTCGTCTACGCCGTCCTCGGTTCACCTCAGAACCTCCGCCGGCTCGACGAGATTCGGGCCGGCATCCAGCGGCTGGCCGACCCGCGCAAAACGCCGGAACCGGAAGCGCGCAACCTCATCCGTTCGCTGCCGGCCCTGGTCTGGCTTGCGTACGGCGTCCACGGCAACGAGATCTCCTCGCCCGAGGCCGCGCTGCTTGCGGCCTATCATCTGCTCGCATCCCGGAACGACAAGATGGTCTCCGAAATCCTGGCGCAGACCCTGGTCTTCATCGATCCCTGTCAGAACCCGGACGGCCGCGACCGCTTCGTGCACCACTTTGAGCAGGCCGAGGGCCTGGAGCCGGACGCCAGCCCCCTTGCCGCCGAGCACAACGAAAACTGGCCGGGCGGCCGCACCAACCACTATCACTTTGATTTGAACCGCGACTGGTTCGCCCTCACCCAGCCGGAGACCCGCGGCCGGGTCAAGGCCCTCCGCGAGTGGTTGCCCCTGGTTTTTGTGGACCTGCACGAAATGGGCTCGGAGACGACCTACTATTTCGCCCCCGAAGCCGTGCCTTACAATCCCCACCTGACCCGGCAGCAGCGGGAGATCCTGGATTGGTTCGGCCGAAACAACGCGCGCTGGTTCGACCGCTTCGGGTTTCTCTATTTCACGCGCGAGGTCTACGACGCGTTCTATCCCGGCTACGGCGCCAGCTGGCCTTCCTACTATGGCGCCATCGCCATGACCTACGAGCAGGCTTCCACTCGCGGGCTGCGCATCCGGCGCACCGACGAGACCGTGCTCCATTTTCGCGACGCGATCCGCCACCACTTCGTCTCCTCGATTTCCACCGCGGAAACCGCTGCCCGCAACCGCGAAAAGCTCCTCGAGGAGTTTTACCGGTACCGCCGCTCGGCCGTCGAAGAAGGCGCCCGGGAATCACCGCGCGAGTACATTCTTCCCCGCAGGGGCGACGTTGCGGCTGTCGACAAGCTCGCCATGCTGCTCGCCGAGCAGGGTGTCGAGGTCCGCCGCGCCACTGCTCCCTTCCGCAACGCCAGCGTGGAATATCCGGCCGGCAGCTACGTGATTTCCCTGGCACAGCCTTCCAAGCGGCTCATCCGCACCTTACTCGATCCTCAGGTCCCCATGGACGAGGCGTTTGTGCAGGAACAGGAGCGCCGCCGCAGGAAACGCCTGCCCGACGAGGTCTACGACGTGACGGCATGGTCACTGCCGGCCATGTTCAACATCGAGGCGGTGGCCGCCGCCGAAGCTTCCTCAGGCAGCTTCGAACCGTTTGCGGCGCCCCCGCCGGGACGGGTCCAGGCAGAGAAGGCCGGCGTGGCCTACCTGGTTCCGTGGGGCACTCTGGCAGCCGGACGCGTGCTGACCGCCGCGTTGCGCCAGGGGCTCCGTGTGCGCAGCGCGGATAAAGCCTTCACGCAGGGCGGGCGGCAATACCCTGCCGGCACCTTGATCTTCCTGCTCGCGGATAATCCCCCGGATCTGAGAGCCCGCCTCGAGAAGATCGCCGTCGCCTCCGGCGCCGACATCCACGCAACCGACACAGGATGGGTTGACCAGGGGGTCAACTTCGGCAGCAGCCGCGTCGTTCACGTTCCCAGGCCCTCCGTCGCCCTGGCCTGGGACACGCCGACTTCGGCCTATTCGGCCGGCTGGGCGCGCTTCGTCCTCGAGCGCCAGTACCACTACCCCGTCACGCCGATTCGCACGCGCCAGCTTGCCTCCGCCGATTTGCGCAACTTCGACGTACTCATCCTCCCGGGCCAGGGACCGGGTTCCTATGCCTCGGTGCTCGGGCCCGAGGCGCCGCGCCGCCTCAAGGACTGGGTCAGCGCCGGCGGCACCCTCATCGGCATCGCCGGCGCCGTTTCCTATCTGGCGGATCCGCGCGTGGGACTGCTGGCCGTCTCGCAGGAAGACCGGCCGCGCCCGGCGCAGGAGACCCAACCGGCACGGCCCACCGCCGAAAGGGAATCGCGGACGGGCGAGCCCCCGGAACGCCGCGTCCCGGGCAAGCTGCTGGCCACCGAGGAAGATTACGAGCGCGCCATCCAGCCCGACAGCGAATTGCCGGATCCGGCTCTCGGAGTTCTCGTGCGCGCCCGCACCGACCCGGATCACTGGCTGGCGGCAGGGGCCCCCGCCACCGTGAACGCCTTGCTGGACGGCCGCACGATCTTCACGCCGATCAAACTCGACAAAGGCGTCAACGTCGCCCTCTTCGAAGGGCCCCAGCGGCTGCTCGTCAGCGGGTATCTGTGGGAGGAGACACGAAAGCAGCTCGCTTACAAACCTCTGGTCATCGCGCAGCCGGAAGGGCGCGGGGTGATCATCGGTTTCACCGCCGATCCGAACTATCGCGCCTACCTGGACGGTATGAACGTTCTCTTTCTGAACGCCGTGTTCCGCGGCCCGGCGCATGCGCGCCCGATGCCGTCCGACTGAAGCGCCTCAGGATGTGCCGGGCCCGTGTCACCCGGCCCGGGACTGAGATTCGAAGCTCTGAAGCGCTTCGAGCTGAGGCCACATCCCGGCGCAGGGCGCCATGCTCTGGCGGACCACGTCAGCAAAGGCTTGCACAAGTTCCGGGTCCCGCCAGCCGCGCTCGGCTTCCTGGCGGAGGATCTCAACGGATTCTTCCGGACTGAAGGCCGGCTTGTAAGGCCGCTCCGTCGTCAGGGCATCGAAGATGTCGGCAATTTGCAGGATGCGGGCCGTAAGAGGAATGCGCTCGCCGCAGAGTCCGTCCGGGTAGCCGGAGCCGTCCCACCGCTCGTGGTGGCTGCGAATGATCGGAAGCACCGAAGCCAGTGACTTCATCGGCCGGCAGATTTCCTCGCCCTTGATCGTGTGGCGCTTCATGATCACCCACTCGTCCTCGCTGAGCGGGCCGTTCTTGTAGAGAATCGAATCCGGCACGGAAATCTTTCCGATGTCGTGCAGATAGCCGCCACGGTGCAGCGCCAGCAGATCGGTCCGGCTCAACCCGAGCCGTAGCCCCAGCGCCACGCTGTAAAACGCCAGCCGCTCGCAGTGACCTGCCGTATAGCGGTCGCGGTGCTCGACGGCGCGGGCCAGCGCGAACAGGATCGTTTCGGCCTCCTCGAGCGAGTTGATCGCCGCCCGCAACCGCAGCAGAGCCCGGATCCGCGTGCGCACCACGGCGGCGTTCAGCGGCTTGGTGAGAAACTCGTCCGCTCCGGAGGCTATACCGTTGATCTCGTTTTCGACCCCTTGCACGCTCGTCAGCATCAGGACCGGGATGAGCTGGGTTTTCCGGTCGGATTTGAGGATCCGGCAGAACTCGGCTCCGCTCATCTCCGGAAGCATCAGGTCCAGCACAATCAGATCCACGTTCTCGCGCTCGAGGATCTGGAACGCCTCCGACGGGCGGCTGGCTTGCAGAACCCGGTAGGGCTCGGATTTCAGTACGCCCCGCAGCACCCTCTGGTTCACCTCGGAGCCGTCCAGGATCAGCACCGTCGGGCTGCCCGAGCTTTCCGCGTAATAAGGCTCCGGAGCCAGCAAGTCGGAGAGCGTCGCAGACGCAGCGTCGCCCACGAGAATGCTCGACCAGCCCGCTTGCCGGCCGTTCCTGCTGCGGTTCACGCTTTCAAACCCTCGGAGTCTTCTATCGGCAGAAATCGGCCAGCTGTTTCGTTCCGCTCGAGGCTCAGTGGATTTCTCTTGTCAAATCAGTTTGTTGCCTCACCGGCGCCCGTGTCGTTGCGTCGCCAGATACCCGCAGGGGTGGGGAGGCGGCGCATCCAAGTTCTGCGAGTGCAATGGGGAAGTTCGAGGGTGGTTGGCGGGTCGTCAGGGGTTTGGTGTGAGGTGGGTCATGCACCGTCTCCCAGCTTGCATCTACATTTGTTTAGTGACGGTGCCCGCCCCTGACGTTTCAACTGCAAGCTGAATTTTTGCCGGAAGCAGACCCGCCTGCTAGCGCTGGCGGTCGTGGCGGTAGATCACGCCTTCCTTCATCACGAAAAACACCTTCTCGGTGAGGCGGATGTCGCGGGTCGGGTCTCCGGGAACGGCCACAATGTCAGCGAGCTTGCCCGCCTCGAGCGTGCCCAGTCGGTCCGAGAGGCCGAACAGCTCGGCATTGACGCTGGTGGCCGCCTTCAAAGCATCCAGCGGGGCGAGTCCCCGCGCAACCAGCTGCGCAAATTCCTCCCCATTGCGCCCGTGAGGGTATACCGCCGCGTCGGTGCCAAACGCGATCCGCACCCCCATGCGGATGGCCTTGCGCACGGTCACGTCAAGGGCATCGAGTGCCTGGCGAGCCTTGCGCTCCTGGCGCGGATCCAGCCGCGCGCCCCGCTCCAGCCGCTCCCGCAGTCCCTGAGCGGCCATCAGCGTCGGCACGTAGAACGTGCCCCGCCGGACCATCATTGCGAGCGCTTCGTCGTCCAGAAAGGAGCCGTGCTCGATCGAGTCAATGCCCGCGCGGATGGCCCGCTTGGCGCCCTCCGCCCCGTGGGCGTGAGCGGCCGCCTTGCGGCGCATGGTGTGCGCCTGGTCCACCAGCGCCTCCAGTTCGGCCTGCGTGAGCTGCGGCGAGTCCACGTCGTCGTTCAGCGACATCACGCCGCCCGTCGCACAGGTCTTGATGACGTCGGCGCCGTGCTTGACCACCCACCGCACGGCGGCGCGCACCGCATCGGGTCCGTTGGCCACCGTGAACTGCTCCGCGCCCGGCTGGAGCAAACCGAAACGCACTGCGTTGGTCGGATCGCAGTGTCCCCCCGTGCTCCCAATGCCGCGCACGGCCACGAGCATTCGCGGGCCGGCGATCGCGCCGCGCTGAATCGCGTTGCGCAGGGCCACGTCCACGAAATCGTTGGAGCCGAGATCCCGCACCGTCGTAAACCCTGCCATCAGCGTCTTGCGGGCATGGACCGAGGCCACGAGCGCCTGCTCGGCGGGGGTTCGCTCGAGCCGCTCCACCCGGTCTCGCAGGGCGTCGTCGGAGCCCTCGCCGCTCAGATGCGTGTGCGCGTCCATGAACCCCGGCAGCAGCGTCGCATCCCCCAGCTCAACGATGGTGGCGTTGGGAGGAATCGCGCTTTGAGGCCCGGCGGCTTCGATCCGCGAACCCGACACCACGACCACGCCGGGCTGTTGCAGGCTCGCCGACTTCCCATCAAAAAGCCGGGCGGCCCGGAGAACCACAGGCTGCGCCGCCAGAGGGCCGGCGCAGAGTGCAAACACGACCGCAATTGCCAGCATGAGACCTACAGACTAACCCAGGATGCGCACCAGGCGCATCAGCTCCTCGTCCGTCGTGTCGTTGGGAACCGAACAGCCGGGGGCCAGAATGAAGCGGGGACCTGCGGCCTTGGCGGCGGCGCGCCACTGCTCCCGCAACTCAGCCTCGGTCAGCTTGCGGAAGTTGGTCTCGTCGAGACCGCCCATGATGACCCCTGGGTACTGGCGCCGCACTTCGGCGATGGGCACCCCGGTCGCGTGCGTCGAGTAGTGAAACACCGTGGCGGGCCACCCGCGGTAGAAACGGTGCAGGTAGACCTTGGACCCGTGCAGATGCAGCGTGTTCAGCGGCGCATCCTTCACGGCTTCCAGAATCATCTTGTCGAACGGCTCACTGAAACGCGCGTACTCGGCCTCCGTCAGAACCGACGCATCCGCGTTCGCGATGGCCAGGAAGATTCCGGCGGCGCCGGCGGCAACCGCACGCCGCGCGTGACTGGCTTCCGAGCGCGCGATCCCTTCCAGAGCGTCCAGCAACGCCTGCGGCTTTTCGGACTTGAGCCGCAAAACTTCTTCCCGCGACGACAGCTTCTCGGCCACATTCCACGGGTTGAAAATCGTCTCGATGAAATACGCCGAGCCCGCCAGGCCCTCGCGGATCATCTCCAGCGCGCGGATCTGCTCCGGAAAGGGATTCTCCTCGGGCCGGAGTGCGTACCAGGGCTGCGCGCGGCGCGGGAACGGATAATCGGACATGACCTTGACCAGATCCGTCCCGAATTTCCGGTGGAAGTCCAGCGTGGCCCGGGCGTGGCGTTCTCCGGGGTACTTTTCCAGCCCGAAGTGGTACCAGAAACTGAACGGCGGCCGGTCCACTTCCAGTCCTTGGAGCGCCCGGTCCACCCGCTGCTTGTGGTTGAGCTTGGCCCCCAGAGCCAGGGCCGGGAACGACAACAGCACCTGCCGCCGCGTCATAGCGCCAGCATAGCGCGGCGCAAAACACGGCGGGGGGCGCGCGCTTGCAGCCGCGCCGTTTCCCGCGGCGCGCCGGTCGGTGAACGGGGCGGGGAAGCTTCAGACTCCCCGGGTGATTGCTGCTAACGGGCCTTCCGCAGGCGGTAGTCGTCGCTCACCGGCATGCGTATGACTTTGCACATCTCGAACAGCCGCGAGCGGGCCCGCGAGCCGATGCGCTCCGCAAGCAAGTGGCGGCTGGAAAGCTCGCCGGCCAGACCGGCAGGGATCGGGGGATCGCCCGCGTCAGGATCCCGGAGGTTTGTGGTCGCAATCAGCGGCTTGCGATGGTTGCAGCGGTAGGTGATGATCGAGGTCACCGTGTCCTCCACCCAGTCGGTGACCCGGTGGGCGCCCAAATCGTCGAGCAGCAGGATCTCGGCTTCGAGCGCGCTGCGGTAGGCCTCGCGGTCCGTGGCGCCGGAGGTCGGATCGTAGCTGGCGCGGATGCGGTCGAGCAGGTTCTGGTAGTCGAAAAACAGCCCTTCGAAGCCCCGGGCCAGCAGCATCCGTAAGGCGGCCACGGCTAAGTGGGTCTTTCCGGTGCCCGGGTCTCCGATGAACAGCAGGCCTGGTTTGTCCGTCGCCGGAAACTGGCGCACGTAGGTGCGCACGGTCAGCAGCACGTTTGCCAGCGCCCGGTGAGCGGCCGGGTCATCCACAGGCAGCAGAAAATTGTCGAAGGACGCGTTGCGGTACAGGGGCGGAATGCCGGCGCGCTCCTCCAGACGCGCCGGGCGGTCCGCCAGCGTGCATTCGCACCGCTCGGCGCCGGACAGGCCTTCCCGCTCGACCACCACCCACCCGCTGCCGCCGCAGTGAGGACACACGGACTCCGCCATGGTGACTCCATTATCCGCCAGCCTGTCGGCGCCCGCGACGGTGAAGTAGGATGGGGCCGGAGGAGAGGATGCGTTTTGCACGCCTGGCTCTGTCAGGTTGGCTCGCCCTCGTCCCTTGCGCCGCGCAGCCGCTTCCTGCGCCGTTCGACCACTACCTGCGCGCCGAGATGGAGTTGAATCGTTTGCCGGGGCTCGCGGCGGCCATCGTGCAGCCGGCCGAGGTCCTCCTCGGCGCCTACGGCGTACGGGACCTGTCCACCGGAGAACCCATGACTCCGGCCACCTTGGTTGAGCTCGCCTCGGTCAGCAAGCCGCTCACGGCCCTGGCCGTAGCCCGGCTGGAACAAGAGGGACTGCTCCGGCTCGATGAGCCCGTCCGGCGCTACCTGCCGGAGTTCCGCGTGGACCACGCCGAGTCGGATCGCATCACGGTACGCCACTTGCTCGAACACACCAGCGGACTGCTGCGAGCCGATGACTACCGGGTTCCCTGTTGCGGGCGGCCGGGCGAAGGAGATCTGGCGCTGGCGGTTCGCCAACTGCACGCCGCTCAGCCCCGCTACCGACCCGGCCAACGCTTCCGCTACGCCAACAGTAACTACGTAGTCCTTGCGGCGCTTGTCGAGCGGGTTTCCGGGCGTCCTTTCGCCGCCTACATGCGCGAAAGCGTCTTCGCGCCCCTTGGGATGTGGCGCACCACTCTGGATGTCGCCCAGGCAGAGGCGTGGGGCCTGGCAGCGCAACACGAGCGGGCTTGGGGCCGGTTCCGTGTGGCCTCGCAGAATTTTTCCGGCTGGTACGGTTCGTCGCTGGTCAAATCGCCGGCCGAGGATGTGGGCCGGTGGCTGGCCGCCTTTCTCCGCGGTGTGCCCGAATTCGGTCCGCCAGGGGCGGCTCGGACATGGCTGGACAGTCGCCGCGGAGCTCCGTACCAAATGGGGTGGTATGTGCACCGCAACGCCGAATGGCTCCAGGGCGATCTGGTGCTGGAACACACGGGATTCATCTGGGGGGCCAATACGGCCGTGGTCGTGAGTCCGCGCCGCCGGTTGGCGGCGGCGGTTCTGATCAACGCGGGCACGACACGAGCCGGCCCCGTCGCGCGCGGCCTGCTGGCTCGCGCCGCCGGACTCCGCGGTCCCCCGCCCGAGCGCGCCTCCTTCGGAAGCCAGGCGGATAACTGGGCCTTCGCCATCGCGGCTTCCGGCACCATCCTCGGACTTGCCACCGCGCTCTGTGCACTGCGGGCCTGGCGGGAATGGCGGGCCGGGCGGCGCCGCTTACAGTGGCGCGCAAGCCGCATCCAGCAGGTCCGGTCCGTGCTGCTGGCGGCGATGGCCGGATTCATCGTCTACCTGCTGGCTGGCGGCGTCCGGCCTCTCGCCTCCTTGCCCTCCAGCCTGCGCGTGGCCATCCCCTTGCTCGGGCTGAGCACCGCGGCCTTGCTCCTGCTGGCCGCGGCGCTGGGCGTGGCGCCGCGTTCCGCTACTCGATCGTAGCCAGAACCTGCCCCGCGCTCACCGCCTCACCCTCCCTCACCGTGAGGCGCACCAAGCGGCCACTCTTGGGCGCTTGCATTTCGTTTTGCATCTTCATGGCCTCCACCACCAACAGGCCCTGTCCGGCCTCCACCTGCTCGCCTTCGCGCGCCAGCACGCGCACCACCCGCCCCGGCATCGGAGCCGTGACCTCCGCGCGTCCTTCCAAACCCGGCCCCGGCCCCCGCCGCCGCTCTCTGGGATCCTCCACTTCCACGGCAAACCGGTGACCGCCGGCGCTCGCCGTCCAGCCGTGGGAAGAGACCTCCACCCGCACTTCAAAACTGCGGCCGCCGAGGAGCACCGAATACAAACCCGGCTGCACTTGCCGCACCGAAGCGGCGCGCTCTGCCGGATCGGCAGGATCGAGCCGTACGGTGGCGGCGTCGCCGTTTCCGGACAGCTCCAGCTCCACGGGACGGCCGTTGACCCGTACGCGAACCTTCATCGCAGCATGCGCTCGCGGCCGGCCAGGCGCCAGAGACTCACCGGCGCTTCGTTGCGCCGCGCGGGCGCCTGCGAGCGGGCACAGGCGGCCGCGGCCAGCGCCGCAGCCGCCTCCAGCTCGGCGGGCACTGGCTCGAGCATGGCCGTGCGCCGGCACAGGAACTCATCGAGAAACAGCGTGTGCAGCTCGCCGCGATGAAAAGCTTCGTCCTCAAGGATCTGCCGGAACAGCGGCAGATTGGTCTTGATGCCGCCGATCCAGTATTCCCCCAGCGCACGCCGCATGCGCGCGATCGCCCCCGGCCGCGTCTCGGCCCAGACCACCAGCTTCGCCAGCAAGGGATCATATTCTACGGGGACCTGCCAGCCCGCCTCGACGCCGGAGTCCAGGCGCACGCCGGGCCCGGAAGGCTCCGTGAGTCCCGTGATCAGCCCCGGGCAAGGGAAGAAGTGATTCTCGGGATCCTCGGCGTAAATCCTGCACTCCACAGCGACTCCCCGCCATTGGATGTCCTGCTGGCGGAAGGCAAGCGGCTCGCCGGCCGCGATGCGGATCTGCCAGTGAACCAGATCCAGCCCCGTCACCAGCTCCGTGACCGGATGCTCCACCTGAAGGCGCGTGTTCATTTCGAGAAAATAGAAGTTGCGTTCGCCGTCCACCAGAAATTCCACCGTGCCCGCGTTCCGGTAGCCCGCGGCCCGCGCAATCCGCACCGCGGCCTCACCCAGAAGCCGGCGCAGGTCCGGGTGCCAGGTCACAAGCGGCGACGGGCATTCCTCGACCACTTTCTGATGGCGCCGCTGCAGCGAACATTCCCGTTCCCCCAGGTGGACGATGTTGCCGTAGCCGTCCCCGAGCACTTGAATCTCGATATGGCGCGGCCGGTCGAGAACTTTTTCCACGTAGATGCGGGGGTCGCCGAAAGCGCGTGCCGCCTCGCTGGCGGCGTCGCGCAGCGCCGCTTCCAGTTCGCTTTCCTGCTCCACGAACCGCATGCCTTTGCCCCCGCCGCCGGCATCCGCTTTCAGCAGTACCGGGCAGCCGAGCCGGGCGGCGGCGCGCCGGGCCTCCTCCACCGTCCGGCACGGTTCGTCAGTGCCCGGCACGACCGGAACGCCCGCGGCGCGCGCCAGCCGGCGCGCTTCGAGCTTCGATCCCATGCGCCGGATGGCGGAAGCGGGTGGGCCGATAAACGTCAGCCCAGACTGCTCGCAGGCTTCGGCGAAGTCGGCATTCTCACTGAGAAACCCGTAGCCGGGATGGATGGCATCGGCGCCGTGCGCCCGCGCCGCCGCTAGGATCCGCTCAATGTTCAGGTAGCTCTCCCTGGAAGGCGGCGGGCCCACATGCGCGGCTTCATCCGCCAGGCGCACGTGGCGCGAAGTGCGGTCCGCATCGGAGTAAATCGCCACGCTCGGTATGCCGAGCTCCCGCAGGGCTCGAAGAATGCGTACGGCGATCTCCCCGCGGTTTGCCACGAGGATCTTGCGGAACATCCGACCGCAATTGTAGCAGGCGGCAGCCGAGCCGCCTGTCCCCGACACTTTAAGACGCCCGGCGTTTTCTTCGGCGAGCTAGCGCGAACCCGGCCAGCCCCGCCCCCGACAGCAGCAGCGTCGCCGGCTCCGGTGCGTGATCTACGCGGAAGTAACCCATATACGGAAACAGCGGCGACCATGGCGTGGGAGCAAGCGTGATCACGATCGAGTGCGCGCCCGGCCCCAACGGAAACCTTCCCCAGCTCCATTTTGGATGCCCCAGGCAGAGGTAGACATCGTAACCACAGTCGTACTCGATGTCGAGTGGCGCACTCGAGGTCGTTCCGACCAGAACGCCGAAATCGAAGATGTGATAAGCCTCGCCCGGCAAGAACACATCCTGTACCGTGATCAGGCCGCCGTTGGACGGCAACACGAAAGTCCACGGTGGCAGGTCCGGCTCCTGCGAGCCTGAAGCGAGCAAGCAGCCGCCGCACGGGCCCCCCGGAACCAGCGCCATGTTATCACCCCACGTGATTTGGTACCAAACGCCGAGCTCGATCGGTCCTGCCTGCGCAGCCCACCCGGTGAGCAGCAAGGCGATGGCAAGGATTCGCCAGACGCGTGTTCCCTCCACGTGCTCCTCCTCACCTCAATTACTCCACAGCTTTCTCGGAGAAGAGCCCGGAAATTGATCAACTCGGAGACGATTCGGTTCTAGTACCGCCCGTAGGAAGCAACCGTCCAGGCGGCAATCTCAGCCTCCCCGGCGGCGGCAAGACAACCTCAGGGGCACAACAGGCGTATAATGCCCGTGGGGGCGACGAACATGATCCTGCGAGCCGTCGGCGCTTTCGCACTCGGGCTGGCCGTCTCGGCGGCGGACAAGACTCCGGCGGGCCGGGCCGGCAACGATACGGTGGAGATCGAAGCCGCCGCCTACTGCGACCGCGCATCAGTCCGGCGCATCGTCGGCGCCGACGTTCCTGAGAACATCGCCGTCGTCGCCGTGCGGATTGTGCCGAAAAACAACCAGCCGCTGACCCTGAGCCGCGATGACTTTCTGCTGCGCTCTGACAAAGACGGCCAGCGTTCGCAACCCTTTGCCCCCAGCCAGATCGCCGGCTCCGGAGTGCTGGTGATTTCGCAGCGGGGTGGCGGCGGTGCGATCATGAGCGAAGACCAGGGCCCCATCATCGGCGGCTGGCCGGGCGGCGGGCGCCCGCGGCGGCTCGGCGGCGAGGGCGGCGCCATCGGCAACGTCGGCGGAGGCGGCGCCGAGGCCACGGTGCACGCCGGCGGCAAGGACAAGAAAGACCCGCTCCTGGCCGTCCTCGAGGAGAAGGTGCTCCCCGAGAAAGAAGTCACCGGGCCGCTGTCGGGATTGCTGTACTTCCCCCTGGAAGGCAAGCACAAACCCAGGCACCTCGAGCTGATTTACAATGGCAGCGCCGGCAGGCTGTCGGTCCGCTTCAAAGACTGACCGCCCCATGCGCATCGCCGATCTCGACACGCCTGCGCTCTTGATTGACCTCGACATCATGGAGCGCAACCTCCGGCGCGCGGCCGACTACGCAGCCGCTCATGGTCTCCGGCTGCGGCCGCACACCAAAACCCACAAGATTCCGGCGCTGGGCCGCCGCCAGCTGGAACTCGGCGCCGCAGGTCTGACCGTGGCCAAGGTGGGAGAAGCGGAAGTGATGCTCTGCGCCGGCCCCGAGGATCTGTTGTTGGCCTATCCCGTCGTGGGCGCCCGGAAACTGGAACGGCTGGTGGAGATCGCCCGCAGGCTGCGCCTGTCCGTGGCTCTGGACAGCCTCGCCGTCGCCCGGCCGCTTTCCGAAGCAGCCGCCTCAGCCGGCGTCGAAATCGGCGTGCTCGCCGAAGCCGACGTCGGCCTCGGGCGCGTAGGCGTCGCGCCGGGCGAGGACTTGGTCGAGCTGGCTCGAAGTCTCCACCGTCTGCCGGGCCTTGTGTTCGAGGGCGTCGCCTTCTACCCCGGCCACATCAAACGCTTTGACGAAGAAGGGCGTCGCGCCTGGGCACGGCTCCAGGAAACACTCGATAGCATGCTGGCCTCCCTTCACCGCGCCGGGATCTCTCCTCGCATCGTCAGCGGCGGCTCGACCCCTACGCTGTTTGAGTCGCATACGCTTCCGGGCCTTAATGAGATCCGCCCCGGTACCTACATTTTCAACGACCGCAACACGGTCCTCTCAGGAGCCTGCTCCTGGGAGGACTGCGCCGCTACGGTGCTGACCACGATCGTCTCCACGGCACGGCCGGGACAGATCATCATTGACGGCGGCTCGAAGACCTTTTCTTCCGATCGCCTGGTACATGCCGGCGACAACGGCTTCGGCCGCGTCCTGGAAGCCCCGGAAGCCGTGTTCTGGAACATGAACGAAGAGCACGGCTATGTCAACGTCGCTGCCTGCCGGCAGGAGTTCCGCGTGGGCGACCGCCTGCGGGTGATCCCCAACCACATCTGCGTAGCGGTCAACCTGCACGAGCGGGTCTACGGGGTGCGGGGCGATCTGGTCGAAGAGATCTGGACGGTGGCGGGGAGGGGCAAGCTGCAATAGCCCCTCCCGCCAAGTTCAGTGGGCCATCGAAACGGTCTCGATGGTCAGGGTGTCCTCTTTCAGGGTACCCGTGACCCGGACCTTGTGGCCCAGGTGATCCTTGACCTTGTCGGCGTTGGCGATCTTGAGCACCTTCTTGTCGGTCTCGGTGACAAAGACCGCCGGTTGGCCCGCCTTCACGCAGCCTTGCACGCATTTGATGGATTTCTCTGAGCCGTCCGAGTGTGCCGCGCCGCACTTGGCGTCGGAGATGTAGCCCGTCCACTCGCCGGCCGAAGCAGTGACTGCAAACAGCAACGCAATCAGACTGCAAACCGGAAACAGGCGTTTCATGTCTGTCCTCCTCCTCTGAGTTAGTTCTTGCTGCGGAGCGCATCCGCTCCTGGGCCCTAGTGTAATACGTTTTCGGAGCGGGAATTGGATGGGTTTCTTTCTTTCTGCTACCATCATGAGTCTGGACTCCATCGGGACACCGCTTCTCTGGGTCGGGTTCACCTTCTTCGTCCTCGCCATGCTGGCGCTGGACCTGGGGGTGTTCCACCGCCGCGCCCACGAAGTGCGCATGGGCGAGGCGGTGATCTGGACTTTGGTCTGGATCATCTTAGCCCTGCTGTTTAATGTAGGGGTCTACTTCTGGTTCGGCGCCGAACGCGCCCTCGAGTTCCTCACCGGCTACATCATCGAGAAGGCCCTCTCGGTAGACAACATCTTCGTCTTTCTGGTGATCTTCTCCTACTTCGCCGTCCCGCCCGTTTTCCAGCACCGGGTCTTGTTCTGGGGTGTCCTCGGTGCCCTGATCATGCGCGCCGTCTTTATCGTTGTCGGCGCCGCGCTGCTCCAGAGGTTCCACTGGGTGATGTACATCTTCGGCGCGTTCCTGGTCTTCACCGCCGTGAAGCTCTTCCTCCAGAAGGCCAGCGAAGTGCACCCCGAGCGCAACCCCGTGTTTCTGCTGTTCCGCCGCATGGTCCCCTCCGTGTCGGACTACCGCGGCCAGCGCTTCCTGGTCAAGGAAGGCGGCGCCTGGCGCGCCACTCCCTTGCTGCTCGTGCTTGTGTGCGTGGAGGCCACCGATCTGGTGTTTGCGGTGGACTCGATCCCGGCCATCTTCGCCGTCACGCGCGATCCCTTCATCGTGTACACCTCCAACATCTTCGCCATCCTCGGCCTGCGCGCGCTGTACTTCGTCCTGGCGGGCATGATGGCCCGGTTTCACTACCTGCGCGTCGGACTGGCCTTCGTGCTGGGCTTCGTCGGCGTCAAGATGCTGATCGCGGACTTCTACAAGCTGCCGATCACGCTTTCTCTGGCAGTCGTCGCCGGCGTGCTGGGAGCCGCCGTGGTGGCCTCCTGGCTCCGGCCGCCGGCCGTTCCGCCACCTCTTCCGGTTGCGCCTCAGGCGCTGGATCCCTCCGCTGAAGAAACCCTGCCGCCCCCGGAACTGCCCGCGCAGGAAAGCAAGTGAAGCGCCCTGCGGAACTTCCCGCACGGGCCCGTGCCGTAGAATAGAGGGTTTCCCCTGATGCTGGAGACGACTCTTGAACAGCTGCGCGACCGGGCCCTGGAACGCATCCGCGCGGCCCGCTCCGTTGAGGAATTGGAGGCCGTGCGCATTGAAGCACTGGGCCGCAAAGGTACGCTCGCCCAGGCCAGCAAGGAACTGGCCAAGCTCCCTCCCGAGGAGCGCGCGCGTATCGGCCGCCTGCTGAACGCCGTCAAGCAGTGCTTGGAAGAGACACTCGAAGCGCGGCGCAAGGAATTCGAGGAAGAAGCGCTACGCCGCCGGTTGGATGCCGAGTGGCTGGATCTGACGCTGCCCGCTCCGGAGCCCCGGCGCGGACACCTCCATCCGGTCACACAGGTCCAGGCCGAAATCGAGGACCTTTTCACCTCCTTGGGCTTCGCCGTATTGGACGGCCCGGAGGTCGAGACCGAATATCACAACTTCGACGCGCTCAACATTCCGCCGGACCACCCGGCGCGGGACGTGCAGGACACCTTCTGGCTCACCGACGGGAACCTGCTGCGCACGCACACCTCTCCGGTGCAGATCCGCGGAATGGAGCGGTTCAAGCCGCCGCTGCGCATGATCGCTCCCGGGCGTGTCTTCCGCAACGAAGAAGTGGACGCCTCCCACGAGCACACCTTCTACCAGATCGAAGGCATGATGGTGGACCGTGAAGTGTCCGTTGCCCACCTGATCTATTTCATGAAGCTGATGGTCAACGCCATCTTCCGCCGCGAAGTGGCCGTGCGCCTGCGCCCCGGCTACTTCCCTTTCGTCGAGCCGGGCTTCGAGCTGGATATGCACTGCCTGCTCTGCAACGGCGCCGGCTGTCCTGCCTGCAAGCAGAGCGGCTGGGTGGAGATGATTGGCTGCGGACTGGTGCACCCCAACGTGCTCCGCATGAGCGGCATTGACCCCGAACAGTGGATGGGATTCGCCTTCGGCCTCGGCCTCACCCGCCTGGTCATGATGCGTTACGGCATTGACGACATCCGCTACCTCCAAAGCGGCGACTTGCGCTTCCTGAACCAGTTCTGAGAGAGGTGTCGCATTGAAGTTTTCCTTTAACTGGCTCCGGGATCTGACGGAAGAACTGAACGTTCCCCCACAAGAGCTCGGCCGCCTCATCACCATGAAAACCGCCGAGTGCGACGGCGTCGAGCCCTACGGCGCGCACCTGGCGCGCGTGTGCGCGGCCCGTGTCCTCTCCGTCGAACCCTTGGGCGCCGGCCGGAACGTGAAGGTCGTCCTCGACACGGGCCGCTACGGCATCAAGACCGTGGTCTGCGGAGCTCCGAATTGCCGCACCGGCCTGATCAGCGCCTATGTTCCGCCCGGGACGCGCCTCGGCGAGCGCGAAATCGGCGTCACCGTGATTGACGGCGTCCCGAGCGAAGGCATGCTGGCAAGCGGCGCAGAGCTCGGCATCAATCGGGACGCGACCGGCATCCTCGAACTGGAAGCCGAACCGGGCGCGCCTCTTCCCGGTTGCGAGCCCGACCATATCTTCGATGTGGACAACAAAGCCATCACGCACCGGCCCGACCTTTGGGGCCATCACGGCCTGGCGCGCGAGGTCGCCGCCATCACGGGTGCCCGCCTGCGGGACCCCGTCCGCCTCGAGCGGATCCCCGAGGGCGATGCCCCGGTGCGCGTCGAGATCGAAAACCTCGACCTGTGCCTGCGCTACAGCGCGCTGGCGCTCGAAAACGTCACGGTGCGCCCCTCGCCGCTCTGGCTTCAGTACCGCCTCCAGGCCATCGGACTGAACCCGATCAACAACATCGTGGACGTGACCAATTACGTGATGGCCGAACTGGCGCAGCCCATGCACGCCTTCGACTGGGATCTGTTGCGCGGTCCGGCGATTTTCGTCCGCCCTGCCCGCTCGGGCGAACGGCTGCTGGCGCTGAACGAAACCGAGTACCACCTGGACGGCCGCGACCTCGTGATCGCGGATGCGCGCGGCCCCATCGCCCTCGCCGGCGTGATCGGCGGACTGGACACGGCAATCCACGAGGGAACCCGCCGCATCGTGCTGGAAAGTGCATGCTTTCAAGCCTCGAGCGTCCGCAAGACGTCAGCCCGCCACAAGCTGCGCACCGACGCCTCCATGCGGTTCGAAAAGGCACAGGACCCCGTCAACACCGTGCGCGCTCTGGCCCGCGCCCTCGAGCTGCTTGGCCAAGTCTCGCCCGGAATCCGTGTCGTCGGCGGCTTGGCGGACGCCCGACGGCCCCTGCCCCCGGCGCCCCGCATCCTGCTCCCCGTGGACTGGCTGTGCCGCAAGCTGGGCCGGACCGTGGAAGCCGGCGAGGTGAAACGGATCCTCGAGCGCCTATGCTTCGCTGTCGAAGAGGACCAGCCCGGAACGCTGCGGGTCACGGTCCCGAGCTGGCGGGCCACGCGTGATGTCTCCATCAAGGACGACCTCGTCGAAGAGGTCGGTCGCATGATCGGCTACGACGCCATCACGCCTCAGGCGCCCGCAGTAACCATCGCGCCTCCGCCTGCGGGCGAGGAGCGCCTCTATCACCGGGCCGTGCGCGCCACCATGGTCGAACTCGGCTTTACCGAGGTTTACAACTATTCCTTTGTCAGTGAGGAACAGGCGCGCCGCTTCGGCATGGATCCCGAAGACCATGTCCGCGTGGCAAATCCCATCGGCACGGACCGGACGTTGCTGCGCCGCAGCCTGCTGCCGGAAATCTTCGAAAACATCGTCGAGAATAGCAAGCATTTCGAGCGGTTCCGCATCTTTGAGATCGGCCGTGAGATCCACAAGCAGCCGGCGGGACTGCCCCGCGAGATCCCGCACATGATGGCCGCGGTCTACTCCCGTGCAGGCGTCGAGGACGGTCTGATGGAACTCAAGCGCGCCGCCGAACACCTCATGGAAGGCTGCCTGCTGTGCCCCGGCCCGGCACAGCCCTACGAGCACCCGGCCCGTGCGGCCGCGGTGATGTGGCGCGGAACCGCCGTGGGAAGGCTTTTTGAACTGCATCCCTCGCTGCTCGAAGGCCGGGCGGCCGTTCTGGATCTGGATCTCGAGCGAATGCTCGAGCTACGGCGGGACGAGAAACGCTACCGCCCCATCCGCCGCTTTCCCGCCAGTGCGTTTGACTTATCCGTAATTGCCGGCTTGCGCGAACTGGCGGGCAACCTCTCCCGGCAACTGGCCGAGCTGGGCGCTCCCGAGGTGGAGGCGATCGAATTCTTGCGCCAGTACTCCGGTCCTCCCCTGCCCGAAGGCAAAAAGAGCGTCTCCTTCCGCCTGACCGTGGCCGCCCCCGACCGCACGCTTTCCTCCGAAGAGGTGGGCGCCGTCCGGGCCCGGATCATCGAGGGGATGCGCGCCCGCGGTTACGAGTTCCGGCTCTGAGACCCGCGGGGGCGCGTTCCGGCGATTCACCTCCAGAAATCCCTTGCCAGTTTCCGTTTCTTGGCATATAGTCAGGGACGGACCTGCGAGGCGGGCCCAATGCACATCTGGAAAGGAGGTCGCCGATGGGGAAGATCAATGCCGGCCGCGTGCTGCTCGGCGGCATCGTTGCGGGGATCATCATCACTGTCGTGGAGTACCTTGTCAACGGAGTTGTGCTCCTCCAGGACTGGACGGACGCCATGCGAGCCCTCGGCAAGTCCGGTGAGATGACGACGGGCGCCACCGTCATCTACGTGCTCTGGAGCCTTCTGGTCGGCATCGCCACCATCTGGCTCTATGCCGCGATCCGGCCGCGCTTCGGCGCGGGGCCGCGCACCGCCATCATCGCCGGATTTGCCATGTGGATCTTTGCGTACTTGTCTTACACTATCGGCGTTGCCGCTATGGGGCTCTTTCCCGGCCGCCTGCTGGGCATCACCACTGTAGCGGGCGCCGTCGAGCTCGTGGTAGCGGCGCTGGTGGGAGGCTGGCTCTATCGCGAAGAGTCGGCTGCCTAGCCGCGGGGCCGCGGGTTGACCGCCCGCTTGTTTGATACAATAACGCGCTTTGGTCAACCAGTGGGGAGGTACCGAGCTTCACAGCAGTGACGGCAACTGAAATCACCGCCGCCGGCAGGTGGTTTCTCTCGTCGGGGATTCAGAGGCCCGGCGGCGGCGTGGCCCGCTATTACTGCTTCGACACCGAACGCTACGCCCCGGTCTCGACCGAGATCAGCGGGTACGCGGCGCATGCGCTGGTGTGGTTTTACGCCGGCACCGGTGATCCCGACTACCTGCGTGCAGCCCTCCGCTCCGGGCAGTTCCTGGCCCGCACGGCCTGGAACGCCGCCCTCGGGGCGATGCCGTTCGAGTGGCCTTCGAACGACGGCGCTTCACGGGCGTATTTTTTCGATTCCGGAATCGCCGCCCGCGCTCTGCTGGCTTTGTGGCGGGCGACGGGCGATGAAGAATTTCTCCGGACTGCGGTCGCCGTGGCCGAGTCCATGGCCCGCGATTTCCAATCCGGCGACGGCCGCCTCCATGCCCGTGTGTCGCTGCCGTCCAAAGAGCCCCTCGAGCCGGACTCGCGCTGGTCTACGCAGTTTGGCTGCTTCCAACTCAAAAGTGCCCTGGCATGGCAGGAGCTGTTTGCCATCACTGGCCGGCCACACTGGCGCCGCCTCTACGAGCAGGTGCTCGCGCACTCGCTGGCAACCCACGCTTCATTTCTCGATGCGGAGCCCGATGAGCGGCGCATGGACCGCCTCCACGCTTACTGCTATTTTCTCGAGGGCTTGCTCGCGGTCGCCCGAGAGCCGGTCGCCGCCGAGGCCCTCCGCGAAGGTATTGCCCGGGTCTCCTTCCTTCTGCGGGAACTGGCGCCTCTGTTCGAGCGCTCCGACGTCTGGGCGCAGCTCCTCCGGCTCCGGTTGTACGCCGAGGGATTCGGTATCCTGCCCCTCGATCGCACGCTCGCTGCCGAAGAAGTTGCCCGGGTGGCAGAGTTCGAACTCCGGCATCCCGATCCGCGCCTGCACGGCGCCTTTGCATTCGGTCGCAAGCAGGACCGCTTGCTCCCCTTTGCCAACCCCGTCTCTACGGTCTTTTGCGTCCAGGCTTCAGAGTCGTGGAGCCGCTATCTGGCCGGGTCCTTTCGTCCGGTCCTCGCTGAGCTGATTTGACCCGGCACGTCCAGCTCGCTTTTGCTTCCGGATCTCACCAGCGCAACCCCGCCTTTCTGACGGCTTTCTCGCGCCTCTTCCCGGAGCTTCCGCTCTATGTGGTCTCCGAGTTTCCATGCCCGGAGGGGAAGTGGATCCCGTACCACCCGCTCCGCAGCTTCTGGGAAAACTACCGGCGCTGCCGCTTTGTCCTCCGGGGCAGGCGAGTCCGGCTGGCCGCCGTGTTGCTCGAGCCGCGCATGCCCTGCCGGAGGATGGTGGCGCTGGCTGTCCTGTTCGGCGGCTCCCGGCTGTTGGTTTTCAACGAGAATCTCGACCACTTTCGTCTTCATCCCCGCTGTTTTGGCGCCATGCTCCGTCACGTGTTCTGGCGCCTGCGCGAGCTTGTGGATCGCGAACTCCACCCGGGGGGCGCCACGTACACCTTCCTGTGGCGCCTGCGCCACCCGCGCGCCTTTGGCCGCCCGCTGGCCTACCGGGCCGCTCTTGCCGCGGGAGGGCTGGCGCGGCTGCTGGCCTGGATCCTGCCTGTGCAGCGCCCCGGGCTCCCGCCTGAACACCGCCGGAGTGGTATCAGCGTCGTGCTGTACGGCGCCGAGCGGCGTCCCTTGGACGAACTGGAAGCCCAGATCCGGCATCACTTCGGCCATCCCTGCTGCGAGGTCATCCCCGCAGCGGCCCTCGAGGGTCGCGCCCTGATCCGCGCCGTCAATTGCGCCCTCAAGCGGGCTGCTTTTGACCGGCTGTGTCTCCTCCCTGCAAGCGTCCCGCCAGAGCCCGGCTTCTTCCGGCGGCTTGTGGAAGCCTTTGAAATGGTCCCCGATCTGTTCTGCGCCGCTTCGGGCGGACTATGCTTCTCGCCGGCCGCGCTCGTCGAGGGCCGCCTCAGAGAGCGAACACCTCTGGCAAGCGAAAGCGCCGGCTACGTGCTGGGGGCGGCTTCTGGTTTGTGGTCCACCCGGAAGCTGCTCGCTCTCGGAGGGCTTAACGAGGGCTACGCTACGCTGGAATTTGCTCTGCTCGATGCGGGCTTTCGAGCCTGGCAGCGCGGCTGGCCGAGCGTCGGGCTGCTCTCCGGCACCCGCGGCGCCGCGCACACCTGCGAGCCGCTCGGCGTCAGGGGCGATGCGCTGCGGTTCCTTGTGACGGGCCTTGGTGCTCCCCGGAAGCTGTGGAATGCCGCGCTTTCCGAACTGAACCGCCTGGCGGCCCGGGAGGAAGCTCCGGAATTCGCCATGGATTTGTTACGGGCCGCCATCCGCGCCCCGCTTTGGATCCGCCCGCACCCGGGCCGTGACCTGTCGGGAGAGGCGATTCTCGGGCTTACCACCGGCGCCGTCCGCGTGTTTGCCGGGCGGGGCCGCACGGGTAGGCCGCCCCTCGTCCTTGCCAGCCCCTATCCCCCGTTTCCGCTCTCCCACGGCGGTGCGGTGCGCATGTACAATCTCATGCGCCGTGCCGCGGCGGACTACGATCTGGTTCTGGTCTGCTTCACGAGCGAGCTCGCGCCGCCCGCGCGCGAACTGCTCGAAATTTCGACCGAGTTGGTTTTCGTCCTCCGGACGGGAAGCCACTCGCGCCCCGCCACTTCGCGCCCGGACACCGTAGAAGAGTTCGCCTCCCCGGCCTTTGACGCCGCCTTGCGCCTGTCGGTGCGGAAGTGGCGCCCCTTCGCCGTCCAGCTCGAGTACACGCAGATGGCGCAGTACGCCCGCGCGTGCCACCCTGCCAGAACCATCCTGGTGGAGCACGATGTTACCTTCGATCTCTACGAGCAGTTGTGCAAGTTGAACGCCGGCTTTGACCTAAAGCGGGAGGCTCGCAAGTGGCGCCGTTTTGAGGAACAGGCATGGCGCCACGTGGATGGCGTCGTGGTGATGTCGGAGCGGGATCGCAGCCTCGTCTGCGGCGCGCGGTGCTGGTGCCTGCCGAACGGTGTGGATCTTGAGCGGTTCCGGCCGGTGCAAGATCCGCCGGAACCTCGCCGCCTGCTCTTCGTCGGCTCGTTTGCCCACCTGCCGAATCTGCTCGCCGTCGAGTTCTTCCTCAAAGCCGTCTGGCCGCGGCTCGCCCGCTGGTCGCCGCGGCTCCACATCATTGCCGGACCGGATTACCGCCGCTATCTCGCGCACTACGGCGACCGTGTCGAGCTCGAGCTGGACCAGCCCGGCGTCGAAGTCGAAGGTTTTGTCGCCGACGTGCGGCCCGCCTACGCCCGAGCTTCCGTGGTCGTTGCCCCGCTCGTCGCTTCTGCGGGCACGAACATCAAGATCCTGGAGGCCCTCGCCATGGCCAGGGCCGTCGTGAGCACCCCCGCCGGAATCCACGGTCTCGATCTCGAAGCCGGGCGCGAGGTCCTGGTGGCTGCTGACGCCGACGGGCTGGCTTCCGCGATCGCGATGCTCTTTGAAAATGAAGACGTCCGGCGAAGCCTCGAACGCGCCGGCCGCAACGCCGTTGAGTCACGGTACAGCTGGGACAGGATCGCCGGCAGACAGCGGGAATTCTACGAAGTGCTGCGCGCCGAACCTCCGTCTCTCACCGTTCCAGCAACATCGCGAAGGCGTCCGGCGGAAGCTCCGCAAGCGAGCGCACCGCCAGATCGGCTGCCGGCGCACAGCTCCCGCGGCTGAGCCCGATCGTGCGCATGCCCGCGCGCCGGGCGGCCTCGATCCCGGCCGGGGCGTCCTCGACCACCACGCAACGCTCGGGCGGAACCCCCAGGCGCTCGGCGGCAACCAGGAAAACTTCCGGGTCCGGCTTGCCGTGCTTGACGTCCTCCGCGGCCACCGTGGCGCCGAAGTATGGCGCCAGTCCCGTCACCTCCAGTACGGTTTCCACATTCAGCCGCGGCGCCGAAGAAGCCACCGCCTGCGCCCACTGCTCTTCGTGCAGCCGGCGGACCCATTCCGCCGCGCCCGGCGCGGCGGCCAGACCCAGGGTGCGCACCAGCCGCCGGTAGCACGCCTCCTTGGCGTCGCCGATTCTGCGGATCGCCTCCGGCGTCGCCCGTTCCTTCAGCCACTCGCGCAGGATCGCGTCATTGCGCTGCCCGAAGGTGGCCAGGAATTGCTCGCGCGTCAGGCTCACCCCCTCAGCCGCCATCGTCTCGCGCCAGGCGCGCCAGTGGTACTCTTCGGAATCCACCAGCGTCCCGTCGAGATCCCAGAGAACTGCCCGCGCCAGGGAACCGGTCATGTTGATTCCCGATTCCGAACGCGCTCCATCGGCGCTCAAGGCTGCCTGACCCCGTGCACTTCGCGCACCCCTGCGGCGAAAGGCCAGTCGCGATTTGCACGCGCCGCGATCAGATACACTACCGCCCCGGCGGCCAGGGTCAGCAGCCCGAAGCCGATGAAGCGCAGCCCGAGGGAGGAAAACACGTAGAGATAGCCCGCCAGCGAGATCAGCGGCGTCAGCGGGTAGAGCCAGACCCGGAACGGCCGCTCGATGTCCGGGCGCCGGGCACGGATCAGAAACAGCGCCACCACCTGCGCATTGAACTGGATCACGATGCGCGCCGCCATCAGGGCCAGAATCACTTCTTGCAGCGTGAAGAAGCTTGCGAGGATCGCGCCCGTGCCCACCAGCAGCAGCGAGCGGTGGGGAAACTCCTTGGTGGGGTGCAGCTCGCCGAACCACCGCAGAAACACACCGTCCTGCGCCGCTGCATACGGCACGCGCGAATAGCCCAGCAGCAGCGCAAAGATCGAAGCAAAGGCCGTCACCACGATCATGCCCGCCAGCAGGTTGCCCGCCCACGGCCCGTAAACCCGCTCCATCATCAGGGCGCCCACGTTTTCCGACTTCATCGCCTCCTGCCACGGCACCACTCCGATGAATCCCAGCGACATGGCCACGTCAATCACCGTCACGCCCAGAATCGAGTACACCACCGCGCGCGGGATCGTACGACCCGGCTCCCGTACCTCCGCGCCCAGATAGCAGACCTGGTAGTAGCCCAGAAACAGGTACAGCACGTTGGCCGTGCCTTGTCCCAGCCCCTGGAGGAAATCCAGATCCAGGCGCAGTGCGCCGGGCGGAATATCGAAAGCCAGCTTCGGATCGAAAGTGAACAGTGCGGTGACAATCACCCAGCCCGTCGTGACGATCATGGTGATCCACAGACCCAGCATGATCTTGGCGATGTCGGTGATCTTTCGGTACAGCGTGAAGATCAGGAACACGCCGATGCCCGCCGCCAGGAACTTCGTCTGCCACTCCGTTAGCGACGGCCAGAAGACCTTGAGGTACTGCACCAGCCCGATGTTGCCGCTGGCGATCTCCAGAGGCCCCGCAAACAGCAGTTGCCAGACGAACAGAAAGGCCAGCATCCGCCCCCAGGTCCTCGGCCCGAATCCTTCCCGCAGGAACACGTACGTTCCCCCGGCCGCCGGCAGCGCGGCGCCGAGCTCGGCCACCACCAGACCATCGGACAGAGCGATCAGCACCCCGACCAGCCACGCCAGATACGAATGCGGTCCCCCGAGCGTCGCCAGAATGAGCGGCACCGTGATGAAGGGCCCGATGCCGACCATGTTGGACATGTTGATGGAGGTGGCGTTGAGCACTCCCAGGCGGCGGTGCAGCGTGGGTTGAGATCCTTCAGCCATGACAGGAGAAGGCTATCACAAGCCCGCTCGCGGGCGGCGTCTCTGATCTGGCCGCCCCGAACGCCCGCAGTGGAGTAGAATGAGGCAACCAACTCAAGGGGCAAGACTCCCGCCGGGTCCCGCCCACAGGAACGAGCGCGAGGCTGCGTCCCTCAAACAGGAGGCCGTCATGCTGCTCGCCGTTCTCACCCTTCTGGGCGGTGCATTTGCCTCAGCGCAACAGGACCACTCTCAACACCGCCATGCCGTGGCCGGACTCGGTACGGTTGCCTTTCCCACCTCATGCAACGCCGCCGCGCAGGAGTGGATTTCGCGCGGTGTGGCCCTGCTGCATTCGTTCGGTTACGAGGAAGCCCGGTTGGCCTTCAACAATGCCGCCGGCGCGGATCGCTCGTGCGGCATGGCTTACTGGGGCCTGGCTCGTACTTGGTACCACCCTGTATGGGCGCCGCCCTCGCCGGAGGAGCTCAAACAAGGTGCGGCGGCGATCCGGCAAGCGCTCGCCGCCGGCGCCAAAACCGAACGGGAGCGCGCCTACATCCATGCCCTGGCGATCTTCTACAAAGACTGGCAAACTCTGGATCACCGGAGTCGGGCTATGGCCTATGAGCGGGCTCTGGCCGATGTCGCCCGGCTCTATCCCGAAGATGATGAGGCCGCCATATTTCACGCCCTCCAGTTGCTCGCAATAGGCTACCTCCACCCGGCGGACAAAACCTACGCGTGGCAAAAGAAAGGCCTCGCGGTGCTAAATCGGCTCCTGCCGCGCCATCCGGATCACCCGGGCGTCGCGCATTACATCATCCACAGCGTGGATTATCCGGAGTTGGCCGAGCTGGGTCTTCCAGCCGCACGCGCTTACGCCAAAATCGCCCCGGAATCGGCCCACGCTCTCCACATGCCGTCGCATATCTTTACCCGCCTTGGGATGTGGGACGACTCCATCGCTTCCAACATCGCTTCCGCCCGGGCGGCGGTTGCGCAAGCGAAACGGTTGCACGGCGGCGGAGGGGCTTTTGACCAGCTGCACGCCATGGATTACCTGGTCTACGCCTACCTCCAGCAGGCCCGCGACGCCAGCGCTCGTCAAGTGCTCGAGGACATGGCGGCCATCACTCGCCTCGATGAACATCAGTTCGCGGCGGCCTACGCTTTTGCCGCCTCGCCGGCGCGCTGGGCTTTGGAGCGCCGCGACTGGAAGGCCGCTGCCGCCCTCGAGGTGAAGCCGGCGTGGTTCCCGTGGCAGCGCTTCCGCAACGCGGAAGCGCTCGTCCACTACGCCCGGGCAATCGGAGCGGCGCGCTCCGGCGACGTGCCTGCGGCACGTCGCGCTGCCGAACAAATCGCCGCCATTCGCAAAGAGTTGCCGCACGGGCGCGACTACGATTGGAGCGGATCCCTCGGAGCGCACTGGGAAGCGGCCAACGCACTAATCCTGTTCGCGGAAGGAAAAACCGGCGAAGCGCTCCGCCTGTTACGCGCTGCCGCAGATCAAGAAGACGCCGTGGACAAACATCCGGTCACGCCCGGCCATCTTCTGCCGGTCCGGGAGTTGCTCGCGGATCTGCTCCTGGAGACGGGTGCCCCTGGGGAGGCTTTGAAGGAGTACGAGGCGGTGCTAAGAGCCGCTCCCCGCCGCTTCCTCGCCATCGCAGGCGCGGCCCGGGCGGCCGCCGCCGCAGGCGATAGACAACAGGCTCGCGCGTACGCGGCGCAGCTTCTCGAAATCGCTCGCAACGCCGAGGTGTCGCGCCCGGAACTGGTGTGGGCGCGCACTTACCTGGCCGGTCACTGATGCAGGCCCCGCCCCTAAGACCTTCGTCGTGGTCTCAGGCTGAGACTCTGGCCGGGGAAACGTACGCCCGTCGCGCCGGAGCAGCGGTTGCGAGGAACGACCGGCTGCCAGCTCCAGACCGCAGCTCAAGGCAGCGTGCCGCTCCACGGAGAACTCCTCCGAGACCAGAGATGGAGCCACCGCGCGCAGCACTTGCAGCAGCTCGCCAGTGACTTCCGATGGATTCCGTTCCCGGGCCGGGCAGCGACGCGGTGCAGCATCATGCGCCGGTGATTTCCTTCAAGAGGCCGAAGAAACCCTTCTTGCGCTCGGTGTTGATGCCCCACTGGACCGGCGGGCACTGATAGCCGTCACGGTAGTTGCTCTGGCCGGGATCGAAGTAGCCCCAGGAGGCGTACTCGGAGATCGCAGCGAGCATGTTGTTGAAGGGTTTGTCGAAGTCGAAGTGGTCGTCCTCGTTGAACAAGATAGGCATGGGCCGGTAACCAGGGACCTTTCGCGCCTGGCGCACCATTTCGGCGATGCGCCGCGGGTCGCCGACGCCGTTGCCATGCATGAGAAGGAAGTCCGAGGCGGTCACCACATTGGATCGCGGGACCGCTCCGCCGCCATAGCTGGTTCCCACAAGCAGCCGGCGGCCGCCGCTTCGGATGCTCTTGGCCAGCTCGATCAGCTCGTGAACCCGCGCAGGCTTGAGGATTTCGTGGTCGTAGGCCCGCACATCGCACTCGTTGTTGATCTCGAGCAGGACGTTGCGGTAGCCCCGCGCGAGCAGCCAGCGGGCAGCGTTGACCACGGCCCGGCGAACGGCGGCTTCATCCCTCACGCGCTGATCCTGGCCGAAGTAGAAGATACCCACGATGGGGACCATGCCGAGCTCGTCGGCCCGGTCGAGGATGCGCCCCAGGCGGCCGAGGTAATCGGGCCGCAGCGAGCCATCGGCTTCAATAGCGCTGTTGTGCCACGGCTGCTCTCTGGAGTAGCCTTCGGGGCTGCCGCCCTGGAAATTGATCGTGAAGCTGAGCAGCCCGTGCGCGCGCCAGGAAGGCATAGCCTCGATGAACTCGCGGGTATTGCGGTCAGGATCCCAGCGGCCGGTGTCGGGATAAGCCCAGCGGGAGCGGGTCTCGGGGTTCAAGTCGTCGAAAATCCCCTGGACCATGCGGGAGTTCATCAGCAGACCCTGAATCTTCCAGCCGCGCCACGAGCGGCCGGCGTAGGTGGGTTTTCCATTAATGAAGAATTGTTCGCCCTCGATATGGACCGCGGTGCGGCGGGCACTTGCGGCCATGGCGAGCGGAGCGCAACCTGTGAGACTGAGAAATTCCCGGCGGTTCATACTATCAATTGACATTTCCTTGTAACATTTCCCTGGACGTCGCTGCGGCATCAGGGGTCATATCCTGATGCGCGGGCCCTGCGGCGCACAGGCGTGCACTTCCGCCCATGGCTCGTGCCCTCCCGAAAACGGTACCGGCCCGTCTGAAAATAGAAGTGGCATGGACTTCTTCGACCTCCTCCGCCTCCGGCGCTCGGTCCGCGCCTACCTTCCCCGGCCGGTCGAGCGCGAAAAACTGCAACGCATTCTCGAAGCCGCCAACGCCGCGCCCTCGGCTGGCAACCTGCAAGCCTACGAGATCTTCCTGGTCACCCGGGACGAGCAGCGCAAGGCGCTGGCCGCCGCAGCTCTGGCCCAGGACTTCATTGCCGCCGCACCCGTCGTGCTCGTCTTCTGTGCCCATCCGGCCCGCTCGGAGTGGCGCTACGGGCGGCGCGGCGTGGAACTTTACTCCATCCAGGACGCCACCATTGCCTGCGCCTTCGCCATGCTCGCCGCCACCGCCCTGGGTCTGGCCACTTGCTGGGTGGGCGCCTTCCGCGACGACGAAGTGCGCCGCGTGTTGGGAATCACCGGTAAACTCATCCCGGTTGCCATCCTGCCGCTCGGCTACCCGGCCGAAAAACCCGAACCCACGCGCCGCAGAAAGCTTACCGACGTCGTCCACGAACTGTAAGCCCCGCGTCCGGGCGCTTCTCTCGGCCGTTCCGCCCCAGATTTTACTTGCCATCGGCGGGCGATCATGATATTCTCGATAGAGAAATGGGAAATTCCGCGGCCGACCTGCTCATCACCGACCGGGAAGCGCTCGAGGCCGACTACGAACGCATCGTCCGCGACGACATCGAGCTTTTCCGCCAGAAGGCCGAGGCGTATCTGGCCGGCAGGATCACCGAAGACGAGTTCCGCGCCTTCCGCCTCCGGCGCGGCATCTACGGCCAGCGCCAGCCGGGCGTGCAGATGGTCCGTACCAAAGTCCCCGGCGGCATGCTTACGGCCGAGCAGATGGAACAGCTGGCGCGCGTCGCCGACGAGTTCGGCGGCGGGCGCGCGCACCTGACCACGCGCCAGAACGTCCAGTTCCACTTCGTCCCGCTGCAGCGCGTCCCCGCTTTGCTGCACATGCTGGCCGACGCACGCCTCACCACGCGCGAGGCCTGCTACAACACCGTGCGCAATGTCACCTGCTGTCCGCTGGCGGGACTGGCCGAAGACGAAGCCTTCGACGTGCGCCCCTATGCGCGGCAGGTCGCTTTCGCCTTCCTGCATAAGGAACTGACCGACAACCTGCCGCGAAAATTCAAAATCTCCTTCTCCGCCTGCCCGGAAGACTGCATGGCCGCGGCCATTCACGACATCGGCCTGCGCGCTGTGGTTCGCTACGAAAACGGCCAGCTGCGGCGCGGCTTCCGCATGCTGGTCGGCGGCGGGCTCGGCCCGCTGCCGAGCGAAGCGCGGCTTCTGGACGAGTTCGTGCCGGTCGAACGCGTGGTCAACAAGTGCGAGGCCGTGATCCGCGTCTTCAACCAGTACGGCAACCGCAAGAACAAGTTCAAAGCGCGCTTGAAGTTCGTGGTTCGCGAGCGCGGCTTCGACTGGCTCAAGGAGCAGGTCGAAAAGGAATACGCCGACATCCTCCGCAACGGAGGCATCCTCCCGCCGGCCGCCGTGCCGGAAGGCTTCGGCGGGTTCCGCTCCCAACCGCCTCCCTTGGGCAACGGAGCCCTGCTGCCGGTGCTCGAAGGCAACGGCCGTCCCGATCCCGACTACGAGCGCTGGCTCCAGACCAACGTCCGCAAGCAGAAGCAACCAGGTTATGTCGCCGTCACCGTGCGCGTGGATCAGGGCAACCTCCGCAGCGAGCAGATGCGCGCCCTGGCGCGGCTTGCCCGCGACGCCGGGGACGGCTTCCTGCGCCTCACAATCGCGCAGAACGTGCTGCTCGCTTTCATCGCCCAGCACAACCTCCGCCGCGTGCATGCAGCCCTCCGCGAGGTCGGCCTGGCCGGTGCCGGCGTCGGCGAGATCGAAGATATTACGACCTGTCCCGGAGCCTACTCCTGCAATCTCGGCCTTACCAAGTCCATGAATCTTGGTGCGGCCTTACAGGAGGTGGTGCGCGAGTATGCCGATCCGGCCGTGCGGCAGCTTTCCATTAAAGCCAGCGGCTGCCCCAATGCCTGCGGGCAGCACTGGATTGCCGATATCGGCTTCTACGGCAACTCCCGCAAGGTGGACGGCCGCGAGATCCCCTACTATCAGATGCTTCTCGGCGGCGGCCATGACGATGAGGGAATCCTGCGCTTCGGGCTCGCCGTACAGAGCATCGCCGCCAGGCTCGCACCCGTGGCGGTGCGCCGCGTGCTCGATCACTATGCCGCGCATCGCCTGCCCGGTGAGTCCTTCCGCAATTACGTACTCCGGTACAAGGTCGAATTCTTCCGCGACTTGACCCGCGACCTCGCCCAGCCTCCCGAACTGTTCCCTGACCTTTACAAAGACTGGGGCGACGAGGTGGACTTCTCCCTCAAGCTCGGTCGCGGCGAGTGCGCGGCCTGAGGCCGGCTGAAAGCCTCTCCTCGGTCTTCGCACTACTTCCGCACGAAGTGGACCACGCGCTCCAGCATATCCCGATGCGCGCCCGGCACCGTAACCTCCAGAAACGGATTCGGAGTTGGCATGGGGCTTTTCTGGCGCGCGGCTTCAAACGCCGCTTCTGCTTTGTCTAAAGCCTCCGCGTTCGGATACAGGATCCAGGAGAAGCGCCCTCCGGGGTCCCCGGTATGCACATGCTCCACATCAATCCCGTAGCCTGCGATGGTGCCGTTTGCGAACAGTTCCTCCAATACGGGACGGGAATACTTCTCCCAGAGTGCGCGCCACTGCTGGCTCTTGCCGGCCTGGACCTGCGTGTGGCTGATCTGCAGGTAGCCCGCCGTCAGGGTCCCCGGCCGCACCCGGTAGATGAGTGAGCGCAGCAAAAGGTCTTCATGCCGTGTGGCGGCCACCATTGCCGGGTTGGGTTGAAGCCGGATCAGTTCCCCGAGGACACGCTGCGTTCCCGAGAGATTCCTCGCCGCCCACCACACAGTGTGTGTGGCGCCGTCCTTGTTGTGAACCACGGTCTCCGACCTTCCCCACTCCACGATCGTGCCCTCGGCCACCATGCCATCCAGCGCCGGTCTGAAATTTTTGTCCCAGGATGAAGCGAACTCCGCCCACTGGGCCCGTGGCACCGCCCAGCTTGCCACGAAGGTGTAGATCGGTTGTTCCGGCTGCTGTGAGAAAGCCGGCAGCGGAAGAAACGCCGGCAGCGAGAGTGCCGCCAGCAGTGCGGTCATGGGTTTCACCATGGAATACCCCTCCTTTGAGGGTTCCCGGAGGATAGCAGTTTTCCCAAACAGTGTCAATGTAGAAACAGATCTCGCTCCTCTTGTGGTGCGCCTTGGTCTCCGGCAGCCGTCCCGGCAGTTGTCTCGCCCCCGCCGCGCCCCATAGACTCGTATCAGGCTGGCGAAGAATCGGAATGAAACATGCCCTCGTCACCGGAGCCGCCGGGTTCATTGGGAGCCACTTGGTGGACCGCTTGCTCGCCGAAGGCTGGCAGGTCACCGGCCTGGATAACTTCGATCCGTTCTACGATCCGGCGGTCAAACGCGCCAACCTGGCCGCTCACGCCGCCAATCCCTGCTTCCGCCTCGTCGAGGCCGATATCCGGGACATGGACGCACTGCGCGGCAAGGTTGACGGCGGCTTCGACGTCATCGTTCACCTCGCCGCCAGGGCCGGGGTCCGGCCCTCGATTCGCGACCCTCTGCTCTACCAGGACGTCAACGTGCGCGGTACGCAGAACGTGCTCGAGCTGGCTCGCGAGCGTAGTGTGCCCCAGTTCGTGTTCGCCTCTTCCAGCAGCGTCTACGGCGTGAATCCCAACCTCCCGTGGCGCGAAGACGACCACGTCCTGCTCCCCGTGAGCCCCTACGCCGGCACCAAGGTCAGCGGCGAGCTGATGGGTCACGTCTACAGTCACCTCTACGGCATCCGCTTCATCGCCCTGCGGTTCTTTACGGTGTATGGACCGCGGCAGCGCCCCGACCTCGCCATCCATAAGTTCGCCCGCCTGATGCTGGAAGGCAAGCCGTTGCCCGTCTATGGCGATGGAAACACCCGCCGGGATTACACCTACATCGCAGATGCTATCGAGGGAATTCGCGCGGCCATGGAGTACACGACCACTCCCTACGAGGTCATCAACCTCGGCCATCACCGCCCGGTAAGCCTGTTGGAAATGATTCAGGCTTTGGAGCGCGTGTCGGGCATCAGGGCCGCCCTGGAGTGGCTTGCGCCGCAGACTGGAGAAGTTCCCCACACCTGCGCCGACATCTCCAAGGCGCAGGCCTTACTCGCCTACCGGCCTGTCGTGGACTTCGAGGACGGACTCAGTCGCTTCTTTGCCTGGCTCAGACGCCGCAGCCCTCCGGGGACGGAAGCGTAATCTCACCCCGCCCCCGCTCTCCAGGCCGCCGAGGTCCCGGCGGCTCGCGCAGGCTTGCGGGAGGATGCGGACCGCTCCAGGCGGTTCTTCCAGGAAAGCCAGGCCAGGCTCACCACCCGGAACACCTCGGTGGCGTCGAACGGCTTCATCAACAGGTCGTAGCCGCCCAGGTTGAGAACCTCCGCCCACAGGCATTCATCTGCCAGGCGCGAGGTCACAATCAGCGGCGGAGGGTGGCGCAATGCCTCCACGGCGCGCAGAAGGTCCTTCCAGGTCTTGCCTTCCGGCAGCACGCACTCGCTGAGCACGACCCCTACGGGATTCGCTCCCAGAAGCGCACGGGCTTCTTCGAGGGAGTGCGCCGAGTACAGCTGCCATTTGGAACGGCTGAAAATGGCACGCAAACTGAGGTGGTCTTCGGCGGACGGGCTCACAGCCAGCACGAGCACATTGTGGGCTGCCGCGTCGGAAACGGTTTCAAGCGGGGTATGAGTACTCGGTGCGGGCGGATGGACTTCCATGTCACTCCTCCCTGTGCGGAGCAAATCCCCTGCTCGTTTTGCTCCTCATCTTCAACTATGGAACCGGAAAAGCCCAAAGTCAATAAAAAAATCGTGGGTCTTTTCAATAAGCTGCCGCCGGCTTGAAACAAAAATCACACTGAGTGGTGCGAACGGGGGGAGTTGAACCCCCACGGGATTTCTCCCGCCAGATCCTAAGTCTGGTGCGTCTGCCAGTTCCGCCACGTTCGCGCCCTCGCACCCATGATAGCACCGTGGTTTCCGGCGCGGAACGGAATTGAGACCCGCACGAGTGTTCCGCCCGCACCCCAAGCGGAGGGGCGCAACTCAGCCGGCGGACGAAGCCACCAGAGCCGCCACCTGCCCGGTCCGCATCGAGCCCCGCCGCAGTCCCGTCAGCCGCGGCGAGCTCAGGCCGCAGGCGCACGGTGTGTCCACGATTTCGCCGATCAAACCGGTGCGCAGGCGGATGGCGGGGCGCCGCAAGCTCACGAGCGACGTCAGTAGCAGCTCGCCGGAGTCGGTCTCCAACACGCCCTCTTCGCTTTCGATATGAAGGCCGTCGTGCGCCTCGCACTCCCAGGCCAGAACTTCGCGCTCCGGCCCCACCAGCTGAGCAAACACCGGAACCTGGAAAACTCTCCAGAACAGTTCGCGGGCCTCGTCGCTGAGAAAGCCGTGCGCGGGCCCCATCCAGGCTACTATGGCGGTGTTAATGGCAAAGTACGGATGCCGTCGCCGTTGGATGGCTTCCGCCATGCGGCGCAGGGCCCAGACCGGTCCCGCCAACACGTCCGGAGGCAGCCACCGCAGCAGCCTTCCGACCCAGTTCGGCCCCGCCCCAGCCCACCAGCCCGAAAGGATGGCGGCGCGCCGCGGTCTGGGACCTGGGAAGAACAGGCGCGCGCGTGCCGGTCGCGGCGCCCCCGGGCTCACAAACTCCCTGGGCCGCTGCAACCACGCGGTCAGCTCCGTGGGCGGCAGTGTCTTGAGCGCGGATTCCAGCCCGCCACGTCTGGCCACCTGCCAGGCGTCTCCGAGAGCCGCCGCTTCCAGAAGAGGTTTGTAATGGAGGGTCCGGCCTGCTGCCAGAAGCACAGCCTGGAACCGGAGCAGCCGCCGGTCCGGACCCGCGCCGGCGCGCACGAGAACTTGTGCTGGCAAGAATCTTCTACAACAAGATAGTGACGGGAGCGGAGAATTTTTCTCAGCCGGCTCGGTTTTTCGTAAAAATCCGTTCGAGATTTTCTCCGAAAATCAAAGCCGCATCTTCCCGCGAAACGCCCAGATCGTATAGAATTTGAGCCTGAGTTTCAAAAATATCCCGCTGCCAGCCTCGCGGAAAAAAAGACGAGTCCGTTCCGAATAACAACCGCCGCGGCCCCGCCACGTCCAGGGCCCGGCGCAAGACCGCCTTCAGATCCGTTTCCGGCACGAGATAGCGGAGCCAGCTGTTGCTGCTCGAGGTATCCAGATGCACGTTCGGGCACAGGTCGGCGACCATCAGTGCTTCGCGGAAGTAGCCTGCTCCAAAGTGAGGAATCACAAAGCTGAGGTTGGGATAGCGCAGCGCCAGAGCATGAACGTCCACCGGATTCGAGTAACGCAGATCAAACAGAGACGGAAGCCCCAGCTTCTTGCGCACCCCCACGGTAAGCACACCGCAGTGGACGAAAACCACCGTTCCGGGATGGGCCGCCGCCACTTCCAGCAACGCCGTGACCCGCTCGTCGTGCAGGGAATAACGGTGCATCGCCGGAAACAGGCAGACCCCCCGCAGGTATCCTCCGGCCAAAGCGCGCTGGACTCGCGCCAGGGCCTCCGGCGCACACGGGTCCACCATGAAGTAACCGTAGAAGCGGTCCGGAAAGGCAGCCACGGCCGCCGCCACCGAATCTTCATCTCCCGGCAGGCTGGCGATCAGCGCCGCCCGGGCGACTCCGTGCCGCTCCAGCTCCTGAGCCCAGCGGCGCGCCAGCGACGCCGGTTCCGGCGGGGGCATCTCCCAGCCCAGGACCGCACCCGCCGCCTCCACGGTCTGCTCGCCCGCCGCAGCCGGCCGCTGGGCCGCCAGCATCTGAAAGAAGCGGTGGGAGAAGAAGTGCACGTGCGCATCGGAGACCGCCAGCTCCCCCCAGGGCGTCCGCATCGGGGCTTAGCTTTGCCCCTCCGGCGCCTGCAGCGGGGGAAACCGCGTCAGGCCTGAGGCCAGCGCAATCTGCGTCAGCTCGGCCACGTTGGTCACCCCGAGCTTTTTCATCATCGTCTTCCGGTAACTGCGCACGGTTTGCAGGCCCAGGTCCAGCAGCGTTGCGATCTCCTTGCTCGTCTTGCCCTCCGCCACCAGCCGCATTACCTGAAGCTCCCGCGGCGACAGGGAATCCAGCACCGAGCCCGTTCCTTTCGTGTCTAGGTCCCCCCGCTGAATGCAGTGCAGAAGTTTATCCGAGACTTGCGGGCTGAGATAGGAGCCCCCCTTGGCTACGGTCCGCAGAGCATCCAGCAGATCGCTGTCGGAGGCTTTCTTGAGCACAAACGCCCGGGCGCCCGAGCGGACCGCGCTCACCACCGAGTGTTCATCGTCATACATCGAAAGCACCACGACTTTGACGTCCGGGCAATGCCGCAGGATCTCCGCCGTGGCTTCAATGCCGTTCATGCCCGGCATCCCGATGTCCATCAGCACCATTTCCGGCCGGAGCGTCTTCGTCAGTCGCACGGCTTCCGCGCCGTTGTCTGCCTCCCCCACGACCACGAATTCCGGGGTGCGTTGCAGAATGGCGCGCAGACCGTCTCGCATGATCTTGTGGTCATCCACAAGTAGAATGGAGTGCCCCATAGCTCCACCTCAGTCGGGCGATTCTTGTACCCGGTCCGCAGCCGGGTAATAAGCCGCCTTCACTACCGTACCATGCCCGGGAGTGCTGTCAATGGTCAGTCGGAGCCCTGCCTGGCTCGCAAAATGTTCCATCAGCAGAATCCCGAGCCCCCGCGTCCGCCGGCCCGCCTCGGCCGGCGCGAACCCCACCCCCCAGTCGCGGATCTCCATCACCGTACCTTCCGGGAAGGGGTGTACCATCACCTCGATCCGCGGGGACCGGGCATGCTCGACGGCGTTCGCCAGGGCCTGATCGGCAATTTTATAAAGGGCGTCGGCCACGTGGTTGGGCAGCCGCTGAGGCAGGTCCAGCATGAGCCGGATCGGTCCGTCGAACCCCTGCCGGTAACGTCCGACCAGTTGCTCCAGCGCGAAGGCCAGTCCCGCCTTCTCCACCACGGCCGGATCCAGCTCGTAGCTCAGTTGGCGAATGCGCGCTACCGCTTTCTCCAGCAGATCCTGTATGGCGGCTACGCGCGCATCCAGCTCCGGCGCTTTGTCCCGGAAATCCAGCCGCACCAGATCGAGCTGGAGCCCGGCGGCGGTTAGCATCTGCCCCAGTTCGTCGTGCAACAGCCGGGACAGCCGGCGGCATTCCTCCTGGTGGGCGTTGATCCATGCCACCAAAAGCCGTGCCACCGGCTCCTCGTAATCGCCCATCTTGGTACCAGCCCCTCAAACTTATCATGCCCCAGAACCGCCGTCCAGGCAAACCAACGGCCGTGCGCCGGTGTCACCGGTTCTGCACGCTGCAACATAGTCAAAGTTTTTCTAACTTTGCCGCACCAGATTGCAAAAAGTCACGCTAACATAGGTACGGGAGGTGACTATGGCTGACGAGATTCGGCGAGTTGACTACTACTACGTGACGGTTCCCGATAAACCCGGCGAGGGCGCGCGCATTTTGGCCGCGTTGCACGAAGCCGGCGTCAACCTCCTTGCGTTTTCCGGTTTCCCTGCCGGGGCACGCAAGTCGCAGCTGGACTTCATCCCGGAGGACACGGCGGCGTTTACAAAAGCCGCGCGTAAGGCCGGCCTGAAACTAAGTACCAAGAAGTCCGGCTTCCTCATTCAGGGTGAGGATCGGCCCGGGGCGGTCGCCGAAATTATGGGTAAGCTCGGCGCCGCCGGAATCAATGTGACCGCCGTCCAGGCCGTCTGCGCCGGTGCGGGCCGATATGGGGCGATCCTGTGGGTGAAATCCCCCGACCTCCGCAAAGCGGCCAAGGCCCTCGGCGTCGCCTGACGGCCTACAGCAGGCGGGCCGCGTCCTTGGCGAAATAGGTCAGGATGATCTGGGCGCCGGCGCGCCGGATGGCCGTCAGGGTCTCCAGCATCGCCCGCTCCCCGTCCAGCCAGCCGTTGCGCGCCGCCGCCACGATCATGCTGAACTCGCCGCTAACCTGATAGGCCGCCAGCGGTACGTCGAAGCGTTCCCGGGCCGCCCGGATCAGATCCAGATAGGGCAGGGCGGGCTTGATCATGATAATGTCCGCCCCCTCT
Source organism: Acidobacteriota bacterium (assembly GCA_037446115.1). Classification (GTDB taxonomy): domain Bacteria; phylum Acidobacteriota; class Terriglobia; order Bryobacterales; family Bryobacteraceae; genus JANWXD01. Next base: position 33,460 of record JBBIJF010000005.1, on the reverse strand, counting down.
TCGATGTCCAGCTCGATTTCCCGCATCGCCTCCCGTGCATTCGGCGGATCCATCTGGTAGCTCCTACGGTCGCCGAACTGCGGTGCCGATTCAGCCGCCTCCCGGAACGGCCCGTAGAAACAGGAGGCGAACTTGGCCGCGTACGACAGGATGGGGATCTTGGCGAACCCCCTCTCGTCCAGCGCCTTGCGGATGGCCCCCACCCGGCCGTCCATCATGTCGGAAGGCGCCACGATGTCGGCCCCGGCCCGCGCATGCGATACCGCAGTTGCCGCCAGCCACTCGAGCGTCGCGTCGTTGTCCACCTCCCCGTCAACCACCTTGCCGCAGTGCCCGTGGCTCGTATATTCGCAGTTGCAAACGTCGGTAATCACCACCAGGTCCCGCACTTCCTTCTTGATAGCTCGGACCGCCCGCTGTACGATCCCGTCTTCGGCGTAGGCTCCCGAGGCCGCCTCGTCCTTGGACTCCGGGATCCCGAACAGGATCACGCCGCCCAGCCCCAGCGACCGCACTTCCGCGCATTCTTTGACCACTTCGTCTACCGACAGCTGATAATTGCCGGGCATCGAGGCGATTTCCCGCCGGATCCCCTCGCCCGGGCACACGAACAAGGGATAGATGAGCTGGCTCGGTTCCAGATGGGTTTCCCGGACGAGTCGGCGCAGCGATTCGCTGGCCCGCAGTCGCCGCAAGCGGTGCACGGGGAAGGGCATAACACTATTGTTCCCCCGCCTTGGCCGCGGTGCAAACGGCGCCGAGCCGGCTGGTACAATGTCGGACGCGGTCCTGCCATGCAGCAGCAGCCGGTGGCGCGCAGGTTCTTGATTTCCGGTCGCGTGCAAGGGGTCGGCTTCCGGTTCTTTGTCGAACGTGTGGCTTGTGCGCTCGGCCTGCGCGGCTATGTCCGCAACCTGGACGACGGCCGGGTCGAAGTCTACGCGATCGGCGATCCGGTCCGGCTCGCCGAGCTCCGTACCGAGCTTTTTAAGGGTCCGCGCCTGGCCGTCGTGCACGACGTCCGGGAGCAGGAAGCCCCGGTGTTACAATATCGGGGTTTCCACATCGAATAGCCTCATGCACGATCTCAAACGCCTGATCCGGCAGGTGCCGGATTTCCCCAAGCCCGGCATCCTCTTTTATGACATCACCACGCTGCTGAAGGACCGCCAGGGCCTGAAGACCGTCATTGACGCTCTCCGGGATCACTACAAGAACGTCGGAGTGGATGCCGTTCTGGGCATCGAGGCTCGCGGCTTCATCTTCGCGCCCGCACTCGCCTACGCGCTGGGCGTCGGCTTCATCCCCGTCAGAAAGCCCCGAAAGCTTCCGGCCGCCACCGAGAGGATCGAGTATTCCCTCGAGTACGGCACCGATGCCCTGGAAGTCCACAAAGACGCCATCGAGCCGGGTCAAAACATCCTCATCGTGGACGATGTGCTGGCCACAGGCGGCACCGCCGCGGCCGTGTGCCGGCTGGTCGAAAAGCTGGGCGGCCGGGTCGCCGGCATCGGCTTCGTCGTGGAACTCGACTTTCTTCACGGACGCGACAAGCTCCCCGGATACGACGTCTTCTCCCTGGTCCATTACGATCAATGAGCGCGGTCCGGCGTGCGCGCGTACGGGCGCTGGCCAAGGTCAATCTCGCCTTGCGCGTGCTCGGCCCCCGGCCCGACGGCTACCACGAGCTCCGCACCATCTACCAGACGGTTTCGCTGGCGGATGCCGTGGAACTCGAATACCGGCCCGGCGGCCCCGCTGCCGTGCACGTGGATTGTGTTCCCCCCATCCCGGACAACCTCGCCTCCCGCGCGGCAACCGCTTTGATCGCTGCCGGCGCCGTTCGTGGCACGGTCCGCATCCGGATCACCAAACACATCCCGCAGGGCGCCGGCCTGGGGGGCGGGTCTTCGGATGCCGCCGCCGTGCTGCTGGCCCTGCCCGTGCTCGCAGGCGCCCGTCTCACCGCTGCGGAGCTGATCCGCATGGCCGAACAGCTGGGCAGCGATGTTCCCTTCTTCCTGCTGGGCGGCACGGCCCTCGGAGTAGGTCGCGGCGCAGAGGTCTATCCGCTGGCCGACTACAAGCCGCGCTATTGCCTCATCGTCGTCCCCGACTTAGTGATTTCCACCCGCGAGGCCTATCAGGCCCTCAGCGCGAAATTGACACCCGGGCGGGCTCCGTTTAACATAAGTAGTTTCCAGTCTGTGGCGTGGGCGGCGGCAGTGGGGGCGCCGCCCGGGCGTCGCGATCTGGCGTTTAGGAATGACTTTGAGGCGGTTGTCTTTGACAAGTTCCCCCGGCTGCGGTCGTTAAAGACAAGCTTGCAAAGGCTCGGCGCGGTGCAGGCTCTGCTGACGGGGAGCGGCTCCGCCGTCTACGGGCTCTTCGACAACCGCGGGAAGATGCATGGCGCGCGCGCCCGTCTGGCCGGCCGGTGCCGGGTGTTCGCCGCACGGGTGGTCTCACGCGCGCAGTACTGGGGTCTGTGGCGCAGGTGGCTGGCGCCTCACCTGGACGGAACCAAGTCATGGCCGCCCCGAAGCCGGTACGGACAATGACGTTTGATCGGTTGAAGGTTTTCACAGGCAACGCCAACCGGGCGCTGGCCGAAGAAGTTTGTGCCTGCCTGGGCTGTCCTCTCGGAGACGCTTCTGTCAAACCGTTCTCCGACGGAGAAATTTACGTCCAGATCCACGAAAATGTCCGCGGCGCCGACGTCTTTGTCATCCAGCCCACCTGCACCCCCGTCGAACGGCACCTCTTCGAACTGCTGTTGATGATTGACGCCCTCAAGCGCGCCTCTGCGGAGCGCATCACGGCAGTGCTACCCTATTATGGGTACGCCCGCCAGGATCGGAAGGACAAACCCCGGGTTCCTATCTCCGCCAAACTGGTGGCCAGTCTGCTGGAGCGCGCCGGGGCTGACCGCATTCTGGCCCTGGATCTGCATGCGGCGCAGATCCAGGGGTTCTTCGACATCCCGGTGGATCATCTGTTTGCCACGCCGGTGATGATCGAATACTTCCGGGCGATGGCCGGTAACCGGCTTACGGTGGTTTCCCCCGACGCCGGAGGGGTCGAGCGCGCCCGTGCCTTTGCCAAGCGCCTCAAGGCTCCGCTGGCCATTATTGACAAGCGCCGCGAAGAAGCCAACGTGGCCGAGGTCATGCATATCATCGGCCGCGTACGGAATCGGAACTGTCTGATCGTGGACGACCTGATTGACACTGCGGGCACGCTGGTCAAGGGCGCCGAAGCCCTCTTTGAACACGGCGCCGAAAGCGTCACCGCCTGCGCCACCCATGCGGTCCTTTCCGGGCCCGCCGTGGAGCGCATCCAGGCGTCCCGGATCAAAGAAGTCGTGCTGACCAATTCGATTCCTCTGCGCGAGGAGGCCCGCCAGTGCGACCGCTTCCGGGTGCTCTCGGTGGCGCCGCTGCTGGCCCAGGCCATCCGCTCCATCCACGAGGAAACCTCGGTCAGCACCTTGTTCGTATGAGATATCCGCCGGGTCCCGCAGCCCACGCCCAACGGACCTGCGCCCCGGCGCCGGAGGAGTAACGCATGAGAAAGGAATGGACGGTTAGCGCGCAACCGCGCCCGGCACGCGGCAAGAACGAAGCCCGCCGGCTCCGCGCCCGGGGCTTGATCCCCGCCATCGTCTACGGCGGAGGGCGGGAACCTGTGGCCGTCTCGGTGAGTCCCAAGGAGATCTTGAAGATCCTTCACAGCGAGACCGGCCACAACACCATCTTCCAGCTCGCCGTCAACGGTGACACCACGCCCGTGATGATCGTGGACTGGCAGTTCCACCCTGTCACGGAAACGCTCTTGCACGTGGATTTCAAGCGGATTGACCTGACCCGGCGCATCCGCGTCTCGGTTCCGGTGCACGCGGTTGGCGAGGCCAAGGGCGTCAAGCAGCAGGGCGGCCTGCTCGAGATCGTGACGCGCGAACTGGAAATCGAGTGCCTCCCCGATGAGATTCCCGACCACCTGAGCGTGGATGTGACCGATCTGATGATCGGGCAGAGCCGGCGCGCTTCCGACGTCCCGCTGAGCGGCTCCATGGTGCTGCTGAGCCATCCGGAGACGGTGGTGGCGCACGTCATCGCGCTGCGGCATCACGAAGCCGCGCCCGCCGCCGAAGCGCCCGCCGCTGCTCCGTCGGAACCGGAGGTGATCAAGAAGGGCAAGAAGGAGGAGGCCGGCGAGGAATAGCGCGCAGGCCGGTGTGGCCGTGACCGAACACGATGGAGGCATCGAGAGAACCCGGCTTTGGTCCGGCGCTGATCGTCGGCCTGGGAAACCCGGGCCCGGAGTATGAGCTCACCCCGCACAACCTGGGATTCCTCGTGATTGATCGCCTGGCGGAACGCTTCGGCATCCGCGTGAGCCGTAAGGAGGCCATGGCCCTGGTGGGGTCGGGATGCATTCAGGACAAGCCGGTGCTGCTTGCCAAGCCGCAGACGTACGTGAATCTGAGCGGGCCGGCGGTGGGGGCGCTGCTCCGCCGCTATGAGCTGCGCCCGCAGGACCTCGTTCTGGTTTACGATGATCTCGATCTGCCGTGGCGGGCCCTTCGCGTCCGGCCCAGGGGTTCTCCGGGAGGCCACCACGGCGTGGAGTCGGTCGCCGAAGCGCTCGGCACCACCGACTTTCCCCGCGTGCGGCTGGGGATCGCCGGCTACCGCGTGGGAGACGGCGCTCGCTACGTGCTGTCGCCGTTTCCGCCCGAGAGGCGGCAGGAGTTGGACGAGTTCGTGGAGTACGCGGCCGATGCGGTCGCGTGCCTGATTTCCGAGGGCGTCGAAAAGTCCATGGCGAAATTCAATCGTCGCGCCCCCGGTGACACAGCAGAGGACGAATGAGAATCTACGAAGAACTTTTTATTGTCAGACCGAACGCCACCGAAGAGGAAATTGACCAGGCCGTCGAGCAGATCCGGCAGGTGGTCACCGGGGCGGGCGGCACCATAGACAAAGTGGAAAAGTGGGGCGTGCGCAAACTTGCCTACCGCGTGCGCAAGTACGAAGACGGCTACTACGTTTTAGTGCAGTTCAGCGCTCCGCCCGACGCCGTCACCGAGATCGAGCGGCGCCTGCGCGTTTCCGATACGGTGATCAAGTACCTCACGGTGCGCATCGACCGCAAGCTCAAGCGCCTGGAAAAGAAGCGGCGCGAGCGCGAACAACGCGCGGCCCGCAAACCGGCGCCCGCCGCCCCGGCCCCGGGCGCCCCGGCCGCCGAAGAGGTGATGGCGAAAGCGGAAGCGGAAGCCTCAGAATAGAAAGAAGGATCGAGGAGAATTATGGCGGAAGCAAAAGGCAAGCCGGTGGCCCCCTCCCAGAAGCCCACCGGTACGGACAAAGCGATTGTCGCAACGCGCAAGCAGTACTTCCGGCGCAAGAAAGTATGCCGGTTCTGCGTGGAACGCATTGACGATATTGACTACAAAGATGTCAAACTGCTGTCGGCGTTTCTTTCCGAGCGCGGTAAGATCGTGCCGCGGCGCGTTTCCGGCGTCTGCAGCCCGCACCAGCGCCGCCTGAGCGAGGCCATCAAACAGGCGCGCAACATCGCGCTGCTGCCCTTCGCCGCCGCGGTGTGAACGGCGAGCCGGTTTCCGGAGTCACCCATGCAGGTCATCCTCAGGGAAAACATCGAGAAACTGGGCAGTCGCGGCGACATCGTCAACGTGGCCGACGGCTATGCCCGCAACTACCTGCTGCCGCGCCGGCTGGCGGTGCCCGCCACCGAAGCCAACAAGAAAATCGTCGAGCAGGAGCGCCAGGCGCACCTCCGCCGCGAAGCCAGAGAACGCGGCGAAGCCGAGGAACTGGCACGGCTGCTGGCCGGTGTCACCGTTACGATTCCGCAAAAGGCGGGCGAACACGACCAGCTCTTCGGCTCCGTCACGGCCAAGGACATCGCCGAGGCCCTCCAACAGAAGAACTACGTCGTGGACCGCCGCAAGATCCAGCTCGAGGAGCCGATCAAGCAACTCGGCGAATACAAGGTCCCGGTGCGGCTGCACAAGGACGTCACGGCCGAGATCCTGGTTCAGGTTGTTAAGGAAGAGTAGGCCCGAGCCGCCTATGGCGTTCTTCGATCTCAGCGGCCAGACCGCCTTGGTCACCGGCGCTGCCACGGGGATCGGAGAAGCGATTGCCTGGCGCCTGGCGCGCGCCGGCGCCACCGTGGCGGTGGCCGACATTGATGCTCCGGGCGCCTCCGCGGTCGCCGCCGCCATCACGCGCGACGGCCTCAGCGCCTTCCCCGTAGAGGTGGATATCGCCGATGCCGAATCCGTCGCCCGCGCCGTGGCCGCCGTGCTCGCCCGTACAGGCCGCATTGAGATCCTCGTGAACAATGCGGGCATCGCCGGCAAGGCGGCGCCGCTGTGGGAGCAGACTCCGGACGACTGGCGCGCCGTGATGGCCGTCAACCTGGACGGCGTGTTCCACTGTTGCCGCGCCGTGATCACCCATATGCGCCGCCACCGCTACGGCCGCATCGTCAACATCGCCTCGATCGCCGGCAAGGAAGGCAATCCCAACATGACCGCGTATTCGGCCAGCAAGGCCGGCGTGATCGCCTTCACCAAAGCACTGGCCAAGGAGGTCGCCGTCGAGGGTATCTGCGTCAACTCCGTGGCTCCGGCCGTCGTCCGCACGCGCATCCTGGACCAGCTCACCCCCGAGCAGATCAACTACATGACCTCCCGCATCCCCATGCGCCGTACGGGAACGCCCGAGGAGATCGCAGCCGTGGTGCACTTCCTGGCCAGCCCGGACTGCTCTTTCGTGACCGGGCAGTGCTATGACGCCAGCGGCGGCCGCGCTACCTACTGACATGCTCATTTCACCGGAGCGCTATTCCGAAGTCCCCGTCCACGACCTGCTGGAGGCGGCCGCCCGCGGGCGGATCGGCGTCGACCGCCGGCTCCTCCGTGCCATCCTCAGCCGCTTCGAGCAGGCGGTTCCGGATCTGGTCCGCTTCGGGCTGGAGCCCGGCGAGGATCACGTGGCCGATCTCGAACTGGTGCTGCTGGACCTGTTCTCCTACCGGCCCACCCCGGAGGCGCTTCCGTTTCTCATCGCGTGCGCGCGCCGGAACCACCGCGATTTCCCGGAGGAACTCTTCGAGGCTTTCTCGCGACTGGGTGCAGCCTCGGTCGAGCCTCTGCTCCGGCTGTATCAGGAAGTGGGCGCAGCCGAGGGGGACGAAATTGCCTTCGCCCTGGCCTCGCTCGGCGTGCGCGATGAGCGGATCCGGCGGCTGCTGGAAGAGCGGCTGGACCTGGATCCCGTGGATGCGTCCCTCGCCCTGTCTGCCTACGGCGATCCCGCCGCCCGGCCCGCGCTCGAAGCCGTCCTGGCAAAACTGAACGGCGGCGACCCGCAAGCCGCCTGGGTGCGGCGGGAGGTCGAGGCGGCGCTGGCCGAACTCGACGAGCCCGCCCCCGAACCGCCGGCCGAGCCCTTCGACCTCTGGTCCCGCTACCCGGAGACTGCGCTTCCCGAAGTGGACCTGCTGAGCGAGGCCGAACGCCTCGAATTGCTGTCCAGCCCTGAAGAGGATCTGCGCCGGGCGGCAGCCCTCAGCTTCCGTTACCAGAGGCCTTCGGCGGCCGTCCAGGCCCGCCTGCGGGAAACCGCGGCCGCCGATCCCTCGGCCGCCGTCCGCGCCGCTTGCTGGGAGGCTCTCGCCGAGTCCGAGGATCCGGAAATTCGCCAGGCTTTGATGGAACGCCTGCGGGATGAGGCGGCGCCCGTGGTCGAGCGTGCCGCGGCCCTCGTCGGTCTGGCGCGCGAGATGCACGATCCGGCGGTCCGCCGCTACGCCATCGAGTTCTGCGACCGGCCGGAGGCGCGCGCCCGGGCGCTCGAAGCGATGCGCTACTCGCTCGATTACCGCCTCGCCGAGTACTTTCCCCGGTACCTGGACGACCCGGACGTCGAAACCCGGCGCCAGGCGATTCTCGGCATCGGCTGGCTCGGACTGAAGGCGCACGTCGGCAAGCTGTTGAAGTTTTTTCATGACGACGAGCTGCGCCTCACCGCGCTGGAGGCCTACGCGCTCGCGGCGCCCGCCGAACTGTCGCGCGTCAACATGCGGCGCCTGCTCGGCAAAATCGAAAAACTCGCCGGGGGACTGTCCCCGGCCGAAGCCGAAGTGGTTCGACTGGCCCTGGCCGATCGTTTGAAAGCCGCAGGTTTAAAGCCGTTGTGGACCGACGAAGACCAGACCGAAGACGACGGCGACTGGCAACCGTGACCTCTGCGGGGACCGACTGCCTCAGCGCACCAGCCGGCTGATCGTGCGGAACGTGATGCGGCGCTGGGATTCCGTCCGCGCCAGCGGCGAATAGTAATACCACAGCGTGGCCGTCACCTGGGCCTGTACCCCGGCAGGCAAGGGGAAAGCGAAGGTCTCCGTTCGCGACTCCCCGGGCGCCAGCCGCGTGTCCGCCACCACCCGGGCCCCTTTGAGGAACGCCAGATACTCCCGGTCAATCTCGTTGCCCGAAGCGTCGGCCACCACGCGCCGGTAGACGCGCCGCTCCTGGAAACGCCGCCCGTCGTAGGCGTCCACGCGCAACTCCAGCACGAGCTGCCGCAGCGGCGAGCCCGTCGGCACGTAGTGGCCGGCCGCGACGTTGGATACGACCGTCGTGAGCTTCAGAAGGTTGCCCTCGCGCGTGCTCGCCAGCCTGGCGCGAATCGTCTTATTGAGCTGTTCGATGGAGTGGCTTCCGGGCATCTGGTGGAGATTCACTTTGGCCAGGTTCGAGCGGCGGATGCGTGGATCCACGACGTCGCCCGCCACCCGGAACATATGGCAGGACTGGCACTCGACGCCGCGCCGGGCGTAGTCGGAGGCCTTCCACTCGGCGTAGGTGTTCAGCACGTCCAGGCCGGCAGCGTTGCGATACTGATGGCACGGCGCGCACAGGCGCGACGAGCTGTGCACCGCCGAGAAGAGGGTCCCGTGCACCGGCGCCGCCGCGTCCTTGATGGGCCCGGTCTTGACCAGTGAGAACTCGGCGCGGACTTTCGGATTGGGCCCCGCCTCCCAGACTTCGTGCACGGAATGGCAGTAGTCGCACGTCACCCCTTCCCAGCTGATCTTCTGCCGCAGCTTCCAGTCCCCGAGATGCACCGCGAGCGGCGCGTGACAGCCGAGGCACTCCTTGCGAACGCCCGCGCCGAACTCGGCTTCCGCCATCTCCAGCACATCCTGAAACAGCGCGCTTTCCATCGCCCGGGCGTGCGCCGACGTCTTCCAGGCTTCCAGGATCGAACGGTGGCAGCGGCCGCAGATCTCGGCACTGGACAGCGGTTCTAGCTCGCCCGGAAAAGCCACGGCGGCGGCCAGCGGCCACAAAACGAGTGCAATTCGCATGGCTGCCTCCTAGGAGCCCCCGACCGGCTTTTCGATGGCGCGGATCGCCATCCACAACCCGGTCATCGTCACCAGAATCGTCACCAGGGACACCGCCAGGCCGATGCGGCGCCGGTTGCGTTCTTCCAGGGCTGCAACCCCCGCCCGGTAGCTCTCTGCCGTGATCTTCAGACCGGCTTCCACCGGCTCGCGCACCGCCTCCAGCCGGAAGGCGTGTACGGCCACGCGGGCCTTGACAAGCGCTTCCTGCGCTTCCTGCTGCCGGATCTGAGCTTCGGACACCTCCATGCCCGATCGCGCGGCGCGTTCCAGCATGGCGCTCGAGCGCTCCAGCGACGCCCGCAGCTGGTTAATCAGCCGCGCCATCTCCGCCCCCGCCTTGGCGCCGCTCGAATCCGGGTCGTGGCACTGGGCGCAGACCGATTTTTCTCCCGCCAGCATCGCCGGTGACGGCCGCATAACCTCGTGGTTGCCGTGACAGACAATGCATCCCGCCATCCCCATGCTCGCAAACACAGGCTGGTGCGGGCTCTTGTTGAACAGCTCTTCGAGCAGTACGTGGCAGGTGCCGCACACGGCGGTCACAGAGGCGACCCCGGGCGGTGTGGCGCCGTGGTTGCCGTGACAGGAGGCGCAGCTCGGAGCCGAAAGGTCGCCGCGCTCGGCCAGCGCCTCCCAATGCACGCTGCGGCGGTATTTCGCAAATTGGTCCGTCGGAATCCCGTACCGGGCCATGCGCTGGGCATCGGCGTGGCAGTGGGCGCAGGTCTCCGGCAGCCGCAGCGGATGGACCGGCGCGCGCGAGTCCTTGACGTTGCGGATGTCGTGTACGCTGTGGCAGTCCGTGCAGGTGGCCGCGGCCGCGTCACCCTGAGCGATGCGCTGGCCGTGCACGCTGGTGACGTATTGCGCGTACTGGTCCACGCGCTGCCGCGGGTTGTACTTGTGCATCAGCGAGGCGTCACTGTGGCAGTGCGCGCACAGCTTCGCAATGGCCGTGCGCGCGATCTTCCCGCGAAAGCCGCGTGCCGGGCTCATGGAGAGCTTGGGGTCGTCGGTCGAGGGATCGCCTCCGTGGCAGGCGGCGCAGCCGAAGCCGTGACGCGCGTGCACATCCGCCTTGTAGAGCACCGCCGGGCGTTGCAGTGCCCCCTCGAGAACGGCGTGGCACTCCAGGCACGTGTCCCGCGCGGCGGCTTCGAGCAGCCAACCTGCCGCCGCCGCGACTGCCAAGGCCCGTCTCATCGCCAGTACCCTAACGCCGAGAAGGTGGACAGGTAGGCCAGCAACGCCACGCCCGCCCCTGTGACGAGCCGCGTACGAATCTCGCCCTGCCGGTTCGTGGCCCAAAACGGCAGCAGCGCCCAAAACACCGCCAGCAGCGTAAATCCGATCAGAGCCAGCAGTTCGCCTTCAAAAATCCACACATGGCTCGGCAGCAGTTTCAGCGTGTAGAACTCCGCCAGGAAATACCACTCCGGCCGGATGCCCGCCGGCGCCGGTGCAAAAGGGTCGGCCTTGACGCCGAGTTCCCAGGGGAAAATGGCCGCCAGCGAGCCCAGCACACCCAGAGCCCCGTACCAAGCCATCAGCTCCCGGAGAAAAAAGTTGGGAAAGAACGGCATTTGCGGGATGGGCACGCCGCGGCGGCGGGACTCTTGCTCGACCTTCGGCGGTACGCTGATGCCGTGCTTTTGCACCAGAGCGAGGTGGACCAGCAGCACCAGCGTGGTGAGCCCCGGCAGCACCGCCACGTGAAATCCGAAAAACCGCGTGAGGGTCGCACCGCCCACTTCGTCTCCCCCGCGCAAAAAGCGGGCCAATGGCGGGCCGATGCCGGGCAGGCTGGCTGCGATGTCCGTGCCGACCTTCGTAGCAAAATAGGCCACCGTGTTCCACGGCAGCAGGTATCCGCTGAAACCGAACGCCAGCGCCAGACCCAGCAGGACGATGCCGCTCAGCCAGGTCAGCTCCCGCGGGCGCCGATAGGCATGCAGGAACACGACGCTGAACATGTGGATAAAGGCGGTCAGGATCATCAGGTTCGCCGCCCAGCTGTGGATCGAGCGCACCAGCCAGCCGAACTCCACCCGCGTCATGATGAACTGCACGCTTTCGAAGGCCTCCGTCGGGGTCGGGCGGTAATAAAGCAGCAACAGGATGCCCGTGAGCACCTGGATCACAAACAGGAACAGCGTGATGCCCCCGAAGTAATACCAGATCGTGGCCGAGTGCACCGGCACGGCCTTGTGGCGGAGAAACTCGCCGATCGCCGTCAGCCCGAGGCGTTCGTCCAGCCAGCTTGCCGCGCGCTGCCGTGTCTCGACTGAAAGCATCTTCCTCCCTCAGGCGCGGCGCGCGATCACGATCTCCCCGTCGCGAATCCGCACCGCGTATTCTTCCAGCGGGCGCGGCGGCGGCCCCGCAATCACGCGACCGTTGAGGTCGTAGATGCCGTTATGACACGCGCACCAGATGTCGTGGCCGTCCGGGCGGTATTGCACGGTGCAATTCAGATGGGTGCACACGGCCCCGAACGCCTTCCACTCCTCCTCGCCGACCCGGATGAGCAGCACGGGACGGCTGCCGAACCGTACGATCTTCGCCGTGTTCGGCTTGAGCTCGTCGGCCTTGCCCGCGCTCACTTCGTTCACCGCCGCCTCGGGAATGCGCGGCGGATTCATGAATCGGATGGCAGGATACAGAAACGAGAGTACGGAGGCGGTGAAACCTCCGCCCAAAAGCCACCGGATCAGACTGCGCCGGTCATCGGCCATCGGCGTGCTCAACTTAAAACACTAGTCCACACACACGACGCTTGTCAAGGATAATCAGATGTCTGTGTCTGAAAGTAAGATTGGGACGCGCGTCTCGGACGCAGCTTGAGCGTCCCGTCTCTCCGCGGCCCCCGAGGATCCTTTGACCGAAGCCCTCCCGCAGGCCCCCGGCGTGGACGCCCGCCACTTGTACGGACCCGCACCGCCGCCGGTCGCCGGAACTCCACAGAACAGCCACGCGAGTATGGCGCCGCCGCCATACGCAACTCCGGCGGCCAACACGGCGGCCGGCAACCAGCTCCAGTGAAGCCCAAACAGCGTGATCAGGCCCGCCCCAGAGCCGGCGAGAATTCCCACGCGGGCGCACGCTTTGCGGAGAAGCGCACGCTGGACGGGCCCGGCAAGCAGCCGTTGTTCCAGACGCGCCACGGGATTGCTCCACGGTCCGGCCGCAAGATCCCGAGCGGACTGTAAAGGATGCAACCGGGCGCCGATCGTCCCGAGATAGAACAGACCCGCCGCCGAAAAGGCCAGCCACAACCACATCCCTTCGGCCAGAAATGCCACGGCACAAACCACCAGCAGCGCCTGCAAGGGCGCCAGAATCCCCCGTTCAAACTGAACTACCGGCTCGGTGTCGGCCTGCATCGCTCTCCATTGAGTAAGGTGCCGCGACCTCGCCAGGTTCTCAGGGATTTCTCGGGAAAAACCACGCGGCGGCGTCCGCCAAAAAGTGCCCGCTGGGCAGGTAACCGCCCCAGTCCGCCCCGGCCTCGGGGGCGCCGATACACAATTCAAGCGGCGCGGCCCGGCACATGGCGGCCGTGACGCCAATCCGGATCACAGGAGGATTTCGGCATGCACAATCGGTTGGCGGTGACGATGATCGCGGTCCTGCTCGGCTTCAGTCCGGCAGTGGCGCAGCGGGTGGGAAGCGGCGCACTGGCGGCGGACAACGACAATGGCTGGTGCCCGGGCGCAGACGGTTTCGTGTTTCACGACCCGTCCACCGGGCAGACCCTGCACTGGGATATCCAACCGGGGCGGACCGTTCACCTCAGTATCAACCCAGCCCTGAGAGTGTGCACCAGCGGGCCGTTTGCCGGCCGCCGCTGCGAAAGCGATGCCGATTGCAGCACCGCGGAGCATGCGGGCTCCTGCTCGGCAACACCGCAGCTGGAGTGCGCCGCAGCCGACGTGCTCATCGTACGCGGCCATCGCAACCTCCCCTGCACGAGCGACGCCGACTGCTTCCCCGACCGCTGTGATCTCGCCGCGGGCTTTTGTAAGTTTCAAGACGCCGTGCCCGCCTCGGGAACCTCCGACGAGATCCACGCCTGCTACACGGCGCGGCCGGACGCCTGCGCCACCGCTACGGTAACCTATTGCGGCAAGGCGCTGGCCCACGCCAACAATCCCCCAGGCTCACAGATCTACGTCGCGGCGGACCTGCGCGTCGTGGACGCCGGCGGTCTTCCCGTGGACTGCGGCGACGGCGGCGGCGCCGTACCTCTGACCGTGGCGGAAAATGCACCCGCGGCCGCAGCGACTTCGATTCCAACCCCGCGGCTTCCCGCATCCGCCTGCGGGAATGCGCCCGGATCACTGTGCTGCACCTTGACCCAGGGCGCCTACGGCGCACCGAACAGCGTGGCCACCGCTCCGTGCCCCTTCCAGCCTTCGGAGGCCGGCTGTGTGCCGGGCGGCTCCGGCTGCGGATTGATCGCCGGAGCCCAGGCCTGCGGCGGCCTCGACGCTTTCGCCGGCGGCACGTCCCCCAACGCCACCACCATCGGGCAGCCTGGAAATTCGGTCACCGTCAAAAATCTCCAGACTCTGGTGGACTATCTTCCGGCAGGCGGGCGACCCGGAACGCTGCGCCTCAACAGTGATGTACTCTTCGACTCGATCGCGGGTCCGCCGATCCCCGACCGTATCGGCGCCGGATCCCGCGGGCAGGGTGGCGGCGTGCTGTCCGGGCAGGCGATGACGCTCGGACTCAATCTGTTCTTCTCGCAGCAGGGCTACACCCCGGCGGGCTTGCAGGATGTTGCTGCACCCGCAGCCGGCGCCTCCGTCTGCACCCGGCGCTCCGGCCCCGACAAAATCCTGGGTACGGATGATGACGTGTGCCAGGCCTTTGCCTACCCCGCTTGTGTGGCCGGACGGAGCGCGGCCGCCATTCACGCCTGTGCCAACGAACAGCTCGCTTCCGGCTCCAACTCGTGCGGCTGCACGGCGGCTGAGCTCGCCTCCGCCCTCAGCAACCTCAATCAGCAATTCGACGAGTGCGCCGAGGTGATTCCTTGCACCGGCGGCGTCGCCTCCGGCACCTTCTCCTGCGAGGACGGAGCCACGCCCCTGTAGCCGGGCATTGCCGGCCGGCGCGGCTCGTCCGAAGCACAGTCTTGCGCGCCTGTTGAGCCACGGAAACGGCTCTATGGTAGACTAGGGCGACCCACGGAGGGGTCGCCCATGCCCCTTTCCCGCAGGCACGTGGTTCGAACCATGTTGCTGGCGGCCCTGGCGAACTCCTTGCACGCCACCCAGCCGCCCCGGCTCGGACAGCCGTGGCCGGCCTCGTTCGTCAACTGGCTCGCCGGCCCGCGCAACGTTCCACCGGCGCGCGCCTTCCTCCGTCTGGTGCGCCAGATTCAGGAAAATCGCGCCGCGGTCCGCCGGGGCGAAATGACCGCCGATGCCGCCGCAGCCCGCGGCGGCGTGGCCGTCTCCGGGGTCAAGTCGGTCCCCGTGCTCCTGGCCAAGTTCCGCAACACCGGCGCCGATCCGTACCCGCCCGCTAATCTCCAGCGCCAGCTGTTCGACGGACCGTGGCCGACCGGAACCATGGCCGACTACTACCGCGAGATCTCCTACGGAGCTTTCACGGTGAACGGGATGGTAACGCCTTGGCGGACCCTGGCGCAGAACGACACCTTCTACGAAGGGCCCGCAGGCTGCAACGGCTTATGCAACGCCTCTCGTGTGGCGGACTTTCTCCGGGAAACCCTGACGGCCCACGATACCGCCGTGAACTTCGCGAGCTATGACAACGACGGCCCCGACGGCATCCCCAACTCCGGCGATGACGACGGCTTTGTGGACTTTGTTGCTTTCGTTCATCCCGAGCAGGGCGGCGAGTGCGGGGGCAATAACAACATCTGGTCGCACCGTTTCGTCCTCTCCGGCTGGGGCGGCGGAGCCTTCCAGACCAACGACGCACGCCACGGCGGCGGCTTCATCCAGGTGGATGATTACGTCATCATGCCCGCCACCAGTTGTGACGGGTCCACTATGATCGAGATCGGAGTCTTCTGCCACGAGTTCGGACACGCCTTCGGTCTGCCCGACCTCTATGACACCGATCCCGGCAATGGCGACTCCGCCGGCCTGGGTAACTGGGATCTCATGGCAAGCGGCTCCTACGGCGGCGACGGCCGGTCCCCGGCGCGGCCCGTCCATATGTCCGCCTGGTCGAAGGCGTTTCTGGGCTGGCTCAATCCCACCGAAGTGACTTCCGACCTCAACCCGGCCAGTATCCGGCGCTTTGAGGACAACGCCGCAGCATTTCAGATTCGCGTCTCCCCCACGCAGTACTATTTGGTCTACAACGTGCAAAGAGTCCTGTTCGATTCGAACCTGCCCACCGCGGGTCTGGCCATCCTCAAGATCAACGAGACGGTGGTCAATGCCGGGCTGGCGAACAACCGTGTGAACGCCGACGAAAACAATCAGGGCGTCGAGCTGATGGAGGCCGACGGCCGCCGCGATCTGGACAACAACGCCAATCGCGGCGATTCCGGTGATCTGTTCCCCGGATCTTCGAATAACCGCCGCTTCGACAATTCTTCGAATCCTGCCTCGAGCGGCAAGGCCTCCGTTTGCGACATCGGAGCCGCAGGGGACCCCATGACGGCCAAGCTGCTGGTTTCCACCGGTGCCTGTGCTCCCGCACCCGGCGGTTGCAGTGCGCTCCTGTTGGCGCCGCCGGCGAGCGGTGCGGCGGGCTGGCTCCTGGTGCTTCTCCCGGCGCTGGCGGCGGGCGGCTGGCTGCTTCGCCTTCAGTCGCGCCGGCGTCCCGCTTGATGAGCCCGCTCCTTGCTGGTCCTTCCGGCGCGGTCACGCCCGTGTACCCGCTCCTCATGGCCGTGGGAGGATTTCTATTGGGCATTGCGACCGTGCGGGCGGGCGACCGCTGCCGGGTGCGCCGCGATCGCATTCTGGGTTTGTTTCTCGTCGCGTGGCTGGCAGGCTGGGCCGGAGCGCGCCTCTGGTACGTGGTCGAACACCGACAATACCTCGAAAGCTCCTTGGGCCGCTGGGTGTTGGATCCCGCGTTCGGCGGATTTTCCTCCTACGGCGGGCTGCTTGCGGGCCTGGCGGCGGGTGCGCTCTACGGCTGCCTGATGCGGCTGCCTCTGCGCAGGCTCGCCGATGCTGTGGCGCCGGGACTGTGTCTGTTCGGCGTCGCCGCCCGTTTCGGGTGTTTCTTCGCAGGCTGCTGTCACGGCCGTCCGGCCGCGCTGCCGTGGGCCGTGAGCGCGGCGCCCGGAAGTCCAGCCGCGCGCCGCTTCGGGGAGGGCGCGACGCTCCATCCCACGCAGCTCTACGAAGCTGCCGCCGTTGCTTTAATCGGCTGGTTCGCCGCGCGGCGTCCCAGTGAAGTCCCCGGTGGAACCTTCCTCCGGGTTGCGGCATCCTACTCTGTGGCGCGGCTGTTGCTCGACAGGTTTCGCGGGGACGCGCGCGCCGACGGCGCGTTGCTTTCCGTGTCGCAGTGGACAAGCCTGGCGGTGTTGGCCGTCGCGGCGGCCTTGATGTGGCGAGGGAGGAGCGCATGGCGGTGGCGTGGCGCCGATTCGCGGTGCTGAACGTATGGCTGGCGGTGAGCCTCGGTGTCGTCTCCCCACGCCAGCAACCCGCCGCATCCGAAAAGCCCTCTGACCAGCCGCCGGAAAAGGTCTCCGTCGAAGCCCTGGAGCGCGCACCGGAGCGCTACCGCGATCGCACCGTACGGGTCTCCGGAAAACTGGAGAACGCCGGCCGCAATTACTTTACCGACCTCCGTTTGGTTCTTAAAGACGCGGCAGGGCGCACCGTGGCTGTGCGGCCCTGGCTGCCGTTGAGTCTCCCGCCGCGCCCGGCCGGCGCTTCCGGACGGCCGCCCGCGGTCCTGTCGGACTTCCTCGGCAAAGAGGTCGAGCTCATCGCCAAGGTTCGCAAAGGCGCCCTGCGGCATTTCGGCGACGTCTGGCACCTCGAGGTTACGAGCGCGCGCGTGAAGTAAGTTCCCGCGCACATCTCCGCGCCCGGCCGGCACGCATCCTGTTTCGAATCGTGGCGGGCTCGCGGCGCAACGATCGCCCTCCGGCCGCGCCCCTGGTCACGCCCACGTGATCAGCCCCGGCAGGAAGGCCACGCTCAAGTCGGGGTGAAACGGCAGGACCCGCACCGTGAAGCCGTGCAGGCCGCTGCGGCAGCAGGCCACACTGTCGGCCACATAGATGATGCGCCCCTGCTCGTCGCGCCCCGCTGCCTCCATTTGCGTCGCCACCGGGCGCGTGATCTCACCGGCCGGATCGAGCGGGCCCAGGCAAAGCTCCACGGTCACGTCTTCGGGCGTCAGCTCCCCCAGACGCACCCGGGCCTCGGCGCGGAAGCGTTCCCCCACCGAGAGCGTGCCCGGAGACTCCGCCGCCACCGATTCCACACGGACAGCCGGCCAGTTCCGCTGGATCCGGTCCAGCCATGCCGCCAGCAGGCGCGCCCGCGCCGCCCCGTTCTCGGAAAGCCGCAGGAAGCGGTTGTGCCCGATCAGGTAGAACGCCTCCGTGTACTCGCGCGCCATCCGGTGGCTGTTGAAGTAGTGACAGAGGCGCCCGATGGAGGCCTTCATGCGCGCGATCCACCGCCGCGGCAGCCGGTCCCGCCCCCGCTCGTAAAACGTCGGGATCACGTCGCGTTCCAGAACTTCGTACAGCGCCTGCGCCTCGACCTCGTCCTGATAGGCCGGATCGTCGTAGGTTTCGCCGCGCCCGATCGCCCAGCCGGTCAGCCCGCTTCCCCCGTCGAACTCCCGCCACGCATGATCCCACCAGCCGTCGAGCGTACTCACGTTGAGCACTCCGTTGGCGGCCGCTTTCATCCCGCTTGTGCCGCTGGCCTCCTTGGGTCGCAGAGGCGTGTTCAGCCACACGTCGCAGCCCTGTACGAGATAGCGCGAAACCGCCATATCGTAATCCTCCAGGAACACGATTCGGCGGCGGAACTCCGGCCGGCGCGCAAGCACGGCGATCTGCTGGATGAGCTGTTTTCCCGGCGTATCCTTCGGATGCGCCTTCCCCGTAAAGATCACCTGCACGGGCCGCGCAGGATCGTTGAGCAGCCGGGCCAGACGTTCCGGATCCCGCAACAGCAGCGTGGCGCGCTTGTAGGTGGCAAACCGCCGCGCAAAGCCGATGGTGAGCGCATCCGGATCGAGCACCTCCTCGGCGGCCTCCACCTCGGCGAGCGGCGCGCCTCGCCGCCGCAGTTGCTCCTTCAGCCGGCGCCGGGCGAACGCGACCAGACGTTCGCGCCGCCGCTCGTGGGTCCGCCACAATTCCTCGGCCGGAATGCTCTCGACTCGCTTCCACAATGCGGCCTCGGCGGGTTCTTCGCGCCAGTGCGGCCCCAGGTAGCGGTCGTAGAGCTGGTTCATCTCATAGGAAATCCACGAACGGAAGTGCACGCCGTTGGTCACGTAACCGATCGGGATCTCGTCTGCCGGCAGAGCCGGCCATATCCCCGCCCACATCTTGCGGCTTGTGTCCGCGTGCAGTTTGCTGACGCCGTTGCTCGCGCCCGCAAGACGCAACGCCAGGACCGTCATGCAGAAATGCTCCGCTTCGTTGTTTGGATCCTGCCGTCCGAGCGCCAGAAACTCCGAGCGGCTCAGCCCCAGCTCCCGGTAATAGCCTTCCAAGTACCGTTCCATCAGATCCGGAGGGAAGTAGTCATGCCCCGCCGGCACCGGCGTATGGGTCGTGAAGACCAGGGACGGGGCGGCCAGCTGGCGGGCCTCGGCAAAGCTCAGGCCGTATCGCTGCATGAGATGTCGCGCGTGCTCGAGAGCCAGAAAGGCCGAATGACCCTCGTTCATGTGGAACACGGTCGGCTCGAGACCGAGCGCCGCCAGCGCCCGGTAGCCGCCGATACCGAGCAGGATCTCCTGCTTGAGGCGCATCTCCAGGTCGCCCCCGTAAAGCTGATCGGTGATGTCGCGATCTTCCGGACGCGCGTTGGCCGCGATGTTCGTATCCAGCAGGTAAAGCGAAACGCGCCCTACCCGGGCCTGCCAGACCTGGGCCGTCACCGTCCGGCCGCAGTTCACTTCCACCGTCACGGCTGATCCGTCCGGGCGCCGGACTGGCGACAGCGGCAGATTGTAGAAATCGTTGTCCTCGTATTCCTCCTGCTGCCACCCGGCTTCATTCAGGTACTGACGGAAGTAGCCTTGCTGGTAGAGCAGGCCCACGGCCGCCAGCGGCACGCCGAGGTCACTGGCCGACTTCAGGTGATCTCCGGCCAGGATCCCCAGGCCGCCCGCAAAAATGGAAAGGCACTCCGTCAGGCCGAATTCCGCGCAGAAGTACGCCACCAGCAGGCCCTCGCTGAAGCTGTGGGTGCGGCGGTACCAAGTGCGCTGCGAGCCGAGATAGCCTTCCAGATCCTGACGGACGCGCTCCAGATGAGCCAGAAAGGCATCGTCGGCTGCCGCGGCTTCCAGCTTTTCCTGCTCGATCATTCCGAGCATCCGCACCGGATTGTGGCCCGCGGCCTCCCACAGCTCGGCATCCAGGCGGCGAAACAGTTCGATGGTGTCGTGGTCCCATGCCCAGCGCAGGTTGTAGGCGATCTCGCGCAGCGGCTCAAGCGGCGCGGGAAGGGAAGGCACTACGGCAAAAGTGTGTACGGGCTTCATAATGCTGCCCTCGCAGTATAGTTCGGCACGAACCTCGCGCAAGCACAGTTCCGGCTCGAATGGCGCGAGCGAGTTACTTCGGCCCCCGCGCCGGCATCATGTTAACTTGAGAGGTGCCGGTCCCATTTGCCGAGTTATGAAAGCTGCTTGTTTGGCCGTTTGGTTGGGATTTCCTTTGCTGGCTGCGCCGCAACTTTCCTTGCGGCAGGCCGTCAGTGAGGCCCTCTCCGCCCATCCTTTGCTGGCCGCGGGGATGGAGCGCGCCCGGGCCTCCGAGGGGCAACGCCTCCAGGCAGGCCTGCGGCCGAATCCGCGGCTGATTGTCCAGCTCGAAAATCTCCGCGCCTGGGGAACTCCGGGTCTCGCCTACGGTCGCGACGCCGATTCTTTTGTCTACCTCTCCCAGCTTTTCGAGACCGGCGGCAAGCGCGAGCGGCGCCTGGACGCCGCCGAACTCGCCGTGCGCCGTGCCGGGCTTGAGCTGGAGCTGCTCCGCCGGCAGATCGCCGCGCGCGTCAAGCAGGCCTACTGGGCCGCCGCCGGTGCGCAGCGCCAGTACGAAATCCTGCTTGCGACCGAGCAAACCTTCCGGCAGGTGGTCGAGTATCACGAACACCGTGTTCGCGAGGGCGCCATGGCGGAGGCCGACCTGCTGCGCGTGCGGCTGGAAGGGGAGCGGCTGGCCATCGCCGCCAACGCTGCAGCGCTCGAGGCCGAGCGCGCCCGCATTCAGTTGTTCCGCGAGATGGGACGCACGCAGTTCGAGCCGGTGGAGTTGACCGAGCCGCTCGAAGACCCGGCCGCCCCCGCCCTGGTCGCGGATCCCGTCCGGGCGCTCGAAGCACGGCCTGAAATGCAGCTGGCGCGACTGGCGGTCGAGCAGGCCCGGGCCGGCCTGCGCCTGGCCGAGGCGGGCGCCCGGCCCGACCTGGACCTGTTGCTCGGATACAAGCGCACGGCGGGCTTCAACACCGTGCTCGGCGGCGTGCAGTGGAACCTCCCCGTCCTCAACCGCAACCAGGGCAGTATCGCCGCCGCCCGCGCGGAGGTCCGTGCGGCCGAATCCTCGCTGGCTGCCACGGAAGCCTTGATCCGCGCCGAAGTGCGGGCCGCTGCGGCGGACTACGAACTCCGCCGCAGGCAACTGCTGGAGTCTTCGCGGCTGCTGCGCGCGCACGCCGCCGAGTCGGCGCGCATCGCGCAGGCCGCCTACCGCGAAGGCGGCACGGACCTGCTGCGGCTCCTCGACGCCGAGCGCGTCCGCCTGGATACCGAAATGCTTTACTCCCGCACGCTCACCGAATACCGCCAGAGCATCGCCGCGCTGGAGACCGCCATGGGGGTGGAGCCATGAGGGCGCTGCTCGTGGCCTGCGTGCTGCTGTGGGCCGGTTGCTCCCGCCCCCGACCGTCCGGAACCGTGGCCGAAGCCACAGCCGGCAAGACCCCGGCCCGGTGGGTCCTCCTCTCGGCCCAGGCCCAGCGGGAGGCCGGCATCGCCACTGCACCGGTCCGCCTCGTTTCCGTGCCCTTGACGCTCGAGGCCGCCGGCCGCATCACCCCCGACGAGAACCGCACCTGGCGTGTGGGCGCCGTCACCGAAGGACGCATCGTCAGCGTCTCGGCGGCCGTGGGCGACCGCGTCGCGCAGGACCAGGTGCTGGCGCGCATGCACAGCCACGACATCCATGAGTCCCGCGCCGCCTACCGGAAAGCCCTGGCGGAAGTGGCGCGCCTGCGATCCGCTGAGGCTTACGCCCGCCGCGTGCGCGACCGCGCCCGGCGCCTCTACGAGCTCAAGGCCGGCTCTCTCGAGCAGCTCGAACACGCCGAAACCGAGCTCCGCAACGCGCAGGCCGAGCTCGCCAACGCCGAGACGGATCTGGACCGGGCGCGCAGGCACCTTGTCGAATTCCTCCAAATCCCCGCCGATGTCCCGGAGCCGGCGCCCGGAGCCGATGCACACCGCGAAGAAGACCTCATCCCCATCAAATCGCCTGCAAACGGCATCGTGCTCGCCCGCAACGTCACCCCGGGCACCGTCGTCAATCCCAGCACCGACCTGTTCGTCATCAGCGACCTGTCTTCGCTGTGGATGATCGCCACGCTGGCCGAAGAGCATCTGGGGCGCCTGAAGCCCGGGCTGCCCGTCTGGGTCACCGTGCAGGCCTATCCCGGCCGCCGTTTCGAGGGCCGCATCGCGCGGCTCGGCGAGCAGCTGGATCCCACCACGCGCACCGTGCAGGTTCGCGTCGCCTTGCCCAACCGCGACGGATTGCTGAAACCCGAGATGTACGCCCGCGCCGAGATCCTGCTGGGCCGTTCCGCTCCGGCCCTGTTCGTCCCGCAGGAGGCCGTACAGGAAATCGAGGGGCAGACCGCGGTCTTCGTACGCACGGCGCCCGAGCGCTTCGAACCCCGGCCCGTGCGCACGGGGCGCGCCGCCGGCGCCGACGTGGAGATCGCCTCCGGTCTCCGCCCCGGCGAAGTGGTCGCCGTGCGCGGCAGCTACATCCTCAAATCCGAACTGCTCAAGGCCGCCCTCGGCGAGGAGTAGCCCGTGCTGGACCGCTTCGTTGACTTCCACCTCAAGCACCGGTGGTTCGTCCTGGCGGGCTTGCTGGCTCTGGTGGCGCTCGGCTGGTATACCCTCACCGCCATCCCGATTGATGCCTTCCCGGACCTGACCAACAACCAGGTGGTCGTGGTCACCGAATGTCCCGCCATGGCGCCGGCCGAGGTCGAACAGCTCGTCACATTCCCCATCGAGACGGCCCTCATGGGCCTGCCCCGCACCGAAGGGATCCGCTCTGTCTCCAAGTTCGGCCTCTCGATGATCACGGTCGTCTTCGAGGACTCCGTCAACGTCTATTTTGCGCGGCAGCTCGTCAATGAGCGGCTCCAGGAGGTGCGCGCCCGGTTGCCCGAGGGCCTGGAGCCTTCTCTCGGCCCGGTGGCCACCGCCTTCGGCGAAGTCTATCAGTACACCTTGGAAGGTCCCGGCTTCACGCAAATGGACCTCAAGACGCTCCACGACTGGCAGATCAAACCGCAGCTCCGCACCGTGCCCGGGGTCAACGAGGTCAACACCTGGGGCGGCGAGACCAGGCAGTACCAGATCGAAGTGGACCCGGTCCGCTTGCAGGGCTACGGCCTGTCTCTGCGGGACGTCTTCGAACGCATTCGCGAGAACAACGCCAACTTCGGAGCCGGCTTCATCGAGCACGCCTCCGAGCAGTACAACGTGCGGGGCCTCGGCCGGGCCCGGAGCCTCACCGAACTCGAGCAGATCGTGCTCCTGGCCCGGGAGGGGACTCCCGTGTTGTTGCGCGACGTGGCGCGCATCGAGGTGCGGCCCGCGCCGCGGCAAGGCGCCGTGCTGCGCGACGGCCGCGGCGAAACCGTTTCCGGCATGGCCATCATGCTCAAAGGCGAAAACGGCAGGCGGGTCATCGAGCGCGTCAAGCAAAAGCTCGCCTCCCTGCGCCTGCCCGAGGGCGTGCGCGTCGTGCCGTTCTACGACCAGTCCACGGTGATTGACGGCACCATCCGCACCGTGAAGCGGAACCTCTTCGAGGCCGCCATCCTCGTCACCGCCGTGCTCCTGCTGTTTCTGGGCAACATCAAGGCCGCGCTCATTGTCGCCGCCGTCATCCCCCTGTCCATGCTGGTGGGCTTCATGGGGATGCGCGCCTTCGGCATCTCCGCCAACCTGATGAGCCTGGGCGCGATCGATTTCGGAATGATCGTCGACGGTGCGGTGGTGATGATGGAAAACTCTGTGCGCAAGCTGCGCCATGCCGGCGGGGAGCGCCACTTCGATCCTCTGGAACGCGTCCGCCAGGCGGCCCACGAGGTGGCGCGCCCCATTGTCTTCGCCGTGGCCATCATCATCGCCGTCTACCTTCCCATCTTCTTTCTCCAGGGCCTGGAGGGACGCATGTTCCGGCCGATGGCCATCACCGTGTGCTCGGCGCTGGTCGGCTCCCTCGTGCTGGCGCTCGCGGTTGTGCCGACGGCGGCCGTCGTCGTGCTGCGGCGCGGGGCGCGCGAGCGCCCGGAGCACTGGTTCGAGCGCCTCGAACGGCTCTACGTCCGGCTCCTCGGCTGGGTCCTCCGGCACCGCGCGCCGGTCCTTGCCGCCGCCCTCCTGGTGCTGGTCGCGGCCTTGGCCTCGCTGGCCTGGATCGGCACCGAGTTCATGCCCCGCCTGGATGAGGGTTCCATCCTCATCGAGACCCGCAAGCTTCCCGGCATCTCCCTGACCGAGTCCGTCGAGATCAGCCGGCGCATCGAGCAGGTGATCTTCGGCTTCCCGGAAATCTCCGGCGTGGTCACCAAGCTCGGGCGTCCGGATGTGGCCACGGAGGCCATGGGCATCTACCAGGGCGACGTCTATGTGCTGCTGAAGCCGCGCCACCAGTGGCGCCGCTTTCGCACCAAAGAGGAGCTCATCGCTGCACTCTCCGAAGCCCTCGCCACGGTGCCCGGAGTGAACTACAACTTCACGCAGCCCATGGCCATGCGCCTGGACGAAGTGGTCTCCGGAATCAAGGCGGACGTGGCCTTGAAAATCTTCGGCGAGGATCCCCGCGTGCTCGAGCAGCTCGCCGAGCAGGCCTTGCGCATCGTCTCCGGCGTGCCAGGCGCCGCGGACGCCCAGATGGAGATCGTCTCCGGCGTGGCGGAGCTGCGTGTGGAGGTGGATCGCTCCGCCCTGGCCCGCTACGGCTTGAACGTTTCCGATGTGCGGGAGCTCGTCGAGGCCGCCGTCGCCGGACGCCAGGCCTCGGAGATGATCGACGGACAGCGCCGCTTCGCCATCGTCGTGCGCCTGCCGGAGCGCTACCGCGAGGATCCTGCCGCCCTGGCGGAAGTGAGCTTGCCGGCTCCCGGGGGCGAACGCGTCCGGCTGGGACAGATCGCCCGTATCGAGGTCGCGCGCGGCCCCGAAGTCATCACCCGCGAGAACGGACAGCGGCGGATCGTGGTGCAGGCCAACGTGCGCGGCCGGGACCTGGGGAGCTTCGTCGCCGAGGCGCAACGCCGCGTGGCAGCCTCCCTCCGGCTTCCCCCGGGCTATCTGGTGGACTGGGGCGGCCAGTTCGAAAACCAGGAGCGGGCCACACGCCGCCTGATGATCGTCGTGCCCCTCTCGGTAGCCCTGATTTTCGCGCTCTTGTTCGCCACCTTTGACTCCGTCCCCCATGCCCTTCTCATCCTGCTGAATGTGCCCTTCGCGCTGGTGGGCGGGATCGCGGCGCTGTGGTTGCGCGGCCTCCACCTGAACCTGTCTGCTGCGGTAGGCTTCATCGCGCTCTTCGGTGTGGCGGTGCTCAACGGCATCGTGATGGTGAGCTACATCAACCGCTTGCGCATGCAAGGCATGGGATGCCTGGAGGCGGTCGTCTCGGGCGCCCGCGTGAGGCTGCGTCCCGTGCTCATGACTGCGCTCGTGGCCAGCCTCGGGTTCCTGCCGATGGCCACCGCCACCACCACCGGCGCTGAAGTCCAGCGCCCGCTGGCCACGGTCGTCATCGGAGGACTCGTCAGCTCGACACTGCTCACCCTGTTCCTGTTGCCGGCCCTGTACCCGTGGTTTTGCCGCAAGGCCCCTCAGAGGGTGCTCGCTGAGGAAGCCGAGTTCGCCCCTTCTTCAGGACGGCCTGGACAGATTTGACTGGTTGCTGCCCGGCGGAAGGACTTGAGGGCGCAAAATGGCCCCGGCGCTGAGCCCGAGCAATGCCCCCCAGCTGTTGGCTGCGATGTCGGCCAGTTCGAAGTACCGCCCCGGCATCAGCGTCTGAGCCAGCTCGAGCGAAACGCCCAGAGCGATGGAGCCCGCCAGACACAACAACACCGAACGCCATCGCTCGTGCAGCGCCGGCAGAAACATTACGGCGGCGTAGCCGGAGAAGTGGAACAGCTTGTCAAAGCGCCCCACGCCCGGAAGGACCGTCCCCGGCAGTACGGAGCCCGCGATCACGCCGAACAGTGTCGCCCCCCACAGCAGCCGGAGCAGGATCTTGGCGCTGGGCGTCATGGCCGGCTACCCCGCTTGCACGGAGGCTTCTGCGGCCGCCAAAACCCGGCGCCGGCCTCCGCTTGCTCTCGCTGCCGGTTGCGAAGCACCGCTCAGATCGTGATCTCCAGTTCCCCCTCCAGGGAAAATCGCGGCGGCTTACGGCGCGCCAGCAGCTCTTTTTGTTCGAGCAGCGCCGTCACCAGCAGCGGCATGGCGACGGTCGAATCGGCGTGACAGGTGACCATCTGCGCGTCCCGGGCGATCTTGCCCCAGCTCTGCGCCTCCTCGAACGTGCAGCCGGAAAGCCCGCCCCAGTGCGGCGCATCGGTCACCACCTGCACCGCGTACTTGTGCCCGGAGGCCCCCGCCTTCATCACGATGTTGGTCACCTCGGTCTGCTGCACGAAATTCTTGGGCGTGCCGCCTCCGAAGTACACCACGCCGGTGGCAGGCGAGGCGGCGCAGATGCGGGCCGTCTCGATCACATCGCCGATGACGTCGAAGACGAAGCGGTTGTGCCCGCTGTGCCGGTTTTCGGCGATCCCGATCCCGATCGAGCTGTCGGCGATGGCCGGACAATACAGCGGCACGCCCGCCTTGGCGGCCGCCGTCAGAATGCCGTCCTCCCGGGCATGCTTGGCCAGTTCCAGGCCGAGCCGGTAGAGAAACTCCCGCGTCGTGTACGGTCGCGACTGGTCGAGCGATGCGGCAAACCGGCCGATCCACAAATCGTGTTCGCGGAACTTCTCCTCGTCCGCCAGCACGTCGTACATGCGGTCCACCAGATTCTCGGCCAGCTCTACGTCGTTCATGTGCGGCGAGCCTTGATAGTGGTAGTACCCGAGTGTCTCGTGCACGTCGTGGAAAAAGTTTGCCCCCGTGGAAACCAGGCAGTCAATCAGCCGGTGCCGGATCATGTTCACCACCAGCTTGCGCATGCCGCCTGGCACCATGGCGCCGGAAAGTCCCATCAGGATCGTGCACGGCTCGGACAGCATCTTCTTCCAGACTTCGAAGGCCAGCCCGAGCTGCCGGCCCTGAAAGGCCGTTCCCTGCATGCGCGTGAGCAGCTCGGAGATGCTGCTCACTCCGGAGGGATCAAAGGGGCGTGTCGGCACGGACAAAATCTGCTCTTTCGCCCTTCCGGCGCGCGTGATGTTCATTTCTCCTCGTCTGCGGCTGCTTACTGGAGCCGGGCGCGGTTTCGCTCGTTGTGTACGAGTTCGTCGAAAATCGCCAGCACCGCTTTGCGGTAACTGTAAATCCGCCTCACCATGTTGCGGAATGCCGGCTCATACTGGGGCGCGCGGAGCCACTTCTCCACCACCGCCTTCGGGACGTCAATATCCCGGCGCAGTGTCTCCACAGGGTGCCCCCGCAAGAACAGCCCGTAAAAGAGGGCCGCCTCCTTCTGGGGCGTCGAAAAATCGGGATCGTCTCCGCGCCTCATAAGCGACCGCTCCCAGCTTGGATTCGCTGGAAACGTCAGTATAAACATCGTCCGTGGCGTAGTTCAAGTCCAGAGCAGGCGACCGCCTCACGCCCCGAGGGGCAGCACTTCCTCCCGCACAGGATCGAAGGCGATCCGGCGCTTGTCCTGATAACTTTCGACCGCAAGCAACGCCGCCTGCGTGGATCGGTGTCCCGTGTAGACATCCGCCGCCGGCATCCTCCGGGAGAAGCAGCACTCCAGAAAGTTCCGCACATGGTCCTCCGTGATGTCGCCAGGGAACTGCTCCACGATCGGCGGCGCACCCTTTTCGGCCGGATGGAACTCGTAGCGGTTGCGGTGAATCCAGAGCCGGCCCCCTTGGCCGAGGAATTCCACGTGATACTCCTCGCTGCGCGGCACGGCCAGAGAACGGAAACTGACGCTCACGCCGCCCGGGTATTCCCACAGTGCGCTGATCGTGTCCGGCGCCGTCCGGCCGTCTCCAAAGTCATGGTAGATGCCGCCCGCCGCCGTCACCGACAGCGGAGCGTCCACGTCCAGGAACATGTGCACCACATCCAGCCAGTGCACGCCGAAGTCCGTCAGCTTGCCGCCGCCGAAATCCAGAAACGCGCGGAAATGGAAATACTGCGCCGGATTCCACTCGCGGTACTTCACCGGCCCGAGGTACCGAACCCAGTCCAGGTTGGAAGGCTTCACCGCGGGCTGCTCCGGCAGCCGCCGCGGAGGTCCGCTGTCCCAGACGCAGCGCACGTGGGAGATCTTGCCTATCATCCCCGACCGCACGAAGCGCTCGCGCGCTTCCAAATACACACGGCCGGAACGTTGCTGCAACCCCACCTGGCAGACGCGCCGGTTAACGCGCGCCGCCCGGACCATCTCCGGGCCTTCGGCGCGCAGGCGCATGAGCGGCTTCTCCACGTAGACGTCTTTTCCCGCATTCAGGGCGTCAATGACCGTGTCCTTGTGCCAGTGGTCCGGTGTGGCGATCAGCACCGCGTCGAGCCCGGGCTCTTCGAGCAGTCGCCGGTGGTCGGAGAAGCCCCGCGCCCCCGGCGCCTTGCTCAGAGCTTCGTCCACGCGGTCGCCCCAGACGTCGCACACCGCCCGGATCTCGGCTCGTCCCGTCTTCTGGAACAGGCCCATGACGTACCGGCCGCGGCCTCCCGTGCCGATCACTCCCACACCGAGGCGTTCGTTGGCGCCGGAGACGCGCGAGTACGATAGGGCCGTCCAGGCAGCGGCGTGAAGCGTGGCGCGGCGGGTCATGGGCCTCCTCGTCCCAAACATGGTACAGCAGCGCCGCGCTATAATGTCGCCGCTTGTACCCCTCTTTGCTGCTTCTCCGCCTTCTGGCTCCGCTCGCAGGCTGCGCCGTGGCGGCGGCTGCGGCTTCCTTCTCCGGCCGCGTCGTGCGGGTGCTCGACGGGGACACCCTGGAAGTGCTGGAGGGCACCGCGCTGCGTCGCGTGCGGCTGCACGGCGTGGATTGCCCGGAGCGGAATCAGCCTTACGGCTCCCGCGCCCGGCAGTTCACCGCGGAGCTGGCCTTCGGCCGCACGGTCACCGTGGTGATCCGCGATCGCGACCGCTACGGTCGCCTGGTGGGCGAAGTGCTCCTTCCGGACGGGCGCAACCTCAACCGCGAACTCGTCGCCGCCGGTTACGCCTGGTGGTATCGCCGGTATTCGAGCGATCTCCGCCTGGCCGTGCTCGAGTGGATGGCCCGCTGGCGCAAGCGCGGACTCTGGCAGGATCCGCATCCCGTACCGCCCTGGGAATGGAGGAGGCGGCCCAAATCCGTCGCGCCGGCGAGCCCCGTGCTGCAACTGCTGCCGCGCCGAACTGCAAG
The DNA here is from genome assembly GCA_037446115.1 of Acidobacteriota bacterium. Lineage (GTDB taxonomy): Bacteria > Acidobacteriota > Terriglobia > Bryobacterales > Bryobacteraceae > JANWXD01. Next base: position 3,980 of record JBBIJF010000005.1, on the reverse strand, counting down.
CTTGCTTGCCGCGTAAATTGCACGGTCAGGTGCTGAGTGAGGAGCCGGGACGCGCGCACCAACCCGGCCCCCGGGGCTTCTACCCGGTGAGATCCGGGCCCGAGCAGGGCGCCGTCACCCGCGGCGCGAGCGCTGCGTCTCTCTTTGCCCCCGCGCCCGGGTTCCGAACCTGCTCGAGCGCCGCTCCCATCCGTTCGAGCGCCTGCTCGATTTCGTCCAGGTGCGCAAGCTGCCGTTCGTCAGCATGGAGATGCCGCAGCGCCAGAACGTTGCCGCGGATCGCGTTCGCCGCATTCGCCGCCTCATAGGCTGTGGACTCCAGGCAGCGCCGCCAGCGTCTTGCTTCTTCTGCTACCTTGCGCCTCTCCTGCCGCGCCTTGAGCCAGGCGCCGAGCAACGCAACCGCCAGCACGCCGGCCAACACGCACGCTTCAGGCATCAGTCGCCTCCGGGAAGAGGAACCGCTCCCGCCTGCCGGGCTTGCAAGTGCTGATCCTGCAACACGGGCAGCTCCTGTGCGGCCTCGGCCGCCAGTTCGTCCCAGAGAGGGTAGTTGTAGACGCAGCCGGGATCGCCCGCCGCAATGTCGCCCGTGTAGGAAAATGCCCGCGCGCGACAGCCGCCGCAGTGGCTCTGGTAGTCGCACACGGCGCAGTGATCCCCGCGCCGGGAGCGGTCCGACAGCAACGCGAACAACTCGCAGTTCCAGATCTGCTCCAAGCTCTGTCGCCGCAGATCGCCCACCGCAAGGGAAGAAATGTACACGCAGGGAGTCACGATTCCGTTGGGCTGGATCGCGCAGTAGCACCGCCCCGCGCCGCAGCCGCCGATGTAGCGAGCCAGCACCATGGTCTTGCTGCCCCGGCCGCGGCCGGCATGTCCGGTGGCGAACACGCCCTCCTGGGGACCGTAGACGACGCAGGCCCGGCCGAACTGAGGCGCCGTCGAAATCACGTTGATCCGCCCCTGCTGAAGCGTGCGCTCGAGCTTCCGCAGCAGCAGCTCGCGCTGGGCCGGCGTCAGATCTTCTTCGAGCATCTGGCGGCCGCGGCCCACAGGAATGAAGTTGAAATGGGAAAAGGTTTGGCAGCCGAGACTGATGGCCAGCTCGACCATCTCGTCCACACGGTGGACGTTGCGGCGCGTAAAACAGGCGGCCAAACCGGTGCGGATCCCCGCTTGGACGGCGTTGCGGATTCCCTGGATCGCCTGCGCCCAGGCTCCCTTGCGACCGCGGAAGGCGTCGTGTTCCTCCGGATCGGCGCTGTCCACGCTGACCTCGACGTACTTGACGCCACACTCCTTGAGGCGGGCCGCGGTCTCGGCCGTGAGCAGGGTCCCGTTTGTGGCGAGTGTCAGGTGCAGCCCCCGCCGGTTTGCGCGCTCGAGTACGGGCCACAAGTCCCGAATGGCCAGCGGCTCGCCCCCGGCGATCGCCAGGAACGGAACCCCGTTGGCGGCAAGCTCATCCACCACCCGCAGGCGCTCTTCCAGGGTCAGCTCGTCCGGGGCCGGCCGCGGCCCGGCGTTCTGGTAGCAGTGCCGGCACCGGAGGTTGCACACCTGGGTGATGTTCCAGACGACGAATAGCGGCGCCGCGAACCGTTGAGGCTCCGCCAGCCCGTGCTGGGCGATGCTGCGCGCCGTGAGCGCCAAAGCGCGCACCGTGGGGGGATGATGAAACAGCTTTTCCTTCATCGTCCGTTTGTCCAGGCCGGCGCGCGCCAGACCCCAGTCAATCAGCAGGCTGGGCAGCTTCCACTTCACCCGTTCCCAGCCGCGCAGGCGCGGGTTATCGTAGTTCTCCGACAGGCGCTCGAACAGGCTCCGGCCGTCTGCACGGGGCGCCGCAAGACGCGCCAGAACCTTTCTCGTCACGGGATGGCTGAGGATCTGTTCCAGCCGGTGGCAGGGCTGGGCCAAGGACGCCGTCAGCTTGCGCGCTCTCGGGCGGCGGCACGTCCCGGGTGGGAGGGCCCCGGAGGGGTAGGGCATCATCGCATACTCCCGGTGCAACCAGAATGTGAGGTCCGAAAATTCCCTTGCATGCGCCGTGCCACCCGGGCTCCGGCGGCGGGAACCCGGCTATCGGTGGGCCTGCCGGCCGGTCAGAGGCTGCACCACCGAACCGCCGCACACCCCCACGCCGGTTTTCAGCAACGCGTTCAGGAAGGCGGCCAGCACGCCGTAGATGCTCTGTTCGGTCACCGGCTGCCGGCCCGGCAGCCGGAAGCTTACCGGCAGCTCCTTGGCGATTTGCAAACGCAGGGCGTTGGGGAGCAACCGTCCGGAGGCGTCCCGTACGTTGGCGATCGAGAAAGGCGTCTGGAGCACGGCCCCGGAATTGCCGTCCACATAGAACTGGCAGCGCGAGAACCAGCCCAGATTGGCCGTGTCGGCGGCGTCGAAAAGCAGCAGGGGCGCCATGCGGCTGGAAGTCAGCTGCGCGGTGATGCTCCGCGGCCCGTCTTCCACGGTGGGCTGGAAGCCGCACTGCCGCGCAATGTGCACCACCATCTCGGGATCCAGCTCCAGGAAGATGAGCTTGTGATTCCCCGCCTGAAGGACCTGCATGCACCCGTTATTCTAGCAGGGCGGATCCCGCTCACTCGTAGCGCAGGGCTTCGACCGGATCCAGCCGCGCGGCGCGGATGGCAGGCACGACGCCGGCCAACAGGCCCACCAGGCCGAGCAGCCCGACCGAGACCAGCACGCTCGCGCCCGAGAGGGTCAGCCGGAGGTTGCCTGCCTCCGGCGCATCCTCGAACAGGGCCCCCAGCAGGGGCAGGGAACCCACTGCCCGTACCAGCGCCGCCCCCACCCCGATGCCCGCCAGACCCCCCGCCGCCACCACCAGCAGCGCCTCCAGCAGAAACTGCCCCCAGATCAGTCGCCGCCTGCCGCCCAGCGCTTTGAGCACGCCGACTTCCCGCGTCCGCTCGATCACCGTCGCCAGCATGATGTTGGCCAGCCCCACGCCGCCGATGCCCAGCGTGAGGGTGCCCACAAATCCCAGCAGCAGCTTTACGGCCAGCGTCATCGCCTCCACCAGGTGGAGAAACTGGTTGAAGGCGAGAATGAAGACCGCTTTCTCGTCGGCCGCCGCGAAACGATGCGCCGCCGCCAGAGTCGCTCTCACGCTCCGGATCGCCTGCTCCCTCACCTGGGGTGAGACCGGTGTCCACACGATAAAGCTCGGATGGCGGATATCGCCGTACAGCGCCATGACCTCATACGGCAGGAAGATGCACTGGTTGTCGGGCCGGTTGTAGTTGGCGATCTGTCCCTTGGTTTCCAGCACGCCCACCACCGTGAAGCGCAGGCCGTCCACGATGATCTCCTCCCCCACCGGAGGAGTGCCGCTGAACAGCTCCCGCGCCACGGTGGCCCCCAGCACGGCCACGCGGTGGCGCCGGCTGACGTCCTCGGCGGTGATCCAGCGGCCCACGACGATCCGCATGTTGCGAATCCACTGGTACTCGGGCCATACGCCCCGCAGGAGGTACGATTTCTGCCGCGTGCCGCGCACGACCGTTGCGTCGCGGCGCAGCATCTCCGGGGACACCCAGCGCACGGCCGGAACGGCGCTGCGGATCCGCTCGACGTCGTCCAGCTCCAGGCGCACGCGGCGCCCGGCGCGGAGGCCCCCTGCCTGAAGGCTGGTCTGTCCTTCCGCCATGATGATGAGGTCCTGGCCGACGGCGCGAAACGCCGTATCGAGGGCGCGGCCGAAGCCCTCGCCGTAGCTGATCAAAATCACGAAGCATGCCACGCCCCAGGCCAGGCTGGCGGTCGTCACCAGCGTGCGGCGCCGGTAGAACCGCAATGCGCTCAGCGCTTCGCTCCACAGCCACCGCAGCATTCCCTTTAGCGCGCCTCCCGCAGCGCTTCGACCGGTTGGAGGCGCGCTGCCCGCCAGGCCGGGGGCAGGGCCGAGAGCACCGCCGTCGCGGCCAGCGCCGCCGCCGCCGCAACCGCCG
>JBBIJF010000004.1:0-197557 GCA_037446115.1 Acidobacteriota bacterium | reverse complement strand
GACCCTGGGTGGCAAGCCTGCGCGACGTCGGCGAGGCGGAGCTGGAGGAGCTGGCGGGCGAGGTCCCGGCGGTTCCGCTTCGCCGGGCGCGCCATGTCGTGACGGAGAACGAGCGGGTCGTGGCGTTCGTCGAAGCTTGCCGCCGTCAGGACACCACGGCCATGGGAGAGCTGCTGGTCGCCTCGCATCGCAGCCTCCAGCACGACTACGAAGTCAGCTGCGAAGAACTCGACTTTCTCGTGGACACGGCGCTTTCGCTACCCGGCGTGCTGGGGGCGCGCATGACCGGCGGGGGATTCGGAGGGTGTACCGTCAATTTGACGGCTTTCGGCCACAGTCAGAGCTTTATTACCGCGATTCAGCAAGCCTACCAACGCCGTTTCGGAGTTACGCCGGAGTGCTATGTCTGTCACCCTTCGCCCGGTGCAGGTGAGCTGTAGGACCATCGCCCCGCAGACGGGGGTAGAAGTGATTAGAACTAATGGAACCACGGTCTTGGTACGAGACTATTGGTTTAGTTGGTCAAAGCTCTTGACGGTTTCTCGGAATTGGTTTAACATCCTGTGCCGTACCGGTCTCATTGATGCAGGTCCTTGGGGCGCCGGTAAGTCATGCCTGGTGGCGGGCGTGGGCGGACGCCGCCACGTGCCGGCTCGAGCGCGTCAGCCTTCGAAACTTCTGCCTGGCGATATTCTGCATCGCCTTGGCGGTGCGGCTAAGTGCAATCTTTGCCCTGAAGCTGCACGAGAAGTGGGACGTCCAAGGGGAATGGGAAAACATTGCCAGGAACCTGGCCGCGACGGGTGAGTTTGCCAATCCGTATCCTTCCCCCACCGGTCCGACGGCCCACTCGGCTCCTGCTTACCCCTTTCTGCTGAGCCTGGTCTTCCGTGCGGCGGGAACAGGCGCCGAGGGGCGACTGGGCTGTCTCATCCTGAACGCGGTGCTGGCCAGCGCGGCGTATGCCTTGCTGCCTGTGTTGAGTGCGGTGGCGGGCTTGCCGGTAGTGGTGGGGATGGCGGCGGGCGTGTTGGGGGCGGCTGCTCCCCCGCGGGTTTTTAGTGAACTGATGCTCGGCGCCGGGGGGACTCAGCTGCGGGCCTTGACCTGGATCGTGATGCAGCTGCTCACGCTGTACTGGTTTCGAGGGAATGTGGCGTCGCGATCAGCTTGGTTTGCCTATGGCGCCTGCTGGGGAGGAGCGTTTCATGTGGATCCGTCTTTGCTGCCGGTGTTTTTGTTCTGGACCGTGGTCGTTGCGTGGAAAGCGCGACGGGAATCCGCGACAGGGGTCGTCTCCGGTCTGCTGCTGGTGTTAATTGGCCTGAGCCTGGCTCTGTTGCCGTGGACGCTGCGCAACCGAATGCGGTTGGGAGCCTGGATGTTCATGCGCAGTAACCTCGGGTTGGAACTTGCTGTGTATAACAACGACTCCGCGCTCCCGATGGTGCCGTGGGAATTCAATCCGACTCGCCTCTATGAATACCGGAAGCTCATGAGCCTGCACCCGTACGGGAGCGCGAGGGAGAGGGATCGAATCCGCGCCGTCGGTGAAGTCGCCTATAACAGGGAGCGGCTGAAGGAGGCGGTAGACTGGATCGTGCGCAATCCGAAGCGGTTCGCCGCGCTCTCGCTGGAGCGGTTCGTCTGCTTCTGGTTTTACCCCGGTATGGGAAAGCGCTACCGCAATGTGGTGCTGTACCCTATGGTGATCGTTGCGGGCTGGGGTCTGTTGCGGATGCTCAGGAGGCACCGCTTCGCCGGACTTCTGTTTTTGGGGGACTGGGTGGCTTATCCCCTCACGTATTACTTCATTGTGGTTTCCGGACGCTACCGGTACCCGATAGAGTGGACGATTCTGGTGCTAAGCTGCTATGCGGTCTGGGAGTGGTGGAACTCGCGCCGGCTGCCGATCAAACCTTGGGGCTCGGTTCCGCACACGCGCCCGGAGGCACAACCAAGGGCTGCCTGAGCTCGGCCGGAAAAAGGTGTCACACCAGGCTGACAGGTTTTGCGGAGCTCAGGCGGAAAAAGGTGCCACACCAGGCTGACGGGTTTTTGATGGGGGTGGAGCGGGAGACGGGATTCGAACCCGCGACATCAACCTTGGCAAGGTTGCACTCTACCAGCTGAGTTACTCCCGCCCGTTCCTGAATCCCATTGTGTCGCGCCGGGGAGCCGGATGTCAACCCCCGTCGCCGCCCGACCCGGCCGGGGATGGCACGCGGGCTGTGACGGTTTCTTGCCAAGTGCAAGCCAACCTCGGTCCGTCTTGGGGGCCCACTACGTGCAACGACTCACCCAACGAGCCGCTGCCCAGCCGGGACAAGACCTCTCATTTTTACAAACTCACGGTCTTGCCTGCGCATAGGCGCCGGGAGTATTCTATTCGCGAGGGACGTGGCTCGCTCCAGCCATTCCCGCAACGAAAGGGGGAAGACATGTTTGTTGGCCCGCGCTTCTGTGTTTTGATTGCGCTCACCGTCAGCGTTCCGCTGGCTGCGCAGGACACCGGAAGGCTCTCCGGGTCGGTTGTGGATCCCACCGGCAGCGCCGTTCCCGGGGCTAAGGTGGAACTTTACTTGACTGGCGGGGCTTCGGCCGTGCTCGCGACAACGACCACGAGCGAAGGCCTGTTCAGCCTGATTGGAGTACGCCCGGGTTTTTACGACGTCATCGTGGAAGCGCCGGGATTCCGCAAGCAGACCCTGCGCCAGATCAAGATTGATCCGGGCCGCGAGACCAGCCTGCCGGCCATTCAGCTCGAACTCGGTTCCGTCACAGAAGTTGTGGAAGTGGCCGCCACGGCCCCCGGCGTGCAAACCACCAACGCCGAGATTTCCACGGCCATCACCAACGAACAAGTGCGCCGCCTTCCGCTGCTCAACCGCAGCCCGCTGGCGCTGATCTACTCGCAGCCGGGCGTCACCAGCGGACGCGGCACGACGGTGATCAATGGTCAGCGCACTTCCTTTGCCAACGCCACCTTTGACGGCATCAATGTGCAAGACAACTTCATCCGGACCAATGCCCTGGATTTCTTGCCCAACCTGTTACTGCTCGATCAGGTGGCCGAGGTGACGATCGTGACTTCGAATGCCGGGGCGATGTTCCCCGGCGGCACGGCGCAGGTCAGTTTCGTCTCCCCCTCGGGAACCAACGAGTACCACGGCTCCCTTTACTGGTACAACCGCAACAACAAACTCTCCGCCAACACCTGGTTCAACAACCGGGATCGGATCCCCCGGCCGTTCCTCAATCAGAACCAGGCAGGGGGGTCGCTCGGGGGGCCTATCAAAAAAGACAAGCTGTTGTTTTATACCAATTACGAGGCCTTCCGCCTCCGCCAGCAGTCCACGGCCAACCGAACGATCCTGACCTCGGACGCCCGACAGGGGATCTTTACCTACCGTGATTCGGCCGGCAATGTGCGCAAGGCCAACGTGCTGCAACTGGCGGGTCTGGCGGCCGACCCCGCCATGCTGCGGCTCCTCGAACAGGTCCCGGGGCCGGAGAAGATCAACAACTTCCGGCTGGGAGATTCCAGCGAGAGCTTGCTCCGAAACACGGCCGGATTCTCCTTCCTGCTTCGCAACAACCGCACGCGCGACAACGTGACCGGCAAGCTGGACTTTATTCACTCCACGCGCCACACCTTCTCCGGCACGTTCGCGTGGAACCGCGATATTGTGGACCGCCCCGACCTCGCCAACGACTTCTCGACGGTTCCCAAGGTCCAAAACGACGACGCCAAGAAGCTGCTCTCGGTCACCTGGAGATGGAATCCCACGCCGCGCTTCACCAACGAGGTGCGCGGCGGATTCAACCTGGCGCCGGGAACGTTCGTCACTTCCGAGAAGTTCGGCGACTTCATTCTGGCGGGCATGATTTACAGCAACCCGCTCAACACGTTCCGGGCCCAGGGGCGCGATACGAACACGTATGCGCAGCAATCCAACGCCAGCTACGTCATCGGGCCTCACAATTTCCAGTTCGGTTTTCAGGCGCAGCAGATCCGCACGGCGCCGTTCAACGACGCCGGTATCACACCGACCTACACCATCGGAATCGGGACGGGCAATCCGGGTCTGGTGGCTGCCCAGCTTCCCGGCATCAGTTCCACGGATCTGGCCAGCGCGAATCTGCTGCTGGCTTCGCTCGCCGGCTTCGTGACCAGCTACTCGCAAACCTTCAACGTCAAGGACCGCACTTCTGGTTTCGTTTCCGGCGCCACCAACTTGCGGCACTTCAGCCTGGACAACTACGCCTGGTATTTCCAGGACAATTGGAAGATCCGCCCGCGCCTGACGCTGACTTTGGGGGTGCGGTACGAATACTACACGCGTGTGGACGAGCGGGACGCTCTGGGCCTGCTGCCGGTTGTACAGGGCGGGAGTCCCATCGCCACGCTGTTGAGCAATTCGACGCTGGATTTCGCCGGCTCGGCGGTGGGCCGCCCCTGGTACAACCGGGATCTCAACAATTTCGGCCCGAACATCGGTCTGGCCTGGGACCTCTTCGGCAACGGCCGCACCGCCCTGCGGGCGGGCTACGCGTTGGGCTACGTGAACGACGAGACGATCCGTTCCGTGGACAACAACGTGCGGACCAACGCCGGACTGTCGGCGATCTCTTCCCGCTCCGGCTTGAGCGGCCGCGTCAGCACCGGCCTGCCCGCCGTCGTTGTGCCCGCCTTCAAGGTTCCGCGCACGTTTGCCGACAACTATGCCTTAAACACCCAGAGCGCCTTCGGGATGCCGGACCCCAACCTGCGCACGCCCTACGTCCAGCAGTGGAACTTCGGCATCCAGCATGAAATCAAGGGGACCGTCATCGAGGTTCGCTACGTGGGGAACAAAGCCACGAAGGCCTTCCGGGCGTTTGACTTCAATCAGGTCGTGGTGCGAGAAAACGGCTTTCTCGACGACTTCATCCGGGCCCGCAACAACGGCTTTCTGGCACTGGCGGCCCGCGGAGCCTTCGATCCGCGCTTCAATCCCAATATTCCGGGCAGCCAGCCGTTGACCGTTTTCCCGCTGCTCGCCAGCGGCGGCCTGCTCACCAACGCCACCGTGCAGAACCTGATCCGCCAGGGGCAGGTCGGCGAACTGGCGGCCATCTATCAGGTCAACCGGTTGAACGGTTCCGTGAACTTCTTCCGAAACCCGCTGGCGCTCGGGACCAACATGCTCACCAACTTCAGCAACTCCTCTTACAACGCCTTGCAAATTGACGTCCGCCGCAGGGTACGCCGCGGGCTCATCTTCCAGGCCAATTACAACTATTCGAAAGTTCTCAGCGATGCCGCCGGCGACGGCCAGACGCGCTTTGAGGCGTTCCTGGATATCAACAACACCAAGATTGAACGGGCCCGTGCTCCTTATGATCTGACCCACCAAATCAAAGGCAACTGGGTCTACGACCTTCCGTTCGGCGAGGGGCACCGGCTGGATTCACCGCGCCTGCGCCGTCTGATCAGCGGCTGGAGCATCTCCGGCTTTCTCACCTGGCAATCCGGCACGCCCTTCTCGGTGCTCTCCAATCGAGGAACCCTCAACCGCGGAGCCCGTTCCAACGGCGCCAACACGGCAGTGGCGCTGGTTTCCAAGAGCCAGCTCGATGATTTATTCCAGCTGCGCATGACGGGGTCCGGTCCCTTCTTCGTCGCCGCCTCCGCCATCGGTCCGGACGGCCGCGCGGTAGCGCCCGACGGAGCGCCGCCGTTCAACGGCCAAGTCTTTTTCCACCCGGCGCCGGGACAACTGGGGACGCTGCAGCGCCGCATGTTCTCCGGGCCCTGGGCCTTCAATCTGGACTTCGGGATTCAAAAGAACACGAAGATTACCGAACGGCACTCGCTCGAAATCCGGATGGAGTCCACCAACATCTTCAATCATCCGACCTGGTTTGTCGGCGATCAGAGCATTGACTCCACCACGTTCGGCCAGATTACCAGCACGTTCTTCGGACGGCGCCTGATTCAGTTCGGCGCCTACTACCGCTTCTAGGACAGCCGGAGTCCGCGCTCTCCGGGCCGTTCTACAGATGGACTTCCCCTTGCGGGGGCCGCCGCTCGCGCTGGCGGACGGGGCCGCCTTTGACGAACCACTCGGAGGAGGCCACGGCATATTCGGTCAGATAGCGGTGGAGTGCGCGCAGCATCATGATCTGTTCGCCCTCGGAGAACCGATAGGTCCGCCTGCCGTCCGTCATCGTGGCTTTGCGGAAGTCAATCTCGTAGGTTACGCGCCGCGCCGCTTTGAACGTTCCCCCCTTTTCTTCGCCGTACTCGATCGTCCACCGCAGGATGCGCGCCCTGGGTTGCCACTCGATGCGGTCGTCGGCGATGCGCGCCGCCTTGGAGCCGCCAAGGAGCGCCTCCGACTCGTCAGGTCCCTGGAGCCGGTCCTGCGCCGCCGCCCACACGCCCAGCAAAAAAACCGCCGATAGGGTTCCGATCAGCCTCACCACAACCTCCTTCTTCCAGTTTTCACCGTTCCGCGGTTTTCATCAAGTGGCTCCCGTGGGGGTGCGCGGCGCGGCGGCAAATTGCGAACATGAAGACGAAACAGCACCCGGAACATGAGCGCGGTTGCCTGCTGCGAGGTCGCCCTGCCGGTCCCCATGGACCGGACGTTTCGCTACGCGCTGCCGGAGACGCTGCGTGAGCGCGTCCGACCGGGGTGCCGCCTGCTGGTTCCCTTCGGCTCCCGTAAGCTGGTCGGCGTGGTGGTTCGGTGCAGTGCCGAGGCTCCGGCCCCGGGCACGCGCACGGCACTGCGACTGCTCGAGGAGGAACCGTCGCTCGACGAGGCGATGCTCGCCTTAGGCCAGTGGATCGCGCAGTACTACTGCGCTCCGCTCGGGGAGGTGCTGCGTGCGATGACCCCGCTTGCCGGTGAGATCCGCCGCAGCCGTCTGTACGCGCTCACCGAGGCGGGCCGGGATGTGCTCCGGCAACTGTCGCTGGATGCCGTGGATCCGGATCCCGTCGTGCAGTTGCTCCGGCTGCTCGAATCCCGGCCGCTGAGCGAGCAATACCTGAGCCGGAAGCTCCGCGACGCATCCCGGATCCTGAGCTCGCTGGAACGCAAAGGCCTGATCACCTCCGAAGAGGTGGTGGCGGAAAAGGATCCCCTGAGGGCGCCCGCCGAGCGGCTGCGCGTTGAGTGGCTCGGAGTCCGCCCGCAGGAGAAACTGTCGAAACCCCAGCGCGAACTGCTTGCTTACCTGGAACTACACCCGGGCTCACACAATCTCGCCGACGTGGAAGCTTCGGTCCGCAACGCGAGCCAGGCGGCCCGGGCGCTGGCGCGCAGGGGGATCGTGAGCCTCAAGTTCGAAGGAATCGGCCATGCGGCGCCGGCCTCGCGCCCGCCGCACGTGCTCAATCCCCACCAGCAGGCGGCTTTCGACCGGATTCGCGGCGCGCTGGAAGGGCAGCGCTTTGAAACGTTTCTGCTGTACGGAGTGACCGGTTCGGGGAAGACTGAGGTGTATCTGAGGGCAATTGAAGCGGCGCTGGCCATGGGCCGCGGCGCGCTGCTGCTGGTGCCGGAGATCGCCCTGACGCCTGCCATGGCCGGGCAGTTCCACTGCCGTTTCGGCGAGCGTGTGGCGATCCTGCATTCGGCCTTCAGCGATCTGGAACGGGCGGATCAGTGGCGCCGGATCCGCGCCGGAGCGGCTCCGGTGGTCGTGGGGACGCGCTCGGGCGTCTTCGCACCCGTCCGGGATCTGGGTCTGATCGTGGTGGATGAAGAGCACGACACGAGCTACAAGCAGGAGGAAACTCCCCGCTACCACGCCCGCGACGTGGCCATCGTGCGCGCCCGCCAATGCGGCGCCTGCGTGATCCTCGGCTCGGCCACGCCGGCGCTGGAGACACGCTACAACGCCGAGCGGGGCAAGTACACGTTGCTCGAACTGCCCGAGCGCATCGAGAAACGCCCGCTGCCCCAGGTCGAGCTCGTTGACATGCGCCGGGAGTTTCTGGAGACGGGCAAGCAGGCCACCTTCTCCCGCCGGCTGCGGGAAGCCATTGAGGAACGGCTTGCCCACGGCGAGCAGACCATGCTTCTGCTGAACCGGCGAGGATTTTCCAGTTTTCTGGCGTGCCGGGCGTGCGGCTACCGGCTGGAATGTGTCAACTGCTCGGTGACCCTCACCTTCCACCGGCGCGACCGGCGTATGCTCTGCCACTATTGCAATTACGCGACGCGCGTGCCGGAAGTCTGTCCCCAGTGCGGCAGCGAGTATATCTACTTCGTGGGCATCGGCTCCGAGCGCGTGGAGGAGGAACTGCACCGCGAGTTTCCCGGCGCGCGCATCGCCCGTATGGACCGCGACACCATCACGGGCCGCCGCCGCTACGAAACGATCCTGCAGGGCTTTCGTGAGGGAGCCTACGACATCCTGGTGGGCACGCAGATGATCGCCAAGGGTCACGATATCCCGAACGTGACCCTCGTGGGCGTCGTCAATGCCGACATCGGGCTGGGCATGCCGGATTTTCGCGCGGCGGAACGTACGTTCCAGCTCCTGACGCAAGTGGCGGGACGGGCCGGACGGGGCGAGGCTCCCGGCATCGTACTGATCCAAACGCTTAACCCGGACCATTACGCCATTCGCTGCGCGGCCGCCCAGGACTATGGGGCCTTCTACGCCCGGGAAATTCAGTTCCGGCGCGCCATGCGCTATCCGCCCTTCAGCGCCCTGGCCAACTGCCTGGTGCGCAGCCGCAAGCAGGAGGAAGCCATGCGGCTGGCGGCGGAGCTCGGCCGTTTCCTCCAGCCCGCGCCAGAAGGGTTGCGCGTGCTCGGCCCCGCCGAGGCCCCCGTGGCCCGGCTGCGCGGCGAGTACCGCTACCAGCTTCTGCTCAAGTCCGCCGGCCGCCGCCTGCTGAACGAGACGCTGCAGCGCATCCGCCGTTTCGCCGCAGAAGCAGGATGGCCCGCCACCGCACTCGTCATTGACGTGGATCCGGTCAGTCTGATGTGAGGCATGATGAGCGCTGCCGAGCTGGTGGAAGCGAACATGCTTGCGCTGTTCCGGCATCTGGCCGCGGCGCGGGATTCCGGCGAGACGCGGGAGCTTCCAGGGGTTACGATCGCCTCCTGCGGCGCCGCCTTCCACATGTTCAACGCGGCGTTTCTGTCCGGGCCGCTCGGGGGTGATACACCAGGGCTGGAACGCTCCATCGTCACGGCTGCGGTCCATTTTGCGGCTCGCGGCTTGCGCTGGGCTTTCTGGCTCTGGGAGCACCGCCTGGAGGAATCCGCACTCCGGCAGGCCAAACGCGTGTTTTCCCGCCACGGCCTGTCACTGGCTTCCCGGCTGCCGGGAATGATTGCCGAAGAGGTCAAGCCGGCCATACGGCCGCGCCCAGACTTCGAGATCCGTCCGGTGAGCGGCGCGGTGGAACGTGCCGACTTCTGCCGGCTCGTGGCGGCGGCCTTCAGTCTCCCTGTGGAATCCTGCCGCGAGATCTACGGCCCGGCCCGGGTGTGGCGGGGCGGTTTTGCGGGGTTCGTGGGCTACGTGGAAGGACTCCCGGTCACCGCGGCGGCCACCATGGCAGACGGCCGTGCCATCGGCCTGTACTGCGTCGCCACGGCACCGGGCTGGGAGCGCCAAGGCTACGGGGAGGCCATCGTGCGCCACGCTTTGGAGCAGGCGGCCTCACCCGGCCAGCCGTGCGTGCTCCAGTCCACGGAGGCCGGCCTGCACCTGTACCAGCGTATGGGCTTCCGCACGGTGACCATGGTGTCCACATACAGCTCATAGGGCAGCATCGCGATCGGGCCCCGGCGCCACACTGGGTTGCGCTCCCGGCGACGATCCCGCGGCACGAGCATAATAGGGGGTGGGTGCTGCGGTTCGCTGTGATCTGCGAGTGCGTGCTTTGAGGTGAGTGCGGTGAAGACGCTGGAGGAATATCTCAAACTTGCCGAGCAGGCCCACGGACATCTGTGTGCCGGGCAGGTGTTAGGCGTGCGGATGGCGATGTACGGCCTCAGGCTTCTGGGCACCGATGAGCCTGAGCAGCGGGATCGCAAGCGCCTGATCACCATTGTCGAGATTGACCGCTGCGCCACGGACGCCGTCAGCGTGGTCACCGGTTGCCGGCTGGGGAAGCGGGCGCTCAAATTCCGCGACTTCGGCAAGGTCGCGGCCACGTTTTGTGACCTGGCCACCGGACGCGCCGTGCGCATCGTGGCGCTGGAGTCCGCCCGCCGTCGCGCCCAGGAGCGATATCCGGAGATTGCCGACAAAAATCAGCAACAGATGCGTGCCTACCGCGAAATGCCGGATGAAGAGCTGTTCGCCGCCGAGTGGGTCCGTGTGCGCCTGGCCCCGGAAGATCTGCCCGGTTACAAGGCGCCCCGGGTTATCTGCGCGGTTTGCGGCGAGGCCGTCAGCTTCCGGCGCGAGGTCGTCGTGGACGGGCGCACGTTATGTAAAGCCTGCGCCGGGGAGAGCTATTACGAGCGGGTTTGAAGCGTGCGGCGGTATTACATCACGGACCGCCGGGCCGTGGGGGGAACGGAGGCCCTGATCGGGAAGGTGCGGCAGGTTCTCGCCGCCGGAGTGGAGATGGTGCAGATCCGCGAAAAGGATCTCACGGCGCGGGAACTGCTGGCGCTAGTCCGGGCAGTCCTGGCGTTGCCGAACCCCCACGAGGCGCGCATCTTGGTGAACAGCCGCCTGGACGTGGCTCTTGCCGCAGGGGCCCACGGTGTGCATCTTCCGGCGGACTCGCCGCCGCCCGCACGGCTGCGGGCTATTGTTCCCGCGGGCTTCTTGATCGGCGTCTCCTGCCACAGCACGGAGGAAGTGCGCCGCGCCGCGCAGGAAGGAGCGGATTTTGTCGTCTTCGGCCCGGTGTTTCCCACGCCGTCAAAGGCGGCTTTCGGCCCTGCGCTCGGGCTGGACCGGCTGGCCGAGGCGGCCGGGGCCGTGAAGATACCGGTCTTTGCCCTCGGCGGCGTCACGTGGGCCAACGCGGAGCTATGTATGCGGGCGGGCGCCGCGGGTGTGGCTGGAATTCGGCTCTTTCAAGAGCAGGCCGCAGGCTAGATCGGCCGCGGAGCAGGTAGCCGGAGCACGTGCCGCCGACCCCTCCGGCGTTGCGTCCGAAGGCCTTGCCTTACACTGCGCTTTCGGCACGGCTGTGAATCTGCTGCAGACTCCAGACGCGGATCGGATCGCGCCGGCGGGAGGCCAAGGCTTCCGCCGCGGCCTTGGCGGCGCTGATGGTGGTAATGCAGGGCACCCGGTAGGCCACCGTGCTGCGCCGGATCGCCCGCTCGTCGCTGAAAGAATGGGCGCCGGTCGGCGTGTAGATGACAAGCTGCACCGAGCCGGCTTTGATCCAATCCACCACGTTGGGGCGGCCTTCGTTGACCTTGAACACCGTGCGGCAGCTCAAGCCCGCTGCTCGCAGGGCGGCGGCGGTGCCCCGGGTGGCCACCAGGCTGAAGCCGAGCGAAGCCAGCCGCCGGGCCACTTCGACGGCTTCCGGCTTATGGCGGTCGTTGACGCTCAAAAACACCGTGCCCCGCTCCGGCAACGGCGTGCCCGCACTCAACTGGGCTTTTCCGAACGCTTCCCCGAAGTTCTCCCCGACGCCCATGACCTCGCCGGTGGACCGCATCTCCGGGCCCAACGCCGGATCCACACCGGGAAACTTGTTGAACGGGAAGACCGGGGATTTCACGAAAACCTGCGGCACCGGAAGGCAACCCGTGACCACGCCGGCGGTCAAGTGCGATAACTCCTTGAGCCGCTTGCCGAGCATGAGCGCCACCGCCAGTTTGGGCAGCGGCACTCCTGTGGCTTTGCTGACGTACGGGACGGTGCGGGATGCCCGGGGGTTGACCTCCAGCACGTACACCGTGCCGTTCTTGACGGCGTACTGCACGTTCATCAGCCCGACCACGTGCAGGGCCCGCGCCAGACGCTGTGTGTATTCCTCGATGGTGTTCCGCACCGCAGCGCTCAGCGAGAAGGCAGGCAGCACGCACGAGCTGTCGCCCGAGTGCACGCCTGCCTCCTCGATGTGCTCCATGATGCCGGCGATCAGCACATCCTCGGAATCCGAAACGGCGTCCACGTCCACCTCGACGGCGTCTTCGAGGAACCGGTCAATCAGTACGGGCCGGTCCTGGGAGAAGACCACCGCCTCGCGCATGTAGCGCCGCACCGTTTCTTCGTCGTAGGCGATGACCATGGCCCGCCCGCCGAGCACGTAGCTGGGCCGCACCAGCACCGGGTAGCCGATGCGGCGCGCCACCTCGCAGGCCTCCTCCACGCTGGTGGCCGAGCCGTTGGGCGGCGTGGGAATTCCCAGATCCTCCAGCAAGCGGCCGAACAGGCGGCGGTCTTCTGCCAGATCTATGTTTTCCGGATCGGTTCCCAGAATGGGCACGCCGGCGCGCTTCAGCGGCAGCGCCAGCGTCAGCGGAGTCTGCCCCCCGAACTGGACGATCACCCCGAGCGGCCGCTCGGTGTCGTAGATATTGAGCACCTCTTCGAGCGTCAGCGGCTCGAAATAGAGGCGGTCGCTGGTGTCGTAGTCGGTCGAGACCGTCTCAGGGTTGCAGTTGACCATGATGGACTCGAGGCCGAACTCCTGGAGGGCGAAGGAGGCGTGGCAGCAACAGTAGTCGAACTCGATCCCCTGTCCGATCCGGTTGGGTCCGCTGCCGAGGATCATCACTTTGGGCCGCTCGGAGGGCTCGGCCTCGCACTCGGATTCGTAAGTGGAGTACAGATACGGCGTGAAGCTTTCGAACTCCGCTGCGCAGGTGTCCACGCGGCTGAACACGGCCCGGATCCCCAGCGCTTTGCGCCGCTCGCGTACGGCTTGCCAGGTGGTGTTCCAGATCCGGGCCAGTTGTGCATCGGAGATCCCTTCGCGCTTGGCGCGCCGCAGCGTTTCGCGGGAGACCGTGGTCAAGCTTTCCTGCTCGAGCTCCTTTTCGAAA
Organism: Acidobacteriota bacterium; assembly: GCA_037446115.1. GTDB lineage: Bacteria > Acidobacteriota > Terriglobia > Bryobacterales > Bryobacteraceae > JANWXD01. The sequence goes on along the minus strand of JBBIJF010000004.1, from coordinate 184,568 downwards.
GCGACGGCCTCCTGGATTTGCTGGAGGAACCAGGGATCAATCGCCGTCATCTCCCGAACCTGCTCCACGGTATAGCCGCGCTGGAAGGCGAAGCGGATGTAACCGAGCCGGTCCGGGTTGGGCGTGATGAGCTTCTGCGGGATCAGAGCTTCCTCGTAGATCTCGCCGGCCGCGGATTTCCCGGTCTCCAGGCTGCGTATGCCCTTGGCGAGCGCCTGCTTGAACGTCCGACCGATGGCCATGACCTCGCCCACCGACTTCATCTGCGTGCCCAGCACCGGTTCGGCGCCCGGCATTTTCTCGAACTGCCAGCGCGGAATCTTCACGACGACGTAATCAATGGTGGGCTCAAAGCAGGCCGGGGTCTTGCGCGTGATGTCGTTGGGAATCTCGTCCAGCCGGTAGCCGACGGCGAGCTTGGCGGCGATTTTGGCGATGGGAAAACCGGTAGCCTTCGAGGCGAGCGCCGAGGACCGCGACACGCGGGGGTTCATCTCGATGATCACCATGCGGCCGTTTTCCGGATTGATGGCGAACTGCACGTTGGAGCCGCCGGTGTCCACGCCGATTTCGCGCAGGCACTTGAGCGCCGCATCGCGCATCATCTGGTATTCGCGATCCGTCAGGGTCTGCGCGGGGGCCACCGTGACGGAGTCGCCGGTATGCACGCCCATGGGGTCGAAGTTCTCAATCGAGCAGACGATGATGGCGTTGTCGGCCAGATCCCGCATCACCTCGAGTTCGAACTCCTTCCAGCCGAGCACGCTTTCCTCGATCAGAACTTCGTGCACAGGGGAAAGCGCCAGGCCGCGCTCCAGGATCTCGACGAACTCCTCGCGGTTGTACGCGATCCCGCCGCCGGTGCCTCCCAGCGTGAAGCTGGGCCGCAGGATCACCGGGTAGCCGATCCGGCCGGCGAAGGCCAGCCCGTCTTCCACGTTGTTGACCAGCTGGGACAGGGGCGTCTCCAGGCCGATCTTGCGCATGGCGTCCTTGAACAGGAGGCGGTCCTCGGCCTTCTTGATGGCTTCCAGCCTGGCCCCGATCAGCTCGACGCCGTATTTTTCCAGAACGCCCGCTTCGGCCAGTTCCACCGCCAGGTTCAGCCCCGTCTGGCCGCCCACCGTCGAAAGCAGCGCGTCGGGCCGCTCGCGCTCGATGATCTTTTCCAGGTAGGGGAGGCTGAGGGGTTCGACGTAAGTGCGGTCGGCCAGTTCCGGGTCCGTCATGATGGTGGCCGGGTTGGAGTTCACCAGGATCACTTCGTAGCCGTCGGCCTTGAGCGCTTTGCAGGCCTGCGTGCCGGAGTAGTCGAATTCACAAGCCTGTCCGATGACGATGGGACCGGAACCGATGATCAGGATGCGGTGAAGATCGTTTCTCCTGGGCATGCCGACGCTAACCCCGGCCGTGGAATTCCTTCATCAGGCGTACAAAGTCGTCAAAAAGGTAGTGGGAGTCGTGCGGACCCGGGGCCGCCTCCGGGTGGTACTGCACGCAAAAGACGGGGTGGCTGCGGTGGCGAAAGCCCTCGAGCGTCTGGTCGTTGAGGTTGATGTGGGTCAGCTCTACTTCGTTGCCGTTCAGCGAATCGGGATCCACGGCGAAGCCGTGGTTGTGGGAGGTGATCTCCACCCGGCCCGTGATGCGGTTGAGGACCGGATGATTGGCGCCGCGATGGCCGAACTTGAGTTTGTAAGTGCGACCTCCGAGCGCGAGCCCCAGGATCTGGTGCCCGAGGCAGATGCCGAAGATGGGTTTCTTGCCGATGAGCTTGCGCACCTGGGCCGCCTGGAACTGAAGCGGCTCCGGATCGCCGGGACCGTTAGAGAGAAACACGCCGTCCGGGTTGAGCGCGAGCACCTCCTCGGCCGGCGTGCAAGCCGGAACCACGGTGACGCGGCAGCCCACCAGCGCCAGCCGGCGCAGGATGTTGCGCTTGATGCCGTAATCGTAGGCTACGACGTGGAAGCGCACGGGGGCGGGTTCGGGCACCGGATCCGAAGGCGAGCAAGGCCGCACCGGCTCGCTCCACTCGTACGGCGTCTGGGTGGAAACGCGCGTGGCCAGCTCCAGCCCCGCCATGCTGGGAATGCGGCGGGCCTTTTCGACCAGCTCTTCGGGGGAGGCGCCGCAGGTGGACAGCACGCCCCGCATCACGCCCCGGCTGCGCAACCGGCGCACCAGCGAGCGCGTGTCAATCTCGGCGATGATCGGCACGCCGTGGTCCGCCAGGAACTGCTCGGCGTGCTGGCGCGACCGCCAGTTGCTGGCGATCGAAGAAAGCTCCCGGACGGCGAGCCCTTCAATGAAAGGCCGCGCCGATTCGCTGTCGTCGGGATTGGCGCCGTAGTTGCCGATCTCCGGATAGGTGAGCACCACGATCTGCCCGGCGTAGGAGGGGTCGGTAAAAATCTCCTGGTAGCCGGTGATGGCGGTGTTGAAAACGACTTCGCCGCATCGCTCCGTGCGTGCACCAAACGCGCGGCCCTCGAAGACGCTGCCGTCCTCCAGGGCGAGCACAGCCTGACTCAAGTCCGATTCTCCTCCGGGGAAGGCGTCTTTTCTATTCAAGCATAAAGCGGGGCGGCGATGGGCGCGGGCGGGGGAGCTGCTGCCATAATGGGGTCGGAGACAGCTTGCATGACCACCACAGCCCTCCCCCTGGAACAGGAGACCAACCCGTGGCTGGCGGCAGAAGCCCGCTTTGACGAGGCGGCCGCCCGGCTGGGCCTGGACAACGGCCTGGCCAAAGTTCTCCGCACACCCTCAAAAGAGATCACGGTTTACATTCCGGTACAACTCGACGACGGGCGCCTGGAAGTGTTCACGGGCTACCGGGTGCAGCACTCGATTGCGCGGGGTCCCGCCAAGGGCGGGATCCGCTTTGCGCCGGATGTGACGCTGGACGAAGTGCGCGCCCTGGCGGCCTGGATGACGTGGAAGTGCGCCGTGGTCAACATTCCCTTCGGCGGCGCAAAGGGCGGCGTGGTGTGCGACCCGGCGCTGCTGTCCGAAGGCGAGCTGGAGCGTATCACCCGGCGCTATACCGCCGAGATTCTGGACTTTCTCGGCCCGGAACGAGACGTGCCCGCGCCGGATCTGAACACCAACGAGCAAACCATGGCGTGGGTGATGGACACCTACTCGATGCACGTGCGCCATACGGTCACCGCCGTGGTCACCGGCAAGCCCCTGGATCTGGGCGGCTCGCGCGGGCGAGCGGAGGCCACCGGACGGGGCTGCATGATCGTCGCCACCGAAGCGCTCAAGCGCCTCGGGATCAACCCGGAAGGAGCCCGCGTGGTGGTTCAGGGCTTCGGCAATGTGGGCGGCATGGCCGCCAAACTCATGGCGCGCGCCGGATACAAGGTCATCGCCGTGATTGAAATTGACGGCGCGGTGTACAATCCCCACGGCCTCGATATCTCGGCCCTGATGGCGCATCGCCGGGAAACCGGGTCCATTCTGGACTTTCCCGAAGCCGAAAACATGGAGCGCGATGAGGCTCTCTTCCTGGAATGCGAGGTCCTGCTGCCCGCCGCCAAAGAAAATGTGATCACCTCGCAGAACGCCCACCGCATCCGCGCCCGCGTGCTCTGCGAGGGAGCCAACGGGCCCACCACGCCCCCCGCCGACCTGATCCTGGCCGACAACAACGTCTTTGTGATCCCGGACATCCTGGCGAACTCCGGCGGCGTCACGGTGTCCTACTTTGAATGGGTTCAGGACCGCCAAGGCTATTTCTGGAACGAGGAGATGGTCAACAGCCGTCTGGAAGAACTCATGGTCTCCAGCTTTCACCACGTGGTCGGCTACGCGGACAAGCACAGGGTGAATAACCGCATCGCCGCCTATATGCTGGCCATTGACCGGGTGGCCTTCGCCATCAAGCTGCGCGGCATCTACGCATGAACGAGGCTCCTTCGACGCCGCTGATGCGGCAGTATCATGCCATCAAGCAGCAGGCGCCGAACGCCTTGTTAATGTTCCGGCTCGGGGATTTTTACGAGCTGTTTTACGAGGATGCCGTCATTGCCGCCCGCGAACTGGAAATCACCCTGACCTCGCGCAATCGCGAGAAGGGGCAGCCGGTCCCCATGTGCGGCGTCCCTTACCATTCCGCCGAGAACTACATCGCCCGGCTCCTGCAGCGGGGCTACCGTGTGGCCATCTGCGAGCAGATGGAAGATCCGCGCTTCGCCAAGAAACTGGTCCGGCGCGAGATCACCCGGATCGTCACACCGGGCACTGCCACAGAGACCGCCGTGCTGCGCCCGCGGGAGAACAACTACCTGGCAGCCGTGGCGGGCAAGGGCAGTCGCCGCGGCCTGGCTTACGCCGACGTCTCCACCGGTGAGTTTCGCGCCACCGAGCTGGAGGCGGCCGAGCTGGAAGCCGCTCTGGAGCAACTGGCCGCGCGCGAGGTTCTGGTGGCGGCCGGCGAAGGCGTGCTCGCGCTCCCTTCCGGGGCTCTTCGTACGGAGCTCGACCCCTGGGTCTTCAGCCTGGATTACGCCGACCGCACGCTACGCGAGTATTTCCGCCTGCTGAGCCTGGACGGTTGCGGTCTTGCCGGCCATCCCCTGGCGGTGGCGGCGGCCGGCGCAATCCTCCACTATCTCCGAGAGACGCAGAAGGCGGCGCTGCAGCATTTGGATCTGCCGGCATATCAGGAACGCCGCGGAACGATGATTCTGGACGCGGTCACGGTGCGGAACCTGGAGTTGCTGGAGCCGTTGTTTTCCGCCGATCTTGCCGCGGCCAGGGAAGCCACCCTCGTGGGCGTCCTGGATCAGACTCTGACGGGAATGGGAGGGCGCCTGCTGCGCCGCCGCCTGCTCCATCCCTCCCTCGACCGCGACGAGATCGAGGCCCGCCTGAACGCCGTCGAGGAGATGGTGAAAGGCACCGTGCTGCGCACGGAAGTGCGCAAGGTGCTGGAGCGGATCCAGGATCTGGAGCGGTTGCTCGCCAAGATCACGGTGGGGACCGCAGGGCCGCGCGACCTGCTGGCGCTGGGCCGCTCGCTGGCGCAAATCCCGGAGCTGAAGCGCCTGGCGGCGGAGCACGGAGCCGGCCGGCAGATCTCGGAGATGGCCGGGCGTCTGGACGCCGTGGATGAAGTGCGCGACCGCATCCTGGCGGCCATTGCCGAGGAGGCGCCCGTGCACCCGGGCAGCGGCGGCGTCATCCGCGACGGCTATCACCGCGAGCTCGACGAACTGCGCGACATCAGCCGCCACAGCCGCCAGTACATCGCCGCCCTCGAGGCCCGGGAGCGCAGCCGCACCGGCATCCAGTCCCTCAAGGTCCGCTTCAACAACGTCTTCGGCTACTACATCGAGGTCTCCAAAGCCAACCTGCACCTGGTTCCTTCGGCCTACGAGCGCAAACAGACTCTGGTCGGCGCCGAGCGGTTCACGACTCCGGAACTCAAAGAGCTGGAAGGCAAGATCCTGGCAGCCGAAGAGCGGATCCTGGAGCTGGAGCGCGAGCTGTTCACCGCCCTGCGGGAGTTCACCGCCGCCCAGGCGGCGCGGATCCGGCACACGGCTCAGGCCGTGGCCGAACTCGATCTGACTGCGGCACTGGCCCAAGTCGCCGTCGAGAACCGCTACGTCCGGCCCACCTTTTCGCAAACCGGAGAGATGCGGATCGTCGGCGGGCGCCACCCGATGGTGGAAAAGCTCGCCGAACGGGAGGCCGCCCGTTTTGTCCCCAACGACCTGTATCTCAACCGGGATACCGCTCGCATCGCCGTGATTACGGGCCCCAACATGGGTGGGAAATCCACTTACTTGCGCCAAGCGGCGCTCATTGCCATCCTCGCTCAGATGGGTTCCTTCGTTCCGGCCGAAAGCGCGATGCTGCCCTTGATTGACCGGGTTTTCACGCGCGTCGGGGCGTCGGACAACCTGGCGCGCGGGCGCTCCACCTTCATGGTCGAGATGATGGAAACCGCGGCCATTCTCAACACCGCGGGTCCGGACAGTCTCATCGTGCTCGACGAGATCGGGCGGGGCACCGCGACCTACGACGGTCTGGCGCTGGCCTGGGCGGTGGTCGAATACATTCACGAAAAGGTTCGCGCCAAAACTCTCTTCGCGACGCATTACCATGAGCTCACCGAGCTGGCCGGAGAGCTGGAGGGCGTACACAACCTGCGTGTCAGTGTCAAGGAATCGGGCGACCAGATTATCTTTTTGCGGCGTGTGGAACCCGGAAGTGCGGACCGCAGCTACGGCATCGAGGTGGCCAGGCTGGCCGGCCTGCCTGCGGCGGTGATCGAGCGCGCCCGCCGGATCCTGGCGCTGCACGAAAAAACCGAGCACCAGGTCACCGCGGAACTCTCGCCCCGGCCCGAGAGCCGCCCTGTACAGATCCGCTTGTTTGAACCGGTCAACCACGAAATCGCCGAGCGGATTCGCAACCTCAAACTCGATGAGCTGCGGCCGCTGGACGCACTGAACCTGCTGAGCGAGTTACAACAAGAGCTGCGCGGAAAGTAGGCCGGTCAGGGCTGGTCTTGTTCGATGAGCAGATCAATGGGCTCGGGTTCGCCCGCACGCCGCGAGTCAGCGGCCTCCTGGCAGCGTACGCAAAGCGCGGTCCACGGGACCGCGTTCAGCCGGTTGGGCGAGATGGGTTCGTCGCACTCCAGGCACACACCGTAGGTGCCCTCTTCGATGCGCGCCAGCGCGGCCCGGATCTGCCGCTTCAGCGACGTGAGGCGGTCAAGGTTGGTGATGGCCAGTTCCCGTTCCGCAGTCAGCTGCGCCAGATCCACGTCGTCGGGAGCCTTCTGCACTGACACGTTTTCCCGATTGCGGAGCGCCAGACCCAGCTCGCGCTCGACTTCGGCCAGCTTGGCTTCCAGAGCTGCTCGGTATTTGCCAAATTCGTTCTTTGCCATCGTCGTTCTCCGGGCTGCTTGTGGCCCGGCGACACACAACCCGGCGCACTGCCACGCTTCATGAACCGGCTCGAGGCGGATCGTCGGGAAAGAGCGGGTGGGCGCCGCTACACGCCCATACGTATGGATGCCCGCACAGCTCGCCGCGTTACCAGGTTCGAGTGGCCCGCGGCCGGCCGTTTCTGCAGCCGCTCCAGTGATTGATTGAAGGTGGCTTCTCCAGCTTTCTATAATAACGAATGGCGGCAGTCATTTTATCTGGCTGCCCGACCCCGCTAGAAAATCGCTCTCCGGTCCCGGGGTGTGTTATCGCCTTCCCGCGGGCCGCCGCTATGCATATGTTCGATCATCTTGTTGCGGAGTGGAGTTTGCAGTCAGGAGCTGCCGGGATTCCGCCGTTGCTGGTGGTCGGATTGATCGGATGGTTTCGCCGGCGGCCGCCCGCACCCGCCGCGCCGGCGCCGCCGCCGGATCCCGCCGAGGAGGCGCGCGCCCGTTTGCGGGAAACCCATGGGGTGGAACTCATTTCTGTCGCCGACGAAGGCACCGGCCTCGACCGGGCGCCGTGCGGCGTCTACGGCTTTACGTATGCGCCCGGCCACGTCAACGCGCCGTTGTTTCGCAAACGGAGTTACCATAGCTACGAGATTCACAAGCTTCCGAACGGGGCGGCGCTGATCATCGGCTACGTACCGGAGGCTGTCGCCGCGGCGATCGGCGCCGGACGGGAGGGCCTGCAGTTCCGCCTACGGCCGGAACCGGAAGAAGACGCGCAAACCCTGATCGCAATTCCGGCGGACCGTGTCACGTGGTTCCGCGAGCACTCCCTCCGTGAACCGGCGGGGTGGGAACTTCGCGTGGCGCCTCTGGAATGAGGCCCGCCAGAAAGGACCCGTCATGAATACGTTCGGCTCGTCGTTGAGTCGTGTGGCGGTGATTGGCAACTACTTGCCTCGCCAATGCGGCATCGCCACCTTTACCACGGATCTGTGCGAGTCCATCGCGGCACAGTACCCGGATCTGACTTGTCTGGCGCTGCCGGTCAACGACCGGCCGGACGGTTATGCCTACCCGGAGCGCGTGCGCTTCGAACTGGCCCAGAACGATATCACCAGTTACCAGCGGGCGGCCGACTTCCTCAACATGAACAATATCGAGGTCGTCTGCCTCCAGCATGAGTACGGCATCTTCGGCGGCCCGGCCGGCAGCCACATCCTGGCCCTGCTGCGTGAGCTCCGCATGCCGGTGGTGACCACCCTGCACACGATCCTCAAGGAGCCGGACCCGCACCAGCGCAGGGTGATGCTGGAGCTGATCCAGCTTTCCGACCTGCTGGTGGTCATGAGTCGGCGGGGAGCGCAGTTTCTCCAGGAGATTTACGGCGCGCCTGCCGAGAAGATCGTCTTCATCCATCACGGGATCCCGGAAGTTCCCTTCGTGGATCCCAACTTTTACAAAGACCAGTTCGGCGTCCAGGGCAAAATCGTCCTGCTCACGTTCGGGCTGCTGTCACCCAACAAGGGCATCGAGTATGTCATCGAGGCATTGCCCGCCATCCTGGAAAAGTTTCCGAACGTGGTCTACGTCGTGCTCGGGGCGACCCATCCGCACGTGGCCCTGCGCGAAGGCGAGTCCTACCGGTTGATGTTGGAACGGCTGGCCCGGTCCCGCAAGGTGGATGAGCACGTGATTTTTCACAACCGCTTCGTCAGCCTGGAGGAGTTGACCGAGTTCATCGGAGCAGCCGACCTCTACATCACGCCGTACTTGAACCCGGCGCAGATCGTCTCCGGCACCCTGGCCTACACCGTAGGCATGGGCAAGGCCGTCGTCTCGACGCCTTACTGGTACGCCGAGGAGCTTTTGGAGGACGGCCGCGGCGTGCTGGTCCCGTTCCGCGACCCGGAGGCGATCGCTCGCCGCGTCCTCGAGCTGCTGGAATGCGACGGCGAGCGCCACGCCATGCGCAAGCGCGCCTGGCTGCTGGGAAGGGAAATGATCTGGCCGCGTGTGGCCCGCCAGTACGTCGAGGCCTTCGAACGGGCTCGGGAACTGCGCGCCACGCACCCCCGGCCCGCTTTTGCGGCGGTGACTCTGCAACAGCGTCCTTTGGATCTTCCGCCGCTGAAGCTGGATCATCTGCGCACCCTGACCGATGATACCGGAGTGCTGCAGCACGCCATTTTCACGGTGCCGAACTACAACGAGGGCTACACTACGGACGACAACGCGCGGGCGCTGGTTCTTTCGGTATTGCTCGAACAAGTGGGCGAGCGGTTCGAGCTGGCGTCCCGGTATCTCGGATTCCTCTGGCACGCCTTCAACCCGGCGGCGGGCCGCTTCCGGAATTTCTTTGCCTACAACCGCCAGTGGCTGGAGGAAGTGGGCTCGGAGGATGCGCACGGCCGCGCACTGTGGGCGCTCGGGACGGTTCTGGGGCGATCCCGCCACGCCGGCCTGCGCGGTTTGGCCGCGCGGTTATTTGACCAGGCGCTTCCCGCCACGTTCGAATTCACCAGCCCGCGGGCTTGGGCCTTTACCTTGATCGGCATTGATGAATACCTGCGGCTGTTTTCCGGAGACCGGGCCGCGCAAAACGCTCGTGAAGTTCTGGCGGAGCGCCTTATGGATCTTTACCGCCGCACGCGGACCCCGGACTGGCGGTGGTTCGAAGATATCGTCGCCTACGACAACGCCACCCTGCCCCACGCCCTGATGCTGGCCGGCCGGGGCATGGGGCGCCCGGAAATGGAAGAGGCGGCGCTGGAGGCGCTGGCCTGGCTGGCGGAAGTACAGCGCGCCGGCGGCGATCACTTCGTTCCCATCGGCTCCAACGGCTTTTACCGGCGCAACGGAGAACGCGCGCGGTTCGATCAGCAGCCGGTGGACGCGCATGCGATGGTCTCTGCCTGCCTGGAGGCGTGGCGCCTGACGGGCGATGCCTGCTGGCAGAAGGAGGCGCAGCGAGCCTTCGAGTGGTTCCTCGGTCGCAATGACCTCGGGCTCCCGCTTTATGATGCCGCCACAGGGGGCTGCCGGGACGGCCTCCATCCGGACCGCGTCAACCAGAATGAAGGCGCCGAATCCACGCTGTCCTTCCTGCTGGCGCTTCTGGAGATGACCATGGCCGCCGGCGTCATTGACGCCGCCAAGCCTCCTGTGGCGGCCGCGGCGGCCTGACTATGGCGGCGCCCATCGTGATGATCTCCAGCTACCCGCCGCGGTTGTGCGGGATCGGCACCTTTTGCGAAGAGGCACGCGAGTTCATCCAGCGGGCCAACCCCGGACGGGAAGTCCTCGTCATCAGCCACACCGACGGCGCCGGCGACGGCGTATTTCCCCTCATGGACCTTTCGCGCCGCGACTGGTGGAAGCCCGTCGCCGACAAGGTCAGGCGCCTGGAGCCTCACGCCGTCCACGTCGAGCACGAGTACGGCCTTTACGAGTATGTGGATGAGCGAGGCGTCGGAGACGGCAATCTCGGCTTTCTCGAACTTCTCGATGCGTTGAGCGACTATCCGCTCGTGGTGGAACCGCACACGGTGCACGGCCGTCTTACCGATTTCGAGGCCAACTTCATCCACCAGTTGTGCGCGCGCGCCGATGTGGTGCTCTTCAAGTGCCACTACCAGAGATGGCGGCTGGACTGGACCTTTTCGACGCGCGGGTGGCCCACCCCGCGGAACATCATGGTGGTCCCCCACGGCGCCCGGCCCGACCGGCGCTGGGGCATTGACGAAGTCCCCCGCCTGCGGGAGGAGATCGGACTCAACCGGCTGCCGTACATCGGCCCGCACCTGGTCGGGCTGGTGGGCTGGATTCAGGCCAACAAACGGTGGGACATTCTGACTTCGATGTGGGAGGAGATCGCGGCGGAAATCAAAGCCCGAACGGGACAGGACTGGGACCTGCTGGCCGCCGGAGCGCCTCGCGATCCCAACCACCTACGCGATTACCGCAAATACAAAGAGGAGTTGCAACTTCTGGAGGTCAAGGGGCTGGCCCACTATTACGAGTTCATCCCGCGCGGCGAGATGTATTACAAAGTGATGGCGGTCTGCGATTTCATTGTCCTGCCCACGGTGGACGAGACCCAGTCCGGAACCCTCGCCCGCATTATCGCCCTGAACAAACCCTTTATCACCACGGCGCCCATGGAAGGGCTGACGGCGCAGGCCCTGGAAAGCCGGGGAGGGTTGTTGTTCACCACCAAGGCGATGCTCCGGGAGAAGGTCATCCGCCTGGCGTGCGATGAACGGCTGCGCCTCAGACTGGGCGAGAATCTGCGCCAGTATTTGGATGAGGTGGTTTCCTGGGAGGTTGTCGCTCGCCAGTACAACCAGGCCTACGAGGAAGCCCGGTGCGCCAAGGCGACCGGCAGGAAACCTGAGTTTGCTCCAGAGTTCTGATGGCCGACTACAAATTCAGCGAACTGTTTCAACGTTACGACCGGAATCCCATCCTGACGGCCAACCAATGGCCGTATCCGGTGAACTCCGTCTTCAATGCCGGCGCGGCCAAGGTTGACGGAGAGACCTTGCTGCTGGTCCGGGCCGAAGACCGCAAAGGCTTTTCGCACCTGACGGTGGCGCGCAGCCGGGACGGCTTCGGCGGCTGGGTGATTGATCGCGAACCGACCTTTCCGGCCTCCCCGGAAACCCACCCGGAGGAGATGTACGGCATCGAGGATCCGCGCCTGACCTGGCTGGAGGAGCGCCAGTGCTGGGCCATTACGTACACGGCCTTCTCCGATGCCGGTCCGCTGGTATCGCTGGCCTACACGGAGGACTTCAAGACATTCCACCGCCTCGGGCCGGTGATGCCGCCCGAGGACAAGGACGCGGCCCTGTTTCCGGTGCGCTTCAACGACCGCTGGGCCATGCTGCACCGGCCCGTGGCGACCCTGGCCACGACCGGCGCGCACATCTGGATCTCTTTCTCGCCTGATCTGAAACACTGGGGCGACCACCGGGTGCTCCTGCCGGCTCGCCGGGGCGGCTGGTGGGACGCTCGTAAAATCGGGCTCTCGCCGCCGCCGCTGGAGACGCCCGAGGGATGGCTCATCCTCTACCACGGCGTGCGGACCACCGCCGCAGGCTGCCTGTACCGTCTCGGCCTTGCCCTGCTGGACCGCAACGACCCGACGCGCGTGCTGCGGCGTTCCAGCCAGTGGGTCTTCGGCCCGCGGGAAGTCTACGAACTCGAGGGCGACGTGCCTGGCGTGGTTTTCCCCTGCGGCTGGGTGGTTGAGGACGAGGAGGTGCGGCTTTACTACGGCGCTGCGGACTCCTCGATCGCCCTGGCCACGGCCAGCCTGAAGGACCTGCTCCGGTTCGTGCTGGAGTCGCCGGCGGGAGACGGCTCCGAGTGAAACTGGCCATGCTGGCGCCCATCGCGTGGCGCACGCCCCCGAGGCATTATGGTCCCTGGGAGCAGGTCGTTTCGCTGCTGACCGAAGGCCTGGTTCGCCGCGGCGTGGACGTCACCCTGTTCGCCACGGCGGACTCGGTCACTTCGGCCCGCCTGGCGGCCGTCTGCCCGCGGGGCTACGAGGAGGATCCGGAGCTGGATGCCAAGGTATGGGAATGCCTGCACATCTCCGAGGTCTTCGAACGGGCGCACGAATTCGACCTTATCCACAACCACTTTGATTTTCTGCCACTGACTTACTCTGCACTGGTTTCTACACCCGTGGTGACCACGATTCACGGTTTCTCCTCCCCCAAGATTCTTCCGGTTTACCGGAAATATGATGGCCGCGTGTTCTATGTCTCCATCAGCGACGCCGACCGCGCTCCGGATCTCACATACATCGCCACCGTGTATCACGGGATTGATCTGAGCATGTTCACCTTCCGCGAGCAGCCGGAAGATTATCTGCTCTTTTTCGGGCGCATCCACCCGGACAAGGGCACTGCGGAAGCCATCGAGATTGCGCGACGCGCCGGCAAGCGGCTGCTGATGGCGGGCATCATCCAGGACCGACGGTACTGGGAGCGGGAGGTAGCGCCGCACGTGGACGGCGACCGGATCCAGTACCTGGGGAGCGCCGGCCCGCAACTGCGGGACCGGCTGCTCGGAGGCGCTCTGGCGCTTCTCCATCCCGTACGGTTCGCGGAACCTTTCGGCCTGTCGGTGGTAGAGGCCATGGCGTGCGGCACGCCGGTGATCGCCTTCCCGCGCGGGTCCATGCCGGAGCTCCTGCGGGACGGAGAGACGGGTTTTCTCGTCTCCGGAGTGGAAGAGGCCGTAGAGGCCGTCAAGCGGATTCCTTCCCTCGACCGCAGGCGCTGCCGCCGGGAGGCCGAAGAGCGCTTCTCGAGCGAGCGCATGGTGGAAGATTACCTGCGCGTATACCGAAAAATTCTCGGGCAGCCATGAAATCGCACCCTGCGGATCGCCGCGGCTTTGCCCGGAGACCCATCGGAGGACATGCCTGGGACGAGATCCTCGAGCCACGCGATGAAAGATAGTCCCATCGTTCGTTACCCCGGCAATCCCATCCTGACGCCCGACGCGGTTCCCTATCCGGTGAGCACGGTTCACAACGCGGGGGTCGTGCGGGCCTCCGGCCGCTACGTGATGGTCTTCCGCTCCCACTTGCGCAACGGCCGTTCGATTCTCGGGCTGGCGGAAAGCGACGATGGCTTCCGCTTTCAAGTGCGGCGCGAACCATTTCTCACGCCCGCCGAAACACCTCCGTTTCGCGACTACGAAGAATGCGGGGTCGAGGATCCCCGCATTACGCGCATCGGCGAGACGTACTACATCACTTACAGCGCCTATTCCCGCTATGGTGTGCGCATCGGCCTGGCGGCCACGGAGGACTTTCGTTCGGTGCGCCGTCTTGCACTGATCACCCAGGCTGACTGCCGCAACGTCGTGCTGTTTCCGGAGACTTTCGGCGGCCGCTACGCGCGGCTGGACCGGCCCCACAGCGGCATCCTGCCGTGGTCCATCTGGATCTCTTACTCCCGCGACCTGATTCACTGGGGTGATTCCAGAGTGGTTATCCGCCCGGCGCCTTATCACTGGGACGAGATGAAAGTCGGTCCGGGAGCGCCTCCCTTTCTCACCGATCAGGGCTGGCTGCACATTTATCACGGGGTGTTTCAAACCATGGCCGGGGCGGTGTACCGCCTGGGTGTGGCGCTCCATGCGCGCGAGGACCCCTCGCGGGTGCTGGGAGTGGCAGACGAGTGGATCCTGGAGCCGGAGGACCCCTGGGAACGTACCGGCTACGTCCCCAACGTGGTCTTCAGTTGCGGTGCGGTGCCCGAACCGGACGGTACCGTGAAGATTTACTGGGGCGGCGCCGACACCGTCCTGTGCGCGGGCACGGCCCGCATTGCCGACCTCGTGCGCCTTTGCTTGGAAAAGCCGCGCCCCGCGCTGTAATGTAGTTGGCCAAACCGAAGCCGTCCGCGCACGTTGCCCCACAGACGCGCGGCGGGGCAGGCGTGGGGGAGCGTCATTTCGCCCACCTGTTGTTGATGGAGGCGGTTTCTACGGCGCTTCCGCGTGGCACGCAGCGTGCTAGCGTTCAGCGATACAGGGGAGAATAATCCGAATGGAGCCTGCCGGGGAGGAAACGTGAAAAAGCTGAAACGACCTGGTTCGGAAGCCGGGATCCTCCACGACCGCCGTACGCCTCTTGATGTTTTCTTCTCTCCGGAAAGCGTGGCGGTGATCGGAGCCACCGAGACGCCGGGCAGCGTGGGGCGCACGGTGCTCTGGAACCTCATCTCGACGCCTTTTGGAGGAACCGTCTTTCCGGTCAACCCGCGGCGCACCAGCGTGCTGGGGATCAAGGCCTATCCGCGCATCGGAGCGGTTCCCGAGCCGGTGGATCTGGCCGTGGTCGTCACGCCCGCACCGACCGTACCGGGCATCATCCGCGAGTGCGTGGAAGCCGGAGTCAAAGGCGCGGTCGTGATCTCCGCCGGCTTTAAAGAACTTGGGCCGGAGGGTGCGGAGCTGGAACGGCAGCTCATCGAGGAGGCCCGCAAAGGCCCCATGCGGATCATCGGCCCCAACTGCCTGGGGGTGATGTGCCCGCCGACGGGCTTAAACGCCACCTTCGCCAAGGGCATTGCGCGCTCCGGCACCGTGGGTTTTATCAGCCAGAGCGGTGCGCTCTGCACGGCGGTGCTGGACTGGAGCTTTCAGGAACTGGTGGGCTTCAGTGCGTTTATCTCCATCGGCTCGATGGCGGACGTGGGCTGGGGAGACTTGATTGATTATCTCGGCGATGACCCGCGCACGCGCAGCATCCTGCTTTACATGGAGTCGGTGGGAGACGCCCGCTCGTTTCTTTCGGCCGCCCGCGAGGTGGCCCTGCACAAGCCCATCATCGTCATCAAGGCGGGGCGTACCTCGGCCGGCGGCAAGGCGGCAGCCTCCCACACCGGTGCACTGACGGGCAGTGACGACGTGCTGGATGCCGCCTTCCGCCGCAGCGGCGTCCTCCGTGTCTCTAACATCTCCGAGCTGTTCTACATGGCGGAGGTGCTTGCCAAGCAGCCGCGCCCGAAGGGGCCGCGGCTGACCATCATCACCAACGCCGGCGGGCCCGCCGTGCTCGCTACCGACGCCTTGATCACCAGCGGAGGCGAACTCGCCGACTTGTCTTCGGAAACGATCGAAGCCCTCAACCAGATCCTGCCGCGGCACTGGAGCCGCGGCAATCCGATTGACATCCTGGGCGACGCCGGACCGGAACGCTACGCGAAAGCGCTCGAGATTGCCGCCAAAGATCCTTCAAGCGACGGGCTGCTGGTCGTGCTGACTCCGCAGGCGATGACCGATCCGACCCAGACGGCCGAGCAGCTCAAACCCTATGCCCGCCTCGACGACAAGCCCGTGCTCGCCAGCTGGATGGGCGGTCCCGAGGTGGCCGCGGGGGAACGGATCCTGAATGCGGCGAACATCCCGACGTTTCCGTATCCCGACACCGCTGCGCGCATGTTTCACTACATGTGGCGATACACTTACAACCTCCAGAGCATTTACGAAACGCCGGTCTTCAGCGCGGCGCTCGAGGAGGGGGCCGGGGCGCTTACTGAGGCGGCGCAGATCCTCGAGCGCGTTCGCGCCTCCGGGCGAACCCTGCTCACCGAGTACGAATCCAAACAGCTGCTGCGGCTCTACCGTATTCCCACGGTCGCTACGCGCCTGGCGGGCGGCGAAGACGAGGCGGTCGAGGCCGCCGAGAGCATCGGCTACCCCGTCGTGCTCAAGCTCCATTCCGAGACCATCACCCATAAGACCGATGTCGGCGGCGTTCACCTCAACCTCCACGATGAAGCCGCCGTGCGTGCGGCCTTTCGCGCCATCGAAGCTTCGGTGCGCGACAAAGCGGGCGAGGGCCACTTCCTCGGCGTCACGGTCCAGCCCATGGTGCGGCTGGACGGGTACGAACTGATCATCGGCTCCTCGATTGACCCGCAGTTCGGCCCCGTCCTCCTGTTCGGTCTGGGCGGCCAGCTCGTCGAAGTCTTTCGCGACCGCGGCCTCGCGCTTCCGCCGCTCACCACGACGCTGGCCCGGCGCATGATGGAACAGACCCGGATTTACGAGGCCCTCAAAGGGGTGCGCGGCCGCAAGGCGGTGGATCTGGCCGCCCTGGAGCAGCTTCTGGTCTGCTTCAGCCGGCTCGTGGTCGAGCAGCCCTGGGTAAAGGAAATAGACATCAACCCGCTGCTGGCCTCCCCCGACGGCCTGGTGGCACTCGATGCCCGTGTCGTGCTGCACGATCCGGCCGCGCGGGAGGAGGAACTTCCCAGACCCGCCATCCGTCCCTACCCGGTCCGGTACGTGTCCGACTGGACGCTCAAAGACGGTACCCCGGTCGTGATCCGTCCCATCCGCGCCGAGGATGAGCCGCTCATGGTCAAGTTCCACCAAACGCTCTCTGACCGCACGGTCTACCTGCGCTACCTCCATATGCTGAAGCTCAGCCAGCGCGTGGCTCACGAGCGGCTGGTCCGCATCTGCTTCATTGACTACGCGCGCGAGATGGCCTTGGTGGCGGAACACCGTGATCCGGCGACCGGCGAGCGGCGCATCCTGGGCGTCGGGCGGCTCCGCAAGCTGCACGGCGCCCCGGAGGCGGAATTCGCAGTGCTCGTCACGGATGAATACCAGGGCCGCGGCTTAGGTATCGAACTGACGCGGCGCCTGATTCAGATCGCGCGGGACGAGCAGCTGGAACGGGTCGTGGGCGATGTGCTGCCCGATAACGTCAATATGCTGCGGATCTGCGAGAAGCTGGGCTTCCGGATTCATGGCTCCATCGAGGATCCCGTGCTCAAGGTGGAACTGCCGCTGCTGACGGCCTGAGGATTTGCGCGGTCCCAGGCCTGCGCCACAGGCGCGCGACGCGTCCCGGGTTGACGGGCGTGCCGGATTCCCGTACCATGACGAATGTCTGTGCGAAGCGGGATGGGCCAGTTGGCGCTCGGCGACGATCTTCCCCAAATTCCGGACAAGCTGTACTTCCGCATTGGCGAAGTCAGCCGCATTGTGGGCGTCCCCGCTTCCGTGCTGCGCTATTGGGAGACCGAGTTTCCTTCGCTGGCGCCGAAGAAGTCGGGCAAAGGCCACCGCCTCTACCGCCGCAAGGATATCGAGCTGCTGCTCGAGGTCAAGCGGCTGCTCTATCAGGAACGCTACACCATCGAAGGCGCGCGCCGGCGGCTGGAGAGCCGCACGAAAGCCCGCGTCCGCAAGCAAGCGCTCCCTCAGGCGCAGTCGGCGTTGTTCGGCGCCTCGCCCGCTTTGCTCGACGAGCTCCGGCGCGAACTTCAGGCCATCCTCGAGCTGCTGAAGTAACCTCCCGCCGTGCTAGAATCCTGAAGTCCCATCGCACGGACGAGGAGGTGCTGGCATGCGAATGGCCTTGTTGGTGTTCACGGCGGCCTGGGTTTGGCCGGCCTTTTTGAGAGCGCAAGGCCCCGCTCGCACTGAGGAACCCTCCTGGGCGCCGAAACCGATCCAACCGGTTCCGTACACGGCGCCCCACAGGCCGCACACCCGGCTTGCGGAGCTCAAAGCGCGCCACGCCGGAGAGAAGAACTGGCGCGAAGTGATCGTGGACGACGACCATCTGCACGCCGAGTACGTCTACGCCGCCCCCGGCGCCACGGTTTCGCGCCGCTTTCATCCCGACACGCGGACCTGGTGGATCGTCATGGACGGCGAAGTCCGCTTCGACATCGAAGGACAGTCCGCCGTGGCGGCGCGCAAAGGCTCCATTGTTCAGGTGCCGATGCAGACCATTTACTCTTTGGAGACGGTGGGCGAGCGGCCTTCGCTCTACTTCCAAGTGGGCATCGCCAAGGCCAAGACGTTTTACCCGCGCGACGTAGAGCCGCCGCAACTGCCCGGCTTCACGTGGCTGCCGGTCGTGCTCAACCGCAAGCCGGGGCCCTACGACCGGGGCAATCAGCCGCACCTCAACCTCTACGAGCTTGCAGAACGGCCCGAGTACAAGGGCCGCAACTTCGTCCATCGCGCCGTGCACGACGACCGGGCCGTGGCCAACATCATCTACGGCTACGAAAAGCTCTTGCCGCCGTTAGACCCCAACAACCGGGGGCACTACCATCCCGAATGCGCCGAGTTCTGGCTGGTGATGGCCGGGCAGATCCGCTACCCCATCGAGAACGTGGGCGTCATCATTGCGGAGGAAGGCGACGTGGTCTACGTGCCTCCCTTCACCTTTCATGCGCCGCGGTTTCACGGGCCCGGCCCCTCATGCCGGCTGGCGATGAACGGCTATCCGAACATCGCCCACGTTTACGACTCGGCTCGCCCCCACTGAGGCGGCCCTCTTATCCCGCCGGCTCACCGGCGCGCTGCAATTGTTCGAGCAACTGCCGCGCGGCCAGCTGACCGGCGCTTTTCTTGGAGGGCGCTTCGGCCCGGGCCGCCCACTGCTGGCCGATGCGGGCCTCCACGGTGAACCAACGGGCGTGTGCCGGCCCGCGTTCCGCTACGGTGACGTACTTCGGGACCGGCAACCCGCGGGCTTGGGCCAGCTCCTGTAGCGCGCCCTTGTAATCGGGGACCGGTTCCGCCTCGGGCAGCCGGGCCGCGATGTGTTCGGCAACGAAGCGCCGGGCCGCTTCGATGCCTCCATCCAGATACAGCGCCGCGATGACCGCTTCCAGCGCATCCGCCAGAAGGGCCTTCTTGCTGCGGCCGCCGGTGCGTTCCTCACCGCGCCCGAGCAGCAGATACTTACCCAGCTCGAGCCGGCAGGCCACCTCGTAGAGATGGGCGGCACTCACCAGCCGGGCGCGGAGTTTCGAGAGCCGTCCTTCCGGCAGTTCGGGGCGGAAGCGCACCAAGGCTTCGCTGACCAGAAACCCCAGAACGGCGTCGCCCAGAAACTCCAGCTGCTCGTTGTGACCGCCGCCCTTCTCGAAAACATGGGAACGATGCGTGAGGGCCTGCCGCAGCAGACCGCGGTCCCGAAAGCGGTAGCCGAGCGCCCTCTCGAGAAGCGCCAGCTCCTCCGGCATCGCCGGGCGTCGAACCGCGACCGGCCTCAGGGCTGCGGCTTCGGCTCCGCGGGCGCCGGCGGCGCCGCCGCAGCGCCTGCGCCTTTGGCTTGCACGGCCCGGGCGCGCTCGGCCTGCGCCACCTGGCGGATCTGCGGGTGGGCCTGCGGATCGTTCATCACCTTGTCGAGAACGGCGATCGCCTCGTCATACTTGCCCACCTTGTTGTAGGTGGCGCCGAGGCGCACGAACGTGGCCGGATCCTGATTGGCGGCCGTCTCGATCGAGGCTTTGAACTTGGCGATGGCGTCATCGTAGTTTTTGCGCGCCAGAGCCGCCAGCGCCAGCGTCTCGAGCGCCTGCGAGTTCAGATCCCTCTTGGCCGCCTGCCATTGCTCCTCGGTGATCTGCGGATTGGGACGGGGCGCCTTCTGGATGAGCTCCTGCGCCGTCCGTACGTATTTTTCGACGCGCGCCAGCTTCTCCTCTCGGTCCAGGTCGAATTCCCGCGTCCGCTGCGCGATGGCGTTGGCCAGCATCAGCATCGCCATGTAATGGTTCGGGTCCGCCTCCAGCGTCTGCTCCGCATAGAGAATCATGTTGTCAATATCGTTCTTCTGCTGGTAGGAGACGGCGATGAAATGCAAGGCCGTGGCCTTGAACTCCGTGTCCGCGAATTTCTGGATCAGCTCCTGTGCCGCTTTGATCCGGCTGTCGGGGTCCTGGGCCTGAAACATGGCCATGAGGGCCTGCCCCTCCGCCTGGGACTTGACCGTGGGCTGTTTGGCCACCGGCGTTTCCTGGGCCGTGCCCGCGGGTTGCTGGCTCCAGAGACCGGCCTCGAGGGCGGCGGCCAGCAAAACGAGACGCATTGCTTGAGACTTCATCGGATAACTCCCTTCCGTACCCGCCTTGACAGCGGGTCTTTCCAGTATTTCATTTCCGCTCCTTGCGAAAGGAACCCTGTAAACCTTGTTCGGCCGCCTGTCGCGCCGCCGCGGAGGCGCCCTCCACCGCGAGCGCCTGCCGGTAGTGCCGCTCTGCTTGCTCGCGTTCCCCGGCCAGATCGGCAAGCCGGCCCAGATACACGTGGGTCCAGGCGCGGACGGACGCCTCCGGCGACAACTCCAGCGTTCTTTGAAACAACCGCTCGGCTGTCTCCGGATCGTTCTCGAGCGTGGCAATCCTGGCCAGCCCGTAGTAGGCCTGCGCGCGGAGACTCCGGTCGTCGGTTTCCTGGAGCAGTCGCGTGAAGGCGTCGCGAGCCTCGGCCAGCCGTCGTTCCCGGTAAAGCTGTTCGGCTTCTTCGGCCCTCTTGCGTGGGCCCGAGGGCTGCGGCACGCGCACAGCCGGCGCCGTCCTCGCCTTCCGTGCCGGCCTCTCTGAGGCGAACTCGACATTGTCGAGGCGCCGTTCTTCCTTGGCCAGATCGAGGGCCTGGATCATTTCCGGGAAGTAGAAGCGCAGCGACTGCTCCTGTTTTTCGTACGCGGCCAGCTGCTCGGCGAAAAACGGCGTCAGGATGAATCCTTCGCGCAACGCCTGCTCCACCGCCGCCTGCTTGCTCGAGGCGGGAGCCCGCATCAGGCGGGACTCGACGGCCTTGATGAGGCACTCGGTGGCCAGCAGGATGAAGTCGTTTTTGTAGTGCTCTTCCAGGGCCGGAGCGCCCAGGGCGTAATCGAGCAGCGCTTTTTTCTCCTGGAGCTTCTCGGCGTGCCGCAGTACGACCGGATCAATGACGTAGTGCAGGTAGGCGTGGCGCACGTCGTCCACCTGCGGCTCGGGCGAAGGTGTCAGAACGATAAAGTACTCATTGCCGTAACTGCGGCTGTGGATCTGATGCGGAGCGCCGAGCAGATCCACGTAGATCTGAAAGCGGCCGCCCAGGCGGCTGCTGCCCACGTGGCGGAGGTAGGCGTTGACTTCGGTGACGGCGCGCGTCACGGGTTCGTGATAGCGTGCGATGACTTCGTCGAAGGCCGGCTGCGCCTTCCGCCACAGCTCGTCAATTCCGGCCTCGCGGTGGAAGCGCGCCATCAGAGGCGCCAGCCCCTCCAGCGCCACGACATCGGGCGGCAGTTCGTTCTGCTTCAGCCGGAATGCGAAATTGGGCGGACCGTCCACCACCAGGGCGAAGGACACGTACTGGCCCACGTCCGCCATCGGATCGCTCCGGCGGTGCTCCTCAACGAAGCGTTTCAGCTCCGCCAGCGAGGGAATGTTGCGGGAGGCGAGCTCGTTGCGCACGGCCCGCCGGAGCGGATGGTTCGCCGGCGAATCCAGATCTGCGTCGTAGCCGGCGGCATTGAGCGCCGCCAGCACGCTGAACAGAGCCGGGCTGGCGTCCAGCTCGCCGCCCTGAGCGGCCGGAGCCCCCTGCGGAGCCATCAATACGAGTGCCGCAGCGGCGAGAAGCGGAACAGTCAACCGTAAAACCTGCCTTCGTTTCTGCTCCCAGTTTAGCTCAGCGGCCTCCGCCGAAAACCACCCATTCGATGCCGGCTACTACGGCGCGGCCCGGCATCGGAACGCCGGCGATTTCTTCGTAGGCCGTATCCGCGAGGTTGGTGAGCTGAACAAACGGCCGCAACCGGCCCTCCGCCCGGGCCAGGGCCAGGTCCACCAGCGCATAGGGATCCCTGGAGTAGCGTTGCAGAACGCCCAGCCGGACCCGCGTCGCCACCCCCCGCCAGGCCCCGGTCAGAGACGCGACGCCGGAGTGGACCGGGTAGTTGAAGACGTAACGCGATTGGATTTCCCCGAGCGCCTGGCGGGCTCCGCGAAGCGCCGTGTAGCGGAGATCCAGTTGCCGGGAGCGGGCCAGAGTCGTGCTCAGGGCCGCCTCCACGCCCGTGAAGCGCAGCCGGTGAATGTTGGTGGCGCGCCAGATGTCGGCGGGAGAACTGCGCACGTAGTCAATCACATCACCTTCCCGGCGGTGGAACACGGTCAATTCCCCGCGCAGGCCGGCCCTTGGGTGCCAATCCAAGCCCCCGTCGTAACTCCAGGCCTTTTCCGGACGCAGGTCCGGAGAACCCCGGTTGGCCGGATCGTGGTAGTAAAGGTCGGTGAAGGATGGCAGCCGGAATGCGCGCCCTGCGCCGGCCCGGACCTTCAGCTGCGGCGAAAGCCAAGCGCCGAAGCTCACCGAGGGCGTGAAGGCTCCGGTGAGGGAGCCGTACACCTCCTCGCGCGCCCCGAGCGTGAAGGAAAAACGCCGCAGCGCCCGCACGTCAAAGGCCGCGTAGGCCGCCCCGCGGGCGCGAGTGTGGTTGCCCAGATTCGTGCTCGCGATGGCGTCGCGGTAGGCCTCCACGCCGTAATACAGGCGCCCCGTGCGGCCCGCGGGTTGCCGCCGCCGCAGGGCTCCCTGAAACCCTTCCACAATGTGGCGGTTGGTGAAGACCTGCGGCCGGTCGCGGTAGAGGACAAACAGGTCTGTGTGGCGGCGAAACGCGAACGAAGCTTCCGTACGTTCGCCCAGCTCCTGCCGGAGGCCCGCAAACCAGGTCTTGGTGCGTTCCCAGGAATTGAAATTCCCGTAGAACCGTTCCGCCCCGAACGGCCGGTCGTTGTGTGCCAGCAGCAACGCGGTCGTACCCAGCCTCGATCGCCAGTGCGTCGAGGAGAAAAGCGACAGGTTCCGGTAGTCGCGGTTCGGCCGGAAGCCGGAAGAGAAATCCCGCGAGAACGCCAACGACTGGCTGAAGCTGCCGGCCGCCAGCCCCACCGAACCGCGCTGCTGGTTGACGCCAAAGTTGCCGATCGCGCCTCGCAAGCGGAATTCCGAGGCTTGCGGCCGGCGCGTGATGAATTGCACCACGCCGCCGACCGCGTCGGAGCCGTACAACGTCGAGCCCGAGCCTTTGAGCACCTCGATGCGCGAAAGGGTCTCAAGCGGAACCGGGACGTCCATGTTGTGGTGCCCGGACTGGGCGTCGTTGAGCCGGAAGCCGTCCAGCAGCACCAGCGTCTGCCCGAAGGTGCCGCCCCGGATGGAGACATCCGCCTGCACCGCTCCCGGCGCTCGCTGCCGCAGGTCCACGGACGGCTCGAGGCGCAACAGGTCGGCGAGGGTGTCGAAAAGCAAAGACTCCTCCTCGACGCTCAGGCTCCGCACGGCGCGATCCGCCTCTTCCAGGGGCACCGGTTCGTAGGTCCCCGTCACGATGACCACTTCGCGACGCGGCTCTACGCGATCCGCCCCGTGCACACACGCGGCCGTCAGCAGCATCCAAGCAAGAAGCATAAGGATTGATTTTAGCTGGCGCGGCGCCCGTTC
The DNA here is from genome assembly GCA_037446115.1 of Acidobacteriota bacterium. Classification (GTDB taxonomy): domain Bacteria; phylum Acidobacteriota; class Terriglobia; order Bryobacterales; family Bryobacteraceae; genus JANWXD01. The sequence continues at coordinate 160,861 of JBBIJF010000004.1, read as the reverse complement.
CGCCGCACCAGGGTGCGCAGGGCGCAGAAGCGGACGGCATGATGCGGATCGCGCCGCAAGGTCTGAAGCACCGGTTCGAACTGAGCGTCCGCCACCTGTCCCATGGCCCAGGCGGCGGCGGCTCGGAAGCGGGGGTCAGGGTGCGAGGCCATCCGGCGCAGGGCCTCCGCTGCGGTCTCCTCGCCCAGGTGAAACAGGACGATCAAGGCCGTGGTCGCCACGCGGTGGTGCGGATCCTGCGCCGCCCGGCGCAGCGCTTCCAGGAAACGGCGCGGCTCCGGCGAGGCGCCGATACCCTCGACCACGTTGGCCCGGACGCGCGGATCCGGGTCTTTGAGTTGGCGCAAAGCCCACTCGGGATTCAATCCCGAACGGGCAATGAGCAGGGCCGCCTTGGAGCGCACCTGCGGATCGGGGCTTCGCATGTAAGGAATGAGGGCATGGGCGATCCGCGCGCCGCCCTGCGCATGGGAAAGCAGGGTCAGCAGGCGGCGCGGGTCCGGATCCGTTCCGCTTTCGCGCATCTGGGCTGCGCACCGTAGCAGCCGCAGGCCAAAGTCCGCCGTTTCCTGCCGCATCCGGTTTACAAGGCCGAGTGCCTCGCTCAAAGGCATAGCCTGGGGATCCAGCAGCGCCCGGCAAATCGAGTCCCCGGCTTCCCGGCGGTGCCTCCCCGGCGCGAGCGGCGTCGCAGGCGCGCCCCCGGAGTCTTTCATGACCAGTTTTTGCAGCTTCCGGATCTCCTCGGTTGCGGGCTTGGTACTGCCCTCAGCTGCGTCCATACCTTCCTTGCCTCCCTATCGGCAGCCCCGGGGAAAAACTCGAGGGTAGGCGAAGGGCCCTATACTGGAGGCTTTGCGCCATGCACTATCCCTTGGCCCGCGCGATCGTTCTGTCCTGCTGGGCCGTTTTCGCTCTGGTGGCGGTGGCCGGCTGGATTGCCTCGGAGATCCGGAGACGGCGCTCCGGGACCAACCGCGCACCCACCGCGCGTTCGCAGGCCTCCCTCTGGGGTCTGGCTTTGGAAACCCTTTCCTTTGCCATCGTGTGGGGCTTCCGGCGGCCCGGGCCGGGATCAGCTCTGTTGAATTGGACGGCGGCCGCGCTGGCGCCGGCTGCGGTTGCACTCTTTGCCTGGTCGGTCCGTCACCTGGGGGTGCACTTCCGGATTCAGGCCGTCGTGACCGGCGATCATCGCCTCGTGACGGAGGGCCCCTACCGCCTGGTTCGGCACCCGATCTACGCCTCTCTGCTGCTGATGTTGATCTCCAACGGTCTGCTTGCGGCTCGGTGGGAGTCTGCACTCGTGGCTTTGGCCCTCTTCATCGCCGGGACGGAAATCCGCGTGCGCGTCGAAGAGCGGTTGCTCGCCTCCCGGATGCCTGCGGATTTCGCCGCCTACCGGGCCCGGGTCCCGGCCTATATCCCGTTCCTGCGCTGAGCCGCCTCCGTAACCGGGTCTGCTGCGGCGACGAATGTTACACTGAACCGCTGAGTATGGCCGGTTACTATCATCAGGAAGACCTTGCGCGCTTTGCCGAAATCGGTGAGTGCGCCCCCGAACTGTGGAAAAAATTCTCCGAGTGGTACAGCGCCGTGTTCGCCGATGGCGCCCTGACGGGCCGCGAGAAGTCGTTGATCGCCTTGGCGGTAGCGCACGCGGTTCAATGCCCTTACTGCATTGACGCCTACACGCAGGACTGCTTGGAGAAAGGTTCCAATCTGGACCAGATGACCGAAGCCGTGCATGTGGCGGCGGCCATCCGCGGCGGCGCCTCCCTGGTGCACGGCCTGCAGATGCGCAATGCCGCGGCCAGGGTGAGCATGTGAGCCTGGTTTCGATCAGCCACCCGCTGGCGAACCCCCAGGAGCAGCTGCGTGTGCTCGAACGGCTCCCGCCGCGGGCCGCCAAGCCCTTCGAGGAAGCCCTGACCGAGTCCGGTTTGTTCCCGCTCCGGGCCACCGGAATCCGCGTGCTCCAGATTAACGTCGGCAAGCTGTGCAATCAGACCTGTCGGCACTGTCACGTGGATGCCGGTCCGGATCGGCGCGAGATCATGCCTCGTGAAATCGCCGAGCTCTGCATCGCCGCCCTGGCGCGCACCGACATTCCGACCGTGGACATCACGGGCGGGGCGCCGGAGCTGAATCCGAATTTCCGCTGGCTGGTCGAGCAGGCCCGCGCCCTCGGCCGGCATGTGATTGACCGCTGCAACCTCACCGTACTGCTGCTGCCCTCCCAGAGCGATCTCGCTCGGTTCCTGGCGCACCACCGCGTCGAGATCATTGCAAGCCTGCCCTATTATCAGGCGCGGGAAACGGATGCGCAGCGCGGCGAGGGCGTCTTCGCCAAATCCATCGAAGCCATGCGCCTGCTGAATGCCCTCGGCTACGGGCAGCCGGATAGCGGCCTTGTACTGAACCTCGTTTACAATCCCGTCGGGGCTTTCCTGCCTCCGGACCAGAGGGAGATCGAGGCGGTTTTCAAACAGGAGCTCTGGCGCCGCCACAGTGTGGTGTTCAACTCGCTTTACACCATTACCAACATGCCGGTCAGCCGGTTTCTGGAATACCTTCTTCGCACCGGCAACTACGAGCGGTACATGGAACGGCTGGTGAACGCCTATAATCCGGCGGCCGCCGCGGGTGTCATGTGCCGCTACACCCTCTCGGTCGGTTGGGACGGCACTCTGTACGATTGCGATTTCAACCAGATGCTCGATCTGCCGGTCGGCTACGGCGCCCCCGCCCACATCCGGGATTTCGATCCACCCTGCCTGGCCGAGCGGCGGATTTGCGTCGGGCAGCACTGCTACGGCTGCACGGCAGGCCGCGGCTCCAGCTGCGCCGGCGCTGTCACTTCCTGACCGCCGGCCTCTGCCCGCCTCCCCGTTCCCTGCAACATAGCGAAGGGCTTCGGTTCGTTTGCGTGCCGGGGCTGGGTTCCGCGATTCTGTAAAGCAGAATTTTTTGCTGCAGAACAGCTTGGCATCACCCACCTCCTGCTTCCCCCCGGACTCGCCGCTGGGTGCGTCTGGGAGCCACTCCAAAGAAAAAATGTGCCGTTCGATGTTTTCCCATTGATTTCAACGGGTTACCTACGGCAAGCTGATTGGGCGAACTGGGATTTCGACTCCTTCAGAGAGGTGAACGATGAGCACGCAGCCGATGGAGCCAAAGCCTGACCAGATGGCGGGCCTTGTCCAGATCGAGTCCTCCATTGAGGAAATCATTCGCCGGCGGCTCGCCGAAGAGCGCGCGCGATTGGAGCGGGAAGCGGGGCTGGCCGAACACGAGGTCCATCACTTCAAACGTCCCGTGGAACGGCCGTTCACCAAAGACCAGAGGGGTCATACGACCCTGCTGTTCGGAGGGCTGACCTGGAAGCACGAAAAGCTGATCCACGGCGCCTTGGAAGGGCTGGGCTATATCGCCGAATGCCTGCCCACGCCGAACGTAGCTGCCTTCCAGACGGGAAAGGAATTCGGCAACAACGGACAGTGCAACCCGACATATTTCACGGTCGGTAACCTCGTTCAGTACTTGCAGCGGCTGGAGGAGCAGGGCCTCACCAAGCAGGAGATCATTGACCGTTACGTGTTCTTCACCGCCGGCGCCTGCGGTCCGTGCCGCTTCGGCATGTACGAGGCCGAGTACCGCCTGGCGCTGCGCAACGCCGGCTTTGACGGTTTCCGCGTGCTGTTGTTCCAGCAGTCGGGAGGCCTGAGCCAGTCTGATGCGGAAGCCGGACTGGAGATGAACCTGGACTTCTTCTTGGCGATCTTGAACGCGATGAACTGCGGCGACGTGCTCAACGAGGTCGCCTACGCCATCCGGCCGTACGAGGTGCAGGCCGGACAGACCGACGAGACGCTGGAACGCGTCATGGAGTACATGCACGAGGTCTTCCGCAAGAGGCAGCCGTGGCGCGTGGGCGACAAGCTGGCCCGCTATCTGGGCGGCTTCAAGGACACGGCCGAGTACGTGGGCAAGTTCCTCAATCAGCTCCGCAGCGACGAATACACCTCGGCGCTTGCGCGCTGCCGCGACATGTTCGATGCCATCGAGGTGGACCGGCTGCGCGTCAAACCCATCGTCAAGATCACCGGTGAGTTCTGGGCCCAGACCACCGAGGGCGACGGCAATTTCAACATGTTCCGTTTCCTCGAGCGGGAGGGAGCCCAGGTGCTGGTCGAGCCCGTGGGTACCTGGATCATGTACATGCTCCACCAGGTCGTTCAGAAATACCGGGACTTCAAGGGACTGGACGAGGGCGCCGTGCTGCCGCCGCTGTGGAGGCTGGACAAACGGGCCAAGATCGAACTCGACTACCGGACCAAAGTGGCCAAGCTGAAGCTGGCGGAAGCCATCTTCCGGCGCGAGTATCAGCGCATCGTGGAGGCCCTGGGCGGGCTGGCGCACCCGCTGGTGGATCAGTACGAACTGCAGCGGATGGGCCACCCCTTCTACAACTCCCGCGCCGGTGGCGGCGAAGGACACCTGGAAGTCGCCAAGAACATCTATTACTCGAACAAAGACCTCTGCCACATGGTGCTGTCGCTGAAGCCGTTTGGCTGCATGCCTTCCACGCAATCCGACGGCGCGCAGGCCGCCGTGGTCTCCTTGTACAAGGACATGATCTTCCTGCCCATCGAGACCTCGGGCGAAGGCGAGATCAACGCGCACAGCCGCGTGCAGATGGCCCTCGGAGAAGCCAAGAACAAAGCCAAGCGCGAGTTTCAGGAGGTGCTGGCGAAAACGGGCCTGACGCTGGATGACTGCAGGGCGTTTGTGGACGCCCATCCGGAAATGAGGCGGCCCATGTACAAGGTGCCGCACCACAAGGGCGTCGTCGGCACGGCCGCCAACTTCGTGCTCCACATCGCCGAGCGCATGAAACGGGAAAACTGGGTGCCCGAGCGCAAGGTCATGGTGGCGGCCGGCTGAGGCGCCGGACTGCTCCTGCTCTATCCGTCGGGGGGAAACCGCATGGAGAAACACTTCTATATCGGAATGGACGTCGGCTCGACCACGGTGAAGGCGGTGGTGGTGGATCAGGCCACGGACCAGATCGTCTGGCAGGACTACCAGCGCCATGACACCAAGCAGCCGGAAAAGGTCCTCGAGTTCCTCAAGCGGTTCGACACGGAGATCGAGGGGTTTGCACCGGAACGGGCCCGCATCTTCATCACCGGTTCGGGCGGGAACGGTCTGGCCAAATACATCGGCGCCAAGTTCGTCCAGGAAGTCAACGCCGTTTCCCTCGCGGTCGAGAAGCTCTACCCGGAATGCGGCTCGGTGATCGAGCTGGGCGGGCAGGACGCCAAGATCATCATCTTCAAAGAAGACCCCGAGACGGGCCGCAAGAAGAAAATTCCCTCGATGAATGACAAGTGCGCCGGCGGCACCGGGGCGGTGATTGACAAAATCAACGCCAAACTGCGCATTCCTCCCGACCAGCTCTGCAACATGGGCTACGTCGGGCTGAAGCTGCATCCGGTCGCCGGCAAGTGCGGCGTATTCGCCGAAACGGACATCAACGGCCTGCAGAAGGCGGGCGTGCCGCCGGACGAGCTGATGGCGTCGCTGTTCGAGGCGATCGTCATGCAGAATCTCTCCGTGCTCACGCGGGGCAACACGTTGCGGCCGGTGGTGTTGCTGCTGGGCGGCCCCAACACCTACATCAAGGGGATGCGCGAGTGCTGGAAGCACAATATCCCCAAGATCTGGGCCGAACGCAACACGCCGCTCCCCGAGGGCGTGCCGCCGGAGGACCTGATCCGGACGCCGGAAAACGCCCAATATTTTGCTGCGATCGGCGCCGTTGAATTCGGCAAGAGCGAAGAGGAGGGCGTGGGCCGGTATCTGGGCTGGGAAAAGCTCCAGTGGTACATCGAGGTCGGCCGCGAAGAGGAGAAGGCCAAAAAAGGCGGCAAGGGCGGGCTGGCCAAGAGCGCCGAAGAACTGGAGGCCTTCAAGGCCAAGTACCGCCACAAGCGGTTTGTGCCGGCGACGTTTCAGCCGGGCGAAGTCGTCGAGGGCTTCATCGGCATTGACGGCGGCTCCACTTCCACCAAAGCGGTCCTGCTGTCGAAAGACAAAGAGCGGCGCGTGCTGGCCAAGGCCTACCAGCTCTCCAAAGGCAATCCCATCGAGGACACGATGGAGATTTTCGCCAAACTGCGCAAGCAGGTCGAAGACCAGGGGGCCACGCTGAAAGTGCTGGGGGTCGGTACCACCGGCTATGCCAAGGACATCCTCCGGGACGTCATCGGCGCCGACGCGGCCATCGTCGAAACCGTGGCCCACACGCAGGCCGGGCTTCACTTTTACAAGGACATTGACGTCATCTGCGACGTCGGCGGCCAGGACATCAAGATCATCATCCTCAAAAACGGCCGCGTGAAGGATTTCAAGTTGAACACCCAGTGCTCGGCGGGCAACGGCTACTTTTTGCAGTCCACGGCGCAGGGCTTCGGCTATCCCGTCGAGCAGTTTGCCGACGTGGCCTTCAGCGCCACGGCCTTCCCGCAGTTCGGCTACGGTTGTGCGGTCTTCATGCAGTCCGACATCGTGGACTTCCAGCGGCAAGGCTGGAAGCCCGAGGAGATCATGGCCGGGCTGTGTAACGTGCTGCCCAAGAACATCTGGCTGTACGTGTCGCAGATTCCGAACCTGTCGGCCATCGGGCGGCGCTTCCTGCTGCAAGGCGGCACCCAATACAACCTGGCGGCCGTCAAGGCGCAGGTGGACTTCATTGAGTCCCGCTTCCGCGGCAAAGACGTGCAGCCGGAAGTGATCGTGCACGAGCACTGCGGCGAGGCGGGGGCCATCGGCGCGGCGCTCGAAGCCGGCCGGCTCTGGGACCACGGCCGCCAGACGACCTTCATCGGTCTGGACGCCGTCCAGCAGATCCAGTACAAGACCACGCGCAACGAAAGCACGCGCTGCTACTTCTGTAAGAACAAGTGCCTGCGCACGTTCATTGACGTCAAAACCGGCGTGCTCAGCGAGAACGCCTACCGCCCCGCCAAGAGCAAAGTTCCGTTGGAGGAAGGCGCCCAGCGGCTGATCATCGCCACCTGCGAAAAGGGCACGGTGGAAGACATCAATGAAATGCGGAACATCAAAGGCAATCTCGACAAGGTGAAGAAGGCCAATCCCAACTTTGTCGAGATCGCCGCCAAAGCCGTCTTCCGCGTGCCGGACGTGCCGCTGGTGGCCGATCCGCTGCCGAAAATCCGCCTGACGCCCGCGCAGAAAAAACGCGCCGAGCTGATGAGCCGCCGCGCCCAGCTCCGCATCGGCATGCCGCGGGTGCTCAATATGTATTCGGTGGCGCCCGTCTTCACCGCCTACTTTGCCGCGCTGGGGGTGAAGGCGGAAAACATGGTGTTCTCCGATTACACGAGCGAACAGCTCTATAAAGAGGGGGCCAAGCGCGGCTCGATTGATCCCTGCTTCCCCTCCAAGCTCGGCATTCCGCACGTCCACAACCTCCTCTACGTCCACCACGCCAAAAAGCCGCTCGACATCATCTTCTTCCCGATGATTGACGACCTGCCGAGCGATCTGGCCTGCACGCAGGGCAGCCGGGCGTGTCCGACGGTGGCCACGACGCCGGAAGCCGTGAAAGCCGCCTTCACCAAAGAGGGTGATCTGTTCGAGGAAAAGGGCGTGCTCTTCCTGGACACTTTCGTCAATCTCAATGATCCGAAAGTGTTCGAGCGGCAGATGTACCAGCAGTTCAAAGACATTCTGGGCCTGTCGCCGGAGGAAAACTATCGTGCCGTCCAGGAGGGCTACAAGGCGCTGGACTACTACGTCAACGTGACCCTTCGGGGCGCCGCGCGCGAGGTGCTGGAGCAGCTGGAGCGGGAGGATCGCCTGGGCGTGGTGCTGCTCGGGCGCCCCTACCACAACGACCCCGGCGTGAACCACGAAATCCTCGAGGAGTTCCAGAAGCTCGGCTATCCCGTCTTCACGCAGGATTGCCTGCCGATTGACGACGACATCATCTGGCGGCTGTTCGGCGATGAGGTGCGCGCCGGCGAAATCCCGCATCCGATGGCCATCACCGACGTCTGGAAGAACTCCTACAGCGAGAACACCTCGCGGAAGATCTGGGCGGCCAAGTACGTGGCGCGGCATCCGAACCTGGTGGCGCTGGAGCTGTCCAGCTTTAAGTGCGGCCACGATGCCCCCATCTACACGGTGGTCGAGGAGATCGTCGAGCATTCCGGTACGCCGTACTTCTGCTTCAAGGACATTGACGAGAACAAGCCCACCGGCTCCATCAAGATCCGCGTGGAGACGATCGCTTACTTCCTGAAGCGGTACCGCGAGGACATGATCGAGGCCAAAAAGAAGCGCAGCTCGATTGACGCCCGGCTGGCGGAGTTCGAAAAGCGCCTGCGCATGCAGCTGCTCAAGGAACGCCTTGCGCAGCTCGAAGCCGACGAAAAAATCCGGCAAAGCCTGGAACAGGGCGCGATGCCGCAGATTCACGTCCCTGTGGCCGCCCTGGCTGCATCGCCGCCGCCTGCGTCCGCGCCCCGCGTCTCCGGCGATTAGCGCGCGACCCGGAGGCGGGCTGTAGAATGGAGGGGTGCGCCGCAGGAGTGTACTTGCCGTCCTGATCCTGCTGCCGCTCGCGGCTGCGCAAAGCAAGCTGTCCCTGCGCGGGCGACTCATTCAGGCCGAGGGCCGGCCTCCGGTGCTCGACACGCAGGGCCACGGACTGGTCGAGCTCAAGGGCGACGAGGCGACCCTGGCGGTTCTCAACGACCGCAGGCTGGCAGGGGCCGACTTCGAAGTGGTGGGGCACTTCGAGGCACCGCGGCGCTTCCTGGTGGAGCCGATCCACACCAAGGCCATGTTCGTTCACAAGAACGGCAAGCGCTATCTGATCAGTTACTGGTGTGAGACCTGCGCCATCCGTGCGTACCGTCCCGGACTGTGCATGTGCTGCCGCGAAGAGATGGCGCTCGATCTCCAAGAGTACGGGGAAAAGTGAGAGCTCTCCTGCTGAGTTGGGTTGTGGCTGCCGGCAGCTTGGGGCAAGGATACAGGGCGGAGCGGGCGAGCGTTGACGGGCTCGAAGTGATCCGGCTCGAAGACCCCTCGCGCAAGGCAGTGGTTTCCGTCGTCCCCTCGATCGGCAACAACGCTTACGAGTTCGCCATCAACGGCAAGAACCTCTTCTGGGTGCCGTTTGCGACATTGAGCGAGTGGCGGAGTAAGCCGGTGCTCGGCGGCAATCCGTTGCTTGCCCCCTGGGCGAACCGGCTCGATCAGGACGCCTTTTACGCCAACGGCAAGAGATATGTGCTCAACCCCGAACTGGGCAACCTGCGCCGGGACGCCAATCGGAAGCCGATTCACGGGCTGCTGGCCTTCTCTCCTTACTGGAAGGTCGCGGGCCTGGAGGGGGATTCCCGCAGTGCCGCAGTGACCAGCCGGCTGGAGTTCTGGCGCTATCCGGACTTGATGGCGCAGTTTCCCTTCGCGCACACGCTCACAATGACCTACCGGCTTCAGGACGGGGCATTGGAAGTCGAAACCGTGATCGAAAATCACGCGGCCGAGCCGATGCCGGTCGCCGTGGGTTATCACCCGTACTTCCGCCTCTACGATGCCCCGCGCGAGGAATGGAAGGTTCACGTGGCTGCGCGCCAGCGCTGGGTGCTCTCCGACCTGCTGCTGCCGACCGGCGAGCGGCGGCCCGCGGGCCTGCCGGAGATGGTTTCCCTCAAGGAGGTCGTGCTCGATGACGTTTTCGGCGACCTTGTGCGGGACCACGAGGGGCGCGCTACGTTCCGCGTGGAGGGCGCGCGGCAGAGCATCCGTGTGATCTACGGTCCGAAGTACACGGTGGCGGTCGTCTACGCTCCCAAGGGGCGTGAGTTCATCTGCTTCGAGCCCATGACCGCCGTGACGAACGGGCTGAACCTGGCCCACGAGGGCCGTTACGGCGAGTTACAAAGTGTTCCTCCCGGCGGCCAGTGGCGCGAGAGCTTCTGGATCCGGCCGGAAGGTTTTTGAAGCACTGCGTGCTGAGAAAGGAGGAGTGCCTGCATGTTCCGATTCGCACTCGTGGTTGCAACTCTGATGATGCTTTTCCCTGTAAGTCTTCATGCGCAGCCCTCGATCGTCAGTGACGGAACGGGGGTGGTCAACGCCAGCTCGTATCTGCCGGACATCGCACAAGGCAGCTGGTTCGTGGTTTTCGGAACGGGCCTCGGTCCTCCCTCTCTGACCGTGGCGAGCGGCTTGCCCTTCCCGGCGGAACTGGCGGGGTCACGCGTGACGTTTACGCCGGCGGCAGGCGGGGCGGCGATCGAGTGCCGACTGTGGTATACCTCCGCCACACAGCTTGCCGCTCTGCTGCCTTCCACGACCGCCCCGGGCGACTACGACGTTCGCGTGATCTACAACGGGGTCACGAGCGCCCCCGTGCGGGTCACGGTGGTGGCGCGAAACTTCGGTTTCGCCACGGCCAACAGCGCCGGCTACGGGCCCGTTCAGGCGACCAACAGCAACCTCAACAACGGGATCAGCCTGGTGCGCATGACCAGCGGCAGCGTGGACTATCAGGGACGGACCTGGCAGTTCCGGCCCGCACGTCGCGGCGAGTCGCTCGTCCTGTGGGGCACGGGCCTGGGGCCCGATCCGGCTTCCGATGTCAACGGCGGCAGCTCGGGCGATTTTACGGCTGCGGCTCAGGTGCGTGTCATTGTCGGCGGCGTCGAGATCGTGCCTGACTACGCCGGGCGCTCGCCAGGATCGCCCGGGCTGGACCAGATCAACTTCCGCTTGCCCGGGAATGTGCCGGAGGGCTGCGCCGTACCGGTCCACGTGCGCGCCGGAGGGCGGCTGAGCAATCTGGGCACACTGACCATCTCTCCCTCCGGAGTGGACATCTGCCGCCATGCTTTTCTCACTGATGACCAGATCCGGCTGCTCGATGCGGGAGGAACCGTCGCAGTGGGGGCGTTCAACCTCCTCAAAGGGTCTTCCCTGTTCACGGAGCCGGGTTTGGGAACCGTGGAGACCACCACGGAAAGTGCGGGCGGCGCCATCTACCGGTTCCGGGCGGCTGAGATGGAGTCCCTTCCCGCGGGTTTGTCCCTCGATTCAGGAAGCTGTTATTCGTGGCGGCGGCGTGGCCGGCCGGAACAGATTACTCCCCCATTTCCGGTGGTAGCTTTGGATGCAGGCCCGCAGCTCGTGCTCAACGGTCCCAATGCGAGTAACCGGACCGTGCCGAAAGAGTCCGGCAACATCTACAACGTGTTACTGTTCCAGTCCGGTTTTGGGGGCGTGGGGGGCATCGGAAGCCCCACGCTGGCCGGAGGAACTTACACGCTGACGGCGCCCGGCGGCGCAGACGTCCGGTCCTTCACGGCTTCGACGCAGTTTCCCGGCGGTTTCACATGGACGAACCGGGATGCGGTGGCCGCCATTCAGCGGGGCCAGCCGCTTACCGTAACGTGGACCGGCGGGGGCACGGAACCGGGAGCGATTGTGGTGGTCCTGGGCGCCTCAGGGGCGCGGGTGGGCGGACCGGACACGGCTCCCATCCATGATTTGGGAGGGTTTTATTGCGTCGCTCCGGCTGCTGCGGGCAGCTTGACGGTTCCCGCGGCGGTCACCGCAGCCCTTCCGCCCGCCTCTCCTCTCGGGCCGGACCGGGTGGGCATGCTCGCCTTGGTGGCCACCAATGATGGGCAACAGTTCGGCCGCTTCACGGCGCAGCTCGTCGCCGGAGGCGAGGCGCCGGGCGTGTTCAACTACTCTTGGCAGGTGCTCAAGGTCTTACCGGTGCAATAAGTATAGTGGAACGCAGCCGGTTCGCGCCGTTTATCCGGGCTGCCGGAAGGCTGCCCCGCGGCGGAGGAGCAAGCCGCGGCGACTCCGGCGGCGCCGGGCGGTGACCGCTAGCGCGCCTCGAGCAACAGATGATGCTCGAAGGCGGCGTCGAGGGAGGCTGCCGGTCCCCGAACCGTCCCCAGTTCCTTTCCGGTTTCGTAATTCGTGATCCGGTAAATCCGCGGTTCCAGGCCGCGCAGCGTCAGCTTGCCGCTCCAGGAGGGCGCAAAGAAGGCGTAATACATGCGGCCGTCTTTGCGGATGGCATGCGCCTCCGGGCGGTCAAATCCGATGTCGTAGAGCGTTCCGAGGTATTCGCCCTTGGGCAGCATCAGGCGGCGGTAGATCTCCACCCAGCGGCCGAACAACTGCTCGCGCTCCGGCGTCAGGTCCACGCGCTTGCGCCCCGCGGGCGGCCAGACGAAGTTGGTGCCGATGACGCCGCCGACCGCCATGGTGGAGGCGAAATCCGTGCCTCCGTCGCTCAACTCCACGTGGTCGCCGAAGTAGGCGCCGCCCTCCCCGAGCAGGGCCCGCAGCGTCTTGCCTTTCGTCCGGATCTGCCAGGAGCTCAGCGGGTCCGAGGCCACGGCCATGTTGAGATACGGCAGGGTGAAAAACGAGTAGGACGTGCCGCAGGGGCAGATCTCAATGAGCGAGTCCGGTTTGACGGCGCGGGCGGCCTCGTAGATTTCCCGAAAGAACTCCGGCGTTCCCTCGTAGGACTCCTCGGGAGTGCGGTGCCCGTGCCGCGGGTGGTAGCAGGGCGGGGCGGCGTTCAGGTGCTGGCCGTCAATTTTCAGTCCGTCGAAGTCCCAGTCCTTCAAAGCGCGTATCACGAAGTTTCGCGCGTCTTCTCGTACAGGTCCGTAAGCCGGGCACAGGTAGAAGGCATCCCACCAGGTGATCTTCTGGGTGCCGCCCTCGGCGGTCCGGAGCACGGCGTCGGGATGGCGGCGGAGGAGCTCGGTTCCGGGATCCACTGCGAGCGGAGCCCACCACAGTTGCGCCTTGAAGCCTGCCGCGTGGATGCGGTCCACCAGCGCACGCATGTCGGCGTCTCCCCGCGGGAACTTTGCGCGCACCGGCCGCCAGTCGCCCTCAGCCTCCTGCCAGCCGTCATCCACCGTGACCCAGCCGAAGCCCAGCTTCTTGACGACAGGCAGCGCGCGCTCAATCTGGGCCGGGACGAACTTGCGGCCGAAGCCCCAGGCGCACCAGATCGGCTCGAAGGCAGCTTCGGGGGCGCGGCCGAAGCGGATGCCCTGCGCCACCATGAAGCGGCGGTAGTCCGCCAACGCCTGGAAGTAGTCTCCCTTGTGGACTGCGACAAACGTGCGCAATGTGGCGAGTGTCTCGCCGGGCTTGAGCGCGCGCTTCGTCCGGGCGCTGACGGCCACGGTGGCGCGCCCCGGCTCCGGACGGGCGACGGGAAGGGAGACGAGCTTCGGAGTCAGTTCCAGGTGTCCGACGGCCAGACCGGCGTCACGGCGCCAGACATCCACAACCGGGGTGCCGCCGCCGTAATCGGTGGCGTTCATGCCGAGAAAGTTCTCCTGGCGGAAGCCGGGTTTGAGCGATACAACCCAATCCGGACGCCTGGAGTAGGAGCCTGCCTGCAGCGACCAGAAGGCAGGCTCTTCGGGCCCGCCTGCATCCACGGTGAGGTCGTGGTTGGTCCAGCCTGTTACGGAGAGTTCGCCAGGGCCGGTATTGGTGTAAGAGACCTCGAAGACGGCCATGGCGGGAAACGGCTGGTACAGCGTCACCCGGACCGTCTTGCGCAGGCCTGCGGCCTCTCCGGTGAACGTGTGGCGCACACCCGCGCCGATTCGGTCCCGGATTTTCTCGGCCTTCGTCTGGCGCAACGCAAAGTCCCTGACATCGCCCGAGGTCAGGCTGAGATACTCCGAGGCATGGAAACTGCCCAAAGCGGTTTCGCGGCCGCCGAGGCGGGCGATGACACGCGTATGCATCCGCCCGTCGAACTCGATACGAATCCCCGGGCCTTCGACCCGGGCGGTCTTTTCCTCGGCGCGACTTGCGCCGCCTGACAGCACAAGGAAAGCAGCAAGCAGTATGGCGTTTCTCATTTCGTCCTCCTATCAGCAGATTCCGGCTCCGGGACGAGCAACTGGGGAACTCCGGCGGCCACGAGCGCGCGATTCCATTCCGGGACGGTGCGCGCGAAGAACTCGCGGACATTTTGGATGCGGGCGGCGAACTCGGCTGACAGCTCTTCGGCGGCCTGCTTCTGGCGTTCGGTCGGGGCGGCGTTGGGGCCCTCCACGGATTGGTACAGCGCCGTCAGCTTTTCCACGACCCGCGGGCCATATTCCAGAGTCGAGGCGCCGGCCGGCCGATGGTCTCAGTCACGCGGGCGATTTCCTTCTTGTACTGGTCGAACGCTTTTTCCCACTGGCGTGCTTTTTGCGGCGACTGGTCCTGGAGCAGCTTCGCCGTCTGCTCGATCTGGCTTTTCAGGCTGTCGAGAGCTTTCAGGCTATGGTTGCCTTCGTGCACCATCTCGCGGAGTCTTGCGGCCAGTTCGAATCGGGCTTTCAGTTCTGCCTCCGAGACCCGTAGCGTAGGATCCAGGCGCACTTCCACCTTTTGTTCGAGCTTGCGATCGCCCAGCGTCAGGCGCACGGTGTACACCCCCGGCAGCACGTGCACGCCGCGCAGGCCGGCGCCGAATTCTTCTTCCTCCGCCTGGGGCGGTGTTCGCCGGGCGGGTGGATCCATGCGCAGATCCCAGGCCACGCGCTGCACCCCTTTCTCGCGCGGCACTTGGTCGAGCGCGCGAATGATCCTGCCGCCGGCGTCTAGAATTTCGATTTTAGGAGGGCTTTTTTCCGATGCGTCCTCCTTGAGATAGAAAGTGATCAGCGCGCCGTAGGGCGGGTTTGGTCCCTTGAACTGCGCGCCGCCCAGTCCGTAGCGGCTCATGCGCGTGGCCAGGCGCAGGGCCGGGCGCACGGGGAACAAGTGAACGTCCCGTTCGGCGATTTCGGCACTCCACTGCTGAACCGGCGTGGCGTCGTCAAGGATCACGATGCTGCGGCCGTGCGTGCCTAAAATCAGGTCATTTTCCCGCGGATGCACCACGATGTCGTGCACCGGCACGGGCGGAAGATTCTTCAACTTGAGGAAGTGCCAGCGCCTGCCGCCGTCGTAGCTGGCATACAGACCCAGTTCCGTGCCGGCGTAGAGCAGCCCGGGATTCCTGGGATCTTCGCGCACGACGTGCACGTAGGCCTTGTCCGGAAGATTTCCCGACAGGTTTTTCCAGGTTTTGCCGCCGTCTTCGGTCTTGAAGACATAGGGGCGGAAATCGTCGAACATGTGGCGGTCGAAGGCCACGTAGGCAACCTGGGGCGAAGTGCGCGATGGCTCGATGTGAGACACCGGGGAATGGGGCGGCAGATCCGGAATGTTGCCGATGAGATTTCTCCAGCTCTTGCCGCCGTCGGTGGTCAGCTGCAAGTTGCCGTCGTCGGTGCCGGCCCAGATCCAGCCGGCTTGGACCGGCGATTCCGCCAGGCTCAGCACGGTGCAGTGATACTCGGCCGTGGAGTTGTCGAACCAGACCGGCCCGCCGGCGGGTTTCTGTTTTTCCTTGTCGTTGGTGGTGAGATCCGGGCTGATGGGCTGCCAGGTGCGACCGAAATCCGCCGAGCGAAACACGACGTTGCCGGCCGTGTAGACCGTATTTTTGTCGTGAGGGGAGAGCACCAGAGGTGCGTTCCAGTTGAAGCGGTACCGGGCTTCCGCCGCGCTCCCGCCTGCCGTGCTTACGGCCTCCACGGCTACGGACTGTTGCTCGCGCGTGCGCATGTCGGTGCGCACCACACGGCCACCTTGTGACTCGCTGAGGTAGAGATCGGGATCGTCGGGGTGGTTGAAGATATAGAATCCGTCGCCGAAGGAGACCATCCGCCAGTCGTCATTGAGGATGCCTGCCGGCTCGCGGGTGCGCGACGGACCGGTCCAGCTGCCGTTGTCCTGAAGCCCGCCCATGACGTAGTAGAACGGCTCCCGGTTGTCGGCGTGGATTTGGTAATACTGGCCGAGCGCGATGTTGTAGACGGCCTGCCAGGTTTCTCCCCCGTCGTGAGAGACGGCCAGTCCGCCGTCGTTTCCCTGCCAGAGCCGTTTCGGATTGAGCGGGTCTATCCAGAGGGCATGGTAATCGCTGTGCGTGCCGCCGGTGATGGATTTCCAGCTCTTGCCTCCGTCCACGGACAGGAACAGCCGCGTGGCGAGTGCGTAGAGGCGGTTTTCGTTGGCGGGATCCACGCGCAGGTCCGCGTAATAGAATCCGCGGGAGACGATCTCGCGGTCCTCGCTCACCTTGCGGAAACTGTCGCCGCCGTCGTCGGAGCGGAACAGAGTGCCCTCCCGGCTTTCGGCGATGACGTAGACGACCTTGGGGTTGCTCGGGGCCACTTTGACCCCGACACGCCCGAGGAGTTTGGGCAGCCCCTTTTCGAGCTTCTTCCAGTTGTGCCCGCCGTCGTTGGAGCGAAAGACGCCGCCCTGCTCGCTGCCGGAGGTATGCGTCCACGGTTTGCGCTCGAATTTCCACATCGCGGCGAAAACGATGTTGGGGTTGATGGGATCCACGTCCAGATCGGAGACGCCGTGGTGCTCGTCAATGTACAGAGTCTTGCGCCACGTACGGCCGCCGTCGTTGGTGAGGAAGACGCCTCGCTCCGGATGCGGGCCAAAGGCGTGGCCGAGAGCGCCGACCCAGACGGTGTCGGGGTCGGTCGGGTGGACGAGCACCCTGGAGATGCGCTCGGTGTCTTTGAGACCGAGGTGCCGCCAGGTTTTGCCGCCGTCGGTGGACTTGTAGACGCCGTCGCCGAAGCTGACGCTGTTGCGGGTGTTGGACTCGCCGGCGCCGACCCAGATCACTTCGGGGTTGCCGGGCTCAAGAGCGAAGTCCCCGATCGAATAGGTTCCCTGATTCTCGAAGATCGGGATCCAGCTGTGGCCGCCGTTGGCGCTCTTCCAGAGGCCGCCGCTGGCGAAGCCGGCGTAGACCACGGCCGGATCGCCGGGAACGCCCTCAACGTCGGTAACGCGGCCTCCCATGATGGCCGGACCGATGAAACGCCAGGACAGTCCTTCGAGCGACTTGACATCCGCCTGCGCCGAAAGGCACAGCCCCGCCACGAGGCCGGTGAAACCGATTCGCAGGTTGCGAAACATAGCTCAAGAATATAACCTCCGCTGCGTGCAGGGCGTCCCGCGGCGGAACCCCACCGGAGTTTCCCGCACCCGGCGGCGCATCGAGCCGTCACAGAAGCCGGGGCGTCGCGAGCCGCGACAGGCGCCGCTCCAGGCGGGCGGCGCGACGGCGCAACTCTTCGCTGGGCTGAATTTCCAGAGCCGCTCGCGTCACTTCGAGCGCCGAGGCGTAGTTGCGCTCGCGGTGTTCGTAATGCTTGGCCAGTTCCTCCAGGGCCGGGACGCGGTACGGGTTGCGTGCGGCCGCCAGGTCCTCGAAGGCTGCCACGGCCGCCTCGCGGCGCCCGAGACGCTTTTCGAGCAGTGCGATCTCCCACAAGGAGCGAAACAGCAGCTCGTCCGACAAACCCCGCGCCACGGCGCGGCGGAGCACGGCCAGCGCCTCCTCGTGCCGCTCGGCTTTCAGAAGCCACCGCGCCAGGCCGACCCAGTCCGCTCCGTGATGCAGCGGGGCCGATTCGGGCGAACGGAAGGCCAGCGGCACGATGCCCGTCAAACAGGCCAGCGTCAGAATGTCGGTGGCGTTGTGGTGGAAGACCGGCACCAGCCGGAAGACTTGGCGGGTGCGCAGATATTCGAAATACACGTAAGGGATGAGCTCACCGGGCAAGTCGCCCTCTCGCTCGAAGCCAAGGATCTGGCTTTCCAGGTCCACCAGGCGGCAGCTTTCCAGGCGGAGCTTCCACAACCGGCGGGCGCCGTAGAGCAGGTCCAGGTGCACGAGGCGGGAAAAGGGCGGGCGTCGGCGCGCCATCCGGTAGCGGGTTTCGAGCAGCGGTTCGTCGTAGGCCTTGCCATTGTAAGTTATCAGCACGTCGAAATCCTGCAAGTGCTGCTCGAGCGCCCAAAGCAGACTGTGCTCTTCGCAGAGATCGCGCATGAAGAACTGCCGCACGCGGAAGCCTTCGCCGGTAATGCGGCCCACGCCCACCAGGAAGGCATAGGTGCCCGTGCCGCCCGCCAAGCCGGTGGTTTCCGTGTCCAGGAACGCCCACCGCTCCGGACGTGAGGCGGCGACGGCGCCGTCGCTCAGCGCCTCCAGCAGATCCCCGGGCAGTTCCGAAAGATTGGACAAATCCATCGAGCCGTGGCGCCGGTGACGGGGATAGAGTTTCTCGGTTTCAAAGTGTGAGCCGAGCGGTGTCTCGACCACTTCGCCGCTCATCCACTCATCCAGGAAGTAGTGCAGGGGGCGATCGGAGGGCACGCTGCGACGCTCCGGGGCAGGATGCGAAGTCGCCGAGGCGTACTTGCGGTCAATTCGCTGGATGCGACGGCGGAGAACCGCAAGTTGCTCGCGTAAGGCGTCCATCGCAGCTTCGCTTTTTCTTTGCCTAAGATACCACAGCCGCGGAGCCCTCAACCCCGCACGGTCTGGAGCTCCGCCGCGGCGGCTTTGGCCAGCACGTAGGGACCTTCAGGGATCACCGCAATGGTTGCGCCGGACCGCAGCCCCGCCGTCAGGGCTTCCAGCGCTTGTGCGGCGCTCGGAAACACCGGTCCCCAAAGCGACGCGTGATACTCTGACGGCAGACCGGGGACATAGAAGAGCACACGGGCTCGCTCGGCCACGAGCGCCAGTTTTTCGAGCTGCCACTGGTCAATCGTCACCGGGGCGTGCTCGATTGTGTCGAGGCACTGCCGTGGGGAACGGAACTGCTTCAGCATCCGGCAGAACTCGGGGGCTCCGGCGCCTTCCTCGCAAGCCGCAACCAGCAGGATTTGCCCTCCCGGACGGACAATGTGCGAGGCGGCCGTGATGCCTTTGATGGCTTGGTAGAAGGTGAGATCGAGCGGATAGCCTGCGGCCGTGGTGATCACGGCATCTACAGGCTCGGCCAGCTGCTCCAGCATAACGGAGGAGACGAAGGCGACGCCGGCACGGTGCGCTTCTTCCGGATGGCCGGCGAATACGGCTGCAATCTGACGGTCGCGGGCCAAGGCGACGTCCACGATGAAGTCGTGGCGGGCCATCCGGGCGATTTCGAGAAGCTCGTGGTGAAGCGGGTTCTCTTCGATGGAGCCCTCGACCGCCCGAGGGTCGCGCATGAAACGGGGGCTGTGCAGTACCTCGATGGTCTCCCGCGCCGCCAGACCCGGCGCGATGAGCTTGCGTCCTCCGGAGAAGCCGAGCATGAGGTGCGGCTCGATGAAGCCTAGCGTGATGTGAAGCCCCGCGGCCAGGAAGCGCTCGTCAATGTATACGGGCGTGCCGGAGGACGTGCGGCCGATGAACCGGTGCTCGGCCAGGTTCCGTGCGTCGTGGTTGAGCGTCCGGTAGCGGGCGGCGATGTCCGGTCCGAGGATCTCCCGGATTTCGGCCGGGGTGGCGGCCCGGTGCAGTCCGGTGGCGATCAGGATGGTGACGTGTTCCGGGCGAATGCCTGCCTCGTGCAGGCGGCGCAGCAGGGGTGGAAGCACGATGCGGTTGGGCGCCGGGCGCGTGATGTCACAGACGGCAATGGCGGCGGTGGTCTTACCTTGCGCCATTGACCTCAGGGGCGGCGCACCGATTGGCTGGTCCAGTGCAGTCTCGAGCGCAGTCTCGGGATCCGGGAGCGGCCGGGCGGAGCGGGCTTCGAGAATGCGGTAGCGGAAGCCCGGGGGCAGGTCCACAAGCAGCCCGGTCTTGCCGAAGGCCAGCTCGACGCGCATACCTGTCCAGCATACTCAAATCCTCGCGGGCGCCGCCGATAAGATGGGCGTAAAAAGTTGGCGGAGTTTTGAAACATTCCAGGCGCGTACTGCACCAAATAAGTAGGGAGGCGGCCATGCTGGAGCTGAGCATCGTGATCACGGCGCTCGTGGTGTTCGGCCTCCTCCTGTCCATGTTCACTTCGACGCCGAAAGCCGGCGGCTGAGGAGAGCGGGAAGTGGCAGGGTGCGTGCAAGCAGAGCGAGGGGAGACACAGGGGTTGGAATGATGTTGGTCGCTTCGGCAATTACGGCGCTGTTGATTCTAGGGCTGTTTTTCGCCATGCTCTCGTCCTCTCCCAAAGAGGGCCGCTGAGGACGTCGGACACAGCTTCAGGGGAATTTCTACACAATCGCGGATACAATAAGGCGGGATGTCGTTCGCCTGCCGCCTGATTTTGCTGCCAGCCCTTGCCGCCTGGCTTGCCGCAGCCGCCGATTTTGATGTGTTAGTTCGGGGGGCGCGGATCGCGGACGGGTCGGGGAACCCGTGGTTTGTGGCTGATATCGGGATTCGCGGGGATACGATCTCCGCGATCGGGAAACTTGACGGCCGCACCGCGGGAGTCGAGGTCCAAGCCCGGGGGCTCACTGCGGTCCCTGGATTCATAGACATCCACAGCCACGGCCGCCGGGGAATTTTTGAGCAGCCGGCGGCGGAAAACTATATCCGCCAAGGAGTCACCACGATCATCGAGGGACCGGACGGCAGTTCTCCCCTGCCGGTCGGTGATTTTCTGGAGAAGCTTCGCCGGACGCCGATCGCCGTGAATTTCGGCATGTTCGTCGGGCAGGGCACGATCCGGAGCCGGGTGCTGGGTTTGGAAAACCGGAGAGCGACTCCGGAAGAAATCCGGAAGATGGAAGCCCTGGTCGAGCAGGCGATGCGAGAAGGGGCCTTCGGGCTGTCGGCGGGTCTGTTCTACGTCCCGGGGAACTATACACCTACCGAGGAAATCATCGCGCTGGCGCGCGCCGCCGCCCGTTTCGGCGGGATCTACATCGCGCACATCCGTGACGAGGCTGCAAACGTCGTGGAGAGTGTGAAAGAGACCATCCGGATCGGCGAAGAGGCAAAACTGCCTGTCCAGGTCACGCATCACAAGATCATCGGGCGGGCCAACTGGGGCAAGAGCGCCGAAACGCTGCGCCTGGTTGAGGAGGCCCGCACGCGGGGTGTGGACGTGACCGTGGATCAGTATCCGTACACCGCCACGAGCACCGGGACGGCGGCGCTGTTTCCCCAGTGGGCGCAGGAAGGAGGACAGGCGGAACTGGTGAAACGCCTGCGGGATCCGGCGTTGCGCGAGCGGATCCGGAAGGAAGTGGCGTATCGGATTTTGCACGACCGCGGCGCCGGGGACCCGGCCAACGTCGTCATGGCGTACTGCGGCTTCGATCCCAGCCTGGCCGGCAAGGATCTGGCCCGCATCACCCGGGAGCGCGGGCGGACGGTCACGGCAGAGACGGCGGCTGAGACCGTTTTCGAGATCCAGATGGAAGGCGGTTGCTCGGCGGTCTATCACTCCGTCAGTGAGGCGGACGTGGAACGCGTCTTGCAGGCGCCGTTTACCATGGTGGCCTCCGACGGCGAGATCCCCGCTTTCGGGCGCGGTGCGCCGCATCCGAGGAGCTACGGAACATTTGCCCGCGTGCTGGCGCGCTACGTGAGGGAACGTAAACTGCTGCGCCTGGAGGAAGCGGTACGGCGCATGTCCTCTTTGCCCGCGGCACGGCTCGGGCTCTGGGACCGCGGGCTGCTGCGGCCGGGCATGAAAGCGGACGTCGCGCTGCTCGATCCGGAGGCCGTGGCCGACCGTGCAACGTTTCAGGAGCCGCATCAATATGCAGTCGGCGTGCGGCACGTACTTGTGAACGGCAAGGCGGTGCTGCTCGACGGCGTCTTGACGAAGGAACGACCGGGCCGCGTGCTCTACGGGCCGGGTTATTCGCCGGAGAAGCCGCGCGAGGAAGCGGGATCTATTTCACCGCGATGAGCGAGATTTCCACCAGCTTGGGCCAGCGACCCTCCGCATCCGGTTTGCGCTCGACCGGGGGCGCCGGCTGCACCGTGGTGCGCGCGGGCGGAGCTTCCTTGAAGTAGAGGGCGTAGATCCGGTTCATCTTCGCAAAGTCGTTGATGTCATCCAGGTAGACGTTGGCAGCCACGACGTGGGAAAAGTCCAGCCCGGCTTCTTCGAGTCCGTCCAGGAGATTGCGCATGACCTGGCGGAGCTGAAGCTCCACGTCGCCGGCGAAAATCCCGCCGTTCGGGCCCGGGATGAACCCGGATTTCGCCGAGCAGTACAGCGTCTGTCCCGCAAATACGCAGGGACTGGCCGTGGGGCTCGGCCGCATGTTTTTGGGACGCACGGCCCGGCGCGCCGCCAGAGCCCGCACGGCGACGCCGGTGAAGCTCACTGAGGCGCCGCCGGGCAGCCCGGTGAGGCGGATCGTGGCGCGAGCGGGCGTATTGCCGAACTCGAAGCGGGGAGCATAATGGCGGTTCATTTCCTCCACCGAGACAGCCGCGGTCAAATACGGGTTGACGAAGACCAGATGGCGGAAATCGAGGCCGGCCAGCGCCAGCGCGCGACCGAGCGACTCCAGCGCGTCGCGGACCGCCCGCGGCCCCGAGCCGAGCTGCTCGCCGACAAAGACGCGGCCGCGGGCTTCCACGACGCCTTCGGCGATCCACTTTTTCTCACCCAGAGCTTCTACGGCCACCGCGTTGATCTCGATGGGGGTATCGGTGGGCATTCGCGCCACGCCGACTACCGCTCGCGCCGGAGGCCTCGAGGGGAAATACTCGCGCCACAAGTCTTCCAAAACGGCCTGGTTGGCCAGATCGCTCAAATAGACGTGGCTGTAGACCACGTGTTCCATCGTCAGCCCCGCCGCTTCCACGACCGACTTGACGTTGGCCAGGCACTGGCGTGCCTGCGCCTCGAAGGTTGCGGGCAAGCGTCCCGCATGGTCGCGGGCCCCCTGTCCGGAAACGTAGAGGAACCCTCCGGCGAGGATGCCCGGGCTGTAGGGGCCCACCGGCTTTGCGCCCTCCGGAAATACCACGCGCTTGTCGGCCGCAGCCAGGGCCGCCGCCAGGAGCGCGACCGTCGCGATCTTGCCGAGACTCATGCCGTCGTGTGCCTCCCTTCCGAAGCAGGCATTCTAACGGAGCTCGCCGATGCGGTGCAGTTTGAGCAGGTTGGTGCTGCCGGCCCGCCCGATGGGCTGTCCGGCCACAAACACCACGCCGTCGCCGGGCTGCACGAGGTTGCGTTCGACGAGGACGCGATCCATCAAGGCCAGCATATCGTCGGTTGAGGGCACGTCCGGCGCCAGGATGGGCCGAACGCCGTAGACGGGGGAGAGCCGGCGCGCCACGGCTTCGCTGGGGGTGAAGGCGTAGATCGGCACGCCCGGGCGGTAGCGGGCAATCAGGCGGGCGCTGAAGCCTGTGGCGGTGAACACGACGATTGCGGCCACGTGGGCGTCATGCGCCGCCTCGTGGGCTGCGTCGGCGACGATTTCGGCGTAGGGGGGATTGGGGCCGTGGGGCGGTTCCTGGAGCCCGCGCGTGCTCACGGCAAAATCCGTTTCCGCCGCAATGCGCGCCATCATGCGCACGGCCTCCACGGGATACTTGCCGACGGAAGTTTCGGCGGAAAGCATCAGCGCATCGGTGCCGTCGTAGATGGCGTTAGCGACGTCACTGACTTCGGCGCGCGTCGGCAGCGGGTTCTCCACCATGGATTCGAGCATTTGTGTGGCCGTAATGACATAGCGCCCTCGGGCGCGGGCCCGTTCGATGATGGCCTTCTGGATAAAGGGGACTTTTTCGAGCTCCATCTCGACACCCAGGTCGCCGCGCGCCACCATGACGCCGTGGGCTTCGGCGAGAATCGCTTCGAGATTGTCCCAAGCCTCGGGTTTCTCGATCTTGGCGACCACGGGCAGGTCGAGACCGCGCTGCTCGAGTTCCTCGCGTAGCGAGCGCACGTCCTCGGGGCGGCGGACGAAGGATAGCGCCACGATGTCCACACCCGGATCCCGCGCCAGCTCCAGATCCGCGAGATCCTTCGGGGTCAGCGAAGGCAGGCTCAAGGGCACGCGCGGCAGATTGACGCCTTTGCGGTCGCCAACGAGGCCGCCGCTCACTACCTCCGTGTACACAGAATGGGGGGCGGTTGAGAGCACCCGCAGCTCGACGGCGCCGTCTGCAAGCAGGATCCGGTCGCCGGGGCGCACCTCACGGGGCAGCAACGGGTAGCTGGTTGAGGCCCGTTCCGCATTGCCCACCACGGGCTCGGTCGTAAGGGTGAAGCGCGCGCCGGTTTCGAGCCGGCAGAGGCCGCCTTCAAACTCGCCCAAACGGATTTTCGGCCCCTGGAGATCCAGCAGCACGCCGGCATGCACGCCGACAGACGAGGCGACTTGTCGGACTGCGGCTGCGCGCCGGCGGTGCTCCTCGAGGGTGCCGTGCGATGCGTTGAGCCGGAAGACGTCGGCTCCCGCCTGGATCAAACGGCGGATCTGTTCGGGCGTGTCGCTTGCCGGGCCCAGCGTGGCCACGATCTTGGTGTTGCGCATTCTGCTACGATGGCTAACTTGTCATTATGCCCCTCCATCAGGCCGTGATCCTGGCGTTGGTGCAGGGCGTCACGGAGTTTTTGCCGATCAGCAGTTCGGCGCATCTGGCGCTGGCGCCGTGGCTGCTCGGATGGCAGGATCAGACGCTCGTGTTCGACATTGCGCTGCATTTCGGCACGCTGGCGGCGGTGCTGCTGTATTTCTGGCGCGACTGGGTCGAGATCGCGGCGCACGGGCTGGGCGCGCGCGGCAACCGCGATCCCGAGCTGGCGCGCAACCCGCGGCTGCTGTGGCTGATTCTGGCGGCCACGATCCCGGTGGGCCTGGCGGGCCTCGCGGTGAAGGATCTGGCAGAGAATGCCTGGCGCCACAACCGCGTTCTGATCGGCTGCATGCTGGTGGCCGTGGGAATCCTCATGCTGGTGGCAGAGCGCGTCGGGCGGCGGCGCAAGACGCTCGGCGACATCACCTTTGCGGACGCCATGCTCATTGGAACGGCCCAGGCGCTGGCGCTCGTGCCCGGCACATCGCGAAGCGGGATTACGATCGTGGCGGCGTTGCTTTGCGGAATCGAGCGCCCTGCGGCGGCGCGTTTTTCGTTTCTGCTCTCGACGCCCGCCGTGGCGGCCGCGGCCGCCGACGCCGCCTGGGACCTCTACCGCCACGGAGGCATAGCGCCGCAGATGCGCCTGGCGTTCGGCCTGGGCGTGGGCCTCAGCGCGCTGACCGGATGTCTGGCCATCGGTTTCCTGCTGCGCTACCTCCGGGAGCACACGTTAAAGCTTTTTGTGTACTATCGCGTGGTCTTTGGTATCATAGTCATCGCTCTGGCTCTTTTCTTCCGCGGTTAACGCGGGATGAGCATTCTGTCACCGACGCAACGGCCGCGGCTCAACGAGGCCGCGGGATTTCTGTATCTGGCCGCGGGCATTCTCTTCTGGCTGAGTCTGGTCTCCTTCCATGCGGAGGATCCCTCGTGGAACACCGCTGCGGGAGGGGCGCCACGGAATCTGATCGGCCGCCTGGGGGCGCACGTCGCCGATCTGGCGCTGCAGGGCTTCGGCGCTGCGGCGTTTGTGTTCCCGGTGCTGCTGTTTGCGCTGGCCTGGAAGTGGCTTCGTTCGGAGAGCCTGAGCGAACCGCTGGTGCGGTTGTGCGGCGCCGCGCTGTTTGTGGCAAGCCTGTGCGGCGCACTGGGTCTTGCTCCCGAATGGCGACTGTTCGGCGGCACGGTCCGGGCCGGCGGGCTGGCCGGGCTGCTCCTGGCGGAACGGCTCCGGGACGCCATGAACGTCACCGGGGCAATCGTCGTGACCGCGACCGGTCTGGTGCTGTCGCTTTATCTGCTGTCGAGCTTCAGCCTGGCCAAAGCCGCGGCATGGCTGAGGGGACCGCTGAGCCTGTTCGCTCCGTTGGCTCGGGGCTGGCGCCGCTGGCGCGAGGCGAGCCGGAAGCGGCGCGCAGCAAAACGCGAGGCCGCCCGGGCGCGGCGAGGCGGGACGGCTCCGACGGAGCCGCAAGCCGCCGCAGAGCCGGCCGACCCTCCCCCCGCGCCGCCGGATATCCCGATCCGCACGCTCGAGGACATGCCGCCCGAGCGCCGGGAGGTCCGCCCGGAACCGGTGATGGAACCCGAGGCGCCGGAGATGGTTCACCGCACGCCGGCGCGGCGGCGCGAATTCCAGCTTCCCTCGACAGAGCTGTTGAACGAAACCCCGGGGCGCAGCCCGTACGATGAGCAGGAGCTCAAAGAGACGGCGGCGCGGATCAAGGCCAAGTTCGAAGAGTTCAACGTCTTCGGCAATGTGGTGCAGATCAACCCGGGCCCCGTGGTCACCACCTTCGAGTTCAAACCCGAAGCGGGGATCAAATACAGCCGCATCACGACGCTGACCGAGGACCTGTGTCTCGGCTTGCAAGCCGAATCCATCCTGATCGAACGCATTCCCGGCAAACCGACGGTGGGCATCGAAGTGCCCAACACTCGCCGCGAAGTCATCGGACTGCGGCAAATCCTGGAATCCGAGGAATTTCAGAACGCACCTTCGCGCTTGACGATTCCCCTCGGCAAGGACATCAACGGGCGGATCAAGGTGGCCGCGCTCGAGAGCATGCCGCACCTGCTGATTGCCGGGTCCACGGGTTCCGGCAAGAGCGTGATGCTCAACTCCATGATCATGGCGATCCTGTTCAAGTCCACGCCGGAGGAGGTGCGGATGATTCTGGTGGATCCCAAACGGCTGGAGCTCGGATTGTACGAGGGCATTCCGCACCTGCTGACCCCGGTGATCACGGATCCCAAGAAGGCGACCAATGCGCTGCGCAACGCCGTGCTGGAAATGGACCGGCGGCTGCGGCTGCTGGCCTCGCAGGGAGTGCGTAACATCGAGCAGTTCAACCGCAAGGTGCGCCAGCTTCAGGCGGAGCCCCGGAGCATTGCGGCCGGCGAGGAAGTGGCCCCGGAAGAGCTGGAACCGCTGCCCTACATCGTCATCCTGATTGACGAGCTGGCGGATCTGATGATGGTCGAGCGCGGCAATGTGGAAGAGTCCGTAACGCGCCTGGCCCAGATGGCGCGGGCCGTAGGCATGCACCTGGTGCTGGCCACACAGCGACCCAGCGTGGACGTGATCACGGGGCTGATCAAGGCGAATTTCCCGGCGCGGATCAGCTTCCGCGTAGCCACTCGTGTGGACTCGCGGACCATTCTGGACGTCATGGGGGCCGAGCACTTATTGGGCAAAGGCGACATGCTGTTTCTGCCGCCGGGCTCCTCGCGACTCGTGCGGGTACACGGTGCGCTGGTGACGGAGCGGGAGATCAACCGCGTGGTGGAGTTCTGGCGCGAGCAGGCGCAGCCCGAGTACGATTCGACCTTTCTGGTGGCTCCGCCGTCGGAAGAGGAAGACGAGTCTGAGGAGTTCGACGGCGAGCGCGACCCGTTGTACGAGGAGGCCGTACGCGTGGTGGTGGAGATGGGCAAAGCCTCCACCTCCACCTTGCAGCGGCGGCTACGGCTGGGCTACGGGCGCGCAGCGCGCATCCTGGACATGATGCAGCGGGAGGGCATCATCGGTCCCCCGGACGGGAGCAAGCCCCGCGATGTGTTGAAAGTGCCGGACTGGCTGCACGAATTGCGCGGTACAAGGTAGGTGCGGCGACACTGCCGTATCAGGCTCCGGCACGTTGCCGGAAAGTGGCGGAGTCAAGGCTCGAGTCGGGCTTTGGCGATCCAACTCGGGCCGGAGAGCTCAAAGCTGACAAAATACAAGGTTCCGTCCCGGGCTGCCCCGAGCAACAGCCCTAAGTCGGTAGGGATCTCCAAACCGAGCGGGCGGAAATCGGCATCGAGCAGTGCAAGGAAGAGCCGCCGTTCCCCTCGCGCCATTCCCGTGACGAATTGGACGACCACCCGGCCGTCCGCCAGTGCGGCGGCATTGTACACCCTGTCGTAGAGGTGCCAGTCTCGGTTGCCGGATGCTTCGGCCGGGGCGTTGATGAAGCCCGCAAGGGTAGGGCGGTAGACCGCGGCCACCTGTCCTTTGGAGTCCAGGCATGAAAACTCGAGGGGGTTGGCCGTCACGTAGACCGGCTGTTGCCGCGCGGGATGCCAAAAGATCACCCCTTCCACAGCAAAGCGGTTGATCGGCTCACCTCCGGCTTGTACGGGCACTTTCAGGCTTGGCGATGCCAGCAGCAGGCCCTCCGGCAACTTGAACTTCCGCACGAAAACGTAGCCCGAGCCTATGCGGGCCAGGCCGACGGCGTAAAGTTCGTCACCGGTCACCAGGAGCCGGTTAAGCAAGCCCTTGGCCTCGAAGGAATGCTCGAAGCGAAGTTCCCGCTCCGCCGTTAGCGAGTACACTTTGACCACCGCTCTGTCCGCGGAGAAGTAAATCCGGCCGTTTTCGTCGCAGGCGCCGCTGACGACGGCCGCCAGTTCCGGCACGCTCTTACGGTAAACGACTGACTCGCGTGACCCATCCACGAGAGTCAGTTCGCCTCGGGAGTGGCTGATCCAAACCAAGCCGCTGGGACACAGCCACGCCCGGACGACCCCGTCTTCGGGGGGTGTTTCGAACGGGATTTTGCTGAGGACTCGAAGTTGCGGCGCCTGGCAGAAGGCACAAGCCGCCGCCAGCAAGAAGGTCGTCACGCGCCTCATGACCTCCACCTCCGCTCTGATTTGCGCTCCTTTCGCCGGCCGCGGTGAGCCGCGCCGCTTCGTGGCCGGCAACGCCGATGTCGGCTCCCGCAGGCGTCTGCTTTTTCCTCACCCAGATCGGTCCTCCGCAGGCTTGGTACCAACACAGGTTCTGTCGCACGTAGCTACTTCCACAAGGGCACAAGCCGACTTGGTCGCAGTAACAGTTCGTCCCACAGCCGAAGCACGAGATGCAGGTCTGGGTTTCGCAAACCTGACCGCCGCCGCCATTCGTGTAAGCCCGGGGGGCCGGGAAGGTATCATAACAGCCCTGGCTCCACAAGCCCATCTCAAAGCACAGCAATCCAGACGCCAGCCAGAGCTTTCTCACCCCATGCCATAACATTAGCTAAAAAAAAAATTGTCAAGAGCCGTTGAAAAGCGATCTGTACGCGAATGGCCGGCGCTCTGCGCCTGGCACGAGGGCCCCGCCTTCTCCATTCTGCGGCTGAGCTTCGCTCGCGTCTGGCGGGGGACCGTTGGGCAATGATTGCTGTCAGAGAGCGGCGTAAGCGCGCCTCAACCCAGCTTCTTCCTCAGGAGTTCGTTGACCATGACCGGGTTGGCCTGGCCGCGCGTGGCTTTCATCACCTGGCCCACCAGGAAGCCGAGCACGCCGGTTTTGCCGCCGCGATAGGCCTCCACCTGTTTGGGATTGGCCGCCAACACCTCCTCAATCACCTTCTCGATCATGGCGGCATCGCTGATCTGGCGCAGGCCTTCGCGCTCCATGATGGTGCGGGGAGGATCACCGCTGGCGAGCATTCTGGCGAAGATCTCCTTGGCAAGTTTGCCGGAGATTTCGCCGCGCGAAATCAGCGCGACCAGCTCTCCGAGGTGCTCGGCGCTGACGGGCGATTCGTGGATCTCTTTGCCTTCTGCTCGCAGGGCACCGAGAAGATCGCCCATCACCCAGTTGGCCGTGGCGCGGGGATCTCCGGATACGGAGGCGGCGCGCTCGAAATACTCGCTCAGCTCGCGGCTGAGGGTGAGGACTTGCGCATCGTATTCCCGGAGCCCGTACTGCTCGACGAACCGCGCCCGTTTTTGAGGAGGCAGTTCGGGCATCTCCGCCCGGATCCGCTCCCGCCACTCGTCGCTGATCCGGAGGGGCAGCAAGTCGGGCTCCGGGAAATAACGGTAGTCGTGCGCGTACTCCTTGGTCCGCATGCCGAGCGTTTCGCCCGTGTCCGGGTTGTACAGGCGCGTCTCCTGCGTGATGCTGCCGCCGCTTTCAAGAACGGCCACCTGCCGGGCGATTTCGTAGTCCAGGGCCATTTTCAGGAACCGGAAGGAGTTCAAATTCTTGACCTCGGTCTTGGTGCCGAGTTTGTCCTGGCCGCGGGGCCGCACCGAGACGTTGGCGTCGCAGCGCAGGTGCCCTTTTTCCATGTCGCAGGTGGAGACCTCGACGTACTGCATAAGCAGCTTGAGCTCGGTCAGGTAGGCGTAGGCTTCCTCGGAGCTGCGCAGGTCCGGTTCGCTGACAATCTCGATCAGCGGCGTGCCGCAACGGTTCAGATCCACATAAGTGTAGCGGTCGGAGTCGGGAAACCCCTCATGAAGGCTCTTGCCCGCATCATCCTCGATGTGGACGCGTGTGACGCCGACGCGCTTCTTCGCCCCGTTGACGAGGATTTCCACCCACCCGTGCTCGGCCAGCGGCTCGTCGTACTGCGAAATCTGGTAGCCTTTGGGCAGATCGGGGTAGAAATAGTTCTTTCGCGCCAGACGCGAGACGGGCCGGACGGTACAGTTGAGGGCGAGGGCGGCCTTCACCGCCATTTCAACGGCCTTGCGGTTGAGCACGGGGAGGGCACCCGGCAGGCCGAGGCAAACCGGGCAGACATTGGTGTTCGGCGGGGCGCCGAAGCTGGTGGGGCAGCCGCAAAAGATCTTGGTTTTGGTCGCCAGCTGGACGTGAACCTCCAGGCCGATGACGGCCTCGTAGCGGGCCAACACCTCCGGTGAGACAAGAGCAGCCGCGGTGGAAGACATTGCCCTTATTATACGGGGCCCGCGGCGGGAGAGGCGCGGCGGGCCGATCCATGCAGGCGTGCGCGGGCGGCTGGTATCATAGGATTCTCCCCGACTCCGAATGATCGTCCAGACGCAGCACGTTAGCTTCGATTCGCTCCCTCTGGACTGCGGCGCCACGCTCTCCCCGGTGGACGTGGCCTATGAGACCTATGGCGAACTGAACCGCGAGCGCACGAACGCCATTTTGATCCTCCACGCGCTCTCAGGCGACGCTCATGCGGCCGGCATCAGCCAGGAAACCGGTAAACCGGGCTGGTGGGACAACATGATCGGGCCGGGCAAGGGCTTCGACACCGACAAGTACTTTGTCATCTGCTCGAACGTGCTGGGCGGCTGTCGGGGCACCACCGGGCCGTCTTCCCTCAATCCGGCCACCGGTTGTCCCTACGCCCTGTCGTTTCCGGTGATCACGATCGGCGACATGGTGCGGCTGCAGAAGATGCTCATTGATCACCTGGGCATCGAGCGGCTGCTGGCGGTGGCGGGCGGCTCGATGGGCGGCATGCAGGTGCTGCAATGGGCGGTGGCGTATCCGGACAAGGTGGCGGCGGCGATTCCCATCGCGACCACGGCAAGGCACAGTCCCCAGCAGATCGCATTCAACGAAGTGGGCCGCCAGGCGATCATGGCCGATCCGGACTGGAACGGTGGGAACTATTACGGCCGCCGGCCGCCGGCGCGCGGGCTGGCGGTGGCGCGCATGATCGGCCACATCACCTACATGAGCGATGAATCCATGCGCGAGAAGTTCGGCCGGCGGCTCCGGGACAAGGATCGCTACGGGTTCGACTTCTCCGTGGATTTCGAGGTGGAGAGCTACCTGCATTATCGCGGGGCGCAGTTTGTGGACCGCTTCGACGCCAATTCCTACCTTTACATCACCAAGGCCATGGATTACTTCGACTTGACCAACGGTGCGGAAAGCCTGGCTTCGGTGCT
This sequence comes from Acidobacteriota bacterium, assembly GCA_037446115.1. Lineage (GTDB taxonomy): Bacteria > Acidobacteriota > Terriglobia > Bryobacterales > Bryobacteraceae > JANWXD01. The sequence continues at coordinate 129,264 of JBBIJF010000004.1, read as the reverse complement.
CGAAAAAACGCAGGCGCGGTTTCTGGTGATCAGCTTCACCTCGGACTGGCTCTACCCCAGCTACCAGTCGCTTGAGATCGTCAACGCGTTGCGGAGCCGGAACCGGGACGTGGCGTACTGCGAGCTCACCTCCAACTACGGCCACGATGCCTTCCTGGTGGAGGTGGGCGAACAGACCGAGATTGTCCGAGGCTTCCTGGCCCGCACCTACGAGCGATTGCGATGAGCACGGCGCTCGAGACCCGGCGCGGCCCGTTTGTGCGCGAGGTTTTGGGCCGCAGCGATTACGCCATCATCAGCGAGCTGATCGAGCCCGGCACCAAAGTGCTGGATCTGGGCTGCGGGGACGGAGAGTTGCTGGAGTGGCTGGCGGAACACAAAGGGGTGGAGGCGCGCGGCATCGAGATCAATTCCGCCAAGGTCCAGCGGGCGATTGCCCGCGGCGTTTCGGTCTATCAAGGCGACATTGACGAAGGGCTCACGGATTATCCCGACGGCGCCTTCGACTACGTGATCCTGAGCCAGACGCTGCAGGAGACGCGAAGGCCGCTCAAGGTGCTTCGCGAGATGCTCCGCGTGGGACGGCGGGCGATCGTGGCGTTTCCGAATTTCGGGCACTGGAAGGTGCGCCTGGCGCATCTGTTCAGCGGCCGCGCTCCCAAGACCCGGCTGTTTCCCTACGAGTGGTACGATTCGCCGAACATTCACTTCCTCACGGTGCAGGACTTTGAGGATCTGGCAAGGCAGGAGGGGTGGGCGATCGAGCGGCGCATCTTCCTGGCCGGGCGCCACACCGGGAGGCTGCTGCCCAACCTGATGGCGGAAATTGCCGTCTATCTGATCCGTTCCAACACGGCGCGGCAGGCCGGATCGGCGAGATAAACCTCCCCTCCGGGCGCCAGCACGCGCACCACTTCCCGCGCCACCTGTTCCGGATTTTTCCAGCCGCCGCGCCAGTCAATCACCTTGGTGAAGAAACCGTCGCGCCACGGAATTTCCTCGAGCGGGGCGGGCACGAACATCACGTTTTCCAGGTCCCGGGCGGCGCGGCGTGCGGCGCGGACTTCTTCATCGCCGCCGAGTCCGACCACGACCCCCGCCGTGAGGCGCGCCGCCATCTCGGCCACGACCGCATGTTCCGGTATGGATAAAAGCAGCACGCGGTCGTTGGGCCGGAGCGCGAGGTCTTCAAACATTAATCCCTTGCGGAAGAAAGTTGCACGAGGGACTCCGAGGCGCGCAGAACGGCTTCGGCGTCGGCTGCGGTGAATCCCTCGACTTTCGCCGACATGTTCATCGAGCAGAACCTGGGGCCGCACATGGAGCAAAAGTGCGCCTCCTTGAACCCTTCCTCCGGAAGCGTCTCATCATGCATGGCCCGGGCGGTCTCCGGGTCGAGCGACAGCTCGAACTGGCGGTTCCAGTCAAAGCGGTAGCGTGCGCGCGAAAGCTCGTCGTCCCGGTCGCGAGCGCCGGGGCGGTGGCGCGCCACGTCGGCGGCATGTGCGGCAATCTTGTAGGCGATGATGCCTTGCTTGACGTCCTCTTTGTTGGGCAAGCCCAGGTGCTCTTTCGGAGTGACGTAGCAGAGCATCGAAGCGCCGTACCAGCCGATCATGGCCGCGCCGATGGCCGAAGTGATGTGATCGTAGCCCGGCGCGATGTCGGTGACGAGCGGGCCGAGGGTGTAGAAGGGTGCTTCGTGACACAACCGCTGTTCCATCTCCACCTGCAACTGGATCTGGTCCATGGGGATGTGGCCGGGCCCTTCAATCATGACTTGCACGTCGTACTCCCAGGCCTTCCGGGTCAGTTCGCCGAGCGTCTTCAGTTCGGCAAACTGCGCTTCGTCGCTGGCGTCGGCGAGACACCCCGGCCGCAGGCCGTCGCCCAGCGAGAAACTGACGTCGTACTTCTGAAAGATTTTGCAGATGTCTTCGAAGCGCTCGTAGAGCGGGTTCTGCCGGTGATTCTTCACCATCCACTCCGCCAGAATGGAACCGCCACGGCTGACGATGCCGGTGATGCGCCGCGTCGTAAGCGGGATGTACTGGACCAGCACCCCGGCATGGATGGTCATGTAGTCCACGCCCTGCTCGGCCTGCTCCTCGATGACCTCGAGCATCAGTTCCGGCGTCATGTCTTCGACGCGGCGGACGCGGGTCACGGCTTCGTAGATCGGTACCGTTCCCACCGGCAGGGGTGAGTTCTCGATGATGGCTTTTCGGATCCGGGGGATGTCGCCGCCGGTGGAGAGGTCCATGACCGTGTCCGCCCCGTACTTGACGGCGATGCGCAGCTTTTCGAGTTCTTCCTCGATGTTGGAGGTGACGGAGGAATTGCCGATGTTGGCGTTGATCTTGCAACGGGCGGCGATCCCGATGCACATCGGTTCCAGGTTGGTGTGGCGGATGTTGGCGGGGATGATCATCCGGCCCCGGGCCACCTCGGAACGAACCAGTTCCGGATCCAGGCCCTCGCGCCGGGCCACGTACTGCATCTCTTCGGTAATGATGCCCCGCCGGGCGTAGTGCATCTGGGTCCGGATCTTGTCGTTGGTGCGCTTGGCGACCCATTGGGTTCTCATTTTGTTTTCTCTCCTTCGTGATTGAACCTCATTATGCCGCCTCCGGCGGACCGGGGGCAACGAGGAGGCCCCTTCGTCTTTGCTTGTGTCGCCCGTCGCGAACTCCACGTTTTTGCGGGTTCAGAAGTCTTTTTAGTCAGAGTGAGATCATCGCGGGCACGGCGGTCGCGGTTATGCCCGGGGAAGCGCTGCAAGAGAAGCCGCCGGAGCGGCCGAAATTCGGCGACAGGCCGGGGTACGCGCGGCCCGCAGATGATCTCTTCAACGGGTGATCAGCCAGTTTGGAGTGCGGCTGTCTCACTCCCCCAAACCGCGGGCCCTGGCGGTGACGGGACCGCCGCAAATCGTGGAGTCCGTGGGCGAGGCGATCCGCCGGTTGGACGTAACCTTCTCCGAATGTGGAACTGACTGCGTATCTGCTCGTCGCCACGCCGCGCGCTGAGGAAAGCGGTTCGATCCCGCCTGAGTTGGTAAGAAAAATCTTACCCCTGTGTCCTCCCTCGGAGTTGAGGTCTCAGAATTTGTAAACGTAGACGCATCCTGTGGCGCTCGCCAGCGCCAGGTAACCGCCGCCCATTGCAACTCTGACGGGCGTCCAACGTTGGTGAAAACGACAGCGGTAACGAGCAGTAACTTGTCCCTGCTCACCCAGACTCACCACTGAGATACGGTCCGGCATCGGGCGGTGCGGGGAGACCAGGAGCGCGCCGGTGGTGCCGTCGGAGGCAGCGTCGAGCACGATCAAGGAAACGCGATTCGGATCCTGGTTGGGTCCCGCGCGCCGAGCCAGCTCCTGTTCCACCGCCAGGTTGTTTCGCCTGGCCTCTTCGATTTCCGGTGTCGTCCCGGTGACCGCGGATACCGTGTTCCCCTCCAGATCCTGCACGAGCACCTGGGCGGTTGCCTGGTCCACGATCGCGATCCGGTTCCCGGCAAAAGCCATGAGAATGGTTCCGCGACGCCCCCAGGTTTGCCTCACGGCCGGCGTTCCGTCGTCCCCATAGACCCTGAGGAGGCCGTCGCTACAGAGCAGAGCCGGGCGGCTGCCGACCGAAGTCAGGGCATCCATGCCTCCGCATGGGACCGCGCTCTGCCACAACAGATTTCCCTGCGGGTCGTGCTCGGCGAGAATTAACTCCCGCCGGAACCCCGAGGTTGAGCGCCGGGAGATCAGACTCGCGAAACCGTTCAACGTCGGAGTGATATCCACGTTCTCGGCGCTCGGGTCCATGGGCAAGACGTGGATCCGCTGCCCGTCGGGGGTGAGCGAAGCAAGGAAGTACCGCACCGGGCTCCCGCGCGAAGACCACAGGAGCCACAACTTCCCATGCTCCGCCCGGATGCGCCAGATCAGCGGCGTGTAGTCCAGCTTCGCCTTCTCCTTGAGTTGGAAGGAATACATCGGATCGAGGTTTCGTGGCTCCGGAAGGATTCCATTCGCCCAAATCAGTCCGGCTGCAAACGTGAGTGAGAGCAACGCCGGCCCCGTTCCTGCTTTGCGCCTTGCTCCGTCCTTCCACATACCGCCTCCTTGGCGCCATTCCAGCGCCGTTTTTTTGGTCGAGACGGATCCTGACTGAAACACCCTGCCCACGCACATGGTCGCTCGGTGGGAATGAGGACATCCGCACAAGCGCCTCGGGGCGCTCGGACTCTGCAACGAAATTGAGGCTAGCTTTTTTTCACGGCCTCCAGATTCAGCGCCCAGCCTTCCCAGCCGCGTGCCGCGCCGCGAGGGTCCTCCTCGACGGAGACGACGGCGTCCACGCGGGCGCCGCGGCCCAGTTCCCCGGCCAGATGCGCCATCCTCCAGCCGGTCAGCGTCAACGTCCGTCCGTTCTGGCGCAAGTGGAGGCGAAGGTGTTTTTCGTTCCAGACCGAAGCATCACCCACCACTTCCGCTCCGAGGACCGCGAACAGCGGGCGCGGGTTACCACAGCCGAAAGGGGCTAAGTCGAGTACTTCGCTTACGGAACGATCGTTGACCTCGCGAAGGTCCAGGACGGCGTCGATCTCCAGTTCCGGAACGAGATCCTCGTCGGTGAGCCGCGTGGCGGCGTACTCATTCAGGCGCCGGCGGAACTCGGTGACGCGCTCGGTGGCGAGAGTGACTCCCGCGGCCTGGTGGTGTCCCCCGAAGCGCTGGAACAAATCGGACATCGCTTCGAGCGCTCCGAGCAGATGAAACCGGGGAATGCTCCGTCCGGAACCCTGGGCGACGCCCGCCTGGTGGTCCAGGCTCAGGACGAAGGAGGGGCGGTGAAACTCCTCAACGAGCCGCGAAGCCACGATACCGACCACGCCGCGGTGCCAGTGCTCGCCTGCAAAAACCAGCGCCTTGTGTTGCGGCGTGACGGGCTCCCGGCGGCACTGCTCGAGGATTCGCGTCAGGATTTCGGTTTCCGCCTGCTGCCTCTCCTGGTTCCAGCTTTCCAGCCGCGCGGCCAGTTCGGCTGCCGTCTGCGGGTCGTCGGTCAAGAACAGGCGAATGACCTCGGCCGCATCCGCCATGCGCCCGGCCGCGTTGATGCGGGGCGCGATACGAAAAGCAACCTGTCCCGCAGAGGGTCTGTCGCCCTCGCCAAATCCCGCGGTTCGCAGCAGGGCCCGGAGGCCCGGATTGCGGACCTTCCGCAGAGCATCCAGCCCCTGCCTCACCAGGATGCGATTCTCGCCCGTCAGGGGCACGACATCGGCAACCGTGGCGATGGCCGCCAGCTTCAGGAAAGATTCCTCCATCCGGCGCAGCTTGGCTTCCGGCCACCCCAGAGAGCGAAACAGCGCCTGGGCGAGCTTGAACGCAAGGCCGGCCCCGCAAAGATTCTTGTCGGGATAGTCGCAGCCGGGCTGGTTCGGATTGAGAATGGCGGTGGCCGGAGGCAACTGCGCATCCGGCAGGTGATGGTCGGTGATGATCACGTCCAGACCGAGGAGGCGGGCGCGTTGGACGGCGTCCATGGAGCGGATGCCGGTGTCGGCGCTGAGGATGAGACGGACTCCCTCGCGGGCCGCCTGCTCGATCACTTCCGCCCGCATCCCGTAGCCCTCGCGGAAACGGTGCGGTACGTGATACCGCACCTGTCCGCCCGCAAGCTCGATCGCCTTCTTGAGGAGCACCACGGCCGTGGTCCCGTCGGCATCGTAGTCCCCGTAGAGCAGGATGACCTCGCTGCGCTCGACGGCTTGCTTGAGCCGGGCGACCGCCTCCCGCATGCCCGTGAGCCGAAAGGGATCATGCAGGTCTTGGAGCGACGGCTGGAGGAATCGGCGCGCCTGCTTCGGATCGCTGTAGCCGCGCCGCACGAGCACGCGAGCTGCGGGCGGTTGGATGCGAAGCTCGGCTGCCAGCCGGGCGGCCCGCTGCTCGTCCGATTGCGGCAGCTTCCAGCGTACCGGCGAAGGCATGCGGCGCGTCAATTTCTGGAAAAATACCCTCCGAAGGAGTCCTGCTCGCCCTCCTCTTCGCCTTCCTCCGGAAAGTAGCTCTCGATTTCGTCCAGCGTGTCCATGAACTGCCGGTGCCAGTCGCTTTCGACTTCGTAGACGTAGGTGCGGCCCTCATAGTCGAAAGACAGTTCGATGACGGCCGTCAGCCCCTGGTAGACTCGCAGTTCGCGCAGGCGCCGCTCCAGGGGAAGCCGCTCTTCGGGAGGGACATCAGCCTCCTCGAGTTCCTCGAAGGCGCTGTCGAGAGCCGCCGGTGTGAACACACGGTGGTGGAACACAATGAGTTTGACGCCGAGGGCCTCGGCCACGGCGAGAAAACCGCGGAAATCCGGATAGTTCGCCGCATCCCAGTACAATCCGTGCGCCTCATCCGTGCGGGCCTGTCCGTGGAAGACCGCAAAGCCGCGACTGGAGAGGTAATCGGCGATCTCCGTCTTGAGTGCGTCGAGATTGTGCTTCATGTTTGCTGGGTGAAGACGAGCACGTCATGCCGTTCTGCCAGGTCTCTGGCTGCGGGCGTGACGATGGTCTTCGGCCCGATGTAGATCTTGCGCGAGGCGCGGATCGCTTCGCGCACATCATTTTCACAGACGAAGTCCGCCACCGCGGTTGCGGGCTGAGCTCCGCCGCTTTCGCCGGTATGAACACAACCACAGGCGGGTGCGGCCGTGGCCTGCGCCTCGGGCGCCGGAGTCTTGGCGGCGCGCTTGGCGGCGAGAAACCGGTCCACAACCGCCTCGGCCGCTACCGGGGCGCTAGGAGATGCCGCAGGCGGCGGTGGCGGCGGCGTGACCGGCTCGCCATCCAGGCGGATGCCGCGCTGGGCCAGATACTGCTCGACGGCCGCCATCACCGTTTGCCGGTCCAGCCTCACTGAGGGGGTTGCCGTTGCGGCCACCGGGACTTCTGTCGCCGGCAGGCGGACTGCTTCTGCCGGTCCGGGAATCGCCAGCGCTTCCTCGGCCCGACGCACGGCGTAGGCCAGCCGCTTGATGTTGATCAGGTGCTGCGGCCCCACGTTGTCGCTCGTGCTGTTACCGGCGGCGGCGCCGCAGCCCAGGGTCATCGAAGGGAAGACGTTGGTCGTGAGCCCGACCGAGCCGTGGGGCGCGGGCGTATTGGCGAGGATGCGCATGGCCGGAATTCGCTCGGCGAACTCCCGGATGCGCGAGTCGTCCTTGGAGAAGATCACCGCCGTGTGGCCCAGCCCGCCGAAGCGGGTCACGGCCTCGCAGGTTTCGAGCGCCGCCTGCCAGTCCTTGACGAAGTACAGCGCCAGCACGGGCGAGAGCTTTTCCATGGAAAGCGGGTATTGTTTGCCGACGCCTTCCAGTTCGGCCACCAGGATCGAGGTGTCCGGGGGCACGGAGAAACCGGCCATCTCGGCGAGCTTCACCGGCGACTGGCCGACGCATTTGGGGTTGATGGTCCAGTTTGGCGTCACCAGGAGCTTGCCGAGAGCCTCCTTCTGCTCGGGCGTGCACACATGCGCCTTGCGCACTTTGAGCTCATTGAGGATCGTGGCGCGGAGGGCCTGCTCGGCCACGAGCGCCTGTTCGCTCGAGCACACGGTGCCGTAATCGAACGACTTGCCTTGCACGATCTTGGCTACGGCGTCCGGGATGTTTGCGGTGCGGTCCACGAGCACGGCCACGTTGCCGGGACCGACGCCGAAAGCGGGCTTGCCGCTCGAATAGGCGGCGCGCACCATGCCGTGACCGCCCGTGGCCAGGATCACGGCGGTGCGCTCGTGCCGCATGAGCGCCTGGGTGGCCTCCAGTGTGGGATTGGTCAGGCACTGAATGATGTCCTCAGGTGCCCCGGCTTCGAGCGCGGCGCGGTAAAGAATGTCGGCCGTCTCGCAAGTGCAGCGCCGCGCCCGCGGATGAGGACTGATCACAATGGCGTTGCCGGCTTTGAGCGAGATCAGAATCTTGTAGATCGCCGTGGAGGTGGGGTTTGTCGTGGGGATGACGGCCGCGATGACGCCGAGCGGGACCCCGTACTCGACGATTTTTTGATCCGGCAGTTCGCGCAACAGCCCGACCAGCTTCATCCCGCGCATGGTGCGCGGCAGAAAGTCGGCGCAGAGCAGGTTCTTGGCGACTTTGTCTTCCACGTTGCCGTAGCCGGTCTCCTCGACGGCCATCTCGGCCAGGCGGCGGGCATGGGCGCGGCCGGCTTCGGCCATCTTCTCGACTACGACGTCCATGCGCTCCTGAGGCCAGGCGGCATACCTTTTCCAGGCGGCGTACGCTTTTTCGACTTTGGTATTGACCTCTTCGAGCGCCTTGGGGTCGTGTTCGTGAGGCATGTGGGAAAGCAGCGCCTGCAGGAGCCGCCGGTGTCAGGCCCCTTCAGTCCTTGGCCGGCTTTTTGCTCTTCTCGGCCTCTTTTTCGGCCTTGGGCAGGACCTTCTCGACCTCTTCGTGGGGATTCGGGATCACGTGAACGGCGATGAGCTCGCCGACCCGTCGCGCCGCCGCCGCTCCGGCGTCGGTGGCGGCCTTCACCGCTCCGACGTCGCCCCTCACGCTCACCATGACGTAACCGGCGCCGATGTACTCCTTGCCCGTAAGCACGACATTCGCCGTCTTTACCATTGCGTCGGCGGCCTCGATGGCCCCGACCAACCCCTTGGTTTCCACCATGCCCAGGGCTTCCATAGGTCCTCCTCGCCGTCTGAAATCACATTGATCCTACACGGTAGCACAGCCAAAACGCGCACACAACGGCTGAAATTTTAACACTCGGGGGCAAGCGTTCCCGAGTATAATTGAAGCGCATCGGTCAATCCTGACGGATCCGGAGGCAGAGATGTGGAGGACGATTCTGTTGATCCTGTTCGTTATGCAGGGAGCCTTTGCAGACGAGGAATCCCGTACTCGGACGTTCAAAGCTCGCCTGAGTGGGTTCCAGGAGACTCCGGCAACTCTCTCGACGGCGGGCACGGGCCAGTTCGAAGCCCGGTTGAACGAATCCGAAACCCAGCTGAGCTATGAACTCGAGTACTCCGGCCTGGAGGGGAGCGTCACCATGGCGCACGTCCACCTGGGAGCCCGCGGGTTGGGCGGGGGCATCATGTTCTGGCTCTGCACGACGCCGATCGCGCCGGCTCCGGCGCCTTCGGGGACACCGACCTGTCCGAGTCCCGGGGGTAAGGTCACGGGGACGATTACCGCCGGCCAGATCGTAGGACCGTCGGGTCAAGGAATCGCGCCGGGCGAGTTTGCCGAGGTGATCCGGGCCATGCGAGCGGGCGCGGCGTACGCGAACGTTCACAGCACACTCTACCCCGGAGGCGAAATTCGCGGCCAGATCAACCGCGAAAACCCCGGCCGAGGCCTAGGCCGCGGCAAGGGGAAGGACTAACCGCATCACACGGAGTGGCTCGAAACCGGCTAGGCCGGTTTGCTCCCGACCGCGATCAATGACGTGGGCTGCCACGGCAACAGGTGGTCCACCCGCCTCCAGAGCCACACCAGACGGTCGAAGATTCGCACCTGCAGGGGGCTGATCCTGCTGCGGCGGAGCAGCCGGCCGTTGAGGTACCAACCGGGCCGGGCGGCCCGGTTGAACTCGATCAGATGCTCCAGCCGGAATCCGGCTTCCGCCATGCGTGCCTCGAGTTCGCTTCGTGAGTAACGGCGGTGGTGGCCGAGGCTGGCATCGAGCGCTCCGTAAATCTCCGGCCCGTGCGGTACCAGCACGATGGCGCGCCCTCCGGGAACCAGCGCACTGTAGAGGTTTTTCAAACCGGTCAGGTCGTCCTTGACGTGCTCGAGCACGTTCAGGCACACCACGGTGTCCACGGAGCCGGCAAGCTCGCGAAAGTCCGCCGGGTCGGCCAGATCCAGCCGCCGGATCTCGAGATTCGGCCGGTGCCGGAGCCGGGTGCGGAGTCGGGCCAGATGTTCTTCGTCAATGTCGGTGGCGATGTAACGTTCGCGGCGCCGCGCCAGATGCCGGGTCAGATTGCCGATGCCCGCGCCGATTTCGAGCACGCGGCGCCCGAGGAACGGCGCCACGGTTGCCGCCATCCAGCGGTTGAAGCGGGGCGCTCCGGACAGCGTTTCCAGGATTTCCGGCCCCGGCTCTTTATAGATGTCGGAGACCACCCAGTAGCGGAGAATCACACCGAAGGCCGCCACGGCATCCCGAAAGCCGATCTTTTTTCCTTCCTCGTAGGTCCGGCCGTGGTAGCTGACGGGCGTCTCATAGATGCGGGCTTCGCGCTGGGCGAGCTTGATGGTCAGTTCCGGCTCGATGCCGAAGCGGTTGCTGCGGAGGGGAATGCTTTTCACGAGCGACGTGCGGGCGGCTTTGTAGCAGGTTTCGACGTCGGTCAGATTCAGGTCCGCGGCCATGTTGCAAAAGGTGGTGAGAATCCGGTTGGCCAGCGCGTGCCAGAAGTAGAGCACGCGGCGCTCGCCCGCGACCAGGAAGCGCGAGCCGTAGACGGCATCGGCGCGTCCCTCCACCAGGGGGGCCAGCAGCTTCGGGTAGTCGTTGGGGTCGTACTCGAGGTCCGCGTCCTGGATGAGGGTGAACTCGCCGCGAGCATGCTCGAGGGCGGTGCGCACGGCCGCCCCCTTGCCGAGGTTGCGCTCGTGGCGGATCAGGTGCACGGTTGCGGGAAAGCGGCGCGCGAAGCATTCGGCGGCCTCGGTCGAGCCGTCGGTGGACCCGTCGTCTACGACGATGATTTCCCGTTCCAGGCCGGCGGGGAGCGGCGCGCGCACGACCCGCTCAAGAAGGGGAACGATGTACTCCTCCTCGTTGTACAGGGGGACCAGAATGGAGACAAGCCCCGGCTGCATCAAGTGATGTCATTGTACAAGGCCTTCACGCCCCAGGTCGGTTCCGTCCGATAATGAAGGGGGCGCTTGACCGGCGCCCGAGTGCATTGCAAGGAGGCAGTCATGCGCTGTCCTGTCATCGCAGTCATCGTCACTTTGTTCCTGGCGGTCCTGGTTGCAGGCATGCAGGAGTTCACGGGTCCGGAGCAGGCCAAGCGGGGTTACGCACTGTTCTTCGAGTCGTCCAAAGCTGCCTGCGGGAGCTGTCATTCCCTGGGCGGCCGCGGCACACCCGCGGGGCCGGATTTGAAAGTGATCGCGCGCGTGCCGCCGCGGGGGCTGGCCACCGCGATCCTTTCCACGCGCACGCAGTATGTCCAGGAGGTCAAGCTCAAGTCCGGCCAGAGCTTCCCGGGGATGCGGGTGAAAGAAGACGACCAGAATGCGGAATACTATGACCTGTCGAAGACGCCGCCCGAGTTGCGCAAGCTTGCCCGCAGTGAAATCGAATCCGCGCGGGACAACGAGAGCTGGAAGCATCCCCCCGCCTCGGCCGACCTGAGTTCGCAGGAGCTGGCGGATCTGATCGCCTATATCAAGTACGCGGTCTACAAATTCACAGGCACGGTGAAACCGGAAGACGTCGAGTAATCAGGCAGATGATCCCTTCCGTGATGAAAGCGCTGGTGAAGAGCCGGCCGGAGCCCGGCCTGTGGCTTGAGGAGGTGCCGGTTCCGCAAATCGGCATCAACGACGTGTTGATCCGCGTGCTGCGCACCTCCATCTGCGGCACCGACCTTCACATCTACAACTGGGATGACTGGGCCCGCAGGACGATCCCCGTGCCGATGGTGATCGGTCACGAGTTCGTGGGCCGGATCGTAGCGGTGGGATCGAACGTGACGGACTTTGCGGCCGGCATGATCGTCGGCGGCGAGGGGCACGTGGTCTGCGGCCGCTGCCGCAACTGCCTGGCAGGCCGGCGCCACCTCTGCGCGCACACCCAGGGCGTGGGAGTCAACCGACCCGGCGCCTTCGCCGAATACATCGCCCTGCCCATGAGCAACGTGTGGCATCACCGCGAAGGCGTGGATCTGGATATCGCTGCGATTTTCGATCCGTTCGGCAACGCCGTCCACACGGCGCTCTCCTTTCCGGTGCTGGGCGAAGACGTACTGATCACGGGTGCGGGCCCGATCGGCATCATGAGCGCGGCCGTGGCTCGCTATGCAGGGGCGCGCTTCGTCGTGATCACGGACGTGAATCCGTGGCGGCTGGAGCTGGCGCGCAAGGTCGGCGTGACGCTGGCCCTCGATGCGCGCACCGACTCGCTAGCGGAGGCGCAGAAGAAGCTCGGCATGCTGGAAGGCTTCGATGTGGGCTTCGAGATGTCCGGCCAGCCGCAGGCGCTGCGCGACATGCTGGCCAACATGTGCCACGGAGGCAAGATCGCGCTGCTTGGTATCCCCAACGGCGAGATCGCCATTGACTGGAATACGGTGATCTTCAACGGGCTGACGATCAAGGGGATCTACGGGCGCGAGATGTACGAGACCTGGTACAAGATGACGATGATGCTGCAATGCGGTCTGGACCTGCGGCCCGTGATCACGCATCACTTCCACTACACCGAGTTTGAGAAAGCCTTCGAGGTCGTGCGCTCCGGCCGTGCGGGCAAAGTGATCCTGAACTGGGAGTGAACTCCGCCGGCATGGTATCCTAACGATCGTTTCCCTCCATGCCGTATCGGGTAACGGGTGTGAGTCCGATCTGCGTCGCGCTCGGATCTGCTACGCCCCGCCAGCTGGTGGCGCTGGCCTGTCGCGAGGCGGAGCGGGGCGAGGAGTTTTTCGAGTTCCGCCTGGATTTGCTGGAGAAGCCCCGCACGGGCGCCGGCGCGATCCGCGAGTTTCTGGCCGCGCACGGGGAGTGTGTGGTTGTGGCCACGTGCCGGCGCCGCGAAGCCGGCGGGCAGTTTCGCGGAACCGTCGCCGAGCAGCTGGAGATTCTCCAGGAGGCGGCCAGGGCGGGGGCGCGATTTGTAGACGTGGAGATCGAAACCGCGGCCGCGGCGCCGAAACAGCTCCGGTCCCTCGGGGCGGCGCTCATCATTTCGTATCACAACTTCTCAAGCACGCCCGCTCTGGAAGCCGTGCTCGAGCGGCTGCGAAAGATTCCGGCTTCGGCTTACAAGATCGCCGCCACGGCCCGGAAGCCGTCCGACTGGTGGCGCGTGCTGTCGCTGGTGCGCCGTCACCGGGATCTGCGTCTGATCGCGCTGGCGATGGGAGAGGGCGGGATCCCGAGCCGCGTGCTCGGGCCGGCTTTCGGGGCGCTGTTCACCTACGCCGCACCGCACGGCGGCGACGGCACGGCGCCCGGACAGATCCCGGCCGACGAGCTCCGCAAGCTCTACCGGGCGGGGAGACTTTCGCGAGCCTCGAGAGTTTACGGAGTGATCGCCGACCCGGTCGCGCATTCGCTGTCGCCGGTGGTGCATAACCGCGCCTTCCAGGTCCGCCGTCTGGACGCGGTGTATCTGCCGTTCCGCGTCGCGCCGGCTCACCTGCGCGACTTCATGACCGTGGCCGAACAGCTGCCGGTGGCCGGTTTCAGCGTGACCATTCCCCACAAGCAGCGGATCCTGCGTTACCTGAACGCGGTGGATCCGCTGGCGCGCCGCATCGGCGCCGTAAACACGGTGTGGCGCAAAGCGGGACGCTGGCGCGGGACGAACGCGGATGTGGACGGTGTGCTGGAGCCGCTCAAGCGGCGGATCCGCCTCCACGGAGCCAGCGTCCTGGTGGCCGGCAGCGGGGGCGCCGCCCGGAGCGCCGCCTTTGCCCTGGCCGACGCCGGCGCGCGGGTGAGCGTCACGGGGCGGACGCCCGCCCGGGTACAGGCTCTGGCGCGCGCCTGCGGCGGAGAGGCGCTGGATCGAGCCGCAACCCAGGAGCGCGAGTTTGACGTTTTGGTCCACGCGACGCCGCTCGGCATGTTTCCGCACACCGAGGAATGTTTTTTCCCGGACCGCATTCCCGCGGCTCTCGTCTTCGACATGGTGTACAACCCGGCGGAAACGCTGCTCATCCGCAAGGCTCGGGAACAGGGCAAGCAAGTGATCTGCGGACTGGAGATGTTCCTGGAGCAGGCGGCGCGCCAGTTCGAGATCTGGACCGGCGAGAGCGCGCCGCGGAGCGTGATGGCCCGGGCGGCGGAGGAGGCCCTGGCGCGGACCTGAGGTCGCTCACTCGGCTTTTTCGACGCGGACCTTGCGACCTTTCAGCGCGGCCAGTCGGTCCGGATCGAGAACGCGGCCCACGACGTTGACGGGGCTTGCGGCGCGGCACTCCCGGCCTTCGCTGGCCGGCGTCGGTCCCCAGAACAGGCACAGACACTGTCCGTCCGGCCAGTAGGCCACGGTGCCGGGCTCAACGACCTCCCGGGCGTCCGGCTCCCGAGGCGCCGTTACGGGGACAGGAAAGTAGAATTCGCCGCCCCAGTAGCTTCCCGACGACTCGATGGGCAGCGCGGCGAACAGGCGCCGCGCCGTTTCCGTGTCGCGCCATTCCGACTCCACACACACCGTACCGATCGTAAACTTCACGCGCATCGCTGCGGCAGTTCGAGCTCTCCCCGTCACTTCGGGAAACCTTCTGCGGAAATTCCCGGGATGATTCGCAGGGCGTTCCGGTAGTAGATCTTCTGAAGCACTTCGTCGGGAAGTTCCAGGCCGTAGAGCTTCCAGAACGCGTGATATTTGCGGTAGTAGTCGAAGTATTCGTCGGCCGTCTCGAGCACCCGGAAATAGGTGTGGTACTCGACCGGGTTCCAGGCATCTTTGCCGAACAGAACGCGGTCCTGATAGCGAAGGAACCACTGGCGGGCAAAGCGCGGCTGGCGGCCCAGCTCGGCCAGCACGGCGCCGATTTCGGTGTACATGTTGGGGAGCTTGTCCATGAGGCGCCCGAGTTCGGCGAGGTTGCCGCCAAGCCAGCCGAGGTGCGCGTTGATGAAGATCGTCTTGGGATGTTTCGCAAACAGACGGTGCTGCTCGGCCATGAGCGCTTCCCAGGCGGGGGCGCGGTCGGGTGGATGGGCACGTCCGGGATGCAGCTTGAGTTCGAGCCAGCGCTCATTGAAGCGGTCCATCGGCTGAAAGAACGGCCACGGGTCGCCGGTGTGGATCAGAACAGGAATGCCGAGGCGGGCGCAGGTCTCCCAGACCGGATCCAGCCGCGGGTCGTCCACCGGAACACGCTGACCCGCCGCATCCCGTACCGACAGCCCGAGGTTTTTGAAGATCTTCAACCCTTGCGCTCCGTTCTTGACGTCCTCCTCGAGTTGCGCGGCCGCGCGCCGCCCCCAGTCCGGTTCTCCGAAGCCCCGGAAATCGAGGTTGGCGAACAGGACAAAACGCCCCGGGTAGCGCCCTTTCATGTTCTGAACGCCGTTGCGCAGCCGCTCGCCCGAGCCTCCGCTGAGGTTGACCAGAACACGCAGGTTGATGGAGTCCATGTCCCGGACCAGCTGGTCCAGCCGCTCCGGCGGCATCAGCGCGTTCTGGTGGCTGTGGACGTCAATGAAGGGGTACTTGGCCCGCGTGCGCGGGTTGGCCGGCACGACCAGCGTGGAGCGCGGCTCGTACTCCTCGATGGACATGATCTGCGCCGCGGCGACGAGCGGCGCCAGCACCACAACCGGGAACGCTCGCATAGCCAAAAGTATATGTCGCCCCACGGCCGGAGCGTGCACTCGGCCCGAGGGAGCATCAGCCGGCGAGGGTATTGACAGGCTGCGGGTGCGAGGCCTCGTAGTCGGCGATGGCCGCCTCGTGCTTGAGGATGTAGCCGAGCTCGTCCAGTCCTTCGAGCAGACAGCGGCGCGAGAAGGCGTCAATCGGGAAACCGATCGCACGGCCGTCCGGCAAAATCACTTCCTGCTTGTCCAGGTCAATGACGACTTTGGCCTCCGGATCGCGCTCGGCCAAAGCAAAGAGTTCGGCATGCACCTCCCGCGGCACGACGACGGGAAGCAGGGCGTTCTTGAGCGCATTCTGCCGGAAGATGTCGGCAAAGGAGGTGCTGATCACGGCCCGGAATCCGAACTGCAACAGGGCCCAGGGAGCGTGCTCCCGCGAGCTCCCGCAGCCGAAATTATCTCCGGCAAGCAGGATCGCCGCGCTCTTGGCCCGCGGCTGATTGAGGATGAAATCCGGTCTGGGGTTCCCCTGGGCGTCATAGCGCCAGTCGTAGAAGAGCTGATCGCCGAGCCCCTCTTTGGAAATCGTTTTCAAGAACCGTGCCGGGATGATCTGATCCGTATCAATGTTGTCCACCGGCAGAGGCACGAGCCGGCTCTCCAGACGCGTGAATCTCGTCATAGCAGACTCCTGACGTCGGTGACCACGCCGGCGACGGCGCATGCGGCCGCGGTGAGCGGGCTGGCCAGAAATGTGCGCCCGCCTTTTCCTTGCCGCCCTTCGAAGTTGCGGTTGCTGGTCGAGACGCTGTACTCGCCGGGTCGCAGCTGGTCGCCGTTCATGGCGATGCACATCGAGCAGCCGGATTCACGCCACTCGGCGCCGGCGGCGCGGAAAATCGCATCGAGGCCTTCGGCTTCGGCCTGCCGCTTGACCTGCTGGGAGCCGGGAACGACGAGCACGCGCACGTTCGGGTGCACTTTGCGGCCTTTAAGAATCGAGGCGGCGGCGCGCAGGTCCGTGATGCGCGAGTTCGTGCAGCTGCCGATGAAAACCACGTTGATCGGATGGCCGAGCAGCGGCTTGCCAGGTTGCAGATCCATGTAACGGAGGGCCTTGATCAGAGACTCGCGCTCCAGTGGATCGGAGGCCGAAGCCGGATCGGGCACGGGGGCGGTGACCGGAATCCCCATGCCGGGGTTGGTTCCGAAGGTGATCATCGGCTCGAGCGCACTGGCGTCGAGCGTCACGCTCTTGTCGTAGACGGCGCCTTCATCCGTCGGCAGCTGCTTCCATCGGTCCAGCGCCGCCTCCCAGGCCGCGCCCTTCGGCGCAAACGGGCGGCCGCAGATGTACTGATACGTGGTGTCGTCGGGAGCCACCAGACCCGCCCGCGCCCCGCCCTCGATGGACATGTTGCAAATGGTCATGCGCTCCTCCATCGAAAGGGCGCGGATGGCCGGGCCGCAATACTCGAACACGCAACCGGTGCCGCCGCCCACGCCGATTTTCGCGATCAGGGCCAGGATGATGTCCTTGGCCGTGACGCCGGGCCGCAGGGCGCCCTCCACGCGCACCTGGAAGGTCCGGGGCTTGCGCTGGAGCAGGCACTGGGTGGCGAGCACGTGCTCGACCTCGCTGGTGCCGATGCCGAAGGCGAGCGCGCCGAGAGCGCCGTGCGTGGCGGTGTGGCTGTCCCCGCAGACGATGGTCATCCCGGGCTGCGTGAGCCCGAGCTCCGGCCCGATGACGTGGACGATGCCCTGCCGCTCGCTGCCCAGGCTGTAGCACGGGATGCCGAACTCGGCACAGTTGCGCTCGAGCTGCGCCACCTGGCGGGCGGAAATTTCATCGGCGATCGGCAGGGAACGGTCGGTGGTGGGCACGTTGTGATCCGCCGTGGCAAGCGTCTTGTCCGGCCGGCGCACCTTCAGCCCCCTCCGGCGCAGTCCGTCGAAGGCCTGCGGAGAGGTCACCTCATGCACCAGGTGCAGATCAATGTACAGCAGCGCCGGTGCACCCGGCTCCTCAGCGACGACGTGTGCGTCCCAGATTTTTTCGATGATGGTGCGCGGCTGGTTCATCTCAGATCGCCTCGCAGACAGCCTGGCCGACCTGGCTGGTAGTGGCAGCCGGCCCTTTCGGCTTGAGATCCGCCGTCACGCAGCCTGAAGCGAGCACGGCCTCCACGGCGCGGGTCACCGCACGGGCTTCGTCCCGGAGTCCGAAACTGTACTCGAGCATGGCCGCCACCGACAAAATGGCTCCGAGGGGATTCGCCCTGTCCTCTCCGGCGATGTCGGGGGCCGATCCGTGCACCGGTTCGTAGAGCCCCGTCCAGGCGCCGGAAGGGCGGCGCTCACCGATCGAAGCCGAAGGCAGCATCCCGATGGAGCCTGCCAGCACTGCCCCTTCATCACTCAGGATATCGCCGAACATGTTTTCGGTCAGCAGGACATCAAACCGCCGCGGGTCGAGGATCAACTGCATGGCGCAGTTGTCCACCAGCAGGTGTTCGAGTTCCACATCGGGATACTCGCCGGCGACTTCGGTGACGACACGGCGCCAGAGCTGGGAGTTTTCGAGCACATTGGATTTGTCCACGCTCGTCAGTTTCTTGCGCCGGCGCCGGGCCAGCTCGAAGGCGACGCGGCTGACGCGCTCGATCTCGCTCCGGGTATAGACCATGGTGTTCACAGCACGGGCTTCGCCGCCTTCACCGGAAATGCCGCGCGGCTGACCGTAGTAAATGCCGCCCGTCAGTTCCCGGACGATGATCATGTCCGTGCCTTCCACGATGTGGTTCTTGAGCGGCGAAGATTCCACGAGCGACGGCCAGGCGCGCACCGGCCGGAGGTTGGCAAAGACGCCCAGGGCTTTGCGGATGCCCAGCAGTCCGGCTTCGGGGCGCCGGGAGGGAGGAGCATTGTCGAACTCCGGTGCTCCCACGGCGCCCATCAGGGTCGCATCCGCCTCGAGGGCCAGGCGTACGGTCTCCTCCGGCAGCGGCGTGCCCGTGCGGCGGATGGCCACGGCGCCGAGCAAGCCGGCTCGCAGATGAAGGGAGTGGCCGAACTTTTGCGCCACGCGCTCCAGCACGCGCACCGCTTCGCAGGTCACTTCTTCGCCGATGCCGTCGCCCGGCAACACCAGTACGTTCAGTTCCATTGCGGGGATCGGGATTCAGTCGTCGGCTGCCACCGCACGGCGGGGCGCCACCTGCTCGAGGAGGCTCAGGATCTCCTCGTCGCTCACGCCTTTCTTGCGCCGGTCCGCCAGGGCCGTGAAGCGACGGTAGACCTCGTCGAGCTCCTCGCGGGTCAGCGAATAGCCCAGGTGCTCGCAGCGGTCGCGGAGGGCATGACGGCCGCTGTGCTTGCCGAGCACCAGCCGGCTCTCCGGCACGCCGACCGAACGGGGGTCCATGATCTCATACGTCGTCCGCTCTTTCAGGAAGCCATCCTGGTGGATGCCTGCCTCGTGGGCGAACGCATTGCGGCCCACGATGGCCTTGTTGGGCTGCGGGCCGAAGGTGATCAGTTCGGCAAGCAACTGGCTGGCCGGATAGAGCTGTTCGGTGACAATCCCGGTCTGGTAAGGGAGCCGGTCCTGGCGCACCTTCATCGCCATGACGACCTCTTCCAGGGCGCAGTTGCCGGCGCGCTCGCCGATGCCGTTGACGGTGCACTCGATCTGGCGTGCGCCGGCCTGCACCGCCGCCAGCGAATTGGCCGTTGCAAGGCCGAGATCGTTGTGGCAGTGCACGCTGACCACCACGCCAGGCCCCAGAGCCCTCACGATGCGGCCGATCAGCGCTCCGTACTCATCCGGCGTGGAATAGCCGACCGTGTCCGGCAAATTCACCGTACGCGCGCCCGCAGCGACCACCGCACGCGACACCTCCTCGAGGTAGTCGAGGTCGGTGCGCGTGGCGTCCTCGGCGGAAAACTCGACGTCGTCCACGTAGCGCCGCGCCAGTTCCACCGCCTTCACAGCTTCCTCAAGTACCTGCTCGCGGGTCTTCTTGAGCTTGTATTTGAGGTGGATATCGCTGGTGGCGATGAAGGTGTGCAGGCGCGGCCGGCGGGCCTTGTCCAAGGCGCGGACGGCCCGTTCGATGTCCAGCGCACAGGCTCGCGCCAGCGCCGCCACCGTGACGGATGAGACTTCGCGGCTGATGGTATCTACCGCTTCGAAGTCCCCGTCGGATGCGATCGGGAAACCAGCCTCCAGGATGTCCACGCCCAGCTCCACCAGCTTCCGCGCCATCCGGAGCTTTTCCTCGACCGTCATGCTGCATCCGGGCGACTGTTCACCGTCCCGCAGCGTCGTATCGAAAATGTAAACCCGCTGATCCGTCATGGGGCCGTCCGCGTCTCAAACTGCGCCAGCCCGCGGCCTGTTGCTCCGCGAGCCGGCACAGAACCCATCGTGCCACGGAGCAAATAATTTGTCAAATTTATAATAATCGGCTTGACGATAAACACACAAAATGCTATAAGCAAAGCAAATACAAGATCTGTGGAGCCACTGAAATGGAGCTACACGCGCTTCGAGTCTTCTACGCCGTTGCGACCGAAAGGAGCTTCTCGCGAGCGGCGGAGCGGTTGTCGCGAACCCAGCCGGCGGTGTCGCTTGCGGTGCAGAAGCTGGAAAACGAACTGGGCGAGAAGCTGATTGATCGCTCCGGTAAGGAGCTGATGCTGACCGACGCCGGCCAGGTGGTCTTCGAGTACGCGCGGCGATTTGAGAATTTGCAGCGCGAGATGGAAAACGCGCTGGCGGAGCTGCGGGACAACGCCGCGGGGAGACTGATCATCGGCGCCAACGAGTCCACGACGCTGTATCTGCTCAAGCACATCCAGCGCTACCGGCGCCTGTATCCGAAGGTGCGCGTTCAGGTGCGCCGCAGTCTGTCGAGCAAAATCCCGTCGCAACTGATTGACGGGGATCTGGAGTTGGGCGTGATCAGCTACGATCCGATGGACGACCGGCTGGAGTGTGAGGTCATCTACACGGACCATCTGGCGTTTGTGGTTTCGCCCAGGCACCGCTTTGCCGGCCGGGACTCCGTTTCGATCACGGAGCTGGGAATGGAGACGTTCATTGCCCACAACGTGGTTTCGCCCTATCGCGAGGTCGTCCTCCGGGAATTTCAGCGATACAAGGTGCCCCTGAACATGGACGTGGAGATGCCCACGGTGGAGACGATCCGCAAGCTGGTGCAGCGCAACGAAGGGGTGGCGTTTCTGCCGCGCATGTGCGTGGAGCAGGAGCTGGAGCAGGGCACTCTGCGGGAGGTGCGCGTGGAGGAGTTGCACGTGGAGCGGAAGATCCGGCTGGTTTATCCTTGCCGGCGTGTCCTCAGCCACGCTGCGCGCGCGTTTCTGGAAGTGGTGCAGGTCCGCTGATCGGCCGAGGCTCCACGGGTAACCAACGACGGATAGCATCTGACAGGATCCCGGCGACTTGGGCGGCGTTGGCGCCGACAAGGAGGCCCTCATGGCCTCCCGGAATATGGAAGTGCAGGGTTTCCCCCCGCAAGACTTCCTGCCATCCCATCAAAGGAACCGGATACACACCGGCTCGAGGATCGGTGCTCTGGAACAGAATGGCCCGGCCATAATAAGGCAGGGGCCGGTACCGGCGTTCCGCGAGGTGTAGGGGGTAGACAACGCGCCGCAGAGGCCGGGGAGGGAGCCTGCCGAGCTTGCGGAAACCGCAGTAGATCGCCCCTCCCAGCTGCTGCCGCCGTGCATCCAAAAAGGCGGAGAGTCTGATCCGGAAGTACTCTTTGCGCTCCCCGAGAGTCCCCCAAGTGAGCCTCCTGAGATGGAACAGCGTCCGGTCCAAACCGTGGGACAGCCGCGCGGCCAGTCCCGAGGCGGGACCGATCGGATACCATCCGGGGTTGAACGCGTCCACCAAGGCCACGAATCCCACCTGCTCGCCACGTTCTTCGAGCTGGCGCGCGATTTCGAAAGCAATGACGCCTCCCAGACATGCTCCGGCGAGAAAGTAAGGCCCCCGGGGCTGGATCGCCTGGATCTGGGCGATGCGAGTCTCTGCCAGTCCCATAATGTCTTGCTTTTCGATCTCCGGGCTCCAGGAAGGCAACAGGAAACCGAACACCGGCTGCTCCGGGTCCAGGGATGCAGCGACATGGAAAAAGCCTGTTAGACTTCCACTGGCTCCGGGGTGGCAGAACAGAGCAGGACGTGTTCCCGAGCCCCGAATCGGAATCACGCCCTCCGGGAACTGTCGTTTCGCGCTCGATTCGAGCAATTCAGCGATGGCGGAGATCGAAGGCGAGGCCAGAAACTCAGCCAGGGAAAGTCCCGCCTCGCAGTCTTCGTTCATGCGCGCTACCACGAGCGCGGCCAGCACGGAGTTCCCGCCCAGCTCAAAGAAGTCGTCGGTTACCCCGATCGTGTCCAGACCGAGAACTGCGCTCCAGAGTGCGGCGAGCCGGCGTTCCAGTTCCGTTCGGGGTACCTGAACGGCTGTCGTTGTGTGCGACGATTGTGCCGGGTTGATGCCCAATGCCGCGGCCAGACCGATGCGCTGGAGCTTTCCGGTCGGCCCTTTGGGAATCTCATCCACGAGGCGGATGACACGGGGGACTTTGAACTCGGCCAGATGTTCCGAGGCGAACTGCCGTAGTGCCTGAGGACTGACCGCGGCGCCCGGCTTGAGCACCACGGCCGCGCCGACTTCCTCGCCCAGAGTGCGGTGAGGAATCGCAAAGGCGACCGCCTGCGCGACGCCCGGATGCATCAGCAGAACCTCGTCAATTTCGCGAGGTGAAATCTTTTCGCCGCCGCGGTTGATGATCTCTTTCAGCCGTCCGTTCAGGAATAAACGCCCGTCCTCATCCAGTCTGCCCTGATCTCCCGTACGGAACCACCCGTCGCAAAAGGCAGACTTATTTGCCTCGGGATTGTCGAGGTAGCCGCGAATGACACTTTCTCCGCGAATGGCGACCTCTCCACTCATGCCGGGCGGCAGAATTTCACCGCCTTCGCCCAGAATTGCGATTTCCACCCCCGTCGCCCATCCGACCGACCCAGGAAGGCGTCCGCCAGGCCCCAGGCGGTTACTGGCAACCTGATGGGCCGCTTCGGTCATTCCGTAGGCTTCGATGACGGGAACCTGGAAGGCTTCCTCCAGTTCGGCCATGAGGCGAGGCGGAAGAGCCGCGGAGCAAGAACGGATGAGGCGGAGGGGCAGGCCGTTGAGGGGCACTCGTGCCTGCGAGGCAACACTGAGGGCCGCCTGATGGATCGTGGGCGCCGCCGTATACCAGGTCGGTTGCAGCTCGGCGATCCACTCCAAGAACTTCGCTGCGAGGAATCCGGGCGAGCAGACCACGCTTGCGCCGGAATAAAGTGAGGCCAGTACCGCTGCGACGAGGCCGTGAATGTGGAACAGCGGCATGACATTCAGGCAGCGATCAGCGGGGACCAGCTCCAGAGTCGCTGCAATGTTGCGGGCGGACGCACACAGGTTGCGGTGGGTGAGCGGGACCAGTTTGGGCCGTGAAGTGGTTCCGGACGTGTGCAGGAGCAGCGCGACGTCTTCCGGGCCGGGGCCACCGTCTGCCTCCGCTGCAATGTGCGCGGGCTCGAGGCGGAGTAGGCCCGCCGGGGCGCCAGGCGGCACGGCAATGCGGATCACGGGAATCGCCAGCCGGCGCGCAGCCTCAACCGCGGCGGGACATTGCTCGGCATCCGCCACAAGCGCCTTCGCCTGTAAATCACGGAGGTAAGACTCGAATTCTCCGACCTTGTAGGCCGGGTTCAAGGGCGCACATGCAGCCGCGGAGCCCGCCGCAAGAAACGAAACCGCCGCCTCAGGTCCGTTCGGCACGACCACGGCGACTCGGTCGCGGGAGCCGATGCCCGAAGCGCGCAGTTGTCCTGACAGCAGTTCCACATGCCGGCGCAGGTCGCCGTAGGACAGTGGAGATCGGCCGGGTGCAAGGATGGCAGGCCGCTCGGGGGAGCAAGCCGCCCAATAACTCAACAGGGAAGGGAGCGTGACGGCTTGAGCGCGATCGGTCACTTTCCCGCCGGCGGCCCTCCGTAACTTAAGGTCAGTACGGCCAGCGGCCCACGCGGCCGGGTAGCGGCAGGCTGCGCCGGTCCTTATCGGTGCGGCCGGCGGGCGCGCTGCTGCCGGCATTGGCCCGAGGAATCAACGCGCCGCTGAAGTCAATTTCCTCGGAGGTGAACGTCAGCGGGCGGTCCAGGACCATCTCGAGCGTCGTGCCGCGGGCGAGGACGGCCTCCGGGCCGCGCGACAGGAGCACACCCAGCATCCCTGCCGTGGCTCCGGCAGCGGCGCCGATTCCGGCCCCCAGTCCCGCCCGTCCCGCGGCGCTTCCGGCAATGACGCCGACGGAAGCGCCCGCGGCAGTGGCTTCGCCGACTGTGCGCGCGTCACCGCCCTTGTTTCCTTCGCTCTTGATCTTGCCTTCGTTGCGATCCAGCTCCTGCGTGGAGGTACCGTCGAGGGCCCCCACACGGGCGCGAAAGTCCCGGGTCACACCGTTGGGTAGCGTGAGGGAATCAAACCGCAGATAGAGCTCGCCGCGGCCTTTAACGCGACCCGGGCGCTTGACTTCAGTGATCGTGCCCGCCACATAACTTCCCGGAGGAATCACGACCCGGCCGTTGACCAGGATCGGAAAGATCGTCTCCAGGTAGACGCGATCCCCTTCTGCCGAGTGCTTCGTGCTGACGCTGTTGAGCATACTGAGGGGGATACGTGTGCCCGGTTCGACTACGTACTGGCCCGCCGGAGCTGCGCCGGCCTCACGCCAGCCCTTCGGCTCTTGCTTTTCGCCCTCGGGTGCTGTCTGTGCCATGAGGGCACAAGCCACGCCAAGAATCATTGCGAGACCGCGGCGTCTCATAACGCCCTCCTCGGGCTCATTCTAGCCCACATCGGGTTAAACGTGCCTCAGCGGGAGCCGGTTGCTTCCATTATGGGTTCAACGGGAGCCCGCCGGCAGCCTGAAGCCCGGGGGGCTGATCTCTTCGCCGACGGCGACACGGATTTCAGGATTGGGCTGTAGCTCGGCGGGGAGCTTGAGGTTGACCTGATACAGACCGGCAAAGCCGGGGGCCGCGCCCACGTAGGAGATCTGCTCGGCGGCAAGCGGATTACCGTCGAGGAAGACACGAAATTCCGCCGCCCGTGCGATCCAGCTGGCGGCCATCGGGATCTGGCCGTAAATTTGGGGTGGTACGGTCGGCCCCAGTCCCGTAGCCCAGAGGATGACTTCCTCTCCGGGGAAAGCCGGGTTTTCGCGGGTAATCAGGGAGAAATCCGCACGCGTGGCGACGACCGTTTCCGGGTCCAGAAGAAACAGCGCCGGGGCGGTGTCGCGCAGCCGGAGGCGTACGGGAGGCCCCGCCGTCGCATCCCGGACGAGCTGTACGGTAACCTCTCCTGCGATGAGATTGGTCGGAACCAGGAAATTCACCTGGGTGGGAGAAACGTAGTAAATCTGGGCCGGCCGGTTGTTGACTAAGACGCGAACACCCGTGCCCGGCAGCACTGTCGGTAGCGTTCCTGCTTCAACGTCGTCCCAGGTGATCGCCCTTGTGCTCCAGGCCAGGCGCGATCCAAACAGCGTCGCGAGCGTGTTGGGGGCCAGGGCGCCGGAGACGAAGCTGGCGGCGTTGACAACGCCCGCTTCGGAATAGCAAGGCCCCGTAGCCGTGCAGGTGACTTCGCTTTGGGCCGAACCGACCGATGCCGCCGCCAGGGCAAGGCACACCACCGCCCGCATGAGTCGCCTCAAGCAAGTAGTGGCGCCGGCCGCTGGAACTTCTCAGCGCTGGACGGTGATCCGGACGTCCTGTTGGGTGGCCACCCCTGCGATTTGGAGTTCGACGGGGTGGTCCCCGTCGGCCAGTTCGGGGATCCGGACGTTGAACTGGCACTCGCCGGCAAAGATAAGAAAGCCCGTATTGTCGAACACTTCCGCCTGCACGCCTCCGATGCGGACGGCGACCGGATTGGCCAACCGGGGTGCGCCGCTCACCACCTGCCCTGCCGGCTGGGCAGGGTTGGTTTCACCGCACCCGGTGGCGAACAGCAGCACGAACTCGCCGGGCCGGGCCGGCCGCGTGGGGATGCCGAGGGGAGCCAGCAAGCCAGGCCGGCCGACCCAGGGGTTGCCGGAAAAGTTGCTGTCCGGGAACAGCGCTCCGACGAACCGCTCGCCCTCCGGAACCACTCCTGCCCAGGTAAACAACGCGGGCGCCACGCGCTGCTTGTCCACCATCACAGGGTCGCTCGTGCCGTTGGGTGTGGTGACCACGACCGGCACCGGTCCGGTCGTGTCGTCGTCCGGAACCTGGACATTGATCTGCTCGGGGTTGATGAAGAACGTGAAGGCGTCGCGGTTATTGATTTTGACGCTCACTCCGTCGAGCTGGGTCGGTAGCTGGCCGTTAACGATCTCCTCGGTGCGCCAGGTTCGCGTGGTGGAAGCCAGGTTGGAGCCAAAGATCGAAATCCAGGCTCCCGAGGCGATCCTGGGCCTGAAATCCCAGGCGTTGACGACACCACCCTGCGAGACGGTGGGGCGCGGACCGGCGGCCGGTGTGATCACGAACGGCCCGGCCAGATGGATGCGGTCACCGGTCTGCTGGCCGTTTCCGTTGGCTGCGTTGGCCGCAACCCAGACCTGAACATTGCCGGCGTTGGTGGAGGGAGGCGTCCAGTCGAAACTGAAGGTTCCAGGCGACCGCGGCATGCGATGCTCGACGAACTGGACGGTGACGCCGGGGCGGCAGGGCTGGGTCGCAGTCTTGAGAGTGCCATCGTCGCACAGCACCTGGGTCGTGCCGTCGGCCGGCTCAAAATCCCCCGCTTGGCCGTTGGCCGGATCGCTCGCCAGGCGCGCGGTAAGCTGGAAGCCGTAGGTTGCCGCCTGAGGATCCGTGATCGTTACGGTCCAGCGGACCTTCGGCCCGCCGGGGACATAGGTCATGTCAGGCCGGCCGACGTTAAGCTGAATTGCGGTCGAATTTTGAATGAGGGCGCCTCCGGCGGCCATGTGGCACCCGGCTTCGAAGCAGCTGCCATCGCCCGGTGCGCCGGTCTTGCGATGAGGAGGGCCCGAGGCATAGGCATAAATAAGAACCGGAACCACAGAAAGAAGTGCAATTGTCTTCGCGATGAAAATTTTTCTCCGCCGTAGCATCCCAGTCCCAGTTTAGTCAGACGGACGTACACACCCGGCCGCTGTGTTGCGGATTTTACAACGGTTCACCGTGAAGTTAACGCTTGCTACGTAGCGCCAGCGCCTTCCGCGTGGCGGTTGTCAGAGGAAGCTCCGAGAGATCGCATTCCGGCGCCCACAGGAACGGACCCTCGGGAAGTACTGCGCGTGCCGACCGCACCGTGATGAGGTAGCGGCGGTTGGTGATGGAGTGGTGGAACCGGCCAAGCTCCGGCCCCAGCCGGGCGGCCGGTAGATCCGCCGGCTCGGGGAGCTCGAAAAAGCCCTGAAGCTGGCCCGCCGGCGGGCGACGCTTGAGCAGCAGCGAACCGTTGCGCTCGATCAGAAGCAGAGTGCGTTCCGACGGTTGCGGCCCTTCACGCCGGCGCTTTACGGGGATCTGGCTCACAACACCCATGCGGCGCGCCCGACACCACCCGGCCAGCGGGCAGTCGCCGCAACGAGGATTTCGCGGCAGGCAGAGCGTGGCGCCGAGTTCCATCAAAGCCTGATTGAACTCGCCCGGCTGCTCCCGGTCGAGCAAGTCCCCCGCCGCACGGCGGAGCCGGGCCTTGCCCGTCCCGGCACGGACGTCCGTTTTCTCGGCGAGCAACCGCGCGAGCACGCGCGTGACGTTGCCGTCGAGGACGGCGTAGGGCAGGTTGAAGGCGATGCTGGCGACTGCGGCGGCCGTATACTCTCCCACGCCGGGTAAAGCGCGGATCGAGTCATATTCGCGGGGGAACCGTCCCAGCTCGACGATGCGTCGCGCGGCCCGGTGCATGTTGCGAGCCCGCTGGTAGTAACCCAGGCCGGCCCAGACGCGCAGCAGCTCCTGCTCGGATGCCTTCGCAAGCCGCCTGACGTTCGGGAAGGCGCCGAGGAAGCGCCGGTAGTAGGGCACCACGGCCGCCGCGCGGGTCTGCTGGAGCATGACCTCGGAGACCCAGATGCGGTAGGGATCCCGTGTGGCGCGCCAGGGCAAGGCGCGCGCCGAGCGGCGGTACCAGGCAAGCAAGGCGCGGCGGATGGCGATTCGGTCACACACGAGCGGCGCTCCGGATCGGAAGCGATGAATACAATGATTGTAGT
This sequence comes from Acidobacteriota bacterium, assembly GCA_037446115.1. GTDB lineage: Bacteria > Acidobacteriota > Terriglobia > Bryobacterales > Bryobacteraceae > JANWXD01. Next base: position 101,398 of record JBBIJF010000004.1, on the reverse strand, counting down.
GGAGGACTCCATCCGGATCCGCGGCGCGCGGGTCCACAATCTGAAGAACATCTCACTGGAAATTCCGCACAACCGGCTCACGGTGGTCACGGGTGTGTCCGGTTCGGGGAAGTCTTCGCTTGTCTTTGACACGATCTATGCCGAGGGGCAACGGCGGTATGTGGAGTCGCTGTCAGCCTACGCGCGCCAGTTCTTGGAGCGGATGGAGAAGCCGGACGTGGACGAGATGGACGGGCTGGCGCCGCCGATCGCCATCCGCCAGAAAAACACGGCCCGCAATCCGCGCTCGACCGTGGCCACGGCCACCGAGGTCTACGATTTTCTGCGGCTACTGTACGCACGGGTGGGGCGCACCTACTGCCCGGGATGCGGGCGCCAGGTTCTGCGCGACACGGTGGATCAGGTGGCGGCGCGCATGCTGAGCGAGCCGCAAGGTTCGCGCTGGTACGTGTTGTTTCCGGTCCGCTTGGCGCGCCCGCAAGACACCGGGATGCTCCGCGACCAGCTGTTCGAACTGCGCCGGAAGGGATTCAACCGGCTGTTTCAGAACGGCCGGACGTTTGAGTTCTCCGCGCCGGAGTCCCTGCTTGACATCAACTTTTCCGAGCCGTTGTTCGCGCTGGTGGACCGCATCGCCATCGCCCCGGATCTGCACTCCCGGATCGTGGATGCAGTGGAGATCTGCTACCGGGAGGGGGGCGAAGTCATCTTCGAGGAACCGGGCGGGCAGCGGCGGCTCCGCTTCAGCGAGAAGTTCGCCTGCAAGCAGTGCGATCTCGAATTTGTCGAGCCGGAACCCAGCCTGTTCAGCTTCAACAGCCCGACGGGAGCCTGTCCGCGGTGCCAGGGGTTCGGCAACACTATTGATTACGACCTGGACCGCGTGGTTCCCGACAAGTCGCTCACCCTGGATGAGGGTGCCATCGAACCCTGGGAGCGGCCGCAGCACCGGTGGATGTGGTACGAGCTCAAGAAATACGGCCGCGGCCGGGTGCGGTTTGATGTGCCGTTTGCGGAGCTGACCGAAGAAGAACGCCGGTTTCTGGTGGAGGGCGAGGGCCGGTTTCGGGGCATTCGCGGCTTCTTTGCCCGGCTCGAGCGGAAAAAGTACAAAGTTCACGTGCGTGTGTTTCTGAGCCGCTACCGGGGCTATGCGGAATGTCCGGAATGTCACGGGGCGCGCCTGAGGAAAGAGGCATTGTACGTGCGCGTGGGCGGCAAAACGCTGGGCGAAGTCGTGCGCATGGATATCGCGGCGGCGCACCGGTTCTTTGAGGAGCTCCGGCTGGAGCCGGACGAGGAGCAGATTGCCGGGCAGGTGCTCACGGAGATCCGCCAGCGGCTGAAATTTCTGAACGACGTGGGCCTCGATTACATCACCCTGGACCGGCTGTCTTCGACGCTGTCCGGCGGAGAGGCTCAGCGCATCCAGCTGGCCACGTGCCTGGGCTCGCGGCTGGTGGGGGCCTGCTACGTGCTCGACGAGCCTTCGATCGGGCTGCACCCCCGCGACACGGGCCGCCTCATCCGGATCCTGGAAGAGCTGCGGGATCTCGGCAACACGGTCATCGTGGTCGAGCACGACGCCGATGTGATGCGCGCCGCCGATCACATCGTGGACCTGGGGCCCGGCGCGGGAGAACACGGCGGGCGCGTGGTCTTTCAGGGACCCTATGCGGCGCTGGTGTCCGACGGCGCCGCATCGCTCACCGGGAGATATCTGCGGGGCGACCTGAAGACTTCGTTGCGGCGCGCGCGGCGCCGGGCGGATCCGGCTCGCACGCTGCGCTTCCTGGGCGCACGGGCGCACAATCTCAAGGGGATTGATGTGAGCGTGCCGCTCGGCATGATGGTGGTCATCACGGGAGTGTCGGGCTCCGGCAAGTCCACGCTGGTGCATGAGGTGATCTACCGATCCTTGCAAGCGCGGCTGCGCGGCTTCGTCCCTGCGGAAACCCAGGACGAGGAGATGCCTGAGGTGACGCCGAAGCAGACCTGCCGGGCCGTGGAAGGCGCGCACCTGGTCTCCAATGTGGTGCTTGTGGACCAGTCGCCCATCGGGCGCACGCCCCGCTCCAATCCCGTGACCTATCTGAAGGCGTTCGATGCGATCCGCGCCCTGTTTGCGAGTACGGCGGAGGCGCAGCGCCGCGGCTACACGCCCGGGCATTTCTCGTTCAACATTCCGGGCGGGCGCTGCGAGACCTGTCAGGGCGACGGGGTGGTCACCGTCGAGATGCAGTTTTTGGCCGACGTCGAGCTGGTGTGCGAGGAGTGCAAGGGGACCCGGTTCAAGAGCAGCATCCTGGAGGTCCGCTACCGCGGTCTCAATATCCACGAAGTGCTCCAGCTCACGGTGAAGGAGGCCTTGGAGTTTTTCGCCGATGTGCCGCGGGTCGCTGACAGGCTGCGCGTACTCGATGAGGTCGGGCTCGGATATCTGCGCCTGGGACAGTCGGCGACGACCCTGTCAGGCGGCGAGGCGCAGCGCGTCAAACTTGCCGCGCATCTGGCGCTGACCGACTGCCGGGGTACGCTCTACATCTTCGACGAACCCACCACCGGGCTGCACTTTGACGACATCGCGCGCCTGCTCGACGCCTTCGAACGCCTGATCCACAACGGCGGGAGCGTGCTCATCATCGAGCACAACCTGGAGGTGATCCGCGCCGCCGACTGGGTGATTGACCTGGGTCCGGAAGGAGGCGATGCCGGCGGGCGCATCGTGGCCGAGGGGCCGCCGGAGCAGATCGCGGCGACGCCCGGATCCTACACCGGCCGCTACCTCCGCGCCGCGCTGGGCGGCTGCGGCGACAGGCTTGGCAGTTTCCCGGTTGCATAGTCCGTCGCCGGAAGGCGGGCGTGCTATGGTGAGAAGTTGTGTCTTCCCCGCTGAATGTTCAGCTCGAGCACTACGAAGGGCCGCTCGATCTGCTGCTCGATCTGATCCGCAAGCAGGAGATTGATATCTACGACATTCCCATTGCGCGGATCACGGCGCAGTATTTGGACTATATGCAGCGCGCCGCCGAGCTCGATATCGAGCTGGGCGCCGAATTCGTCTACATGGCCGCCACACTCATCCACATCAAGTCGCGGATGCTGTTGCCGCGGGATCCGGCGCTGGCCGAGGCGGAGGCCGAGGAGGACCCGCGCCGGGAGCTGGTGGAGCGCCTGCTGGAACACGAGCGCTTCAAGCATGCGGCGGAGATGCTCTACCAGAAGCGCATCATCGAGGAGGCGGTGTGGTCCAACCCGCAGATCCGGCAATTCCTCGACGAGGAGGAGCCGGGGCTGGCGGTCACGCTCTTTGATCTGGTCAAGGTGCTCCAGCAGGTACTCGAGCGGGCGCGCCACCGGCCGGTCTATGAAGTGGCCGGCGAGGACGTCAGCGTGCCGGAGATGATCGCACGGCTCAAAGCGCTGCTGGAGCGGACGCCGGCGGCGGAAGCTCTGTCAGTGCGGGAGCTGTTCGAGCGCCAGCCCAGCCGCCGCGCCGTCATCGCCATGTTTCTGGCGATTCTGGAGATGGCCAAGATGCAGGCCATCCGTCTTGTGCAGAGAGATCTGTTCGGCGATATCGCCATTCGCCGCCACCGCCGCTTTGGCGAAGTTTTTTCCTCTCCGGAGGCGATGGCGGCCATTGAGGAGGGGTACCGGTAAAGCCGTATGGAGGTGTTCGAGGTCAATCCGGCAGCCGACCCCGCGGAGGCAGCCACTCTCCCTGAACCGCAAACGGACGGGGCCGACCAGCGCCTCCGCGCGGTGATCGAAGCTATTGTGTACGTGGCCGAGGAGCCGGTAACAGCGGCACAGATTGCGGCGGCGCTCGGGCAGCCGGAGGAAACCATCCGGCGCGTTCTGGAGGCGCTGGCGGAGGAGTACGACAAACCGCATCACGGCCTGGCGGTACGCCATGTGGCCGGCGGTTACAAAATGGCCACCAAGCCCGAGCACCACGAAGCGGTGCGGGCGTTCGTCAAGAGTCTCAAGCCTCCTTTGAAGCTCTCGCTGGCCGCGCTCGAGACGCTGGCCCTGATTGCCTACAAGCAGCCCATCACAGCTCCGGAGATCATGGAGATCCGCGGCGTACAAGGAGCCGGCGTACTCAAGACGCTGCTCGAGCGCAAACTCATCACCACGGCAGGGCGCAAGAACGTGGTCGGACGGCCCATCCTTTACAAGACGACCAAAGAGTTCCTGGTCCAGTTCGGCCTGAAGGATTTGAGCGAACTGCCGACGCTTAAGGAATTCGACGAACTGCGGCGCCTGGCCCTGGAGGAGCCGGCAACAGACCCCGGCTCCGGCGAGGGCGCCGCCTAGTTCGGCCGGCATCGCCCGGGAGGACCTGTCCGTCATGGCGCTGGAACGCCTGCAAAAGATCCTGTCGCGGGCCGGTGTGACGAGCCGGCGCAAGGCGGAGCAGCTGATCCTGGAGGGGCGCGTTACAGTGAACGGCCGGGTCGTCACCGAGCTCGGCGCCAAAGCGGATCTGGAGCGCGACCACATCAAGGTGGACGGCAGGCTGGTGCGGCCGCCACGACGTCTGGTCTACCTGGCGTTGCACAAGCCGCGTGGGTGCGTGACGACGCTGCACGATCCCCAGGGCCGCCCCACGGTGATGGATTTCCTCGGCGGGGTGAAGGAGCGCGTGTTTCCGGTGGGGCGCCTGGATTACGACTCCGAAGGGTTGCTGTTGCTGACCAACGACGGCGAGTTCGCCCACCGGGTGATGGCGGCTTCCAGCCACCTGCCCAAGACGTATCTGGTGAAGGTCAACGGCGCGCTGACGCCCGAGCAAGAGCGGCAGTTCCGGGAAGGCATTCCGCTGTACGGGCGCCGCACGGCGCCTGCCGGTCTGCGTCTGGTGCAGCGCGCCCGGAACCCTTGGTACGAAGTGCGGTTGATCGAGGGGCGGCAGAACCAGATCCGGCTGATGTTCCAACACTTCGGCAGGCTGGTCGAGAAGCTGAAACGCGTGCGGATCGGGTTTCTGGAACTCGGTTCGCTCAAGCCGGGGGAATTCCGATACCTGACCCCGTCCGAGGTGGCGCGTTTCCGGAGTATGCTGAAGTTGCCGGCTCATGAGCATCCCTGAATTGCTACGGTCCGCGCGGACCATCGCCGTGGTGGGTCTGTCCGGCAAGCCGTGGCGGCCGAGCCACGGCGTGGCGGAGTACATGCAACGCGCGGGCTACCGCATCATCCCTGTCAATCCGAACGAGACCGAGGTGCTTGGGGAGAAGGCCTATCCCAGCCTGGAGGCGGTCCCCGAGAAGGTGGACATCGTGAACGTGTTCCGGCGGCCGGAGTACGTGCCGGAGATTGTCGAGGCGGCGATTCGTATCGGTGCTCCTGCCATCTGGCTGCAGGAAGGCGTGGTCAACGAAGCGGCGGCGGAGCGGGCACGACAGGCCGGGCTGTTTGTGGTCATGGACCGGTGCATTCTCAAGGAGCACCGGCGGCTCGGGTGATGCGCCCTACCGGCGGGCGAGCGAAACGACCGGAACGCTGCTGACGAGTTGTACCGCTACGGTGTGGACGTGGGGCGCGTAGCGGTTTTCTCTCGCGTAGAGCTGGTAGGCCGTCTTGAGCGTTTGGAAACGATTCAGGCGGTAACCTGCGGCCACTTCGTAGATTTCGTCCCTCTGATAGGCGCTGCGGACGTAGCTGAGGCGCGCCGCGGCGTACCAGCGCGGTGAGAGCGTGCGGCGAAGTTCGCCGTAACCGGTGTGCAGGTTGAACGTGGGCATGGCCCGGTAGATTCTCTGGAACTTTTGGATCTCCGCCCAAACATTCCAGTGTCCGTGTCCCCACTCGAGCTCGGTGCCGTAGGCGGAAGCGGGCAGATCGCGCGGAGGTGCCTCGTTGGGGAGATAAAAGCGATGGCCCCGATGTAAGTACGGTCCACGGTAGGCGGAGACACCGATGCGAAAGCCCTGCCGCAGGGTGTATCCGACTCCGCCCGCCCAGGTTCCGTATTGGTCACGGTCGAAGAGGCTGCGGCGGTTGGCGGGTGAGGAGTTGACAAACTGAGCCCGGAAATCGAGAGGCCCCGCAGTCACGTCCGCCTGAATTCCCGCCAGGCCGAGCACGGTCACATCGGCGTAGTAGTAGCCGTAGGCCGGCGGCAGATCCACCAGCGGGTTGGCCTGATCGTCGTAGCGTAGCAGGAAGGCTCCGAAGGCGCTGGAAAGCTGGCCGGCCCGGAGGACCAAGGAGGCGCGGTTCCAGAAGCGGCTGTACGTGAGGCCGGCCCTGAGCACGTCGGCCTTCCAGCCGCGCCCCTGCGTTCGAAATTGTTCGAAGAAGTAAGGGCGTGAGGCGATCTGGACGACCGCGGAGACATCCCACCGGTCACTGAGCTTCCAGACCGGATAAAAGACCGCGCGCATTCCGGCATCCCAGGGCCGTCCGTGGCGCGGAGCCTCCGCGAGCCGTTCTGAGTAGAACGCTGCACCGCTGAACGTGGCCCTCATCTCAAAGCCGGTGGCAGCTTCCTGGGCGAGCGCCACTGCGGTCGGAACCCACAAGAGAAACCAGCGGCTCATCGTGCGAAACCTCCTTTTGCTGTGCCGGTGCGCCCGGGCCGGCCGTGCCGAGGTGCGCCAGCAGATTACAAAGAGAAGCGGTGGCGGCGACCGTCTGCGGCGCGTAGTCGCGGATGCGACCGGGATCCAGACCGGAAAACACGGCCACTACGTCGGGATCAAAGTCGCTGCCGGCCAGACGCTTGAGGATGTGGAGAGCTTCTTGGCTGCTCATACCCTTGCGGTAAGGGCGGTCGGAAGTCATGGCGTCGTAAGCATCCACCACGTGCACGATGCGGGCTGCCAGCGGAATTTGTTCTCCCTTGAGGCCGTGAGGATAACCCGTCCCGTCCCAGTTTTCGTGGTGGAGTTCGACGACGGGCAGGAAGGGCTCGAACGCCTTGACCTGTTCGAGGATTCTGCGTCCAATCGAGGGGTGCATCTCGATTTGCGCGCGCTCCTCGGGGGTGAGTTTGCCGGGCTTTTGCAGGATGGTGTCCGGAACGCCGATCTTGCCGATGTCGTGCAGCAGAGCGGCCACCCGGATCGTTTCGACGTCCTGGGGGCGCAGACCCATAGCTTCCGCGGTAAGCCGCGAGAGTTCGCTCACGCGGTGGCTGTGCCCGGCAGTGTAATGATCGCGGGCGTCCAGAGCGCTGGCGATCAACGCCACAAACTGGACGTAGGCGCCGTGCAGCTGCTCGTCGGCCTCGCGCACGGCGAGGGAAGCGCGCCGGAAGCACTGCGCCAGTTCGTCCAGTTCGCGGATGGACCAGCGCGGAGGGCAAAACTCCGCCAGCCGCCCCGTGTGCTCGGCCTGGCGCAGGTGCCGGACGATGGTCGCGATCGGCCGTACGATCGAGCGGGACGAGAGCGTGCTAATCAAGAGGCCGGCGACGATGGCTCCGCCCCAGGCGAATACAAACGTGCGACGCAAAAAGGCAACGGTGGGCGCGGTGGCGCGGTCCAGGTTCCGCAGGCTGTAGAGCCGGTAGTCGCGGCCCAGCGCCGGCAGATTCACGGGCAGGCAGTGGTAAGTTGCGTTCTGCAAACGCACGTCGCACCCCTCCCCGGGCGGGCAATGCCGCAAGGCCTGCTCGATCTCCGCCGAGGACACCTCCGGCAGTGTCGAGCGAACCACCCTGCCATGGTGCTCCAACACAACCGCGGTGGCGAAGTCGGAGAGGTCGAGCGGCTCGCCCACGGAAAGGTTCGCGATGTGCTCGCCCGCCAGGTTCACCGGAACCGCGGTGATCTGATAGAGGCCCCGGCCCGTCAACCAAAGGCCTTGAGCTGGCGGTCTTTGCACTTCATCGCGGAGGAGCATGTACTCGGCGCTGGCGCGGAGCAGTCCGGCCAGCAGCCGCCCGTCGGGCGCTGCCGCCACGAGCACGTCAAAGCCGAGGGTCTGATTCAGCTCTCGGAGTTGGTCTTCCAGGGTGGCCCGGGCGTCGGGGTTAGCCGGTTCGGCGCGCACCAGTTGCAGCGCGGCTTTCAGAGCAGGATTCTCTGCGACGACGCGCAAGGACCGGGCGTTGCTCCACTCCTTTTGCGCGTGCTGGCGAGCCATGAATTCCTGCGTTTCGCGGAGCGAGGAACGGAAGCTGTTGCGGGCGGCGGACTCCACCAGACGGTGCACGACCCAGAAGCTGCCGAGCAGGACAGCGGCCATGGGAACGAAGGAGGACAGGAACGCCCGGGTGAAGTAGCGCATCTAGGGTTCTTCCCTCCGGAGGCCGGAATGAAGCTCGCCCTCTAGATTGCCGAGCGGGATGGTGAACTGCACGGGCACTACGCCCTCGGCCGGTACGTCCACGGTATGGCGAACGTATCCGGCGCGTTTGTGCCAGGCGACGAGCGTGTAGCGTCCCGGCGGAACGTCGGCGAGCCGGAAGCGCCCGTCGGCATCGGCGGTGGTGCTCCATTGGTTGGGCGCGACGAACACGATGGCGCTCATGTTGGGATGGAGGTGGCAGCCGACCACGACGATCCCCGGCTTTGGAAACGTCACGACCCGGGTCTGGTTTCGGGGGTAGTTTCCCAGGTCAAAGGAGCGCGTCCTCGACAGCGAGAACACGTTGTGGAAAATGGGGTCGAGGTTCGGAAATGAGACCGAGGCGCCTGCCGGAATGACGACCAGATCGGGCACGAATCGGCGGTTTTTCTGCTCGATCACCGCGACGCGGGAGTTTTTGGGCGCCGGGAGCCTGCCCTCCAGATAAATCACCACGTGGGACCGTTCGTAGGCAAGCCAGTCAAAGTCGCCGTCCGAAGCAAGTTCTACCGCGACGCCCCTTTGATAGCCGTCCGCCGCGGCAGTGACACGGGGCTTGGTCAGTCGCTGGGTGACAATCACGCTGCCCTCGATCTGCCCCGCATCGAGGCGGAAGGCGAGCAGGCAAAGCGCTGCGGCCGCTGGGGCCGCCGACGACCGTGAAAAGCGAGTGCCCCGACGCATGAAGTGCCTGATGGTCTTATCGAGGGATCGGCCCGGAAAGTACCTCGGCGTTTGACCTGAGAAGAGGCCTCAGGGATCGCTGGCACAAGCCGCCCGGGTGCGGGGCGAATCGGCGCGCGCCCAAGAAACGGCTTGGAAGGTCACGTAATCGGGGCAGGATTGAACAGGGCCAGGGCGTTGTGAAGGCCCCAGTAGTCGGCCCACGTCCGTTTGCGGCCGCTTGCCACGTCAAGGATGAGCCGGAACAGCTCCCAGCCGACCTCTTCGATGGCCGCTTCGCCGGTGGCGATGCGGCCGGCGTCCAGATCAATCAGATCCGGCCACCGTTCGGCCAGCGAACTGCGCGAGGAGACCTTGATCACCGGGACGAGGGCCAGCCCATAGGGGCTGCCTTCTCCGGTGGTGAAGACGTGGAGGTTCATCGAGGCCAGTTGGGTAGTGCCGCAAATGAAGTCGCTGGCCGGCGTGGCGGCGAAGACCAGGCCGCGGCTCCGCACGCGTTCGCCGTGCGATGCGACGGCCATGATCGCCGTCGTTCCGGCTTTGGCGATCGAGCCGAGCGCCTTTTCGACGACGTTGACCAGCCCCCCGCGGCGGTTCCCCGGCGTGGGGTTGGCGCTGCGGTCCGCATGGCCGCGCGCCAGATAATCGTCGTACCAGCGCATCTCGCGCACCAGATCCCGGGCGATCTGATCGCTGGCGGCGCGGGGGATGAGCAGGTGGATGGCGTCACGCACTTCGGTCACTTCGGAAAACAGCACGGTCGCTCCGGCGCGCACGAGCAGGTCTGCCGCGTAGCCCACGGCCGGATTGGCCGTGACGCCGGAGAACGCGTCGCTGCCGCCGCATTGAAGCCCGACAACCAGTTCGGAGGCCGGGCAGGGGACGCGGCGGCGCGCATTGAGCTCCTCGAGGCGCTTTTCGGCCGCGCGCATGATCGCCGCAACCATGTCGCCGAAGCCGCGCAGTTCCTCGTTCTGAAGGCGAATCACGTAGGGCTGCGGGTCGAGGACCGGCAAGCGGTTTGCGTCGAAAAGCCGGTCCGGCTGCAATTTCTCGCAGCCCAGGCTGACCAGCAGCGCGGAGCCCCCCAGGTTGGGATGCCGGCACAGATTCCGCAGCGTCCGGATGGGAATCTCCGCTCCGGGGGCATCAATGGCAACGCCGCAGCCGTAAAGGTGCGTGAGGGCCACGACGCCGTCTACGTTGGTATACCGCGGCAGGATCTCACTTTGGATCCGGCGCACGGCGTACTCCACTGTCGGGGCCGCGCACTGCACCGTGGTGGCGATCCCGAGGAGGTTCTTGGTTCCGACCGAGCCATCGGGGTTGACATAGCCGTCGAAAGTCCACCCTTCGAGCGGCGCCGGCGGTGGAGGAGGGGCGACGGCGAGAGGCAGCTCGTCGAGCGGCGGAGGCTCCGGCAGGCGCACCAGTTCTTCCCGCACCCAGGCGCCTTCGGGGATGAAGCGCACAGCGGAGCCGATCGGGTGGCCATACCGGATGACGTCGTCGCCCTCGCGCAGATCCCGCAGGGCCACTTTGTGCCCTTGCGGGATGAACTCACGCAAGGTGACCCCGTCCGGCAAGCGCGTGCCTGCAGGAAGGCCTTCGGGGTTGACCACGATCCCGACGTTGTCGCGCGGGTGGACGCGGATGGAGCGTGGCGGCATGCTCTTACACCATGTTAGGTCCGCAAGGCCTCGCGCCGCGGGGACGGCCCCGTTTGGCCCCTCCGCCTCGAGGATGACTAGATGCGGATCCGTTGGCTCCCATACAGGTGCCGTGTCTCCGTGAGCTTGCGGATCCACGGGGCGGCAATGGCGGCAACGTCGGCGTGCATCGGCACGGCCGTCAGCCACAGCTGGAGGCGGCGCGCCAAAACCGGAATGTCGGCCTGATCAAAGAGCCGGCCCCGCGCCGCCAGCGATCGCCAGGTCTCCAACGAGCAAGGATAGGCCAGACAGCAGATGGTGAGGGGCGAGCCGCTCGCCGCGCCGTAGGCCAGCACCTGGAGAAGATCCCGGCGGTGCTGCTCGCGAAGCTCCTCGGGCAAGGCGCCCCATTCGGCTTGCCGGATCTCCTCCCAGTGGCGTTTGTACTTGGCGTCTACAATCACGGTGCAGTCTTCCAGATGTAATACAAGATCCGGCGCCAGCCACTTCTGCGAGCCGGCGTAGGGCGGGTCCCAATGAAGAGGCAGGGTGGTTTCCCTGCGCCGCGCAGTCGCCAGCGCGGCGCCGGTCGTGCGGGCCACGGACTGGAGCACGGTCTCGACCCAGGCTTCGAAGAACTCTTCCATGGGCAGCTTCCACGGGATGCCTTCGAGATCGCTGAGTCCGGCCAAGCCGCGTTCCTCGGCGGTCCACTGGATCGCTTGCAGTCCTTCGAGCAATGCTTCACTTCGCAGTGGCCGGCGCAGCCAGGCATCCAGCTCCGGCGCCGAGGGGCGGCGGGGTGGGACGGCTTCGACACGCCGCAGCAAAGACTCGCCGAACGCAATCAGCCGGTGGACAAAGGAGCCCTGCTGCCGCTGGGTTTCGAGCGACCGGATCTGGCGCTCGACCGTGAAGCGAACCACCGCTTTCAAGAGGCGATCGTCGCGCAGGTCGGGAAACGTGCACGGCACCTGGAGGAAGGCCCCGCGCGGCAGGCTGCGCGTGGCGTAAGCGGTCCAGTGCACGCTACCCTTCGGCGCCATGCGGTGTTCGCTCGTCAGCTCGAAACGCCGTTCCAGGCGGTCCAGTAACGCTTTCAGCCGCGCCAGCACCATGTAGGCCAGCACCCACGGCGGTACGCGGCGTTCCGAACGCCTGAGCACCGGAAGCCGCAACGGGGAGGGGATCACGCGCCAGCCCGTTTCCGCCAGCAACGCGCCGATGCCCGGCCACGGGAACCGGGGCCGGACCACCAATCCCAAGTCAAAGCGCTGCGTCAGAGGAGACCGCAGCGGCACTGCGCCGACGACGCTGCCCGACTCGATCTCGAGATAAACTTCCCTGCCGTCAAAATCGCGGCGGAGGGATACTTGCAGAAGGTCGCAGATCTCCCGGTTCCAAAGGATGAACTGCTCAGCCAGACGCGCGGCCTGTGGTTCGGCGCCGCGGTCTTTAGAAAGGCCGAACAGCAAGCGGGCGCTTCGGGCGGCGCTGCTGTGATCCTCGACTTCCAGGCAGATCTCGCGTACGGTGCCAAGGCCGCCGGGCGGGCGTCCGGTGCGCGGCGGTCCCGCGCGGTCGCGGCTCACAGGGTTCGGAGCCACTGCAGGTACCCCCGCACGGCTTCCGCGAAGCCCGCCACGTAGCCTTGCGCCAGATATTCCTCGAGCAGCGGCGCCAGCGCGGTACGGAGCTTCCGGCGTACTTCCTCTCCGGTCCGGCCCAGGAAATAGGAGTGGCCAGGGGCCAGCGTCAGACCTTCCTCGGGGGCATGTTCGATGAACAGGGACAGCAGTTCGCGGAACGCGCGCGGTCCGGGGTCGCAGCTCTGCTCTTCGACGACTTGCGCGCTGGGCCACAGCGTGACGAAGGCAAAGCGGCGCCGGAGGGCCACGTCTACGATGGCGATGCTGCGGTCGGCCGTGTTCATGGTCCCCAATACATGCAGGTTCGGAGGAAGGCACAACGTTCTGTGAAACGGCGGTCCGAAATCGTAAGGAAGTTCGATGGCCCGTTCGCTTTCCGGTTCGGGCTCGAACAGGAAAATCGCCTCGCCGAGAATCTTGGCCAGATCGGCACGGTTGATCTCATCTACGTGGAGCAGATAGCTGCGCGCGGGATCCCGGGCGGCCTCCGCGGCGGCCCGCATGAGAAAGCCGGGAGCAGGCGCAAAGCGCAGTCCGAGGGCGCCTTCGCCGTGCACGGGCGCCAAGCCTCCGACGAAATTTTCATAGGTCGTGCCCGGGTGGAACTGCACCGACATGCCGAAGCCGCCGTATTCTTCCTGGAGCAGCAGGCGCGCCATGCGCGTTTTGCCGGTTCCCGGCGGGCCTTGCACGATAACGTAGCGCCGGGCCTGAAGCAACTCCGCCACCTCCGCACGCGTGACCGAAGGCATCAGGTGCCGGAACCACTCCGCCTGAAGTTGTTCGCCTTCACCGCGGTGCTCTTCGAGCGGCAGAAAGCCGCGCTCTTCGAACATCACGTCCAGCATGGCGGCGGCCGCCTGCGCAGTCTCCTCAGGGGCCGCCCCCGGCTTGTAAAGCGCGTAGACGACCTTGCCGTAGCGCTTAAAGACATCTGCGTACTCCGACCAGGCGCGCCGCACGCTTTCAGGAATCTCGAGGTCGGTCCGCGTGGGATCCTGCTTGGCCCAGGCCGCCAGCCCTCCGGCGCCGGCGCGCCGGTTCAGCCACGCGCAGATGGCCTGCATCTTGCGGGCGTGGCCCGGCCGGCCCAGAATGGCTTCATCCGGCGCCAGACCCTGAGTGCCGCAGACCATCCCGATAAGGCATGGCTTGCCGGCGACCGGAAACATGACAAACGACATGCCGCCGTACGGCCCCGAATCTGGATTCGGGCGGGCGATGTAGGCGGCGAAGGGCACACCGGAGTCCTCCCGGAATTCCGGAGCGCGGAGGGCGACGCTCTCCTTGGCCTTGGCGGGGTACCGTCCTGAGGGGGAGCCGAAAAGGGCCTCGAAGACCTCCCGGTTCCGCCGCCCCCAGTCCTCCAGGGAGCCGGAATGGATCAACTCGGCGAGTTTTTGGATTCCAGAGGACATAAGCGCGCGGCCGGATGCGTCTCATTGTAACGAAGAGCGACCTTCCCGAATGCCGACACGCATCTTCCAGGCGCCCGGCCGGTTTGGTCATAATGTCTGGGCAACTTCGCGGCGGTTGTCGGCCGTGGCCGGCAATCTGGAAGGAAGAGAGGAGCAACTCGTGAGTGCTGCTAAGGCCGCTGTCCTGGTCAACTACAACCGGCCTCTGCAGATCCGCACTTATCCGTTGCCGCCGGAATTGCATCCGGGCGAGGCGCTGGTTCGCGTGGAGATGGCGGGCATCTGCGGGACGGATGTGCATCTGTGGCGCGGGGAGCTGCCGGTTCCCTTACCCGTGATCCTCGGACACGAGTCTGTCGGGCGGATCGAACAACTCGGTCCGGGATTGGAACGGGACTGGCGCGGTGTGCCTTTGCGGTGCGGCGACCGGGTGACGTGGGCCAGCTCGGTGACCTGCGGCGAATGTTTTTACTGCCGCATCAAACGCCAGCCCACACGATGCTTGAGCCGGAGGGCGTACGGGATTTCCTACTGCGCCGATGATCCGCCCCATCTGCGCGGCGGCTACGCCGAATACATCCACCTGCGTCCGGGCTCTGCAATTTTCCGGCTTCCGGATGATTTGCCTTCGGAAGCGGTGCTGGGCGCAGGCTGCGCGCTCACCACGGCGCTGCACGGACTCGAGAGGGCGCCGGTGAGTCTGGGCGATGTGGTGGTGATCCAGGGCTCCGGGCCGGTCGGGCTGGCGGTGCTGGCCGTGGCGCGGCGGTCGGGTGCGGGAAAGGTGATTGTGATCGGCGGGCCGGCCCACCGCCTCGAGCTGGCCCGCGAGTTCGGCGCCGACGTCGTCCTCCCGGTCGAGGAAGTGGCGGGCGCCGAAGCGCGGCGGAAGCGCGTGCTCGAGGAAACCGGGGGCTACGGCGCCGATGTGGTGGTCGAATGCGTGGGCAGCCCCGCAGTGATCCCGGAAGGGTTTGAGTTATGCCGCGACGGCGGAAAGTATCTTGTGCTCGGCCAGTACGCCGATGCTGGACAGGTCTTGATCCGCCCGCACGCCATCACCCGCAAGCAGCTACAGATTTTCGGCAGCTGGGGCTTTGAACCGCGCCATCTCGACCAGGCTCTGCGGCTGCTTGCGGACGTTGAGTGGAAGCGCCGGTTTGCCCGGCACGTGACGCACCGGTTCGTTCTCGAGCAGGCCAACGAGGCCCTCGAGACCGTGCGGCAATGGCAGTGTGGGAAGACCGTGCTGGTGGCGCAATGAACAGAATGCCCCACTTCCGTTCGGGCGGCGGCGTGCCTGGCTGCTGCGTGTGCTTGGGGCTGCCGGCCCGCGTCTCAGCGTCTTCCCGATGAGGTCATCCCGAGCCGCGCCAGGATCGCCTCCACATCGTACACGCAACCGCCCCAGGAGCCGCCGGAGACGGCCTGGAGCGCCGCCCAGAGGCGCGTGTCGTCCGGCAGATCCGGGTCCGGCGCCAGGTCCGGGCGGAGAGGGCGGGAGGCCAGCAGGCGGGCGCCCTCTTCCGGGCCGAATGCAACCCCGCCGCTGCCGATCAGATTTACAGAACCCTCCAGGCGGTTGCGGTCCACGATGATCTCGATCAGGTCGCCGTCCAGGACTTTGCCGATTGGGCCTCCCGCCAGAGCTTCGGGTGAGACGTGGCCGATGCAGGCGCCGGTGGAGACGCCGCTGAAGCGGGCGTCGGTGACGACGGCGACGTGTTTGCCGAAATCGAGGTGCTTGAGTGCGGAGGTGATCTGGTAGGTCTCTTCCATGCCGGCCCCCATGGGTCCGCGGCCGGCGAGCACCAGGATATCGCCGGGCCGGACCGCGCCGTTTTTGATAGCGGCCACTGCCGCGCGTTCGGAGACGAAGACGCGTGCCGGGCCGCGCTTGCGGTAGACGCCGTCGGGATCCACCACGCTCGGGTCAATGGCCGTCGCCTTGACGACGGCGCCGTCGGGAGCCAGGTTTCCCGTGGGAAAGACCACCGTCGAGGTCAGTCCGCGCCGGCGTGCGGCCGCAGGCCCCATAATGACGTCGTCCGGGTCTACGCCGTCGCGCTCTTTGAGGAGCGCACGAAGCCTGGCGCGGCGTTCGGAGCGTTCCCACCACTCCAGGACGCGTCTCAAGGGTTGGCCGCTCACCGTCAGGGCCTCCAGTTCCAGGAGGCCCGCTTCGCGCAGGTGCAGCATGACTTCGGGGACGCCGCCGGCAAGGAACACCTGCGAGGTGGGATGATTTCGCGGTCCGTTGGGCAGCACGTCCACCAGGCGCGGAACCTTTCGGTTGCACGCAGTCCAGTCCTCGCGGGTGGGGCGAGGCAGACCGGCAGCGTGGGCAATCGCCGCCAGGTGCAGGATCAGGTTGGTGGAGCCGCCGAAGGCCGCGTGTGTGACCAGAGCATTGCGCAGGGAGGCTTCAGTCAGAATATCGCGGGTGCGAATGCCGCGCGCTTCAAGGGCTAAGACTGCCCGTGCACTGCGGCGTGCCGCATCCTCCCAGATGGCGTGACCGGAAGGCGTAAGGGCCGAATGGGGTACGGCGAGCCCCAGCGCTTCTGCGACGACCTGCGAGGTGGCGGCCGTGCCCAAAAACTGGCAGCCGCCGCCCGGCGAAGCGCATGCGCGGCAGCCGGCTTCGGCCGCCTCCTCGAGCGTGATCTTTCCGTGAGCGAAGCGTGCGCCGATGGACTGGACCAGTCCGGCGTCTTCGCCGTCCTCAGCCAGCAGCGTGACCCCGCCCGGGACCAGCACGCAGGGAAGATCACGCATGGCGGCCAGAGCCATCATCATGGCTGGCAGGCCCTTGTCGCAGGTGGCGACGCCGATGACGCCGCTGCGGGTCGGTAGCGAGCGGATGAGCCGGCGCAGGACGATCGCGGCATCGTTGCGATACGGCAGGCTGTCGAACATGCCCGTGGTGCCTTGCGTGCGGCCGTCGCAGGGGTCCGAACAGTAGCCTGCAAAAGGGATGGCACCGAGGGATTTCAGTTCCCGGGCGGCGGCCGCCACCAGAACGCCGACCTCCCAGTGCCCGGTGTGGTATCCCAGCGCCACTGGGGATCCGTCAGGGGCGCGGACGCCGCCCTGGGTGCTGAGGATAAGGATCTCTTTGCCTCCCAGATGGGCCGGATCCCATCCCATGCCGACGTCCTGCGTCCAGCCGAACAGATCGCCGGAGGGGCGTGTGAGGAGCATCTGCGGAGTCAGCGGCAGGGACCCACGCGGCCCCGGAGCCTTCGTTGGTGCGTCGTAAAGGGACGCATCGCCGGAGTCCAGTATGGTTTCAGGAGCGATCTCCGTCATCGTTTCGATGCTAACAGGCGCGGCCAGGGCACTTGACGGCGGTGGTAAGATGCTCGCCATGCCAGCTACGCGTCGCCGTTTTCTGGGAGTCATGACCGCGGCGTCGTACCAGCGGATCCTGGGAGCGAACGACCGGGTCGGAGTAGGCTTTATCGGCTACGGGCTGATCGGGGCCCAGCACGTCTACGATTTCCAGAACCAGAAGGACGCCGATCTGGTGGCCGTGTGCGAGGTTTACCAGCCTCGGCTGGAGCAGGGACTGGCGGCCTGCGGGCCGCGCGCGAAAGGCTACCGGGACTTTCGCAAGATGCTGGAGTCCAGGGATGTGGATGCCGTGGTCATTTCCACGCCGGATCACTGGCACGCGCTGATGACCATCCTGGCGTGCGCCGCCGGCAAGGATGTGTACGTGGAGAAGCCGATGACGCTGTTTGTGCGCGAAGGTCGGTGGATGGTGAATGCGGCGCGGCGCTACCGGCGCATCGTGCAGGTGGGGACCCAGCAGCGCAGCGGGCGCCACTATCAGAAGGCAGTCGAAATCCTCCGCAGCGGCTACCTGGGCAAGATTCACAGCGTACGCATGGGCGCGTTTCGGAACATCATGCCGGGATTCGGCCGCCCGCCCGGGGGCGAGCCTCCGGCGGGGCTGGACTACGATTTGTGGCTCGGCCCGGCGCCCGAGCGTCCCTACAGCCCGCACCGCTCGCTCTACCACTTCCGCTGGTTCTGGGATTATTCGGGAGGCCAGATGACCAACCTGGGGTCGCACCAGCTGGACGTGGTTCACTGGGCCATGCGCGTGGACGGTCCGACCGCAGTGGCCTCGAGCGGAGGGCGGTTCTGCCTGGAAGACGACGGAGAGACGCCGGACACGCAGGATGCGCTGTTCGAGTATCCGGGTTTCACGGCCCTGTGGTCGCACCGGGAGGCGGGGTTCGGGCGGGGCGCCGGCGGCGGGCTGGAGTTTATCGGCTCCAAAGGAAGCATGACGCTCGGGCGGAGCGGTTTTGAAATCCACGCGGACGCCAGAGTCGCGCCCGAAGATGCGATTCCTGTTTTTCGCGGGCATCCCGCCGGCGGGCCCCGGCGCTCGGGAGGACCTCGCGAGCGCTGGATCGAGCCGCTGCGCGAAGCCGGTTCCGCCGAGGAGCAATTCGACCTGCACGTGCGGAATTTCTTGGACTGCATCAGAACCCGGCAGCGCCCGGCTGCGGATGTGGAGGACGGCCACCGTGTGTCCACGGCCTGCCATCTGGCGAACATCTCGCTGCGCGTAGGCCGCAAAATCCGGTGGGACCCTCAGCGCGAGGAGATACTCGGGGATCGCGAGGCCTCGGCGATGCTGGTGCGGCCCTACCGCAAGCCGTGGGATGACGTGCTGCGCAGTCTGAAACTGGATCGGCCGGAGGTTTGAGAACGTGACACGGCGAACATTCCTGGCGGCGAGCGCCGCGCTGGCGGCGGGCGCCCCGCCACGAACGCAGATGGGCGTCGCGACGACCTGCTTCATGACGGCGCGCCGTCCCAAGGACACCCTGGAGTTTCTGGA
This sequence comes from Acidobacteriota bacterium, assembly GCA_037446115.1. Taxonomy (GTDB): domain Bacteria; phylum Acidobacteriota; class Terriglobia; order Bryobacterales; family Bryobacteraceae; genus JANWXD01. The sequence goes on along the minus strand of JBBIJF010000004.1, from coordinate 82,827 downwards.
GTATTGCCACGCTCTGGGCGCCGGGGGGATTCAGGCGCCGCTCAGTTCGCTCGAGCCGGCCTACGTGGCGCGGCTCCGGCACCGGCTCGAAGAACTGGGGATGTATTTCGAGGCTATGGTCAGCCTGCCCCGGGAAGACCCGGCGGCCTTCGAGCGCACGGCCTCGGCGGCAAAAGAGGCCGGGGCGCTCGCCCTCCGGACCACGGCTCCCGGTCCGCGGCGCTATGAGGCGTTTGAGACCCGAGAGGCCTGGGAAGCCACGGCGGCACGAGCGCGGGCCGGCCTGCGCATGGCCGTACCCGTCGTCGAAAAGATGCGGATCCCGCTGGCGATCGAGAATCACCGGGATTGGACGCTCGAGGAGTTCCTCGGTCTGCTGAAGGAATACTCGAGCGAGTCCGTAGGCGTGTGCCTGGACACGGGTAACAACATCGCGCTTCTGGACGACCCGACGGAGGTGGTGGAGCAGCTGGCCCCTTATGCGGTGTCCACCCATATCAAGGACATGGGTGTGGAGGAGTACGAGGACGGCTTCCATCTGGTCGAACTGCCGCTGGGTGAGGGCGCACTGGATGTAGCCGCGATGGTGCGGACCATCCGCCGGGCGCGTCCCGCAGTGAAGCTCACGCTCGAGATGATTACCCGCGACCCGACGCCGGTGCCCTGCCTTACCGAAAGGTACTGGGCGGCGATGCCGCGGCGGGATGCCCGGGATCTGGCGCGAGCGCTGGCCTGGGTACGCCGCAAGCAGCAGAAGCTGCCGCGTCCGGCCGGACTGGGTGGCGCACCGCTGCCCCGCCTGGAGGAGGATAACGTGAAGCAATGCCTGCATTACGCCCGGGAGCGGCTCGAAGCTTGAGGCGAAAGCGGCGTTGAGGTCATTGACGCAAATTGACGCATTTTTTTATTGACACGCCGTGCGGCCCTCGGCTATACTTGCCGCAATTCACTTCGGGAGCGATGGAATGAAACGAGCCACCAAGAGTCCCCAGGATACGGCGCAGGCGGTTTCGGTGCTCAAGCTGAGCGCCGCAGCGCGGCGCAAGATCGCCAAGGATCTCGGAATTGAAGCCGGCATCGAGGCCGTGCCGGAGACCATCCACATTCTGCGGGTGAGCCGGCGGAATCTCAGTACGCGCGTGGCGCTGCCTCAAACCTGGATCCTCGTGGATGCCTGATCCGCGGTTCGAGGCTTCGCGAGCTTGAGGGTCGTTGAGTCGTGCGCGAAGCCGGAGTCCGCGGGGAACTGCCGCGCAGGGCAACTCTTCGTGAGATCCTGGCGTTGGAGGATCTGGGAGGGCGGCGCCGAGGGGTGGTTTACCTGGGGGGATCCGTGGTGGAGGGTCACGGCAATCCCTGGTCCGACGTGGACGTCTTCGTCGTGGGAAACCTCCGTCCGGTGGGGCCGGACGTCAAGCCCGGCGGCGTGAACACTGTTTCGGTCCACTTTTACAAAGGCGTTCGCTTCGACTTCGAATACTGGAGCCCCGCGCACGTACGCGATCTGACGCGGCGCCTGCGCTCCATCCAGCTCGGCGTCACACGCAGTCTCACGCGCACCGTTTTCTCCTATATCGAGGAATGCTTCCTCCACCGTTTGCGGACCGGCCGTCCCCTTCTGAACGCGCGCGGATTCCGAAAGTGGCAGAGCCGGTTTGACTTCCGGAAGCTTGCTTTGTATCAGGCCCAGGAAACGGTCCGCCACGTAGATGCGATGCTGGAGGACGCCTGCGGCATGCTCGAAGGAGGCCACCTGGAGACGGCCGTATTCACCGCCAGAGAGATGGTGGCCGAAGCCGTAGATGCGTATTGCCATTTTCGGGGGGAGACGGATCCGGTCAAGAAATGGCGCCTCGTCCACATGGCGCGACTTCCGGCCGATGACGCGCACAAGGTCGAGCTGCACGAAACGTACTGGCGACTCCAGTTTCCTCCGCTCGGCTGTGTTCGCGACGGCGCGGGGGCGCGGGCGTATGTCGAGGAATGCGTCCGCTTCACCAACCGGGTCGTGTCGTGGATCCAATGAACGTGTCCCGCCACGCCCGCGTGCGCACGGACTTTCGCGTCCGGAGGCGCCGTTACCGCACGGCGACGTTCCTGCTGTTCCACAACGAATGGTACGAGATCGACGGCGTCACCGACACGATCTGGCAGGCATGCGAGGACGGCCTCACGGTGGGCGAGATGGTATCGCGCGTGGCCGCCCGGCACAGGATCCCGGTGCCGGAGGCGGTTGCGGCGGTCGCGTATGCACTGGGCTATTTCCTCGAATTGGGATTCGTGGAGCTTGTCGAGTGCAGCGGTCCGGCTGCCTGATCGCCATCGAGGGAATTGACGGCGCCGGCAAGAGCACGCTGGCAAGCCGGCTTCTGCAGCGTTTGTCTCAAGAAGGTTACCGGGCAAAGGTGACGCAGCGCTATTGCCAGCCGGGCCTGACCGCGCTCTGGCGGCGCATGCTCGATCAGGATGCCGTAACGCAGCGCGAAGCCGCGCTACTGGCGGCAGCCGACGTCGCCGTGTCGCAAGAGCAGGTGTTCCTGCCGGCCCTGGAGGCGGGCGAGGTGATCGTTGCCGATCGCTACGTGTATTCGCATCTGGTTCACTTCGCGGCGCGGGGTGTCCCGATGGCGGTGCTCGAAGTCTGGTTTACCGGTTTTCCAGTTCCCGACGCGATCCTGTTTGTGGACGTGCCGGCGGCCACGGCGCGCCTGCGGCTTGCCGCCAAGGGAAAGCCGGATGTGTGGGAGTGCGGCCTGGATGCGTTCTCCGGCGATTCCATCGGCCAGGCATGGCGCCGCTTTAGGAGTCAGGACCTGAGTGAAACCGCCGGGGACCGCTTCCGCGCCTACCAGGAGCAGCTCCTGGGCCTGTATGCTGCACTGCTGCCGCCTCATCTGACCTACCGGCTGGACGGCGAACTCGACCCGGGGACTCTCTGCGAGACGGCCTGGGAAACGGTGATGCGGCTTCTTCCGGAGCGGCCATGAACGACACGGGCCTGCTGCTCCTCCGCCCGGAATCTCTTCGATGCGGCAATGCGGTCCCCCTGGTGGCTCATCTCGGCGCGCGGTACCGCATGCAGGTGGTCGGGATTCGCGTCCTGCGACTGAACCGGCGGCAATTCCGGGCGTTGTACGCGCACCGGCTGGCGTTGTGGGGCCGGACGGCGTGGCTGCACGAAAAGCTCATGACGGCGAACCCGTCGGCAGTGGTGCTACTCGTAGGCGATCCGCAACCTTACCCCGACCTTTGTTCGCTGCTCCATGCGATCAAGGGACCCTCGCTGGCGGTGGCGCACACACCCGACTCTCTGCGGCAGCGGTTTGGGCGCCAGAGCTCGTTTCACTCCGTGCTGCACTCGCCGGAGGATTGCGACCGCCTGGCGGCCGCCATCCGTCTCTTTTTCCGGGAGCGCCCTGCCGGCGGGGCGAGGATACCACGCCCGGTCTGGTCGGCCCTGCTCGAAACGGAGCCGCCGCGCGGCGCCTCCGTCTTTGAAGCGGCGGCGCATACGGCGCGCCGGGTGACGGCGGCGGCTGCGCTGAGAGGCGCAGCCCCACCGGGGTTGCTCGTGCGACTGGCGCGGCTGCTCGGGCACTTGAAAGGGAAACCTTACTGCGAGCAACGGGACATTTTCCTGGAGTTTGCCCGCCGCGCGGAGAGCGCGCTGCGCCGTATTCCGGTCCTTCCCTTCTTTTTCGGCTGCCGCCCGTTGACCGCGGCCCAGGCTCGAAAGCTGTTCGAGCGCTTCGAAGGCGACAACGTACCGGTTTCCGAAGAGCTCCAGGGGTTGCTTTACGCCGGAGTTCTGGCCGACTGGAACCCGGGCGCCGTGTGGCAAGGCAGCCGGCTTTACCCCTATCCGGGCGAGGCGGACTCCTGAGTTTGCGTCCCGGCCGCTCCGGCTTGTGCTATGCTGGCCTGCCATGATGGAGCGACGCGAGTTTCTGGCTGCATCGGGGGCGGCGGCGCTGACGGGCGCGGTCGCTCAGCAAACACAACCAAAGCCGGCCGTCACGGCCTCGGTCATGCTCTGGACGCTGCGCGGCAGCTTTGAACAGCGTCTGGAGATCGCCGCCAAAGCCGGTTTGCAGTCGGTGGAACTGGTTGCCGAGCACGTGCAGTGGTCGGACGCCGAGATCGAACGCATGAAGAAGCTGGCCCGCTCGCTCGGCCTCGGTATGGACACCATCATCGCCACGCCCAACTGGGGCAACCGGCCGGTGTCTATGGTGAATCCCGAGCATCGTGAGAACTTCCTCAACGATGTGCGGCAGGCCATCACGTTCGCCCGGAAACTGGAGATTCCGCAGATCATCCTGATGAGCGGCAATGAGATTCCGGGCCGCTCGCGGGAGGAGCAGTGGGCCAGCCTGATTGAGGGCGCCAAACGCGCCGGAGATCTTGCGGCCGAAGCCAAGGTGACGCTCATCGTCGAGCCGCTCAATAACAAGGTGAACCACAAGGGATTCTTCCTGACCACATGCGTGGACGGACTGAGGCTGATCCGCGAGGTGGACAACCCGCACGTGCGGTTGCTGTTCGACATCTACCACGAGCAGGTCCAGATCGGAAACGTGATTCGCACCATCACGCAAGCGGCGCCGTATGTGTCCGTCTTCCACATCGCCGACAATCCGGGACGGAACGATCCGGGCACGGGCGAGCTGAATTACATCAATATCTACAAGGCGATCGCAAAGACGGGTTACAGCGGCTATGTGACGATGGAGTATCTGCCCCTCGGAGACCCGGTGGAGAGCCTCACCAGGGCGGTCAAGGACATGCGCGCCGCTTTGGCGACGTAGCCGTCAGGGCTCGGCTTCCTGTCGCAGTTCGCGCGAGCGCCGCAGGAGCTCTCTGCCCTCGTCCGTCCGCCCGGCCTGCACGAGGGTCTGGCCGAGCAGGTAATGCGCCGAAGAGTTCTGCGGATCGAGCTGGAGAGCCCGCCGCAGAGTTCCCTCGGCGTTGACGAGATCCTTCTTTCTCAAGTAGGCTTTGCCCAGCAGGATGTACGGACCGCTGTAAGTCGGGTTCAGCCAGATGGATTTTTGCAGGAGCGGAACAGCCTTGTCCCATTCCTCGCGTCGCGAGTAAGCATCGCCGAGTTTATAGTAGGCCATGGCGAAGTTCGGGTTCAGAGCGATCTCTTTTTCCAGTAATTTGATGGCCCGCTCCGTGTCGCCGCGGAAGGTTGCCAGAATTCCGAGTAAATAATGGGCTTCGGGAATGCGGGGATCCAGTTCGAGGGCCCGCTGCAATTCCTGCTCGGCGAAGTCCTCAAAGCGCTGGCGGATCATCATCTGCGCGGTGATGAGGTGCGCGGCGGCCGAACCGTGCGGCACCCCGAACATTTCCGCGAAGGCGGCCCGGGCCTGGTCCCACTGGCGCTGCTGGATGCGCGAATTTCCGAGCATGTACAGGACCTCGACACTCGCTGAACCCTGCGCGCGTACGCGCTCGAGCCACGGGATGGCCTCCGCATAGCGCCCCGACAGATAGCAGGCCAATCCGAGCAGCCGCACGGAGTCCCGGTGGAGCGCCGAGTCGGAAGGGGCCTGTGCGGCGGCCCGCTCCAGGGCCGCGATGGCCTTCGCGTACTCGCGCAGATTGTAATGGACGACGCCGGCAAGATGCGCTGCTTCCGCCGAGGCGCTTTCAAGGGAGGGAAGCAGGCCCTGCGCCTCCTGGAAGCGGCCGGCGGCAACCAGTTCGCGCAAGCGTTCCAGGGACGGATCCGCCTGCAAAACAAGCAGAAGGATCACCAGCCCCATAGGCCCAGTATAATGGCGGGCAAGAGACGGTTCCGGAAGCATGCGCAGGAAGCTCATGGTGCTCGCTCTGGCGGCGTCCGCCTGCGCGTCTCCGCAGACGGTGGCGGAACTGCGGCGACAAGGCGAGGCCCTGAAAGCCAAAGGGGACGCTGCGGGCGCCCTGGCAATGTTCGAGCAGGCGGCCCGCTTGTCGCCTCGTTCGGCGTTGCTTCAGGACGAGGTGGGGTTCCTTCTTGCCGTGCTGGGGCGGCGGCAGGAGGCGCTCGAGCGGTTTCGCAGAGCCGTGGCGCTCGATCCGAAGTTCGCCCGCGCGCGCTATCATCTCGGCGCGGCCCTGTGGCTGGAGGGCGCCCGGCCGGAGGCGCTGGAATCCCTGCGCGAGGCCGTGCGCCTGGCCCCGAGCGTATTCGACTACCGCTACCGGCTGGGTGTGGCGCTGCTCGAGGCGGCGCAGCCGGCGGAGGCGGCCGTCGAACTCGAGCAGGCCGTGAGCCTCGATCCGAAGCGGGCCGAGACCTGGAACGCGCTCGGATTGGCCCGGCAGCGGTCGGGCGATCTGCACCGCGCCAGAGACGCTTTCCGGCGGGCGAGCGAACTCGAACCGGACAACGTGGCCTACCGCAACAGCTATGGCTTCTTGCTGGTCGAGACCGGGCGCGCCGAAGAAGGGATCGCCGAATTCGAGCGCATCCTCCGCCAGGATCCGGACAACGCCGCGGCGCTGGTGAACATCGGCTACGCATGGCTCCGGAAAAGCGAGCTGGATCGAGCGATTGCCCAGTTCCGGCGCGTGCTCGAGCGTTTTCCCGCTGATGCCGCCGCCCAGTACAACCTCGGCCTCGCCCTCAAGCAGAAAGACGATCTGGAAGGGGCCAAGCGCGAGTTGCGGAAGGCGATTGCGATGGACCCCGAGCTGGCCGAGGCTCATTACACGCTGGGGGTGACCCACTGGCAGGCCGGGGAGTTTGAGGAAGCCGCCAGGGAGTTGCGGGCAGCCGTTGCGAGACGCCCGGACTTTGCCGAAGCCCACTACATGCTCGGCACAACGCTACGGCAACTCGGCCGGCTCGAGGAAGCCAAAGCGGCTTTGCAAGAAGCGATTCGCCTGAACCCGAACACCCCGGGACCCTATAACACGCTGGGCCAGATCCTCCGGGCGCAGGGCGATCTCGAGGGCAGCAAGACGGCGTTTGCCGAGGCGGCGCGGATTCAAAAGTTGCGCGAATCCGAGCAGGCCGCCATGTTTAACGTGAACACGGGACTGGCCAAGTTGGAGGCAGGGCGGCTGGAGGAAGCCGAAGAGCAGCTGCGCCTGGCGGTGCGGGCGGCGCCGCACTGGCACCGCGCGTTCCGTTACTTAGCAGAAGTGCTGGAGAAACGCGGCAAGGCCGACGAAGCACGGCAGCTTCTGGCGCGGGCCCGGGAGTTGGAGCGGCAGGACGTCAGCTCTTACCTTGACGCAGCGCGACGATCCGGCTTTGTACGGGAACCCCGCCGCTGATTTTGACTTGCAGAACCGCTTCGAAGTCAGGGATGCGGTCGTCGGCGCGCAGTTTCAGCCTGGTGAACAGCTCTTGCAGCTTCACCGAGCGGCAGACGTACTCGACGGCGGCCTGCGTTCCTAGCGTGGTCGTTCCCGCCAGCACAAGCACTTTGCGGGCGGGAACCAGCCCCGGCAGCAGGGAGACGATGGAATAGTCCTCCGTCACCGGTAGCGAACTGGAAGCGGAATAGGCGGTCCGCTCACCGGCGCGGGGGTTCCGGTTGACAATGGCAAGATCGTAGGGGCGCGCCGGGGTCTTCAAGACTTCGAAGACGAAGTTCTGGGTGTTGGGCAGTTCCCGCAGCGAGAGGTTTTCCGAAGGAGACCCGATGAAAATCAGATCCACGTTGCGCGCTTCATCCCAGGTCAGCAGGCGTCCCCGTTTGACGCGTACCGGGTGGCGCAGAGCCGTAAAGACACGATCCAGCTCGTGCACGGCCATGACTTCGCCCACGCCGGTGTAATGATCAAGGATGTCCTCACGGCTATCGCGGGCCGGATCAAAGTAGCGCATGCCGGTTTCGGGACGGCCGACAAACTCGGCGTTGCTGAAGACGACCAGGGGAGGCTCCGGTCCCTCGGTGAACGTCCCCCAGAACCGACGCAGCTCCGGGGCAAGCGCCGGCGCCTCTGAACTGCGCCAGCGCGACCCGACGGCCGGAGCGATCAGCAAGGCCACCAGCAGGCCGGCGCCTAAACCCGTCACGAGCAACAGCCACGCCATGTGCGGAACCGGGCGGGCCTGGCTGAGCGCATCTCCGTTTGGGGTTTGCGGCCGATGCGGCGCCGCCCGGTGATGCACCGTGAGGGAATAGGATCCTTTCGGGATTTCCAGCACGATCGGGTCTTCGGCTCCGTCTCCCGAGTAGTATTCGGCGAGTTTGGAGCGCAGCCGGCCCGTCTGGACGCGCACGATCGAGTCAATGCGGGGATCGAAGTCCGGGGGACGGCCGAAAACCTCGGTGGCGATCTGGTACTCCTTCAGGGGTACGCCGGGGTTCTCCATGCTGTGCTCTGCAAGGTAACGCAGGAGCTTGCAGAGGGACTCGGCCCCGTGAAAAAGGGGATGTGCCGTCAGGCGCGCCACCTGGTGAAGGACTTCGCCGCGATTAACCGCGGTAGCCATAGCCCTCCCAGCGTTAACCCCAAGGTAACACATGTCGCAAGTGGTTGCAATCGCGAAATTTGTAAACGTAACCGTTTCATACGCGCCGGAGACTTGTCAGCCGGGCGAAACGAGAGCAGACTGAGGTTGCGCCGGATCACCGGTTGCCATTAAGGCGTAGGCAGTACCCTGCAAGGGGGAGAATCGCTCGAAAGGGGAGGTCGAAATGTACGGGAAAGTACAACAGGCGGCACGCTGGATGTCTGCGTTGGCCTGTGCTGCCTTGGCCTTGGCCGGCATCGTCGCCCCGGCCTATGGTCAGGCGGTCTATGGGAGCATTTTCGGCACGGTAACCGACCCGACGGGAGCCGTGGTGCCGAATGCGAAGATCACGATCACCGATCTCGATAAGAACGTCAAATTTGAAACGATGACAAATGCCGCAGGCAACTACAGCCGCGGCCAGCTCGTGCCGGGACGATATCAGGTCGAGGTGGAAGCCACTGGCTTCCGCAAGGCGATCAGCCGCGACATCCAGGTGAGCGTGGACACGGCGACGCGTGTGGACATCCGGCTGGAGGTGGGCGCCGTGACCGAACAAGTGGAAGTGACGGCTGAAGCGCCGCTGCTGAAGTCGGACCGCGCGGATGTGGCCACCACGTTCAGCACGCGGCAGCTGACTGAGCTCCCCAACGTGGATCGGAACTTCCAGAGCTATTTGTTGCTCGTGCCCGGCTCGCAGAAGCTCGGCTGGCAGCACGCCTCCAGCGAGAACCCCCAGGGCAGCGCCCAGATCATGGTGGGCGGACAGCACTTCAGCGGTACGGGCTACCTGCTGGATGGGACCGACAACCAAGACCCCATTCTCGGAATCATCGTCATTAACCCCGTGATGGACGCCATCTCCGAAGCCAAAGTGATCACCCAGAACTACGATGCCGAGTTCGGGCTGGCGACCTCCGGCATGGTGACCGTGCAGACGAAGTCCGGCACGAACGAACTGCACGGGTCCCTGTTCGAATATCTGCGCAACAACTCGCCCGGCTTCCAGGTCTTCGCCAAGAACCCGTTCAACCCCGCCGAAAGAGCGGGCGTACCCCCGGTGAAGTGGAATCAGTTCGGTGGAACCCTCGGGGGACCCATCAAGAAGGACAAGCTCTTCTTTTTCGGCGACTACCAGGGGACACGGCGCCGGACCGGTTCCTCGGTGCTGACGCAGGTGCCGACGGCAAAGGCGCGGCAGGGAGACTTCAGCGAATATCTGGAGCCGCTCGCCGGAGCGCCGATGGTTCGCACCACGGCCGGGCGTCTGGTACCCCTGCAAAGGAACATGATTTTTGATCCTCTGACGGGCGACCCCGTGACGGGGCAAGGGCGGCTGGCGTTCGAAGACGGAGGCATCCTGAACAAGATCCCCGCTTCGCGCCTCAGCCCGCAGGCCCTGCGACTGATCAATCAGCTTCCCCTGCCGAACGCGCGCGACCCGGGCGGATCGCCTTTCCGGCGCAATTTCGCGGCCACCGGCACTGAAAAGTTCGACAGCGAGCAGTTTGACGTGCGCGTGGACTGGTTCGCCAGCGACAACGCCTCCATGTTCGGCCGCTACAGCTTCGCGCAATTTAACAAGAGTGCTCCGGGCGCCTTCGGCGAGCTGCTGGGCGGACCGGCTCTGGACAACATCTTCTTCGCCGGCCAGTCCAAGGTGCGCAATCAGAGCCTGGCGGTGGGCTACAACCACACCCTCAGTCCGACGTTTCTAACGGAATGGCGATTCGGGTTCATGCGGTACCGGGTCAACGTGCTGCCGCACGGGGTGGGCACCACTCCCGCAGCCGATGCAGGGATCCCCAACCTCAACTCGGTGCCCGGCGTGAACCAGGCCCCGATCTTCACCTCCGGGATGCCGGCGTTTTTCATCGGCGGCGACGGTGATTTCCGCTTCGGCTATGCGCTGGGCATCAATCAGTGCAACTGCCCCTTGCAGCAGGAAGAGCAGCAGTTCCAGTGGGTGAACAACACGACCAAGATCCGCGGCAACCACAACATTAAGTTCGGGGCGGATATCCGCTACGCCATGCAGCTCCGGGTGCCGAGCGATGCTCACCGGGCCGGCGAAGTCTCCTTCAGCCCGGGTTATACCGGGTTTGTGACCGCCGCCGGTGAAACCATTCAGGGTCTCGGCGTGGCTACGTTCCTGCTCGGGCAAGCGACAACCCTGCGGCGCTACGTCAGCCCCACGACCGATGCGGCGGAGCGACAGAAGCGCTTCTTCTGGTACGGGCAGGACACCTGGCGCATCACGCCCAGGCTGACCTTGAACTACGGTCTGCGCTGGGAGCAGGTCTTTCCGGAGAAAGTCAACGGTCCGGGCAAGGGCGGCCAGCTCGACCTGAGCACCGGTGAGATCGCCGTATTCGGCGTGGGCGGCGTCTCCGACCATGGAATCCAGGAGATGAAGTGGACGAACTTCGCCCCGCGGCTCGGGGTCGCCTATCAGATCACGCCGAAGACCGTGATCCGGGCGGGCTATGGTTGGAGCTACGCCTTGGGTACCTTCGGATCCATTTTCGGTCACAACGTCACGCAGAACCTGCCGGTGCTGGCCATTCAGGATCTGCGGGCGCCCAACGCGTTCAGTAGCATTTTCAGCCTGGCACAGGGTCCGCCCTCGCCCACCTTCCCGCAGCCGGGCCCGAACGGCCGCTTCCGGCTGCCGGACGGCGTGTCAGGCAAGGCGCGTCCGGAGAACCTGCGCATGCCGCGCACGATGGCGTATAACGTCACGCTGCAGCGCCAGGTGACGCCGACCCTGTCTGCGGAGATCGCCTACGTGGGCAATGTGGGGCGGCACGTGTTCACCGGGGACGGCCCGGCCTTCAATGTGAACGAACCAGCTTTCGTACCCGGCATCGCGGATGCGAACATCCGCAAGCCGTTTTTCGGGTTCCTCAAACCGTACGGCTGGACGCAGGCGATTGACTTCTACTGCAACTGCGCCACGAGCCAGTACGACTCGCTGCAAATCAAGCTCGACAAGCGCTTCGCACGCGGCTATCAGATCAGCGGCTGGTACACGCTCAGCCGTTCGATTCAGGACGCCGGATCGTTCGAGTTCCTCTACCGGCGGGATCTGGGCCGCGGCGTGGCCGACTGGGACCGCAAGCACATGTTCAACATCAACCAGCTCTGGGAGCTGCCCTTCGGCCGCGGCAAGCGCTGGGGCAACAACTGGAGCAAGGGGCTCGACCTGGTGCTCGGCCACTGGCAGCTGAACGGCATCACGCTCATCTACGGCGGCCTGCCGTTCACGCCGTTCTTCGACAATCCGGATCCGTCCCGGTTCATCCGTCCGAACGCCGGCCCGGGCAACCGGCCCGACCGCGGCCAGGGAAGCCCGTATCCGGCCAAGCGGACACGCGATCAGTGGATCGTCGGGGGACTGGGCGGTCCGTTCCTGATTCCGCCCAACAACCAGTTTGGAAACTACGGGCGCAATACGCTGCGCGGGCCCAGGTACTTCAACCAGGATCTGGCGCTGGCCAAGCGGTTCCCGCTCAATGAGCAGTACAATCTCACCTTCCGCTTCGAGACCTACAACACCTTCAACGTGACGAACCTCGGACAGCCCAATGCCAACGTCACGTCCCCGGATGTGGGCCGGATCGGAGGCTTGGCGCCCGGCGGCCTGGGGATCATGCGCCGCATCCAGTTCGCATTGCGCCTCGACTTCTAACGCGCGGAAGCCAGACCTGTTACCCTAAGAAGAAGGGTGCCGGGGCACCGGCGCCCTTCGCTTTTTCATGCGCCGAACGCGCCGGGACTTCATTAGGTCTCTCTGCCGCTCGGTCATGGTGTTCACCTTCGACCAGTTGGTGCGCGGACAGCCCCTGCCCGTGCAGTTCGTCAACGTGGCGCGCGAGGCGGGACTACGCGCCAAGACTATCTTCGGGGATGAAAAGCGTAACCGGTACTTGCTGGAAACCACCGGGTGCGGCGTGGCCTTCTTTGATTACGACAACGACGGGTGGCTGGATATTTTTCTGGTGAACGGCACGCGCTTCGAAGCCAAATGGCCGCCGGATCAGGCGCCGACCAACCGGCTTTACAAAAACAACCGCGACGGAACGTTCACGGATGTCACGGTGGAGGCGGGCCTGGTGCGCACCGGATGGGGTCAAGGGGTGTGTGTGGGCGACTATGATAACGACGGCTGGGACGACCTGTTTGTCACCTACTGGGGTGAAAACGCGCTGTACCACAACGATGGCAACGGCAAGTTCACCGACGTGTCCCGCAAGGCGGGCATCACCACCGGTGGCGGCAAGATCCGGCGCTGGAACACGGGCTGCGCGTTTCTGGACTACGACAAGGACGGCTTCCTGGATCTGTTCGTCGCCAACTACATTGACTTCGATCCGCGCACTGCGCCGCTGCCGGAGACTGGGCCCTGCCTGTACCGTGGCTTGATGGTGGCCTGCGGTCCGCCGGGGCTGCCGGGCGGGAAAAACATACTTTTCCACAATAACGGCGACGGCACGTTTACCGATGTTTCGGAGAAAGCGGGCATCTTGAACACGCCGGGCACTTACGGTCTGGGAGTTGTGGTGTGTGACTTCGACAACGACGGCTGGCCCGATATCTACGTCGCCAACGACTCCAGCTCTTCCGCCCTGTATCGCAACAACCGGGACGGAACCTTCACCGAGATCGGCATCGAGGCCGGCGTCGCCTTCGGTCCCGACGGAAAAACGCAGGCGGGGATGGGCGTCTCCGTGGCCGACTACGACGGCGACGGCTGGTTCGACATCGTCAAGACGAACTTTGCAGGCGACACCTCGAGCTTGTACCGGAATCTCGGCAGGAATTTTTTCGAGGACGCCACCTTTCAGAGCGGCCTGGGACGGAACACGCGCTTTTTGGGATGGGGCGCCGGCTTCTTCGATTTCGACAATGACGGCTGGCCCGATATCTTGACCACCAACGGCCATGTCTATCCCGAGGTGGGTGACGAGGGCGATTCCGGGTACCGACAGCGCAAGGTGCTGTACCGTAACCTGGGGAACCGCCGGTTTGACGACGTCTCGCTCGCAGCGGGTCCGGGAATCCTCGAGCAGGTCCCGGGCCGGGGCTGCGCCTTCGGCGATTTCGACAACGACGGCGACATAGATATCGTGGTCAACTGCGTCAACGACTATCCGCAGCTGCTGCGATGCGACAGCTCCGTCAAGAACCACTGGATCAAGGTGAAGACCGTGGGGGTGAAATCGAACCGCTCCGGGATCGGGGCTCGTGTGTACTGCACGCCCGAGGGAGGTCGGCGGCAGATGGACGAAGTGCGCTCCGGCGGCAGCTACCTCTCGCAGAACGACCTGCGGGTACACTTCGGACTGGGCAAGGCCGAAAAGGCTGACATCGAAGTGCACTGGCCGAGCGGGATCGTGGACAAGATCCCCGGCGTCGCGGCGGGCCAGGTGATCACCGTGGTCGAGGGCAAGGGACTGGCGCGCACCTGAAGCCGCCCCCGAGCTGGGCGCCTACGAGCCGGGGCGCCGGGCCATTTTCTGCTGCAAGGCTTTCATCAGTCGCTCGTGGAGCTCCGGCGACAGTGGTTTCGGTTCCATTCCCTTGTAAATCCGCAGCGTCTTCTTGGTCGTGTCCACGATGACCCAGCAGTTCGGGCATTCGGCCAGGTGCCCGTCCAGTTCCCGGCGCAGCTCCTCGGCGACCCCGCCGTCCAGATAGTCCGCCAGCTCGTCCAGAAACTGCTTACAGGTAAGCAAACAGATCCTCCTGCTTGCGCTTGAAGAAGCGCGTCAGCTTGTCCCGCAGTTGCAGCCGTGCCCGCAGCAACCGGCTCTTGACCGCCGGAACCGAGATGCCCAGCGCTTCCGCCGTCTCTTCGGTGGAGAGCTCGTCCACGTCACGGAGCACAAACACGGTGCGGTAGAGGGGCGCGAGGCTTTCGATCGCCTCCTCGAGGATCCGGCGCAACTCCTCCCGCGAGTACTGCTCCTCCGGGTTGTCCTCCCAGACGGCAATTTCCCGCGCCATGGTCTCTTCGCCGGTGTCTATGGTCTCATCGAGCGAGACCATTTTTCCAGTCTTGCGCCGGCGCAGCTTCATCAGGGCCTCGTTGACGGCGATGCGCACCAGCCACGTGTAGAATTTCGACTGTCCCTGAAACCCGGGCAGGTTTTCGTAGGCCTTGAGGAACGTCTCCTGGAGCACATCCTCGGCGTCCTCGTCATTGCCGGTGATGTGCCGGGCCAGACGATAGATCTTGCGCTCGTAGCGCTCGACCAGCTCCGCGAAGGCTTGGGCGTCTCCGGCCTGCGCCCGTGCCACCAGCGCTTCTTCATCCGGCGGCGCGGCCGACACGGCGGCCGGGATCGGTTCCGGAGTGTCCACGCACCCTCCTGCCGCCAGAATACAACACGGCGGCGGCCTGGCGTCAGTTGCGGCGGAGGACCTCGACAATTTCGGCGGCCGCACGGCGGGCCGCCTCCACGGCGTCGAGGTCGAAGCTGATGGCGCCTACGCGTGCGTGGCCGCCTCCGCCGTAGCGCTCGCACAAACTGGCGAGGTTGTGCCGCGGCGTCTCCGGCGCCCAGGGGTTGGAACCTACGGAGACCTTCGTCCGGAAACTGGAGGTGCTTACCGAGACGGTGTAGATGGCGGTGGGAAACAGATAGTAGGGGATGAATTTGTTGTAGCTGTCCAGACCGTCTTCGACGAGATCGAAAAAGACCACGCCGTCTTTCTGCACGGCCCGCCGCCGGATGATCTCGATCGAGTGCATGTGCTGTTCATAGAGCGGCGCGTACAGCTCCCGGATCTCCGGCTGCGCCATGATCTCGGCGAGGGGCAAATGACGCATCCAGCGGATGATGCGCTCGACGATCCCCGGGCGCTTGGCGCTCTCGATCACGAGCGTGAGTTGCGTGGCCGGTTCGCGGAGTTCGACGGCGCTGCGGGCGTCCGGGTACTGGGCCCCGTCAATAATATCGGCCCACTGTACGAGCTCGGCCAGATCGGGAGCCTCAAAGCCCCATTTGGCCCGGGTGGCCGTCGCGATGAAGCGCGTGCAGGAGGGGAAACTGGGATCGTACATTTTCTTCCCGCTCCGGTCCTGGCGGAAATGTTCCTCGTCTTCCGGCGCCAGAAAGGCGCTCTGATGGTGATCGAACCACCAGGTGAGGCGCGGATGGGGCGCGTATTTGAAATCTACGATCGCATTTTCGTCGCCGTCAAAGAGGTGGTCTTCGAAGATCTGCGTGGCTTTGTGGGCGAGTCCGGTGAACAGGAACTCGGCCTGCGGATAGAAGGTTCCTTCCAGGAAACGGCTGAAGAAAGCGGCCGAGGCCGCGCCGTCGAAGCAGTGGTCGTGGTAGAGAACCCGAATGCGCATGCGGTCGCCCGCGCTCACGGAAAACCATACAGCTTGCCTCATTCCGCGCACCAAATGCAAGTCCGCGGTGCTTGCGCGCAGTGGCGGGCGTTCTCTACAATGAAGGTCTCCGGCAGGCCCAGGGAGCCGTTCCGAGACAAAACAGGGAGCAGAGGAATTCATGGCCGTGACCACCACCGGCGCGGGTCTAGAAGGCGTCGTCGCCGCCGATTCGGAGATCTGTTACATCGACGGCGAAGCCGGCATCTTGAGCTACCGCGGCTACAACATCCACACGCTCGCTGAAAACGCGACGTTCGAGGAAGTGGCGTATCTGCTCTGGCACGGGCGGTTGCCCAACCTCTCGGAGCTTCAGGAACTGAAAGCGTCTTTGGCCGCCCATCGCGCCCTGCCGGCCCCGGTGGTCGAGTACCTACGCAGCGTGCCGCACGGGGTTCCCATGGACGTGCTCCGCACGGCCGTTTCCATGCTGGCGCACTACGATCCCCTGGCCGGGGACAGCTCGCCGGAAGCCAACCAGCGCAAGGCGGAGAAGCTGGTCGCCCAGACGGCCACCATCGTCACCACCTTCGACCGGCTGCGCAACGGCAAGGAGCCCGTCGAGGGCGATCCCACCCTGAGCTTTGCCGCCAACTTCCTCTACACGCTCACCGGGCGCAGGCCGGACGACGTGATGGAGCGGGCCTTTGATCTGGCGCTGATCCTGCATGCAGATCATGAATTCAACGCCTCGACCTTTGCCGCACGGGTCATCGCCGCGACGCTTTCCGATATCTATTCGGCCGTGACCGGCGCCATCGGCGCGCTCAAAGGTCCCCTGCACGGCGGCGCCAACCAGGACGTCATTCGTATGCTGCTCGAAGCCGGCTCGCCCGAGAAGGCTCTCGAGATGGTCAAGGAGAAACTGGCCAACAAGATCAAGATCCCCGGCTTCGGCCACAGGGTGTACCGCACCGAAGATCCGCGGGCCACGCATCTGCGGGCGCTGTCGGAGGAGCTCGGGCGCCGCACCGGACAACTGGAGCTGTACCGCATCTCGAAAGAGATCGAGCAGTACATGAAGGCCGCCAAGGGCCTCAACGCCAACGTGGATTTCTACTCCGCCTCGGCGTATTACTCGCTGGGCATTCCCATCGATCTCTACACGCCGATCTTTGCCGTAAGCCGCATGTCGGGCTGGACGGCGCACGTGCTCGAGCAGTACCGCAACAACCGGCTGATCCGGCCACGGGCCGAATACAAAGGAGAGCCGGACGGCCGTCCCTGGATTCCCCTGGAGCAGCGCTAGAAAGCGTTCGACGGGCAAGCCGCCCGCAAGGATCTTGTCCGCCGATCCGAAGCGCCCGCCGACTGGTTGAGAAAGCGGAGGCGTGTATACTTGTCCGGTGTCGGAGTGCGGAATGGACGTCCGCGTTTTGCTTGCGGTGGGGCTGCTGGCCGCTGGTTTCACAGCGCAGCCCTCGGGACTGGATGCGCTCAAGGACGCGCTGGCGGCGCGGAGGACGCGCGCGCTGCTGGTCCTGCGGAGAGGCGAGATCGTCTACGAATGGTACGCCGCCGGCAGCGGACCGGATCGGCGCCACGGCACGGCCTCGCTGGCCAAGGCGCTGGTCGGCGGCACGTCGCTGCTGATCGCGCTAAGCGACGGGCGTATAAGCCTCGATGATCGGGCGGCAAAGTTCATCCCGGCGTGGCGCAACGATCCGTTGAAGTCCAGGATCACAATCCGTCAGCTTGCAACGCACTCCTCCGGCATCGAGGACGCCGAGCAGGACGGCCGACCGCACATGGAGCTGCCCGGCTGGAAGGGCGCATTCTGGCGGCGCGAGCCGGATCCGTTTTCGATCGCCATCAACCGCGCGCCGGTGCTGTTCGCGCCCGGCACGCGTTACGCCTACAGCAATCCGGGGATGGCTGCGCTGGCCTACGCAGTCACGGCCAGTTTGAAGGGTGCGCCGGAACAGGACATCCGAACCTTACTCCGGGAGCGTGTCATGAGGCCGCTCGGGGTGCCGGACGAGGAGTGGTCTATCGGATACGGCCGTGCCTATGAGGTGGACGGCTTGCAGCTCTATGCTAACTGGGGTGGGGCCTCGTTCACCGCCCGCGCCACCGCCGCTGTGGGCCGGCTCATGCTCCAGCGGGGCTCCTGGAACGGCCGTCAGATCATCCCACGGGCCTGGGTTGAGAAAATGGTGACCCCCGCGGGTACACCGCTGCCGGATCGGAGCGGCGGCGACCCCAATCCGGCGCCGGGCCTCTGCTGGTGGACGAATGCGGACGGCGTCTGGCCCGCAGTCCCGCGGGATGCGTTCGCCGGCGCCGGTGCAGGCCACCAGATCCTGCTGGTTGTGCCCAGCCTGGAGCTGGTCGCGGTCCGCTATGGCGCGGCGCTCGAAGAGACCGCCGGACCGGCCGGCTTCTGGCGCGCCGCCTACCAGCACCTGTTCCAGCCGCTGATGGCAGTGCTCGACGTGCCTCCTCCGTATCCGCAAAGCTCCGTGATCCGCAGGATTACGTTTGCGCCCGAATCGGCGATCGTATGCCAGGCGATCGACTCCGACAACTGGCCGATCACCTGGATGGACGACGATACGCAATTTACCGCCTATGGCGACGGTTGGGGTTTCGAGCCGCGCGTCGAGAAAAAGTTAAGCCTGGGTTTCGCGCAAATTATCGGGCCTCCGGAGTCCTTCCGCGCCGTCAACGTCCGCTCCCCCACGGGCGAGCGCACCGGAGACGGCAGGGCCGGCCCTAAAGCGAGCGGCCTCGTGATGGTGGACGGCGTCCTTTACATGTGGGTGCGGAACACGGGCAACGCCCAGTTGGCCTGGTCGGAAGACCGCGGCCGCAGTTGGCAGTGGGGATTCAAGTTCGACGTCAGTTTCGGCTCACCGTCGTTCCTGAACTTCGGCAAGAACTACCAGGGTGCGCGCGACGAATTCGTCTATACCTACTCGCAGGACGGACCGAGCGCCTACGAGCCTTCCGATCACCTTGTCCTCGCCCGTGCCCCCAAGGACCGCTTGCGCGAGCGCTCCGCCTGGGAATTTTTCGTCCGCTTGGACGCTTCCGGCCGACCGGTCTGGACTCGGGACATCGCCGCCCGCGGCCCGGTGTTCACATATCGAAACCACTGCGGGCGGGTCGACGTCGTGTTCCATCCCGGCTCCAGGCGCTACCTCATGGCCTTGGGTTACAACCACCAAGGCGGATGGGGAATCTACGACGCGCCCGAGCCCTGGGGTCCTTGGACGACCGCGTTCCACACCCAGGGCTGGGGTTTGGAGGGAACGCACAGCTACCGTCTGCCCGCAAAATGGATCCAGCCCCGCGGTCAGACGATGTATCTGGTCTTTTCGGGCGTCAAGCCCTGGGACGGATTGTGCCTCCGCGGCGTCACGGTGGAGCTGCATCCGTAGCGAGGGAGCACACACGCCCGCCCGTGGCTACCGGTAACGCGCGCCCGCGTGCTTCAGGCGGCGCTCCCATCCCCTGTGGCCGGCTCCAGAATCGCGGACATGGATCCCTTGGAGTTCGGCATGCGCCAGTCCGGGCCGTAAGCGTGGATCTGGTCGCGGGCGAATTCGGCCTCTTTCAGTTCGCAGGTGATCACGACGGTGCGGCCGGTGGTGTCCACTTCCACGGCATGGCGGAAAGCGTCGGCTTCCGAGAAAAAGAACAGCTTCTGGAGCATCTCGATTACATAGTCGTAGGTGTGCTCGTCGTCGTCGAGCAGCACGACGTTGTAAAGCGGCGCCATCCGCTCGCGGCGGCCGGTTTCGGTCCCCGTGGCGACGGTGGTGGCAGGCACGGCAGGCATCTCCTCCGATTGTAATCGGGCGGGCGCCGGCAAGGAAAAAGGCGTTGACAGCCGGAGCAGCGGGGCGTAAACTTTATTAAGGAGTCCTAAATGATTTCTTTCGATCCGGGGCCTCTCCCGGAACGCTTGGCGGCGGGGCTGGCCAAGATCAGCATCGCGTTGCGCAGCCGGGCCTGGCGCGAGGCCGGCGGCCGGGGTCTCAACCCGACCCAGGGGCAGATCCTCGTGGTGCTGGCAAGGAGGTACCGGCCCCAAACGCTGCTTCAGATTGCCGGCGAGCTGGCGATCACTCCCGCCACCGCCAGCGATGCCGTGGCGGCGCTCGAAGCCAAAGGACTGGTGCGCAAGTCCCGTTCGGGGAAGGACCGGCGCGCCCTGGCGGTTTCGCTCACGGCCCGGGGGCGCAGGGAGGCGGAGCGGGCTGCCGGCTGGCCGGATTTTCTGGCCGAAGCGGCCCGTGAACTGGATGCCGCCGAGCAGGCGGTGCTGCTGCGGGCGCTGATCAAGATGATCCGCGCACTGCAGGAGCGCGGCGACATTCCCGTGGCGCGCATGTGCGTCACCTGTCGTTTCTTCCGGCCGCACCGCTATGCGGATCCGGTCCGTCCGCACCACTGCGATTTTGTCAACGCGCCCTTCGGGGACCGCGAGCTGCGCGTGGACTGCCCCGATCACGCAGCCGCGGCTCCCGCCGAGGCGCAAGCAATCTGGCAATCATTTCTAAGATCCGAGGAGGCAAGACCATGAGTGCACCTGCCATTGCTGGATATACGTACGGGACCGAAGCGGTACCGCGTTCGCCCGTAAGTCTGGAGGAATTCGAGCTGCTCAAGAAGTCGGTGCTGTTTACGGAGGAGGACGTCCGCTACTTGCGTCTCTCGCGGGAAGTTCTCGCGGACCAAGTGGAGGCCGTGCTGGATGTGTGGTATGGCTTTGTCGGGTCCAACGACCATCTGCTGCACTACTTCAAGCGCACAACGGACGGCCAGCCGGATGCCGGATACCTGGCGGCGGTCCGCAAGCGATTCGGCCAGTGGATCCTGGACACGGCCGCAGCCGAGTACGACCAGAAGTGGCTGGACTATCAGTACGAGATCGGCCTCCGGCATCACCGGACCAAGAAGAACCGCACCGACGGCGTTCAGACGCCCGATCACATTCCCTTCCGCTACCTGATAGCCCTGCTATACCCGATCACGGCGACACTCAAACCCTTCCTGGCCAGGAAGGGACACGACGCCGAGACCGTGGACAAGATGCACCAGGCCTGGATCAAGTCCGTGCTGCTCCAGGTGATCCTGTGGAGTTACCCCTACGTGCGCGAGGGCGAGTTCTGAGCGCACCGGAAGGAGGTGCGGGTGGTAGAATAGGAGGCGGAAAGGGGGCGTAACGGATTCGACGGGATGGCACTGAAGTAAAGAGGCGTGCCGGGTTCCGAGCTCCCGTAAAACGATCGGAAACCAAGAACTGCCAACACGCAGTTTGCTTACGCTGCCTAATTGTTAGGCAGCCGCCCCGGCCGGATGGGCCCGCACGCCGGCCGGACGGCGTCGCCTGGCGGGATCGGCCGAGGGCTTCGGTCCGGAGCCCGAGGCTCAGAAGCAATCGGACTAGGAGGCCGTCAGGCTTGCCGGCTCCCATGGCGGCGCTCCGAACTTGCTGAACCGGCTACGCACGTAGGCTCTTTACGGCAGGCCTTCTCGGACGCGGGTTCGACTCCCGCCGCCTCCACCACTTCTCATTCCTTCCGATGGGGACCGCGAACTCCTCAGGGGTCCTCGCCGATGCACCTACTCCTCGGTAGCGCATATTGCATTTCTTGCAGGATATGCTCCAGAGGCCGTGGCGGTCCGATGACAAGGGCTGGGCACGGTCGTCCAGGGTGGAGACTCGCCCGGCCAGGAGCTTTTTCCTCATTACCCTCTTCTGCTGTTATCGATCGCTTACGTCAGGGGACGCAAGCGATCGCGGCGCTTGATCAACAGCTTCGACGACAGGAATTTCGTCGCCGGTCGCCGCCCCCAGTTCCTTAAAGCGGCGGGCGGCCGGAAACACTCGTGATTCCAGCGATCCCACGGCTTTGTTGTACGCGGTGATCGCCTTCTCCAGGGATCGCCGCATGTCTTCGAAGTGTTCCGCCAGCGCCTTGAGCTGGTCGTAAAGCTGCTTGCCGAGATCGCTGATTTCCTCGGCGTTCTTCGCAATCTGCTCCTGCCGCCAGCCATAGGCCACTGCGCGCAGGAGCGCAATGAGGGTCGTGGGGGTAGCCAGCACCACTCGTCTGGCCATCCCGTCTTCGATCAGGGAGCGGTCGCAGTCCACTGCTGCCGCGAAGAAGGACTCGCCGGGGATGAACATCACCACGAACTCCGGCGCTTTTGAAAACCGGTCCCAATAGGACTTCGCAGCCAGCCGGTTCATGTGGTCGCGAACCTGTTTGGCATGACGGGCCATTGCGGCGTTGCGCTCCTCCTCGGTGGACGCTGAGAGCGCATCCAAGTAGGCATCGAGCGAAACCTTGGCGTCCACGACAATCTCCCGCCCGGCCGGGAGGTGGATGATCATGTCGGGTCGCACGCGACCGGCCTCGGAGTCAATGGTCGTCTGCTCCACGTAGTCGCAGTGTCCCGACATGCCGGCCAGCTCGACCACGCGGTGGAGTGTGATTTCCCCCCACCGTCCGCGAACCTGAGGCGTCCGTAGCGCGGTGACCAAGTTTCCCGTCTCTCGCTGGAGTTGCTGCTGGGTGGTGCTCAGTGCCCTGAGCTGCTCCTCGAGACTCCCATACGCCTGCTGACGGCTTTGCTCCATGGCCTGGATTTGCGCCTCGTAACGCTTCAAGGTCTCCTGGAGCGGTTTGATCAAGGCGTCAATGGCTTCCTGGCGTTTCCCGATATCGCCTTTGGCCTCGGCCACGACAGCCTCGAGGGTTTTCTTTGCCAGATCAAGGAAAGCCTGGTTGTTGCTCTTCAAGGCGTCAGCGCTGAGCCCCTTGAATGTGTCGGCAAGCTTTGCCGTCGCCTCGTCCAAGAGCTTTTTCTGCTCCTGCAAATTCTCGAGCGCAGCCTCCAGGCGAGTCTGCGCCTCTGTCCTGGCTCGGCGTTCCTCGTCAAGGGCTGAACGAAGCCCGGACAGCTCGCTGTCGCTGCGCTCGATTTGTTGGCGCAGTTCGTCCCTGAGGCCCTCGGCGACACGGGCGCGACCTTCCAGTTCCACCACTTGCCGGGCGAAGGACGCCCGGGTTCGAGCGGTGGCCCAGAGCCACGCAACCACTCCACCCAGGATGAGCCCGACGGCGATGCAGGCAAGCTCGTTCATCTACGCTTTCGCGGGTCCGTGCTCAGCTTCGGGTGGTCAGCGACTCGGTTGACAGCCAACCACTTGGCGGTCATGCGATCGCATTCCAGATTTTCGGACGTAAGCCGACGAGATATGACTCGAACATATCAAAGCCGGGACGGGAGATCAACGCCGAATGTGAATGAGCCGCCCTCCGGCGTTTCGGCTTTCCTGAGATAAGATGGAAAAATCGCTGTGGAGCGGAGCCTCAACGGAGGAGGGCAGACGGCATGAGCGAAACCTATTTCAACCAGGTCGCCGGCGTGTGGGACCGGATGCGTGCGAGCTTTTTCTCCGAAGCGGTGCGCGAGAAAGCCTGCGACGTGGCGCAGATTGTGGCGGGCCGCCTGGCGGCCGACCTGGGCGCCGGCACCGGATTCATCACCGAGGCGCTGCTCGAGCGGGGGCTGCGCGTGATTGCTGTGGATCAGTCTCAGGCCATGCTGGAGGTGCTGCGGTCCAAGTTTCCCGGTCATCCTGCACTGGACTGCCGCCTCGGGCGCGACACCGCGTTACCCATCTCCACGGGCGAGGTGGATTACGTCTTTGCCAATATGTATCTCCACCACGTCGAGTCTCCGCCGGCGGCGATTCGCGAGATGGCGCGCATTCTCAAGCCCGGCGGCACGCTCGTCATCACGGATCTGGAGGAGCACGACTTTGAGTTTCTCCGCACGGAGCAGCACGACCGCTGGCTCGGCTTTCGCCGCCAGGACCTTCGTGTCTGGCTCGAGGACGCCGGATTGATTCACGTCCACGTGGATTGCGCGGGCGCCCGTTGCTGCGCCCCGTCGGAAGCCTCCGGCGCGCACGCCAGCGTGAGCATCTTCGTTGGGAGCGGGCGCAAGCCCGTTTCCGAGGCGTGACGATGCCTCCCGTCAAAATCCTTTCAATTGACGGCGGCGGCATCCGGGGCATCATTCCCGCGATGGTGCTGGCGGAACTGGAAGAGCGCACCGGCCGGCCGATCGCCGAGCTCTTCGATCTGATTGCGGGAACGTCCACCGGAGGGATCCTCGCGCTCGGGCTCGTCAAGCCGGGGCCGTCGGGGCGGCCCGAGCACAGCGCCCGCAAGCTGGCAAGCCTGTACGAGAAGGAAGGGCACCGCATTTTCAGCACCTCGCTCTGGCGGCGAACGGTGGGAAAAGTGGCGGAGGAAAAGTATGCCGCCGAAGGGCTGGAAGGCGTCTTGCGCGAGTACTTCGGCGAAGCGCGCCTGCGGGACGCCCTGACGGAGGTCATCATCACCAGCTACGACACCGAGCGCCGCATGCCGTTCTTCTTCAAGAGCCGGCGTGCCCGCGTGCGGGAAGCATACGACTTCCCCATGCGGCTGGCGGCGCGGGCCACTTCCGCCGCTCCGACGTACTTCGAGCCCCTGAAACTCGACGCTGCCTCCGGCGACGACTATTACTCGCTGATTGACGGCGGCGTTTATGCCAACAATCCCGCCATGTGTGGATACGCCGAGGCGCGCGCCACGCATCCGGAGGCGGAGGATTTTCTGGTGGTCTCGCTCGGCACCGGGGAGATGACCCGCCCGTTGCGCTACGACGAGGTTCGAGGCTGGGGTCTGGCCAGCTGGGCGCAGCCCATCCTCCAGGTCGTCTTCGATGGCGTCAGCAGCACGGTGGACTACCAGCTTCGCCAGCTGCTGGCGCCCCGAGACGGAGCGCGGCGCTACTTCCGCTTCCAGACGCGCCTGGATCCCGGCTGCGACGACATGGACGACGCCTCGGCGGAGAATGTGCGCACCTTACGCCTGCTCGGCGAGAAGCTCGTACGGGATCAGGTGGACGATCTTGACGAACTCTGCCGCGTCCTGACGGCGTAGCGCCGGCGGCAGGTTCAGCGCTTTTTCAGGGTGATCGCCATCCCCGCCCCTTCGCGATAGAACACGGTGTCCAGTCGAGGATTGGCGGTCACCTCACGCACGTAGTCCGGCACCATGTCCAGATTGTGCGCCAGAATGAGTCCCCCGGAGCGCACCAGCGGCAGCAGGCGGTTCAAATACGCCACGTAGCCGTCCTTGTCTGCGTCCAGGAAGGCTACGTCAATGGTTTCTTTCAGCCGCGCCGTGGTCTGATGAGCGTCGCCTTCGACGAGCGTCACTATCTTCTCGACGCCCGCCTTCTGGAAGTGCTCTCGCGCCATCCGCGCGCGCCCGGCGTCAATTTCGAACGTGGTGAGTTTTCCCGCCGTCGCCTGGAGCGCAAGGCAGAACCACAGACCGGAATAGCCCGTGGAAGTGCCGATCTCGACGACATGCTTTGCGCCCGCGGTTTCGGCGAGAAGCCGCAGCATGCGCCCGTCCGCCGCCGGCACGCTGGCGTACAGACGTCCTTCCCGGGCCATTTCCTCCAGCACACCCAGAATGCGCTTCTCGGCCTCCGAAGCGGCGAGCGGCGGATGATCGGTCTCCACACGCCGGCCCAAGCGCCGCTGGGCCCACACGGTCGCCGCAGCCGCCGGCGCCGCCACCAGCAATGCCCTTCGTTGCAACCGCACTCTTCCCATACCTTTGCTCATACCGGTAATGACTCCCCGGCGCCTCGCAAGATTACAGCCCTCCGGCCAAATAAGGACACCGGGCCGGCAGCTGAAACGAACCTTGAATGAAACGGGGGACTGGCGCTCGCGAGTGTCCGCCAGTCCCCCGTTTCCGCGTCGAGGCCTACCAGAGGAGTTTGAAGCCGAGCTGGACCTGGCGCGGGTAGCCGTTGCCGATCCAGGCCTGGCTCGGGAACTGTGTGCCGAAGTTGGAGCTGTTCGGGTCCGTGTTGAAGTGATTGTCCCGGCCGAAGAAGTAGTAGTTGGTGGCGTTGAAGGCCTCCAGCCGGAACTGGAACCGCAGCCGCTCCGTGATCTGGGTCATCTTGCTCAAAGCCGCGTCCATGTTGAACTGCGGCTGCTTGCGGATCTGACCGCTGCGGAACGGCGTGGCGCGGGGTGCGTAGCTGGCCGTCATCAGCCAGACGTAATTCGCCGGGTCGGTTCCGCAGCCGCGCGCGATCGAGTAAGGTTGCGGGCGGATCGAGCCGTCGTTGAATTGCCGCAACACGCACGGGTTCCAGCCGATGACCTGATGGCGGCTCCAGTCCACTTTGCCCGTCCAGTCGCCGCCCACCGTGCGCGGATCTTTGAGCGCGATCACGTTGCCCGGCAGATTGTTCGGCTCTCCGGAGCCCGCCAGGGTCAGCGTGCTGAACTGCCAGCCGCTGATCAGCTTGTTGACGAAGCCGCTGGCGTTACCCCCGATCTTGCGACCCCGCCCGAAGGGCAGCTCCCAGACGGTGGAGAACTTGAAGTAGTGGGGCCGGTCGTTGAAGTACAGCCCCTGCTGACGACCGTCGTCCCGATAAGGATCATTCCAGCCCCAGCGCTCCACCATCTTGCTGAGGGTGTAGTTGCCCAGCAAGGTCAGCGACCGTCCGCTCCGCCAGTGGAAATTGATCTGGAGCGAGTTGTACCAGATGTTGGACGTATTCAACCCCTGGCGCGTCTGCCCGGTGAACTGCGGAAAGGGCCGGTTCAACTGGAAGCGGGAAAGCGTGGTCGCGGTGAAGAACGGCGTGCCCCGGAAGGCCTCCACTCCGCGGAAGGGATTGGGTAAAGCTGCGTCGCAAAACGCCGGGCTGCCGCCTTCCAGCAGATTGCACTGCTTGCGGAAATCGAGCGACGGGATGTTGTAGTCCCGCTGGTCGTTCAGACCCACGCTGCGGCTGCCGACATAGGAGAAGTCCAGCGTGCTGTCGCGCGAGATCTGGTACTGGAACCCGTAAGAGAACTGGTGCACGTAGGGCACGCGGAAATTCGGGTCAGCCCATGTGAACCCGCGACCCACGAAGGACAGTGCCCCCAGTGCGGCGCCGGGCGGAACGGCGATGCCGCCGGGGAACGGATTGCTGAGCAGATTGGGAATCGGAGTGCGGCCTCCGTCGAGGCTGTTGGTGATCGGCGTGCTGATGCTGAAGCCTTCGCTGCGGAGGTGGTCGTTGTTGGGATTCAAGTAATAGAGACCGTAACCACCCCGCATCACCCAGCGCGAGGCCAGTTGCAAAGCGACGCCGATGCGAGGCTGGAAGTTATTCCAGTCCCGAATTCTGGCCGTGCGCGGGTTTCCACCCGTACCCGCAAACTGGAGCGCGCCTTTGAGATCGCGGAGTTGCGGATACTGGGCCAGCATCTCGGCCGGGATTTGCTGGCTGACGGGATTCGGCGCCGTCGGATCGAACCCACGGTTGAGACGGTTGTACTTCTCGTCCGGTCCGCCGTTGTAATCCCACCTCAGGCCGAGGTTGACGGTGAGGCGGCGCGTGACCTTCCAGTCATTCTGGAAATACGGCGCAAGGTACCACTGGCGATAGAACGGGTAGAGTGGGAAAAACAGCGATGTCTCGCCCCGCGGCAGCCCGAGCAGGAAGCTGGCGTAGCTGTCACCCGCAGTGGCCTCCGCCTGGTTCCAGATTCGCTGCGTCCACTCCCGGCCGTGGCGGAAGTACAGAATGTTGCCGGAGTTCTGCAGGATGAAGTGAATGCGGCGCAAATCGAGGCCGAACTTCATCGTATGGGAGCCGGAGACCTTGGTCAGATTTCCGGCGAGCCCGTAGTTATTGGTGATGTTGATGCTCTGATAACGTCCCAGCGGACTGTAGCCGTCGAAGTCCCATCGGCCGAAGTAGCGGGGCTGGGGCAACTGATCGATCAGGCTCTTGGGCAACCCGAGCGAGGTGAGGTCAAAATCGCGGTTGCCGCGCCCGAATCCTTTCTCGATAAAACGGTTGTGGGACAGGCGGATGTTGGCCACCAGCGTCGGCGACAGTGTGCCCACCCAGTCGAGCGCTACGGCGTCGTTGATCCTTTGGAAGGGCTGCTGGCCGTCCATTCCCGGACCTTCGCAGACTCCGTTGATGCAACGGTCTTCGGTGCGGTCGTTGGCCGCATAGCGGAGAAAGGTGCGGTGCTTGTCGCCGATGTTGAAATCGAACTTGAAGATCAGGTTGTAGAAGTTATCCGTTGCGGCGTACTCGGGCCTTACGTGGTTTTGCGTGGCGTAGCGTACGCCCGGCGTCTTCGTGTTCGGCGCCGGCATGAATTTCGTCACCGCGAGTGCGATCGGATTGATGCGGTTGGGCGGAATCATGTTTCCGGGGAACGGATCGCGGATCGGGTTGCCGGCCGAGTCAAACCGCGTCGTGATGGGATCGTAAATCAGCACGGGGCGCCCGTCGGCTTCCACCAGCTTGCTAAAATCCCCCTGGCGCATCTCGGGCTCGGGGAACGAGTTGCGCAGAAACTGGGGCCACTCCTCGTAATAACCTTCGTAGCTACCGAGGAAAAAGCCGCGAATCGTGCCGTCTTTCTTGAGGAGTTTCGGGATCACCAGCGGCCCCTCGAGCTGGAAGCCGTACTGATCGAGCCGGTGGGCGGGCCGCGGCGCTCGCTCGGTGCCGTCCGGGTTGCGACCGAGCGCCTTGTTCTGGAACGTGTTGGCGTCCATCCACTTGCGGCGCATGAACTCCCAGGCCGTGGCGTGGAAATCGTTGGTGCCGCTCTTGAGCACCACGTTGAAGATGCCGCCGCCGGTCTTGCCATACTGCGCGTCGTAGGAGTTCTGCTGGATGCTGAATTCCTGCACGGCATCCACGATGGGGACGTAGGCGATGTTGTTCCCGCCGGCCTGGCCGTTGTTCGGTGCGCCGTCCATCAGGAACTCGTTGTTCGACTGTCGGCCGCCGTTGACCGACCACTCGGCGATCGCGCCGTTGTCAAAGGGCCGCTGCCAGATGGCGGCCCCGCGGAACACCACGCCGCTCATCATGAAACCGAGCATGAACGGGTTGCGGGAGTTGAGCGGCAGCTCCGCTACCTGCGTGGTGTTCACGACGCCCACACGGCTGGCCGTCTGCGTCTCGAGCATCGCTCCCTCGGCCGTGACGGTGATGGACTCGGTGACCTGGCCGACTTCGAGTACGACGTCCAGACCCACCAGCCGCCCCACCTCGAGCACCAAGTCTTCTTTGACATACTGCTTGAAGCCCGGAGCCGTGACCGTCACCTTGTAGACGCCAGGACGGAGTAGCGGAATCGAATAAGAGCCGGAAGCGTCGGTCCGGGCGCTGGAGGATTCGTTCGTCGCCACGTGTACGGCCGTGACTGTGGCGTTCGGCACGGCGGAGCGAGACGGGTCCAGCACGTGCCCGGAAATGGTGGCGCGAAACTCCTGTGCGCTGGTCAGAAACGCAAGGGACAGAATCGCCGCCAGCGAAAGCCAAAAAGCCTTCTTCATGGATCCCCCTTTGCTCTCGTGCTTCCCCGAGCGGGCAAAGCGACCCGCCGGGTTGCAAACTTTATACATCATGTAAGGGGTTTCGTCAAGTAAAAAGTGACTTGTCTTAGCTGTGGGCCTCTCTGATCTCTATCAGAACAGTAGAGATACAAATCTCACCTACTCTAACGCCTTCTCGCCTAACCGGATATGCCGCTCGGCATCCTCGATTCGGCCGAGGCGGAAGTAGACTTTTCCAAGCAAGAGGTGGGCGGCCGAATGGCCCGGATCGCGTCTGACCGCTTGCTCCAGGTGTGACCTGGCCTCATCCAGCGCTCCCAAATGGACGAGCGCGCGCCCGAGCTCGAAAAGTGACCGGGCCGACGGGCGGCCGGCAACGACCTGACGGAGCATAGCGACCGCATCTTCGACCCGGCCTTGGCGGAACAGGAAGGCGCCGAAGTCAATTCGCGGGTCAGCCTCCGGACGGCTGTCCCCGCCGTCCGCTCTGACGGCTTCGCGGAAGTGCGCCTCGGCCTCTTCAGCCCGGCCCAGGGCCTCGAAAGTGAGGGCGATACCGTTGTGCACCCGCCAGGGACGCCGGTCCACTGTAAGCGCGTGCCGGAATGCCTGGAGGGCGGCGTCGAATTGGTTCAACGAATACAAGGCGCGTCCCAGGTAATAGCAGGCGTCCTCGAGCCTCGGATCCAATTGGCAGGCCTTGCGGAACGGCTCGACTGCGTCACGGTAGTTGCCCTGCGCGGCGTAAGCTGCTCCCAGCCCTTTCCAGGCAGCCGCAAACTTGGGATCCAGGCGCACCGCGTCGGAGAATGCGGCTACAGCCTCCGTCAAGCGCCGCTGATCGAACAAGCGGGATCCGCGCTCGAACTGCTCGAGCGCCGCGGGCGCTTGAGCTGCACTCCGCACCAGGGGCATCCCTTGCAATGCGGCGAAAGCAATGAGGATGGCTAGAGCCGGCCCCACTGGCATCAGCATGCCATAACGAGCCGGCTGCCTGGGGCGGCAACGGCAACAACCGCCTCTTGCGCCGCCGTGCTTTCGCGTCGAGGCCTCCTTCTTACGCCGCCTGTGGCACGCCGCCTGCAAAAGGTCAGCACGATCGCTGTACACCGACCGGCCCCGGAGTAGGGATCTGCCGGAGTGAAACAAATTCTCGGGCGTAACTCCTTAATTTTTCAAATGAAGCGGCCAATTGACCCGCAGCGGACGCGGGCGGGGACATGCCGTTGAGCGGCCCGGAACACGGCGAGCGCGGAACCTTGCGCACCCTGCCGGGGGATTTCGCGCGCCAGATCATGTGGCGTTTCGGGGACCGGCGGTCCGCACAGCTGCGAAAACTCGTCCGCACGGTGCGGGCACTGGCGCGCCATCGTGTGGCCGGAATCCTCAGACAGGGCGCTCGGAGCACGCACGAACGGAGCGACCAGAAGACCTCCTTGCTTGCAGCCTTTGACGAGTTCGGCATCTGGAACGTACTGTTGGACCCGCAGGAGGGAGGGTTCGTCGAGGGGCCGAAGAACTTCGCTCTCGCGCTCACCATTTTCGAGCTGGCCTGGGTGGATGCCGGAGCCGCTGCGACGTGTCTGGCCCACTGCCTGGCGCTGGCGCCCGTTTACCTTCGCGGAACACCGCAACAGCAGAAAACCTACCTGCGGCGCTCCGGGCCGGACGAGCCGGAGTACGGCTGGCGCGGGGCCTTCTGCCTGACGGAGCCCCTTCCTTACGCGGGTGCCGAGACGGGATGGCTCGGCGGCAAGGTCCGCGTCGCCGAGTGGCCCGAAGCAGGCGAACCGGTCCTCGAAGTGGACAAACGCGGCCGTTTCATCAGCAACATGGCGTTCGCCAATCTGGTCGTCGCTGCGGTGGATTCCGCGGATCCGCGCATCGGCGGAAGCTGTCTGGTCCTGCTGGAGGCAAACGATCCGGGCGTGTTCGATCGCGGTGCGCCGTCCCGCTCACTCATCCGCCAGCTTGGCTCGACGCACGATCCTGTCTTCCGGCTGCGGGTGCCGGCCGGACGGATTGTGGGAGGCTACAGCGTACGAGACGGTGTGATCCTTCCCCGTTACAATCACGCCGAGCTGGTCGAGGCGGTCTTCCGCCGCACGCGCGTCATCGTGGGGCTGATGACCGCCGCCAAGCTGCTCTCTGCCGTCGAACCCATCATCCGCTACCAGCGGAGCCGGTTTCGCGGCGCCGAAACGGCGCCGCCCGGCACGCCCCTCTACGAGCTCGGCCTGCAACTGCAGCAGGACGCCCTGCACCGGCTGGTGGACATCTGGGCCGCGGGAGAAGCCAGCGCTTCGCTCGGATTTGCGGCGGCGCGGTTGTTTGACGAGCTGGATCCGCTCGAGCGCGAGGTGGACCGCATCTTTTCGGCCGAGGGATTGCGCGGGGCGGCCGCGGTCCGCGCCATGCAGCGCTGCCACAAAGAGGCGCTCGATTGCTTACAGACCGGCGTCGAGTGCGGCAAGCCGATGGTCCGCTTCGTGCTGCTCGACGCGCTCGCCGACGTGCTCGGTCCGGCCTGCAAGCTGTGGAACACCGGCCACGGCGCCAGCATGATGCGCGAGGCCGTGAGTCTGATGGGCGCCTCCGGCGTTACCGAAGACTGTCCCGGCTTTCTCGGGCACAAATGGATGGACGCGCAGCTGGAGGCCACGCTGGAGGGCCCGGAGGCCGTGCAACGCCGCCAGCTCAGCTTCACGATGACGCACGAGCTCTTCCTGGCGCAGTTTCATCATTGGATTGCGGAGATGCGCCAGATCGCGGCGCAGCGGCCGGGAACCGGAGCCTGCACGCTGGCCACGGCGATGCAGCTGTGGCTGTGGACGCTCAACTACCTTGAGAAGGCCGCGGACGCACACGGGGACCGGCTGTACCAGAGTGCGCGCCAGGGCGTCACGTTTCCCCTGGCCGACGCACTGTGCTGGCTGCTGGCCACGCGCTACTTCATTCTGGACGTGATGGAGCTGGTTTCACGGGCGGCCGAAGATCGCCAGTTGGCCGGCCTTGCGGATTTTTTCACGGATCTGTGCCACGTGCAAAGCGCCCGGGCCGCCGGAGAGGTGGGGCGCATCTGCTCGCAGTTGATCTTCGGCTACAAGGCTCATCCCTCCTGGGAACCCGGCGAGCAGGAGGCCTATAGCGGCGAGGAGTTGCTCGAGATCGAGACCCTGATTCCGGGCGTGGCGGAGGCTGGGGCGCGGACGTCCGGAGCCGCCCGCATGCACGCGCCTAAGGCGGGCCCCTGCGCCCGCTTCGAGGGGCTGGAACATTTTGTGCGCCTCCGGACCCGGCTCGACGGCTGCCTGACCGGCTCACATCTGGCTAAAGATCGTGCCGCCGAGGCCCTTAAGCACGTCGTCATTCCCGACAGGCTCGACTACCCCTCCTGAGCTTCACGCGAAAAGCATGCGCGCCACGGTGTTGACCACGGCGTGGCTCACCATGGAGGCCCGTATGCTTCCGGCCTGCTGAAAAGCACGCCCGTAAAAGACGCCCGCCACGGCCGCAACCAGGGCGAAGCGCCAGTTGGGGAATTCGCGAAAGGGCAGGTGCGCGAGTCCGAACAACACGGAAGCTCCCACGAGCCCTGCGCGTTGACTTGCCAGCCACGCTCCGAGCCACTGCTGGAGCAAGCCCCGGAAGAAAAACTCCTCCGACAACGCCACCACCCAGAGCATTCCCAAGAATGTGCTGGCTGCCGCCAGCGTGGCTTCGGCGGGCGCCAGGTCCGCGGGACGAAAGCGGACCAAGCCCAATCCCATCGCCAGCGGCAAGCCGATCGGGAGGAACAGCAGCGCATGCCGCAATCCGATGCGCCAGTCCCGGCCGGTGGGCAGAAAACCGAAGCCGGTTCCTTCGGCCCTGCGGATCAGCAGCATCACAGCCACGCCGAGACGGATCCACATCAGTTGTCCCAGAATGCCGATCTCCACACTGGCAAGCGGGCTGGCATACACGGCCGGGAAGATGCGGGCCAGCATCACGGCGGCTGCAAAGACAAGGAAGCCGGCGTCGGCCGCACCGGTGCGCGGAAGCACCACATACCAAAAGGCGGCGCCCAGCGCCAGCGCCGCCAGCAGCACGAAGGAATCGAAACGGAAGACACCGGACGGCAGACTGTAGGCGCAGTAGGGAATCACGGCGCTGGCTGCAAACCCGGCGGCGAGCGCCGGCGGCTTCCACCGGGCTTCGAGACGGCGGCGCACGGTCTCGAATCCCGGCACAAGGTAGAACGAAGCTTCCCAGAGGAAGGCCGCGATCACCGGAACCGCAACGCGCAAAGGGATATGCTGTTGGTGAGCATAGATCCATCCGGCGGCACAGAGGAAGGTCCACACGATGGCGAGCGTCCACTGGAAGCGGCGGAGCGGGCGCATCCGGTTCATCTTAGCATTCGTGTTCGCCGCGGCCTGCTGCGGCGGCGAGCCGCCCTCCGATCTGCTGCGGCGCGTGGCCGAACGGGAGGCCGAAAACGAGCGGGAGCGCCGCCACTATCTCTACCGGCAGACGGTGGTGTTCGAAGAGCTGGACGCGAAGGGACGCAAAACGGGCGAGTACCGGGAGGTCCGCGAGGTCATCTTTTCGCCGGAAAGCGAACGCATCGAGCGCGTGACCTACGGCCCCGTCAATACCCTGACGCGCCTGCTGCTGACGCCGGAAGACTTCCGCGACTTGCGCGAAGTGCAGCCGCTGCTGTTGACCCCTGACCGCCTTTGGAGCTATGAAGCGCGCTACCGGGGGCCGGAGCTCACAGACGGCGTCGCATGCTGGGTGTTGCAGATCCGCCCCCGGCAGCTCCTGGAGGGCCAGCGCCTCTTTGACGGGCTCGTATGGGTGAGCCAGGAGGATTTCTCCATTGTGCGGATGGAAGGACAGGCGGTGCCGCCGTTATATCGCGGAGGCAAGGAGAATCTGTTCCCGCGATTCACGACGCTGCGCGCTTTGGTAGACGGCAGGCACTGGTTTCCGGTTTACACTTTCGCCGATGACGTGCTGCCGTTTCGCAGCGGACCCCAGCGCATCCGGCTTCGAATTTCGTACGCGGACTACCGGCGCTTCGGCGCCGAATCGCGCGTGAAGTTCGAGCCCTGAAGGCCGCGGGCAAGGAGGACCAGCTTCAAGCGTCGCGCTCCGGACGGCGAATCTCGGCTCTGCCCGCCCGAAGGCCCTCTTAGCCACTCTACCCGCCAGGAATAAGGAAAGCTTCCGCACCGCGCAACACCGGGAGGCGACGCTGGAGTATTCCGTCCGTGCGCGGCGGTTCGACGCGATGCCGGCGGGAGTGGGGTGTTAAAGACAAAAAGGGCGAGCCGGCAGCGGATGCCGGACCCGCCCCTACAGCGCCTCAGTACTCCATTTCGCCGCCGTGGCCGGCCGGCGCTTTCTCTTTCTTCTCCGGGATCTCGGCCACCATCGCCTCGGTGGTGAGCATCAGCGCCGCAATCGAGGCCGCATTCTGCAGCGCCGTGCGCGCCACTTTGGTCGGGTCAATCACCCCAGCCTTGACCAGGTCTTCGTACTGACCGGTCTCGGCGTTGAACCCGAAGTTGGGGTTGTCGCTGGCGCGGATCTTCTCCACCACGATGGCGCCCTCAAAGCCGGCGTTCTGAGCGATCTGCCGCAGCGGCTCCTCGCAGGCCCGCTTGACGATGTCCACGCCGATCTGCTCGTCGCCGTTGAGCTTGAGCTTCTCGAGCGCGGCCGAAGCGCGCAGCAGAGCCACGCCGCCGCCGGGCACGATCCCTTCCTCCACCGCGGCCCGGGTGGCGTGCAGCGCATCCTCCACACGAGCCTTCTTTTCCTTCATTTCGGTCTCGGTGGCGGCTCCCACCTTGATCACCGCCACGCCGCCCGCCAGCTTGGCCAGCCGCTCCTGCAGCTTCTCCCGGTCGTAATCGGAGGTGGTCTCCTCGATCTGCGCCCGGAGCTGCTTGATGCGGCCCTCGATCGCTTTCTGGCTGCCGGCGCCCTCGACGATCGTGGTATTGTCCTTGTCCACCGTCACCCGCTTGGCGCGGCCCAGATCCTCCAGGCGCACGCCCTCCAGCTTAATGCCGGTCTCCTCCATGATGGCCTTGCCGCCGGTGAGGATGGCGATGTCTTCCAGCATGGCCTTCCGCCGGTCGCCGAAGCCCGGCGCCTTCACCGCACAGCAGCTCAGCGTGCCGCGCAGCTTGTTGACCACCAACGTGGCCAGCGCCTCCCCTTCGACTTCCTCGGCGATGACCAGCAGCGGGCGGCCGGCTCGGGCAATCTGCTCGAGCAGCGGCAGCAGGTCCTTCATGTTGCTGATCTTTTTCTCGTGGATGAGAATGTACGGCTCCTCGAGCACGCACTCCATCCGGTCCGGATCGGTGATGAAGTACGGCGACAGGTAGCCGCGATCGAACTGCATGCCCTCCACCATCTCAGTGGTGGTCTCCATGGTCTTGGATTCCTCGACCGTGATCACGCCGTCCTTGCCGACCTTCTTCATCGCCTCGGCGATCCGTTCCCCGATGGTCGTGTCGCCGTTGGCGGAGATCGTGCCGACCTGGGCGATCATCTCGCCACTGACCGGCTTGCTGTACCTCTTGATCTCCTCGACCACCAGCTCGACGGCTTTTTCAATGCCGCGCTTGAGCGCCATCGGGTTGGCTCCGGCCGCCACGGCCTTCACCCCTTCCCGATAGATGGACTGCGCCAGGATGGTCGCGGTGGTGGTGCCGTCACCGGCCACGTCGGAAGTCTTCGAGGCCACCTCGCGCACCATCTGCGCGCCCATGTTCTCCAGCGGGTCCTTCAGCTCGATCTCTTTGGCCACCGTCACGCCGTCCTTGGTGATGGTGGGCCCGCCGAATTTCTTTTCCAAAACCACGTTGCGACCTTTCGGACCGAGCGTCACCTTGACGGCATCCGCCAGCTGGTTGACGCCCCGCAAGATCGCCTGTCGCGAAGCTTCGCTGTACACGATCTGTTTGGCTGCCATCTCCTGTTCCCTCCTTACGCTGTCGCCTTCTGCGCGGTGTCCTCGATCACTCCGAGGACCTCATCTTCGCGCATGATCAGATACTCCTGGTCGTCAATCTTGATCTCGTTACCGGAATACTTCCCGAAAAGGATCCGGTCGCCGACCTTCACATCCAGCGGAACCAGCTTGCCATCCTCCAGCCGTTTGCCCTTGCCGACGGCGACCACCTCGCCTTCCTGAGGCTTTTCCTTGGCGGTGTCCGGGATGATGATGCCGCCTTTGACCGTCTCCTTTTCCTCGATGCGCTTGACTACGATGCGGTCATACAGAGGACGGATGTTCATCGAGCGAAACCTCCCTCATTGGTGATTCGATGTGGGTACTCAATACGGCGGACCGGCGAGCGCCGGGTCCACCTGATATTATTAGCACACCGACCGGGAGAGTGACAAGATTTTTTCGTAACCTTTTGGAAAACATATACTTGCACAACTTGACTTGCGACGGTCCCTTGCTTCGACCGCCCGGGCAAGCGCCGGGCGCGCTTTTGCTAGAGTGAAGACAGCATGCGCCGCACCAGCCTGCTGCCCCTCGTGATCACGGTCCTGGTGGGTGCAGTTGCGTATCTTTATTACGAACGGCGCAGCGCCCAGCAGCGCGCAGCGCCTTCGCCTCCCTCTCGCCTGCCTCCCAAGCTGAGCGCCGCAGCCAGCAACTGGGAATGGTCCTACAGCGAGGGGCGCCCGTGCCCGGCGGTTTCCGTGCGCGCACACAGCTTCCGGCAAATCCGGGAACCTTCGCGCTTTGAGCTCGAAGACGTGGAGCTGCGGCTCTACCAGAACGACTGCTCGCGGGTGGACCTGGTCACAAGCCGTCGCGCCGAATTCGACACCGAGCGCGGCGTCCTGCACTCGGAAGGCGACGTGGATGTGCTTCTGGGTTTGCCCGCTACGGGCGCGCCCGCCGGACGGCACTTTCGTATTCGCAGTTCCGGGGTCACGCTGGAAAGCAAGACCGGAAAGGTCACCACCGACCGTGCGACCACTTTTGAGTTTGAGGGCGGCCGGGGCAGTTGTGTCGGCGCCTCCTACGACCCCGGGACGCGCGAATTGCACCTGCTGTCCGCCCCGGAAGTCTCCTGGCAGAGCGGGCCGGCAGAGCCTGTGCTGACGGTCCAGGCCGGGGAAATGCTTTACAAAGAGCGCGATTCCGCAATCCTGCTTTCGCCTTGGTCGCGCTTCCGCCGCGGTCCGATGGAAATCGAGGCGGGCCAGGCCATCGTCTGGCTGGAGGAACACGCGCTCCGGCGCGTCGAAGCCAGGGACGCACGCGGGCGCGACGCGCACGGCTCGCGCCTGCTTGAATATGCCGCGGGGCTCGTGTTTGTTCATTGGGGCCGCAACGGGCAGATCGAACGCATCGAGGCCGAGCAGCGCGCACGGCTGCTGGCGCGTGACGGCGACGCCCAAACCGCGGTGGCCGCCGACCGCATCGAGATGCACTACCGCGCCGTGGGAGGCGATCAGGAGCTGAGCTCGGTGTGGGCGCGCGGCCGGGTGATCGTTGAGTCCGAGGCGCCCGCCCGCGGGGAACCGGCTCCGGACAAGCGGGCGCTCGAAAGCGAAGTGGTCCACCTGGCCATGCGTCCGGGCGGGCGTGAAATCGAAGCGATCGAGACCCACGCGCCCGGGCGGATGGTGTTCCAACCCGCTTCTCCGCACCAGAGGCGGCGCACGCTGGCGGGCGAGCGCCTGCGGATCTACTACGGGGCGGACAACCGTGTGCGGGCCCTGGAAGCTGACAGCGCGTTTACGCAAAGCGATCCGCCCGAGATGCCGGTTCGGGCCCCGCTGCCGCCCGCACGGACCTGGAGCCGCCGGCTGCGCGCCGAGTTTGCTCCCGGCACGCAAGCTCTCCGGTCCCTGGTGCAGGAAGGCGAGTTCCGTTATGAGGAGGGCGAGCGCAAAGGACGCGCCGAACGCGCCGTGCTCGAGGCTGCCGAGGACCGGATCCTGCTGGAGGGCAGTGCGCGCGTATGGGATGCTACCGGGACGATCGCGGCCGCCCGCATCCTGCTCGACCAGCGTACCGGCGATACCCTCGCCGAGGGCGCCGTCTCAGCCTCCCGCCTTCCGGAGCGGAAGAAGCCGGCAACCTCGGGCCTGCTCGATTCGGACGATGCGTTCCAGGCTCGGGCGGAGCGCATGACCGCCGCGGACCATAACCGGCTGTTGCGGTTCGAGGGCCGGGCGGTGGTCTGGCAGGGCACCAACCGGATCCGGGCAGAGTTTATCGAAATTGACCGGCGCAAGCGGACGCTGATGGCGCGCGGCAGCGTCGTCGCCCAGTTCGCCGAGGATCCCCCGCGAAAGGACGGGCCGCGGGTGCCGGCGCTTGTGGTGATTGAAGCCCCGGAGCTCGTCTACCACGACGAAACGCGCGTGGCGGCATTCTCCGGAGGGATCCGGATGGTGCGCCGCCAGACCACGGTGACGGCAGCCCGACTGATTGCCCACCTGGCCGAGGGTGACGGCGCTTCACGCCTGGAACGGGCCGACGCCGAAGGCGCCGTGGAGATCGTCCAGGCCGCCCCGGACCGGATGCGCCGGGCCTCCGCCGAACATGCCGTCTACCAGGCAGATGAAGAAAAGATTGTCCTCTGGGGTGGCGAGCCCCTGTTCCGCGACAGTCTCCGCGGGGCCACGCGCGGCCGTCAATTGACCTGGTTCCCCGACGATGATAGGCTGCTCGTGGAGGGGGGCGCAGAGCGTCCCGCCGTGAGCCGGATCCGCAAGAAGTGATCATTTGATGCGCAAGCTCCAGACCTGCGAAATCTCCAAAACTTTCGGCGGGCGGAAAGTAGTGGACGACGTCTCCCTGCTTGTCGAAGAGGGAGAGGTCGTGGGCCTGCTGGGCCCCAACGGGGCGGGCAAGACCACGACGTTTCACATCATCGTCGGCCTCATCAGCCCGGACTCCGGCCGCGTGATGCTGGACGACGAGGATATTACGCGACTGCCGATGTACCAGCGGGCCCGACGGGGCATCAGTTACCTGCCGCAGGAGCCTTCGGTCTTCCGCCGGCTCACGGTGGAGGAAAACCTGATGGCGATCCTGGAGACGCTGCCGCTCAGCGCGCATGAGCGGCGGGAGCGCCTCTCGAGCCTCATCGAAATGTTGGGATTGGAGCGGGTCCGCCAGAACAAGGGCTATTCGCTTTCCGGAGGGGAACGGCGCCGTGTGGAGATCGCCCGTTCGCTTGTGCTTGAGCCCTCCTTTCTGCTGCTGGATGAGCCGTTTTCCGGAATTGACCCCATCCAGGTCCTGGAACTGCAGCGCATCATTTTTGACCTGCGGCGCAACGGCATCGGCATCCTCGTGACGGATCACAACGTCCGCGAGACGCTGGCGGTCACCGACCGGGCCTACATCATCAACAACGGCAGAATCTTCCGCGCTGGAAGCCCCGAGGCGCTGGGGCGCGACCCGGAAGTCAAACGCATCTACCTGGGCGAGACTTTCACTCTGGGTGTCGAAACCCGCGCCGGGGATTGAACCGGCCGGAGCTCATCCAGCTGGTTTCCCTTCCGCGGAGGCTCAGGCTGTAAAATGGGGGCAGATGAGTTCGCTGTCGCCCCGGTTGCAGTTGCGGGTTCAGCAGAAGCAGATCCTCCGGCCCGCACTCGTTCAGATGGTCACCGTCCTTCAGCTCAACCGCCTCGAGCTGAAGGAGATGATTGCGCAGGAGATTGCGCAGAACCCGGTGCTGGAGGAGGCGACCGAAGACGGGGCCGAGGAACTCAGCCCGGAAGAGGTTCAGGCTTTGCTCGAGGCCGAACGGGATCCGGCCGAGCCTCCCCCGGCGGACCAGCCCATCTTGGAAGCCGTCTCGCAGGTGTCCGAGGCGGTCGAGGGTGTGGCAGACTTCGCCAGTTCTTCCCCGGCCGAGGCCGTGGACGGCGAGGAGCCTGTTGTCGAACCCAGGCCGGTGACCGACCCGTTTGAGGAGATTGATTTCGGGTCGTTCTTTGACGAGTACCTGGACCCCGGATTCCGCAGCCCGGTTAGCGAGCAGGTGGAGAAGCCCTCCTTTGAGACCTTCCTGCCCGCGCCCGTCACCCTGTCCGATCACTTGCGCTCTCAGCTTAGCGTACTGGTGATTCCCGACGCCGTGCGTGAGGCGGCCGAGCTCATCATCGGCAATCTGGAGGACAACGGCTATCTTACGGCCAGTCTTGAGGAACTGGCTGCCGACGGCTCCGTGCGCGTGGCAGACCTGGAGGAGGGTCTCAAAGTGGTGCAGTCGTTGGATCCGGCAGGGGTGGGGGCGAGGGATCTCCGCGAATGCCTGCTGCTACAACTGGCGAGCCGCAACGGGCAGGGGGGTGTCGCCTGGCGGATCGTGGAGCAGCATCTCAAGCTGCTCGAGCGCCGGCAGTACCAGGAGCTGGCCAAGGTGCTGGGCCGGCCGCTCGATCATATCCGCATCGCCTGCGACGTGATCCGGCATCTGGATCCTTGTCCGGGCTTGCGCTACTCCGGCCCCGGCGCGCGGCAGGTGGAGCCTGACGTTTACATCTTCAAGGAAGGCGACGACTACGTCATTCAGTTGAACGACGACGACCTGCCGCAGTTGCGGCTCAACCGGCAGTACCGCCGCATGCTCGACCGCAGCCAGGAGCCGAACAAAGAAGTGCGCAATTACGTGCGCGAGCGCTACGCCTCGGCGATCCAGCTGATGAAGAACATCGAGCAGCGCAGGCAGACCATCCTGAAAGTCTGCGAGGCGATCGTACGCCGACAGCGCGGTTTCCTCGACCACGGGCTGGATTACCTGAAGCCGATGATGATCAAGGAGATCGCCGAAGAGATCGGCGTGCATCCGTCCACGGTGAGCCGGGCCGTCGCCAACAAATACGCTCACACGCCTCAAGGTGTCTTCGAACTCCGCTACTTTTTCTCCGAAGCCGTGCAAGGGCCGTCGGGAGCGGAAACGCCGCTGTTGCTGCTTAAGCGCAAGGTCAAGAAGATGATCGAAGAAGAAGACCCGGCGCATCCGCTCACCGATGAGCAGATCACCGCGCGACTCCAGGCCGAAGGGATTCACGTGACGCGGCGCACCGTGGCCAAGTACCGGGAGGATATGAAAATTCCATCCACCCACCACCGGCGTCTCCGCACGTGACCATGACAGGGAGGGAAGCATGAAAGTCACGTACACGGGCCGGACAGACACCTTCACCCCCGCTCAGGAAAAGAAGCTGGCGGCGAAGTTTTCCAGGCTGGCGCGCCTGCTGGACCGGCGCGACGGCGAGCGGGAAGCTCATGTGATTCTGACCGGCCAGCGCCACCTCCAGCAGGCCGAGATCACTGTGAACTTCCACGATCACCCCCTGGTGGGCGCGGCCACGAGTACGGACCAGTTCAGCGCCATCCTGGCGGCCGCCGAGAAACTGGAAAAGCAGATCCTGAAACTGCGCACCCGCCGCAGGGACACCAAGCGGGTGCCGAAGAATACCTGGGCGATCGAAGCCCTTGGCGAGACGTCCGCCGGGGCGGAGGAAGCCGCCGTCGAGGAGAGTTCCGGCCCGCGGGTCTTCCGGGTGGACAACGCGTGGGACCGCAAGCCCATGACGCTCGAAGAAGCGCTTCTTGAGATCACGGCAGATCAGGACTACCTTGTGTATCGGGATGCGGAAACCGACCGGGTCTCCGTGCTGGTGCGGCGCCGCGACGGCAACTTCGATCTCCTCGAAGTCTGACCGCGGCGCTGGGTGATGCCTGCCAGAAAGCCGGCCCGCTCGGCAGCAGCGCCGGAGCTCGTAGTAATCACGGGCCTGAGCGGCTCCGGCAAAGGTACCGTTCTTAAGTCGCTGGAGGATCTCGGCTACTATGCCGTGGACAACCTCCCGGTGGAACTCATCCCGAAATTTACCGAGCTGGTCCGAGAGTCGGCCGAAATCCCGCGGGCGGCGCTGGTGGTGGATATCCGCGAGCGGGAAGGATTGGAACGCTTCCCCGAAATCTACTCACGAATCCGGGACGAGCTGCCCACCACGCTGCTGTTTCTCGAGGCGGATGACGACACGCTGGTGCGCCGCTTCAGCGAAACCCGGCGCCCGCACCCGCTGGGCACAGGCGACTCCATTCTGACGAGCATCCGCCGCGAGCGCCGGCGCCTGGCCCCGATCCGCGCCCTGGCCGACCACATCATCAACACGTCGAAATTCAATGTCCACGAACTCCGGGACCTGGTCGCGGAGCGGTTCCGCAGCGGCCGGGTCGAGTCCCAGATCATGATCCACGTGACGAGCTTCGGCTACCGCTACGGCGTTCCGCCCGACAGCGACCTGGTCTTCGACGTGCGCTTCCTGCCCAACCCCAACTACATCCCCCGCTTCAAGAAACTCAGCGGCCGGCATCCGAGCGTGGCCCGCTATATCCGCTCCTTTTCCCAGACGCGGGAGTTCATAGAGCGCATCACGGAATTGCTCATTTACCTGCTGCCGCACTATATCCGGGAAGGCAAGAGCTACCTCACGATTGCCTTCGGGTGCACCGGCGGCCGCCACCGTTCCGTGATGATCGCCACCGAGATTCACAAGCGGCTGGCCCGCGCCGGTTATCGCGTCAAAGTGACCCACCGGGACATCGAGAAAGGGTGACGCGGCGGCGGGGCAAGTCGGTAGGATAAGAGTTTGTCGGTCTGGCAGGAACTCGGCTCACAAACAGCCATGGCATCTTTGCAACGACAACCACGGATTTTTGATCCCTGCCGCGGGGCCGTCCCATGACCGTAGCGGTGGGCGCCGATCACGCGGGCTACGAACTCAAGCAGCGGGTGGCGGCTTACCTGCGCGCCTTGGGGCATGAAGTGCTGGATTTAGGAGCCGACAGCGCCGAGCCCTCCGACTACCCGGACTTCGCGGAAGCCGTGGGCCGGGCCATCCTGGAAGGGCGTGCGGAGCGGGGCGTGTTGCTGTGCGGCAGCGGCGTGGGGGCCACGGTGGCGGCCAACAAGCTCCCAGGCATCCGTGCGGGACTGTGCCACGACACTTACTCGGCCCGGCAGGGCGTCGAGCACGACGACATGAACGTGCTCGTGCTGGGAGCGCGGGTCATCGGGCCTGCTCTGATGGAGGAGCTCGTGCGCACTTTCCTCGGCGCGCGCTTCTCGGGCGAAGAGCGCCACCGCCGCCGCCTGGAAAAGGTTCGCGCCCTGGAAACCCGATCGGGAGGGGGCGGGAAATGACGGCGCCGGCAGGCCCGCTCTCCGGCATGACGCTGGAGCTTGGCCCCTATCAAGCCGCCGTCGAGCGGAGACTGCGGGCCTGGGAGGCCGGCCGGTTCGTCGCTCGCCTTTGGGACAAAGACCCCACTTTGTGGCGCCCGGATCCGCAGGTACCCGAGATTACCGACCGGCTGGGCTGGCTCCGCCTGCCCGACGCCGCGCCCCGCCAAGCCGATGAGTGGGAAAGGTTCGCCGCCGAGATCCGTACCGAGGGCTACCGGCACACCGTGCTGCTGGGGATGGGCGGCTCGAGCCTGGCCCCGGAGGTGTTTGGGCGGACCTGCGGCAGCGCGCCGGGCTTTCCGGAGCTGGTGGTCCTCGACAGTACCCATCCGGGGGCGGTGCGCGCGGCTGAAGAGCGCCTGGACCTGCGGCGGACTCTGCTCGTCGTCTCGAGCAAATCCGGGACCACCATCGAGCCGCTCTCCCTGTTTCGTTACTTCTGGGAGCGGGCGCAGCGCACGGGCCGGTGCTTTGCGGCGATCACCGATCCTGGCACGCCGCTCGAACACCTGGCGGTCGAGCGCGGTTTCCGCCGCCTGTTCCGGGCGCCGGCGGACGTGGGCGGGCGCTACTCGGCGTTGTCGGACTTCGGCATGGTTCCAGCCGCCCTAATCGGAGTGCGCATCCAGGACGTGATTGCGTCGGCGCGGCGCATGGCTTCCGCCTGCACGCCGGAAGCGTCGGCGGCGCAGAATCCGGGTTTGGTTCTCGGCGCCGCACTCGGTGAACTGGCGCTTGCCGGTCGTGACAAACTCACGTTTTTTGCCTCCGCTGCACTGGAGGCCTTTCCGGACTGGACCGAGCAGCTGGTTGCGGAAAGCAGCGGCAAGGAGGGCCGCGGGATCGTGCCCGTGGCCGGGGAGCCGGTCGGTTCGACGGAAACATATGGGCCTGATCGCGTTTTCGTTTGGATCGGGCTGGACGGAGAACCGGAGCCCCCGGTGCTGGAACCGCTCGCCGCCGCGGGCCATCCCGTCATCCGCATCCGCCTCCGCAGCCGCGAAGATCTGGGCGGGGAATTTTTTCGCTGGGAATTCGCCACCGCCGCTGCCTGCGCCGTGCTTGCAGTCCACCCCTTCGACCAGCCCGACGTGCAGCTGGCCAAAGATCTGGCTCGCCGCGCGATGGAGCGGCCCGGCACCGCGAGCTCGCAGGACGACATGGTGCCCGCGGATTCCGAACAACAACTGAGCGCCGCACTGACGGAGTTTCTGGCCGCTGCCGGG
Source organism: Acidobacteriota bacterium (assembly GCA_037446115.1). Lineage (GTDB taxonomy): Bacteria > Acidobacteriota > Terriglobia > Bryobacterales > Bryobacteraceae > JANWXD01. Next base: position 38,068 of record JBBIJF010000004.1, on the reverse strand, counting down.
CCGGGACGGTATGTGGCGCTGCAAGCCTTCATCGCACCCTCCGGCGACGCGGCGGGCGGGCTCGGCCGCATCCGCTCGATTCTCCGCGACCGCCTGCGGGTGGCAACGACGTCCGGCTACGGTCCCCGCTTCCTCCACTCCACGGGCCAGTTGCACAAAGGAGGGCCGGATACGGGCCTTTTCTTGCAGTTCGTGGACGAGCCCGCGCACGACTTGCCTGTCCCGGAGACGGGTTACAGCTTCGGGCAACTCCTGCGCGCGCAGGCCGACGGCGACGCCGGAGCGTTGCGGCGGCGCGGGAGGCGGCTGTTGCGCATTCAGCTGGGGCGCGATGCGGCAGCCGGATTGCGGCGCGTCGAAGAGGCGCTCCGACGGAGCGCACCTCCCGGGAGATAGCGAGCCGCGTCTTCCCCCGGCCCGTCTCAAGCCGGCGTCCCGGGCGGGTCCACGCGCACCCGGAGGCGCTCGCCCAGCCCGCAGAACAAATTCAGCCACTGCTGTGCTTCGGGATCGCCCTGGCGGGCGCGCGCGGCGGCGGCCCCGTAACGGTTCTTGAGCACCGCGTAGAAGTCGTTTTGCACCCGCCAGAGATTGACCTCGAAGGGTAGGGAGCGCGCCAGGGCCGTCAACTCGGAGAGCCGGGCCAGCTGCGCCGCATCCTCCGGCCGGGAGCGGAAGGCGCCGGAGAGTCGCTCCAGGGTCTTGCGCAGCGCGAATTCCAGGCTGGCGTGATCCAGCCGGACCCCGGCGGCCCTGGCTTCATCGAGCAGACTTCGGATCCGGTCCAGGTCAGGCTCTTCCGACTCGAAGGCGCGCCGCAGGTCGGTGTTCACGGTCACTTCGGCCGCGATCTCGAACCGGTTGGGCAGCGGCACGCCTAAGGCCGTCATGAAGCGCATCAAAGCGGCATGGTCGTGGTAGAAGCCGCGGTAGAGCGCTTCGGCTTCCTCGAGAGCAGACTCGATGATCTGCCGGAGGATCTTGCGCTGTTCATCGCGGAAGAGGAGCCCCAGCGAGTAAGTTCCTCCTCCGAATTCCCGGTCGAGCCCGCGAATCACTTCGGGAAGATCGCCCCGCCGGAAGACTTCGGAGAGCTCCTCCGACAGCCGGGCATAGGCTTCGTCGCCTTGAAATTCGCGGACGCCGCCGCTGACATTGTGGTCCCCGAGATGCAGCACGCCAAAAGTGATCCGCTGTGATTCCTCGGTAATATCGGAGGTGACGGTGGCCCGCCCGAGCGCCAGCCGGGCCTTGCCCTGCGTCAGGAGGCGGTAGTCTTCGCGCTCCACGGTGTAACAGTAGGTTTGCGTGCGGTGGTTGTACGTTTCAAACAAAGAACTCACGGCGTAGTGCGCTCCCACTTTTCGGAGATCCACCCGGGCAGGGCGCGCCAGGGTCTCGTAGATGCGCCGGCCGTCGCCGTGTTCCGGAAGATTGCTGCGAGCGCGCTCCAGGCGTTTGAGAAATTCTTCTTCGATGGAATCTCCAAATAACTCTTGCGCCAGTTGCACCACCCTGGCGGCATACTGGATCACCTGCACGGTCTCGATCCCGGAAAGCTCGTCGAAGAACCAGCCGCAACTGGTGTACATCAGCATGGCGTGCCGCTGCAGTTCCAGGAGCTTGAGGGCCTCGACGCGCTCGGCGGGGGTCAGTTCGCGGCGGGCGTGGCGGCGGAAGAACCGGCCCACGTTATCGCGCGAGCGGTCCAGAATCACGCTGATGTAGTCGTCCCGCGCCGCCCAGGGATCACTCAGGAGCCGAGCGGCGGCGCGCTCAAAACAGGGAGCCAGCGTATCCCGCAGCCAGTCCAGAGCCTCCCGCAACGGGCCGCGCCACTGCTGGTTCCAGCCCGGATGCATGCCGGAGTTGCAGCCGCAATCGCTTCGCCAGCGCTCCAGGCCGTGGACGCAGCTCCAGGAAGTGTTCTCCGCGATCTGCACCTGGTGCGTGGGCGGGTGGCGTTCCAGGTATTCGGCATAGTTGGTGAGCCGCGCCAGGCGGTTGCTCTCAATGTAGTGGAGCGCATAAGCCAGGGCCATGTCGGCGTGTCTTCGGTGGTGGCCGTAGGTTTCTCCGTCGGTGGCGATGTGAACGATCTGCGGCCAGTGGCGCGCGCTCGAAAAAGCCTGGAGCAGGCGCTCGGCCAGGTACTCGCCCTTCACCAGCAGATTCTCGAACGCCACGGCCCGTGAGATCGGACCGTCGTAGAAGAAAACGCTCAGCTGGCGGTTCGAAGGAAGCTGGACCCGGTAGGCCATGGAGGGGTCCACCCGGCCTCCGCTGACATCCCGCCAGGCCCGCGCTCCGATGGCCCGCACCTTGCTCGCCTGATGGGGCGACAGGATGGTGAAGCGGATGCCGCACTGAGCCAGGATATCCAGCGTTTCCAGGTCCACGGCGGTTTCCGGCAGCCACATTCCCTCGGGGAATCGCCCGAAACGGTGTTCAAAGTCGCGAATGCCCCACAGTACCTGCGTGCGCTTGTCGCGCCCGGTGGCAAGCGGCAGAATCATGTGATTGTAAGCCTGCGCCAGAGCCGAGCCGTGCCCGGAATAACGCCGCCGGCTTTCGCGGTCGGCTTCCAGAATGGCTTGATAGACCTCCGGAGCCCGGGCCTCCATCCAGTCGAGCAGCGTGGGGCCGAAATTGAAGCTGATTTTGGCGTAGTTGTTCACGATCTGGACGATCCGCTGCTCGCCGTCCAGGATGCGCGACGCGGCGTTCGGTCCGTAGCACTCGGCGGTGATACGCTCATTCCAGTCGTGATAGGGGTAGGCGGAGTCCTGCAGCTCGATGGCCTCCAGCCACGGGTTTTCGCGCGGGGGCTGGTAGAAATGTCCGTGAATGCAGACGTAGCGTTCCACGGCAATCAACCGAGTGTCGCGCACCGCGACAGGAGCGCGCAACCGCAGAGCCCGCGAGCCTTCCGCAGCCGGCGTCTGTGCGATCATGGGCAGTGTCATGGAACTGCGGCAGGCGCACGCCGCGGCGGAGCCTTGGCGTGCCGTTCCCGATACGCCCCCGCTGCCTCCCGAAACCGAAGCGGAACTCCACAAACTCGGCTCGGCGGATATCGTGGTGGGGATTCCCAGCTATAACAACGCCCGGACCATCGGCCACGTTGTGCGGGCGGCCCAGGCGGGACTGACGAAATACTTCCCCGGCGCCCGGAGCGTGATCGTGAACTCGGACGGCGGCTCCCGGGACGGCACGCCGCAGCGCGTGCTGGAAGCGACGCTGGAAGAGACAGCGCTGGTGCAGGCCCCCTACCGCGTGTATCCGGTCCACAAACTCTCCACACCCTACCACGGCACGCCCGGAAAGGGCAGCGCCTTTCGCACCATCTTCTTCCTGGCGCGAAGGCTCGGGGCCAAGGCGGTTGCGGTGGTGGACTCGGATCTGCGGAGCATCACCCCGCAGTGGATCGAGTTGCTGGTCGGCCCGGTGTTGGAGCGCGGGTTCGATTTTGTCGCCCCCCTGTACATGCGCCACAAGTACGACGGCACGATCACCAACAGCATCGTTTACCCCCTCACGCGCGCGCTCTACGGCAAGCGGATCCGCCAGCCTATCGGCGGCGATTTCGGTTTTTCGGCGCCGCTCGTCGAGCATTACCTGCGACAGGATGTGTGGGAAAGCGACGTGGCGCGCTTCGGCATTGACATCTGGGTGACCACGCAGGCCGTCGCCCACGGCTTTCGGGTGTGCCAGGCCTTCCTGGGCGCGAAGATCCATGATCCGAAGGACCCGGCCTCCGACTTGAGCGCCATGCTGGCGCAGGTGCTGAGCTCGCTGTTTTCGGAGATGGAGCGCAACGCCGCCATCTGGAAAACGGTGACGGGTTCCGAGCCCGTGCCGACCTTCGGCTTCCGTTTCGAGGTGGCCACCGAGCCGGTTGCCGTCAACACCCGTCGGATGCTGGATTCGTTCCGGCTGGGCTGCGAGACGCTCCAGGAAATCTGGGGGCCGGTGCTGGGGCCGGCGAAGCTGGAGCAGTTGCACAAGCTGGCTTGCTTTCCGGAGGCGCAGCTGCACTTTCCGGACGAGCTCTGGGTGGGGGTCGTGTACGACTTCGCCGTCGCCTTTCACAGGCGCACCGTGGCGCGCGAGCACCTGCTGCGCGCGCTCACGCCCCTCTACCTCGGCTGGGTGGCATCGTTCGTGCTCGAAGTCCAGCAGGCCGGCGCTCCGGAAGTGGAAGAACGTCTGGAGCGACTGTGCCTGACCTATGAGGCGCAAAAGCCGTACCTGCTTGCCCGGTGGGACGAGGCGGGTTGAGTTGCGCCGCAGCTACAGGGTCTGATCTCCCGCCCGCCGTTCCCAACCCGGCTTGAACAGCGGCAGGTAGTGCTCCGGGCGGTAGGGGTGCCGCTGGATCTCGTCCAGGTTCAGATCGGTTCCCAGGCCCGGCCGCTCCGGGATCTCGATGTAGCCGTTGACGACCTCCACCGGATCGGTGACGATGTCGCGCTCCCAGGGCTCGTTGAATTCGTCGAAGATTTCGTGGAGGAAAAAGTTGGGGATGGAAGCGTTCAGTTGCACGCACGCCGCCGAGCAAACCGGTCCCTGCGCACTGTGCGGCGCGATAACTCCGTAGTGCGCATCCACCATATCGGCGATCTTGCGCGCGGCAAACAGGCCGCCCACATTGAGCGGCTCGGGCTGGAAGATGCTGATGGCATCGTGCTTGAGCAGTTCGGCGAACTGCTGCTTGTTGGACAGGCTCTCGCCAGTGGCGATGGGCACCGGGCTGCGCCGTGCGACTTCGATCATCGCCGCAAGGTTGGTGTGCGGGACCGGCTCTTCGAACCAGGCCGGACGGAAAGGCGCCATAGCCTCCGCCAGCTGGAGCGCCGTGGCCACATTGAACCGGCAGTGTCCCTCGATGAGAATGTCCACGGAGGGTCCGACGGCTTCGCGCACCGCACGGATGATGTCAATGGAGAGGTCGAACTCATAAGGGGTGAGCGTGCGCCAGTTGCTGCCGAAGGGGTCGAACTTGAGCGCGGTGTAGCCGCGAGCCACCACCTGCTGCGCCTTTTCCGCGAAGCTCTCCGGCTGCCGCGGGCCCCGGTACCATCCGTTGGCGTAAGCGCGGAGTTTTTCGTGACAGCGGCCTCCCCAAAGGTTGTAGACCGGCTGGTTGCACGCCTTGCCGATGATGTCCCAGCAGGCCATTTCGATGGCGGCTACGGCGCACATGTGGACCTGCCCGCCTTCGGAGTACACGTCCCGGATCAGTCGCTGGGAGATCACCTCGACCTGAAACGGATCCATCCCGACCACCAAGGGTTTCAGTTCATGGACGGCGGCTTCCACGGTCCGGGCGAAACAGTTCAGCGTCCCCTCGCCGACGCCGTAGATTCCCTCGTCCGTTGCGACCCTCGCGAAGAGCCAGTTTTTCCAGGGATTGCCCGCGATGTAGGTCTCGATCGAAACGATGCGCATGTGGCGTTCAGCTCCCGGCGGCGTATTGCTTGTAAAGCGACGGAATATCGGCGGTGCGATAGTCGCCCGGATGGATCACCACGCGGTATCGGAACCGCAGGGAATCTCCCGGAGCCAGCGTCAGGCTGCCGTCCTGGTTTTTGTCGTGGAGGAAATCGCGCAAGCCGAAGATATTGGCCGCAAACAAGCCGTAGGCGCGGGCGTGCCAGAAGGTGGGATGGCGCGGATTGCGCGGGTGATCGAAAATGGCCACGCCGAGCTTTTCGCCTTTGAATTCTCCGAAGTAGTCCACCCAGGCGGCGCGGGTGCCCCAGACCTCTTTCTCAGTCTCTTTGCCTTCCGAACTCACCATGCGCCCGGTACGCGGCGGCGAAGCCGGAGCGCGCGCGTGGGGCTCCTCGAGCCACGGTGCAAGGCGGATCGCGAAGGTTCCTTCTTTGGTATCGCCGAACTTGACCCTTTCCGACGCGGTCAGAGTGATGTCCAAATCGAGGATGCGCAGGCTGGGGTGTGAGTGGAACAGCATTTGCCGCCCCTCTACCAGCAGGACTTTGCCTTGCGGGTCGCGCCACTCGAACTCCGCCCCGATCCGGCCCGAGTGCGGACCCTCTTCTACGGTGCGGATCTGCTTCAGTACCACGCGCCCGAGGTTGGTGCGGCGAGAGTTCGGCTCATTGGCCCAGAAATCGGCGCCGTTGACATCGCCGTGCGTGAACCACAGGCCCCGGTGGTGCGGGTGATCGTAGGCCTCGCCCTCGACTTTCTGCATGGGGTACAGGCGTGTGACGATCGTCCCGGAAGCGGCGCGGAGCGGATGCAGATACGGTTTCGGCGTCTCGGGGCCGAAGAAGAACTCGGTGAACGGCTTACCGTCAATCTCCACGGCGATCCGGTCGGCGTGCCGCGCGAACTTCACCTGGGCGCAGAGCGGAGACGAGAGCAGGACGAGAGCTACGTGCCGCGCTTTCATGTCCCACAGTATACTGCCGACCTTGTCAGGGCGTCCGGTTGGGGAGGAGCCAGAGGATGTAGCCGGTCGCCGGGCAGCAGGCGGCCAGCAGAAAGGCCGCCTCCCAGCGGCCGTGATCAATCAGACGCCCGAAGAGCGGCATAACGCAGGCCACGGTGGCGGACCATGAGCCGGCTCCCAGGCCCGCGATCCAGCCTGCATGCGAGGTGCTGAAGACCCCGGTGGCGTAGCTCAACGACAGAACAATGAATCCTGCCGCGACAAACATGGCGGCGAACATGAGCACCAGGGCGAGGGCGGGGGAGTGAGCCCAGGGGATCGCTGCCAGGACAAAGCCCGATATCGCCAGCACGGTCATCAGTCCGGAGACGGCGCCTGCGGGCGAGCGGCTCGCCGCACGCCCTCTGTCCGACAGCCAGCCCCAGAAAAAGTAGCCCGCCTCCCAGCCGAGCGGAGGGATCCACAGCAGCTTGCCGATGAGCGCCTGCGAAGCGCCGAGGCGGCGATCCAGAAACAGCGCCGCCCCGTAGAGAACGAAGGCGATAGGCAACGCTCCCAGCGCGTAGGCGGCCATGAAGCTCCACAGGCGGGCGTCGGACCAACGCGGAGGGTCGGCCGGGGCGAGTCCTTGCGGTTTGTGGCGCTGTCGCAATTCGGGCCTCCGGCTCACCAGGAACCACACGGCGAGCCAGCTGGCCCCGATCCATCCGGTGAACCAGAATGCGGCACGCCATCCCCGCCACAACGCGATCGGCGTGATGATCAGGGGAGTGAGGATCGCCCCCAGAGAGCCGCCGCTGTACGCCACCGCCACTCCCCGCGCGCGCTGTGACGGAGGCAGCGTCTGGACCACCGTCCGCATGCCGCCCGGGAACGTGGCTCCTTCGCCGAAGCCGAGGCAGGCGCGCGCAACGGCAAAGCCGAGGAAAGTGGAGGCCAGAGCATGGGAGGCCGAAGCCAGGCTCCACAACGCAACAGCCACGCTCATGCCGGTGCGCAAACCGAAGCGGTCCAGCCACCGCCCCCAGACCGGGTTGCCGAGCATATAGGCGACGGAAAACGCCGAGATTACCCAGCCGTACTGCTCCGCGCTCAGACGCGTCTCCCGCAAAATAGTGGGCGCCAGCAGGGCGAGCGTGTTGCGGTCTATGTAACTGAGCAGTGAGACCGCAAGCATCGTCAGCGCCGGGATCCACTTTTGGAATTCGCCTGTCCGGCCGACGGCCTGCGGGGTCCGGAACCCTGGCTCCATCCGGCTCAGCCGTCCCAGCGCCGGAAGGCGAGCACGGCGTTGAGGCCGCCGAAGGCGAAGGAATTCGAAAGCGCGTATTCCACCTCCGCGCGGCGCGCCTGATTGGGCACCACGTCCAGGTCGCACTCCGGGTCTGGCTCCAGGAAGTTTGCCGTAGGCGGCAGCAGGCCGTGGCGGAGAGCGAGGACGGTCGCGGCGGCCTCAATGGCTCCGGCCGCCCCCAGTGTGTGGCCGTGCATGGACTTGGTGGAACTCACGGCGAGGCGGTCGGCGTGGGGACCAAACACGGCGCGAATCGCCGCCGTCTCCGTCGGGTCGTTGGCCTGCGTGCCGGTTCCGTGGGCGTTGATGTAGCCTACCGCCTCCGGCTTGAGGCCCGCGTCCTGCAGCGCCGCGTTCATGGCCTGAACCGGACCCTCTACCGAGGGCTGAGTGATGTGGTAGGCGTCGGAGGACATGCCGAATCCGACCAGTTCGGCATAGATCCGCGCACCACGCGCGCGAGCGGCTTCGAGCGGCTCCAGCACCAGCATGGCGGCTCCTTCCCCCAGAATCATGCCGCGCCGGCCCTTAGAGAACGGGCGGCAGGTATCCGGAGAGACCACCCGCAGAGCCTCCCACGCCTTGAGGTTGCCGAAGCTGAACGGCGCCTCGCTGCCCCCTGTGATGGCCAGGTCAGCCACGCCGTCGCGCACCATCCAGAAGGCTTGGCCGATTGCGTGGTTGGCCGAGGAGCAGGCGGTCGAAACGGTGAAAACCGGACCGGTGACGCCCAGTTCGAGCGAGATCTGGCTGGCCCCGGCATTGGCCATGATGCGGGGAATGGTCATGGGATGCACGCGACCGCGGCCGTCGCGGTAGACCTCGGCGAAGGCGGCGTCTTCGGTAGTCTGGCCGCCGACGCAGGAGCCCGTCACGACGGCGGTGCGCCGGCGGAGCCCGCCGTTCCACTCGACGGCGGCGTCGCGTACCGCTTCCCGGGCCGCCACCACGGCGAACTGCGCAAACCGGTCGAGGAAGTCCATCTCCCGTTCTTCGAAGTGATCCTGCGGCCGGAAATCGCGCACCTCCGCCCCGTTGCGAAAGCGGAACTGCGAGCAGTCCACCGAGTGAATCGGCCCGATGCCGCTGACGCCTGCCGAGAGCCGTGCCCAGAATTGCGTGGAGTTGTGGCCCAGGGCGGAAATGACCCCGATTCCGGTGATGACGACCCGGCGCTTCATCCACCCAGTTTACGTGGCTTGTTCTCCGAGCGGTTGCGCGCCCCCCTGCGAGCCCGTCGCCAGAAGCTTGGCGATTCCTTCAATGACCTGACGCACAGTGCGGATCTCGCGCGCGTCCTCGTCGGGAATGTTCACGTTGAACTCCTCCTCCAGGGCAAACAGAACGTTGACGGCGTCCAGCGAATCCATTCCCAGTTCCTGAAACGTGGTTTCCGGAGTGATGGTTTCCGGGGAGACGCGATGCGTTTTGGCAATCACCCCGATGACGCGCCTGGTGAGTTCTTCAGCCGACATAAAACACGCACACGGTAGCAGAGCCGGGACGGCGGTTGCAACCGCGAAGACGATCTGTCCACCCCGCCCGGGGCGGCCCGGCGACATTTCACCCTCTCAAGTCGCATTCACGCCGTGACAGCTCCGCAAATCAAAAAAAGAGCCGGGCGCTGGTCAGGCGCCCGGCTGAGGAGCACCCACGAGCCGCTCGGAGGCAACGGCTCGTGGTTGTGGAGGAGAACCGCTCAGGCTAGAAGCCCTCCATGACCCAAACTGGCCACCTCCCAGCCTGAAATCCGATAACGCGCCAACAGCGGCGGCAACAGCAAATCTAACACATTGGGCTTGGCCGACCGGAAGCAACCCGGCGCCGCGACCAGCGGCACCTGGTCTCTATAAGCCAGCAACAGCAGGTTGCCCGGTTCCACCGGCGCCAGGAATTTCTCGATGTGACATCCGATGCGCTCGAAAGCCCGGCCGACTTCGTCCTGAGGCCCGGCCGGCGCAGTTGTGGAGGCAACCAGAACGACCGTGCTCTTGCCGCGCAACAGGTGTTCGAGCGCCTTTGCCACGGTGGCTTCTTCCTCCAAAACCGCCAAGGCGTAGTGCGGCGCCACACCGTAGCGCTCCAGCCTCTGCCGCACTACATTTTCAAATAACTGCCGCGCCCGGTCTCCGTTGATCGGGTCCGTGTAAACGACGCCCACCACCGGATGCGCGATCGGGCGCGCCTGCAGAATCGGCCCTCGTTCCCGAAGGATTGATACTATCGCATCCAGCTCGGTCTGGGCAACCGCGAACGGCGCGCTTTTTACCGTGGCAATGCGTTGTCCCGCCCGGGCGAAGCTGAAATTTTCCGCCGTTGCGATCACCGTGCTGGAGGTGCAGTTGATTTGCCGCAGCAAATCCTCGTCCACCAGTACGCAGCAGTCGGCGGTGGCGGTAAGGTTAGCCCGGCCGGCCGGGGCCAGCCGGATTTCCACACAACCACAGGCGATCTCGGCCGCCACCGCCATGGCGGCGTCGTCTTCGCCCACTTCCCCTTCGTCCAGTTCGGTCACCCAAACCCGCTGGAGGCCTTCCATCTCCAGCAGCCGGATGTCTTCCTCACTGATCAGATGTCCCTTGGCCAGCAGCTTCTTTCCGCAGGGGCGGAATATTGCGGCGCTGAGCACCTTGCCTGCCGACTCCCTGACATCTACCGTTTGAGCCCTCATGGCGTTCGATTCCGTACCGTGACTGCCTGCGGATTCGAAACCATCCGCATTATACGCAGTGTTAGTGCGAAAACCGCCGTCAATTTCTCAGTGGATCAGGGGGTCTTTTGCGGGTAGGGGAGATACTGCATTTGAGGGGATCGGAGCGGCCATCGCAAGCCGCTGTAGCGAAAGGGGTTCTCCGGTTGGGTTCGTTTTGTCAAAATGTGCGGGCAGCGAAAATACCGCCGGTTTGGGTCGGGATTGGAGGTGGAAAGTCTCTGAATTCTCCGGTCCGGCTGCACGTTGGCGACCGCCGTTTAATGCGGCTTCAGAATCGGTAGCAGCACCGTTTCTTCGGCGGGTTCAGCGAGCACCGGCACGGCAGTTTCCTCCGGGACCAGGAGCTTGCGCATGGCGATCTCGTCGCAGCAGTAGAACTTGGGGCAGCGCAAGCAGTCCTTCCAGACTTTGGAGGGCAGCAGGCCGCGTTCGACTTCTGTGAAACCCAGTTTCTGGAAGAAGCCCGGAACGTAAGTGAAGGCGAAAATAGCACGCAGTCCGTGCCGGCGGGCCTCGGCCTCCAGGGCCTGAACCAGTTGGCGGCCCACGCCGGCGCCTTTGAAGTCGGGATGCACCGCCAAAGACCGTATTTCCGCCGACGCCGGCCCGTAGAAGTGGAGGGCGCCGCAGCCGACGATCTCGTCTCCGGAGTCAGCCACCAGGAAATCCCGGATGTTCTCGGCCAGCTCGGACTCCGTGCGGGGCAGCATGAGGCCCTGGGCGGCATAGTCATTGATGAGCCGGAGCACGGGGCTGACGTCCCGCAGCAGCGCGCCGCGGACCATGACGTCTTTGATTTTGGATGTGCTCATGAGAGTGCCCCGCCGGCCACCAAGCGGGTGCCGAGCGGTTCTCCGGCGAGCAAGCGTTCCAGCACACCGGCTTGGGCGCCCGGTGCGATGACCACCTCAGGCACGCCGGCGCTGAGAGCCTGCGCGGCGGCGGTCAGCTTGGCCTGCATGCCGCCTGTCGCCACGCCGCTTGCAATCAAGCGTTCGGACTCGGCAAGGGAGAGTAAGGGCAGCACGGTTTGATCGGCGGCCCGAACTCCGGGGACATCGGTCAAGAAAAACAGCCGGCGGGCGCCGAAGGCGGCGGCACATGCCGCGGCCATCTGGTCAGCATTGACGTTGAAGATACGCCCGCGCCCGTCGCCGGCCACGCAGGCGATCACGGGGAGGTAACCGCGGTCCGCAAGCAGGTGCAGCAAGTCCCCGCGCGCCCTGACGGGCCGGCCGACCGCACCCCAGTCTTCACCGAAAGGTTCGGCTTCCACCAGTCCGGCGTCCACCCCGGTCAGTCCCACGGCCTGCGCGCCGGCTTCGAGGAACGCCGCCACCAGCTCCGTGTTGACGGTGCCGGCCAGAACGCACAGCAACGCCTCCAGAGTCTCCGGAGTCGTGACGCGGAGGCCGTCGCGGAAGCGGCTCTGGATTCCCTGTCGCTCGAGGTAGCGCGTCATCTGCCGGCCGCCGCCGTGGACCACGGCGACGGCAGTCCCGGCCTGGTGCAGCGCAGCGATTTCCTGGGCCAGACGGCGGCGAGACTCCGCAGTGTCGAGCAGCGTGCCGCCGATTTTGATGAGGGCTCTCACAGCAGGCCTTCCGTCTCCGGCAGCCCCAGCATGAGATTCATGTTTTGCACGGCCTGTCCGGCGGCTCCTTTGACGAGGTTGTCAATGGCGGCGACGACGACGGCGCGACCGGTGGCGGCGTCGGCCTGCACGCTGATGTCGCAGAAATTCGTGCGCGCCACAGAGCGCAGGTCCGGGGCCTGTGCGTCCTCATACAGCCGTACAAACGGTTCCGTCCGATAACGTTTTTCATAGACGGCAAGCAGTTCGGCGCTGCCGGCGCCGGCGGCGGTGCGGAAGTAAATGGTCTCGAGGATTCCGCGGTCCAGGGGGAGCAGCTGGGCGGTGAAGCTCAGCTCGTGTTCGTGAAGTCCGGAAATCATAAGAATCTCCGGTACGTGGCGGTGGTTGAGGATGGCGTAAGCAGAAAAGTTCTCCGTGACTTCGCAAAAACTGGTCTTGAGGCTGGGCTTGCGCCCCGCTCCGCTCACTCCGGACTTGGCGTCGCAGACGATGCCGGCACTGCGGTCCACCGCCCCGGCTTCGAGCAGGGGCCGCAGGGCCAGGTTGGCCGCCGTGGGATAGCAGCCAGGATTCGCCACGAGGCGCGCGCCGCGGATCGCCTCGCGGCAGAACTCCGGCAAACCGTAGGCGGCTTCCTCAAGGAGCTGCGGGTGGGCGTGCGGCTCGCCGTACCATCTCTCATAGGCTTCCGCGGTACGCAAGCGAAACGCCCCGCTCAGGTCAATCACTCTGGCGCCAGCCGCGAGCAGGCCGGGCGCCAGTTGCATGGAGACCTCGGCGGGTGTGGCCAGGAAAACGATCTCGAGCTTCTCGCTGCGCACCGCGTCGGCGGTGGCGGGGATAGCGGGCGGTTCGGTCGCACCGCGCGGCCGGGGTCGTGGCGCGGCATCCGCCCGGTGAACGAGCAGCCACGGCTCGGCGTGCGGATGGCGGGTGAGGATCCGCACGAGTTCCGCTCCGCTGTAGCCCCGGTAACCGATGATGCCGGCGCGGACCTTCATGATTAATTATTCGGTGATGTGAATAAATATACCACGCCGGGAGCGGGCGACGGGGGCGGGGCCGACCTTTGGTTCGAGAAGCGCAAACCGGGGGCGGGTAGAATGAGAGGCGTGACGCTGAGCTTCGCCGAGGCGCGCCGCCTGGTGATGGAGACCGTACGGGCGAACCGGCGTCCGGCGCCGGTGGAGGAAGTCAGCCTGCTGGAGGCCGCAGGCCGTGTGCTGGCGGAACCGCTGGTGGCGGACCGTGATTTTCCCCCTGTGGCGCGCTCCATCCGGGACGGCTTCGCGATCCGCTCCTCCGACGTGCCCGGTGAACTCCGCATTGCCGGAGAGGTTCGCGCAGGAACGCGTTTCGAGGGGGTGCTGCGGCCCGGGGAAGCAATCGAGATCATGACGGGCGCGCCGGTGCCTGCCGGCGCCGATGCAGTCGTGATGGTGGAACACGCCACGCGGCTTGGAGACCGCGTTCGCATCGAGCGGACCGCGGAGCCGGGGCAGTTCATCAATCCGCAAGGCGCCGAGGCGCGGCAAGGCGAAATCCTGCTGGGTCCGGGCGTACGTCTGGGCTTCGCTCAGATCGCTCTGGCGGCCTCCGTGGGCCGCACACAGCTGCGGGTCTTTGCCCGGCCGCGAGTGGCGATTCTGCCTACGGGCGACGAAGTGGTGCCGGTCGAATCATCGCCGCGGCCGTTCGAGGTGCGCAACTCGAATGCCTATTCGCTGGCCGTGCAGGTGGCGCGCGCGGGCGGGATCCCGCAGATCATGGGGGTGGCCCGAGACAACTGGGAGGCCACGCGGAGAGGGATTGAAGGCTGCCTCGGAATGGATCTCTTGTTGCTGTCGGGCGGCGTGTCGGCGGGCAAGTACGACGTAGTGGAGCGCGCCCTGGCTGATCTCGGCGCCGAATTCTGCTTTGACCGAGTACTGATTCAGCCCGGCCAGCCGCTGGTGTTCGGGCGCGTGCAGGGAGTCTTTTTCTTCGGCCTGCCCGGGAATCCGGCCTCGACCATGGTGACCTTCGAGCTGTTCGCCCGGGCGGCGCTGGAGCTGCTGGGGGGACTGGAGGAGCCGGAGCTGCCGGTCTTTCAGGTGCGGCTGGCGGAGAATTTCCGGCACAAGCCCGGGCTGACGCGCTTTCTGCCGGCCAGGCTTAGCACCGACGGCACCGAGCTCCGGCCGATCCCCTGGCGCGGCTCCTCCGATGTTCCCGCGATGGCACGAGCCAATGCCTGGTTGGTGGCGGATGCGGACAGAGAGTGCTGGAAGGCCGGCGATCTCATCGCCGTGGTCGTGCCATGAAGAAGCTGTCCCATTACGACCGTACGGGCAGCCCGCGTATGGTGGATATCTCGGCCAAGCCGGAGACGTTGCGGACCGCCCGCGCCCAGGCGTTCGTCCGCATGCCGCCGGCCGTGCTGAAGCGCCTTCACGAGAATCCGAAGGGTGATCCGCTGGAAATCGCGCGGATTGCCGGCATTGCCGCCGCCAAGCGGACCGCGGAGCTGATTCCCCTGTGCCACCCTCTGTTGCTGACACACGCCGACGTGGCGTTGGAAACCGAAAAACATGGCGTGCGGATCGTGGCCAGCGCCACCGCCAACGGCCCCACCGGAGTGGAAATGGAGGCGCTGACGGCGGCCTCCGTGGCAGCGCTCACCGTGTACGACATGACCAAGGGGCTTGACAAGTCCATCGAGATCCAGGACATCTACCTGTTGGAGAAGACGGGTGGCAAAAGCGGTGACTACCGTCGCGGGAGGAGCAAGGGGCGATGATCCGGGCGGCCGTGCTGACCATCAGCGATTCCGTGTATGCCGGCAAGCGGGACGATGTCTCCGGCCCTGCAGTGAAGAGCCGGCTGGAGGAACTGGGCTGGTGCGTGGCCGTCCGCGAGGTGCTCCCCGACGATGAGGAGCAGATTGCCGGGCGCTTGCGGCAGCTGGCGGATGAGGGCCAGGTTGCAGCCATCTTCACCACGGGCGGTACCGGCCTGGCCGCGCGGGACGTGACGCCGGAGGCTACGCGACAGGTGATCGAACGTGAGGCGCCGGGGCTGGCCGAGTGGATGCGCATGCGAGGGCGCCACTCCACGCCGCTGGCTCTTCTGTCCCGGGCGGTGGCGGGAACCCGCGGCCGTGTGTTGATCGTCAATCTGCCGGGCTCTCCCCGCGGAGCCCTCGACTCGCTCAATGCTATCGTGGATGTAGTGCCGCACGTGCTGGATTTGCTCCGCGGCCATACCGATCACCCGGAGAGCCTGGAAACCGACACTGGGCAAGGGACGTCCCGAGCATAGGCGATGCGGATTGTAGGTCCCATCCTTGCGGTGCTGGCCGTGAGTTTACCGGCGGCGTTTGCCCAAGACACGCCCGACCAGGTTTTTCGCGCCACCGTCAATGTCGTCATCGCTCCGGTGACGGTGACCGATCGGGACGGCAATTACGTCACCGGGCTGGAACCGCATCACTTCCGGCTGCTCGACAACGGCAAGCCCCAGGACATCAAGGTGGACGTCTCCTTCATCCCGATTTCGCTGGTGGTGGCGGTGCAGGCCAACGCGGCCATGGAAGAGATGCTGCCGAAGGTGCAAAAGGTCGGCTCCGTGCTCCAGCAGCTCGTGGTGGGGGATCAAGGTGAAGTGGCCGTGGTCGCCTTCGATCACCGCATTCAAACCCTGCAGGACTTCACTTCGGATCCGGACAAGATCATTCAGGCGCTTTCCAGGCTCCGGCCGGGCAGCACGAGCAGCCGCATGATTGACGCGGCCACGCACGCCATCCGGATGCTCTCCCGGCGGCCGAGCAACCGGAGGCGCGTGCTGTTGCTGATCAGCGAGACGCGGGACGTGGGCAGCGAAGGCAGGCTGCGGGATGCCATCACCGACGCGCAGCTTCACAACGTGCTCATTTACACGGTGAACGTGCCGCACGTAGTGACTCTGTTCACTTCCAAACCCCAGCCTCCGCGCCCCGATCCCTTTCCGCCCACGGCCCGGCCGCTGCCCCCGCATGTGCCGCCCACGCCGGAGACGGTGCGGGGAACCATCGGCAGTGAGGGGCGCTCGGGCAACCTCATTCCGCTGTTTGTCGAGATCTTTCGGCAGGCCAAGGCGATCTTCGTCTCGAACCCGGCGGAGATTTTCACCAAATACACCGGCGGGCGGGAATACTCCTTCACGACACAGCGGGACCTGGAGCGCGTGTTAGGGCGAATCGGCGAGGAACTGCACAGCCAATACATCATCAGCTATACGCCCAACAACAAGATGGAAGCGGGCTTCCACGAAATCGAAGTGCAGGTGCTCGAAGGGAGCACGGGCCGGATTCGAAGGGACCTGAAAGTTCTGACGCGGCCCGGCTACTGGCTGGCGGCGGTTCCGGAAGGCTGAGACCGCCGGGTTCGGAACGCGAGCGCCGCAAAGGTCACGACGCTCTGCTCGTCAATGTTCCACTGCTCGTAGCGGAGCAGCTCGCCGCGCACTTGCGGCATGGCCTTCAGGAAGGTGTACAGCGCCGAGGCGCCGCACCATTTCAGGTCGTCGCGGTTCTGCTGCACGAGTTCCCAAAATCCTCCGGCGTCGCCTGCGAGAACGCGTTCGACGCGCTGGCGGTCGCGGGCCGCTACGACGGTCATGCCGTCCTGGTTGGCGCGAGCGGCGAAGGGGTCCCCATAGCGCCGGCCCACGTGGGCCATGTCAATGCCCAGCACCCAGAGGAGCCGGCCGCCTTCCCGCGCCGCCAAATCTCCCAGCGCATTCAGGAAGCGGCGCACGCCGTCGTCGTCTTCGGGCCTGCCGCCCTCGGTGAGGCTGCGGCTGTACGGGCCGCACAGGATGGGCAGGATCCGGATCTCGCCCCCGAACAGGTATTGGAGGAAGACGACCTGGAACTCGACGGAGTGCTCCACGGCGTGGCAGTAGTCTTCCATCACCACCGCCGGCCCGCCGTCGCGCGCCAGCCGGTCCACCAAAGCCGTGTCGGTAACTGCCGTGCCGAGCGGTGTCACATAGGGTTTGCGCGTGAGCCCGAATTTCTCCGGTGCTCCGTAGTGTGAGGTTCCCAGGATGACGAAGGTGCGGTCTCCGCAGGCGGAGCCGAGCGTCGCATAGGCGGCCTGATAGCAGCGCCAGCCTCCGGCCGGGCTGACGTGCGGGGCCGCGATGGCAACCAGTCCGGGACGAGCCTGAGGGGCACCGTCCAAGTATTCCGCCAGCGTGCGCCGGAGCGCGTCCGGTTCGTCAGGGTAGGCCGAGCCTGCGTGCGCGGGCGTCCGGGCCGGCGACTCGCGGAAGGCCCGCTCTCGTTCCTCTTTCAAGCGCGCGTAGACTTCGTCTTCCAGGAAGCCGGCCTTGCTCAGCGATTCGACCAAGTGCTGCTGCAGCTCGCTCACGCGCAGGTCGCCGGTGAGCCGCACCAGCATCTGGCGGAGATCGAGCTCGGTGCGCTCTCCGTCGAAGCACTCCAGACACGCCACAAGCGGCGGCGGGATGATCAGCG
The DNA here is from genome assembly GCA_037446115.1 of Acidobacteriota bacterium. Classification (GTDB taxonomy): domain Bacteria; phylum Acidobacteriota; class Terriglobia; order Bryobacterales; family Bryobacteraceae; genus JANWXD01. Next base: position 20,543 of record JBBIJF010000004.1, on the reverse strand, counting down.
TGACGTCGGAATACTGGTAGGCGTCGCGGATGAGCAGCCCCGGCCGGTCCGGCAGCGGGGAAGGCATGAAATCCAGATTCGTCCGGAGCCTGGGAAGTTTCCGCGCCACGATTCCATTCTACCGGCGCCGATAATGAGAAGGATGCGACGACGCACATTGACGCTGTTGACCGCGATCGTGATGCTGTTCGCTGCGGCGCCTCTGGAGGGCGCCTTCCGCGCTTCCAGCCGTCTGGATGCGGTGGTCCAGGAAGCCATCGAGCGCGACGAAATTCCGGGAGCCGTGCTGTGGGTGGGACACAAAGGCGTGGTGGTGCACCGCAAGGCGTACGGATTTCGCGCACTGGCGCCGCGGCGGGAACGCATGACCCTGGACACGATTTTCGATGCCGCTTCGCTCACCAAAGTCGTGGCCACGACGTCGGCGGTGATGAAGCTGTTCGAAGCAGGCCAGCTGCGTCTGAACGACCGCGTCACACGCTATTTGCCCGAGTTTCAAGGCGGCAAGAGCGAGATCACGGTGCGGGATCTGCTCACGCACTTTTCGGGGCTGCGGCCGGACCTGGATCTCGAGCCGGCCTGGAGCGGCTACGAAACCGGAATCCAAAAGGCGCTCACGGACGCGCCCGTGGCTCCGCCGGGGACGCGGTTCATCTACAGCGACATCAATTTTGTTCTTCTCGGGGAGATCGTCCGCCGGCTGGGTGGCAAACCGCTGGATGCTTACTGCGGCGAGATGATCTTCCGTCCTCTGGGCATGCGCGAGACCATGTTCCGTCCGCCGGAGCGGCTGCGGCCGCGCATCGCGCCGACCGAGATTCTGCCGGGTCAGCGCCTGCCGCTGCGCGGCGTGGTGCACGATCCCACGGCCCGGTTTATGGGCGGGGTGGCGGGACACGCCGGGATGTTCACCACGGCAGCGGATCTGGCGCGTTTTGCCGAGATGATGCTCGCCGGGGGGCGTCGGCGCGGCGTCCGGATCTTCAGCGCCGCCACCGTCGAGAAATTCACCACGCCGCAGTCACCGCCTCACCAGCCGGTGCTCCGCGGGTTGGGCTGGGATGTGGACTCGCCCTACTCCGGCAACCGCGGCGAACTGTTTCCGCTCGGCTCTTACGGACACACCGGCTTCACAGGGACGTCCTTATGGATTGATCCGGCGACGCAAACCTACGTGATTCTGCTGGCCAACAGCGTGCACCCGAAGGTGCGGCCGGCGATCACGTCCTTGCGCAGCCGCGTAGCGACGGTGGTGGCCGCCGCGCTGGACATCCGCGTTCCCGGGGTCCGTCTCACCGGATACAACGAGACGCTGGTGGGCTCCGGATTGCGGCGCGTCGTGGCCCGCAACGCACAGGTCCTCACAGGGCTGGACGTGCTGGTGGAGGAGAAGTTCGCGCCCCTCAGGGGCCGCCGGGTCGGCCTCATCACCAATCACACCGGCCTGACGCGGGACGGACGGCGCAATGTGGACGTCATGCTGGAGGCGGGCGTCAACGTCACCGCGCTGCTGTCTCCGGAGCACGGCATCGGGGGAACCGAGGAACGGCCGGACATTCCTCACGGCGCCGATCCCGCCACGGGGATTCCCATATGGAGCCTGTACACCGCACAAGGGCGGCGGCCCACGCCCGAGATGCTGCGTGATGTGGACGTGCTGGTGTTCGACATCCAGGACATTGGCGCGAGATTTTACACCTATGTCACCACCATGGCCTACGCGATGGAGGAAGCCGCCCGCCATGGCCTGCCGTTTTACGTTTTAGACCGGCCCAATCCGCTCACCGGTGTGCGGGTGGAGGGACCCCTACTGGACAAGGAATTGTTGTCCTTTGTCGGCTATTTCCCGCTGCCTTTGGTGCACGGGATGACGGTGGGAGAACTGGCGCGGCTGTTCAACGGCGAGAATCGCATCGGGGCGGACCTGCATGTCGTGGCCATGCGCGGCTGGCAGCGGGGCGACTGGTTTGATTCCACGGGTCTGGTCTGGGTGGATCCGTCTCCGAACATGCGCAGTTTCAACGCCGCCCTGCTGTATCCGGGCGTGGCGATGCTCGAGGCTTCGCCGAACTACTCGGTCGGGCGCGGGACGGACGCTCCGTTCGAGCAAGTGGGTGCGGACTGGATCCGCGGGCGAGAGCTTGCCGCCTATCTCAACGCAAGATTCCTTCCCGGAGTGCGAGTGTATCCTACGCGTTTCCGGCCTGCGTCCTCACGCTTTGCCGGTCAATGGATTGAGGGGGTGAGGTTTATCGTGACGGACCGCGAGGCCTTCAGCGCTGCGCGGCTGGGGCTTGAACTCGCCGGCGCGCTGGAGAAACTGTTTCCGGGACGGCTCGCGCTCGAGGCGAACCGTTCCCTGATCGGGAATCTGGGGGTGCTCCAGGCGTTGAAAGCGGGAGAGGATCCGCGGCGCATCGAGGAAGAGTCGTGGGCAGCCGTGAAGGAATTCCTGAAGTTGCGCGAAAAATATCTGCTCTACCGCTAGCGCCGGCACAACGCTGCAGCGTGCGATTATGCGGCTGCAGCCTTGGCCGAGGAATCGCTCTTTGACCGTTTCCCGGACTGTTTCAGACGCTTCCGGGCCTCCACCATCCATGCAGGCGGTCTTCCACGCCGCCTGCCACGTCCGCGAGCGAGCCGCTCCAGGCTCAAAATGGCCTCTTCGATTTGTTCTCTCTCCTGACGCAACTCCGCCAGGATTTTCATCACATCCATTGTCGGACTCCGAGACTCATAATCGGCGCCGCCATGGTTCTGAAATCAGAACAACGGATCGTGCGCGGCAACCCTTGCAACTAGCTTTTTAGCGCATTTTCGAACGAATTTCAAGGGCTTTGTTCTAAATTCCGAACGAATCTTAAGGTTCAGCAGTACTAGTCCCCTGCCTGTAACCTTCGCCTCCGCCAGAAATAGAACGGCAAGCCCGCCACAATCAGCGTCAGCCCGATGGCGGATTCGCGCGGTGAGTGGAGCAGCGTAGAGAACACCACGGCGGCAGATCCCGCGGCGAACAACAACGGGAGGATGGGATATCCAAGGCTGCGGTAGGGACGGATCAGGTCCGGTCTTTTGCGGCGCAGGACGATCACGGCGGCAGCGGTCATTCCGTAGAAAATCCAGCTGGCGAAGATGACGTACGTGAAAAGCTCGCGATAGCGTCCGGTGAAAATGAGCAAACACGCCCAGAGGCTTAAGACGAGAATGGAAACCGACGGGGTGCGGTGTGCGGGGTGAATTTCGGCCAGAGGGCGGAAGAAATATCCGTCGCGCGCCAGGGCATAAGGCACGCGGGACCCGGAGAGAATCGAGCCGTTCAGCGCCGCGAAAATCGAGACCATGGCGGCCAGACTCACGGCATCGGCGCCGTAGGTTCCGAGCAGGCGCCGCATCATCTCGGCCGCCACGCGTTCGCTCCGCGCGACGGCTTCGGCCGGCAGGATGTAAAAATACGCCGCGTTGGTCAACAAATAGATCAGCATGACCGCGAGCGTTCCGAAGATCAGGGCCAGGGGCAGGTTTCGCTGCGGATGCCGGATCTCGGAAGCCACCATGCTTACGTTGTTCCAGCCGTCGTAGGCCCACAGGGCCGCAACGAGCGCAGCAAAGAACCCGGTCCATCCTCCCGCAGCGGCGGTTGCGGAGCGAAAATGCGCGACGTTGCCCTGACCGGAACCAAGCCCTATGACGATGAGGGCCGCCAGGAGTCCCAGCTTGAGGGAGGTCAGGGCGACCTGCACTCCGCCTCCGAAGCGAACTCCCAGGTAGTTCACGCCGGCCAGAATCAGGACCGCGAGGGCCGCGAAGAGCTGGCCCCAGCGGATTTCGAGCGGTCCGCCGCCGGGTCCCACCGGGTAGGCGAGCGTCCAACAGACCTGGTCCAACCGAGGTTCGAAATTTGCCAGATAGACGAAGAAAGCCGTGGCGAGCGTGGCCACCGAACCGCTTTTGGCGACCCAGGTCTGTGTCCATCCGTAAAGGAAGCCCCAAAGGGGGCCGTACGCTTCCCGCAGGTAGACATATTCTCCGCCCGCCTCCGGCATGGCGGCGGCCAGTTCGGCATAGGCCAGAGCGCCGAACAAGGAGAGCAGGCCGCCGGCGACCCAGACCAGGAAGACGAGCGGGACCGAACCCACGGCTTCCGTCATATCTTTGGGCACCAGGAAAATGCCGCTGCCGATGATGGTGCCGACGACGATGGCGGCGGCGCTCCAGGTCCCGAGCGCGCGGCGGAGTTGCGGCGCGCCCGCCTGTTCAGTCATGAACGGGCTCCTTGAGGGCGACGGCGGTCATCCATCCGGCCAGGAAGGTCGTCAAAGTGCCGATGAGTGCGTACCAGGTCCAGGCAATCGGAGTAAACGCCTTCACGTAGACCATCACGAGCAGGCCGGCGAGCATCCCGACCGTAGCGGCATTAGCCCCCGCCCGGCGCGTGAGCAGGCCAAGCAGAAACGCGCCGAGCAGCGAACCGTACAGCACCGAAGCAATGGAAAGACCGGCTTCGAGCACCGGTCCCCACTTCCGCGCCAGCCAGGCGATCAGGAGCATCACAGCCTCCCAGAACACCGTGACACCCCGCGCCAGGCGCAGCGCAGAGACATCCGAGAGCGAATTGCTTCCGCGGGCGGAGGCCAGCGGGCGCCAGAAATCCATCACCGTCGTCGAAGCCAGGGCGTTGAGCGTGGCGCTGTGAGTGGACATGGCGGCTGCCAGGATGGCCGCGATGACCAAGCCGGCGACACCGGGCGGCAAGTAGCGCCAGACAAACTCGGGATAGATCCGATCGGCAGGATGCGGGGCTGCCAGACCGGCGGCACTGTAGAAAGCGTAAAGCCCCACGCCGATCAGCAGGAACAGTACGAACTGCAGGAAGACGACGACCCAGCTGGCCAGCAGAGCGAGGCGGCTGTCGCGCAGATTCCGGGCGGCCAACAGACGCTGCACGATCAGCTGCTCGGCGCCGTGGCTGGCGGTGCTCAGAAAGCAACCGCCCAGAAGCCCTGCCCAGAAGGTGTAGGTGCGCGCGAAGTATTCGCCGGAGTGCGGCAGGGAAAAGTCGAAGACCTGAAACTTGCCGCCGGCGTGCCCGGCTTCCCAGATCCCGTGCCAGCCCTGGGGCACCAGTTGCGCCAGCACCAGCAGGCTGGCCACGGCGCCCGCGATGTAGAGCAGCATCTGCACGACCTCGGTCCAGATGACGGCCTTCAAGCCGCCTTCGAAGGTGTAGAACAGCGTCAGGCAGATGATGAGCAGAATCGAGGAGAACTCTCCGGTTCCGAGCACGATGGAGACCACGAGCGAGATGGCGAACACCCGAACGCCCTCGGCGAGCGCACGCAGCAGGAGGAATGCACCGGCAGTGAGGCGCCGCAGGCGCTCGCCAAACCGCCGTTCGATCAGCTCGTAAGCGGTATACATTTCGCCGCGGAAATAGTGAGGCAGGAAGAGAGCGGCGATGACGATCCGGCCGAGCAGGTAGCCGAAGACGACCTGCAAGAAGCCGAAGTTTCCTGTGAACGCCAGCGCGGGAGTTCCGATGACGGTGAGCGTGCTGGTCTCGGTGGAAACGATCGAAAAGGTGATGGCCCACCATGGGGCCGTCTTGCCCCCGAGGAAATAGTCCTTCAGCGTGCGCTGGGAACGGCGGAAGCGCGCCCCGAACCAGGTAATGCCTGCCAGGTAGGCGAGAATCACCGCCAGGTCGAGGGCGCGCATGGAAAAGGGGGATTCTAGCACAGGGCTGCCGGGAGGCAGGCCGAAGAAAGCAGGGAAACAAGACCGGAAGGAAACGCGTCTAAGCGGTTGCGGGCACCAAAAGGACTTCGTTATACTCCCCAAGTGCGTGTTCGGGTGTGCCCGGCGGCGGAACCCCCGGCCGCAAGAATTTTCTTAGAGCCCATCGCAGGAGGCCCAGCGTGGCGGTGAGATTGTTGAAGAACGTCACACAAGTGGCGATCGTCGCCCTTCTCGGAGTGGGAGGCGCGTTGGCCCAGCAGGGCGAGAAGCAATGGAAGGACCGCGCCGAATACGACCTGTACGTGGCCATTACCAAGGAGGCCGACAACAACAAAAAGCTCCAGATCCTCAACGAATGGAAGCAGAAGTATCCGCAATCGGCGTTTGCCAAAGAACGGCTTCAGCTGTTCCTGGTCACCTATCAGGCGCTGAATCAGCCGGCGCACATGGCGGAAGCCGCGCAGGAGATCCTGGCGATGGATCCCAAGGATTTCCAGGCGCTCTACTGGCTCACGCTGCTCACTCCCACTTTGGGCAAGTCCACGCCGGATGTGCTTTCCAACGGAGAGAAGGCTGCCAAAGGACTGCTGGCGGCGCTCGATGAGACGTTCGCACCGGAGAAGCGACCGGCCACCACCAGCGAGGCCGACTGGAAAAACGCACGGAAAGACAGCGAGGCGCTGGCCCATAAGACGCTGGGCTGGATCGCCATGGTGCGGAAAGAGTACGAGCAGGCCGAGCAGCACTTTGTCAAGGCGGTCGAGCTCCAGCCCAGCGCCGCCGCACTTCCCACTTTCCGTCCCGGGGACATCGCTTACTGGATGGGCACTGTGCTGATTGCGCAGAAGGTTCCCGAAAAGCAGATGAAAGCGCTGTTTCACTTTGCACGAGCCGCCAGCTACGACGGTCCCGGTTCGCTGAATCCTCAGGGACGGCAGGACGTCAACAAGTATCTCGAAAAGGTGTACAACGCGTTTCACGGCTCGCTGGAGGGACTGGACCATATCCGGCAGATGGCTCGCACGCAGCCGCTGCCGCCACCGGACTTCAAGATCAAGAGCGCCGCCGAGATCGCCCTGGAAAAGGAGGAGGAACTTCGCAAGGCCAACCCGATGCTGGCCCTGTGGCTGAGCGTCAAGAAGGAGCTGACGGCCGAAGGGGGTGAGCAGTACTTCCAGGAGCGAATAAAACAGGCCCTGCTGCCCGGCGATGCCGTGCCGGGAGTCACGAAGTTTCGCGGCAAGCTGGTGGCCGCCAAACCTCCGCGCAATCCGAAAGAGCTCGTTCTGGCCATCAGCGACGCCACGACTCCGGAGGTCACCTTGCGGCTGGACGAGCCCATGACCGGAACGGCGGAGCTGGGAACGGAGATCGCGTTTGCCGGCATCGCCATGGAGTTCACGCGGGATCCGTTCATGCTGACCTTCGAAGTGGAGAAGGGCCAGGTGGAAGGATGGCCCGCGCCGGCACCCAAAAAAGCTCCGGCCAAGAAGAAGGGCAAGAAATCCTAACGGCTCGGGAGCCGGTCCCGGCTAGGTTTTTCCGAGGGCCCGCTCGAGGTCGGCGGCGAAACCGCGCAGGCGCCGGAGCTGCTCCTCCGTGGCGGGGAGGCGGTGCTTCTTGGTGACGAAGAACGCCTGATTTTCCTGCCACACCAGCACGGCGAATCCCTGCTCGGTGAGAAGCCCCGGGCTGCCCGCCGGCCCCAGTGCTTCTTCTCCGCGCACCACAAGCGCGGCGAAGCCCTGGCGTTCGCAGAGCACGTGGGTCGCGGTTTCCCCGAGAGGGACCAGCCGGATCCCGACCGCACGCAGGCGTTCCAGCTGCTGTGCCAGCAAAGCAGGACGGCTACATCTTGTAGCGGCCGAGGTCTTCGTCATTGAGTCCCTCGAGCCAGCGGCGGAGTTCTTCGTTGTTGACTTTCTCGGAGACCGCGCTGGCCGCCTTGGAGGAATTCAGGACGGAGTCCTCGACGTAGATGGGGCAGTCCAGGCGGAGCGCGATGGCCAGTGCGTCGCTCGGCCGGGAGTCCACGCTGATCAGCTTGCCGTCCTTTTCCAGCCAGATCACAGCGTAGAAGGTGTCGTCCTTGAGGTCGTTGACCACGACCTTGCGGATGCCGGCCTCCAGTCCCGCCAGCATGGATTTGATCAGGTCGTGGGTCATGGGACGCGGAGTCGAAACCTTCTCGATCTCGAGTGCGATGGCGTTGGCTTCGTAAACGCCCACCCAGATGGGCAGGATCGCGCTGCCGTTGACGTCCTTGAGGATCACAATCGGCATGTTGGTGACCGGATCCATCATCAGACCCCGGATCTTCATTTCGACTTCCATGTTCGTCCCCCTTCTGCCATTAGACCAAATCCGAGCCGGCCGCGCCTCAGTTCACCGCCTCGCCCGCCAGCGAATTGGGGCCCGCCCGCGTCACGCGGACGTTCAGGTAACGGCCCGCCAGACCGGCGGCGGGACCGCCGGGATGCGTGAAGTTGAGGACGCGGTTCTGAGAGGTGCGGCCCACCCACTGTCCGGTGGCGGGATTGTAGCTCTCCACGAGGACCTCTTCGACGCGTCCGACCAGCGCCGCGTTCCTCCGGAGCTGGATGGCGCGCTGGCGCTCCTGCAGGATCATGAGCCGCCGCGCTTTCTCCTCTTCGGAGACCTGGCCGTCGAGGGCGAGCGCCGCGGTGTTGGGTCGTGGCGAGAACTTGAAGCTGAAGATCGAGTCGTACTGCACTTCCTCCAGCAGCGACAGAGTCTGCTCGAAGTCCTCTTCGGTTTCGCCGGGAAACCCCACGATGATGTCGGTGCTGATGGCGATGTCGCGCGGTGACTGCTTCAGCCACTCGATGCGCCGCAGGTAGTCCTCCCGGGTGTAGAGCCGCTGCATGCGTTCGAGCACGCGGGTCGAACCGGACTGCACGGGCAGGTGGACATGATTGCACAGCACCGGATGGGAATTGATCACGTCCACAATCTCCCGCACGAAGTCCACCGGGTGGGAAGTGGTGAAGCGCACACGGCGAATCCCCGGTACTTCGGCGACATGCCGCAACAGGGTGGCGAAATCCCAGCCGGCCGGGGAAGGATCGCGGTAGCTGTTGACGTTCTGGCCGAGGAGCTGGATCTCGGTGTAGCCCGCCTCGGCCAGCTGGCGCGCCTCGGCCAGGATGCCGGCGCTGCTGCGGCTGCGCTCGCGCCCGCGCGTGAAGGGAACCACGCAATAGGCGCAGTTCTTGTCGCAGCCTTCGATGATGGTGATGTAGGCGCGGAAGGGATTGTCCCGGCGCGTGAGCGGCGTCTCGAAGGTCTCGTCGGTGTCCAGGTCGAGACCCGTAACGCGGCGATCGCCCAGCTCGATCTGCACGAGCAGATCCGGCAGTTTGTTGTAACTGGCGGAGCCGCAGACTAGGCTCACGTGCGGAGCGCGCTCGAAGATGCGTTCGCCTTCCTGCTGGGCCACGCAGCCGAGCACGCCGAAGATCTTGCCGTTGCCGGATCGCTTGAACTGCTGCAGGCGGCTGAAAACCTTCTGCTCAGCTTTGTCGCGGATGCTGCAAGTGTTGTAGAGAATCAGGTCGGCCTCTTCCGGCGTGGCGACCTGCCGGTAGCCGCGCGCCAGCAGTGTGCCCACGACTTTCTCCGAATCGTGGACATTCATCTGGCAGCCGAAGGTTTCCAGGTAGAAGGTTTTCATCGGGGCGGCTTGCTACTTATTATAGCCGCCGTTCAGCGCCCCCGGGCCCGCCGCATCTGTTCGGCCATATGTCGGATTTCGGTGAGGTCCCGTTGCATTTCGCTCCAGCCGTACCAAAGGGCGTAATCCGGGTTGGCGTGGAACGTGCCCTGGAAGGTGCGCATGCGGTGTTCCAGGTGCATGACGAAGAGCCGTTGTTCGATCGGCGTGGGCGCATCGTGGAACGTGAGCAAATCCGGGTAAGCGTGGGCGTAGTTCTTGGGTTTGGTGAGGATGCCGTCCCGGTACAGGCCGGCGACGATTTCGATGGCTTGAGCCAGCAGCCGGTCCGCCTCCCTGATCATCTGGTCGCCCTTTTCCAGTTCCGCCCGGGCGAAGTTGGCGGAGTGGCACTGGTTGCAGATCCGGATCATTTTTTCCCGTTCGCTGCGCCATTCCTCTTCGGTGAGCCGCGCCACCTGGGCCTGTTTGACCACTTCCAGACGAGCCGTGGGCTTGCCGTCGGGATCGAGCACGCCCAGAGCTTTCAAAATCGTAGTCTGATCGGCCGCCCACTGTTTGTCCTGCGGCAGCGGGAGCCGCACCGCCAGGAAGCCCCATGCCGTGCGGACCTCGTGGTTGCCCTCAGGCATGTGGCAGGTTTGGCAGGTGGGAGCCGCGGTCTCCTTCGGCAGCACCCCGGCTTGCTTGAGCAGGTAGCGAACCCCGTGTTTGGAGGCTGAGTACATCTCCCACTGGGGATGGTCGAAGCCCATGTGGCAGGTCTGGCAGGCCTGGGGTTGGCGCGCCTCGACGACGGAGAAGGTGTGGCGGGTGTGGCAGGCGTCGCAGGAGGCCAGACCGAAGCCTGCGCCGTTGCGCTTTAACTCGCGGATCTCGGCTTCGGTTTTCAGGCCGATCTTGTGACAGCCGCCACAGCCCTTCATGCCCTCGGTCATGGCCATCGGCTGCCAATGGAAAGTGGGCATGGCTTTCATCGCCGCCCAGCCGAAGGCGTGTTTGCCGCGCTTGAACTGGGCTACCTGCGTGGCGTGACAGGTTTCGCACGTCTCCGGGGTCGGGATGCGCGCCTCGGCCACATCCTCGGCGGAAGTATGTTCCCCGCCATGGCAGACCGCGCAGTCCACTTCGTTCTGGCTGTGTTTGCTGAGCTGCCAGTCGGTGACAATCCCGGGCGTGACCTTCTTGTGGCACTCGACGCACTTCTGCGCGAAAAGCGCGCTGACGGCGGTAAGCAGCATCCCCGCGGCTGCGAGCAGGCGAGTCATTGCCGGCCTCCTGGTGATCAGTGAACACATTACTATGAAAGCTTATGCCGTTCGAGGCCGGTCGGTCGAGTCACAGTCTCAGCCGTCGGGAATTCGCCGGCGCGCTGGGCGGGTTCGCGGCCACCGCCCGCGGGCAGGAAACTGCGGCATTTCGCAGCGCCTGGCCGGCGGATATTGAGCGGTCGTGGGCCGGTCCCGAGTACTGGACCAACCCGCTTCAGGACTGGCGCATCCGGAGGGGCCGGCTGGAGTGCTTCGTGGCGGGAGGGGACCGCAACGTGTTTCTGTTGACCCGGGAGATTCTGCCACGGGCGGGCGAATTCGAGACGCGCGTCAGGCTGGGGCGGCTCGAGGAGGATGCCTTTCCGTTGGGTGAAGGGTATGTGGGATTCCGGGTCGGGATCCGCGGTTACTTTCGCGATTACCGCGACAGCGCCGTGCGGGGCGACGGTCTGAATGCCGGCGTGACTGCCGAGGGAAGACTCTTCATCGGCACGCCGGAAGCGGGGAGCGCGGCGCTGGGCGCGCCCCCGGAGCAACTGGAGCTGTCTCTGCAGGCGGCTCCGTCCGGGACAGGTTACGGACTTACGCTCGAGGCGCGTTCGCCGGGCGGGCGCCGGATCGCGCGGCTGGTGCGCGAGCAGGTTCCGGCCGACTGGCTTCCCGGCGGCATAGCGTTGGTTTGCAGCTCAGGCCCGGTGCCGGCGTCGCCCCGGAGGTCGGAGTTGACTCCGGATTTTGCCGCCAGGCCGGGCACGCAGCGCGGCGGTACGCTTCGGTTCTGGTTCCGCGACTGGCAGGTTTCCGGCAGCAAGGTGGCGGCCTTCGAGGAGCGCGCCTTCGGACCGATCTTGTTCACGCTCTACACGCTCAGCCGGGGCGTGCTCAAGCTGACGGTGCAGATGGCGCCGGTGGATGACCCTGAACGGCAGGTTTTGCTTCAGATCCGGAAGCAAGCTGGTTCCTGGGAGACCATCGCCCAGGCGCCTGTGGATCCGCTCTCCCGCACCGCGACCTTTCGAGTGGCCCGCTGGGACGACACGCGCGACACGCCCTACCGCGTGCTGTACGCCATGCGCGACGGCGCCGGCCGCGAAACCGAGTGCAGTTTCGAAGGCCGGATCCGCAAGGATCCGACGGACAAGCCGCAGATCGTCGTGGCGGCTTTCACCGGAAACAACGACTTCGGTTTTCCTCATGCGGACGTCGTGCGGCACGTGAGTTTTTTCCGGCCGGACCTGCTTGCGTTCACGGGCGACAACATCTATGAGCGCGTGGGCGAGTACGGCACGCAGCGGGAACCGCTCGCCGCCGCCGTCCTCGATTATCTGCGCAAGTGGTATCTGTTCGGCTGGGAATACCGGGATCTGCTCCGGGAGATTCCGGCCATCGTCATCCCGGACGACCATGACGTCTATCACGGCAACCTCTGGGGCGCCGGCGGCCGCCGTGCCGAAGGTACCGGTTTTGAGGGACAGGATCAGGGAGGCTACACCATGCCCGCCGAATGGGTGAACATGGTCCAGCGCACGCAGACCAGCCACCTGCCCGATCCCTACGACCCCACTCCCGTCGAGCAGGGCATCACGGTGTACTACTGCGAGCTGCTCTACGGCGGCGTGAGTTTCGCGGTGCTCGAAGACCGCAAGTGGAAATCGGCACCCAAGGTTCTGCTGCCTCAGGCGCGGATCATCAACGGCTGGCCCCAGAACCCCGCCTACGATGCGGCGCGGGAGGGGGACGTGGCGGGCGCCGAGCTGCTGGGACCGCGCCAGGAGAAGTTTCTGGAAGCATGGGCCGCGGACTGGTCCGGCGGGGCGTGGATGAAAGTGGTGATCTCCCAGACGCCGTTTGCGGACGTGGTGACGTTGCCCCGCGGCACGACTTCGGATGCGGTGACCCCCAAGCTGCGGATCCTGAAGCCGGGCGAATATCCGGACAACGAAGAGCCGGTCATGGATCACGATTCCAACAGCTGGCCCCAGACGCCGCGCAACCGCGCCTTGCGGCTGATGCGCAAAGCCTTCGCGCTGCACATAGCCGGCGACCAGCACCTGGGGAGCACGATCCAGTACGGCATTGACGACTGGAACGACGGACCGTGGGCGATCTCGGTGCCCTCGGTGGCCAACGTGTTCCCCCGGCGCTGGTTTCCCTCACGGCCGGGCCGGAACCGCAAGCCGGGCGCACCTCGCAACACCGGAGAGTTTCTGGACGGATTCGGCAACAAGATGACCGTGCACGCGGTGGCGAATCCGATCCAGGTGGATGCTGATCCGCCCGCCTTGCACAGCCGGGCGCCCGGCTACGGGATCATCATTCTGGAGCGGGCGACGCGGCGCATCACGCTGGCCAACTGGCCGCGCTGGGTGGATCCTTCGGCAGCCGGAGCCAGGCCGTATCCCGGCTGGCCGATCGTCATCGAGCAGCTCGACAACGGCTTTCCTCGAACCGGGCCGGCTCTGCCTCCGCTGCCGGATGCGGGCTTCGACGACCCGGTCGTGCAGGTTGTGGATGAGCTTTCCGGAGAGATTGTCTATACGGTGCGCATCCGCGGGCGTCGCTTCCGCCCGCGTGTGTTCCGGCCGGGGGTCTACACCGTGCGCCTCACGGACCCGGATCGCGGCATCGTCAGGGAACTGCGCGGGCAACGGACCAGGCCCTGAGCGGCGCGATGGGGAGGGCGCCGAGACGATGCAGACGATTCGATTGAAACACACCGATCTGAGCGTGTCCCGCGCCTGCCTGGGCACCATGACCTTCGGTGGGCAGACGGACGAAGCGGCGGCCGCGCGGATTGTCGCGCGGGCCCTCGATGCCGGCATCAATTTTTTCGACACCGCCAATATTTACCATCAAGGGCGCTCGGAGATGATTCTGGGGAAGGCTCTGGGCGCCCGGCGCAAGGATGTGATCCTCGCCAGCAAGGTCCGGGGCAAGATGGGCGAGGGAGCCGACGAAAGCGGTCTGTCGCGGCGGGCCGTTTTCCGTGCCGTCGAAGACAGCCTCCGGCGTCTGGGCACGGACTATCTGGACATCTACTACCTGCATCAGCCCGACTACGACGTGCCGCTCGAGGAGACGCTGGAGGCGATGGAGGAACTAGTCCGCCAAGGGAAGGTGCGGTGGCCGGGCAGTTCCAATTACGCAAGCTGGCAGGTGGTGCGGATGCTGTGGCTGGCGGAGAAAAACGGCTGGAGGCCGGCGTGGGTCAGCCAGCCGATGTACAACCTGCTGGCGCGCGGCATCGAGCAGGAGTTCCTCCCGATGGCCGGGGAGTTCGGCATCTCCACGGTCGTCTACAACCCGCTGGCCGGCGGCCTGCTGACGGGCAAGCACCGGCAGGAAGCTCCGCTTCCCGGAACGCGCTTCGACGGCAACCAGATGTACCTGGACCGCTACTGGCACCCGGCTTACTTCGAGGCGGTCGAGAAGCTGAGGCAGATCGCCGAGGGGGCGGGCCGGTCCCTGGTGAGCTTGGCGCTGAACTGGCTGCTGCATCACACCGCAGCGGACTGCATCATCCTGGGCGCTTCGCGCCTGGAGCAGCTCGAGCAGAACCTGGCGGCGCTCGAGGAAGGTCCGCTTCCGCCGGAAGCCGTGGCGGCCTGCGACCGCGTCTGGGACGGGCTGCGCGGGGTGACGCCGAAGTACAATCGCTGAGGCGAGGTCCCAGGATGCGAGCTCTGCTGCTGGCGGCGGCGGTTGCCGTGCCCGCTGCCTCGCAAGTTACGATTCCGCTATTCCAGCCGGGCAAGCTGCGGGCGCTGATTTTCTCCGGTCGTAATAATCACGACTGGCGCGAGAGTACCCCCTTTCTGCGCCACCTGATGGTGGCGAGCGGCCGCTTCGACGTGCGCGTGGTCGAGGAGCCGGCGGGGACCACTGCCGACACCTTGCGCGCCTACGACGTTCTGGTGCTGGATTACAACGGTCCGCGCTGGGGGGCCGCCACCGAGCAGGCGGTGGAAGCGTTCGTCCGTTCCGGCAAAGGCCTGGTCGTGCTGCACGGGGCGGCGTACGCCTTCCACGGGTTGCCCGTGCTCGGCGACCGGCACGTGCGGACCACGATCCTGGAAGCTCCTTGGCCGGAGTACGCGCGCATGATCGGCGGCGTGTGGTCGCTCGATGAGCCGCGCACGGGCCACGGGGAGCGGCACTCCTTCCGGGTGCGCTTCACGGATCGGGAGCATCCGGTGGCGCGAGGGATGGAGCCGGAATTCTGGGCCACCGACGAGCTGTACCACAACATGCGGATGCGGCCGGAGGCCCGCGTGCTCGCCGTGGCCTACGATGACCCGAAAATGGGCGGCACAGGCAAGGACGAGCCGATTCTGTGGACGGTGGCCTACGGCAAGGGCCGGGTGTTTCATTCCACTCTCGGCCACGATCTGGCCGCCATGTTCGAACCGGGCTTTGCCACGACTTTTCTGAGGGGTGCGGAGTGGGCCGCCACGGGTGCGGTGACCCTGCCGGCGTGGGTGGATCCGGCGCGCCCCTCGGGGGCGCGGACGCGAGTTCTCGTCGTCACGGGGGGACACGATTACGACACTTCGTTTTACACGCTCTTTGAGGGCCATCCGGACCTGAACTGGGATCACGCCGCGTCCCAACGCGAAGCCTATCGCAGGGACTTGCGCCCGCGCTACGACGTGCTGGTGCTCTATGACATGCCGCAGGAAATCGGCGAAGTCGAGCGAAAGCACCTTCGGGATTTTGCCGAAAGCGGCAAAGGGATCGTCGTGTTACACCATGCCATCGCCGCCTACAACGACTGGGAGTGGTACTGGAAGGAGCTGGTCGGCGGCAAGTATTTGCTCAAGCCGGAGGCGGGTCGCCCGGCTTCCACCTACAAGCATGATGAGGAGATTTTCGTGTCTCCGGCCGCGCAGCACCCTGTGGTGGCCGGCGTAGGGCGCCTGCACCTTTGGGACGAAACCTACAAGGGCCTGTGGATTTCAGCGCAGGTTACGGTGCTGCTGCGCACGGATCATCCACGGAGCGACGGGCCGGTGGCCTGGGTGAGTCCGTACTCGAAATCGCGCGTGGTATACATTCAGCCCGGCCACGATCGCTTGACGCACATTCATCCGGGCTACCGCAAGCTCTTGAAGAACGCCGTGGACTGGGCAGCGGGCAAGCGTTAGGCGCCGGCTCCGGACGGCGGCGCCTCCCCGGCGCGGGCCAGGCGCGATATGGCGTGCACGAGGCGCCGGTAGGGAATGGCGTCCAGGCTGTCGAAGGGGATCCATTCGCCGTCGCGAAAGCTCGAGTAATACCAGCGGGCCAGCAGTGCCAGATGTTCCTGCCGCTGTCGCGGGGTAGCCTTCTCGGGCGCGAGCGAAGCGGCAAGGTCTCGCAACCGGGAGTCGAGGGAGACGCTTCTGCCGTCGGGCGGTTGGAGCGGAAACGGACGCGGCGCCTGCCAGGTTCCCGCAATCAAGAACCAGAGCAGGACCGTCATGGGTGCGGTGGCGCGCGTGACGGCGACGCCGTGCAGGCGCTCGACGTCGCGCGCCAGCTCGTCGCGGAGTCTGAGTGTTTCCTCGATCTTTTCGAGCGTCCGGTGCTGGCGGGCGGCCTCCTCGAAGTTCAGCTCTTCGCTCAGCCGGTCCCGGGCGCGCGTGACGCTGGCCTGGAGCGAGCGGCCGTCCGTCATGAGGAATTCCATGACGCGGGCCACCTCGCTGCGGTATTCCTCTTCGGTGACTGCGGCCTGACAGGGCCGCAGGCACAGGTTCATTTCACCGTAGATGCAGCCCGGATGCTGCGGCGAGGGATCGAGATCTTCTTCACAGCGGCGGATTTGGAACAGATCGAGGAAGCGGTTTTGGAACTGTTCGGCTGAGGCGCGATTACGGAAGGGGCCGTAATAGAGGGCGCGGGCGCCGCCCAGGCGCCTGGTGATCTGACAGCGGGGAAAGCGATTGGAAAGGATGAGCTTCACGTAAGGGGGCATGCGCAACTTCAGCAGGCTGACGTAGGTCTCGGGGAAGTGCCGGCGCGCCCACGTGTAGAGCACGAGGTTGGTTTCCAGCCGGGAGGCGGTGAGGCGGTATTCGATCCGGTGCGCCAAGGGGCGCAGATAGAGAAGCCGGCCCGGCTGGGCGCGCTCGCCGAGCAGGCGGCGGAGGCGGCGCTTCAGGGCCGTGGTTCGCGCCAGATAGGGACTGCCCTCCCGCGGCCAGATCAGAAAGACGGCGGGCGCCTCCGGCGCCGCTTCGATGGCTGCATCGAGGAGGGATGCATCGCCCCCGACCTCGATGGTGGCGTCCGGCAGCAGGCCCTCCATGTCTTTCAGGTTCGCACGGAGAGCGGTGGGTTGATGTCTCCGACCCGAAGGCGCGCAGCCGGGGTGGGTCACCATGTGCCTGGATAGGAAAAAGCCGGTTTGCGGGGCCTTTTTCCGGGGCGCCCGGCCCTCCGCTGACCGGCATCAAGAACTGGGGGAGGGCAAGTTGCGGGGCCCGTTGACAGCATCCGCACGTTTCAGCTATGCTGAGGTAGGTTTGGCGAGTTAGCTTGCAAGCTCCCGTGTGAGTGTTGTCGGCGGACAGCTCGCGCGGGGGCCGGCCCCGAGGTTCCGGCGGATCGGCAAGCCGCCGGAGCATGGGCTTGTCCGGAGTTACCCTCGCACATCACATGGAGGCGCCGGAGACGGCGCGTCTGTGTTCGGAAGGGCCGCAGCGGACTGCGGCCTGGGGTTGGAACAACAGATCCAGTTTGGGACTGAGGAAAACTGGTGCCGACGTTTAATCAGCTCGTGCGCAAGGGCCGGAAGCGTCCGCGTTACAAGACGGCGAGCCCGGCGTTGCAGGGATGTCCGCAAAAGCGGGGTGTGTGCACGCGGGTGTACACCACCACGCCGAAGAAGCCGAACTCGGCGCTGCGCAAGGTGGCGCGCGTGCGGCTGACCAACGGCATCGAGGTGACCACGTACATCCCGGGCGTGGGGCACAATCTGCAGGAGCACTCCATGGTGCTGATCCGCGGAGGGCGCGTCAAGGATCTGCCGGGCGTGCGCTACCACGTCATCCGGGGCACCCTGGATGCAGCCGGCGTCGCGGACCGCAGACAAGGCCGGTCCAAGTACGGCGCCAAGAGGCCGAAGTCGTAAAACCATGCCACGCCGACGAAGACCCGAGCCGCGGGAGATTGCGCCCGATCCGGTTTACAACTCCACGCTGGCGGCCAAGTTCATCAACTGCATGATGTGGGACGGCAAGAAGACCGTCTCCCAGCGGATCTTTTATGAGGCCATGAGCCGGATTCAGGAGCGCACGGGTGAGGATCCGCTGAAGCTGTTCAAGAAGGCGGTGGAGAACTGCAAGCCGGTGCTGGAGGTGAAGACCCGGCGCGTGGGCGGGGCCAACTATCAGGTCCCTGTCGAAGTGCCGCAGAACCGCCGCACCAGCCTGGCGATCCGCTGGCTGATCCAAAACGCCCGGCTGCGCCCTGAAAAGGGAATGCCGGAAAAGCTCGCCAATGAGCTCGTGGATGCCGCCAACATGCGCGGCGGCGCCATCAAGAAGAAAGAGGATGTGCACCGGATGGCGGAGGCCAACAAGGCCTTTGCGCACTACCGGTGGTGATTGGAACGATGCCCCGTACGGTTCCCATCGAACGGATGCGCAACATCGGCATCATGGCGCACATTGATGCCGGCAAGACCACTACGACCGAGCGCATCCTCTATTACACCGGCCGCACCTACAAGCTGGGCGAGGTGCATGAAGGCACGGCGGTGATGGACTGGATGGAGCAGGAACAGGAGCGGGGCATCACGATCACCTCCGCCGCCACGCACTGTGAGTGGCGGGACTACCACATCAACATCATTGACACGCCCGGCCACGTGGACTTCACCGCGGAAGTGGAGCGCAGCCTGCGCGTGCTGGACGGCGCCATCGCGGTTTTCGATGCCGTGGCGGGCGTGCAGCCGCAATCGGAGACCGTCTGGCGCCAGGCGGACAAATACCGCGTGCCCCGCATTTGCTTCATCAACAAGATGGATCGCGTGGGCGCGGACTTCTTCCACTCCATCGAGACGATCATCCGCCGCCTCCATGCACGGCCGGTGGCCGTCCAGATTCCGGTCGGCCGGGAGGAGCAGTTCCGCGGGGTGGTGGATCTGATCGAGATGAACGCCCGCATCTGGCGGGATGAAACCCTGGGGGCCAAGTACGACGACGTGGAGATTCCGGCCGAGCTGCGGGAGCAGGCGCAGGAGTACCGCGACAAACTCGTCGAAGCCGTGGCGGAAACCGATGAGCTTCTCTTTGAGAAGTACGTCCACGGCGAGCCCATCAGTAACGAGGAGCTGCGGCAGGGCCTGCGGCGGGCAACGATCGCCCAGAAGTTGTTCCCGGTGCTGTGCGGCAGCGCCTTCAAGAACAAAGGCATCCAGAAGCTGCTGGATGCCATCGTGGACTACTTGCCCTCCCCGGCCGACATCCCGCCGGTGGAAGGCCGCGCCGTGGACGATCCCGAGAAAGTTCTGGTGCGCCGTGCTTCCGACAGCGAGCCGTTCTCTGCTCTGGTTTTCAAGATCATGACGGACCCGTTTGTGGGGCAGCTGGCGTTCCTGCGCGTGTACTCCGGCAAGCTCAGTTCGGGCGACACGGTCTACAACGTTTCCAAAGGGCGCAAGGAGCGCATCGGCCGTCTGGTGCGCATGCACGCCAACAAGCGCGAGGAGATTGACGAAGTCTTTGCCGGCGACATCGCGGGCGCGGTGGGGTTGCGGAGCGTCACCACGGGCGACACCATCTGCGATGAGCGGGCACCGATCGTGCTCGAATCCATCGAGTTTCCGGCTCCGGTGATCCAGCTTGCCGTCGAACCCAAGACCAAGGCGGATCAAGAGAAGCTCGGAACGGCGATCGCCAAACTGACGCAGGAAGATCCGACCCTGAAGGTCAGCACGGACCCGGAAACCGGGCAGACCATTCTGGCCGGCATGGGGGAACTGCACCTGGAAATCGTCGTGGACCGCATGCTGCGGGAGTTCGGCGTGGCGGCCAGCGTGGGCAAGCCCCAAGTGGCCTACCGCGAAACGATCCGCGCGGCAGCCGAGGCGGAAGGGCGCTTTATCCGGCAGACGGGCGGGCGCGGCCAGTACGGCCATGTGAAGCTGCGCGTGGAGCCGCTGGCGGATCCCATGGGCTTCGAGTTCGTCAACGCCATCGTGGGCGGCGTGGTGCCCAAAGAATTCATCCCGGCGGTGGAAAAGGGCGTCTCGGAGGCTCTGGAGGGCGGCGTGCTCGCCGGCTATCCCATGTCGGGACTGCGGGTGACGCTGTTTGACGGCAGCTATCACGAAGTGGATTCCTCGGAGATGGCCTTCAAGATCGCCGGCTCCATGGCGGTCAAACAGGCGGCCGAACGGGCCAGGCCTGTGCTGCTCGAGCCGGTCATGAGCGTGGAAGTCGTCGTGCCGGAAGAGTACGTGGGCGACGTGATCGGCGACATCAACGCGCGGCGGGGCCGCCTGGAAGGCATGGAACTGCGCGGCACCTCCCAGATCATCAAGGCGCTGGTGCCGCTGGCCGAGATGTTCGGCTACGCCACCGAATTGCGCTCGCGCACCCAGGGGCGCGGCAGCTTCACCATGCATTTCGGCCGCTACGAGGAGGTGCCCGGACCGATCGCCGAAGAAATCATCAGCCGGGTGCAGGGAAGGGTTCCCAGCTAATCAGGAGAAACAGGAGAGTCCATCACTATGGCCAAGGAGAAATTCGATCGCAGCAAGCCGCACGTCAACGTAGGGACGATCGGGCACATTGATCACGGCAAGACGACGCTGACGGCGGCGATCACGCGGGTATTGTCGAAGAAGAACCCGC
>JBBIJF010000003.1:0-223964 GCA_037446115.1 Acidobacteriota bacterium | reverse complement strand
GCTCCACCGGCTTCTCGGTCAGGTGCACCATCGCCGCCGGGTTGACCTTCTTGACACTCCACACGTCGGTGGCGTTCTTGATCTCCGGGTTGAACCAGTGGGCCGCCCCTTCGCGCCAGCCATAGAAGCACCACTCATGGTTCCCCATGAAATCCTTGCGCGTCAGCACGGGGTGTTCCTTGACCCAGATGATGGCCTGCGAGAAGTACAGCCCACAGTCGGCCAGCGCCGGCGGATAGTTGGCGCAGTTGGCATAGCCGCCCCAGATGTAGAAGGCTCCGCCAGGCTTGAGCACCGCCGCCAGGTTGCCGAACCACTGCCGCAGCAGGACGTCGTAGTCGGCTTCCTTCAGGAAGTCGTTTTCGAGTGCCCGGTCTTTGGGCCGCAGCTTCCGGGTAGTGCGCCGGGCCTTCGAAACGCCCCGGTGCAGGTCGAAGCTCTGGTGATGCTGAAGGCCGCCGAACGAAGACAACCCGGCCGCGATGGCGTTGTTCGAGCGCGGCTCCACCCGCACGTTGTAGGGCGGATCGGTGTTGACCAGATCGACCGGCCCGCCTTCGACCAACCGATCGACGTCTTCCTTCACGGCCGAGTCCCCGCACAGCAGCCGGTGGTTGCCCAGGATCCACAGATCCCCGCGCCGCGAGACCGGCTCCTCGAGCGGCTCGGGCACGGCGTCCTCGTCGGTGAGGCCTTCGGCAAGCGCGGGCACCTCCGCCAGCAGGGCATTGAGCTCTTCGTCCGAGAAGCCGACCAGCTCGACGTCGAACTCCTCCTCACGCAGCTCACTGAGCAGCCCGCGCAGCAGCTCCTCGTCCCAGCCGGCGTTCAGCGCCAGCTTATTGTCGGCAATCACCAGGGCGCGCCGCTGCGCCTCCGTCAGGTGATCGAGCACGATGACCGGCACTTCCTGAAGGCCCAGCTTGCGAGCGGCCAGGACGCGCGCGTGGCCGGCGATGATCACGCCATCGGCGCCGACCAGAACTGGATTTGTCCAGCCAAACTCCACGATCGACGCCGCAATCTGCGCCACCTGCTCGTCGGTGTGCGTGCGCGGATTGCGGGCGAACGGGATCAGCCGCTCCACCGGCCAGCGTTCGATCTGGAGATCCAGCTTCACTTCTTGACGTAGGGCGCCTGGGCCGGCGTGCCGTCCGGGTTGGCGAAGTGGGCCAGCACAGCGGTCACGCCTTGCACCGCCGACAGCACCACCATGGCCCAGAACTTGCCGCGCCCAGGCAGCAGCTCCTCGGTAGCATTGATGCCCTGCGCCACCAGCGCCAGCATCTGAATCGCAACGTTGACAGAGAACTTCATCTTGCTAAGCTCCTTGAATCGTTCCACCAGCGGCCGCAGCCGCAGGTAGATCCGTAGTTCGCGAATCATGAGGCCCAGTGCGGGACCCAGACCCAGTAGGCAACGATCAGCCCCTCGCCCGCGTTGTTGGCGTCCACGTAGTAGTCGGCGGGCCGCAGCAGGTCACCGGCGGGCGACTCCAGAACCAACTCGTCGGCAATCCCGCCCCCAGCGCCCGTAGGCCAGAACTCCTTGATCACCCCGGCGCCGGTGGCTTTGTTCATGCCGGCCACGCCCAGGAACACGCGCCCGGTCTCACCCACGACCACGGCGAATCGCAGCTTGGCCACGCGCAGATTCGTGTCCGTCGTGATGGGCACAGGCGTGCCCGGCATCGCGACGGCAATCTTGCCGAACGAGCGTGCTTGAAGAAACTCGCGGTTTTCCACGGCGACCCTCTTACAGGCTGCGCGTTCCGGACTCCAGCCAGCGGCTGCGCAGCACCTTGCGCACCGCTGCCGCGGGCGCCGCCATCTGCTCCTCGCCCTCCGCCGCCGGCGCAAGCGCCGCGATCCGGTCGGCCTCGGCATCCAGCCGCAGGCCCATCGACACCAGTCCGCACAGCGCCGCGTAGGCGTACACCCGCGCATCCAGCGCCTCGCCGCGCACCCCCTTCTTGCGCCGCCACTCCCGCACCGGTACGCCGCGGGAGTACGACGTAACCAACGCCTCCGAGAGCAACTGCTCGAAGAACTCCTCGCTGCGCTCCCGAGGAAAGTGCGCGCAGCCCGGCCCAGGCTGCTCGATCTTGAGCCGGCTGTAAATCACGCTCTTCGCACTATCCACGCCCACGATCCACAGCGGCGTTCGGCCCAGCGCGCTGCGGCTCGGCCGCTTCGGCCAGACCGGCAGCGGGCCGCTCTTGCCCTTGATGGCGAAGATCCGCCGGTGGTAGCGCGTGCGACAAAAGTCATACACCGCCTGGGTGTGGAAGCCCGAGTCGATCGCGCAGGCAGCCACCGGCACCTTAATGCCGTACTCGTGCAGCCACTCTCGCTTGAGGTACTCATCGAGCGCGCGCCACAGATCCGGCGCGCTGGGATCGCCCGGAAACACGCGGTACTCGATCGACCACGACTCCTCGCCGCGTCCCCAGCCCACCAGCTCCACCTCGGCCCGATCTACCTGAAGATCCACCCCGGCGGTCAGCACGGCCACACCGGCCGGAAGGTGGGCTCCGAAAGACTCGCGCCGCTCGAGCAGCGTCGCCACCTCGACGCTGGTCTCGGCCTCGTCATCCCAGAGCTCACCGAGCGCGGTGTTGATGAAGGCACGCAGCATCTCCGGCCCGCCGTGCTTGGCCTCCAGAAACTCGGCCGCCGTCTCCGGCCACTCCTTCCACGGCGAGTAGAGCTGGCTGATCCAGAACCCGGCGATCTTGGACTTCGGGTTCGCCGCCCGCCACTCCCCGTGCGCCAGCATCCACGCCTTGCGGTGCGGCGGAATCAACACGCCACAGTGTGCGCAACGGTACTGCGCCTCTTCCGGTCGCCCCTCGGGCCACTCGAGGTTCGGCCAGACGAGCACCTGGGAGGCGCCGCACGCCGGGCACGGCACCCAGTAACTCGATTGATTGCTGCGCAGCCACCAGCTCTCGATGCGGCTGGCGCCCTTGACGGTGGGCGTTGAAACCAGCAGGATCTTACGGTTCCACCAGGTGGCCGAGCGCTTGATGGCCAGGGCCACCGGATCACCCTCCGTTCCCGCCGAGGCCGGATAGCGGTCCACCTCGTCGAGCAGCACGTAGCGGATCGGGCGCATGGCCAGCCCGGCCGGTGAGTTCGCGCCGGCAATCGTAATCGAGCCGCCTTGAAACTGCTTGTGCAGGATGCGATTGTTCGAATCCCGGGTTCGGACGTCGGCCACCTTGCCCCTCAAGCACGGCGTATGGCGCAGCATCGGCGCCAGCCGGTCCTTGCTCCAGGCCTCGCCGTCTTCGACCCGCGGCAGCACCACCAGCATCGGCCCCGGATCGCGGTCGATGACATAACCAACCAGGCAGAGTAAACATTCACTCTTTCCCGTCTGGCTGGCCGCCATCATGACCACGCGCTCGTAAGGGCTGTTGGGGCCCAACGCGTCCAAGATGGCCCGCTGGTATGGCGCCCGCTCGGTGCGCCAAGGGCCAGGTTCGGCCGAGGCCTCCGAGGACAACCAGCGGTTTTGATCGGCCCACTCGGAGACCGTCTGCCGCGGGGGCGGCTCGAGGGCCGCAACCACCTGCTCAATGCACTCCTCAAGCACGCCGGTAGCGGATGTCATCTTGGAGGCCCTTCAAGATCCCTTCGATCTCGCCGTCGAGCAATTCGCGAACTTGCCGGACGTCTGTCAGCGCCGCTAGCTGCGGCGCCAGCTTCGCAGGCACCGCCAGCAGCTTGTCGCGGACCTGCCGGGCCAGCCGGAACCACTGCGCCTTGACCTCGTCGGTCCCCACCAGCTTGCCCGACTTGGTCTCAAACTCGAGCTTGCGCAATTTGGCCTTGTAGATCATCTCCGCCGTGCGCGCCTGGGCAAAGCTGGAAGGCGCGGCGACGATTCCTTCCGCCAACGGCCGCTGTTGACCAGTGTTGACCGGCGGGCTTGGCTCGACGTCCACCGGGCGGTCATCCAGCACGGCGTCGCTGGCGGCGACATCGACCAGCTTGCCGCGCAGCACGAGAATCCCGCGCTTGGCTAAGCGATTGATGTAGGAGCGGTGAACCTTGCGGTAGCGCGCGTACTCGGCCTGTGTCATCAGGCCGGTGTTCGCCTTCACGGCCATCGTGTTGACTGCTGCTGCGTTGTGTTGACCAGTTTTTGCGCCAGATCCTGGCCACAGCGTGCAATCCAGCTCACCCGCCGCCTCGCGGCCCGGGGAAGGACCCACAATCAGTTGATATTGCGCCAGTTATTCCATTTCCGCAGAAAATACTGCATTAGCAGAGCCTATGACGAAACTCCGTTTCTTCATTCCTGCTTCTGATGGTGCTAGCTTTCCAGCCGCCGCAGCCGACAGCACAGCACAAGCCTTCAACTGCGGCGACCCCTCCGCCACGGCGAGGCTCTTCCGCAGACCCGATCCGGGCTTCGGCCACCGGAACGGCCACCCGCGCCAGCGCTTGAACAGGCCGCGCTCAATCGCCACCCACTTGCCGCCCAAGGCGGCCCTGCGCGAGCGCTTCATCTCGGCACCAAGCATTCCCTCACCACTTGCAAAAAGATCGGCCGCAACTCGTCGCCGCGGCCCAGCCGCCGCAGCCGCCAGCACAGGTAGCCGTTGTCGAGGTGCTCCCGAAAGCTGTAGCGGGTGCCGAAGGGAAGCTGTTCACGCACCGCCGAAGCGCCGTCTTGCTGCCGCGCAAAGATCGCTCTGAGATGCCCTTTGCGCCCGTAGACGGCGGTCACGAGGCCGGCATCAAGCAACCGCCGGGCGCACGCCGGCGAGCGAAACCCGCGCGATGTTCCATCGGCAGCGTAGTAGGGGATGGGTTTGTCGGTGGCCAAGGACACTTCACCTCCGAGAACTGGAGGGAAGGAGTTTTACGAGCGTCCCATCGCTCGCTCAGGTTGTCTTGGGAGGAATCCTTCGGAGGATGCGCCCTGCGCTCGCCCGTCGAACCGATCTCGCTTACTATATACGCCCAGGATCGCCGAAGTGTCCGAAGCCGGTGATCATTTTTCCGTAAGCCCCTCTTCGGCAAGAAGCGCTCGCACCTGCGCGGGGCTATTTACTACCGCCACCACCGCCCCGGCCCGCCGCCACTCCTCGAGCCTGCGCGTCTGAAGCGCCGTGGGCCTCTGGCCCGGGCGCTTGACCTCGAATTCGAAGTGCCGGCCGCGGATGCAGCCGGTGATGTCCGGATCGCCGGCGACACCGTAGCCGCCACCCCAGCGCTTGCGGGCGACGCAACCAGGCAGGCCGTTCAAGTACGCCAGGATCGCCTTGACGATCGCTTTCTCGCTGGCGGGCCTCATGCCGACTTGCGCCCCCCGCGTCGGAGCCGGGCTTGTTCTTGCGCCTTCCGCTCCTTGCGCCACTGCTCAAGCTCCTTTGGATCACACAAGGGCTGCCGGCGGCGCCATTCCTCATAGGGCATCCAGTGACCGCCCTCGTCGTTGTGGACGAGCGGCAGGTGGTCCAGGCGTAGGGTTCTGATTGCCGCAACGACTTCTTCCGGCAACGAGCCGGGCGGCTTCGCTAGCGCAAAACCGCCCAGTGGCAACCGTACGAGGCACACGCCCGAGCGGTTCATCACGGCCTGCGCCTTCAGCACAGCAATGACCTCAGCCTTGTGCTGCCGCACCAGATCCTTCAGCTCTGGCGGCGCATCACTGTCGATGCGAAGACTGCCGTCGTGGCCCAGCCAGACAGAGACGCCCTGCGCCAGCAGGCGCTCCCAAACCTGTTCAACGTCCATGCGCCCCTTTCGGCCCTCGTGGCGCCCGTTGTGGATCTCGAGGATGCCCTCTGCCGGGTGATCGCGGAACAGGACCGCCTTGAGTTCGCTCTTGTCTTCTCGCAGTTTCAATTCTGCGCCCGACACTTTTTGCCCGACCCGGGTGGGCAACCGACAGGCTGCTGATGGTATTGGAAATCTCGCAGATGCCCCGACGGATGGAGTGGAGGCTGGCCGCCAGCTTCCGATGCTCGCCCAGGCTTAGTTTCTTCCCTCTCACGATTGTGCTCCCGCTCCTGGGATGTTTTTTCGTAATCCCTCCCAACTTTGTTCGTACCGTAAGTCTTGTGTTTTCAGTGTATTTCGTATATTTCGTCTTTTTCGTAACACTACCTCTGTGCGCTCAGAGGCCCACGCCTCTATGACCCCGTCTCTCTCCCGCACGCGTATACGAAATATACGAATAAAACGATATAAGCTGAGAACAGAGAACTTACTGTACGAGAAAAGGCGGACCCATTAACGAAAAAAGGTCTATCACCCAACTTGGGCCTCCTTCCATACGGCAAACCAGCGCTCAGCGGGACGGCCCTTTGTCTGAACCCGCTCGAACCGAGCGCGTCCACTGTTATGCAGCACCAGCAAAGCTCGGTTGATCTCGCTGCTGGGCTTATTGCGATCGAACAGCCCGTTGATCTCGCTGCGGGTAAGTCCGGCCGCGCTGGCCCGCAACGCCCGAAGGATCTCGTCCGCCGTCGGGTCGCCCAGCATGTCGCCGAAGATGTAGCGGGCCGAGTCGTCGCAGTACCGCCACACTTCCAGGGCGGCCAGCAGGTGCTCGCGGCGGATCTCGCGCGATCCGTCCAGCAGGGCGTAGATGAGCGACAGCCGGAGCGTGAGGGCCGCGGCGCGGGCCGTGCAGGCCCCGTACATGCCGTGCCGTTCGCGGGTCAGCTCGCGGTAGACGCCCATGTCAGGGCGGTCGTCAAAGCCCCAGATGTCGGAGGCTTCGGCGTCCCGCCGCACCGGCCCTTCGATCTGGTAGTGGATCCGGTTGAAGTCTCGTTGGAGCTCGCGCCAGGCTTCACTCTCAATGACCTGCCACATCCGCCCTCCCTCGGGCAGGCACTTGGAGCGCCGCGAGCAGGCCCACAGGAAGCGATTGGCGAAGCCGTTATCCATCTCCTCGGCCAGTAAGCCGCGCAGCAGTTCCTCCTTGGTGATGTTGCCCACGATGCTGATGTGGGCGTTAGTGGCCTTGGCCGGGCTGTTTTTGACCATGCTGTTGAGGTGCCCCTTGTCGAAGGCGTCGCGGATCACGGGCGACAGGGTGTTGCCTTGCCGGCGCATCACCTGGAGGGCGCCAAAGAACTCCGACTGCTGCACCAGCAAGCGCTTGTCCTCGACGCCCGGATCGACCAATACCTCCTGATACTCGGCGGGTTTGCCCTTGCCCTGGCTGACCTTCTCGCGGCGGTAAATGGGGTCACGCACCGCCCAGATCAGTCCCTCCCCCGAGGACAGCCCGGACTGAATCGCGCGCACCCACTCTTCATCGATATCTTTGAAGAACAACTGGATGGGGGCTGCCGCTGAGCCTTTCCGGCCTGCTGAAGTCGGCCCCACGCCGCACAGGAAAAGGTTCGCGTAGTGGCGGTCGGCGCCGGCCCAGACAAACGCCCGGCGACCCAGGATGTTGCCCGCGTAGACCAGGAACTGAATCAGCAAGAAGGAGGGATCGGCCTCGGTGTGCGGCTCTACCAGGAGCACGAAGCGCCCGGCGAGGCCGTAGTAGGCGTCGTCGCCGAGCGGGGTCGGATAGGGAGCGAGCTTCTCGAAGATCGAGGGTGGGGGAACTGACACTTGAGCAGAGGGTCGCGGAGCCTCCAGCCTTCCGATGGTGATGGGTGAGTTCACCTGGCCGCGGAACAGGCAGGCGGAGCAGTAGCGGTGGCCTCCGAGTCCGTTCTGGACGTAGGCGCAGGTGACGGGCGCGATCTCATCACGTGAGGCCTGCTTGAGCTTCGCCTTGGTCTCCGCGTAGCTGTAGTTCGGATAGGGTTTGCTCAGCTGGTGCGCCCAGCGCTCGGCATCCTCGCAGCGGGCGATGACGGTGAGCATGCGGTACCACTCGGGCTCGGGCAGCGTTGCCGCATCATCCCGACAGTGCCGCATCCAGACGCAACCTGCGAGGATCGCGGGCAGCTTGGCGGGCGGCAGATCGCAAGCGGCTGCCGGCGCCGGTCCTTCGACCGGCTCTTCGATCCCGGTCAGGATCTCCTCGAAGTCGTCCAGCGAGTAGGCCGCCTCTGAGTACTCGGCCGTGACGAGCCGCATATCGTCCGGGAGCTTGCGGTTGAACGTGCCCGGCACGCGCAGCAGGCGGCAGAGGTCCGCGGTGGGATCGATCGTCCAGCCGCGGGCCTTCGCCATCTGGCGCAGCAGGAGCTGGAACCGCACCGAGAACGACTTGGCACGGCCGCGGTCCTCATCCGAGTCGATGATCAGCGGCTCCTTGAACAGCCAGTAGACCTGAAGCCCGAACCCGCTGCGGACCAGGATCGACGGGCGCAGCCCCGCGGCCTGGACGAGGCCGAGCGCCGCCTCTTCCGAAGGCGGCAGGTTCTGGGACCGGTGCGCCTCGCCGCCGATGTCGATGTCAGCCCACAGACCCGGTATGGAGCGGACGCCTTCTTCGCCACCACGGCCCTTGGCCGGCTTCGCCGCCTGAAGCCCGACGCCGGCATAAACGTCAGCTGCGTCAGCTCGCTCGCGGCAGTACTCGACCGCGCGCTCGAGTTCGCCCTCGCGGGCAAGCTCGAAGGCGCAGCTAGCTTTGTCCTGCCGGGTCCAGACGATCAGCCAGCCGGTGGGCTCCGGACCGTGAAGACGCGCAAAGAACTGCCGGATCGAATGGGCGTCCGCTCCCATCCCTGCGCCCCGCTCAGATGACCTCGCCTTGGGCTTCGGCGACCTCGCGTTGCAACGGCACCACCGGCGCCGCCTTCAGGAACGGCTCGATCATGGCGGCGTACTCTTTGGCGCGCCGCGCCTGCTCGGCCGACAGGCGCCCACCCGAGGCGAAGGTCGCCCTCGAGTAGACAATGCCCTGGGCGTTCTTGGTCTTCTCAAGGCCGATCCTGGTGATGACGCTGTAGCAGGGCACGCCTTTCGAGGCCAGCCGCAGAAAGTACTGGCGGGCGGGCTTGATTGAGCTGGGCGGCAGATTCACGATCTCCGGCAGCAGGTTCTCCTCGCGGATGAGGAAGAGCTGGCGCACCAGCTTGCAGGCCTGACCGGGGCCGCCGGCGTCGCTGCCGAACTGCGCTAGGGGGCACTTGTGGCAGTCGCCGCCGGGCTTGCCGGTGCCGGTGCGCGCATCGAGCGAGTAGCAATCCGGCGGCGTGCTGCCGTCGGACTGCTCCATCGGCACGCTCCAGTAAGCGCGGGTGTCCCGCCAGGCCACGACGATGCCGGCGACCTCCTTGAGGATCTCTTCGCCGTCGAGGCCCTGGATGGTCCAGGCGGTGCCGCCCCCGGCGGGTACCTTGATGTGGTCGAAATCGCCGGCCGTCAGGCCGCCGTCGCCGACGTTGGCTTCCATCGCTTCGCGGATCTGCTCGAGCTTCGTGTGGAAGATCACGAAGGCGGTTTCCTTTTTCATGAGTTCCTTGGCCATGGTTAGCTTCTCCTGGTTCTGAGTTTGAAAACCTCGCTCACGTCCAGAACCGCGGCCAGCGTGGGCGGCAAGGGCCGCCCCTCGCGGTCCAGTTCCCGGACGTAGGCGCTTAAAGAATTGGTGTTGAAGGTCTCCTCGACGTAGTCGCCGAGGCGGCAGCGCTTGAGCGCCTTGCACACGGCGGCCTTGTCACCGTCCTTGGCCTTGGCCCAGAGCTTGCGCTCGACATAGACGGTGCGGCCGTCGATCGCCACGCGCTCCATGCCGCTCTGCTCGAACTGCGCGAGCAGCCGCTGCTCGAGTTCGGCGGCCTCGGCCTTGAGGGTGTCGATCTCGGCTTCGAGCGCGCGGCGGCGCTCTTCGAGTGCCACGAAGCGTTTGAGTTCGTCGGTGTTCATAGTTGTCCTTTCAGGTGTTCAAGAACCGTGTTGACGACGTCCGCGCGCCGGGCCAGCGCCGCCATGACCTTCTCATCCACCGTGCCCTCGGCGAGAAGGTGGATGTACTCGACCGGCCGTCTCTGGCCGGGCCGGTGGACGCGGGCTAGGCTCTGCTCGTAAGAGCCGAGCGAGAAACCGAGCGAGTAGTAGATGGCGTAGCGAGCCCGGGTCAGGTCTACGCCCAAGCCGCCCGAATCGATCTGGGCGGCCAGCACCGCCGCCTCGCCGGCCTGCCAGCGCTGGAGTTCGTCGAGGCGGCCGGAAAGCTCGAGGCACCGGCGCCCGCTTTCGTCAGCGACGCGGTTTACGGCTTCGAGATCGCGGTGGAAGCGGCAGAAGACCACGACGGGTTCTTCGAGATCGAGATCCTCGAAGACATCGCGCAGTAGGTTCATCTTGGCCGAGTCAATCTGAATATCCTCGCCGTCGTCGGTGCGGATGAAGCCGCCCGTGATCTGCTGGAGCCGCAGAAGTCTCACCAGCGCGTTGGCGGCGGTGATCTCGCCGGAGGCGACCTCGGCAATGAGATCCCGCTCGAGCGATCGGTACACCCGCAGCGCCTCCGCGCCCAGCCGGCAGGTGTAGGTCACATGGACCTCGGGCGGCAGATCCAGCACCTCCTTGCCGCAGGGGAAGGTGATCGAGTAGAACTTCTGGTTCAGCTCCTCGAGGTTCCGGTAGCCGACGACCTGGTGGTTCTGGTAGCCGCCCATGACGGCGTAGCGCTGGCGGAACTTGTGGAAACTCCAACCGAAGATCATCGGGTCGAGGAAGCGGAAGTAGGCGTAGACATCGAGCGGCGAGTGCGGCATGGGCGTGCCCGAAAGGCCCAGCTTGAACCGGGCCACTTGACCGAGCCTGGCGACGTAGCGGCTGGCCTTTCCACCGGGGCCCTTCAGGCGGTGTAGCTCGTCGGCCACCACCAGATCCCACTTCTGCCGGAGCGCCCATTCACCGAACGGGGAGCGCCAACAGGACTCGTAGTTGGTGACGATCGCCACCGGGAGGTTCCGCGCCCGGGCGAGCTCGATCTGCCACTGGGCCTCATCGCGCTTGGCCCGCACGCTGGCGAAGGAGTCGTCAAGCGGCACGACCACGAACGGAACAGCCGAGTGCAGCTCAAACTGCGGTTTCCAGACCTGCACCACGCGCAGCGGGCAGAGGATGAGGATGCGCTCAAAGCCGTGGTCGAGGGCGATGTAGATGGCCATGGCGCTCTTGCCTGTGCCCATGGCCGCTGAGATCAAGGCGCCGCGGCGGCCTGAGGCCCACAGCCGGCGCACAAACTCCACCGCCTCTTGCTGGTGCCGCCAGGGGGTCGTGCGAAGCAGGGCCGGCGTCATTGCTACCATGGGGCCTCTCACGCCGCCCGACCTCTCGGCGCGAGTAGCGCAATCGCCTCGGCCGTGGGCTCACGGGTCTCCAGGTGCGCCAGGATGACCTCGTCAATCCGGCGCGAAAGTTCCGATTCATGAAATCTGCGTGTTTTCACGAATTGCCTCTTCAAAGTGACGGAGCCAGTCCAGCGCGACCGGCGATTTGGCCCGGATGTCCGGGCAGTGCCAATACTCAAGCCGCGAGGCCAGCTCGACCGGATCGAGCGCGGTATCGGCCAGCGCCAGGACGGCGCGGGTCACCTCCCAGATCGCATCCAGATCTTGCTTGAGCGCCTTGCGGTCTTCGTCCGAGAGGCCTGAGCGGTACCTTCCGGTGCGGTCGGCCACAAGCATGCCCGTTTCGCGCGCCATGCGCCGCGCCTCGGCGGTGGTGGGCAGTTCGGTGGCCTCGCGCAGTTGGCGCACGATCTGGCGGCGCACGCCGGCGGGCATCTGAACAATCGTGCGGTGACTGGTGCCGGTCTGCTTCATGCGAGTTGGAGCTCCCGCGTCAGCGCCGCCTGCGCCACGGTCAGCGTCGATTCTTCTCCGACCAAAGCCACCATCCGCTGGCGCAGCAGGGCGATGTGGTGGCGCCGGCGTTGATCCGCGGCGATCTGTGCATCCAGCATCCACAGATTGGCGTCCAGGTCCGCGACCGTGGCTTCGAGCACCGGCACCCACTCGCAGTCGCCGTTCAGCGGATTGGTGATGTTGACCGGCACGGCGATCAGCTTCGGCATGTCAAAGTCGGGAAAATCCAGGCCCAGTTGCAATCGCGCCTCGTGCTCGGTAACTTCAGTGGCCGTCTTCATGACCCGGCGCGTGAGGTCGAACAGCTTTTCCCGCGCGAGCTGGCGGCCCAATTCGCCGAACAGTTCCCCGTGCTGGTCGATCACGGCGTCGACGATGTCGCGGTTCAGGAAGCGCCGCCCTGCCGCGCAGAATTGGGCGATGGTCTCACGGATGGCTTCGTTGAGTTCAGTTCGCTTGCTTGCTCTCATGGCGTTCGATCTCCTGGTTGATGGCTTCAAGGAAGGCAGCCGCTTTGGGGCATGCCCCGGCAAAGTCCACGTCGGGCGTGTCGAGGCTCCGGATGGCGGCGGCGATGGCAGAGGCCGGATAGGGACACGCGGCGATGGCGCGCACTCCGTCCAGAACCGCCATGGCCGCGTAGTTGCGCTCCACGATGGGCCGCTGCGACTCCGGCGTGGGTAACTGGCAGTTCAGATTGCGGTCGAGGATGGCCAGGCCGGTTTCCAAGGCTTGGCGCCGCGCTTGGGCCGGGGTGGGCAAGTCCTGGCGGCGCAGATTCCGAACCTCTGCTTTCTTTTCCTCCTTGGGGAGTTGGGCGATTTCGATCTGCCGTTCCGGAGGCTGGTCGGCGATCAGGGCGGCGGCGCTGATGGATAGATCACCGGCGTCCATCTGCGCGATGACCTCGTCGACCGCTTTCTCGACTACTTTCTTGGCGCGCTCATAGGTGTCCTTGCTGGGGAAGCCGGCTTTAGCGGCCACAATCTGCCGGGTTTCCAGCCCTGATGCAACTTCCGCGCAATTGCGCGGAAGTTCTCGATCCGATCTTTGTCCCTGCCTCTTGCCGATCTCCGCTTCCAGTGCCTTGCCGATGGCTACCCGCTCGCTCGGCGTGAAGTTCTTGCGAACTTCGTTTTCCGCGTATTCGCCGGCCAGAATGCTGGAGACGCGAACGACGCGCGCCGGGATGGTGGGCCAGCCCAGAATGTCGCGGACGGCCCGCAGGCGCCGCTCGCCGAAGACCAGCAGAGCGTCTTCGGTGATCCCGATCGGTTGCAGAAGCCCTTCTTCGGCGATGCTTCGGGCCAGTTGGTCGAGGTCACCTAGGTCCTGGCGAATGCGCTCGCCGATCCGGACCTCCTCACAGGGGATCTCGAGGATCTCAGGATTGTGCTTCATCGCTTACCTCCTGGACAACCGGAAGGTCCGTATCCGGCGGCCAGCAGCGCGGCCCGCAGGCGCTCGATCCGCCGGTAGACGGTGGAGCGGGCCACGCCCAGGATGCGGCCGGCCTCGCTGGCGCTGTGCACGGTAAGCAGCGAGGCCAAACGGCGCTCGGGGCCGCCAACTAGCCGCAGGAGGCGCTCGAAGTCCGTGCGGAACTCTACCATCGGGATGCCGTCGGCACTGGCTGGACGCATGCCGTCCAACGGTTCGATCGTGACCGAGTGGCGGCGCGATCGCAGCAGGGACCGGAAGCGGCTTTCGGCTACCCGCTCGATGAACGTGCCAAGCGAACCCTTGGAGGGATCGTACCGGGGCAGAGCTTGCCAGATCCGTAGCAGGGCCTCCTGCTCCAGGTCTTCGCGGTCAGCCGCTCGTGCCCGGCCGGAAGCGACAGCGGCGATCGCCCGCACCTGGGCGGCCCGCCGCGCCAAGGGATAGGCTTTCTCGAAACTGGTCTCAGGCATGGCGGCGGCCTCCGCTCCTCACCGGCGAGAGTTCGATCTCCATCGAGAACGGCAGACCGTGCTTGACCTCGAGGGTTCGAATCTCGCCAGCCTCCACCGAACGCACGTACTCGAAGAACTCGACCACCTTCCGCTTCAACTCGAACTCTTCGGGGAATGGCTTGGCGGTCGCCGGGTCGGAGGTGCCGAACTTGACCTCCCGCACGACCGTGGGCCAGGGATCCAGAACCAGCTCGCCGTTCCGGACTTGGAGGAATTCGAACCGGCCGAAGCCGAGCTGCTGCATTGCGGCGAGGAAGCAGCGATCCGAAGGGCGCAGGTCGCGCGTGGACGTCGGGGTACCTGTCCTCATCCCGCCACCTCCGCGCCCTCGCACTCAATGACGGGCCGTTGTTCGAGCCAAGCGAGGACGTCTTCAGGCCGGTAACGAACCAGGTGCCCGATCTTCAGGAAGCGCGGCCCGCGCCGCAGGGTGCGCCACTTTCGGATCGTCGCAACGCTGATTGCGCAGGTCTGCGCCACTTCATGTTCGTTGAGGAGTCTTTGTGGTAGAGCGGGCGTCATGTCGATGCTCAACGCTGGATTCATCCGCCAGCGTCTACATCGAGAATGCCCGCAGTTGGTCGATTCCGATACGAGGCTAGACTGAAGAAAACCGGAAGAAAAACTGCAACTTTGAGGTTGGCCGAGAGGCTAACGGCGGTACTTAGGTGGGAGTTCTCCGTGGAGGAGTTCCTCAACGGTCACACCGATTTGATTGGCCATGGCTTCAAATAGGGAACGCCGGATCTCGTGGGTTTTGAAGAACTTATGCACAGCGCGACCGGTGGTGCCACACTGGTTGGCAAACACGGTTATGCTCCAGCCTCTTGCCCTCATATAGGACTGAACGGCTTGGACAGCTTCCTCGCTCCCGATCGATCGAGGAGCCCGATAACGGCGCTTGGGCTTGGCTGGTACCTCTCCTTGAGCCGCGGCTCCGAGCAGACCCGGCAAGTCGCGAGGGGCCGAGAGTTTTCCGTTATCAATGACCACCGCGTCTTGCAATGCAATGAGCCGAGCTTTGCGGCGCCGCAGGTCCCCTTCCAGCGACGCATCCACGAACCGCAGGGTCGGAACCAAGGCGACAAAAGGGCCCTCGTAGGTTGCCAAAAGACTGTCCATGGTATTACGCAATTCGGCGCGTGAGGCTGCCAGAATTAACCAGACGGGCAAGCGAGTAATCCCGTCGACCCTGATCAAGCCAGCGTTCCAGACGCTACGTTTGCCAGCAAGTCTTGTCGCCGAGACGGCGAAACCCAGCGCTCGCCCCAGGAACTTGCAGAGCAGGCCCACATCGAGCTCGTAACGGACAACATCCTGCGGGCGCAAGGAAAGCGTCTCACATTCCGGCGGATCGCACCCGCAGGCTGCGACGATCCTGCCGTCTGGATGGGTAATGACTCGGCGCGGGCACCCGCGCCAGCCAATCTGCGGGCACGGGTAAGTCTGGGAGGGATCCGGCAGGCGACGCAGGAACGGCTCTGCGAAAGCCAGCTCCTCGCCCAGAATCTGTTTCAGTTCCGCTCGGACTCCGGCAACGCTACAGGGAGCTTCAAGCGCCGACCAAAGTTTCCGAAGCTTCGCCATCAGCCGACTCCGCCAGCAAGAATCCTTGGTTCCGCATCCACGCCTCTATCATCAGGCGATCGCTGTCACGCGTGTAGCCGGAGCCTGCCGGTGGCCGCAGGTTCAGAACTCGGGGCGTGCGCGAATCGCTGAATTTCACCGCAAAACTCGCCCGGCCGAGGAAACCCGAGGACAAAACGTCCTCGGCGCGCTCCCCGAGTTCGCGGAACAGATCGGAAGCTGTGTAGGTCACGCTCAGGGCGCCATGGAACATCTCGAGCTCCTTGAGCTTGATCCACTGGATGCCCGAGACGCTGCTGGAGTCCAGAGCCGCTTCACCTCTTTCGCGCAGGGGGTCGAGCGTGAAGATGGCACCTTCACCGAAGTAGTTCTCGTCACCAAAGAGATGCTTCCCGAAAGTTCGCTTGTACAGCGCCTTCTCGCCTTGCGTCCCCGCATGGACGGCGAACCGGCCGAACTCGCCAGAGTAGATAAGAACATCGTACTTCTCGGGCCGGAAGTAGACGCTGTCGGCCTTGCCATCGTCGTAGGTGCCTTCCCGCCGGATCGGATCGCCGTGCCGGACCAGGAACCACACTTCGCCGTCGCGGGAATGCGCGAATACACGGCTACCGCGCCCGCGACGCTTCTCTTTGAACCAGTCGTCCAAATCCGCTTCGATGGCACTCCGGATCTCGTCGGTCAGGGCCGGTGCCGCCTTGGGCTTGCGGGAGGCCCCCTGGTAGGAGACGAAGGTCTTCGAGCGCTCGAGGAACCGCTCGGAGTGCCTTTCCTCGAGGAAGGTGCGGTCCCGGAGCCAGGCGACAACGGCCACGTCGGCCGGCGTCGGATCGCCGCGCCCGTTGAAATCAAACAGGCCCGGCGGCGCCTTCTCGAGCAGGATGTCCATGGAGTGGGGCGTGGCCATCTCATGGATGTAGTACAGGCCATCCACGAGTCCTTTCGGCATTTGGGCGTCCGCATTGACCAGGATGCCGATTAGCGCCTCGTAGTCGAGCCGGTCGTTGCCGTTCGCAGGCAACGCCAGTCCCTGCTGGGCCAGGTACTCCCGGAAGGGAGAAAGGAAAGCGATCAGGTGATCTGGCGCGATCGTTTTCAGGAACTCCGGTTGAGTAAAACGACGCGGGAAGAAAGTCGGCATAGAGATTCCCTCCAAAGGCCGACCCGGCCTCCCTCGTGGTCGGCCGTTTATTTCATGTGCGGGTGGTCAGCGCCGGGCCACCGGGCTAGCCCGGCCGAAGCGACGTCAGCGCGAGCCCCTGGAGCACAACAGCGAGATTATACCACAGCGAAGATAAGGCGAAGATGTGGAGCAACACATTGAAAAAAACAAGTTCGGACTCGGCGCTCACGCCAGCACTAAGAGGACTACAGGCAGCGGTACAAGCGCGCAGAACTCAAACGATGACACTGCGTTCTCTGAAGTGGCGCATCAAGGCGTAGATCCGCTCGATGTAGGTCACGAACTGTCCCAGGTGTGCCAAGATGACGCCTTTGTCCAGGTCCGGGACGATCTGGGGATGGCCGACCTCATTCCGCGTGATGCGGCAGAACTGGAACGTCCCGCCGATCACGGCATCCAAGTCTTGGGCCAGCACGCCGTCGGTCGGTTTGCTCTTGCATCCCGCGAATGATTTCTTGAACTCGTCATATCTCGCTGAAATCGTCCGGCCGTTGATTCGGCTGCGGAACTTGTCCCGGTTTCCCTGATCAGTGATGGCCTCCGCGTAGCACTCGATCAGCAGGTTGATCGCCCGCTCGGAAGCGGCGCCCAACATGAAGGCCGTGGCCAGGAGAGCATTTGACTTGTAGCACGTGATGGCCTCTTGCACAAACCGAACTATGACGGGATCACAGTCAGGAACTTTTTCGCGAATCCTCTCAGGAAAGCGCTCAATCTGGAAAGGAAGGACTGTCTCAGGTGCGACACCGGCAGCCATTTCCTCCTTCATCCTTGTCAATAAGTCGCGGAGCGTGCTCGGAGTGCCTTGAACGACAATCTCCCCACTCTTGAACACGCTCACGTTTACCACCGCTGGGCCATCCCGGACAATGAGTTGTGTGGCGTGCTCGATCGGCTTGGCCTCGAAGGTGAGGTTGTTCCTTTTCAGGAACGAGACCACGGCTCTCACCGTATTACGATCTCCGTCGCCCACAAACTCGTCGGCCGCCGTCGCCGCTGGACGTGCGAAGCCCGATCTCACCGCTTCGATTCCCGCCTGCGTGGGCTTGCCACACAAGGATCCCTGGGAATTCCGTGTGAGGGTCAGTAGCCCCTCGCGCTCCAGCTGTTCAAAATCCGCATCATCCGCGGTGATCTCGATGGACGGATGACCTCGTGAATATCCCAGAAAGGACCTCTCCATCGTCCGCGCAACGATGAACTTGGACCTGGCGCCCGACTCGTAAGCTTTCACTATCGATCTCAGCAAATCCTCTTGCTCATCGGTCAAGTTCATTGGTGTCTAATTCGTGTCGGGTGACTCCTCCTAGACCCGCAAATCCAGCCAGCCCGCCCCTGAACTCGAGCCTCTTGCTCATCCCGGCAATTCGCGCTCATCGGGCTCTTGCCAATGGAAGCTCCATTCTATCAATCCAGAACATGGGGTAGAGGAATTGTTTCGCTGAGCTGACTCGCAGCACATGCGTACTTGCAGTGTACTTGTGCTCTTGTGCTTCGGGAGGCGTATTTCGAAGAGGAATGCTTTTTGCCAGTTGCCTCGAATGCTTCGGGTCTACTTGCTATGCTTTCCGAAGCACCACGACACTTTCCCGTGATGGCTTCCGCCCGTACTTGCCCATCTGCTGGGCACTGTTGCCCCGATATCGAGCAACCACAAGCTTCTCGCATTTGAGACCGGTCTGCTCGCCGATCTCGGCGGTCAGTTCGTCCACGTTGATGGCAACTCCTCGGTATTGGGCGTTCCCAACGACCAGTGCGATGCGGGCCTGACGCTTGCACACCCGTCGCAGCTCCCGTAAGACTATGTAGAGATCGAGAAAATATCCTTCGAGCATCTTGGCAACCCGCGCATCTTTTTCCTTCTCTCGGACTTCTGCTATGGCTCGGGTGAGAGATCGGGGCTCGATGTACTGGTCCGTTGGAGGCCGCTTTGGGCGAGCCTCTGGGTGAGAGTGAAAGCTCTGGTATCGGAGCTGACGGGTTTGCTCCCAATTCAGGAAGCCAAACATGAGCTCGACTCCAAATACGCGCGTGTAATCGTGCCGATTGGGATACGGAGGAGAGGTGATCACGGCATTGTAAGTAGCCTCCGCATCAGGCAACGCTCTTGCGTCAGCGCGTTTGGCGCACCAGGACGATGGTACATCGGGGAACTGATTCGATTCCACGTCATCCAGCATCATGCCAACTTGTTCGCGAAACGATGCGCAGAGGGTTGCCGCGGACCTCCGCCGTTCGACCCGTTTCAACCATCCGCCATCCGCAATGAGCCGACTGTATTTCGGAATGGTGGAAAGCAGAGCTAACCTGAAGAAATCTCGTTCAGTTGCGGACGCATGCAGACCAACGATCGCGCGATCTATGGCCTCGAACGCCCCCAGTAGCTCTCCAGGAAGCGCTTGGTGCACTAGATCCGGGTATTCCTTCTTGACGCCATTCCAGCGTGACGGATCAATCAGGCTGTCGAGCCGCGACGCGAGAACTCGGAGGCGTGCATGTCGGTAGTCGGCGACCTTAACCTGGGCCGAAAGCACTGCAAGTGGAGACAGGTCGTAGCCTGTTGCTGGAACTCGCTTTTGCTTAGCCGCTAGCAGCGTAGTCCCGGCCCCGACAAACGGATCGAGCAAGAGACTATCCGATCGCAGCCCCCAATCATCGATTAGGGCGTAAACCAGCTCAGGGGTGAAGCTGTGGGGGAACACATGCCACCGGTGGATGGGTTGAGCGTGAAGGTTCTTGGGCACCACCCAATCACGCCATTCCAGCTGTTCGCACAGAGGGTAATTCATCAGCGGTGTTGCTTATAAGCCGGTCGGGGGAATTTGATCTTGATCGGCTGGCGGTAGATCGGGTGTGTCACCACGAGGTCGCCCTTGTCCAACCGTGTCAGGTGCATTTTCACATCGTCATTAAGGAACCTATAGCTCGACTGTGTTAACTCGGTCGGCGCCGTCCGACCGAAGACCTTTGTTGCAGCATTGCCGATTATGCGATCATGAACTGCGCTGGCAAACTGCTGGGCGGACATTAGTACGACGCCCAGCGACCGACCTCGCTCGCTGATTTCAAGCAGGTCTTCGAGGATCGGCGACTTCTTCCCACGTTCCGACGGTGCGTATTTGTTCAGCTCATCCACGAAGATGATGACGCGTTTCGGTGGCTCATAGTTCTCGTCGTCGAACTCACCAAGATCCATTCCCACTTCGCCTGCGCCGGAGAACACTCCGTAAATCGTTCGAACAACGTCGCCGAATACGAGCATCTGCTCGTTGTCGTGCAACTTGGCAATATCCACAACGTACGTGTGCCCGCCCTGGATCCGACTGAGTACGTCGCGGACGGTCACCCAGCTTTGATTCCTACGATCTACGAACAACCCGGTGGTGCGATGGTAGACCGCCTTGCGGAGATACCGGAAGAATCTTTGAATTGACCTCGGTTGTAGCGCTCCGGGAGCTTGGGCTTGCCCGCTGGCCCACCGCGCGAGTGGACTGTTGTCGATCAAATCCCTCCATGTGCGAACGTTCTGCCAGTCACGCTGGTTCCCCTCCAGACCCTCGCGAACGATGCCCACAATCGCATCGAGCACACCGTACTCGTCCGGAATGTCCGCGAGCATCGCATCCAGCTTGTCCACGCAATCTCGAAGCTCGTAGGCGAAGATCCTCGATTTCAGCAGGTCCGGCTGAGGGGGGTAGCAGTTGGCTCGGCTGGGATCGCGCTGGCTTTCCTTCCCGGCCGGGAGCAGGTATGTTGTGTTCTTGAATGGCTGGGGTTCCAGCCCGAGCCGGCGCCACAGGGCGATCTGATCCGCCGGAAGCCCGCCGACCGGAGCTTCGTCAATGGCAAGGAGGTCGTTGTACTTGACGTTTACCAGGACGACGGCCACATCGCTGGAACGAACGCGGTCCTGCTGACCGTCAATGCGTTTGTCCATCGTCTGGAGAATGGACTGGATCAGGAACATGATATAGCTCGTCTTGGTGGCGAGGCCAGAGATGCCGGAGATGTTTACGTGCGCGCCTTCGGGACCGAGGACGTACTCTTTGTCCAAGAAAGCCACTGCCTCCGTGCCATTGCTCATTTCGATCAAGCCAGCCGGTACGCATATCGGAACACGGCGTTCCCGTTCCTTGCGCTTCATCGTGTCGATGCCCAGGCCAGCGTGGATGCCGTTTTCGTCAGCGAACCAGACCAACGCCTCGTTTTGCACAGGCATGTATGTTTCCTTGGTGTTGGCCAGGACTGATACGTCGGCGACGTTTGTCCCTTGACGTGGCGTATTGGGCTCAGCCGTCAGTTCGCCGAAATCGTTTGCGATGTAGTTCGACAGGTGACTCGGGGCGTCCGTGCTGTGGTGGATGTTCGTGACCAGGCCATAGGTCATGCTATCGTCCAAACCTTGTTTGGCGGCAACGATGTCGAACGGGTTGATCATGTTGCCCGGCTTCAGCCAGAACGAGAATTTCTCTGAGGAGTTTGGCGCCCGCTCCGTTGCAGTGGCGCGACCGATTGCCTGCTGTGGGCCTTGCTGCCCCTTGTTTGCCTCGCGAAGGGCCTCACCCATCGGCGCATTGCTCACATTCGTCCTTTCGGTGCCCAGTGGAGATTGGCGCTCACTGTCGTTCGTCTTAGCCATGATCGATAACCCTCCGACCCAAATTCATCCCGTTTCAAGGCTTGAGCGCGGGCCACTTTATCCCGGCTTGTAGCACCTCGTCCGAGTAGAAGCCATTCTTGATGACCTGCTCGGCTAAAAATATCGGATACAGGTGTGCGTGCCAGCGCCGGTCCTTCCCATGGGGACTGACCGTACGCTCCGCGACCAGCGCCCGCGATAGGTGATCGATCAAATCTGAGCTCACCATCGCGCGTGATGGATTGGGGAATTCGACTTTCATGACGCCCATCAGCGGGTACTCCAATGCGGTCTGGGGTCTAATGCGGACATACCAGAACACCACATGCCCCTCCCCCCGGCCGAAGGCAGCTGTTCTCTGATTCACCTGGAGGTTGGCCAGTAGCTCGAAGAGGCTCTTCCGGATGGTTCGGCCTCGCGAACTGAGCTCGAAAACCTGTTCCTTGCTGAAATTCTTGACTACTCCAACGAACCCACGATTGAACTCGTTGAGTTTAAACTCCTTGCCCAGTCCGCCATCAACGGCAATGTACGCTCCGCTCGCGTCGTGCTCTGCTAGCAGATCACGCAGTA
This sequence comes from Acidobacteriota bacterium, assembly GCA_037446115.1. GTDB lineage: Bacteria > Acidobacteriota > Terriglobia > Bryobacterales > Bryobacteraceae > JANWXD01. The sequence continues at coordinate 202,266 of JBBIJF010000003.1, read as the reverse complement.
ATTCGCGTTCGAGCAGCCGCATCTCCCAGTTGGCCTTGTGGGCCGCCCGCGAGCGCGGTTCCTTATTGCTGCCAAACGAGTTGCTGTTGTTGTACTGGTCCTCCTCCTTGGTGTCAACCAACCCCATCGGAATAGGGCCCCGCGCGTTCCGCAGAGCAGCTCCCGCGTTGTTCCACACGCTGTCAGAAACCTGGTCGCGGTTTAGGAGAAGGATGATTCGCTTACGAAGATCCGAGGGTCTTACGTGAACGCGACCATCATCTTCGCGCTTCACCGCCGCCGCTCCGAGCTGCCCAAGCATTACCGGAGTGTTCCGCTCATGTTCGACCAGCGTTCCGAGAAAGTACGTCTTCACCGATCCGTCGACAAAATATTGGAAGACATTCTGGTCAGTGCGCGCGAGCGGCGGCACATCCACGTAAAGTTTTCCACCCGGCGACTCCATGAGCTCACTTACCCTTTTGTCGTCCTCAGTGCGGATGCGATCGTAAAATTCATCCACATCGAACTGCTGAAGGTACTCCTGAGCCTGGCCGGTGGCCGCGAGAATCTCTGACCCATCAGATAGGGCCGCGAGCGCCGGCTGAAGCGGGGCGAAGGGGTTCATGCCTCACCGTCCTCCGGCGAGTCTGTACCGCGTTCCGCGTCCCCGGCCGATCTGCTCCACTCGCCCGGCCTCGATCAACTGACCCAGAAGTGCACGAATCTTAGTTGCCTCGACTCCAATGGCCGCGGCGATCTCGCCGACTGTCATCTCGGGGCTACCATCCAAGGCTTCAAGGATCACCTGGCCTTCGTATACGCCTTCACCGCCTTCTTCCTCATCGTCCGATTCGTCGATATCGTGCTTGGGCGCGACTCTTGCACGATATTGCGCTAAAGCGCTATCGCTGATTCCCCACAACTCCGCTGCGGTCCTGTCTACCTCCAACTCCACCGTCGTCAACTCGTTTCCAGAGGCGGCTTTTGCATGAGCTTTTCTACTGAGCGATGTGAGCCGTCGATGAAGGGGATCCTTAGCGGAAAAGGGGGGGATCGAAACCACATTGATGATATCCCTGTGGGCCTCAGAAGAAATTGATGCGTTGATCTCGCTTCGGGCGATTGCCGAGTTCAGCAGGGCACACACAAAATGAGCTTCGTCTTCGTCTTGAAACGGAATAATCATCACTTTGCCGTTGGGTATGGCCATCCGCTCTACACCACATTCGGCAATCGGGAGTGATCCGAGAACGCAAGCTTCAAAGTTCCGGGTCGTCCGCTTCCAGGCAACTTTCCAAGGAGCGAACGTGTACGGGCCGATATCGTACATGGCATAAAACTCATTGTCCCCGCCCCACCGCTTGTGGAGAGAGCGTCCCTCAAGTTGTTTTTGGAAATGCTTCAAATAAGAATACGTTAGGGGGTATTTCGTCTGCATCGTGTGCCGCGAAATGGGTTTCATGCCCGTGGCTGCAGAGTGCGTGAGGAGATAAACTCCCGCAGGCCATGCACGCCATCGCGCTATCGACGTGCCAGCGACGTACGGGTGGAGCAGGTCCGGTTCAATTCTCACCGACACCTGGGGCACCAGCCGCTTAGCTCGCTCGAGAACATTTTGTACAAGCACTTCGCCAGAAGGCAGCACCGAGATCGGCCGTACCCGGAATACGGCTTCGAGGGTAGTCTCTACACCGCGTCGTGGACGGTATTTCTCAGAAGTGACCGCCGTGTTAATCCGCTGCGCGTCTTGGTCTCTTATCACCCAAAACGACGTGAGCTGCGACGAGGAGGGTCGCGCCTGCTTGACCTCCACAACGCATGCGTTCAGCACCTCAGCTAGGGAGGCGTCGTCTCGGTCAAACGCCTCCCGGGGTGTCCAAACGTGGTATCGGACTGGATATGCTGTCGCCTTTCCTGCACTCGCAAAGATGCAGGCAGTCTTGTTCGTGGCAGTCTTGAATGGCGATACGCGGACCAGATCGTCTACTCGATCCACAGAGAAACTGGTCTTCCGTGGTATGCGAAACGCTCGAAACTCATTGGATGCTGTCGATTGGAAAAGCGTCTGCGTGATTACAAACCCGAGTCGGCCGACATCGGTGAGGTAGAAGTCGAACGCCACATAAACGAATAGTGCGCTCAAGTCCTTCCCAGCCTGTCCGAGACGCTTCATGGAGGAAGCCGTCAAGCTCGTCAGCCCATATCGCGTGGCCATCAGGCGCCGAATCTTCTCGCGATGGGAACCTGGGAGATTGTTCCAGAAGACCCATGGAGGATTCCCAGCCACAAAGTCGAACCGCCCAAGGAACAACGGCATAAAGGCGTTCTGCAGGATTCGCGCCCATATTCCATCGAGGCTTTCTTCATGTAGCTTGGCCAGATGTCCATACAACCCCTCTAGAATCGTCTTAGCCCCGTGTCCCTTGCCATGGGTGCCAGACCACGTGGCATCATCAAGCCCAAGGGAGTTTTTTGCGCGAGAAAGAAATGCCTGCGGACCCACTTCGTCACGCACGCACTGCTCAAGGAGATTGCACAGACTGTCTATCTGATCGCGCGTTTTTAGAGAGCTGGGGATGTCGAGTGTCCCAACAACTGTCTCAAGCTCGTACCTGTCTTGGTTGAACAATTCCTCGCCAGCGCTAGGCGTCAGCACTGAATCGGCCAGGTAAACAGGAATATCGATTTCGGTGGTTCGGTGCGCCAGCAGGTCGCCCAAGGCGAGGATATAGTTTGTGCGCGATGCGATGGCCGCAAGGGGATTCAAATCAATGCCGACGATATTGTTTAGGATAGTTTTCAGCGTCTCTTGTTCGTTGAAGCCCTCACGGAAGCATCGCTCCTTAAGCCGCTTGATGGCGAGGACCAGGAACGTGCCCGACCCGCAGGCCGGGTCGAGCACTCGCTTGTCGGTCTGACCCTCGTAGCCGAGCTCGTTGAGCACGTGCTCAGCTAACCAGTCTGGCGTGTAGTATTCGCCCAGGTCGTGGCGGATTTCCCTGGGCATGAGACGGTGGTACAGTTTCTTGAGTAGATCCCTTGCTTGCTCTGGACTAACTTCCAGTGTGCCTGGGTCGTAGTCTTTTAGCCGCTCCAAGAGAGTGCGCACGGCATCCGCAACGCTCCCGTCCCAGCTGTACAGATACCACTTGAAGAAATCGCCTTCGAGGAAGTTTCGAATACCAAGCTTGCCGAATATGCCGCCACGCTCAAGCTCTTCCATCTCGCGCAGCAGGTGGGCGTCGTCAAGTCGGTAAAGAGAGCCAAACCGTGTTCCGAACCCTGAGATGAACCGTGAGAGAGCGTAGTACGCGATCAGTTTGATCAGGAGCGCGAAATAGGTGTGGACCGTAAAGAAAAGGCGGGAGGGATCAACAGTCCTGGTGTCGACGCCCATACCCTTGGCGAATTGGCGCAGCTCGGGACGGTTCCGGAGAGGATGTGAGCCCTCCTCGTAGCCGGTGACTTCGCCGAAGAACGTACGCCACTGCTCGAACAACTTGTCCACGATGTCCGTTCGCCCGTCGTCGAGCGTTCCGCTTAGAGACGTATAAAGCGAGCTGGCGACTCGCTGGGCATAGATCGTATGGCTACCAAAATCCCGAACCAAGTTGTCGGGTAGGAGCGCTTTGCCGGACGTTAACGAAACCAGTAGCCGCAAGAAGCGGGCGACGGATTGCTCGTTAACTGGTTCGAACTCGGGTTCCGTCCAGTGGCCTTCGACCTTCCGAACGTATATGAAGTAGCAGCCGTCGATAACGACACCGATGAGCCGGTGGATCTGTTGCCGTTCTTCACGCGCGACTCCTTCAACGTAGTCTCTGGCTTGTTGAATGGCGTGGGCTGTCGCGCCGTGTTTCTCATTGCTCCTTAGCCGCCCCGGCGCTTCGTACTCAATCACCATCCTGTTGTACGTGGCGTCGGCTCGGCCAGTTGCTAATGTGCGTTCCTCGCGAGCCAGTAGCGGAATGTCGAGGGCATGCGCCCAGGGCTCGATAATCTGAGCGAACAGCGTTCGGAAACGGGCTTCATTGCCTTGATTGCCGGCCGCAGCCTCACGGATACGACGTGAGATTTCGGGAGCGTCCTTGCTAATGCGACTCCGTAGAGCATCGATCCGAGCCGCAGTTGTGGTCTCAAGTCTAGCCATAGACCCTTCCCGATTGCGATTGGGGGCGACGGATTCTCCTGTGGAGACGAAGGCCCGCTGCCAGAGGACGGTTTTGCAACCGCGCTGCCCGGGCGCCCCAGCCGATGCGGAGCAGGTCGAATGTAAAGTAGTCCGTCGCCACAATTAGATCCTTTTCTTGGTGAAGTATTTAGCTACCAAATCTCTGCCCTTGTCGCCGAGACCTACGAGCAAATCCTCGATTTGTTTGAGTGCGAGGGGAGATGGCTTCGCGCGGCCGTTCTCCCATCGGTTAATCGTCGGGAATGTCACCCCGAGCCGTGCAGCCATCTTCTCTTGAGTGAGCCCCAGGCGGTGGCGCAGATCTCTGACTAGTTGGGCTGTACCGCCGCGTTCGCTCACGGAACGCCTCCTGGCCACTGGTCTCGGCAAAGCCAATTCATAGTGAATGATAAGTCATAAGCTATATCAAGCTGAGCGGGCCACGTCAAGCGGCCAATCGAGCCTCGAATGCGGAGATCTGATCCTGCCAGACCACGGTGCGCGTGACCGCTCTGAGGTCGTGCTCGCTGACCCGCGCGCAATCATCCGAGCGCCGAATCGGGAGCAAGAGCGCTTCCTGGATCTGCGGCGCAAGATTGAGCAGGTTCATGATCTGCGTGATCCGAGCTCGGCTGACGTGGCCGAGGCGGGCCAGATCAGCGTAGTCCTTGACCTCGCCGCAGTCGATCATCTCCTGGAACCTGATTGCCAGGGCCATGAGCCGTGTGATGCGAGGGATGCGGGGCGCAGGCGGCAACTCTGGCTCGCCGCTGCGCCGAAGGCGGCGGGGCAGTCTCTTCCGCTCGATCACGACTTCGATCTCACGGTTCGATTGCTTCGGGTTCATTGATCGACTCCTGGCTGGCACAACGCCTTGATCCCAGAAGACTTGAAGCTGACGCGGACCTTACCGATGCGGCCGTCATAGCCGACCTTCTCGACCAGGCACCGCACGAACCGCACCTGCTCTTCCAGAAGCATGGCCTTCCAGAGCTGATCGAAGCCGCCTGCCTCGTCGCGCAAAGCCTTCTCATCCAGCCGGAGCTTCTCGAGGCGCAGAATCTCCTTGCGGACCTCGGCGGCCTTGGCCTCACCGGCGGCGATCTGCTCGCGCAGAGCGGCCTCGCGCTCCGAATCCGGCCCGCACATCCGGGCGAGTTGCGACTTCCAGTTCTTGACGCGCGCATTCACCTCTTGCAGCTTCTCGCGCAGCCCGGCGAGCCGCTCGAACACCCGCTGCCGGGTGGCACGGGCGCACGCCTCGATGACCTCCGGCACCACAGCGAAGCGGCGCAGGCTCTCGACCACCGCCTCTTCGACCGCCGGAGCGGAGACTGCCCGGGTGGGGCAGTAGCCGTCATCGGCTCGCGTCGCACGGACGCAGATGTAGTAGCGGTACTGGCGGCGCCCGTTGGAGGAGTAGGTCGGATACATGGCCGCGCCGCAGGAGGCGCAGTAGAGCAAGCCCCGCAGCAGAGCCTCCGTTCTCCGCCGGTGCGGGTTGAGGCGAGCCGGGGCGTTCTGCTTGAGCTTCTCCTCGACCAGCTCGAAGGTCCGCTGGTCGATGATCGGCTCGTGCTCGGCCCGGTGCAGCTCGCCGTCGGCACGCACGCGGCCGGTGTAGAGCGGGTTGGCGAGCAGGTGGTAGATGTGGCTCTTCCTGAGCGCATAGCCGCCATAGACCCTGCCTTTCCTGGTGGTCCACTGCTTGTTGCGCCAGCCCAGCTCGGCGCACCGCTCGACGATCCGAGCGACCGGCTCGCCTTCCAGATACCAGTTGAAGATGGCCCGCACGCGCTCGGCCTCCTCCGGGTTGACGACCAGCCGGCCGCCGCGCGGGTCGAGATCATAGCCGAGGATCAGGTGCCCGCCTGTCCACTGGCCCTTCCTGCGAGCGGCGATCTGTTTGTCGCGGGTGCGCTCGCTGATGATCTCGCGCTCGAACTGGGCAAACGACAGCAGGATGTTGAGCGTCAGCCGCCCGAACGAGGTGGTGGTGTTGAACTGCTGAGTCACCGCAACGAAGCTGGCGCCGTGCTTGTCGAGCACCTCGATGATGCGCGCGAAGTCGAACAGCGACCGCGTGAGCCGATCGACCTTGTAGACCACCACGCAGTCCACCTTGCCAGCCTGGACGTCCGCGAGCAGCCGCTTCAGCGCCGGGCGATCCATGTTGGCGCCGGTGTAGCCGCCGTCGTCGTAGTGCTCAGCCACCAGCGTCCAGCCTTCGCTGGCCTGGCTGCGGATGTAGGCTTCGGCGGCCTCGCGCTGCGCGTCGAGCGAATTGAACGGCTGGTCCAGACCCTCCTCGGTGGACTTGCGCGTGTAGATGGCGCAACGGACCGGCTTTCCTGGTGCCCCGTTATTGCCGCTGGCCACGTTTCCCTCCGGGCTTGTGGCCCAGGCCGAAGAAGGCGAAGCCGTTCCAGGGCGTGCCGGTGGCGGCGCGCACGGCCGCGCTTAGCGAACGGTACAGGCAGCGCTCGTACTCGAAGCCGTCCTGGCGCACCAGCACAACCACGTCCTTGCCCCGGAAGCGCCGGACCAGTCGGTTGCCCGGCAGTGGCAGGCGCGGATCCGCCGTGGGCGGGATGCACGCCTCGGCGCTGCGGCGCTCGTCCGGCTCGTCTCGAAGGAAGTTTTTCGGCGCGCGGATGCGCAGGTCAACGTCGTTGGCGATCTCGAGCGCGCGTCGGCGGGCGCGCTCGGACAGGCCGCCCCAGGCGTTGGCCTGGATGCGCCAGGCGATGCGGCGGAACAGGAACTGCTTGTGATTGGATCGGGTCTCCTCGCCGAACACCTCCCGGTACTTGGCCTTGAGCTGCGCCGTGGTCATCTGGCGGAGGCTTTCGATCTCTTCGTGGATGCGCTGGGTCTCATCTTCCATAGCGTTAACCACCAGTGACATGAGGGCTCTCTGTCTCTCGGAAGTCAACTTCGGAGTTGCCGAAAAGCAGGCGCAGGTAGGCCTCGGCGAGGAGAGCGGCGATGTCTCGGATCGCCTGTTCGAGGGCGGGGTCGCGGCGAGGCATGAGCGGTCTCCTTGTGGACCACCCACAGCCATCTCCGCCGCGCGGTCAACGCGCTGTCTGGCAGGTCTCGTTAACTATATACGCCGGAAGTGTGGAAGTTGTCCCGCTTGGGGTGGGTCGATCGTGCGGGGCTGTTAACCAACTCCAGAGAATGGGGGCAGAGACGGAGAAAAACGGCTTCCGGTGACGTGGAAGTGGCGCCCGGTTGGCAGGCCAAGAGGAACTACGGCCCAAACGGAGAGAGCGGGAAGCCGCGAAGTGCTTGGCAGTTGCGGGGTTCCGGGCCGCCGGCTGCCGCTAACGAACTGCACGGGGAGAACTTCGAGAAAACGTTGGCTCCTCAGGCAGGACTCGAACCTGCAACCCTCCGGTTAACAGCCGGATGCTCTACCATTGAGCTACTGAGGAATGTGGCGGATCAACCGTTATTTCAGCAAAGGCGGCCCGCCTTTGTCAAACCCCTCGGGGCCGCTGAAAAGCCCGCCGCGGCGGCTGAGTCGGCAATGACACGACGGGAGTTCCTGGAGGCGGGAGCCGCGGCTTCGCAACTGCCGGCCGAACCGCTCTACGAGCGGGCCATCGTCGTGGATGCCCTCTCGTTGACCGATTGGACCGAAGCCGACCGGGTAGCCTGGAAAGAGTCCGGCTACACCGCCATCCATACGAGTCTTCCCAACCGCAACTTCCCCACCGGCATGCGGGCGCTCGAGACCTGGCGGCGGCGTTTCGCCGAACACGCCGACAGCCTGCTCCATTGCCGGACGGCGGCCGATATCGAACGGGCCAAGCGCGAAGGAAAACTCGGCGTGCTGCTTGGCTTCCAGAACGCCACGGTCATCGAAGACGAGCTCAGCAACCTGGACCGGCTCCACGCCGCGGGCGCGCGCGTGATCCAGCTCACCTACAACTCCCGAAACCTGCTGGGGGACGGCTGCACGGAGCGAACCAACGCGGGATTGTCCGACTTCGGAATCGCTTGCGTCGAACGCATGAACCAACTGGGCATCGCCGTGGACCTTTCCCACTGCGGCCAACAAACCACGGACGACGCCATCGCCTTCTCGCGCCGGCCTCCGTGCTTCACGCACACCATGTGCAAAGCCGTCTACGACCACGTGCGGGCCAAATCCGACCGGCAGCTCCGGGCGCTGGCCGAGCGCGGCGGCGTGACCGGCATCGTGGCGCTCGGCTACTTCATCGGGCCGAGGCCGGACACTTCCCTGGAGGACTTCCTGCGGCATATTGACCACGCCGTGAAAGTGTGCGGCATCGAGCATGTGGGGCTGGCGACAGACTTCCATCTTCGCGGCATCCGCGCGACGGAGACGCGGGAAAGCTGGTATATGCCGCGGCTGAAGGTGTTCAAGCCCGCCTACCGCGTGCGCTGGCCGCCGTGGATCCCGGAACTCGACCGCCCGGACCGCTTCCGTACCGTGGCGCGCGCCCTGGCGCACCGGGGTTATAAGGAAGCAGACATCGAAAAAATTCTGGGGCGCAACTGGGTGCGATATTTCCGCGACGTCTTCGGCCAGTGAACCGGGCTACAATTCTGTCAACATAGTGAACAGCCATGAAGAGCCTGCTGTGTGTGATGTTGTGGGCTGCGACCTGGACGGCAGCCGCCCAACCGCTCCGCGTCATGAGCTTCAACGTGCGCTATCCTTCGCCGAACGACGGCGCCCACGTCTGGGACCAGCGGCGCGACTTGCTGGTCTCGGTCATACGCAGCCGCGCTCCGGATTTGATCGGCACCCAGGAGCTGTTCTACGAGCAGGGCCAGTACATCGTTGCCAAGCTGCCGGAGTACGCCTGGTTCGGACGAAGCCGGCGCGGCAATCAGGAAGACGAGCACATGGGCGTGTTCTACAGAAAGGAACGGCTGGCGCTGGTCGACTCCGGAGACTTCTGGCTGTCGGAGACGCCGGAGGCGCCGGGCAGTATGTCCTGGAATGTGAGCCTGCCGCGGATGGTTACCTGGGGGCTGTTCGAGGACCGGCGGTCCGGGGGGCGGTTCCACTTTTTCAATACGCACTTTCCCCACCGCGCGCAGGACGCCGAAGCGCGGCTCCGTTGTGCGGAGGTCGTTCTGTCTCGCCTGAGGCAGCTTCCCAAAGACGCGCCGGTCATTTTGACCGGCGACTTCAACGCACCGGCGGGCGGGGAGGTCTACCGGATGCTGACAGCGGAGTTAACCGATGCCTGGGCGGCCGCCGCCGAGCGAGCAGGGCCGGAAGGCACGTTTCATGGATTCCGGGGCCAGCCGACGGGACCGCGGATTGACTGGATTCTGTTTCGCGGTCCGTGGCGCTGCGCTCGCGCCGAGACCGTGACGGACCATGAGGAAAACCGCTACCCGTCGGACCATTTTCCGGTGCTGGCCCTGCTGGAGTGATGGAACGCGGGGTCTGAGAAAGCCCGGCCGAGGGCGAGCCCGTGCTCGACGCACCGGAGAATTTCGGGCGCAACTGCGAAGCCGTCAAACGGCCTGAGGGGTGCTGAGGAGTCGAGTGCACCAGGCGGCCGCCTCAAACGAGGTCTGGGCCACGTCCTCGACAGAGAGGCCGAGTGGCCCCGCCAACGCAGCGGCCGTGGCCCAGTCGGCGCGCTCCACGGCGAGCGCCAGCCGGTAGATTTGGGCTGGAGTATTGCCCGAGGCCGCATCGCCGAGGAGCGCCTCAGTGACGTCACGGCTCAGGCCGAGCTCTGCCAGGAGTTCGTCCAGCGGGCGGCCGATGAGGGTGTCCAGCAGTGAAAACATGCCCATGAGAAATAGCTCGCCGCTGCGGGAGGCCAGCCTGGCGCCTAGCGCAAGGAGCTCGCACATGCGCGCGCGGAGTACCGCGGTTTCCGCCAGACTGTCGGGTTTGTCGGAGGCCAGCCCGGGCAGAGCGGCCAACGTCAGCCACTTCCGCAATTCGTTCTCGCCGAGCAGGGCCATCGCTGTCCGAACGGAGCGGACCTGCGCGCGCAAACCGAACGCCGCCGAGTTGAGGTATCCCAGCAGCCGGTAGCAAAGCTGCGGTTCCTGCTTGAGGAGTCCTTCGATCCGGGCGAAGTCAAAAGCCGGCGCGTGGACGGCGCCCAGGATCCGCAGGAGGTTGACCTTGAAGGCCGGAATTTCCTTGCGGGCGATGATCACGGGGCGCGCGAAAAAATAGCCTTGAAAGTAACTGAAACCGTGGCATCGGGCCCATTCGAAGTCTTCATGGGTTTCCACCTTTTCCGCAAGCATCCGCAAGCCCGGCCGGGCGTAGTGAACTACCAGGCGTTCGCGTTCCCGCGGCGAGGTGGCCTGAAAGTCCACTTTGAGGATCGCAGCCAGATCAAGCAGCGGGCTGGTGGATGCGCCAGGAGCGAAATCATCCAGGGCGAGGCGGTAGCCGGACGCCTTCAGCCGGGAGCAGGCCGCGATCACGGCAGCGTCGGCCGGGACATTTTCCAAGATTTCCACGACGAGCATCCGGGGCGGAAACAGCAGCGCAACCTCGTTGAGGAGCAGGCCCCGGGTGAAGTTGACGAAGGCGACTTTGTCACGAGGGAACGGTGCTGCGCCGGACACCAGGTTGGTGGCCAAGACCTGCAGGCTGGCGGCATCCGGATCCTGCCCGTCGTACGTCTGAGTGCGGCAGGCCCGGTACAAGAGCTCGTAGCCATACGTACGAAGGCGGGCATCGAGGATGGGCTGGCGGCACAGCAGGGTCTCCATCGAAGCCTTCTCGCAGTCAGACGCTGTCGTGGCCTTGCGGCGCACCCGCCCCCTGCGGCAACCCGGTCGCAGGGGCCCAGAAGACTATCGAGCAGAGATCGTCCGGACTCCAGAGACCGGCGGCTCAATTCTTCAGTTCGAAGCGCCGCACCGCACTCCAGGCGCCAGGATTGCCGGAGGCGTCGTTGGCGCGCACGCGCCACCACAGGCGTTGGGCCGGAAGCCCGCTGATCGTCGTCGCGGACTGAGCGACGGTCTGACTCACGATGAGCGGCGCGGTGAAGGTGTCCGAATCGTCGATCTGGATGGTGTAGGAGGCGGCGCCGGTCACGTCCGTCCAGTCGAAAGCGATGGCCTGCCCCGCAGAGAAGCGGGCGTCGTTGGCCGGGCTGAGCAGAGTCGGGGCGCCAAGCGGTCCGCTTGAAGGCGGCGTCACCGTAAGCGTGGCGCTGGCAGCCTGTCCGTTCAAGCTCGCAGTGACGGTCACGGAAGTCGTGGCAGCCACCGAGGCCGTTGTGGCGGTAAAGCTCGCGCTGGCGGCTCCGGCCGTGACGGTGACGGTCGCCGGAACGCTGACCACACCGGGATTGCTGCTGGACAAAGACACGACCGCCCCGGAAGCGCCGGCCGCGCCGGACAAGGTGACGGTTCCGGTGGATGCATTGCCCCCCACGACGGTAGAGGGATTGAACGCCAGTGAAGCGACGGTGAGCGGCGGAAGGACGGCGACCGTCGTGGCGGTGAAGCTGTTGTTGAACCGGGCGATCAAGGTCACGTTGGTTTGCGTCGCGACGGGCGAGGTGGTGATGGAAAAGCTCGCCCGGTCGGTCCCGGCCGCGACCGTGACCGCAGGAGGCAGGCTGACGACGGCAGGGTTGGCGCTTTCCAGGCTGACGACCGCGCCGCCCGCCGGCGCCAGTCCGTCGAGCACGACCGTCCCCGTGGCGGCGTTTCCGCCCAAGACGCTGGGCGGATTCACGAAAAGCGAACGTACGGCGCCGGCCTGCGGGGCGCCCTTTACGATAAGCGTGGCGGTGAGCGTGCCTCCGGTGGAAAGCGGGCCGGCCGGCAAGGTAACCGTGATGGTGACCGCCGTGTCGGCGGCCACGGCCGCCGTCTGGATTCCGAACGAAGCCGTGTCGCTGCCTTGCGTGAAGGTGAGACTGGGCTGGAGAATGGCCGCCACATCCGGGTGGCTGGAACTGACGGAGACGGTCACCGTTGCTAGGCTGGGCGCTGGTGCGAGCTGGTTGAGCGTCACCGTACCCGTGGTAAAGAGTCCGCCGGTGATCGGGGAAGAGACCGTAAGGGACTGAAGCGCGGCAGACGGCGCGACGTCTCCCCCGGAGGGCGGCACGACCGCAGCCCACGTACGAGCCTGGCGGGTCGTGAACACCGAGGACCCGGCCTCGATCGTGCGGACATGCGCATCCTGGTGGGCGAAGGTGACGTTCTCCACCTGCGCCGTCACCAGCTCGAACGGAAGGCTTGTTGCTCCGACGGGGATGGCGGTGGGGACATTGATGGAGGCTTTGGTAGCGAGGCTGTTGGTGACGACCGTGGCGGTGCTGCCGGAAACGGCGGGCGCGGTCAAGTTCACGGCGCCGGTCGCGCGGTTGCCGCCGACGATTACTCGCGGCGTAAAGCTGAGAGGGAAAGGCGGGGTGGTGGCGCAGGCGTCGTTCCAGTTGGCGCCCCGCACCGGGCGGCGCAGGCAGCCGAGGGTGCATTCCTGTTTGAACCGGCAGGGTCCCTGGCTGGGGAGGGGGCAGTCGAAAAGGATCCCGGCATCTCCGCGAAACTCACCGTCAATGAACTGCACGCCGGCGCAAAGCAGGCCCTTGAAATCGGAGTCCAGGCTGAAAACGGCTTCGGTCGGGCGGGGCTGTGCGGTGACGTTCAAGGTGGCGCTGCGGGAGGTTCCGTTCAGAGGATTGGCGGCGGTGATGGTGGCGGCGAAAGCCAGGCCGCTGTAGCGGCGGTAGCGCGGGTTGGTCGCGACGGTGAAGGTCGCGGTGGCGGCACCCTCGGGAACGATGATTTTGAGGACCGACGCAGCCAGTTCGGGATTGGAGGAGGCGAGCGTAATGAGCGTGCCTCCGGGCGGAGCGGGCTCGGAGAGCGTCACGGTTCCTGTCGAAGTGCCGCCGCTGCCGCCGGCGATCGTAGCGGGATTCAGCGTGAGCCCGACGACGCTGGGGCCCACGTAACCGTCCGCCGCAGCCAGCAGCCGCTGCGGACCTTTGGGAGCGGGTCGGAAGCGCATCCACAGAGTCGAAGACGCGCTAAAGCGTCCCGCGCCGTCGCCCCAGAAAAGTAAGGTCTCCCCGGGGCTTTCACCGGCGGCCGCCAGATCCGTGCGGCCGTCACCGTTGAGTTCGGCTGCAACTAAAGAGAGGCCGAAGGCACCGTGAAGATGTTCCGTCACCGCAAAGCCGCCCTGCCCGTCGCCGAGGAGTATGGAAATGCGGCCTCGTTCCGGCTGCAAGACGGCGAGGTCCGTGTCGCCATCGCCGTCGAAGTCGCCGCTTGTCAGGGCCCGAGGGGGAGATTCCAGAGGGATTTCGAAGCTCGTGCGGATGCCTCCCTGGCCGTCGGCGAGGCAAACCGTCAGGCGAGCGCCCGAGCCCTCCGCCACAGCAAAATCCGCGTCGCCGTCGCGGTTGAAATCCGCCACCAAAACGACCCCGGGGCCCAATGGACCCGAGGCGCCTGACTCCGTGGAACGGGGCTGCATCGTGGCCGTTGCCGAGCGGGGATCGAAGACGACTTCCGTTTCGGTTCCGTCGCCGAGGAAGTCGCCGCGTGCGAGGACCACGGGCGGCGCATTCCCCTCGAGCATCTCGGGAGCCCGGAATCCGCCTGCGCCGTCGTTGCGGAAAATCCATTCGCGTCCCGAGACGGCTTCGCGGAATACGATGTCGGCGGCGCCGTCGCCGTCGGCATCGAAGGCCGCTACCGTTGCGTGCCCTGCGGCGCCGGTGTAAAACGTTGCCGGAACTCCCAGTCCGCCCGCGCCGGCATAAATACGCAGAAGGCCGGGCAAAACAGAAGAGCACGAAGCAGCCGCAGCGAAGGGTGTGGCCAGTAAGACGACAGACGCGACCAGAAGTCGGATACGCATGACGAACCTCTAAGTAGTTGTTGTTAGAATTTTATCGGGCGTGTCACCGGGTGAAACACTTACGGATGTAAACTTCGTGTAAATTCAGGCGATTGGGGACGTGCACGCTGTACTAGCGTCAGCGGAGACCGCGGATGGTTGCGGCAAGCTCCGCAGGCAGGCGGTCGCGATTGGCGGGAGAAACAAAGAAGAGTTCCACGTCGGGGCGAGCTTTCACTTCGCCCGGAAAGCCGCCTTGCCGCAACGTGACGGTCGCAAGCAGGGGCGAGGTTTCGTCCAGGAGCAGGCGGACGGCGGCGACGAAGTCGGGGCTGTAGCACTCCATCGTGCCGATCTCGTCCACGACGAACAGATCCACGGCCGCCGGCGGCCGCCGCAGCTCGGAAGCGATCAAGGGGGCGAGCGCGGCAGGATTCACGCCGTATTTGCCGACGCGGAGGTTCGAGACCAGATCCACGTGAGCCAGGATGGCTTCGCCGCCGTTCAGCCCTGCGGCGCGGAAGCCGACGCGCCGGCCGCGCTCGCGGATTTCTTCCGTGTAGAAGCCCGCCAGGCGGAGGTCGCCGAGCAATTCGATCACGCGGCGGAGGACGGTGGTTTTGCCGCAACCGGGCGGGCCGGTCAGCAGGAAATTCCGATGCGTGCGCACGCGGCCTCTGGTTGATTACAGTAGCGGATAATGAGGCTCCGCTGGTGGATGGGAGGGCTGCTGGTGCCGGTCGCGGCACTGGCGCAACAGCCGGCTTCGATCATCTCCGGGGATCCGCTGGCCTGTTTTTCGATGAGCGGAGCGCCGGCGCAGAACCTTACGGTGGTGAGCGTGAACGGCCCCGGCTTCGACCGCGCCTTGCGCATCCGCACGCCGTTTGATTCGGCCAACCCGTGGGATATCCGCGCGCGTTGCTTCAATACGCGGCCGGTTTCGGCCGGCGACACGGTTCTGGCCGTTTTCTGGATGCGGACGCTCAGCTCCGCGCGCGGAGTCGGCCTGACGACCTTCGTCGTGGAAAAGGGACGGGAGCCGTGGACGAAATCGGCCGAGTTCACAACCGGGGCAGGCGCGGAGTGGAAAAAGGTCGAGATCCCGTTCACCATGCGCGAAAGCTACAGCGGCATGGGGGCGGACGGATACAACATCAGCTTCTGGGTGACCTTTGGGCCGCAGGAGATCGAGATCGGCGGCTTGTCGGTTCTCAACTACGGGCCGAACGTGCCTTACCGGGCATTGGGTCTGAGCGTATGGCCGTATGCGGGACGGGAGGCGGATGCTCCCTGGCGCAAGGCGGCGGAAGAGCGCATCGAGAAGATCCGCAAGGCGGACATTGTCGTGGCAGTGCGAGACGACAACGGCAATCCGGTCCCCGGGGCGCAAGTGCGCGTGCGCATGAAGCGGCACGCCTTCGGATTCGGCAGCGCCGTGGCGGGCCAGGGGCTGATGAGCACGAGCCCGGCCGACCGGAAATATCAGGAGATGATCCCGCAATTGTTTAACAAGGTCGTGCTCGAGAACGATCTGAAGTGGCCGTTCTGGGAAACCTGGAGCCGCACTTCGGCGGCCTTCGCGCTGGAGTGGCTTCCGGCCCACGGCATCACGGACATTCGCGGGCACAACATCATCTGGCCGGACCGGGGCAATCTGCCTCCGGACGTGGTGAGCTTGCTCAACGCCGGGAACCGCGACGCACTGCGGCAACGGATCTACGCGCATATCGCGGAGATCATGAGCTGGACGCGGGGCAAGGTGACGGAGTGGGACGTACTCAACGAGCCGTACACGAGCCGGGACGTGCAGGCGCTGCTCGGGGACGGGGAGATTCCAGTCTGGTTTCAAAAAGCGCGCGAGGCCGATCCCGGCGTCAAGCTGTACATCAACGACTTCAACATCGTGGAAGCGGGCGGCTGGGACGTGCGGCACCAGGATTTCTACGATTCGACGATCCGAGCGATTCTCGACGCCGGGGCGCCCCTGGATGGGATCGGGCTGCAGGGCCATTTCAACCAGAACCTGACGGCGCCGGAGCGCGTGCTGGAGATTTTGGATCGCTTTGCCCGGTTCGGCAAGGAGCTCCAGATTACGGAATTCGACGTCAGCCCGGGCGATGAAGAAATCCAGGCGGAATACACGCGGGATTTCCTGACGGTGTGTTTCAGCCACCCCGCGGTGAAAGGTTTTCTGATGTGGGGGTTCTGGGAAAGCCGTCACTGGCGGCCGGAGGCAGCCATGTACCGGCGCGACTGGACCATCAAGCCGAACGGGGAAGTCTGGCAGGAGCTGGTTTTCCGGAAATGGTGGACCGACGTGACCGGCACGGCGGGCGACGACGGCATTTTTCGCACGCGGGGCTTTCTGGGTGACTACGAGGTGGAAGTCACGGTGGGCGGAACCACGCGCAGTTACCCACTGAAAGTAACTGCTGGCGAGGCCAATTACCTGATAGCCGGCAGGCAGGAACCTCCGGCGATTAGCGTCGAAGGCGTGGTCAACGCGGCGAGTTTCCGGGGCGGCGCGGTGGCGCCGGGGGAGATCGTGACGATCTTCGGTCGGGGATTCGGCCCGGCGTCCCTTGCAGTGGCGGGTTATGACGCCTCGGGGCGGCTGCCGCGGATTGTGGGCGATACGCGGGTGCTCTTCGACCGTCTGGCTGGTCCGATGATCTACTCACTCGCCGGGCAGGCGAGCGCCATCGTACCGCACACCGTCTCCGGAAGCACGTCGGTCGTGGTTGAGTATTTAGGCCTCCGCTCCAACCCCGTGACGTTGCCTGTCGCCCCGGCGGCGCCGGGCATCTTCACGTTGGATTCGAGCGGGCGGGGACCGGCAGTCGTCGTGAACACGGGCGATGACGGCAGCACGTCGTTGAATAGTCCGGAGCGGAGGGCCCAAAAGGGAAAGTTCATCAGTTTCTGGATCACGGGGGCCGGGTTGACGGCGCCGCAAGTCGAAGACGGGCTTTTGCCGGTGGCTCCCGACCATCCGCAGCCTGTGCTGCCGGTGGTCGTGACCGTCGGAGGCGTCGAGAGCCGTTTTGCGGACAACTGGGCGGGTCTGGTCTATCCCGGCGTCGTACAGCTCAATGTGCGGGTTCCCCATGAAGCTCCGTCAGGCGCGGCGGTGCCGCTCGCGGTTGCGGCGGGCGGTTTGGTGAGCCAGGACGGGGTCACCGTCGCCATCGAGTGAGTGCCGTGATACGAGCCGACGGCTTCCGCTTCAGATGTCAGCCCGGCTGCACCGCCTGCTGCCGGGCGAGCGGTTTCGTCTACCTGACCGAAGACGATCTGCGACGGGCGGCGGCGTGGCTCAAGATGAGTCCGGAGGAGTTCGAGGCCCGCTACGTGTACCGTACGCGCCGCCTGTTGCGCCTGCGCAAGTCCGGAGACTCCCCGTGTCCCTTCCTGCGCGACGACGGCTGTGCCATTCATCCCGTGAAGCCGACGCAGTGCCGGGCCTATCCCTTCTGGCCGGAGCTGGTGGAGACGCGAGCCGCCTGGCGGCAGGCCCGTGAGCAGTGTCCTGGCATCGGGCAGGGACCGCTGATACCACTCAGCTCCGTGCTGCGCGCTTCCGCTGAGATGCGGGAGGCGTATCCGGCGCTCTACGGCGGCAGGATCGGCTCAGGCCGAGGCTGAGTGGGAAGCGACGAAGCGTTCGATCTTCTCGATGAGAGCGGCGAGCGAATCGGCGGGAGGGAAGACCCACGACGTCGCCGAAGGCGTCAGCAGCACGGTACGCGTCCCGCGCGGAAGGGTGTGCTCCAGGCGCCTGGCCGCGATCGAGGCCGCTTCCTGGCGCACCTGCTCGAGTGTGCCCACGCGGCGGAGGAGAGCGAGAAACGAAGGTCCGGACCAGCGGAAAAGAGCATCGCCGGGGAAGCTCCGCGCCAGGTGCTCGGCGTAAAGGCGCAGGATTTGATCGCCCGTGGCGTAGCCGTAGCGGGCGTTGATGGAGTGCATGTTCGTGATGACAAAGACGGCAGTAAAGATGGGAGCGCGCTCGTAGATGGCTTCGGCCAGGCGTTGCTCGGCCTCTCCGGGACCCAAGAGGCCGGTCGTGGCATCCTCAGAGCCGGAGGTTGGCGCGCGCGGCGCCTGTTTGACGGCGGCCTTGAGGCGCTGAATCGCGCGCCGTCCCTCTTCGCGCTGGCGCAGGGATTCTTCGCGCAGCCCCTCGAGGCATTCCGAGAGGCGCAGTTTCGCCAAGCGGATGTCTTCGATGGCCTCTGCTTTCTCCAGTTGCCTTTCGATGTCCTGCAGGCGCACGACCGTGCTTTCGGCGCCCTTGCACAGTTCCGCAATCGTCTTATTCAGCAGCGAGACGATCGCCTGAAGCTCGACGCTGCGCTGGCGGGCAAACCAGGCCGTACGGCGGTTGTACTCCTCGAGAGCTTTCAGCGCGGCGCCGCTCAGGAAATGCAGGCGCGCTGCGGGCGGGTGCTCGGCCACGGCATCTTCGATGGCTTTGAGATCCCGGCAGAACTTGTCGTAGTCGGCCGCGTCGCCCGGCACGGCGTGCAACCGGATGCCTTGGAGCAGCAGTTGAATGACGTGGAGGTAGGGAGCCTGGGCCGCGGCTCCGTTGTGGAGCAACGTGCGCGCCAGCTCGAGCAGGGTCCACTTCATGACCGTCTGACCGACAGGTGCTGTCGCGGCCCGGTGTCAGAGGGAACTGTCTTTCTCCGGACCAGAACGCCTGCAAGTAGCGCGAGCGGGAGGGTCGCGGCACGCCCTGCAGTGGGTAATCGGCAGAAAACGGCCGGCCCTTTATTCACCGCCGAGCGCCGCAAGTTGACGCCGCAACGCGCCGGCCACTAAGGTGGAGGAAAGTGCGCATCTCCAGGAGGCAACTGCCGTCGGCGCTTGCGGGGATTCTTGCCGCAGGCCGCCTGCCGGCGAGGAGCCGGCCCCCGAATTTTCTGCTTATCGTGGCGGACGATCTCGGATACGGGGACCTGGGGGTATACGGAAGCCCCGTGATCCGGACTCCGCATCTGGACGCCATGGCGGCCGGCGGTGCGCGATTCACCAGCTTCTACGCCACCCCGGTGTGCAGTCCGAGCCGGGCCGCGCTGCTGACAGGACGGTATCCGATCCGCACCGGCGTCATCCGGGTGCTGCATCCCGGCGACCGGTTTGGTCTTCCGGAAACCGAGCTTTCCGTTGCAACCGTGCTTCGGCGTCTCGGCTACGCCACGGCCTGTATCGGCAAGTGGCACCTTGGCGGAGGAGAACCGTACCGGCCGCTACGGCACGGATTCGATTACTACTACGGTCTGCTGTGGAGCAACGACATGAATCTGCGACCTCCGGACTTTCACCGGCTGCGGTTGTGGCGGAACAACGAACCAATCGAGTGGCCGGTGGAGCAGCAGACGCTGACGCGCCGCTACACGGACGAGGCGATCCGTTTTATCGAGAAGAACCACGACCGCCCGTTTTTCCTCTACCTGGCACACACCATGCCCCATGTTCCCTTGCATGTCTCGGCGGACTTCCGCGGGCGCTCAAAGGGAGGACTGTACGGGGACGTGGTCGAAGAGATGGACTTCCACACCGGGCGTTTGCTGCGCGGGCTCAGCCGTCTGGGGCTGGAAGAAGAGACGCTGGTCTTGTTTACTAGCGATAACGGGCCGGCCATCGGCAAAGGCTCCCGAGGCGGCAGCGCAGGACCTTTTCGCGGAGGCAAAGGGACGACGTGGGAAGGGGGCGTGCGAGTGCCCCTGGTGGCGCGGTGGCCGGGGCGGATCCGGCCGGGCACGGTGTACACGGGAATCGCCACGGTGATGGACATCTTTCCCACATTGATCGAGCTGGCAGGAGGTGAGCTCCCTGGAGATCGTGTGATTGACGGCAGGAGCCTTGCACCGGCGTTTGAAGGGAGGTCCGCAACCTTACACTCGGAGTACTTCTACTACCATGGCGAGCGGATTCACGCGGTTCGCTCCGGGGATTGGAAGCTGCATCTTTACCGCCGCGAGTTGAAGCTGTTCGGGCCAGGCCCCCCGAAGCGGTGCGACCCGCCGGAGTTGTACAACCTTGCCGAAGACCCGGGCGAGCGCGTGAATCTGTGGTGCGATCACCCGCAGCTGGTCACCCGCCTGGCGGAACTCGCAGCGGAGTTCGAGCGCCGCATCACGCCGCCAAAACTGCCCGGTCCATTCCGCCCCCGCCTGCCGCTGATCCGATGATCGCCGCCGGAGCGGGGGTGGTAGAGTGGAGGTGTGTTGTGGAAGCACGCAGCGGGACTCGCTCTGGCGGCCTGCATCCTGAAGGCGTCGCCGAACGTTCTGCTGATCACAGTGGACACGCTGCGCGCGGATCATCTTTCCTGCTACGGCTATCACCTGGAAACCAGCCCGAACATTGACGCTCTGGCGGCTGAGGGCGTGCGGTTCGCACGGGCTCACACGGCCATTCCCCTGACGGGTCCCGCTCATATCTCGCTGCTGACGAGCCGGTATCCGCAGGAGCATGGCGCCATTCGTAACGGAGTTGCTCCGCGAGAGGAGTCGTCGCTGGTCTTCCTGCCGCAAGTACTGCGACGCCACGGTTATCGGACCGCGGCGTTTGTCAGCGCGTGGCCGCTCACGACGCGTCTGACTCATCTCGGTCGCTGGTTCGACCGCTACGATGAAGATCTCCCGAGGCGCTACCAGCTGTTCAACTCCATGCGGCATGCGGAAGATGTGACGCCGGCCGCCATCCGGTGGCTGGAAGACAACCACGGCGAACGGTTCTTTCTCTGGGTCCACTTTTTCGACCCGCATTCTCCGTACGAATACCGGATGAAGTTCTCCAAACTGAAGCGCAGCGAGGGACAGCCCCGCCCCGCCGCGAGCGCGGAGATGCGGGATCGCATTCAGCGGTACGACTCGGAGGTGGCCTACACGGACTACTGGGTGGGCCGTCTGGTGGCGAGTCTTGACCGCCTCGGGCTGCGCGATTCGACTTTGGTGGTGCTCACCGCGGATCATGGGGAGAGCCTCGGCGAACACAACTACGTGGGACACGGCCGGCACCTGTATCAGAACATCGTGCACATTCCCTTGATCTTCCGTTTTCCGCAGCGCATTGCCGGCGGGCAGGTGGAAGAGCGGCCGGTCTCCCTGCTGGACATCACGCCGACGATTGTGGATCTGGTGGTCGAGGACCAGGAGGTGCGGGCGAAGCTCAAGGCGGCCTTTTCAGGGCGCAGTCTGGCGAACAGCTTGCTGACCGACGAGCCGCCGCTCCAGCGTCCTATCCGCTACCTGACGTTTGCCGGCAAGAAGGGCTTTTTCCCGCAGTGGCTGGCGTGGCTGTGGACGGATTCGCGGGAGGGGCCTCTGCGCATCGGGACCACGGAAGGCGCCCGCAAGCTCATCTGGACGCCCGGGTCCAAGAGGCTGGCGGCGTACAACCTGCAAGAGGATCCCTTCGAGCTGCGGCCCTCGGTCATTCGACCGAGAAGCGCTGACTTCGAGCGCGAGACGGCGCAGCTCGATCAGTGGTTCCGGGCGACGTACCGCGGTCCGGGCGCCTCCGTCATGACCGAGGAAGACGTGGAAGTGCTGCGCAGTCTCGGCTACTTGCAGTGATCTCCGGCTCCGGCCAGGCGCTGCGACATGAAACGGATGACTTGCTCGGCCGCAGCCGGGGACTCCGAAAAAGCCTGAGAGAAGCCTAACCAGCGGGACCGCTCGAAGAAGGTTTCCGCAGCCTGCGTCATGAGCGGATCCAGCCCGAGTTCGCGAACAGTCTGGCGCACCTGTACGAGTTCCCAGTAACGGCGCTCGCAGGCGCCGGGGTGGGTTCGCACCCAGTTAGCGGCAATCTCCTCAAACGGGCGGCGCCTCATGAAGGCCGTGACGTCTTCCCAGAGGCCGTCGGCGATGCCGGCGCGATCCGCCGCGACCATCATTTCCAGAATCAGGGCTTCGAGTCCCTTCGAGAAGATGCTTCGCAACATCTTGAACAGGGAGGCCTGACCGACTTCCGGAGAATAAAATCGCGCATTGAGACCCAGACGGCAGAGCAGTGCGGCCGCCTCGATCCCCTCCGGCCCCCCGGTAAGGATCTGCGCCGCCGGACCGGCGACCCCGACGGCGTCGAGAATGGCGCCTTCGACGAAGACGGCTCCGCTGGGCGTGATCAGGCCCGCGATTTCCTGCTTGAGTGTGGGGCAAGTCGTGGCCAGATCCAGGTAGACCTGGCCCGTGCGGAGGTAGGTGGCGGCTTGCGCCGCGACGGTCCGGGCGGCCTGTGTGGGGACGGCCGCCACGACGTAGGCCGCGTCACGAACCACGACCGGCAGCGGAGCGAAGCGGACTCCGGGGTTGCGCACCTCGAGGTCGCGGCGGGCCGCCTCGTCGTCAAGCCGGATATCAAACGCCGAGACTTCCGCCCCATGCTCGAGCATCCTGCGGGACAACACCTCTCCGACCTCACCGAAACCGATGAATCCGACGCGGACCTGCTCCATTTCGGGCCTCCTAGGCCATGCTAGCCGACAACCGGCGGCAGCCGGGGAAAGAGATGGGCAGATAGTTCGCCCGAGAAACGGACGACGTGCGTCGCCTGTTGATCCTCCTGCGAAGCCATTCAATCGGAGCGAGTAAACCGCTACCAACCATCACCCCGGATTTGACAGGGGCAGGTTGCGTCGGCTAGTCTGATTGTTTTGGAGACGCACAGAGGTATAGTCTGTCCATGAGCACTACATTTCCGTCGGCGGGGCAGATCGAGCGGCGGTGGTACCTGCTGGATGCAGACAACGCGGTACTGGGCCGGATCGCCACCAAAGCGGCTACCCTGTTGATGGGCAAACACAAGCCCGGCTACACCCCGTTTCTCGACACCGGA
The DNA here is from genome assembly GCA_037446115.1 of Acidobacteriota bacterium. GTDB lineage: Bacteria > Acidobacteriota > Terriglobia > Bryobacterales > Bryobacteraceae > JANWXD01. The sequence goes on along the minus strand of JBBIJF010000003.1, from coordinate 179,416 downwards.
GATCACGTGGTGGTGATCAATGCGGCCAAGGTGAGGCTGACGGGCCGGAAGGAAGACCAGAAAATTTACCGGCGGCATTCCGGCTATCCGGGCGGCCTGATCGAAGAGACGGCGCGACAGCGCCGCGCCCGGCAGCCGGTGAAGTTGGTCGAGGACGCCATTTACGGAATGCTGCCGAAGACGAAACTCGGTAAGCAGATGTACCGGAAGCTGCGGGTTTATGCCGGCCCCCAGCATCCCCATCAGGCCCAGAAACCGATTCCGATTCCGGTGGCGGGAGATTAGGAAAGAGGACGGAGCGCGTGGCGACACTGGTACAGTATCTGGGAACAGGCCGGCGGAAGTCGGCGGTGGCGCGAGTGTTTTTGCGGCCGGGCAAAGGGCAGATCACCGTCAATCACCGCCCGTTTGAAGAGTATTTCCCCACCGAGGCGACGCGCACGGTCGTGCGGCAGCCGCTGCTGGCGACGGAGACGGCCGACAAGTTCGACGTGGTGATTCTGGCCGACGGAGGGGGCATCAGCGGGCAGGCCGGCGCGGCGCGACTGGGAATTGCGCGGGCGCTGGTGGAATTCAACGCGGAACTGCGCGCCAAACTGAAGGAGCTCGGCTTTCTGACCCGCGATCCGCGCAAACACGAGCGGAAGAAGTACGGGCAGAAGGGCGCGCGCAAGCGGTTCCAATTCTCCAAGCGGTAATCATGCGATCCGGAGCAGCCGGCCGGCGGCGGTGCAGCGCCGGGGCTGCGCCTTCGCTTGCGGCTGCATTTGCCGTGCGCAAATTTCGCTTTGGGCCGCGCACGGGGATATCACAGGCGACGATCAAGGAGGCAGTTTGCCGTCAATCACGATGAAAGAACTGCTCGAAGCGGGCGTTCACTTCGGGCACCAGACCAAGCGCTGGAATCCGAAGATGAAGGAATACATCTTCGGCGAACGCAACGGGATCTACATCATCGATCTGCAGAAAACCCTGAAGCTGTTCAAGGACGCCATGCGGTTCGTGGCCGAGCAGGCGGCGCAGGGAAAGACGGTTTTGTTCGTAGGCACCAAGCGCCAGGCACAGGAGGCGATCGCCGAGGAGGCCACGCGGTGCGGCATGTACTACGTCAACCACCGCTGGCTGGGAGGCCTGCTCACCAACATGAGCACGGTGTTGAAATCCATCAAACGCCTGAAGGAGCTGGAGGCGATGGCGGCGGATGGTTCCTACGAAGGCCGCACGAAGAAAGAGATCATCCGGCTCGAGCGCGAGCGCAAGCATCTGGAGCAGAATCTGGCTGGCATCAAGGAAATGACGCGGTTGCCGGACGTGCTCTTCGTGATCGACTCCAACAAAGAGGCGATCGCGGTGCGGGAGGCGCGCAAGCTGGGCATTCCGGTGGTGGCGGTCGTGGACACCAACTGCGATCCGGATGAAGTGGATTACGTCATCCCGGGCAACGACGATGCCCTGCGGGCGATCCGGCTGTTCGCAAGCAAGATCGCGGACGCGATCATCGAGGGTAAGGCGCTGGCCACCGAGCAGGAGTTCGCCGCTGCGGGCGTGGTGCCGGAGGAGGGAGAGGCCGTGCCCGAGGAAATTCCCGAGTACAGCCAGTACGTGGACAAGTATACGGACCCGCACTACGCCGAGCAGATCATGTCGGAGGGACTTTCCGACGAGGACCTGCCTTCGGTTTCGCTGCCGCGCAAGAGTCCGGCTCTGGAGACGGCGGAGGGCGCGCCGGAATCCGAGGCCCCTCCGGCCTCGCGGGCTGACAGCTGAGGGCGCCTCCGCAACTCACACCAACAACGAGGAAGGGATTGAGACAGGAAGCGATGGCGGAAATCACTGCGCAAATGGTGAAACAGCTCCGCGAGCGTACCGGCGCGGGGATTCTGGAGTGTAAGAAAGCGCTCCAGGAGACCGGAGGCGACATGGAGGAGGCCGTGGTGGTGCTGCGCAAATGGGGCCTCGCCTCGGCTGCCAAGAAGGCCAGCCGCAGCACGAAGCAGGGCCTGATCGGCAGCTACATTCATGCCGGCTCGCAGATCGGAGTGCTCGTGGAAGTGAACTGCGAGACCGACTTTGTGGCCCGCACCGAAGAGTTCCGCGAGCTGGTGCACGACATCGCCATGCAGGTGGCGGCGGCGGATCCCAAATACATCCGGCGCGAGGACGTGCCGGCGGAGGTGGTGGAAAAGGAGCGGGAGATCCAGCGCGCGCGGGTGCTGGCCGAAGGCAAGCCGCCGCATGTGGCCGACAAGATCGTGGAAGGGCGGCTGGCCAAGTTCTTTGAAGAGGTCTGCCTGTACGATCAGCCGTTCATCAAAGACAACTCGCTCACGGTGGGAGATCTGATCAAAACCAAGATCGCCAAGATCGGAGAAAACATCACGGTTTCGCGCTTTGTGCGTTTCAAGGTAGGCGATTCGCAGCCGGAGCCGGAAGCACAGTCACCGGCCGGCGTCTCGGTGCCGCAGGCCTGACGAGGACAGAGGCGTGGCGCGCTACCGGCGGATCCTGCTCAAGCTGAGCGGCGAGGCGGTGGCCGGTCCGGACGGCAGGGGTTTCAGCGCAGAGCGTGCGGTAGCTCTAGCCGGCGAACTCACGGAGGTTGCCCGCGCGGGCATCCAGCTCGGCGTCGTGATCGGCGGGGGGAACTTTATCCGGGGTGTGGCGGCTCGAGAGGTCCGGCGCGTGACGGCGGACACCATGGGCATGCTGGCGACCGTGATCAACGCCCTGGCGCTGGCCGACGCAGTGGAGGCCGCGGGCGTGCCGGCGCGGGTCCTCTCGGCGATCGAGATGCCGCGCATCGCGGAGCCGCACTCGGCGGCGCGAGCGCTGCGACACCTGGAAAAGGGGCGCGTGGTGATTTTCGCCGGAGGGACCTCCAACCCGTACGTGTCTACGGATACGGCGGCGGCGCTTCGCGCACTGGAGATCCAGGCGGAGCTGCTCGCCAAAGGGACCCGGGTCGCAGGGGTGTTCGACAAGGACCCGGAGCAACACCCGGACGCCGTCCTGTTTCGGCAGATCTCGTTTCAGGAAGTCCTGGCGCGCGGCTTGAAGGTGATGGATGCCGCCTCCATCGCCATGTGCCGCGATAACGGTCTTCCTATCGTGGTTTTCAATCTCACCGAGCCGGGAAATATAATGCGTATTTCGATGGGTGAAACCGTGGGCACGCTGATCCACGCCTGAGCCCCCGGTTTCCGAAGACAGGAGGGAGCTTTATGAAGCAAGGGCAGCCGGCCGCCGGCCAGACTTTTCCATCGGTCAAGGAGATCGAAGCCAACGCGAGGGCGCGGATGGAGAAAGCCCTGAGCGACCTCCAGCACGAAATGGCTGGAATCCGCACCGGGCGGGCATCGGTGAGCCTGCTCGATCCCATCCGCGTGGACTACTACGGCACGCCCACGCCGCTCAACCAGCTCGCCACCCTCCACGTGCCGGAGCCCTCGCTGATCACGGTTCAACCCTGGGACGTGTCCCAGATCGGAGCCATCGAAAAAGCCATCCGCGCCTCGGATCTGGGGCTGAATCCGATGAACGACGGCAAAGTCATCCGCATCCCGATCCCTCCGCTTACCGAGGAGCGGCGGCGCGAGCTGGTCAAACATCTTCACGCCATCACCGAGGAGCACCGGGTGGCGGTGCGCAACATCCGCCGGGACGCCAACGAAGCCATCAAGAAGCTGCTGAAGGACAAGGTGATCAGCGAAGACGAGGAGCGGCGGGCGCTCGATGAGATTCAGAAGCTCACCGACACCTACACGCAGAAGATCGAGCAGGCCTCCAAGGTCAAAGAAAAAGAGATTCTGGAGTTGAAGTAAAGAACGGCGCCTACTTCCGCGCCGCGATCACGACTTCCCCGCAGTAGCGCCGCAGCCCGGGCCACCACTTCAGGAGCAACTCATCGGCGGCCTCCAGCACACCGAGAGTCGCCCGCACCGCAGAGCTGCCGAAATGACCCCGGCACAGCCGCTTCGCCATGGCGAGCAGGTTGAGGGGCTGGATCTCTACGGAGGAGAAGTAGCGGCGGAGCTGCGCAATTTCGCGATCGCTGATGACGATTTCTTCGCCCTGTTCGGCGGGTTCCCGGCTCCAGCGAGCACGGAGGCGCCGCGCAAGGTTTAACAGCGGGTTGTTGCCGTAGGTCTCGGCGAGCACCAGACGGCCTCCCGCTTTGACCACACGGGCGAGTTCTTCCAGGCTGTTTGGGTACTTGAGCGTGTGATGGAGCGCGGCGCCGGCGAAGACGAGATCGAACTCACCATCCCGAAAGCAGCTCAAGTCGGAGGCGTCGCGGGCAATTCCGCGAACGCGGTGCGCCACGCCGTTGGCACGGGCCCGCCGCAAGCCAAGTTCAACCGCGGCCGGCGACAGGTCGAGCAGCGTCACGTTGGCTCCCTCGGTGGCCAGCATGACGCCCCAGTCGCCCGGACCGCAGCCGTAGTCCAGAACGTTCAGGCCGCGGACGGGCGTCTCCAGGAGGCGCTCCAGCGCGGCTGCATAAAGGCGGCGGCGTTCGAAAAAGGGATGTTGCGGATCGTCCAAAAAGCGCCGGAAGGCGGCAAGATCGCCGATCAAAGCATGGTCGGGGCAGGAAAGCAGACGGCGGTAGAATTCGTCGAAAAAGCGGCGCTCCTCGTCAACGTGTACGCCCACAGTGTAGGAAGATTGTAGAACAGTCCGCCGCGGCGGACGGGAGCACGGCCATGATCTCACGACGCGTTTTTGTGCAGACGGTCGGGGCGACTGCGGGCGCGGGAGTCTGGAGCGAGCGGGCCCTGGCGCAACGGGCGCTGGTGCGCGGCGAGCTCGGGCGCGACATGGTCTGGCTGAACGCCAACGAAAACCCCGACGGCCCCTGCCCGAAGGCGGTCGAGGCCATGCGAGAGATGCTGCCGCAGTGCTGGCGCTACCACTATCAGGAGTTCGGCGAATTCTACGCCGCCGTGGCACGCAGCGAGGGGCTGGACCGGGAGCAGGTCCTGGTAGGCGCCGGCTCGAGCGAGATCCTCCATGCGGCCATTGACGCCTTCACAGCCCCGGACCGTCCGCTGATCACGATGTGGCCCACCTTCGAGGCGCCGGACGCGATCGCCCGCGCGCTCGGACGATCGGTGATTCGCGTCCCGCTCACGGAGCGCTACGCCGCCGACGTCCGGCAGATGGCTGCCGCCGCCGCCAAAGCCGGAGGGGGGCTGCTCTATCTATGTAACCCGAACAACCCCACAGGGGCGGTGACGCCGAAGAGCGAAGTCGAGTGGCTGGTGAGGAATTTGCCGGCCAACACGGTGGTTTTGGTGGACGAGGCCTACATCCACTTCGGGGACAGCCCGGATCTGGCCAGCGCGCTGACGTACGTGCAGGAGGGCAAGGACGTGATCGTGGCCCGCACGTTCTCGAAGATTTACGGCATGGCCGGGCTGCGCGTGGGCTTCGGCTGCGCCAGGCCGGAGTTGATCCGGCGCATGGAGCCGTTCCGCGACAACGTGATCTCGATCGTGAGCGCACGAGGCGTGCTGGCGGCTCTCGAAGAGAAAGCGACGCTGATCCCGGAACGGCGCGCACGCGTTGCCCGCTTACGGAGCGAGTTGTACGCGTGGCTCAAGCAGCAGGGCTTCGGCTTCATCGAATCGCAGGCCAACTTCGTGATGATTGACGTCGGGCGCGACGTCCGGGAAGTACTCCCCGCGATGTACCGCAGGGGCGTGGCGCCGGGACGGCCGTTCCCGCCCCTGGACCGGATGATGCGCGTGAGCATCGGCACAGCCGCAGAGATGGAGAAGTTCCGCCTCGTGCTCCTGCAGGTGCTGCGGGCTTGAGCCAGGCAGTTGCACTTCCCTTGCCCGAACGGAACCAGCACGATCCCTCCACGGCAAACCCCGGCTGCCCGTGGCCGGTGGCGCTGTCGCAATGGCTGCCGGAAAAATCGGCTGTAGCAAAATCAGCGGAAAGCTGACTACCTGCAGTGAGGGCGAAAGTGGGTGCGGAAAGGAGCTATCGAGAGTGCTACGTGGCGTTGCTCGAAAAATACGAGCCCGCGTTGCGCCGCCTGTGCCATTCCTACTGCGAGGGCCACGCCGAGAGCGAGGATCTGTTTCAGGAAATTGCCTTGGCGCTCTGGACTGCGCTGGCGCGCTTTCGAGGCGAGTGCAGCGAGCGGACGTGGCTATACCGGATCGCGCACAACATTGCCCTGACATTTGCGGCCAAGGCGCGCAGGCGAGTCGAGCGGGAGCGGCCAGTCAGGGGCGAGACGGACCTTCCAAGCGGCGGCGACACGGAATCCCGGGTGGCCGAAGTGCAAAAGCAGCAGATGCTTCAGCGTTTGGTTCGGGAGCTGCCTTTCGAGGACCGACGCCTGGTGCTGCTCTACCTTGAGGGCCTCTCGACGGCAGAGATCGAGGCGGTTACGGGTCTAACGCGGAGCAACGTGACGGTGCGCCTGTCAAGAATCAGGCAGAAGTTGGCCGATCAGCTACAAAACGCCAAAGCGAGGACGGTGAGGTCGTGAGCACAAGCTTGGAACGCAACGACGAGCTGTACCGGCTCTGGCAGCGGCTGGAGCCGCCGAGTTCTGACAAGGAGGTGCGTGGAATCATGGAACTGGTTGAAAGACGCAAAAGAGAATTTGAGCGAATTATCTATTGGCGGAATGTCCGCGAGTACGCGGCGTGTATTATCGTCGCCGTGACGTTTGCGGTGTTTGCGTGGAATGCGCGGACGCCGCTCCAGCAGATCGGTCACAGCATCGTGAGCCTCAGTGCCCTGTGGATTACAGGGTTCCTGTGGCTCATGCAGCGATCCAGGCAGGCCCCTTTGCCGGAGTCCTCGGGCAAGGCCTACGAGGAAGCGTTACTGGTCAAGTACGAACGCCAGATCCTGCTGACCAGGACCGCGTGGGCGTGGTACGTGCTGCCGTTGACGATAGGACTTCTAATCTCCAGTCTTGGCGCCGATCACGCGACGGTGCTCGGCTTGGCCATGACGGGATTCATGCTCGCGGCCGGGGCTGGAATCGCACTTCTGAACTGGAAGGCGTCAGCGAAGCTGGCCGCAGAGAAACGCGAACTGGAGCAACTGCTGGGACGCGCTAAGTAACGGCAGCCCGAAAGCATCCAGGGTAGGGCCGCTTGGGGTTCTCCAGAAACACCGGAAGCCGGATCGAGCATGCCGAGGGCTGGATCTGTTGCGAATACGCGCCACCATCCGCGGGGCGCCTCACCTAGGCGACCCGACCCTGGAGCCGCAGAGATGGAGAAGTTCCGCCTCGTGCTCCTGCAGGTGCTGCGGGCTCGAGACAGGCAGCTTCAGTTCCCTTCCCCGGACGGAACCAACATGATCCTCTCCACGGCAGCGGCTTCGACGGCCGGGCGGGAAAAAGGTAACGGATGGTACTTGCCCGCAAGCCATTCGCCGATCAAGTCGTCGTAGTGCCGGCTTGCGGGGTCGCCGGACTCGCCGGGAACGTTGGTGGCGACGGACCGGTCCCAGTTGCTGAGGTCGAAGATCTGACGGTAAGAAGCGCCGCCCGTCTGGCGAAAGGAAGGGCCCGAGGTGGCGTTGACGGTATGAGCATCACCCGGCCTCTCGAACGGGCCGCGGCGCCAGGCCGCGACACCCAAAGGATGGCGGAATTCGACCACGTGCAGCCGCCCCCAGCGCCAGGCCGACTCGTCCGCGCCGAAACGCGATTCGATTTCGCCTAACGCCGCCTCGAGGGCAGCCTCGAGCGCTCGTGCTTGGGGATTCTTCTCCAGCTCCGACAGCAGCGACGCCAGACTGATGCGGCTGCCCAGCTCAGGGCCGAACACGGTTTCCGGGAGCTTCGCGAGCCAGACCTCGTAAATCAGGGCCTCCATAGAATCCGCCGCAAGCGCCGCGTCCCAGCCGAGGATACGCCGCAGAATTTCGGCTTTGCGACCGGAGAGGTGCAGATTCGCGCGCCGCAGGATATCCTGAAACCGCCTTGCCGGGATCGAGACGACGTCCTGCTGGAGCCGCTCGAAATCCGAAACCGTAAACTTCCCGCCCCTCGACAGCACCTCCTGGATGCGCTGAAAGCGGAACGGCGGCGCCCACTCGTAGCCGAGCGGAATCTTGAACCCGGGCGGCAGGATGTTGTGATTGGCAGTGGCGATGAAATGCGCGGAGGGATTGAACAGGCGCGGGAGCTCGTCGAGCCGGCGGAAGCCCGCCCACTCGTATTCACCCGCATGCCCCGGCACGGGAAAAAGCCCCGACCAGTTGGAGCGTATGGGGGTGAGCCCCGCGACCTGCCAGCCGATATTACCGGCCGTGTCGGCATAAAGCATGTTTTCGGGCGGCACTTTCCAGCGCTCGAGCGCCGCAAAAAACTCGCCCCAGTTTCGCGCTCGCGCGACGGAAAGGCCGGCCAGGTATCCGGCGGTTCCCGGCTCGGTTCCGACCCAGCGCAGCGCGTAGGCTCGGTGCCGCGAACGGTCTTCGGAAATCAGGGGGCCGTGCACTGTGTACCGCAACTCCACCACCTGAGGCGCAGAGCGGCCTTTGACTGTGACAGTCTCGCGTTGGATCTCGATGCGCCGCCACCGGCCGCGGTAGAAGTACTCGTCAGAGTTTTCGGGATTGAGTCGCTCTACGTACAGATCCTGCTGATCAATCGCCGCGATGGTAAAGCCGAAGGCGACGTACTCGTTGTGACCGAGAGCGATCCCCGGAAGGGCCGGCTCCCCTGCGCCGATGGCGTTCCAGCCAGGGCCCACCAGGTGCACCGTCTTGCGCAGCGAAGGGATCTGAACGGGGCGGTGGGGGTCGTTGGCAAGCAGCGGCTTTCCGGTGCTCGAGAGAGTTCCGTCCACGACCCAGTTGTTGCTTCCCTCCGTCTCCGGGAAACGAGGCGGGCCCGTTGCTTCCGTGTAAGCGCGCAGGATCTCGCCTGTGATGTCGGCCAAGTCCAGCCCGTGGGGAATCTCGAGCCGGACGAACGGATCCGGGGGCATGTATCGCTCGACCGTCTCCAGACCAAAGCGGCGGGCGTCTTCTGCCCGGCGCACTTCGCTCACAAGATTCCGCGTCATCAGCAGGCCCGCAATCCGGGCCACGACGTCCTGGGGACGCCAGGGTTCCGGATCGTAGCCTCCGACGCGGAATTCCAGCGGCCGCCGGCCGCGCAGCGAGTCAATGTAGGCGTTAATGCCGGAGACAAACGCCTCCACGATCTCCCGGGCGTCGGGGGCGTAGCTGGACCACTCCGCGTTCCAGTCGCCGCGGAAGCGGAACGCACGCGCCAGCCGGTCGCGTTCGAGCGCGGCGGGACCGAGAATTTCGGAAAGTTCGCCGGTGCCGATCCGCCGCCACAGGTCCATCTGCCACAACCGGTCGCGGGCGGCCATGTAGCCTTGCGCAAAAAACAGGTCCGCCTGCGTGCGGGCATAGATGTGGGGCACGCCCCAGCGATCGCGCAGGATCTCGACGTGCTGCTTGAGCCCGCGCAACCGGACCGTCTCGCCGCCGGCGGAGGCTGTGCAGATAACCAGGACAAGCGCGAACCGGCGGAGCATCGGGGAGCATTGTAGCGCGCCCGCCGACGCCGCCGCCTACCGCCAGCGGAAAAGCTTGAGCGCCGTAAAGAAACTCACGCCGAGCCAGGCGCCCATGACGGCCATCTGCGGAGTTAGTTTCTCGAGACCCGCCCCCTGTAGCATGCTGGCCCGCAAGGCATCAATCACCGCCGTCAGTGGCAGAGCGCGAATGAAAGGATGAAACACCTCGGGAAAGCGCTCGTAGGAGAAGAAGACCCCGGAGAAGACCCACATGGGGAGCATGACGAAATTCATCAGGCCTGAAGCCGCCTCAATGGTGCGCGCCCGGGAGGCGATCAGCAGACCGAGCGCGCTGAAGGTGAGCGAAGCCAGCAGGCACAGGATCCCGAACTGCCAGAGCGAACCGTGCAAGGGCACGCCGAACGCCAGCGCACCGAATCCCACCAGAGCCGTGACTTCCAGCAGCAGCAGCATCAGGCGGGAAAGGATGAACGACAGCAGGTATTCGGCGCGAGACATGGGCGAGGCGACCAGACGCTTCAGCAGCTTCTTGCGCCGCGCATCCACGATGGCGAATCCCACGCCCCAGATGCCGCTGCCCATCAGGTTCATGCCGAGCAGTCCCGGCACAAGAAAATCAATGTACCGGGAACCGGGTTCGTGGACGATCTCGGCGACAACCGGCACGGCATCCCGCACTCCTGCAGCTCGCTCGAGCGCGCGTTCGGCAAGCAGCCGGGCCGTACGGGCTTCGGAGTTCGTGTCGTCATAGCGGAAGCGTACACCTCCGCCGGCCGCCGGGAGGACCAGGACCTGGATTCGCCCCAGCCGGAGCTCGTTCTCTGCGGTCCTGGGATCTACCAGGCGGACCGACAGGCCGGGATCGGAGCGCAGCGCAGTGGCGAGGCTGCCGTGGGTGACACCGACAGTCAGAGCTTGAGCCGGACGGCTGCGGAAGGCGATCCCCAGCCCGGCCGCGAGCAGGATCGGGAAAATGAAGACCCAGAAAATGGCTTCCGGCTCGCGCCAGAACTCGCGAAAGCGGACCAGGGTGAGCTGGACGAGCGAGCGCTCCCAAAAGGGCAGAGGGCTGGTTTTCAGCGGGCGGTCGAAAACAGCGGTGCGCTCATTCATCTCTGAGGTGCCTCCCGGTGAGCGTCACGAAGACGTCCTCGAGCGTGGCCGAGTGCGTTCGCAGTTCACTGAGCGGAATGCGGCGCTCGGCGATGGCCGCCAGCAGCGACGGCACGGCGCGGTGCAAGTCGTTGACGCGGAGCTCAAAGTTTCCGTTAGCCTGGCGCACGTCACGGACCCCTTCCAGGGAGGCCAGTTCGGTCGGATCCAGCGTGATTCCGCCGCCGTCCACCGAGAATTCGACGACGTGGCCGCCGCCGATCGAAGCGATGAGTTCCGCGGGCGTTCCCAGAGCGATGATGCGGCCGTGATCCATAATGGCCACGCGGTCGCACAGGCGCTCGGCTTCCTCCATGTAATGCGTGGTCAGGATGATGGTTCGGCCGGCGCGTTTGAGCTCGGCCACCAGCTCCCACACCTGCCGGCGCGCCTGAGGGTCCAGACCCGTCGTGGGCTCGTCCAAAAACAGCAGTTCCGGATCGCCGACCAGGGCGCAGGCCATCGCCAGGCGCTGCCGCTGCCCGCCGGAAAGGGCTCCGACCCGCGCTTTCCGCTTCTCTTCCAACTCCACGATCGAGATCACTTCCTCCACGCCCAATCCCCGATGGTAAAAACTCCGGAACAGGCGGACCGTCTCCTCGACGGTGAGCTTTTCGGAAAGCTGCGTGTCCTGCAGTTGCACTCCGAGGCGCTGGCGGAGTTGGCGCGCCGACGTTTTCCAGCTCAGGCCGAGCACTTCAACCACGCCGGCGTCCGGAGCGAGCAGCCCTTCGCAGATCTCGATGGTGGTGGTCTTGCCCGCCCCGTTGGGACCGAGCAGGCCGAAGCACTCGCCCGGCCACACGGCGAGATCCACACCGGCGACGGCCACGACGTCCTTGTAAGCCTTTCGGAGACTTTCGACCCGCAAAGCAGGGCGCCCCGAGGCAGTAACCATATTCCGATTGTACCGACAGGGCTTCGGATGGAGCTTTCGGGATCGCGCGCTGCGGGCGCCGGCCCGGAGTGATCCACTCACTGGTTGTGGTCTTGCGGGGAGCTGCCGGCCGCGTGCGAAGGCCACCGTGGGGGTCGCTTCTCACGAAATGCTCTCACGCCCTCGGTAAAATCCGGGGAAACGAACGCGCGGGCCCGGAACGCGGAGGCGATCGGGGCGGCCTCGGCCAGAGAAAGTCCGCGCGTGCGGTGGACAAACTCAAGCCCGAGCCGCAAGGCCTCGCGGCTCGATGAGGCCAGCGCGAGGGCAAGGTTGGCGGCGCGCTCGGCAAGCAGCGATGCGGGCGCCACCTCGTGGATCAGTCCGAGGCGCAAGGCCTCGGCCGCGCCAAACGTTCTTCCCGTCAGAGCCAGTTCGAGGGCCCGGCGCTCACCCACCGCCCAAGCCGCCGCGCGGAAGACGACAAACGGCCACAGTCCTAGACGCACCTCCGTCAGGCCGAACATAGCTTCTTCGCAGGCCACGGCGATGTGTGCGTTGGCCACGAGTCCGGTCCCGCCGCCGAGGGCGGCTCCCTGGACCGCGGCGACGATCGGCTTGCGCAAGCGCAGCCCGACGGTGAACAGCTCTTCGTGGACTGCGGCCTGATCGGCGGCGCCGGGCGACAGCGCTTCGTCCAGATCCATGCCTGCGCAGAACGACTTTCCCTCGGCTTCCAGCAAGAGGGCGCCGATCTTCGGGTCGGCCTCAGCCTGCTCGAAAGCGCCGACCAGTTCGCGGCACATGGCGAAGGTGAGGGCGTTGCGCTTCTCCGGTCGCGCCAAGGTCAGGTGCAGGATGCCGCGTTCAAAGCGCTGTTTCAAGTTCCCCGTCATGGACTTCGATCTCCATGCGCAGCAAGGCCGCGCCGAGAGTCTTGCCCTGCGCATCCACTCGCAGGGACACCGTGCCGCCTCCTCCGAGAGCCCCTCGTAACACGAAGTTGAGCGCGCCGAGGTTCGGCAGCTCGTAACGCACCACTTCACCGCGCACGAGTTCGCCGAAGTGTTGCTTGACGCGTTCGGCCGTCACTTCCCGCACCAGAATCGGGTAGTGCCGCTCATCGTAGGCGATGAGACCGATGTTGGCCGTGTCGCCTTTGTCCCCCGAACGGGCATGCGCGATCCTGCCCAGCAGAACTTTCACGCGACCACCTCCACGCGCGGCTCGATCTCGTCTCTTGGAATCAGCGCGGGCCAAAAAGCAATGACCTCGTGCACGGCCGGACGGCCTTCCCCGTAGCCTGTGGCGGTAGGCGGGCCGCTCAACACCAAGGGGATCAATTCCCGCGTGAACCGCTCGACGGCACCCCGGTCGGCGCCGCGGACGCCGATGCGCAGCTGCACTTCGGGCGGATCGGGGGCCGGCGCCGCGGCGGGGCCGTGACAGGCGCCGGCGCCGACGATCTCAGTGTGCACTTCCTCGAAACGCAGCCCCAGTCTCTCGAGCCGCTCGCGCACGATTCGGGCGGCCGCTTGCGCCTTTGCGATCGCATCGGGCCAGCTATAGACGAGCGTGCCGACGGACTTCCATCCGGCGGCGTAGCTGGCCGAGAGCTTGAGGAACTCCGTCCGCGGCCGGCCGCGCACGCCCGAGACCCGCACGCGTTCCGGGCCACAATCTTCGAGGCGGATGGTGGTGAAATCCGCCACGCAGTCCGGAGTCACGTACGCGCGGGGATCGCCGATTTCGTAAAGCAACTGCTCCTTGACGGTGTGCCGGTCCACGCGTCCCCCCGTCCCGGGCTGCTTGGTCACCACAAACGTTCCGTCGGGCTCGACTTCCAGAATCGGATAGCCGATGTCGGCCAAATCAGGCATGCTCTGCCATCCCGCTTGGCAGTTGCCTCCAGTCACCTGCGCGCCGCACTCGATCAAGTGTCCTGCGACCGTGCCCGCAGCGAGCAGGTCCCAGTCGGTCTGGCGCCAGCCGAATTCGTGGATCATCGGGGCCAGCGCCAGCGAGGCGTCGGCGCAGCGTCCGGAAATGACCACGTCCGCGCCTGTAGCGAGAGCCTGCGCCAGAGGAAACGCCCCGAGATAGACGTTCGCACTCGACAGGCGAGTACGGATGGCCGCCAGCGGTTCTCCCGTATCCAGGTTTCGCATCTCATAGCCTTTGGCGAGCAATTCGTCCATCCGGTCGAGGACATCGTCCCCCAGCACGACGGCGACTTTGAGCGAGGGCGCCAGGCGCCGCACCTCGCGCGCACAAGCGACCGGATTGACGCCCCCCGCATTGGCGATGACCCGGGTGCGGTGCGCGCGCAGCAGCGGCTCCAGGCGGGCGATGAGCGGCGGGAAATCGCGGGCATAGCCCAGGGCCGGGTCGCGCTGCTTTTGTTTCTGAAGAATGGACATGGTCACCTCGGCCAAGTAGTCGAGCGTGAGGTAATCGAGGGGACCCTGTTCCACCAAGCGGACCGGCGCCTCCAGCCAGTCGCCCCAAAAGCCCTGCCCGTTGGCGATGCGGATCATCACGCCCCGGCCGTCACAGCGTCTCAAGAGCCAGATGCTCGCGGTGCCCGCGCCAGGCTGTTACCTCGAGCGCGAAGGCCACAACGTCCCGCGTCGCGGCGGGATCGATAACCGCGTCCACGTGGCCGCGGGCGGCGGCGTAGCGCGCATCGAGCCAGCGCTCATAATCGGCACGCGTCTTCTCGATACGGGCCTCCAGTTCCGGCGGCAGCGGCTGCCCCGCCGTCCGGTACTTGTCGATCTCCGGCCCGTGGATGGCCTGAATCGCCGCGTCTCCTTCCATGACACCGATGCGGGCGGTGGGCCAAGCGAACGTAAAGTTCGGATCGAAGCCCTGCCCCGCCATGGCGTAGTAACCGGCTCCACTGGCGTGGTTGATGGTGACCACGATCTTGGGCACGGTGGCGCAGGCCATGGTTTCCACCATCTCCGCACCTGCGCGGATAATTCCGGCGCTTTCGGCCTCCACACCCACCATAAATCCGGAAACATCTTGTAAGTAAATCAGCGGCACGCCGTGCCGTTCGGCCGTTTCGACAAAGTAAGCGACTTTGCGGGCCGACTCGGTATAGACGATGCCGCCGACGCGCGGACCGCTCCGGGTCCTGACGAATCCGCGGCGGTTGGCGATCACCGCCACGGGACGTCCGGACAAGCGCGCATTCGCGCAAAGCATCTCAGGGGCATATTCGGGCTGAAATTCCAGCCACTCGCCGGCATCGAAGACGGCCTGCGTGATTTCCTGGACGTCGTAAGCCAAACGATGGTCTTCAGGCAGGACGCCGTACAGTGATTCCGGGGCTTTGGCGGGCGGATTCCCCGAAAGGACGGGCGGAGGAGCAGGAAGATCGCGGAACCGGCTGCGGATCAGCTCCAGCGCGTGCCCATCGTTTTCCGCAGCGTAGTGCGCGACGCCGCTCACGGAGGTGTGTAGTTCGGCTCCGCCAAGGGTCTCGGCATCCACCACCTGGCCTGTCGCGCCCCGCACGAGATTCGGGCCTCCGAGCCCCATGAAGCTGGTGCGTTTGACCATAATGATGACGTCGCTCAGCGCGGGCAAATACGCGCCGCCAGCGATGCAGGGACCCATGACAGCGGCAAACTGCGGCACCTTCAACTTCCGGCGCATCAGGGAGTTGTAGTAGAAAATCCGGGCGGCGCCGTATTGGCCGGGGAAGATGCCATCCTGATAGGGCAGGTTGACGCCCGCCGAATCCACCAGATAGACGATGGGCACCCGGTTGCGCATGGCAATTTCCTGGGCGCGGAGGATCTTGTGGATCGTCTCCGGCCACCACGCGCCGGCCTTCACGGTCGCATCATTGGCGACGATGACTGCGGGCCTCCCCTCGATTTTGCCGACACCCGTGACGACACCCGCCCCCGGAGCCTGACCGTCGTATTTGTCCCAAGCCACGAGCAGGCCGATTTCGAGGAACGGTGCCCCGGGATCGAGCAGCATGGCGATGCGCTCCCGTGCCGTGAGTTTCCCTTCGCGATGCTGTTTTTCGACCTTTGCCGGACCGCCGCCGGCCCGCAGCCGCTCCTCCAGCCGGCGCAGGTCTTCGACCAGACCGCGCATGTGGGCTTCGCGGGCCGCCAAAGCAGCTGTGCTCTGAGGGTTGGTCGTCACTCCTCCAGGCACTTTCTAGTGTAGTGTGCGGCGGGACGCCTTCACAGCAGGCGGGGTGTGCGCTAGCATAACGGCATGCTGGGACTGGACGCCCGCGCGGCGCGCGCTGCCTGGACGGTCTTCCTGATCGGCCTGGCCGTGGTCATCGTGTACAAGATCCGGAGGACGATCCTGATTTTCACCCTGGCCATGCTGCTGGCGTATCTGCTGGCGCCGCTCGTGGACTTGATCGAGCGCGTGGCCCCGCGCAAACTGCCGCGCACGCTGCGCCTGGCGGTGGTGTACGCAGCGGTCGTCGCGCTAGTGATTGCGGGCGCCGTCTGGATCGGTTCGCGGATCGCGGCACAAGCCGTCGAGCTGGCGCGCCATGTCCCGGAGTGGCTGGCCAGTCCGGATCTGGCGGAGCGCCTGCCTGTGCCGGCATGGGCCGAGCCGTGGAAAGAGCAGGCTCTGGAGGCGGCTCGGGAGCAGCTGGCGGCCCATGCCAAAGAGGCTCTGCCGCTGCTCAGCGAAGTGGCGCAGCGGGCGGTTTCGCTGCTCACCAATCTGGGCTTCGTGATTCTCGTTCCGATCCTCAGCTTCTTTTTCCTCAAAGACGCCGGAGCAGCGCGCGAGCAACTGCTGGAGTGGGTGGCGCAAGGACCCGGGCGTTTGTTTGTCGAAGAGGTGCTCGGTGACGTGCACGTGCTGCTCGGGCAGTTCATGCGCGCGCTCGTGCTGCTGGCGGCGGCGACCTTCGTCTTCTACGGCCTGTTTTTCTGGATCATCGGTCTGCCGTACGCGGCCTTGCTGGCGGGGCTGGCGGCCGCCCTCGAGTTCGTCCCGGTACTCGGCCCGCTGACGGCGGCGATTGTGATCCTGCTGGTGGCGCTGCTCAGCGGACAGATGAAGATGGCGCTCTGGATACTGGTTTTCCTCCTCGCCTACCGGCTGTTTCAGGATTACGTGCTCCAACCCTACCTGATGAGCGCGGGAGTGGCGCTCCATCCGCTGTGGATCATCTTCGGGGTGCTGGCCGGCGAACAGATCGCCGGGGTGGCGGGCATGTTCCTGTCCATCCCGGTGCTGGCGACGCTGCGAGTGGTCGTAGTGCGGCTGAAAAAGTCCTACGGCCGGCGGCTGGAGGTTGTCCGTTCATGAGGCGGCGCCTGGCTGCGGTTCTGGCGCCCTGGCCGCTGGCGGCGCATATGGTGAGCCTGAGCACGGGGGAGTTGCGAATCGAGGAGAGGATGGGAAGTTACGAGCTGCGCATGCCGCTTTATGAGGTCGTGCACGTGCGGCATCCGGAGCGGGAGCTGGTGGCCGCCGTGCGATTTGCGGGAGCGCAGCTGCGGGAGGCTTCCTGCGCAGCCGACGAAGCGGCGGGAGCGTATCTGTGCCGGACGACGTACGAATTTGCGGAGCCGGTGGAGGAAGTGGAGGTGGAATCGCGGCTGCATGCCGTTACGGTGCCGAACCACGTGCACCTGCTGCGGGTGGTCAAGGGCGACAAATCGGATCAGGCAGTCCTGGATCTGTCCTTTCCGCGAGCTACGCTCCGCTTCGAGCCCCCGACGGCCTTCGAGATCGCGGTGCGGCAGACCGGTGCGGGGATGCTCCGGGCCGCGGGGGGCGCCGCGCAGCTGCTGTTTGTAGTCGGGCTCGTGCTGGCCGCGCGCGGGCGGAGGGAACTGGTGGTGCTGGGAGCTATGTTCGTGCTGGGAGAGGCCGTTTCCTGCGTGGCGGCGCCTCATCTCGGATTCCGGCCCGCGGCGCGGTTCATCGAAGCGGCTGCGGCACTCACGATTGCCTACCTCGCCGCGGAGATTCTGCTGCTCCCTGCGGCCGGCGGCCGCTGGGCGGTGGCGGCCGTGCTGGGGACATTTCACGGGCTGTATTTTGCGGAGTTTGTCCGGACCTCAGGCTACCAGGGCGCCTGGGTGTTGCTGGGTGCAGCGCTGGCGGAGGTGGCGCTGCTGGCAGTGCTGGGACTCTCCTGGCTGCGAAGTCTCCGTGCCGGCGTGCGGGCGCGTCTGAACCAGCTCGGCGCGAGCCTCCTCTTGGCGCTGGGCCTGGTGTGGTTCGGCCTGCGGTTGCGGTCGGGGTGAGAGAAGGCTGCCCGGTTGCGGCTGCAAACCGGCCTTGGTCGAGCCCGCGGGGCCGACTCCGCGAGCCGTCCCGGCCTCTATTTCGCGAATCGTGCCCGGAACATCCCGCCGTACACCAACAGCCCGTTCCGCAGGCCCACATACGGACCGAAGGAAAGGTTGCGGTGCAGGCGTATGTCGCCTGCGAGCACAATTTGAAACAGCGGTGTGACGGGAAGTTCTTTCAGTGTGTAGGTTCTCTCGGGAAGCGTCACACCTTGAAAGGGTTCCGCGCGGCGATAGGTAGCCTTGAACTGCGGACCCACGCCCGCGCCGAAGCCGAAACCCATGCTTCCCCACGACCGCGAAACGATATTCGCATATTTGGTTGCGAGGAACCCCGCCAGACGTGCATTTGCCGTATAGAGTGACCCACTTCTCAAATCGCGGCCTTCTCCGTCGAGCCGGAATAAAAGAAGCTGGAGAGAATAGCTCGGGGCGCCATTCTCATGGAAATGCGTCAGGCCGAGCGCATACGACCAGCCGGTCACCTCGCCGCGGTAGCGGTCCTGTACGGTATCCGCGATCGAATCCGGAAGGCGCGCATACGCCACCCCTGCTTCAAAGCCGAAGTGCGGTCCGCCTTCTTCCTGAGCAGAGGCGCGCGGATTGTGTAGTCCGAGGCAGAGGGCGAAAAGCAAAAAGAATTTTCGCATTTTTTTACTCCGGCGACATTCTTACGGCCGCGGGAAGACTTGGTAACTGACATCCTTCGAGGCGACGAGCCTCCCATCCACATAAAGGCGCAGCGGCGCCACGCGCGTCGAGAGATAGCCGAGAGGTAGGTACGTGATGCCGGCGAATGTCGCAATACAATGCGCCCACGGCCTCTGACAATCACAAGTACTAGTCCGATATCACAATTCTCCGTATACGGCGTCCATCAATTAAATAAGCGATCGCGCCACTTTCACAGTATGATCGCACTACAGCGTCGTGAGGAAACGTACCACTCACCTGGTTCTCATGGTCAAAGTAGCCCTCGCCAGCCGCAGCCACCGTCAAATATGGGTGCCACACGTAGCTCTCTGACCCTCGCATAGGAGCATTTTCAGCCACCATCGCAACCAGCTGAGGTCCCTGGGACACGAACACGACCAACAGCTCCCTTGATTTCTGGTATACCTGAACGGCATAGTCGGTCGCTCCATCGCCATTGAAATCGCCCCACACATTAAACGGCGGCCACGGTCTCCCGACTTTACACACCTTGTCCTCGGCGGACTCGTATGCCGCGAAACCCCATCCCGGATAAGTCGCGTCCAGATAACGGCGGATAGCCCGCCCGACATCCAAAACGGCTCTTTCTGACTCCGTTAGGCGCTCTCCTTCACCGCAGGGCTTGACGAGCGGCCTGCCGAAATCAGGATCGCCCAACCACACGTTAACGCAGGGTTGGTTTCCTGCCATTAAAGTTCGGCCGGCCCAGAAGCGCGCTCCTGAAACTCTATACAGACCCGGCGCGAGGTCTCCGTGAGTCCGTAGAATTATCACCGCCTGCGGCCCCCTCGCCAGTTCTGCATAAAGCGGGACTGGCGCACTCAACTCGCCGTACCCGATCTGGTCACCGGAAGCCCAGGCTTCTATCTTGCTCGCTGTAAAGTATCGCCCATTCAGCCCCCGTTGGTGCAATCGATTTATGTAAAACAACCTCTCTAATTTAGTATTGTTAACGAACAACCGATCCCGAACATCATCGATATCGTCTGACTCACCACACTTCCGCGCGACACACACAACGCGCGCAGGCAGAACGCGTACCCTCGCGTCGACTACGGGTCCACTAAGGCGCTCGCCTTGGACGAGGCGGACATACTTTGAGCGGGCGTCGTCCTTAATGTCATGCAGTTCCTTCAGCGGAATTACCTTTCCACGGCGAGACACTACGAGGTACGTGCCATCCCCCAGGCGAGTCTGTGTCAAGTCTAATCGGTCCCACCCCCTCTGCTCCCAGAACCAATAATATGCTGCGACACCCGCAGCGAGAGACACAATGCAGATCGCAGCACCGCCGAGGCGCCGCCACCCACTCAGTCGCACTGTCTTGGGGCTCCCGACCACCGCTGCGGGCTCCACCAACGACCTACCGCAGCGTACGCAAAATCGTGTCCCGAGCTTGTTCTCCCAACGGCAATGGCCGCACAGCATGTCACGATTTCCCCCACATGCCCGGAATATTGGACGACAACGAGGACATCCGAACCGCCTCTTCGGAACTGTACCGCAACGAACAGCTTCCTGCTTTCCCGCACCGAGCGACGGAGAGCGGTGCGAGCTACCAAGTGGCCTTCTCCACCGCGAACGCCTCGAGTTCCACTATGCGCTGCGTAATCCTCGGATGCGTGCTGAACACTGTACTCAGAAAGGCAAATACACCGGACATGGCGTTCTCCTGCTGCTTCAGGACATCCACATTCACCGAAGTCGTCAGAGCGCGGCTGCCACATGCCAGTGCAGCCAGACCCCGCATCGCCGCCTCACTCTGGCCGGCGAGCCATAAGCCCACGCGGTCGGCACTGAGCTCACAGGCGCGCGCATACGCCGGCCCAAGAAATGGGACAAATTTCGATGGCCAGAGAAACAGGTTTCGCAGAGGACTCGTGTGGCCGAGAGCGTGATGTCCGAGCTCATGTCCCAGCACGAAACCAAGCGAAGGGAGCCCGCTCGCTAGTGTGACGTCGACCAGATCTCCGAGCAAAAGCACATACTTGTCACGAAGCATCTTCATTGCGATGGCGTTCACGACACCGTTACCGTTCACAATGAATACCTCAGGCACTTTGTACATTCGAAGTTTTTCACAGTATGTCGTGACCAGCTCACAAATCTCTGGAAACTGCCCTGGCCGGACCTGAATTGAGTTTCCTAAAAGCTGAGCGCGGTAAAGCCGGTCTACGATCCAGAGCGCGACCGCGACAGGAAGCACCACCCAGAAGAGCAGGAGTGCAATCCAGACGAACACCAGCCAAGCACACACTGCTGCGATCGCCGCTACCATAAAGTAGGCGGACTCTTTCGGGTGTCGCAGAGAGCCGATGGCCGGCAGCGCAGCTGCGGGCACCGCCTGCCCGGCCCTTCCGAATGACAGCGGGCGCATTAGAGCCGCTCCGCAACTACCGCAAAACGCGTCGCCCTCCGCCAGACGTTCGTTGCACTGGGGACACGTCATGACTCCTCCTCAGATGGAAAGAAGACTTTCAGCAAAGCCGCAGCATGTTGCACTTTCTGCCGCCAGGCATCTCTTGACACTCAGCACTGCCGTCCCGTTAGCGGTTCGCATCCGACGCACTGACTACGTCCCTCTCCTTCGCGCGCATCAGACATCGCTTCCTTGGCGACGGCTGCGCGCAGGGCTGATCCAACCGTCGATAATGACCCCTTCGTTCGCGCCCGTTCATATCTCGCCGCCGCACCGCCGAGTCTTCGTTGGGCTCGCCATGGCGCGCCTTCGGCTCCTCAACAATCCACACCCCTATCTCTTTCTCCAAATGCCTCGATCATTTCACAAGATCGCCTAAAGCCCGCGATTGCGCCCAGAAAGGGACTTAACTTAATGTGATCGATCCTACTCATGCCGTCTGCGGACTCACTTTTGTCGTACAACCGTGTAAGAGTCGCTCGAAAACATGCCGTTAATGTTTTCAGCGCGCACAGCCAAAACATTGATTGGCTTTTTGAGTTCAACTGGTATGCTGATCGAGACGCGACGGCCGTCTCCCGTGACGGCTCCGGGCAGACGGCGGGCCGTCCTGAACCCGCCGCGCTTCCGGACCGGTGTGCCAAACTCGAACACGATCCTTTCGGCCTCTTTTCCGTTTACCTCGAGCACGACCTGCCGCAGGCCATAATCGTCCGATATTTCAGCCTCATAACTGATCACTTGGGTGGTGACGGTACTCTGATCTGGCGCGATCCGTCGGATTCGCGGAGCCGTAAACACACGCGGGGGCTCAACCGTTGCACGGGTAGCTTCGCGGGGCTGTGCCCTTAGTTCCGGCTGCGCCAATGCCCGATCGACGCGGACCCAAAACTCGCCCACGTACCGGTTCCGTAGGGCATCCAGCGCCTCGAACGACAACGCGTTATCCCTTTCGGGCTGTAATCGGAATGTGGGATGGGACACACGCGACAGGTCTAGAATCGCCCGCAGGCCTCTAGGGAGAGGATTGAGCGCGACGAAGCCAAGCACGGATTGTCCATTTAAGCCGAGGCGCACAGTTGCCAGATCAATGTCGCTGCGTGCCTCCTGTAGTACGACTTCAAGTCGCACGTCAGCTGCCGGAACGGCAACCGCACTGAAGTTTTCAAACTTTGCATCGCCATAATCCGGCGTGAGCAAAACAATGGCAGGCGCCCTGGCCCTTGGTTCCTGACCGGTGCCTGCAGCCGACGCAAGAAGAAGTAGGGCAACACCGATTCTATTTTTCTTCATTCTGCGCAACAACTCCCTACCGAGGCTTTACCCCCCTCGATTTCTTTTGCCCGCTCGGTGCGGAAACAGAGGGAGATGGAACCTCGGCCACCGCAGCCGCACTACCGGCCGTGCTGGCCGTCGGGACCTCCTCCGAGCCGGTACCTTTCTCTCTTGCCACACTCCCTTCACTGCCACCCGCGACACGTTCCGGAACTTCCATCAGTAATTCCCGCGGCACCTGTGGGGCAGTCCACTGGCTGTCACCGAACATAAGCAGGTAATCGTAGATCTGTGCCAAATCAGGCGGGTGTCTTCTGTAATGGGCTACGTACCCCGCAACATACTTGCGCAGGCTCTCCGCGGCTCTTGTGCTATCGCCGGCACGCGTGGCGAGCATTAGACCCAGGTCGCGGTGAATCTCCGGGTACAATCCGCGCTCGTCCGCCTGCGCGGCACGTTGAAGGAGCTCCAGACTGCGCTGTTTATCCTCTTCACTGCGCGCCACGAGCTGATAGATTCGTCCCAACTGCCACAGCGTCTTCGGATCGCGGGGTCTTACCTCCACGATCGATTCCAATCTGTCCTTGGCAAGGTCGTACCGGTCATACGCCTCGGCAAGTCGAATTGCGGTGTCGCGAACCATCCCAGACGCAAAGAAGCGGAACTGGCCAGTCGCCACTGTCAATTTGCCGTCGCTCCGCAGTCTGTTGTAGTCTTGTGCAAGGTCCCCGCTGAGCAGTTTTTCGATATTGCGAGCCCGGTCCTTGTTGAGTGAGTGTGTCCCAAACAGTAAATTACTCAACCTGCCTTGCTCGCCAAACTGCGTTGTCAGTTTATCGAAAAACTGCACTGCGGTCCGGGGATCGAACCCGCGGAACATTGCGTATCGACACCCTGCAAGGTCCGCCTCGTCTTCCTGTTTTCTGCTGAACGCGGCACTTTGGACGGCCATGGTCAATGTGGCTGCCAGATCCCCGGCTTCTTTACTCTTGGTCAGACCTGCTGCCAGCCCGCCAACCACTGCACCGAGGAGCCCTCGTTTAAAAGATGTAGCGGCGCGAATCGCCTCGACTGTGTGGTTTTCAACCACGTGGGCTATCTCATGGCCGAGGATTGTCGCAAGCTGCGCCTCATTGTCAACGAAGGCTAGCAAGCCCGAATGAATGAAGATCCGCCCGTCCGGAAGAGCAACCGCATTGGGAGTAGGGTCGTCAATCACGCGAAAAGAGAACAACACCCCCGCCGGGAGCTCCTTTGGCACGAGCGACTGCCCGAGTTCATTGACATAGCCCTGAAGCAGCTCGTCGCGGTAGTACTTCTTGCGGTACTCAAGCGCCGTCTGGTCAACGGCCTGCTGCAGCTCTGGATCGAGCTGGACCCGTTGATCGGACACTTTCCCGTCTTTGCGATCGGCACTGAACGCGTCTGCGGTCACCAACAACCATCCTGTCATGAGGATGCGAAGGAGCCGACGGTAGTCTGTGACTTTCATGGTTTCCTCTCTGTGTGACTTTTCATCCGCATGCGACTGCAATTGCAAAGTGATCTCGTCAATCTAGCCACCACCAGTAGGTGAGGAGGGACGAGGTTCCCCGGGCACGGCGTATACGGTTATTTGACTCCCCAAACCTCCATACCGGACACGATCGGCGAGGCGGCAGCTTGACGACATCTCGTTCTCGGTTTATGATATGCACTACGGTTACAAATTCGTCTGTGGGCAGCAGCGGACAGCGAGCGGTCAGGAACGGGCGCACGAGGGGACAGCGGTAGTTGATGCGGTCGGAACTAGCGGGTACGAGACGACTTCTCAACTCCTGGAAGGAGATTGCCAGCTACCTCGCCTGCGATGAGCGGACGGCCAGGCGCTGGGAGCGGGAGCGGGGTCTTCCCGTCTACCGCCCGCCCGGCGACAAACGAGGCCACGTCTACGCCTACAGCGACGAACTCGACCGCTGGCTTAGCCGTAACCGTCAAACGAATGCGGCACCTCACGCAACCAGCCGCTCATTTCGACAGCTTCGGTGGGCCGTCTTAGTATTTCTAGTACTTACCTCCGTCGTCGCGGCATGGCATAAGTTCCTCAGAAAACCCTCTCCGGTGCGTGCCAGGTTGGTCGGCCAGACCTTGGAAGTGCGGGACGCCCAAAACCGGGTTCTGTGGCGCCACACATTTCCCGAAACATTACGCAGCGCCGAAGAGCTCCGCGAGAGTCTTCTGCCTGCGGCACGAAACACGCAGATCGCCGATCTGGACGGCGATGGCGAGCGGGAGGTTCTTTTCCGGGCAGCCCACCTCCCCTCCAACGGCTCCTCCGGGCCGGATTTGGAGGAGATCCTCTGTTTCTCAAGCCGCGGCAGGTTACTATGGCGCTATCGGCCGGAAGTCACAGTCCGGATGGGGACTGTCCGGTTTGACGGCCCGTGGCGTTTCACCGATTGGGTGGTTACCCCTGCTTCCGGCAGCAAACACGACCTCTGGGCTTCGGTCGTTCACTGGCATTGGAGGCCGTCATTCGTGGTCCGGCTGGACGCTTCCGGCCGAGCTTCGGTGCGTTTTGTCCAGGCCGGATGGATTTATGTCCTGAACCGCGTGGCCAACCATCAAGGTGCTTACATTCTGGCCGGGGGAGTGAACAACGAGTACTCGACCGCCTCGCTCGCCGTACTGAAACAGGACGGCCAGCCGGCCTGCTCTCCTCAGACGCCGGGATCGGAGTTCGACTGTACGGACGGGCCCCACGGGCGCCCGGAGCGCTATTTCCTGTTTCCGCCGTCGGAAATCGGACGTCTCGCGGTTCCGTACAACGACATTTTTGCAGTGGAGGGGAGCGATGCCCGGCGACTGGTCATCGCTCGCGAAACACCGGACGGACTGTGGGCGATGTATCAGTTCTCTGAAGCGCTCGAGCCGGAGAGCGTCGCCTTGAACTACCGATTCGGAATCCTGCACCGCCGTTACGAAGATCAGGGACTGCTCCGACACCGTTTCGAGACGTGCCCGCAACTCGGCCGTCCCGTACGGATCCGCCGCTGGGATGCGCAAAGCGGCTGGCGCACCGTCGAGATTCCCCCCACCCCCGGAGTCCGTCCGGATGTCTACAGGCCGGAGGTCGTCCGGGCCAACCATCCTAAGTAAGGCCGCAACAGCGCGGGCGTCAAAACCGCAGCCCTCCGCTGCAAATGAGCACCTCGCCCGTGACGTAATCGGAAAGCGGAGAGCAGAAAAAGAGCACCGGGCCGGCGGCCTCCTCCGGCGTGCCGAACCGGCCGAGCGGGCACATCGCTCGCAGGGTGTCCAACGCTTCCGGCCGCACCCCCACCGGGATTCTATGACCCCGGACCTCCACTGCTTCCTCACCCAGAGGCTTCGTCAGCCGCGTTTCGATGATGCCGAAGCCCACACAGTTCACGTTGACGTTATAACGGCCCCACTCCTTGGCCAGACTTTTTGTAAGTCCGATGACGGCCGCCTTGCCGGATGAGTAACCCGATTGTCCGGCGTTGCCATCCACGCCGGAAATCGAGGTAATATTGACCACTTTGCGCATTACGCGCCTGCCTTCCGCAATTTCACGCTTCGCAGTTTCCCGAATCCATGCGGAAGCCGCACGCAGAATACGGAACGGCGCCACCACGTGGACGTCGAGCATGGCCTGAAACTGCTCATCACTGGTTTTCTGGATGACGTTGTCCCAGGTATAGCCCGCGTTGTTGACGATAATGTCGAGGGACCCGAAGGCGCCGAGGGTCGATTCCACAAGGCGCCCCGGCAAGGCGGGGTCGGTGACGTCCCCGGCCAGCGTCTCGCACCGACCGCCGGCCGCCCGGATCGCGCTTGCGGCTTCGCCAACGGCCCCCTCGTCGAGGTCGTTCAACAGCACCGCCGCTCCCGCCGCCGCCAGCTTTTCCGCAATCGCACGGCCGATGCCGCGTCCGGCTCCGGTGACCAGCGCCGCCCTGCCTTCGAGCGTAAACGGCGTCATGCGCCCCTCCTCGCGCAGGCTCTGTGCGAAACTTCCGCGATCGCCGCCAGGGCCCTCTCGCAGGCGGCCCGGCCGGCATCGTAGTGCGTCACCAGCCGCAGACGCGCCGGTCCGACGCCGTTGATCAGCACGCCGCGCTCTTTGAGGCGCCGGCTGAATTCCACGCTGCTCAGTCCCGTGCCGGCCACGTCGAAGATCACGATGTTGGTCTGGACCTCGTGGGTGATCCGGATCCCGGGAATACGCGCGAGCTCGGCAGCCAGCCACCGCGCGTTGGCGTGATCCTCGCGGAGGCGTGCAGGCATCTCCTCGAGCGCGACGAGTCCCGCCGCAGCCAGCACCCCCGCCTGGCGCATGCCTCCGCCGAGCCGCTTGCGGTAGAGCCGCGCCCGCCCCATTTCTTCGGCGGAGCCCACCAGCAACGAGCCCACCGGGGCGCCCAGCCCTTTGGAGAGGCAGAACATCACCGTGTCCGCCTTCGCACACAGTTCGCGCACGCTGCAGCCTAAGTACGCGGCCGCGTTAAAAATCCGCGCCCCGTCCATGTGAACTCTCAAGCCCAGCTCATGGGCGCCGTCGCAGATCTCCTCGATCACCTCCCGCGGCATCACCGCGCCGCCGGCCATATTATGGGTGTTCTCCAGACTGATGAGACCCGTCGGCGCCCAGTGAGGACCGGGGGGCCGGATTTCACGGCGAATCTGCTCCCAGCGCAGCACACCGTCCTCGGCGTAAACCGGGCGCGCCACGCAACCCGAAAACCAGGCCATCATGGCTAGTTCGTAGTTGAAGACGTGGGAGCGGGCTTCGCAGATCACCTCCTCCCCGTGGCGCGTGTGCAGCTTGACCGCAATGGTATTGCCCATGGTGCCGCTCGGTACAAACAGCGCCGCTTCCTTGCCGAAGATCGCCGCGGCGCGCTGTTCGAGGCGGTTCACGGTGGGATCTTCGCCGTAGACGTCGTCGCCGACTTCGGCCTCGGCCATGGCCCGCCGCATGGCAGGCGTCGGCCGCGTCACGGTGTCGCTCCGTAAATCAATGCACTCCGCGATCTTCACGCGCCCACAAACTCCTGGAAAATTTCGTTGGACACCAGTACGCCTCGGGCAGTCAGCCGCAGCGTCGCTCCGTCGTCCTCGAGCAGACCCGCCTCACGAAACCGGCGGATGACCGGCTCGAACCGCCGCCGCCCGCGCGCATCCGGCCGGACCCCGTCGAGCAGGCGCAGGCCGACGTAGAACTGCTCTTCTTCGAGCCGCGCGGCAAGCTCCTCCACGCAGGGCGACAGGCCGGCTTCGATGCGCGCCACGTAGTCGGCCGGGTGTTCCGCGTTGCGCCGTCGCACGCGCCCGTCGAAGGAATGCGCATCCGCACCGAAACCCACATACGGCTCGAGCCGCCAGTATTTCAGGTTGTGCCGCGATTCCCAGCCGGGCCTCGCAAAGTTGGAGATCTCATAGCGGCGCAGGCCGAGGGCACGCAGGCGTTCGACTGCCGTCTCGTAAAAATCCGCCACGGCGTCTTCAGACGGAATCTCCCGCGCGCCGTACCGGGAGCCGCCGCGCAGAATTTCACGTCCAAGACGGCTGTCTTCGTCCACTTCGAGCATATAGACGGAGACGTGCGGTACCTCCAGCCGTTCGACCCACTCGAGCGATCGCCGCCAGCTCGCCGCGGTCTGGCCCGGCAGGCCCGCGAGCAGATCGATGTTGATGTTTTCGATCCCGGCCCGTCGCAGCAGCGCGATTTCCCGCGCCACGGTTTCTGCGTTGTGCTTGCGGCCCGCCAGCGCCAGCTCGCGAGCGTCGAACGACTGCACGCCGAGGCTCACCCGGTTGATCCCGAGCCTGCGCCACTGCCGCACCTTGTCTTCGGTCAGGGAGCCGGGCGCCACTTCCAGTGTCGTCTCGACCCAGGGCCTTCCAGGCACGAGAGCAACCACCCGTTCGAGCGCCTCTGCCGGCATCCGGCACGGCGAGCCGCCCCCAAAGTACAGTGTTTCCGGCGTCCATGCCCAACGGTGCGCACCCAATTCCGCGCACAGAGCTTCGATGTATCTTCGCTCCAGCTCGCCGGCGAAGACTCCAGAGGCGAAGTTGCAGTAGGTGCACTTCTGGGAGCAGAAGGGATAGCAAATGTAAACGCCGGCCATTGCCCTACAGCGTGATATCCTCGCCGAACTCGCGGGACAGCACTTCCGCAGTGACTTGTTTCAGGGTCTGCGCCGTCGCACCCAGGACAAAGTCGTTTTCAACCACGTCCCAATCGAGCTTGCTGAGCTGCGAGGAGGCGTGGATCCAAACCTGTCCGGAAGCCCGTGCTTCGATGATGACTTTACCAGAGCGCGCTCCGCGGCCGCGGGTGCTGACCCTGATCACGTCTCCGTCAAGGTGCACCGCCAGGCCGTAATCTTCCGCCGCGACCAGCAGCTCCTTGTACAGATCCTGCAGGGCCTGCCGGGCCTTTGCCGCCAGTTCGGAATCGGCTTTCATCACCCGCGCTTTCGGCCCGCCGCCCGCGACTTCGCGCGACAGGCTCTATACGAAGTTAGCAAATCCGGCGACTTTCGTCGCCTGTGGCGCATCTGTTAGGCTTGGACTTTCTGATGGAATCCCGGTGCGTGCGCCACACGGAACTGCCGCATACGACCAGCCTGTTTGCGGATTTTCTTTATCATTTCGACCGGGTTGCACCGTTCTACCCCTTTCCGCCGCTGGACTGGGAAAGCTACCGCAGCGCCGCAGCGGCCATCCGCTATCCGGCTGAGCGGCGGGCGGCGCTGGTTGCGGCGCTGCGCGAGCTCAACGGCGACTCACCTGCCCTGGAACAACTGGCCCGGCCGGAAACGGTGGTCGTGGCGACAGGACAGCAGGTGGGCCTTTGTTCCGGTCCGGCGTACACGGCTTATAAGGCTCTTACGGCGCTCAAGCTGGCGCGGCACCTCACGGCGCGCGGGCTGCGGGCGGTTCCCGTTTTCTGGATGGCAACGGAAGACCACGACCTGGGGGAAGTGAACCACTGCTGGATTTTCGACACGGCGGGCCGGCCGGTGCGCATCGAGGCGGCGGCAGCAGCATCGGCCCACACCCCTGCCGGGCGAGTCGTTCTGCCGCAGGCGGTGGCGCCCGCGCTCCGGGACTCACTCGCCGCATTTCCTCACGGCGGGGAGGTTGTGGAACTGATCGAGGAAAGCTACGTCCCGGGACGGACGTTCGCAGCGGCCTTCGCGCACCTGTTGCGGCGTCTGTTCGCGACGCGCGGGCTGCTGGTGCTTGACCCGCTGCACCCTGCATTCCGGGCCCTGGCGGCCCCACTGTTGCGGGAAGCGGTCCACCATGCCGGCCAGCTGGCCGAGCGTCTTGCGGCGCGAAACCTCTCCCTGGAGGCTGCCGGCTATCACGTGCAGGTCCGCGTGCAACCGGACACCTCGCTGGTGTTTCTGCTCGAGGATGGGAAGCGACGTCCTTTGCGACGAAACGACGGCTCCTATGTGATGCCGGGCGGTAAGACCGTTTCGGCGCCGGAGCTGGCCGCGCAGGCCGAGAAGCTGTCCCCGAACGCGCTGCTGCGGCCTGTGGTTCAGGATTACATCCTGCCCACCGTGGCTTGTGTGGCGGGTCCGGCGGAGCTGGCCTATCTGGCTCAATCGCAAGTCCTTTATGAGGCCCTGCTCGGCCGCGCCCCTGTGTTCGTGCACCGGGCAAGCTTTACCCTGCTTGACCCGCGCGGGGACAAGCTGATGACACGCTACAGTCTGGGCTTGACGGACCTGTTTGCAAGCGAAACGATGCTCCACGACCGCATCGCGCGGATGCTGACGCCGCCGGATTTAAAAGACCGGATGGCTGCCGCTCGGGAACGCATCGCACAGGAGATCGAACACGTGCGGGAAGAGCTGCGGCGCTTCGATCCGACACTCGACGAGGCCATGGAGCGCAGCGGCCGCAAGATCCTCTACCAGCTCTCCAAGATCGAGCGAAAGACGGCGCGGGAAGCGCTGCGGCGCGATGCACGCGCCCTCCGGGATGCCGAGTATTTGCACAACCTCGTTTATCCCCACAAGCACCTGCAGGAGCGCTTCTACTCGATCCTGCCGTTTCTGGCGCAGCGCGGCCTGGGCGCGCTCGAGCATATCTACGAGAGTGTTCGCCTGGATTGTCCCGACCATCAAGTGCTCGTGCTTTGAAACCACAGTGAAACCCAATCTTGTCAAGCAAGCCCTGCGAGAAGGTAAGTTTCAACTCGGCGTCAACTTCGGACAGTTCCGCTCGCCGGAGATTGCGCGCCTGCTGGCGGCGGCGGGCTTCCACTGGGCGTTTCTGGACACCGAACACGGGGGTTTCGATCTGGAGACGGTACAGGATATTTGTCGTGTGGCCAACCTGGCAGGATTGTGTCCCCTGGTGCGTGTCGCGGACATGCAATACGCCCTGGTGGCGCGCGCGCTCGACTGCGGAGCGCAAGGCGTGATTTTTCCACGAGTCGAGTCACCGGAGCTGCTGGCCACGGCCGTGAGCTGGGCCCGCTTTCCGCCGGTGGGCGTGCGCGGCTACGGACTCATGGCAGTGCACATCGGTTACGAAAAAGCCGATTTCGCCGAGATCATCCGGCACGCGAACGAGAACACCATGGTCGTGCTTCAGATCGAAACCCGGCGGGCGGTGGAGGCCCGAGGCGAGCTGCTGGCGGTTCCGGGCCTGGACGCCGTCATGGTCGGACCCGCGGACCTCTCCATCTCGCTCGGCGTTCCCGGTGAGTTTCTCCACCCGAGGGTCGTCGAGGCGGTGGAAGCCGTGCGGGACGCCTGCGAGCGGGCGGGCGTGGCGCCGGGCATCCAGACGCGGAGCGTCGAAGTGGCGGCCTTCTGGAAGCAGCGCGGCATGCGTTTCATCGGCTGCGGGAGCGAAGCGGGCATGCTCTGGGAGCGCGCCTGCCAGATTGCGTCTCAGTTGCTCTGACGGTTGTTATACTCGGAAGTGACGCGGCCTGCTGGAGTGGCGGAACTGGCAGACGCACGGGACTCAAAATCCCGCGGAGCTCCCACGCTCCATGAGGGTTCGACCCCCTCCTCCAGCACCAGCTTTTTTCCCGTGCGGTTAGAGCGAACAACGGTTTGGCGGACCCGCGTGCCTGTGATTACAGGGGAGATCCCCCCGAGACGGCGGCCCGGGCAAAGTCCCGTTCTTTGCCGTCGGCGGCGCTCGCCAACATGAGCGCGGCCAGTCGGTCGCGGCGCTCGCGATATGTTTCCAGGGCTTCCGCGACGCGCAGGCGGCACTCCTCAAGTTCCCGCACATCCGCTTCCGCCTGTCCGCCGAGAGCTTGCAGCGTGCGCACGCGATGAGCCAGTTCGCGAAACGCAGCTTCGTACGCCTCGCGCAATTCCCAGAACTGCGATCGTTCAGGCACGGTCGAAATCCTCACATAGATACAGACGTCACAGGGCCGGAAAAGGATCGCACGAATCAGCGAACGGGCAGAATCAGCCCGTGAGCGACACTGCGTGTCTGGCCGACGTGCGCGGCTCACCACCGCGTCACGGTCAGAGAGCGCCAGGAGCTGTTTCCAGCCGCGTCGAATGCGCGCACAACGATGCGGTTTGTGCCCGCCAGGAGCGGGATCGGGCCGGTGTCCCAGCGCTCGGTTCCCGAGGCGGTGCCCGAGTGTCCGGCAGACGTGGACCAGATTACCCGTGTAACGGCTACATTGTCGAAGGCCGTGCCACGCACGGAGATCGTCGTCGCAGCGGTCAGTACGTTGGTTGAAAGCGGATCGGTGACCTGCAGCACCGGAGCGGTCGTGTCCGGGCCCGAGGGCGCATACGTGACGGACAGCGGGCGTGAGGCGGTTTCTCCCGAGCGCGCGTAGGCGACTACGGTGATCGTCACCGTTCCTGCCGAAAGGGGGAGCGTGCCTGTCGTCCATCTCTCTGCGCCGCTTGCGATTCCGGAAGAACCGCTGGAAGTTCTCCACTCCACGCGTGCGATGCCGGAGGGATGAGACGCCGTTCCGCTCAGAATCACCCAGGGAACGCTCGTAGAAAAGGATGTGCCGGAGGTCGGCGCAGTGATTTCTATCTGCGGAGGCACCGTAGGCGCCGGAGCGGGAGGATCTTGCGGCGGGTCCGGTGCGGGGCCGGGCGAAGGCGCAGCGTAAAGTTGCTGAATGGCGGCAATGTCAGCTTCGGCCAGCCCCGTGACCCGCCGGTAGTACGGATACATCACCGCCCCCGGCGTGTCGACGTGCGTCAGGCCCAACGCGTGACCGGATTCATGCAGCGCCACGGAAAACAGATCAATCGAGCGATAGCTCAGGTTGGGACCGACGACCCACTCTTCGTCGTCATCGAAATGCATATCCCCGGCCAGAGTCTCTGCGTTCGGCGGCGAGGGATAAAACGTATGAGCCAGCACACCGCTGGGGCCGTCGAAAGGGAAAGCGTCTCCGTGGTTGCGCGCGCCGAACCGTACCTGAAGTGTGCGGCGCTGGTCCGGAACACCCACCGGAACGAAGCTCAGGGCGGCGTAGCGCGCCCATTCCTCGAGCGCACGGCCGAGTTCGGCGCGAGCCGCCAGATTGTCCAGCCGGCTCGGCAGTGACTCGAAAAAGTAGCCGAGCACCGCACTGCCCAAGCCCGGGCCGTCCCAGCCTTCGCTCACCCGGGCGGCAAAGGGCGCCGCCGGTCCCGACAGCGTCATCGCTCCCAGGCATGCGGCCAGCCGCTCTCCGGCTGCCAGCGATTCCGGAGCCGGAAACACGTAAGCCACCTCGTCGAACTCCGCGAGCTGCTCCAGGCGGTCGCGGCGAACCCGCACCAGCAGATCCCCGGGCCGCAGAGACGGATTTTCACGGATCTCCAGGCCCGCCTCGGCCGCAAGGGCACGTGCTTCGAAGGGATCTACATCGGCGAAGAACTGCACAATGACCCAGAAAGGCTCTTTGGAAGACTCGCGGGCGAGCGCCGGACTTAGCTTGTGGTGTGGCCGAAGGCGGGCCGCACCCACGATCCGTACTCCGTCCAGATCGGCCGCATCGCTGGCGCCGACGACCAACACGCGCTCAGCCACATAGCCTGCGATGGAGACGCCCTGCCGTTGTAACGCGCGGATCGTTTCCAGCGTCGGCGGGGAATCCAGTTCAACCAGGAAGTGGGAGCGTGAGGGATGGCGCCGCTTGACCGGCTCAGCCAGCACTGCCCTCCAGTCCGGATCAGTGTCCACTCGCGCTGTCTTCAGCGAGATCCGGCCCGCGCCGAATGAGACCCAGACGGGACAAAGCAGGAGAATAAGGCGTTTCATCCGAAACATCTACGCGACTTATCGCCCGCGCCCTGAGAAAGAAGGCCCCGGAGAGGCACGTAATTCAATGGGAAAACTCGCCCATGGCAGGCTTCTGGAATCGCTTAGCCGTGTTCGGCGCTGCACTGTTGCTCCCGGCGGGTCCTCCGGCGGCTGCGGGCGATCACCCGAGACTCGAGGACGGTGTTCTCCGGATCGGCACGCAGGCGCTCCTCATCCGGGGCGTCAACTACTCGAACGCCGCCGTCGGCGAGCGCGGCGGTGCGGTGTATGCAGGCCAGCCGTGCCGCTTTGCGCGTGATCTGCCGCTGATCGCTGCGATGGGCGCCAACACCGTGCGCACGCGCGCCTTGATCCCGGAAGGGGATTCGACGTTCGTATCCGTCCTTGAGACAGCGGGGCTGTACTGGATTGCAGACTTTCCTCTGGATCCTTATTACGACCCAGCCAGGAGCATCCTTTCGCGGCGCGAGGAAATTCTGCGCGCTTTTGGCGACTATGCGGCGCGGTTCCGCGCAATGCCGCGGCTGATCGGTTACGTCTTCGGCAACGAGGTACTGGACGGCTACAGCCGCAAGTTCGCCGGCTCTCCCGCGGAGTTTCTCCAGCTGTTGGGCGAGGCCGCAGAGATCCTCCGTAAGGTGGCGCCGGAAGACACGCCGCTGCTCGCCACGGCAGTTCGCGGCCCGGAGAACTTGCGCGGCGCACCGCCGGGGCTCTCCTTCTGGGCTTGGAACGCCCCGGGAAGCCGCGACTTTTCCTCCGTTCTTCAGACCGCGCGAAGCCTGACGCGGCTCCCGATCCTGGTCTCCGAATTTGGTATTGACGCGTTTGACCGGCGCATCGGACAAGAAGACGAAGAAGCGCAGGCAACAGCCGCGATCGCACTTGCGCGTCAGATCGAGGCGGCGCCGGGGGTCCTGGGCGGTGTTTACCTCAGCTTCCTCGACGAGTGGTGGAGGGAGGGATTTGACCCGAGCCGCCACGTGCCCGGGGTAATGCCCGACCCATCTTTTCCGGATGGCTACCGCAACGACGCCTGGGCCGGCATCTTCCGCGTGGAGGCGACCGGGGAAGCCGGCCTTGACAGCCTGGCGCCGCGGGCCGTTTTCCGTGCGCTGGCGTCACTCTGGAGCGGAACAACACCCTCCCGACCGCATTCGGTGAACATCAACGAGGTCTTGCATGCGGCCTCCGGCGGGGCAGTCACTTCGCCCGCAGCGCTCGTCCGCATCACGGGTTCCGACCTGTCGGCCGCTGTGACTGCGGTGGAATGGACGCTGCACGCGGGTACATCCTGTTTTTGTATCGGCGGACTTCCGGCGCGGCTCGGGGCGGTGTCGCCCGAAACGGCCACGGCACTCACGCCCGTTGGGCTCCAACCGGGCGTGCACAAGGCAGTGTTCTACCGCTGGGGAGCGGCGAGCAACTTTCTGGAACTCCGGGTTCAAGACTATGCTCCCGGGATTTTTCCGGGAGCGGTTCTGCGCCCGGGAACAGACTGCCGCGTCTCGCAATCCAACGGCGCGCGGCCGGGGGACGTGCTGGAGGTTTACCTCACTGGTCTTGGTTCCGGACCATACGATACCGTAGAAGCCGAGATCAGCGGCCTCAAGGCGGAAATCCTTTACGCCGGCACCCTCGAGGCCTATCCCGGCGTCAACCAGATCAACGTGCGCGTTCCCCGGCTGGCTCCTCGCGGCCCGGGCAGCCTGACCGTCCACGCCTCCGGTCACTCGAGCAACGCCTATCCGCTCAGCATCGCCGATGAAACCGATGTTCCGGGCATCGAACTTGCGGTAAGCGCCGGCGACATCGTATTGCAGGCAGGGGGACCGCCCCAGAGCGTCTCCGTTGCGGTCGAAGGACGTAACGGCTATTGTGGACCGGTGCTGTTCCGCTCGCCGGACCTGCCGGAGGGGATCCTGCTGCGCAGCCCCGTGGCTTTTACAGGCCATGCGGCAGGTCTGGAGCTTCGGGCCTTAGCAGGAGCGCGTCCGACCGAAGCCGGCTCGCTGACGTTATTCGGGACAGCCCCGGGAGCAGCCACGGGCCGCGCGCAGCTACGCTTCGCAGTGCTGCCCAGCCGGGGCGACATCCGCATCCGCGTGGTTTCGGGGGGATACAAAGCGGGGCCGCTGGCGCAATTTGAATGGGCCGGCCGCACGCTGTTCTCCACAACGGGTGGCGGACCGGGACGCGGCATCAACGTGCTGGCC
Organism: Acidobacteriota bacterium; assembly: GCA_037446115.1. GTDB lineage: Bacteria > Acidobacteriota > Terriglobia > Bryobacterales > Bryobacteraceae > JANWXD01. The sequence continues at coordinate 143,633 of JBBIJF010000003.1, read as the reverse complement.
GTAGACCCGGCGGGCGGAGTGTTCTCTCGGGTCCAAAGCTTCGACACTTGGGGCGACCCTGGCGCTGCCGCGCGTCTGAGGGCTTACTTGAATGAACTGCCCCCCGGAACGATTGCCTTGTTTGCGATTGCGGACGAAGGAACCTACCAGCTGGATGCCGCGGCGAGAGAGGCGATTCGAACACTCTTCGGCAGCCGGTTGATTGGGGCGCTGGGCTATCAGGACTCTTGGGCGATGATCGGGCGGAAGGGAGCCGGTTCACCGCTGGCCGAGGGTGCGGCCACGGACAAGCAGGTCACGATCGAGCGGGTGCTTACGCTCCCGGCGCCGTAGTGCGCGGGGGGAAGCGCCTCCACTGCGATGACGTCTTGGCGGCGTCCGGCGAAAGCGCCACGCGAGGGCGGTTCCCTACGTCTAAGAAGCCTGGCTGCGCCGGCCATCACGACGAAACACTGAACCGCACGCCGGCGGTGGCCTTCGCCCCCATGAATCCGAGGCAAGTCTATTGCGGGCGCGCCGTACTCGGCTGGGAAGCCAGGTCTTCTTCGAGAACCGGCGGCGGGTTGTAGTAAAGGATACGCCCGCAGCTCTCGCAGAACATGACGCTTTCATTCGCCTTGACGTCCTGATAGAACTGCGGCCTGAGGGCGATGTGGCAGCCGGTGCAGTGCCCGTCCGCCACCTCTACGACGGCCAAGCCCCTTCGCTTGGCCCGGATCTTTTGATAGGCGGAGTAAACGCCGGGACTCAGGGCCGCCACAATTTGCTCCCGTTCGTTTCGCAACTCTCGCAAGCGCTGCTCATCGGCCTTCGTGCGCCTCCGGGCTTCCTCCTTTTCGGCCTCCACGCGCTGCTTTTCCACCTTCAGCGCGGCCTCGGCGGACTTGACGTTCCGCTCCAGCGTCTCGGCTTCCGCCATCAAATCCAGGATGCGATCCTCGGCCTTGCGGATTTCGTTTTCCACGTACTCGATCTCCTTCTGGAAGGCACGGTACTGCTCATTGGTCTTCGCCTCCATCATCTGGTCCTTGAGGCGGGAGGCCTTTTGCTCCAGCATCTGAACTTCGCCTTCCAGGCGGCGCCGCTCCTTTTGATTCGCCGCCAGGGCGGCCTGATCGGCTTCCAGCCGCCGTAGATGAGCCTCCAGGGTCTTCTCGATGGCAGCGATGTGGCGCGGGAGAGAGCCTATTTCCTCTTCGACTTCCTGAATCTCGGTATCCAAGCTTTGCAACCGGATCGCCAGTTTCAGGTCGGGTGCCATCTGTGTCTCAAATTGTAGCACGGCCGCCGCCCAGCCATCCCCGGAAGGCACGCTGCGCCGCCTCGAGCTCCGGCACCTTGACAGCCCGGCACACGGCCCAAAAGCAAACGGCGCCCAAGGGAATGGAGGCCGCCAGATTCCCCACCCGCCCCAGGCGGGACGTCCCCAACCAGCCCTCGAGGCCGGAGCTGGCCAGCTCGACGAGCACGCCCATGACAGCCGAAGCAGCACCGATCCCGGCGACGCTTCGCGCCAGTCTGCGTCCGTCCACACCGCCGAGGCGGGCGCGAAGGAGCCAGAACTGGGTGAGGAACCCGAACAACGCCACGGCGGAAGTCGCCAGCGCCAGGCCGGCATGCCCGAGCCAACCACGGCGAACCATCGTGGCGGCCACCACATAGTTGACCCCGATGGAGCCCAGGCTGACCCACATCGGCGTCCGGGAGTCCCCAAGAGCGTAATAGGCGGGCGTCAACACCTTCAGAGCCGCGTAACCTGCCAGACCCAGCGCATACCAGCTCAGCGCCAGCGCGGTCTGCCGGGTATCGTAAGCCCGAAAATTCCCGCCTTCGTAAATGGCGCCGATCATCGCCTCACCCAGCACCGCCAAGCCGACCGAAGAGGGCACGGTCAGCAGAAAGACTGTTCCGAGAGAGCGCGACAACGTATGGCGAAATTCCTCCAGGTTGCCGAGAGAAATACTGCGGGAGATCGCCGGCAAAGTGGCCGAAGCCAGCGCCACGCCGAACAGACCCAGCGGAAGCTGCATGAAGCGGAACGCGTAGCCCAGCCAGCTGACCGGCCCGTCGGGCCCCGTCACGGGGTCCACGATGCGCGAGGCGAAGTTCGTGTTGACCATGACGTTGATCTGCACGGCGGCGCTGCCCAGGATGGCAGGACCCATCAAGTGGAAGATCTGCCGCAGCCCCGGATGGGACCAGTCCATGCGCCAGCGGAACCCGATCCCCAGCCGCACGAGGCTCGGGACTTGCCACAGCCACTGCCAAAGACCCCCGAGCACGACGCCCCATGCCATGCCGACGATCGGTCTGAAGCCCAACCCAGGCCCGACCACGAAACCCAGCAGCAAGCCAAACCCGATCGAACCGAGGTTAAAAAACGTCGAAGCCATCGCGGGCACTCCGAAGCGATCCAGCGCGTTGAGCATTCCCATGGCCTGCGCAGCCAGCGCAACGAACAGCAGGAAGGGAAACATGATGCGCGTCAGGGTTACGGCCAGTTCGAACTTCTCGGGAACCGCGGCGAACCCCGGAGCCAGCCACAGGACCAGCTGCGGGCTGAAGAGAATGCCGAGCGCGCACAACGCGCCGACGACGATGGTGAGTGCGGTCCCGACCACGTGTGCCAGTGCGGCGGCTTCCTGTTTACCGCGCCCAGAGAGGTACTGCGTAAAGGTGGGCACGAAGGCCGACGAGAGGGCGCCCTCGGCGAAAAGATCCCGGGTAAGGTTCGGGATCCGGAATCCCAGCAAAAAGGCGTCGTAGGCCTGCCCGGCGCCAAACAGCCGCGCCATCAGGATCTCCCGCACCAAGCCGGATATGCGGCTGGCCAGGATGGCCAGCGAGACTACTCCCGCCGAACGTACGATGTGTTCGTCCGGCGCCGGTTCCGCACGCGGCGCTCCGTCGGTCTCGGGGACCCGGCTCAGAGCGGCAGCCTCCTTACGCTTGGCCGTACTGCTCGAAAAATCGAGCCACCGTCAGGATCCCTCGGTAATAATGATCCAGGCGGAACTTCTCGTTGGGCGAGTGCAAACCGTCGTCCGGCAAACCGAAGCCCATCAGCACGGTCGGAATTCCCAGATGCTTGGCGAAGTCCCCAACGATGGGAATGGACCCGCCGGAGCGGATGAAGACGGTGGGGCCCCCGAAAGACACGCTCAAGCAGCGCGCAGCCACCCGGACGGCAGCATGGTCCGGATTGACCAACACGGCGGGAGCCGCACTCAACACCCGGACGTCCGTGCGGATCCCCTTGGGCGTTTTCCGGCGCACGAATTCGCGAAACGCCGCGATGAGCTTCTCCGGATCCTGGCGCGGAACGAGGCGAAAGCTCACCTTGGCGGTAGCGCGCGCCGGGATCACCGTCTTGGCTCCCGCGCCCGTGAATCCTCCCGCGATGCCGTGCACCTCGAAGGTCGGACGGGCCCAGATCCGCTCCAGTACGGAGTAACCGCGCTCACCCGTAAGCCGCGGCGCGCCGACTTCGTTTCGAAGAAACTTCCGTTCATCGAACGGGAGCTTCTCCCAGCTTTGCTTCTCCGCCTCCGCCGGGGGCTCCACATCGTCGTACGCTCCCGGAATCTGGATCACCCCTCGGCGGTTCTTCACCTTCGACAAAAGTTCGATCAAGCCGAACACGGGATTCGGCGCGGCGCCGCCGTAAAGTCCGGAATGCAGATCGCGCGAGGGGCCCTGAGCCTCCACTTCGCAGTAGACGAGACCCCGCAGCCCGATGCACAAGGCGGGCATCCCTTCGGCGTACATAGCCGTATCGGAGACCAGCGCCACATCGGCTTTGAGTTTGTCCGGGTTCTGCGCCACAAACCCGGCCACGGAAGCGCCGCCGATCTCTTCCTCCCCTTCGATCAGAAACTTCAGGTTGACCGGAAGACCGCCGCTTGTCGCCCGCAACGCTTCCACGGCCTTGATGTGACAGTACATCTGCCCCTTGTCGTCCGCTGCTCCTCTGGCATACAGGTTGCCGTTGCGCACCTCTGGTTCAAACGGCGGAGACTTCCACTCTTCTACCGGATCCGGAGGCTGAACGTCGTAGTGGCCATAGCACAACACTGTAGGCTTGCCCGGCGCATGCAGCCAGTCCGCGTAAATCAGGGGATGCCGTTCGGTGGCGATGATCTCCACATTCTCCAGACCCGCGCTCCGCAGCGCATCCGCCACGAAGGCGGCCGCCCGATCGATGTCCCGCCGGTGCTCGGGCAGCGTGCTTACGCTTGGAATTCTTAGAAAACTTTTCAGTTCCTCCAAAAAACGCTCTGTGTGTTTTTGAACGTACTCCTCGACAGCCGGCGACATCTCTCCTCCTCGTTTGCGAAAACACCATTATAGGTCAGTGTCTGACGCGATCCGGTCTCTTGCGCCGTTTGCGGTGCGTGCTTGTCGGACTCCGGCAGGAACTGCTGCGTCGGCGGGCACCAGTCTGCGGGGACGGACGTCGAACACTCGCCCGCATCCCGGAACGGTGGAGCCGTTTAGTCTAATTTCATCACCGCGACGTAGCCCAGATTGCGGTACAGCTGTTTGTAGTCGAGCCCGAATCCGACGACAAAACGGTCGGGAATCTCAAAGCAGCGGAACTCGACGGGAATTTGCACAATGCGGCGGGAGGTGCGGTCCAGCAGGGTGCAGACGGCCAGCGAATTCGGTCCGCGGCCTGCCAGCGTCTGGAGCAGGAAGCGTGCCGTGAGACCGGTGTCAACAATGTCCTCGACCAGGAGCACATCCTGCCCTTCGATCGGGTCGTCCAGGTCTTTGGCGATGCGCACCATCCCTGGAGCGGAAGGCCGCGGCGAAAAGCTCGAAATGGCCAGAAAATCCACCTTGACGGGGATCTCGATCTCGCGCGCCAGCGCCGTGAGAAAAAACACCGCGCCTTTGAGGACGCCGATCAGCTTCAGGTCCCGTCCGCGGTAGCGTTCGCTGATCGCCGCCGCCACCTCCCGGATGCGCTGGTGGATTTGCTCCTCCGTGAAGAGGATGCGCTCGATTCCGGGAGGCGCCGCTTTGTTCATACATGCGCCGGCCGCTCGGCCAGGCCGTATTTGAAGATCAGATTCTGGATGTCTTTCTGATAGAAGACCTGAATGTTAATATGGGGATAAATTTCGCGTAAGAGTTTAACCTTTCGATTCTTTTTTGTTACCAGGGGCTGTTTCAATGTGGTCAGTTCCACATACAAATCAAACTCGGGAAGATAAAAATCCGGCGTAAAGGATTCGATGACATTCCCGTTTTGGTCCCACTTGATCGGAAAGCTCCGTGGTTCGTATTCCCAGGCGATCCGGTAGAAGTCCAGCAGGTTGGCGAAAATCTCTTCGCTCGGGTGGGAGAACGCCGTGCGCTTGAGCGCGGCGGCGGCCGCCGGCACGATCCCGTAGCGGGAAAGCTGCAGGCGAGCCTGAAACTGAAGCTGAGCGTCGGCGGCCGCGCTGAGCAGGCCCTGTTCCACAAGTCCCCGGGCCCGGACGGCGGCCTCGATCAGTTCGGCCATTTGTTCACTTTCCAGGGACTGGGCATTGAGCACCAAGTCGAAAAGCTCCGCCGGCGTCGTGGCCCGCCCGAAGCGCCGGCGCCGGACCGCCCGCTGTTCACGCTCGAGTTCCTGCAGCAGCTTCCTGGCGGTCGGGCGGTCCACGCGACGTTCGATCATCAATGCTCCGGTCCGGCGGGACTCCGGAGCCACGACGGCCACGCGCAACACGCCCAGGAAATCTTTGAAGAGGAACTCCACTCCCTGCGCGCACACCACCAGATGATGCTCCGTCGCAAGGCGGGCAAGGACCGCCAGCACGGCATGCCGCCAGGCTTTCTCGCCCACGGCGGCTGCGGGCCCGAATTCCTGCGCCAGCAGCGTTTCGAGGCGGGTCTCGCTGACCAGTTCGAAACCCAGACGCTGGGCCGTGAGGCGCGCGACCTCTTCCGGACGGCAACCGGGCTGCCCGGCAATCGTCACCACTGCCATGATTCAGCGCATCCGGCGAGCGGCATGGCTCTTGTGCCCATGATATCGTACGGGCATGGCGGTGTTAGGAGTGGATATCGGCGGCACCAAGATTGCCGCCGGGATCGTGACGGAAAATGCGGAGGTGCAGCGGACCGTCACCGTACCCACGCGCGCCTCCGAGGGCTACGAGGTGTCCATCGGCCAGGTCTACAAGGCCGTGGAGGAGTGTCTGGACGGAGAGGTGTCGGCCATTGGCATCTGTTCGCCCGGTCCGCTGAATCCGAAAACCGGAGTGGTGCTGCACACGCCCAACCTGCCGTGGCGCAACGTGCCGCTCGCCGAGCTGGTGGGAAACCGGTTCCGGCTGCCCTGCCGCGTGGAGAACGACGCCAATGCCGCCGGGCTGGCGGAAGCTTTGTTCGGCGCCGCGCGCGGCTACTCCAGCGTGTTCTACGTCACGCTTTCGACCGGCATCGGCACGGGCATCGTTCTGGACCGCAAGATCTACCACGGCAAGAACGGCTTTGCGGCCGAAGGCGGTCATGTGACGGTTGATTACCGCAGCCCGTTCGTCTGCAACTGCGGCAACATCGGCTGCATCGAGGCCCACGCATCCGGCACGGCCATCGTGAAGCGATTCGGCATCACACCGGAGGAACTGGCGCGCGGTGTGAGTGCGGGCGACCCTCAGGCGCTGGCGCAACTGGACGACATCGCCACGTCCCTGGGGGCATGGCTGGGCAGCATGATCAGCCTCCTCGATCCGGACATCATCGTGATCGGCGGCGGCGTGTCGCGCATCGGTGAACCGCTGTTTGAACGCCTGCGCCGCATCACGCCGACTCGTACGATCAACCCGTTTGCCGCCGAGACACCCATCGTGCCGGCGGCCCTGGGGGACAACGTGGGGATCCTCGGCGCGGCAGCCCTTGTGCTCGTCTGAGTCACACCTCCATGCTGGCGCGGCGAGATCTCTTACGATGCGCCCCAGCCCTGCTCGTTTTGCCCCGGCACCTCGCCGCCGCGCGCGAGCTCCGCTGCGACGTGGCCGTCATCGGCGGCGGCACCGGAGGCTGCGCGGCGGCCCTGGCGGCGCTGCGCAACGGGATGTCCGTCATCCTGACGGAGGAGACCGACTGGATCGGAGGACAGCTCACGGCTCAAGCCGTGCCCCCGGACGAGCATCCCTGGATCGAGTCCTTCGGCTCGACGGCGCTGTACCGCGCCTACCGCCGGGCGGTGCGCGCCTACTACCGCCGCCATTATCCGCTGACCGCCGAGGCCCGCGCGCGGGAGCACCTCAATCCGGGTGACGGGCTCGTCTCGCGACTCTGCCACGAGCCGCGCGTTTCCCTCGCCGTGCTCGAAGCCATGCTGGCGCCGTATCTGGGAGGCGGCCGCCTCACGGTGTTGCTACGCCACCGGCCCGTGCGCGCCGATACGGAACGCGACTTCGTGCGGGCCGTCGCCGTCCGGAGCCTGGAGACCGGCACGGAACGCATCCTCCACGCGGCCTATTTTCTCGACGCCACCGAGCAGGGGGACCTGCTGCCTCTGACGCGGACCGAGTATGTGACCGGGTTCGAGTCCCGCAAGCTGACCGGCGAGCCTCATGCTCCGGAGGAGGCGCAGCCGGCCAACATCCAGGCCTTCACGGTGTGCTTTGCCGTGGACTACCGGCCGGGCGAGGATCACACCATTGACCGGCCGGACGAATACACCTTCTGGCGCGACTACGTCCCCCGGTTGCGCCCTCCTTGGCCCGGTAAGTTGCTGAGCTGGGAGATGAGCCACCCGGTGACGCTTAAAGTGCGCCCTGTGACCTTCGACCCCGAGCTGAGGCCCTCGCCACCGGGAGTACTCAATCTGTGGCTGTACCGCCGCATCGCCAACCGTCGCAACTTTGCCGAAGACGCCTACACAAGCGACATCACCCTGGTCAACTGGCCCCAGAACGACTACTGGCTTGGCAATCTACACGAAGTCAGCGAAGCGGAGGCGGCTCGTCACCTCCGGAGCGCCAAACAGCTCAGCCTGTCGCTGCTTTACTGGATGCAGACCGAAGCACCGCGCCCCGACGGCGGCCTGGGCTGGCGCGGCCTTCGCTTGCGGGGCGACATTACCGGTACCGAAGACGGCCTTGCCAAGTATCCCTATATCCGGGAATCCCGGCGGATCCAGGCGGAGTTTACCGTGCTCGAACAGCACGTGGGCACCGAAGCCCGCATGCAAACCACGGGCAAAATGCGGGAGGAAGTGACCGCGGAAGTCTTTGCGGACTCGGTAGGGATCGGCAGCTATCGCATTGACCTCCATCCGAGTTCGGGCGGGGACAACTACATTGACATCAGCTCCCTGCCGTTCCAAATTCCTCTCGGCTCCCTGATCCCCAAACGTGTCGAGAACCTCCTGGCCGCCGCAAAAAACCTCGGCGTCACCCACATCACCAACGGCTGCTACCGGCTGCATCCGGTGGAGTGGAACGTCGGCGAAGCGGCGGGAGCCGTGGCGGCTCACGCTCTCCGCACGAAAACTCCGCCGCGGCGCATCCGCAACACGCAGAAGCTTCTTGAGGAATTTCAGGCCTCCCTGCGCAGTCAAGGCTTCGAGCTGTTCTGGCCGCGGCTGTCTCCGAGGTAGCGCCTCCGGCCGGATCGCGGAAGGGCCCGGCGAGGTAAAATAGACAATGCGATCTAAGATGCCTCAATTTCCCAGGGTCTACTGGATCCTGCTGGTGCTGGGGTATACGCTCGTTGTAGGTTGCGGCCTGGTCTTCTTCTACGTGGCGCCGTTTCAGTGGCAGCGCACAGACCGCCTGCTGCTCGCCCTGGCCGCCGGGCTGGGGATTCTCACCGGGATCTTCCTGATCGCGCGTTCCGTCGAAAACCTCCCGCAGGCGCCCGCGGGCGCAGAACCGCACATCCCGGGTCTCGACGCCGAGGTGGAGGAAACAGGCGAACTGCCGCGCTAAACGGCGTCTGAGTCCGATCAGCGGGGCACCTCGACGGCGTAAACGTGAGAGGGCCCGTGCATATTGGAGCGGAAGACGATCCAGCGGCCGTCCGGCGTGAACGTGACATTCGGCTCGAGCTTGTAGTTGTGTCGCCGCATGTCCACCAGCCGCTCCCATTCGAGCACGCCCTTTCCCAGGCGAAACAGGTAGATCCACTGGCCGTCTGCGGCCCGGGCCACCATCTGCGGACTGCCGCCGTCGCCCGCAAACAGCCTGCCGTCCCAGGAGACGTTGAAGTGCACCGACCAGCGGTCCCGGTCCAGCTTGTAGCGCAGCTTCTCTCCGGTGGCGAGCACTACGCCGGCCAGCCAGAACTCCTGTCCCCGCGGCGTTTGCAGGTCGTACCAGATCACCTTGCCGTCCGGGCTCCAGAATTCGTGCCCGGCGATCTCCATCTCCATGGTGCGGGTATGCATTTTCGTGAGGCGGCTGCCGTCGGTGCGAATGGTCCAGATGCGATCCACTTTATGCCAGGGACCCTCGTGGCAAAACATCAGCAGCTCGGGATCGGCCGGCGAAAACTGCACGTGGTTGAGCCAGTCCTGGCTCCGGTAGAACGGATGGACCTTGCCGGTCTTGAGGTCAATGGTGTACAGCGCCATCGGCAAGCGCATCTCCCAGCGGGCCTCGAGCATGCTTTTGCCGGGAGCAGGAGCGACACGGGGTACTTCGCCCTCCACGTAACTGCCCGCCAGCAAGGTCTCGTCTGCGTTGACTGTGAGGCCGGAGCCTGTGCGCAGATCCGGCATCCGTACGATCTCCCGCGTGGTGCGCGTGTCAAGGTGAGTCGCCTTGACGATCCCCTCCTGGATGTAGAACACCTGGCGGGTCTTCTTGCCGACCACGACGTGGCTTACCCGGCCTTCCACCAGCGGCTCCACCTTCCGGCTGGCGAGATGAACGACTGACAGGCCCCGCGGGGTCGTAATCACCATCTTGTCGCCCGAGGCCGTGTAGGCGTTTTGGTGGAAGTAGAGACTCAGGCTGCCCGGTTCGGTCGAAAAACGGATGACCCGGCGGCCGGTGGAGGCGTCGGTCCACTCACTGGGAGGTTCCTCCCCGAGGCCAGGTAAGAGCAAAGCTAAACAAAGGCTCCAGTGTCGGAACATGAAGTCCTCTTAGTAACTAGTAATGCGTGTGGTTCGTCACTTTCCAGCGCAGGCGGTCCGGATCCAACCCTCGGGAGCGCTGCCCTCGCGGGTTCGCGCAGCCGTAGACGCGCATCGTGCCGCCGGCCAGCGTGATGACCTCGTCCCGGCCGCTTCCCGTGAAATCAAACATGTGATACACCGGATCCTCGAAGTACAGCACTCCTTTGCCCTGGTCGTTCAAGCGAAACTTGTACCAGAAGAGTTCCTCGGCACCGTCGCCGTCCCAGTCGCCTTTGACGAAGTCCGGATTGCCCGTGAGCGGATGGCGGGGCCACTTGCCCAGCAGAGCGCCCCGGGCGTCAAACCAGTGGACCTGGCCCCACAAGTAGGGTTCGCCAGCGGCCCGGTTGCCGTACGTGCGCGCCGTCACGGCGACGTGGGGCCCTGGAACACCTTTCAGGAACATTCCCACTTCCAACTGCTGCGCGTGATCGGCGGGCTGTTTCCACAACAGTCGGCCGTCGGCGGCACGGAACACCACGACGCCGACATCGCTGAACGGGGCGAGAATCTCCGGCCGGCCGTCGCCGTCGAGATCGGCAAACCGGAAACTGTCGGCGTGATCGTGATGGTCGGAAAACAGGTCGAAGCGGTCCCAAAGCCGGCGGCCCGCCGCATCGAAAACGACGGGACTGACCACGACTTCATCAATTCCGTCACCCGTCAGGTCCACCGGATAGACGTAATGGCCGAGGTGATCCTTTTTCCTGGCCTCAGTGTGCTTCCAGAGCAGGTTCAGCTCCGCGTCATAGGCATGGACGCTGATCTCGCCCCCGGAATCCGTCAGCAGGAGCACGTGGCGTGGATAGCCGGCACGCAGTTTGCCGATCGCGATGCGGAAATTGTTGTACTCGTGCGGGAGCGGGCGTGTGGGCCACGCCACACGCCTGCGAATGGCGCCGGTCTTTCCGTCGGCAACCGCGAGCCATTCGATGCCTTCCTCCAGGCGCCAGTGCAGGACCTCGGCGCGTCCGTCCTGATCCAGATCCCAGATCGCACCCGGCGGCTCGAAGGAGGCTCGCTCGCGCGCACCTTCGGGCGGCGCTTTCCAGCTCCACAACTCCGAGCCGTCGTGATCGAAGACGTGCAAGGAGTAATCCCGGGTCAGAACGGCGAAGTCGGTCCTGCCGTCTCCCGTCACGTCTCCGAACTTGACGGCGCCGGCGGGTGGGACCCGATATTCTTTGCGGAGTTCCACGTCCGGAGGCAGGCGCCGGCGCGGGAGGCGCGAGGGTTGAAACGCCGGGTCGCAACTCAGGACTACCGCATCCAGGCAAGCGCCCGGCGCGATCTCGACCACCCGCAGCTCGAGCGGCCCTGCCTTCAGTTGCACGGTCTCGCCGCCTTGCCAGTCCATCGCCTCGGGGCCAAAAACCGTACGGAGCAGCCGGCCGTCCACCGCAATGCGAAAAGACCCGCCGCGGACGGCCTGGCTGCGCGCAAAGATGCGGTAGCGGCCGGGCGCGGGGATCTCCACCGCAGCCACTGCCTCCTCCCGGCTCCGGAAGCACAAGGCGGTATTATTGAACAGCCACTCGGCACGCAGCATCCGTGCGTCCGCGATGGCATTGCCTTGCGGCATCCGGTCGAAGAAGTCCGAGGCGTCCACGATGACCGGGCCGGGTGGTGCACCGGCGGCCGTGGCCAACGCCGCAAGAAAAACCGCCGGCGCCACAAAGGTCACGACCAGTCGCGCCGTCGGCATCAGAACTGGAGCTTCAACGATAGCTGGAGCACGCGCGGGTCGTTGGCCTGGCTGGTGACCCGGCCGAAGTTTGCCGAGTTGATGTTCAGGGAAGCCGGTCCGCTGAAGATCACGTTGTTGAAGACGTTGAACGCGTCGCCCTGCAACTGGAGGCGAATCCGTTCCGACAGCGGAAACTGGCGCGCCACGCTCAAATCCTGGCTCCACAAGGTCGGATTGCGCAGCCCAAACGCGGCCCGGGGTGGCGTGTTTCCGTACGTAAACGGCGCCGGGTTACGGAATGCGTTCCTGTCAAGAAATACGGGCGGATTCCGACCCAGCAGATCGCCGCTGCCCCACTCACCTCCGATACGGACGGCGCCGCGGAACTCCGGGTTGTAATCGGCAAAGCACGTCCCGGCGAACGGCACGTTGCAATTGGCCTGGATGTTGGCATAAGGCAGACCCGTGCGCACGCGGGTGATGCCGGAAAGCCGCCACCCGCTCACCAGAGCCCGGGCCACGGCGTTGGCAGGGGACAGCGCATGCCCGGATCCGAACGGCAGATCGTATACAAACGTGCCGTTAATGACGTGGGCCATGTCATTCTCTCCGAGCGTCTTCTCCTGGGCCCAGAAATACTCGGTGCGCCCCGGCCCCGCATCCGTCAGGGTCTTGCTCCAGGTGTAGTTGACGTTAAACGTCAGCCCGGAAGCCATGCGCTTCTGCAACGTGACTTGCAGCGAATTGTAGTTGGAGCTGGCCACGTTCACGAACGGCACGCCTACGCTGGCATACTGAGGAAACGGCCGCAACATCTGGCCGATGGTGCCGCGGTAGTTGGCGTAGGGCAGCCCGATTTCGGGGAAAATCTGCTGCGCGGCCGCCACGTTGGCCGGCGTCGCCTGAGCTTGCAGCAGCGTTCCGAGAGCCAGGTACTTCGGGTGGATTTGCCCGGACCAGATCCCGCGGCCGCCGCCGCGCAGCAGCTTTCCGTTGCTGCCCGAGTAAGCCACCGTGAGCGTCATACCCGCAGGCAGCGCCTGCTGGATCGAGAAGTTCCAGTTCTGATATCGCGGCGGGCGCGCGCCTTCTTCCGGACTGTCAAAGGTGACGCTGCCCCCGGAAGGACGTTCCGTCGTGAAGCCGGTGTTGAGGGTGGCATCAATGAACGGCGGCTTCTGGTAGGGCGGAATGCCGTCGTCCCACCAGAACGCCGGCGTAATGCCGCCGTCGAGCGAGTTGAAGCCGGGAGAGGCGGTATAGCCGAGCTTGCCCGTTCCGTCGCGCGCCCCGGCCCGTCCCCCGACGGCGCCGTGCCGCGAGTACATGATCCCGTAGGCCGCCCGGATCACGGTTCCGGAACTCACCTTAAAGGCGAACCCGACTCGCGGTCCGAAGTTTCTCCAGTGCGTGCGAATCCGCGTCCGGCAGTTGCAGTACAGCGGGGAGGCTCCCTTGCCTGCGAACTGCAGCGCGCCCCGGCGTCCTCCGGCGGCCGGATTCGGCAGATCCGGGTTCATCCACGACATCCGGTCGACCGCCTCGACGTAGGGACGCATGAGATCCCACCGCAGTCCCAGGTTGAGCGTCAGCCGGGAGGTGGCTCTCCAGTCATCCTGCACCCAGAGTGCGTAATTGCGGAACCGCGCGCCTGAGGTAACGACAAAATCCTCGGTCACCGTGGCAGAGTCCACGGCTCCGAGCAGGTAGCTGGCATAGGAGTGACCCGTCCCGGTCAGCAGCGTCCCGCGGCTGTCAAAGCCCGCAGTTTCCAGGTTGCTGAAACGGGCAATGAAGAGCGTGCCGTCCCAACGGTCCCGGAAGTTGTCCTGTAACCGCTGGTGCTGGAAGCCGGCCTTCACGGAGTGGCTCCCTTTGACCCATTGCAGGTTGTCCTGGAGCGTAAAGTTGTTCAGCGCATCCAGAAACGGCCGCGCATCCGTGCCGCGCCATCCCTGCGGCGCATTGGGGCCGGAGAAAGCCACTTCTGGGAAAGAGAGACTCGCGTCTCCGGGCGGCAGACCCTTTAAGCCCGCTTTCTCGGCCCATCTGCCGTCCACCGTCGGATTTGTGATCGGCACGTACAGCCGCGAAGCGCCGAAGCTCAGCTGGTTCAGCAGCGAAGCACTCAGCACCCAGGTGTGCCGGAGCTGTCCCACGGTCGGGACCTCGTCCACGACGCGCGTCACCGTGTAGGGTAACGGCAGCGGCGGCGGGTTGCCACGGTACGGCCCGCTTTGCCCGCGGCGGCCCCGCGTGAAGAGCACCGACAGGCGATGGGCGTCGGTGGCGTTGATGTCCACCTTGACGTTCGTGTTGTCGTTGTTGACGCCGATCGGCAGATTGGCAAGGTAGTTACTCGCGATGCCCGGATGGGTCGGGTTCGGCATTGGCTCCTGGAAGAATTTCGAAATCGGCGAGAGCCGGTTGGCGGGAATCAGATTGCCGGGAAACGGCTGCCGCGTGCAGTTCCTCCCGCCGGGGCAGTTCGTCGTCAAAGGATCGTAGATGGCAACCGGGAGTTCGCTGAAATCTCCGGCCCGCTGTTTGAGAGTCGGGATGGACACGAACCTGAAATCCGTCTCCCGGCGAAAGCGATAGCCGTCGTAGGCTCCGAAGAAAAAGATCCGGTTCTTTTTGACCGGTCCTCCGATGGTGAAGCCGAACTCGTTTTGATGCTGGGCCGAACGGCGCGGCGCGAAAAAGCCCCTGGCGTCCAGCAAGGTGTTGCGGAAATAGTGATAGAGCGAACCGTGCAATTCGTTTGTCCCGGACTTGAGCACATAGTTTTCGGACCCCTGACCGTTGTATTCCACCGACTGGCCGCTCGTCTCCACCTGAAACTGTTCGACCGCCTCCACAGAGACGCCCAGCGTCAGCGCACGTCCCTCGCCCTGCTGCACGGCGTCGGTGAGAGGCACGCCTTCCAGGTACACGTCCTTGGAAAAACTCTGCCCGCCGTTGATGTAGCCCCAGCGCCCTCCCTCCTGCACGCCGGGTAACAGGAAGGCGAAGGCCTGCGGGTTGCGGGGTGCGCCGCCCATCGCCAAAGGGAGAGCCGTGTACATCTCGTTGCGCATGGTCTGGCCAAGCCGCGCGTCGGCAAGGTTGAGTTCCGGGGGAGCACCGGACACCGTGATACTTTCGGTGGTCGGCCCCAGTTCCATCCGGAAATTCACCTCGACCGTGCTCAAGGCGTCCACGACGATGCCCTCTTGCTTGACGGGCCGGAATCCCGCCGCCGAGACGGAAACGTCGTAGCGGCCGACCGGCAGCGGAGCGATCACGTACAAGCCCGCCTCGGTGGTCGAGCGTGCGGTCTGAACCCCGGTGGCCACGTTCGTCGCAACCACAGTAGCCCCCGGGATGACTGCGCCCGACGGATCCGTGATGGTGCCCTTGATGGTTCCCGTACCGCCCAGCTGAGCACCCGCGAGGCCCAGGTGTAGAAGCGTACCAATCAACCAGATGCCAACAACCCGCATGTGTGAACCCCTCCCCAAGAGCCTTAACAGCCCGGCGGCTTCGGGTCAAGAAAAATCGGCGCGCCCTGATGGCGTTTCAGTCCGCGGAACCACCGAACCGCAAACCTTCACCGACAAGAGCCTCTGGCAAAGGAAGTTAGGCGCCGCCTTGCGCTCGCTCTGCGCCCGGTCCCGGCCGCCTGACCTACAGGCCTGGTTTCGCGCCGCGAAACGCGAATCACGGTCTGCTTCGGCACGACCGCGCGGTGGTCTGGCGCGATCGCGCTATACTTGGGAAGGGCCATGCCTACGGTGCTGGAACTCTATGAGAAGCTCAAGCCCAGACTGGGCGAAGAAGAGGCCCGCTCGCTGCTGGAGTACATCGACACTAGCGTCGAGCACCGTGCCGCGACCAAATCCGACCTGGAGCGCGTTGAGACGGCAATGAAGTCCGACCTGGAGCGCGTCGAGACGGCAATGAAGTCCGACCTGGAGCGCGTGACGACAGCCCTGAAGGCCGAACTCGAGCGCGTGACGACTGCCCTGAAGGCCGAACTCCGGGAAGATATCCACGGTGTCAAAGTCGACCTATTGAAATGGTCCTTCGCCTTCTGGGTGGGCAACGTCGCGGTTGTGGCCGGCATTATCTTCGCCCTGCTGCGTACCGCCGGCCGGTGACTCCGAGTTGTATCGCCTAAACTAACTCCCGTTTGACAGAGCCCGTTACCGTACGGGTTTGCCGTTCGGTGATTCCGCTGGCCGAAATTCCCTAACCCGGGCACTACTGCAGCACGAAGTCGTACTGGCCGGATCCGGTCTCGACGACGTAGTGCCCGCCCTCGCGAAGCGCCGTTACGGGCCTTCCACCCTCGGTGAGCTGCGCGCCCGGGATGGCGGGCAGGAACACCTTCGCAGTCGTGTTGGCCGGGATCGCCACGCGCAAACGGAACGGACCCTTCAGGGTCCCCTCCCACTCGCTCACGATCTTGCCCTGAACTGAATCGTACTCGCCGCGCACACGCGTGATACGCTCGTCGAGCCCGGGCCGGATGATGATCTTCCGGAAACCCGGACCGTCTGTATCAATTCCTGCGGCATAACGGTAGACCCAGGCCATCACCGATCCGAAGGCATAGTGGTTGAACGAGTTCATGGCGGGGTCTCCCGTGTCGCTGTTCCAGCGCTCCCACCACGTGGTTGCGCCTTTGCGGATCATGTAACCCCAGGACGGGTACGTTTCGTTGAGCAGGAGCCGATAGGCGACGTCGTCGCGTCCGCGGTCGGAAAGCACGAACAGTAAGTGAGGCGTTCCCAGAAAGCCCGTCGTCAGGTGCCAGTTGTGCGCTTCGATATCCTTGATCAAACGCTCGAAGGCGACGGCCCGCAGATCCTCCGGCACCAGACCGGCGTGAAGCGCCAGCACATACGACGTCTGGCTGCCGCTGCCGATCTCACCGTTGGGCTTGATGAATTCCTTCTGGAAGGCATCGCGGATCGCACGGTAGAGATTTCGGTATCGTACGGCCTCATCCGGTTTACCGATGGCCTCAGCCATCTCCGCCATCATGCGGGCGATCATGGCCCAATACGCCGTAGCCACCAGGTCGCGCGGCGTCTGACTTCCAGCCGGAAGCCAGTCGGCAAAGTTGGCTCCCGTGCGGTTGCGGCGCAGGTAGTTCGGGTTGGCATCCTCGATGAACTTCATCCACCGGCTCATGGCCTCCCAGTTTTCTTCGATGATGCCCGTGTCGCCATACTGCTGCCAGGCCGTCCAGGGCACGATCACGCCGGCGTCACCCCAACCGGGAGCACCCACGCCCCCGAATCCGCCTCCCGGCAAGCCGGGGGCGGTGTTGCCAAAAGCGCCTTCCGCCGTCTGGCCGTCCACGACGTCGCGCAACCACTTGCGCCCGAAAGCGGCGATGTCGGCGTTATAGGCTCCGGTCCGCCAGAAGACCTGCGCGTCACCGGTCCAACCCAACCTCTCGTCCCGTTGCGGGCAGTCGGTGGGCACGCTCAAAAAGTTCCCGCGCTGGCCCCAGATCCCGTTGCGCCACATCTGATTGACAAGCTCGCTCGACGTCTGGAGCCGGCCCGTGATGGTGTGGGCGGAACTGATGACTTCGCCGGTCAGCTTTTCTGCGGTAAGCTCTCCCGGATAGCCTCGCACTTCCACGTAACGAAAGCCATGGAACGTAAAGTGAGGCTCGAAGACCTCCTCCCCCTCGCCGCGCAGATAGAAGGCGTCGGTCTGGTTGGCGTTTCGAAGATTATCCACATAGAGGGTTCCGTCGGGGTTCAAAATCTCGGCAAAACGCAGGCGGACCTTTGTGCCCGCCGGTCCCGAGACACGCAACTTGACCCAGCCCACCATGTTCTGGCCCATATCCACGATGTACGTGCCGTCGGGCAGCCGCCGGACCTCCCCAGGCCGCAGGGATTCGATGATCCGCGGAGGCATCGTCACGAGCCCGGAGATCCGCGCCGGAGGAGCCTCCGTAATCTGCGGAGTGCTCCAGCGCGAATCATCAAAGCCCGCCCGCTGCCAGCCCCGTTGCTCGAGGCGGGCGTCATAGACCTCGCCCGCATAGATTTCTGAATGAAGGATGGGCGCAGGAGCGGTCTTCCAGGACTCATCCGTTACGACCAGCTCCTGAGTTCCGTCGCCGTACTCGATGCGGAGCTGGGCGAGCAGTCGGGTGGGAGCAGGCAAGAAGGAAAAACGGATTCCGATCCATGACAGCGCGCTTCCGAACCAGCCGTCTCCGAGCATCACGCCGATCGCGTTGCGCCCCACCGTGAGCAGATCGGTCACGTCGTACGTTTGTGCCGTGACGCGCTTGGCATACTCGGTGTACTCCGGCGTCAAAACGTCGCTCCCCACGCGCCGCCCGTTCAAGAACGCCCGATAACTGCCGAGCGCGGTAATGTGAAGCCGCGCCGCACGCACCGGTTTGGCTACGGAAAACTCGCGGCGAAACAGCGAGGCGGCCGAAGGCAGCGGCCCCGGATCGGGTCCCATGCGAGAGTCGCTGAGCGGAGCCACAACCGCAGCAGCCAGCCAGGGCTCGGTCCCGGAGGGGCGGCACTCCCAGCCGGAACCAGTGGGGAAGCGCTCCACGGTTCCGTCGGCGTAGACGAGCTTGACCAGTCCCGCCAGGCCCACCGCTTGCGGTCCCCGTTGCTGCGGGCCTCGGGATGGCGGTCGCGCTGCCAGGCTCACCGCCACCGTGTTCGTCCCGACCTGGAGAAGTTCTGTAATGTCCTGCCGGTCGAAGGCGCGGAAGCGGCCGTCCTTGGCTCCTGCCAACTGGCCGTTCACCGTCGCCTTCATGGGCGAACGGGCAACGAGGTAGAGCGCCGCATTGCGGACGGGTTGCTTGACTTGGAATGCGACCCGAAACTCCGCGGCCCCGGCGGCGCCCGGAGTAAACGCATCCTGCCCGGGGATCCAGATCCACCGGATGCTGTTCCGGTCCTGCTCCTCTTCTAGATCCCGGCGACTGATCCACTTTGCCTTCCAGTCGGAGGGTTCGAGCAACCCCATCTCCCACCAGGCCGGCGCCGCCCGAGCGAGCCGCCCGCGGTGATCCCAGACCTCGACCGTCCAGTAGTATCGCCGTCCCGACTCAAGCCGCTTGCCGCCGAACCGGATACCCACCGATTCCGCGGATGCCACTCGGCCGCTGTCCCAGACGTCGGCTTTGCCGCTTTCCAGCAGTTCGGGACGGCTGGCTACCAGAATGCGGTACGCGGTCTGCCGCCAGTTCCTTTCGTTACTATCGTTCCGCCAGGAAAGATGAGGTTTGAGAGAGTCAATCCCGATGGGATTGACAAGGTAATTACAGCGCAGATCCACCGGTGCCGCCTGCACCAAGGCAACCAGCGCCAATATAGAAAAGCTTGTTCTTGGCCACTGCATGATTACAGACCTCCTGTGTTATCTCCAACGGAAAAGATGCCCGGCGCCTCAGCTGTCAATCCGGTGCCGCACCGCCCGCCGCAGCAGAACCGGACCGAGCAGGCCCGACTCAAGCAACGGGGAGTCCCGGTTGTAATGCTTCCACGTGGTGAACGTTACGCGCCCGCCGGCGGGCTTCGGTCTGCCCTCCAGGTACCACTGCGGCAGCTTACGAATGGCTCCGCCGAATCCGGTGCGGCCTTGCGACTGGTATTCCTCTTCCGGGGGAAGATGCTCATCGCCGATCAGGCGGTTCGGCCAGAGGTTGGTAACCAGAACCTCGAGTTCGTTACGGCCGGAGCGCATCGCATCCGTGACATCCAGCCGGAAGGGAGGCTTCCAGAGCACACCGTAATCGCGCCCGTTCAGCCGGACTTGGGCGATGACTTCGACACGCCCGAGGTCTAAGAAAATCCGCCGGGCTCCGCCTGAGGGTCCGGCGGGGAACTCGAAGGCGGTGCTGTAGGCAGCCGTGCCGGAGAAATGACGCACGCCGGGATCTTCGTGCCGGTGCAGCGATACTAGTCGCGGCAAAGTGATCTCGCGCGGCGCGCCGAGCCCGGCAGGGAACCGGACGTTCCACGGCCCGTCCAGTGTCACCGGCGGCCCGAGCGGCGGGATCTGGAACTGAGACTCACGTCCCGAGGCAAGACGAAGCGAGTACCGGCCCGGCTGCCAGATCGTAAGCGTCCAGGGTGCCTCGCCGCACAGCTCTACGTCAGCCGGGCCGTCGGGAGGCGGCGGACCCTGCGCCGCCAGCTCGCTGACGCGTTCGGCGGACAACGCCTCCCGGAACAGTTGGGCGCCGGCCGTTTCTCCCTCGAAATGGGGGGTGTCTGCACGGCGTAACGGTTCACCTAACCCCGGATGTACGATGGCCCCGGTCGGTTTGCCCTCACAGACGCGCTTCCCGTTTACGTAAAGCTGGGGAACGCCGTCGGCATACACGAGAGCCAGGTGCGTCCAGCCGGCTAGCGGAAGTTGTTCCGCCAGAACCGGCACGGGCGATCCCCGTTTGCATTCGAACACTGCAATTCCGGAGCGGGTTGCCGCAAGGCCGCAGGAGGCGTGACCCGGTCCGTACACGACTTCTCCTTCGCATGGGTAGAACACGAAGCTTCCGGATTGCCCCAGCAAGCCGCCGCCTTGGCCCGTGCCGACCGCGCCTTCGATTTCCGGTTTCACCCAAACGCTGATCGTGAACCGGCCTGCGACCTCCCGGTGGATGCCTGGTTCGGGTGCGGCCGGCCAGGCGGCGTCCACGACCGGCTTTCCGTTTCGCAGCACGGCTCGAATGCGGTGTGCCGCGGCAGGCTTGCGGAACACAACAAAGACCGAGCCCGCCGGCTCGAACCGGATCGGAACACGCACACGCGAATCGACGCTTTCATAGACCGGCGCCGGTAGGACATTTCCGGTGGCCGGGTCCCACAGCTCGGGTTGGCGATTGTCCACCCGGAACAGACACGCGGTCTCCTCCACGCGCCTGCGGCGGTTGGCCACAAAGTAGATCTCCGCCTCCGGCGTACGGCGGTGGATGTAATGGACGTCGGCATCAGGAGCCGCCGCCCGCATTTCGAAGTCCGGAGGCAGTTGCATCTGGCGGAGCACCGCTTGCAGAGACTCGCCCCAGAACACGCGCCCCCGTCCGAAATTGCGCTGGCGCTTTTCGACGCCATCCAATTCGCCCCAAACTTCGGAGGCCACACGCTGAAACTCGCCGTCATTCGTCCGGTCGGCGAGACTCGGAGACCGATCCGGTTTCGCTCCCCAAACCCACGCTCCTTCCCGCACCAGGTCGCGGATTCTGCGCAGCACCCGAAGTGTCATCCCGGCGCCGCGCTGCAAGACCAGCAACCGGTAACTCGTGCCGTCCGGAAGCACCAGGCGGCCGTCCTCTGCGCGCACGCGATCCAGCAAGGCTTCGGCGTGAACGGTATCCCAGTCATACCCTGCCGGCGGCTGCGGATCCAGCTGCTCTCTGCCCGGGGTGTCAACGGGTGCATCTTCTCCGGCAAAGTACAGCAGGTCGGCCACGAAGACCCCTTGCTGAAGCATGTGCTGGCATCGTGTCAGGTATTCGATCCAGGCCTTCCCCTGCTCAAACCACGTGTTGGTGCGGTCGAAATGAAATCCCCACGGTCCCATGGTCATGCCGGGGCGGGCCGTCGGGTGGGGCTGGTGCGCGTAACGATGGAAGATGAAGCGGTTCAGGCCCTGCGTGTACATCCAGTCGCCCAGGGCCTTCATCGAATACGGATGTTCCTGCCATTTGGAGAACGGAGGAGCACCCGTGAACGCTTCGGCGGCGATGATGCGCCGTCCGGAGATGTGGCCCACGGAGGCGGCCAGCTTCACGCTGCGGTGGTTGCCGCGCGCGATCCAGAACTCTCCCATCGGTACGTCCACGCGGGAGCCGGCCTGCATTTCTTCAAACGGTCCGCCGGAGTAAGGTTCGGCGTAGGCCTTGAATCCATGCCAGCGGCAGAGTTCGGCGAAGCGCCCGTAGTAGTTGTCCGCCACCAGATCGGCCTGCGTGCGACGGACGTCCCAAAGGAAGCGCTCCGAGATTTCCAGACTCCCGACAATGCGCCCGGTCATGGCCGCCAGATACGGGCGCAAGTCATATCCGCGACGCTTCCAGAACTCTTCGGGAAACTGCGGAGTCCAGTTCTGCATCCCCACTTCATAGCTGTCAATCAAAGCGCCCACGAGCCCCTTGTCGGCCAAGGGGCGGAGCGCCGGCAACAGCGGACCGAAAAACTGCTGGAAATGGAAGTCCATCGCGGCGGCGCTGTATTTGTCGCACTCCAGGCCCACGCCGCCATCCGGCCCGGGGTGATTGGTGCGGCCCGTCGGCGTGTAGCCAAGCCGGAGAATGGTCCACTCACCCGGCGGAGCGTTCCAATCCAGTTCGCCCGTGGTCGGATCTAGCTGCCCCGTTAGATCCACAACCTGCGACGGATCCACGACGCTGCGAGCGGGGATTTCCGCGGGAGCCTCCGGCCCTAACCACCCAGGCCCCGGCCGGGCAAAGTTCGCCTTGAATACCCATCCGCCGATCCGGGGCGCTCCGGACAGGCGCACATCGAAAATGCGCCGTGGCGCACGACTGACCAGCCGGAGGAAGCGTCCACGCGCTGGAGGGAAGCTCGCCTCCGCAAACACCGGAGCTGCGGCTCCCCCGAACCCGCCGCTCGGAACCCGGATGGCGGTCACCTCCCGGAATTGCGCACCGTCCTCGGAAACTTCCAGGGCCATGCCGGGCGGCGCACCGAAGCCGCCACCCGGCGCCGCCCCGGGTACCGCGGAGCTCACCACGAGAACGCTGCGCACTTCGAACGGCTCCCGGAATTCGAGCAGCAGAAAACCCGGTTCGCCCCGCTCGGTGGGCCTCAACTCGACCGGCTCAGAAAGCAGCCCGCCGAGAATCCCGGGGTCAGCGGCTCCGCCGCCGGTGCGCGCACCCGCCAAAACCTGGCGCGCATCGCGTTGTTCGCCTTCGAGCGAAGGAAACGCCAGCACGAAAGCATCCCGGTAGAAGTGCAAACGGGCGGGAGGCTGCGGGAGCCGGACGCGTATGCGGCCACCGCCACGGACCTGAATTTCGCTCCAGGTGAGCAACTGCATCGCGTATTCGGGCGTAATCCACGGGCCGCCGCTCGAGGACCACCCGGGACAGTTGTGCATGTCGAATTCGAGCCCCAGACGCAGCGCCTCCCTGGCGGCGTGCTCGAGCAGCCGGAGGTGTTCGGCGCTGCCGTACGCCACGGGCCCTTTGGGAATTCCCGTCCCCACCTGGAAGATCTGAAACCCGCCGACGCCAACCCGGGCCATGGCCTCGAGGTCGCGCGTGATGCCGTCGGCCGTCACGTTGCCGTTCATCCAGTGCCACCAGGTGAAGGGTCTCGCTGAGGCCGGAGGGTGGCGGAAAGTTTCCTCGGCCGGGGCGGACGCACTCCCAGGTATCGGTACGGCTGCACACCATGAGGTGCCGGCCCCGACCGCACACGTTTTCAGAAAGCTCCTGCGTTTCATGAGCGTCGAATCCTGGAATCTGTCAATGGCGCCGTGTTGCCCGGCGTGGTTACGTCCGGACGGCGTTTACTCCGGCGCCAACTTCAGTCAGAACTGAAGCCGCAGCGCTAACTGCACATTGCGCGGATCATTAGCCTGCGAAGGCGATACCACCCCGAAGTTCGCGGAACCCAGGGTCGTGTTCGGGCCTCCGAACCAGGGCGTATTGAGCAGGTTGAAGGCTTCCGCCCGAAACTGCAAAGCTAGGCTCTCCCGGATCGGAAACGTCTTGAACAACGACAAATCCACGAGTCCGGGCCGCCGGGTCCGGATGTTCGGAAAACGGGTGCTCAGGGTCCTGAGCGTGAACGGCGGTTGAACGCGAAACGCTGCGGGCTCGTCGGGAGTGGCGCAGTTCTGGCGGCCGCCCGTGAGATTAATCGTGCAGGTGTTGAACCACCGCTGGCGGGACTGCACGTCGCCCGGCAGTCGGGGGTTCACCCCCGTCGCCACCGCGTTGCCCGGCGTCCCGATCGGAAGGCCGGATTGGAAGGTGGCGATGCCGTTGATCTGCCAGCCGCCCGCAAGCTGTCTGGCCACGCCCCGCAGATTCCTGCCGAAGGGCAATTCGTAGCCGCCGCTGATGACAAACCGGTGCGGCGCGTCCACGGCCGTGAGGACTTTAGCTAAAGCGCCGAAGGGGTCCTGGTCGTTCAAATAGCCGACAGCCTCGATGGACTTACTCAGCGTGTAGCTCCCCAGTAAGTGCAGCCCGTGGGAAAGGCGTTTTTCGATCCGCAGCTGAAAGGAATCATACCAGGACCGGCCGATGGTGTGGCGGGCTTGCGTGATGCTGTCAAACTGCGGGAAGGGCCGCAGCAGCTGCTGGCGGGGCACGGTCGGACCGTTGAACGCCGTCCCCGGCAGGAGTCCCTGGAAGGGATTGGGCACGGCGGCAAGCAGCGCCGTGCCCAGGGAAAGCTCGCTGGCGGGAACGGCGTTGATTCCTTTGGCCGTCTGCAGCGCCCGCGAACGGGAACCGACATAGGAAGCATCAATCAGGACCCGGCCGGGGAGCTCCTGCTGGAACCCGAACGAGTACTGGTGCACGTACGGAATCACCCGGTCCGTGTATCCGTATGTGAAGCTGCGCCCCAACAACGTCGCCAGTCCCAGCGAACGCCCCGGCGGCTGCAAGATGCCGTCCGGATACGGATTGCTCCATCTGCCCGCGGGCGTGATGCCGCCGTCCACTGAGGAAACAAAAGGCGTCGAGACGCTGAAGCCGTTGTTGTAGCCGTGGTCGAACGTGGGGAGGTAGCTGAGGCCATAGCCCGCGCGGAGAACCGTCGTCCGCCGCATCTGGTAGGCCACGCCGAGGCGCGGCTGGAAGTTATTCAGATCCCGGCGGAAGGGCAGCCGCTGTTTGGCATCGGTGAACAACAGCCCGCCCTTCAGCTGCATCCCCGGAACCTGCAGGGGATTCGGAGCGTTGGCGTCAAAACCCCGGTTCTGCCTGTCGAACCGCTCACTCTGCGGCGACTCGTAGTCCCAGCGCAGGCCCAAGTTCAGCGTCAGGCGCGACGTGATCCGCCAGTCGTCCTGGAAAAACAGGACGTAATAACGGTTGCTGTAGGCCAGGTCGGGGTTGATAGGCACCGAGCCGCTGGCCGGAATCCCCAGCAGCAGCGAAGCGAACGCGTTGCCGGAGGCCGCATCTCCCCGCAGGGGATCCCGCTGCGTGTAGCCTTTGGTGAACGCGAAGTTGCCGAATGAGGAAGTAGGCAGCTGCTGGTTGTTGAACATCACGCGCCCCTCGAAGCCGAACTTCAGCGAGTGGCGGCCGAGAAGTTTGTTGACGGTCTCGCTCACCGACCACGTGTCGGAATACGTCAGCTCGCTGCCGATCGAGCGCGGAGGACCGAACTGGGTGTAGTCCGTGTAGGAGACGCGGGGGAAGAACTTCCGCGGCAGCTGGGACACGGTCGCGGCCGGAAAGCCCAGCTGCGCCGGATCAAATCCGTCGCCGAACTGCGCGATGGCGAACTGGTGGCGGATGTAGCCCGCGCGGAAATTCAGCACGAGCGTCGGACTCAGCGTCGAGGTCAGGTCGAAGTTGCCGCCCTGGTTGATGCGCCAGTGTGCGTACCACGGTGAGGCTTCGTGACGAAAGCCCGCATCGGAGTTCATCTCGTGCCGGTTGCCCCGCACATACCGCGAAAAGAAGCGGTGCCGGGACCCGAGCACCTGGTCAATGCGGATGATGTGCTGGTCGTACTCGTCCGTGCGCGGGTTGGGGCTGGAGACCAGGTTGAAAAAGCCTTGCGCGTTGCCCGGCTGGTTGGGCACCGGGATCCACTCCAGCATCTTGATCGAGACCGGGTCGAACCGGTCGGGAGGAATCCGGTTGCCCGGGAACGGCTGCCGCGTGTACGTGCTCCCGGATTGCTGCGTGGTGAGCGGATCATAGATGGTGATGGGCTGCCCGTTCGCCTGGACGGTCTTCGAAAAATCGCCGGCCCGCTGATCCAGCGTGGGAACCGTGTAAGTCTGGGGGAACGGAATACTGCTCTTGATCTTCTCCCACGAGTACATGAAAAACGTCTTGTTACGGCCGTCATAGAGCCTCGGAAGGTACACCGGGCCGTCGAACTGTACTCCCGGTTGATTCCAGCGGAACGCGCTTTTCTTGATGCCTGCCAGGTTCGAGGCGAAATCGTTCGCGTTCAGTTTGTCGTTCCGGAAGTAGTGATAGAGGGCGCCGCGCAACCGGTTCGTGCCGCTCTTGAGGCTTACGTTGATCACTCCGCCGCCGGTCCGGCCGTACTGCGCGTCATAGGTGTTGGTTTGCACCTTGAACTCTTCCGTCGCGTCCGGCGAAGGGACGAAGCTCAAGTTGGAAGGCTGCGTGGTCTCCACGTTGGTGTCGGGTACCCCGTCGAGCAGAAACTCGTTGGTGAACTGCCGGCCTCCGTTGATCGAGAAGCTGTCCATCCCGCCGTTGTCGAAGGGCCGGTTCGAGCGGCTCGCCAGCGAGGGCGTGTACTGCACCCCGGCGGATACGGCCGCCAGCATGAAGGGATTGCGCCCGAGCAACGGCAGCGCCGCCACTTTGCTGGAGTCAATGACCTGACCCTTGGACGCCGTGGCGGTCTCCAGCAACTCGGCCTCGGCCGACACCGTCACGCTCTCGGTGACGCCGCCCAGCTCGAGCTGGAGGTCCACGCGCACGCGGTCACCCACGCGAAGTTCGAGATTCTCGCGCACCGCCCGTTTGAAGCCTTCTTTGGCCGCGGTCAGCACATAAATCCCGGGCGGAACGAACGGAGCCACGTAATTGCCCACCTCATTGGTTTGTGTGCTCACGGTCGCACCCGTGGCCACATTTCGCAGCTCGACGTTCACCGCGGGAATGACCGCCCCGGCAGGGTCGGTAACCGTACCGGAAACACTCGCCCGGAACTCCTGCCCGAAGGCGCTCGTAGCCCCCGATAAGAACCCGAACCACAATGCAAATGCGGAAAGCCTCCTCTTCATGGCCTTGCCCCCTTCGCGGCAACATGTACTCCAGGCGGGGCTCGCTTGTCAACGAATTTCCGTCAAAGCCCTGGCGTTTTTCAATACAAAACTCGGTCAGGCGGTTGACAAGCGTAACCGCCTATCGCACAGAACGTTCGAGACAGCGGCTGTTCGGGGCCGCGCGAGCCCCGCAAGCGGCTCGTTTTGCTGTGCGAGACGATGAGGGGGGTTCGGCTTCTCAGCCAAGAGCCGTCCACCTGCGACGCCAAGGGTCTCGGTGGCAAAGCTGCGTCCGAAAACGAGCTCCCCCGGCTGCCGGGCGCCCAGTTACGCACCCGGTGAGGCCACAAGTCTCACCGTGCCCAGCAATCCGGCCGGCTCCGGCCGAATCTTGTCCATGTCCTGCGGCTCAAACCGCACGCCGTAGCGAAGGTTGAGGAGCCGGTAATCCGGAAGAGCGCGACCCGCCATGTGATTCACTGCCAGATTAGCCACCTGAATCCGCAGTGTGTTCTTTCCCGGCCTGAGCACCTCGGTCACATCCACCTCGTAGGGGGGGCACCACACCGAGCCCGCCCGCCGGCCGTTGACGAAGACGACGGCCGCCTCCCGCACCGGTGCGTCCAGCCAGGCCTGCATGCCGTAGCGGCGCGGTTGTTCGCGCAGGGGCGTGCCCTCACCGAAGTGCAGCTTCACAACTCGCCCCTTTCCTGACGCCTCCGGAGGCAGTACGAACTCTCGCTCGTAAGTGGCGACTCCGGAGAAATAGCGAGTGTCCTCATCTTCTGTCCAGGAGCGGAGACGTTCCATGGTCACCGTGGGACCGTTGTCGCCGAACGTCACGCGCCAGCCGTGACTGAGGTCGAGCAGGTCCTGCCCGCTGGCCGGCCGGGAGACACCTTCCCCGGCAGACAGCTTGTGGGAAAAAACGACGACGCCGGAGCCATACGGAGCGAGCTCCAATTGCACGGCACCATCCCGGACGGCGAGCGAAACGGCCTTACCGCTCAACGGATCCCAGAACTCCCCGCCTCCGTCCGCAGAGCGGAACCGGGCGGTGAATTTCACCGAGGTGTTCCCCGTATTGGCGAGAAAATAGATCTCCGCCTCGGGCGTCGTACGGTGAACAAAGCCAAGATCGGGAAGCCGGGGTGAGAAAGCCACATCGGGCTGGAGTTTTTGCCGCAGCACGGCGCCCAGCTGATCTTCAGCGGGCACGAAGAGACCTCGGGCGGACGGCTGTTCGAACATTTCACGAACCAGCGAGGTAACCCGCTGTCGCTCTTGCTCCGAGACCTGAAAACCCGGCGGTTCGGCCGGGAGCCGGCGGGTTGCCACAACCACGCCGCCTGCGCGAGCAAATTCGGCCAGCCGCTGCAGCGTTCCGGCAGGAATGGCTTCCACACCAGGGAGGATCACAACCCGGTAACGGTTGTCACCGATCCGGAGCGCATTCTGCTCGACCCCTGCCGCCTGCTCGATGGCGCGGTCGTCCACGAAGTCCAAGGCGTAGCCGGATTCGAGAATCTGCGCGATCACGGCGGATCCGACCCTCCGGCGCAGCGTCTCGATCAGGTTGACGCGTCGCAACGTGAAGTCGCCCCAGGCGTCCGCCACGGGCAGGTAGAGCGCCACGTCGGCAACCGGCCGTCCCTGCCGCAGCAGGAAGCTGAGGCGCTGCAGGTAGAGCGCAACGTCCGGCATCACGATCCACCAGGGATTCTTGTCGTTGAAGACGCCGGCGGCGTAGAAGCGCCAGCCCGGGTACTCAACCCCTTCGGCCGTGTACGGCCAACCGTGCCCGATCAACTGGTTGATGCCTTGCAGGAAGTGGCGATCCGCCTCGGCCTTGACATCGAGCGGCGTGGCGCGAAAGGCGGGCGAGTGGAGCCAGGTCCACGTCTCCGAGGAAATCACGGGACGGCCGTAGAGGTGCCCGGCCGAAGAGGCCCAGCGCGAAGCGCTCAGCGATTTCCACTCCGCTCCCTCTCCCTCCGGAAGATCCACCAAGGCGTTGCTCGACACCGATGCCGGCGGGATGCCGTAGCCCTGCATGCGCAGCCGCGTTCCCCGCCTTCGCGCCCACTCGGCCAGCGGCGCGATGAAACGCTCTTCCAGCAGCTCGGTCAGGGTACGGCCCCAGTCCTGACGCAGTTTCCGAGTCCACGGCGTATCGCCCACCAGAGCCGGCAGGTGCGGCTTCAGGTCGTAGCCGCGCCGCTTGCGAAATTCTTCCAGAAAGTCTCCAGTCCAGTCCGAGTCGTAGACCTCCAGGCTGTCGCAGAAAATCGCAAACGGTTTGCCCGCCGCCAGCAGCGGCTCGCCCACGGTCTTCAAATAGTGCTCGAGCGCTCCGCGGTCGTAGTGATCCAGGACAAACCCTTCGGCGCCGATGGCGGGGCGCTTGACCATCATCCCGGTGCGGCTGGCGATAAAGAACCAGACCTCTTTGGGACGCACGCCCTCGGGCAGCCACAGTGCGCCTTCGCGTACCTCGGTAAGCTCGGGACCACCGGTCTCAGGAAACGCGGCGATCCATCTCTCCCCGGCGCCGATGGCCGGCAGGGGAACGCGCCGCGCGCCGTTTGGCACCGCCACACGCTCCCAGCGCAGTCTGCCGGCCGCCAGCGTGACCGGAATCTGCGGTCCGCCATACGGCCACCCGCTGCCCAAAGTAATGTCGGCGCGCAATCCCAACTGCCGCGCCGTTTCCACACTGTGGCGCACAGCGTCGAGAAACTCCTCGGAAAGAAACTTCAGGTTTCGAAACCCGCGTTCGGGATCGTCAAGAGCGACAGGGTACACCGGCTGAATCTCGAATCCCCCGATGCCGCCTTCTTTCATCAGGCGCATCTCACGTTCGAGCTGAGGCTTGGTCACAGCCGGACCGAACCACCACCAGCGCATGAGGATGCGAGTTTCCGCGGGAGGACTCTCGAAGCCCCGCCGCAGATCCGGAAGGCCTGCCGGGGCGGCGGAGCCCGCCGCCAGCAGGGCGGCCACCACACTCAACGGCGCTGTCCGCATCGAGTGAATCTTAGCGCGGGAAAAATGCGCGCGGGCGGTGGGATGACCGCCCGCGCCTGTACGATAGGGGGTCAGGTCAGAATACGAACCGCAGGGTCAACTGAATCCGCCGCGGATAGTTGTCTTGCGTCGAGGCGACGATCTGCCCGAAGGTCGCCTGGGTCACCGCGGTGTTTGGTCCGGGGAACTGTGTCTGGTTGAAAGCGTTCAAGGCCTCGAACCGGAACTCCGCTTCCTTGCCCTCAGCGATGCGGGTCTTCTTCAGCAACGACAGATCGAAGTTGTGGATGTTGTCGCTGCGGATGAAGCCGAACCGCAAGGGGAAGGTCCGGACGTTGCGGTCCAGTTGCAGCGCGGAATTCCGCTCAAAAGGCGCGTTCGTGTTAAACCACCGTTGGGGACTGCGCTGATCATCCGGAAGCCGGATGCTCTTGATGTCCGGCGAGTAGAAGATGATGTTGCCCCAGTTCAGCGGGAATCCGCTTTGCCAGGCCCAAATCCCGTTGATCTGCCAGCCGCCGACAATGCGCTCCAGGACCGCATTTGCCCCGGAGAGCCAGCGCCGGCCCTTTCCAAACGGCAGCTCCCAGATGCCGCTCACGCTGAAACGGTGCGGCCGGTCCATGTCGGAGATCACTTCCGTCGGACGCGGATCATCCTGGTTGAGCACTTCGGTCGCCTGCATGAACTTCGAGAAAGTGTAAGAGCCCATGACCGTATAGCCCTTGCTGAACCGCTTCTGCACATTCAGTTGTAAGGAGTGGTACCAGGAATATCCGTCGAAGCGGGACGACGTCACACCGTCGAAGTGCGGGAATGGACGAAGCAACCGCTCCCGGGCGATGTTGGTGGCCCGGAGGGCGCTGATGGCATCGGTCGGCATCAGGCCGGCAAACGGATTCGGTAGGTTCTGGCTCAAGTAATTGATGCGGGTCTGGTCCCTCACCGGACTGGTGCTCAGGTAGCGCTGCGGCGTCACGTTCCAGTTGCGCCCGATTTCGATGTGCGTGCCGCGGTTCCCCACGTAGGCCAGCTCCGCCACGTATCCGCCGCCGAGCTCACGCTGGATGCCGAACTGCCACCGCTGCATGTAGGGCATCAGCGGATTCTCCTCAAAGAAACTGATGCTTTGGCCCACGAAGGTCTGCGGCCCCAGGGCAGCGCCCAGCGGCTCGAAGATCCCCTGCGGGAAAGGATTGGACAGGCGCGCAATCCACGTCAATCCGTTGTCCAGAGTCGGCACGAACGGCGTGTTGCGGCTGAAGCCCAGCTGAATCACGTCTCCGCGCCGCTGCCCGAGGAACCCATAAAAGATGCCGTAGCCGCCGCGGAGGACGGTCTTGTCGCCGAGCCGGTAAGCCAGGCCGAAGCGCGGCATCAGGTTCGCCTTGGGCGTGTTATAGACGCCCCGAGGATTGCCCGCCACGCCGGCGAACGTCAAACCGCCGCGCGAGGCGAACTGCGAGGGCGGCACTTCCGGCGTCGGATTCAGGGCATACTTGGCGCGCGCCGCCTCATCAAAGGGCTGCACGTAACTCGGATCGAAGCCCCGCACGCTGCGGTTGAACCGCTCGGTGAGCGGACCTTCGAACTCCCATCTCAGGCCCAGGTTCAGCGTCAGCCGCGGCGTCACTTTCCAGTCATCCTGGAAGAAGAAGCCCCATGCGGTGGACTGCTCGGCATAAGTCGCCGCCCGCGCCACATAGCTCGAAGGATTCGGCAGCCCGAGCAGTAATGCCGCCACAGACTGTCCCAGACTGTTCGGCGCCGTGGGCGAGTTGTCGAGCGGCCCGCGCGTCCAGGTCGAGTCGAAGATGAACCTTCCGGTCTGGTCGTTGGCATACAGACGCCGGTTCTCCCGGTAGGCCCGGAACTCCATTCCGGTCTTCATGAAGTGCGCCCCTACGCTCTTTTGCAGCGTCGCATTGACCGAGTGGATGTCATTCGGCCGCCATTCGCCGGCCACACCCGTCCCCTGATAGCCGGTGAGATCGATCCGCGGGAACCGGCGGATCTCTTTGGGGATGGCGTCGTTGTATTCCTTCGGGAAGCCGAGCGTCGTCAGGTCGAAACCGTGCGCCGCCGGATTGCCTTCATCCGCCCGCACGAACCGGTTGTAACCGTAGCGCACGTTCAACACCGTCGTGGGGTTCAGCGTGTAAACATCGTCGAACACAGCCGCGCCCGAGATGAACCGGAAAAACTGCCCTGTGGCGATGTTGTCGAAGTAATTGTTATAGTCGCTTGTGCGGCGATAGACGCTGGCGCGCACAAAGATCCGCTGTTTGTCGCTGACCACCTGATCCACGCGCCACGTGCTCGTGTAGTACTTGATGTTCTCCTTCAGTTCGGGACGCTGGTAGTTGCCCGTCCCGTCCGGATTCCCCGCCGTGCGCGGCTTCGGATAGTACTGATCCAGAATGTTCTTCCCAACCGGATCGAACAAGGAAGGAGGGATGATATTGCCGGGGAACGGATCCTGCTGGAAGCGCCCCCCGGACGCGGGTCGCCGTGTGAAGGGGTTGTAAATCTGGTACTGCGGGCCGAGAGCCAGTAACTGGGAAAAGTCGCCGTTCTTCATGGCCTCCGTCGGCACGGTCGGGACACCATTGTTGCGCGGCCGGGCTTCGCGGATTCCCTCGTAACCCCACATGAAGAACGTGCGGTTGCGGCCGTCATACAGCTTCGGAAGCCAGACGGGCCCGCCCGCCGTGCCGCCCCAGCGGTTGTAGGTAAAATCCGTACGCGGGATGCGGTTGGCGTTGGCGAAGAAGTCGTTGGCGAACAGCCCCGGCACCATCTTGGAGTAGTAGGCCGTTCCGTGCAACTCGTTGGTGCCTGCTTTCAGACTGATGTTGGTCACACCGCCTTCCGTCTGGCCGAAGCTGGCGTCAAACGTGGCGGTTTGCACCTTGAATTCCGCCACCAGGTCGGCCGGGGGAACATAGGAGGAGATGACTTCGCCCGGGTTGGCTGTGGCGGTGCTCGGAGCCCCATCGATCGTCACGTCGCTGCGGTTTGCCCGCGTACCGTCCATCGTGTAGCCCACAATGTGCGTGGGCTCGAACGGTCGGTCCAGCCGCGCCGAGCGCGTGAAGGCGACTCCCGGAGCCAGCCCGATGAGTTGGTAGGGGTTGCCGTGGGCGATGGGTAGCTCCGCCACGCGCCGGGAATCCACGACCTGCCCCATCGAAGCCGAGGCCGTCTCGAGCAGCGGCGTTTCCCCGGTGACGGTGATGCTTTCCACCTGCGCGCCGACCTCCAGGCGAACCTCGATTTCCAGGCGGTCATTCACTCGGACCTCGACGCCGTCCCGCACGTACTTCTTAAAACCTGGCGCTTCGACCGTGATCTGATAGATGCCGGGTATGAGATAAGGAGCCTGATACAGCCCCGCTTCGTTAGTGGTCACCGTGACCTTGGTGCCCATGGCCTTGTTGAGCACCTCCACGGAGGCGCCGGGAACGACCGCCCCGGTCGGGTCCACCACACGCCCGAAGATTGTGCCCCGCGCTTCCTGGGCCACGGCGGACTGCCCCGCAAGACACACCACCAGGATCAGGCAAAACCAAAGATGCTTCGTTTTTGTTTGCATGAGCTAACCTCCCGAACCCACAGCCGGCACAGGCATCGTGCCACTGAGGCCGCTTTTCCTACTTCTCAATTTCAACGACGGCACTGACGGGGGTCAAGCGTTTTCGGTGCCAAGACAGGCGTTTCGTACCGGAAAACACAGCGAAAGCGGCGAAGTGCGTCTAATCATCTGAGGGATGAAGACTTGCTCATTGTGATCCGCCGATGACCGCCGTCGCTTCGCAACGGTTATAAAGGGCGCCGTTTTACAATGTAAAACCAAAAGCCCCAGCCTGCAGTTCGCAGCTTGGGGGTATAATGGCGGGCGCGGTGATGGCCATGAAATCTGCCGGATCTGATCGCTATCTCGTCAAGTCCCTCCTGCACGCCTCCGCCGTGTTGGCTTCGTTTCGCACTCCGGGGGAGACGCTCCGGCTGCGCGACATCGTCGAGCGCACCGGATTCAACAAGGGCATGTGTTTCCGGCTGCTTTACACGCTGCACCATTGCGGTCTGCTGGAAAAGGTCGGCGAGAACCTCTACCGGCTGGTCTGGGAACCCCGCGGGCGCCGCCGCTACCGCATCGGATACGCAGCCCAGGGCCAGGACACTTCGTTTCCACGGGAGGTGCTGAACGGGCTTCTCCAGGCCGCGGAACGCGAACAGGTGGAATTGATCGTGGTGGACAACCGCTATCAGCCTAAAGTCGCCCTGCGGAACGCCGACCACCTGGTGCGCGAAAGGGTGGACCTTGTCATTGAATTCCAGACCGACGAGGCCGTAGCCCCGGCGATCGCCGCCAAGTACATGGAAGCCGGGATCCCGATGATCGCCATTGACATCCCGCACCCCGGGGCCACCTACTTCGGAGCCAACAATTACGAGGCGGGCCTGATTGCCGGGCGCTACCTGGGACGCTGGGCCAAAAAGAACTGGTACGGCGAGGTGGATGAAATCCTGTTGATCGAACTGGCGCGCGCCGGTTCCCTGCCCCGTGCCCGGATCCGCGGTGTGCTCGCAGGGATTAAGGAAGTACTCCGGGAGTCTGACAACTGCCCTGTCGTTTCCCTCGACGGCGACGGCCAATTCAAGACGACACTGGAACGGGTCCGCAGGCACCTGCGGACTTCAGCCGCTCGCCACGTTCTGGTCGGAGCGGCCAACGATCCGAGCGCGCTCGGAGCGGTCCGGGCCTTTGAAGAAGCAGGCCGCGCCGGGGGTGTAGCTGTGGTGGGCCAAAACGCAGAGCCGGAGGCTCGGGCGGAGCTGCGCCGGCCGCGCAGCCCCCTCATCGGTTCGGTCGCCTACTTTCCGGAAAAGTACGGCGACGGTCTGATCCGCCTCGCCCTCGACATCCTGGCCCGCAAGCCCGTGCCGCCGGCCGTGTTCATGAAACACCAGCTCATCACACCCGAAAATGTGGATCACTTCTACCCCAATGACCCGCTGCTTGAGGCGGTCCGGGCCCCGGAGATCGTTCTGCAGACCCGAATCTAAAGACAACTGTTGTGCTTTGCAAAACAAACCCCTGCGACTGGGAGAGATTCCGTCGCGGATCTTCACGCCGCCAGCTTGGCCTTTGTTTGCTGACCTGCCGTGACTTTGCGTTCGTCGGTTCGCCTTGGGGCCGGTTTCGCATCTCGAAACAGACGCTGTAGGGGCGGCAAGCTCTTGCCACGGATCCGGCCCTCCGACTAGAATCGGTTGTTTCTTTTGGGCGGTATCTTCGGCTATGGGAGCTCAAGGACGCAACGGCGAGAATTCCAGGCAGCGCATCTGTTTCTGTTTGAAAGTCAAACCCGAGCGGCTCGCCGAGTATAAGGAACGCCACCGCCAGGTCTGGCCGGAAATGCTGGAGGCCCTCCGCCGGGCCGGTTGGGAAAACTACTCGCTGTTTTTGCGGGACGACGGCCTGTTGATCGGATATTTTGAAACCCCGGATTTCGAGCGGGCCTTGTCGGCGATGGCCGCCACCGAGGTCAACCGGCGCTGGCAACAGGAGATGGCGCCTTTTTTTGACGGCGAGCCTGCCCTGCTTCCGGACCAGCAGATTCGGCCCATCCCGGAAGTATTCCACCTGCCTTGACGGATCGCGAGCCCGCCCGGCTACAATCGTAGGCATGTGCCTTGTCGTCGTCGGCTCGGTGGCCTACGACAGCATCGAAACACCCCACGGCCGCGCGGAGCGCGTCCTCGGCGGCTCCTGCACCTACATCGGCCTGGCCGCCAGCTACTTCACGCAGGTGAAAGTCGTCGCCGTTGTCGGCGAAGATTTCGAGGATGCCGACGCGGAATTTCTTTCCAGCCGCGGTTTGGATCTGTCGGGCTTGGCGCGCGTCCCGGGCAAGACCTTTCACTGGTCCGGCGTTTACTCGCCCGACATGAACGAGCGGGCCACGCTGTGCACCGAACTCAACGTCTTCGCGGATTTCGATCCCAAGCTTCCGGAACACTACCGCGCCGAGCCCTACCTGATGCTCGGCAACATACAGCCCGCGCTCCAGCGCGCCGTGCGGAGCCAGATGAACGGCGTGCGCCTGTCCGCAGGCGACACCATGAACTACTGGATTGCCCATCAGCGAGAAGAACTCCTGGAGACGCTCCGGGGCTGGGACTTTCTGTTGATCAACGACGGCGAGGCGCGGATGCTTGCCGGAGAGTCCAATCTGCGCCGGGCGGCGCACTCCATCCTCGAGATGGGACCGCACACGGTGATCGTCAAACGCGGCGAGCACGGTGCCACGCTGTTCCGCCGCGACACGCACTTCAGCCTCCCGGGTTACCTGCTCGATCACGTCATGGATCCGACCGGAGCCGGCGACGCGTTCGCCGGAGGATTTCTCGGCTACCTCGCCGAACAAGGGGCCGATCCCGCCTCGGGCAACCTCGACGCCAGGCTGCTCCGCAACGCCGTCGTGTACGGCTCCGTGCTGGGCAGCTTCTGCTGCGAGCGTTTCGGCGTCGAGCGGTTCCGTACTCTGACCCGTGCGGAGATTGATGCCCGCTACCACGAATTCAAATCGCTTACTCAGTTTTGACTTCCTCCTGGTCGCCGTCCTGCTGGGCGTCCTTAGCGCCGCGACCGCAGCTTGGGTGTACCGCCGGGGCTGGACGCTGTATTACGGCGATGCCGAGGCCCATCTGAACATCGCCCGGCGCATTCTCGACTCGCGCACTCCGGGTTACTACCAGATCGGGACGGTCTGGCTCCCCCTGCCGCACCTGTTGATGCTTCCCCTGGCGCGCCATGACCAGTTGTGGCACACGGGACTGGCCGGAGTCGTACCGGTGGCGTTGGGCTACGTCGTGGGCGGCGTGCTCTTCTACCTGGCGGCCCGCGCGACGCTGGGCAGCCGTGCCGCCGCCGGCGTCGCTCTGGCCTCGATGGCGCTGAACCCCAATCTGCTCTATCTGCAGTCGGTGCCCATGACGGAGCCCGTTTTTCTTGCCGCCCTCGCGGCTGTGTTTTTCTTTACGGCTGGCTATCGCCGCACGCAGTCCCGAGGCGCACTGGCCGGAACTTCGCTGGCGGTGTTGTGCGCCACCCTGACGCGCTACGAGGGCTGGTTTCTGGTGCCGTTCGTCGCCTTATATGTGGCGGTCGTATCCGGACAGGGCCGGTGGAAGCGCGCCGCGCTGGTTGCCGCCGTCGGGTCGCTCGGGCCGGCCTACTGGCTCGCGCACAACTGGATCTGGTGGGGTGACTGGCTGGAGTTCTACCGCGGCCCGTACTCGGCCAAGGCCATCTACCAGCGTGCACTCGAAGCCGGCATGGCGCCGTATCCCGGCGACCACCATTGGGCCAAAGCGTGGCTGTACTTTCGGAGCGCAGTGGAGCTGTCTACCGGCCGTCCGCTGTTCTGGATCAGCCTCGCCGGCCTGGTTGCGGCGCTTTGGAAGCGCGTCTTTTGGCCCGCCGCCTTACTGGCCCT
Organism: Acidobacteriota bacterium; assembly: GCA_037446115.1. GTDB lineage: Bacteria > Acidobacteriota > Terriglobia > Bryobacterales > Bryobacteraceae > JANWXD01. The sequence goes on along the minus strand of JBBIJF010000003.1, from coordinate 106,324 downwards.
TCCGCCGATCTTCTACGTGTGGAGCATCCACTCGGGAGGCACGCCCATTTTTGTGCCCCATCTGTGGCCGCACAGTTACTACAATACCCGCTATGGACTGGCAGCGTTGCCGCTGGCGGCTTTCGCAGCCGGGTGCCTGGTCGCCGCGGCCCCGGCTCGCATCCGAGCGCCGGCCGCGGGGGCGGTGGCGGTCGCCTGCATTGGATCCTGGCTCTTACGCCCGCTGCCCGACAGCGCCATCACCTGGAAAGAGTCCCAAGTGAACTCGGAAGCCCGCCGTGCCTGGACACTGCAAGCCGCGGAATTCCTGCGCGCGCATTACCGAAGCGGCACGGGAATCCTTCACTCCTTTGGCGACCTGAGCGGGGTCTTCCGCCGGGCCGGCATCCCGCTGCGCGAAAGCCTTCACGAGGGGAACCGGCCCCACTGGGATGCGGCATTGTCCCGCCCCGACCTGTTTCTGTGGGAGGAATGGGCGCTCGCCATGTCCGGCGACAAAGTCGCCGACATGCTCTGGCGGCTCCAGCGCAGCGGACCTTACTACGAATGCGTCCGCACCATCACCGTCAAAGGGGCGCCGGCGATCCAGATCTTCAAGCGGCGCGCGGGAGGGATCCGGCCCCCTGCCGGCGCGGTTCCATGAGGATCCCGTTCACCAAGGCGCACGGCGCCGGAAACGACTTCTTGCTGACGTGGGCGCACGAAGCGCCCGCCACAAACCAGGCTGCCGCCGCGCGGGCCATCTGCGGCCGCCACACGGGCGTCGGCGCCGACGGATGGATCCTGGTGAGCCCGCCGCCCCGGGGCGCCGGATGGGACGGCGAGATTCGTCTGTTCAATGCCGACGGATCTGCGGCCGAGATCTCGGGAAACGGCACGCGCTGCGCCGCGGCCTTCCTGTTGAGCGCGGGCCTTGAGACTCCGGCCGTGCGGATCCGAACAGGCGCCGGAGTACGCGAACTGCGGCTGCTGGAGCGCAACGAGCTGCGTTTCCGTTTCGAAATGGCCATGGGCCGGCCGGCCTGCAACCCCGGGGAGGCCGCCATCCGACTGGAGCTCGGCGACACTGCTGTCGATGCCACGATTGTGGACGTCGGCAATCCCCAATGCGCAGTCTTTGTCGAGTCGCTGGATTTCGACTGGAGGCATCTTGGCGCCTCGCTCGAATCCCACCCGCGCTTCCCCCACAGGACCAACGTCTCCTTCGTCCGCGTCGTGGACCGCCACACGCTGGATGTCCGCTTTTGGGAGCGCGGCGTGGGAGAAACCATGAGTTCCGGAACCGGGGCGACGGGGGCGTTCTGGGCCGCCTTCCTCCGCGGCCGGGTCGAAAGCTGCGTAACCGTCCTGACCCCCGGAGGACGGCTCGAGCTCCGTTTCGATGACCAGGTCTATCTGGCCGGCCCGGCCCAGATCGTCGCCGGCGGCGAGTACTATTTTGAACTTGAAGAGAAAGAAGGATCGGAATCCCGATGAAAGTAGCAGAACCCGTATCGGCGTGGGCCGCTCAGCTAGAAGAGAGGATCCGTACGCGTACCGCCAGAGTGGGGGTGGCGGGCCTGGGCTACGTGGGCCTTCCGCTGGCCGTAGAGTTCGCCCGCGCCGGATTCCGTGTCACGGGCATTGACGTCAGCGAGACCAAAGTCGCCCGCCTTTGCTCCGGTGAGTCCTACGTCGCCGACGTGGCGAGCGAGGTCCTGGCTCCCCTGGTTGCGGAAGGCAAGCTCCGCGCCACCACCGACTACGGAGCTGTGGCGGAGCTCGACACCATCAACATTTGCGTTCCGACGCCGTTGCGCAAGACGCGCGACCCCGACATGAGCTTCGTCGTGGCGGCTTGTGAGAAGATCGCCGGCCACCTGCACCCGGGCATGCTTGTGATCCTGGAGTCCACGACCTACCCGGGCACGACCGAAGAACTGGTGCGGCCCATGCTCGAGCGCTCCGGACTCCAGGCCGGGCGCGACTTTTTCCTGTGCTTTTCGCCGGAGCGGGTGGATCCGGGAAACAAGACCTACCAGACGGCCAACATTCCCAAGGTCGTGGGCGGCGTCACGCCGGCATGCACGGCCATGGGCACGCTGTTTTATTCGCAGGCGATTCAAACCGTGGTTCCGGTCAGCTCGACGCAGGTGGCCGAGATGGTCAAGCTGCTGGAGAACACCTTCCGCATGATCAACATCGGTCTGGTGAACGAGTTGGCCATCATGTGCGACCACATGGGCATTGACGTGTGGGAGGTGATCGAAGCCGCCGCCACCAAGCCGTTCGGCTTCATGCCCTTCTACCCCGGACCCGGCCTCGGCGGCCACTGCATCCCCGTGGATCCGTTCTACCTGTCCTGGAAAACCAAACAGGCGGGCCTGGAGGCGCGCTTCATCGAACTGGCCGGCTACATCAACAGCCAGATGCCTCACTTCGTGGTGACCAAGGTGCAGAACGCCCTCAACGACCGCTCCAAGCCGCTGCGGGGCTCTCACGTCCACATCCTGGGCGTCGCCTACAAGCGGGACGTGGATGACACGAGGGAGTCGCCGGCTCTGGACGTCATCCACCTTCTGAGGCGACACGGAGCACGGGTCACCTACTCGGACCCGCACGTGCCCGAACTCCATGCCGACGGCATCGAACTTCGCTCCGAACCGGCAGAGGAACGGGCGGGCGAGGCCGACTGCGTCGTCATCATCACCGATCACTCGGCCTTCAACTACCCTGCTCTGGTGGAAAAGGCCCGCCTGATCGTGGACACGCGCAACGCGCTGAAGGGTCTGAAGTCCGATAAGATCGTTCGGCTCTGATGCGGGCTAAGTGGGCAGGAGCAGCCGCCGGAACCCTTGCGGGCTTCGGCAGCGGCTTTGCGGCGTCTCCGTTGGGTGCCAAACGGCAGGCAGGGCGGCGGGCCGGTTGCACACCGGCCCGCCCAGCCGGAAAGCGACTCGAGCGTCTCTATTCGAGCTCGCGGGCTCGCTTCTTGCGGTTTCGCTTGCGCGCCAGCGCCTCCTTGAGCCGGCGCTTCTCGCCGGGCTTCAGGTAATAGGAGTGACGCTTGATATCTTTGATGATGTCCTCCTGCTGGACCTTGCGCTTGAAACGCCGCAACGCGCTCTCCAGAGTTTCACCTTCCTGGAGGATTACTTCCGCCAATCCTTCTCACCCCCTCTCGTGGGAAACTTGAGCGCCCCGGTCGTGCACGGAACGGCGCGTCTCTGCTATACCTCGAATGAGGACACCGTTTCGGCCGGATGGAAAACGTCCTTGCCATTCTCTTGGCCGGGGGAGCCGGCGAACGGCTGTATCCCCTGACCAAACACACCGCCAAGCCGGCCGTTCCCTTTGGCGGGGTCTACCGGATCATTGATTTCACGCTGTCGAACTGCATCAACTCCAACGTCCGGCGTGTTTTCATCCTAACACAGTACAAAGCTCTGGAACTGACGCGCCACATTCGCGACGGCTGGACCATTCTCTCGCCCGAGCTCGGCGAATACATCGAAGTCATTCCGCCCATGAAGCGGGTGCACGAGGACTGGTATCTCGGCACGGCGGACGCCGTATTCCAGAACGTCGAGAGCATCCTGGCCGAAGACCCCGACTACGTCCTGATCCTCTCGGGGGATCACATCTACAAGATGAACTACCACGAGATGCTCGAGTGGCACTGCCACCACGATGCCGACATCACCGTGGCCACGGTGCAGGTTGCCCCGGAGGAGGCCGGCCGGTTCGGCATCGCCGAGATCGACACCAGCTACCGGATTGTCGGCTTCGAGGAGAAGCCCCAGCACGGCTGTCCCAAGAGATCCGTGTTCAACCCCGAGATGGTGAGCGCCTCGATGGGCATTTACGTGTTCAACACGCGCGTTCTGCTGGAGGCGCTTCACGAAGACGCCGAATGTGCGCACTCCTCCCACGATTTCGGCCGCGATGTGATCCCCCGGTGGATCGGGAGAGCCCGCGTCATTGCCTACGATTTCCGGGATCTGAACCACCCGCACGCCGCGCGGTACTGGCGGGACGTAGGAACGATCGAAGCCTATTACGAAGCCAACATGGACCTGGTGTCGGTGACGCCCGAGTTCAATCTGTACGACCGCAAATGGCCGCTGCGCACCAAACCTCTGCAGTTGCCGCCGGCCAAGTTCGTCTTCGCCGAAGAAGGCCGGCGGATGGGAGTGGCCATTGACTCGATCGTCTCGGGCGGCTGCATCATTTCCGGCGGCCGCGTGATCCGCAGCGTGCTCTCGCCCGGCGTGCGCGTCAACAGTTACTGCGAGGTGGAAAGCTCCATTCTCATGCACAACGTGGAGATCGGCCGCTACAGCCGCATCCGCCGCGCCATCATTGACGCCGGGGTCAAGATCCCGGAATCGAGCCTGATCGGGTTTGATCCGGAACAGGACCGCGCCCGCGGATACTTCGTCACCGACAGCGGCATCGTCGTGGTTCCGAAAGAGGACGCGCGCTACGGTACGATAACGGATTAGGTGGTCTGAAAGAACACCTGCGGCATCGCGCGCCGCTCAGGTTTCTATCGCGAACAGAAAGGAATCATCATGAGCCAAATTGTGCGCATTCTGGCACGGGAAATCCTGGATTCCCGCGGCAATCCCACCGTCGAGGCCGACGTCTGGCTGGCCGACGGCAGCTTCGGCAGGGCGGCGGTTCCTTCCGGCGCTTCCACCGGCGAGCACGAGGCCCTTGAGCTGCGGGACGGCGACAAGGCGCGCTACCTCGGCAAAGGGGTGCGCCGGGCCGTGGCGAACATCAACGGAGAGATCGCCGCGGCACTGTGCGGCATGGAGGCGTCCTGCCAGCAGGCCGTGGACCGCCGGCTGACCTCGCTCGACGGCACCCCGAACAAAAGCCGCCTGGGCGCCAACGCCATCCTGGCCGTCTCCATGGCGGCGGCGCGGGCGGCGGCGGCCTCGCAGAAGTCGCCCCTGTACCGCTACCTGGGCGGAGTGCAGGCCTCGCTTCTGCCGGTGCCGATGATGAACATCCTCAACGGCGGCGTTCATGCCGACAATTCCGTGGACGTTCAAGAGTTCATGATCGTACCCGCCGGAGCCCCGAGCTTTAGCGACGCCCTGCGCATGGGGGCCGAGATCTTCCATACCCTCAAGGCCGTGCTGAAAAAAAAGGGCTACTCCACCGCAGTCGGCGACGAAGGCGGTTTCGCACCGAACCTGAAGTCCAATGACGAGGCGATCGAGTTAATCCTGGAGGCGATCACGCAGGCGGGATACCGCCCGGCGGCCGATGCCTGGCTCGCGCTCGACCCGGCCGCCAGCGAGTTCTACGACGCCGCCGCAGGCCGGTACGTCTTCCGCAAGTCCGACGGCAGTTCGAGGACGAGCGAGCAGATGGCCGCATTCTGGTGCGACTGGGTGCGGCAGTATCCCATTCTCTCCATCGAAGACGGCATGGCGGAAGACGACTGGGAAGGCTGGAAGCACCTGACGGCGACGCTCGGCGACAAGGTGCAGCTTGTCGGCGACGATCTGTTTGTCACCAACACGGAGCGCTTAAGCCGGGGCATCGCTGAAGGCGTCGCCAATTCGATTCTCATCAAACTCAACCAGATCGGGACGGTGACCGAGACGCTGGAGGCCGTCCAGCTGGCTGCGCGCGCCGGTTACACGTCGGTGATCTCGCACCGCTCGGGCGAGACGGAAGACGCCTTCATCGCCGACCTGGCCGTGGCGACCCGGTCGGGACAGATCAAGACCGGTTCGGCCAGCCGCACGGACCGCCTCGCCAAATACAACCAGCTGTTGCGCATCGAAGAGGAGCTGGGCAGTTCGGCCCGGTTTGCCGGGTTGGATGCGTTTGGCCGCCGGCCGGCGGCGGGAGGGCAGGCCCATGCATAAACTCGTGCTGCTCCGTCACGGCGAAAGCGTGTGGAACAAGGAGAACCTGTTCACCGGGTGGACGGACGTGGATCTGTCCGAGCGCGGCATCGAGGAGGCGCGACAGGCAGGCCGCGTGTTGAAAGAGCAGGGCTATGTCTTCGACATCGCGTTCACCTCCGTCCTCAAGCGCGCGATCCGGACCCTCTGGATTGTTCTGGATGAAATGGACCTGATGTGGATTCCCGTCGTGCGCGACTGGCGGCTCAACGAACGTCATTACGGCGCGCTGCAAGGTCTGAACAAGGCGGAAATGGCCGCCCGGTACGGCGAAGAACAGGTGCGGATCTGGCGCCGCAGCTACGACGTGCCGCCCCCGGCCCTGGAACCGGAAGACCCCAGAAACCCGCGCAATGATCCGCGCTACCGCTGCCTCCGGCCCGAGCAGTTGCCGCTGGCGGAATCCCTCAGGGACACCGTGCGGCGCGTGCTACCGTGCTGGCACGATTCCATCGCGCCCGCGATCCGATCCGGCCAGCGTGTCCTGGTCGCCGCCCATGGCAACAGCCTCCGGGCGCTGGTCAAGTACCTGGACACCATCTCCGACGAGGACATCGTGGGGCTGAACATTCCGACCGGCATGCCGTTGGTTTACGAACTGGACAAAGACCTCAAACCCACGGCTCACTACTACTTGGGCGACCCGGAAAAAGTGCGCGCGGCTATCGAAGCCGTCGCGGCGCAAGGCAAAGCCCCGCGCTGAAGCAGCAGGCGAGCCGGCGGCCAATCGAGGCGCCGAGATGAGGGGAGGCTTCCCTTACTTCGCCCGGTAAGACTTCGAAAAGCCGTTGCGCCCGTTGGTCACCACAAAGGAACCGTCAGCGGAGGCCGAGAGCTTGAGCCAGTCTCCGAGACAGTTCTCTTCCAGGTTCGCGATGAAGGCCTCCGGCGCATTGAGATTCTTGTCCGCCGCCAGCGAATAATGAAGCTGCCACAAATCCTCGAGGCCGGGCGCGCTCCGTACGATGCGGAGAGCTTCCGGCGTGCCGCCTTTGCGTGCCCCGTTGTTCATGATCGCCACGCGCGGTCGAATTGCGTGCACCAGCGCCGCCGGTCCGGACAGGTTCATGCCGTGGTGCGTAGTAAGGTAGACGTCCACGACGCCGATGCGATTGACGGGGCAAACCAGGTCCAGTTCCTTGTTCCAGGTGAGATCGCCGAGGTTGAGAAAGCGGAACTTACCGTACGTGAGCAGGAAGCCGACGGAGCGCGCGTTTTCGCTCGGATCGTCGTCGCGGCGCTTTTCGTCGCGGCACAGTGGATTGTCGCCGCCGGCGCCTCCCAGCGGAGACCGCAACACCTCGCCGGCGCTGGCCAGGATGCGCACCTCGACGCCTTTCAGCGGGACGGTGTCGCCGGGGCGCACCAACAGATGCTTGCCCTGCCGCCGGATCGCCTCGTAGCGGGCAAACAGCTCGGCGGCGCGCCCGCCCGTTTCCACGCTCGGACCGTGGTCCACAAACGTCTTGGCGGGAAGCAGTTCGACGAGTTCCGGCGCTCCGCCGACGTGGTCCAGGTGGTAGTGCGTGATCAGCAGATAGTCGAGCTCGCTCACGCCCGCAGCTTTCGCAACAGACGCGATGCGCTCCGCATCCCGCCCGCCGAATCCCGCCCATCCCGTATCTACCAGCATGGACTCTCCCGCCGGCGTGACGATCAGGGTCGCCTGTCCGCCCTCCACGTCAATGAAGTAAACATCCAGCGTGCCGGCGCCGGAAACCGGCCACGCCCACACTGCCAGACAGAACGCCAGGCTGAGCCGCATCATGGGCGTCATCGTAGCACAGGCGTGCCGAGTTGCCGGTAGAGGCAGGCCAACTGCTCGATGGATAGTTCCTCAGCGCGCCGGCGAGTTTCGGAGAAAGCCTCCAGCCTGGCCCGACCGTAGTAGCGCTCCAGGTTGTTCCGGATGGTCTTGCGCTTCTGGCGGAAACACCAGGCGGCGAACCGGAGAAAACCGGCAGGATCACGGATTCCCCAGCGCTCCTCCGGGATCACAGGCGTCAGGCGCACGAGGGCGGAATCCACTTTGGGCGGGGGGCGGAAGGCGCCCCGACTTACGAGAAAGACAATTTCGGGCTGGGCAAACAATTGCGTGCGGACTGTGAGGAACCCGTAGGCCCGCTCTCCCGGCCCGGCCGTGAGACGCTCCGCCACTTCCTTTTGAACGAGGACCACGGCGCGCCGTAAGCGTGACCCCAAGTCCAGAACTTTTTCCAAGATGGGAGACGTGATGTAGTACGGGAGATTTCCGGCGATCACGGCCGGTCCCCAACGGCCGAGGTCCAGGGAAAGCACGTCGGCGTTGACAATCTCGAGCTGCTCTTGTCCGGAAAACTTCTCGGACAGTCGCGCTGCCAGTTCCGGGTCCTTCTCGATCGCCACGACCTTGGCGGCGCGCGCCAGGAGGAACTCGGTGAGGGAACCGCCGCCGGCGCCGATTTCGATCACGAGCGGTTCCGGCTCGGGGCACGCCGCAAGGGCGATGCGCTCCAACAGCGGCCTGGCGGTGAGAAAATGCTGCCCGAGCCGGCGCCCCACGGGGCCGTTCCGCTCAGCCCCGCACCTCGATCTCGCTGCGGCGCAGTGTGATGCGGACGCGGGCGGCGGCCGGCTGCCCGAAGGTGGTCCCGGGCGTGAACTGCGTGAACAGCAGGGCGTTTTCCAAACTGCGCCGAGCCCGCACATCGCGGATCCAGTTCTCGTCTCCCGCGGCAGAGTAATCCACGATGCGCCCCTGGGGATCCACCGTCAAATCCAGCACGATTTCCCCGGCATTGGCGAGCCCGTACGGTCCCATGCTGAGAAAGCTGGCTTCGCTCGAAAGCCAGATGGGAACGTCGTTGCGGGCCGCACTCTCCGGGCGCGTGAACACGGGCGCAAGCACGGCGAACAGCAACAGGGCGGAAAGCACGCCGCCCGCCACCGGGAGCGCCGCCGGGCGCAGCAGATTGTCCGACCACAGGCGCAGTCGGCGCCCGAAGCGGGCCGCCCATCCTTGCAAGCCGCGGCCGGCCATCATGCGCGCGCGCTCCCGCGAGGCCAGCACGCGGAGAGAGTACACCAGGCTCGCCGGCGGAGCCCAGACGGGCAACGAACGGAGCATCCACCGCACGCGGTTCAGCTGCTCCCACTCCAGGCGGCACTCCGGACACCGGCCCAGGTGATCGGTCACGCGTTCGCGTTCCGGGCCGCCCAACCGGTTGTCGGCAAGGCTGGAAAGCGCGTTGTGTACCTCCCTGCACTTCATAGGCTCACTCGGCCGTCTGCGGCGCCCAGCGGATCGAGCTCGCCGGCGCCAGTCGTTTCTCCAGTTCGGCACGGAGCGCTTCGCGCCCGCGCAGAATCCTCGATTTCACCGTTCCCAACGGCACCTGAAGGATCTCGGCGATCTCCTCATAGCTGAGATCCTCCATATCCCGCAGCACGACGGCTTCGCGCAGCACCGGGCTCAGGGCCGCCAGCGCCTCCTCCACCAGCGCCCGGCTCTCCCGCGCGGCCGCCGTCTCAAAGGGGGACTGCCCGCCGGACCGCAGCACCACCTCCCGGTCCGGAGCGAATTCGCCGAATCCCACCTCCTGTTGGCGGTGCCGTCGGTACCACCGGCAGTGGTTGTGGGCCTCATTGACGGCGATCCGGTACACCCAAGTCTTCAGACTGCTGTCGCCGCGGAATCCTCCCACCTTTCGGAAGACTTTCAGGAACACCTCCTGCACCACATCCGGAGCTTCGCTCGGATCCTGAAGCAGGCGGCTGACCAGGTTGTAGACGGGTTGCTGGAAGCGCGCCAGCAGAGCTTCGTAAGCCTCTTCGGCGCCCTGTTTCATGCGCTCCAGCAGAATACGCTCTTCCTCACCTTGGGCCGCCTGGTCGGCTTCGAGCGGCGCCGTCAGCTCCAAAGTGACGAAGTGTTCGCTCACGGGTGCGCCTCGCCGGCTCCCTTCAAGCTACCACGGGCGGACCTTCTCCCGCATTGGGTTAGACCCCCCGAGAGGCGGAATTGTTCCCTATAGTGTCTGTTCCCCGAGCACCCGGAGGAACTCGGCCACGACGCGGTAACGCTCTTCAAACTCCGAAGGCTCCAATTCGATCACCGGGTAGTCGGGGTTGAGAGAAATCAAGCGGATTCGTTCATGCCGCCAGGAATCGGGTCCCGCGGGGCGCTTGATGCTTTCGTACCGCTTGACGGCGAACTGCCCGCCGGACTCCGAAGCGCCGCGCTGTTGGACCAGCAGGATCTTTCCCACGCGCGATCCGACTACGTTCTCGCGGAACAGGCACAGGCTCCCGTCAGGGATCCGCGGTTCCATCGAGCGGCCTACCACCCGCGCCAGAAAAACCTGCTCCGTCTTGCGCAACTCCTCGGGCGCCTCGACCCAACCCTCGAGTTGGACCTCCATATCCTCGCCAAACGGCCCCGCCGCCGCCCGCAGGGAATAGAGACGCACATGGCGGTCAGAGAGGGGCATCTCCACGACCTCGAACCGGCGGCTCTCCACATGCCGGCGGTAGAGCGTTTGCAGCGTCCGGGTGAATGCCCCGCCGGGTACGGCCACCGGCTCCCGGGGCGTGATGCGAACGGTGTTCGACAGGGTGTCTTCCAGCCAGTCCAGCAATGCCCGTGCCCCCATCTGTCGGGCTTTCTGTTGGAGGTCTGCCTCGAGCAGGGCCAGGACCTCGGCATCCTCGGGCGTCGCGATCCGGTCCCAATCCTGGCGCAGCTTGATGTAGAGCGCGTCGGCGGAGGGGTCAATCAGCATCACGCCCGCGTTCACCTCCGGCCGGCCGGGCAAGGCGACCTGGAGCAGGACATACTCTGCCGCCTGTGGCCCGTCGAGCGCGACGCTCATGCTCCACTCCCTCTATCGGCTGCGGGCACGGAACCCCTTTATGGCGCGTAGGGATAATATCCTTTGCGCGTCCGCACCGTTACATTGGGCAAATTCACTTCCACCCGGATATTGCGGAACGTTCTTGGCACGTCGGTTTCCGACGGCACATAGCGCAGGATGTACTGAGTCGTCACCTCCCCGGCAATGTTGGCCACGGCGTTGAACAATCCCTTTGCGATCTTGGCAGCGTATTGCCCCGTGCCCACCTTCAGCGCGTAATTACCCTCATCGGAGGGTGTGGAAAGGAAACCGGCCACATCGCTGTAGAGGTTCTCCAGCGGATACTCCACCCGGCCGCCCGTCTCCTCGGCCAGCCGGCGAAGGTTCTTGTCGCCTTCGGAGTTGAATCCGAACGCTACGGTGCTGATCCCGTAAATGGTCACCAGGTTCCGCTGGGCGATCTCCAGCACCTCCTCCAGACTCTTGGTGCTGGCCGTGTCGTGTCCGTCGCCGATGACCACGAGGATGCGCCGCGGCTCGATGGGTTCGCCCTCCACCAGACTGCGTCGCGTGCAGGCCATGTAAATGGCGTCGAAGAAGGCCGCGCCGCCGCCCGGCTTCAGCTTGCGGATCTTATCGGCAATGGGCTCGGAGTCATGCGTGGTATCTACCAGCAGCTCCGGTTCGTTCGCATAAGTGATCAGGTAACCGCGGAAGCGCTTGTCGCCGGGCAGCAAGGTGAAGACCAGTTCCAGGGCGGCTTCCTGAAAGGTCTTCCAGTGCAGTCTGGTGGCGTTGCTCATGTCGAGCAGAAACCCGATCACGACCGGCTGGTTGTGCTCGCGCGAGAAGTACAGGATCTTCTGCTCTTTGTCTTCGTCGAAGATCTTGAAGTCGGTGACTTCGAGGTTGCTGACGAAGCGGCCCTTTTCATCCGTGACGGTGACCGGAACGATGACCTCGTTGACCTGCGCGCGAAAGGCGGGCTGGCGTTCCTGGGCAGAGGCTTTGCCGGCGGGCGACTCCGACTGGGCCGCACACAAGGCCGCCCCGGCGAGCAGGATCTTCAGCAGACGCCCCCGCATCGGGATCTCAACCCCAATTATACCGGCAACGCGCCGGACGGAAGTTCTATCTCTGGACCCGGCCCGAGCCGCCGCCCCGGACCAGCTGGTTGACCTCCTCGACGGAAAAGCGATTGAAATCGCCGGGGAGGGAGTGCTTCAGGCAAGAGGCGGCCACGGCGAACTCGAGCGCTTCCTGACGGCTGCCCAGGCAAAGCAGCCCGTAGATGAGGCCGGCGGCGAAGCAGTCGCCTGCGCCCACGCGATCCACGATGTGGGTGATGTCGTAGCGCCGGCTGGTGAGGAACTCCGTCCCATCGTAGAGACAGGCAGACCAGCCGTTGTGGGAGGCGCTGTAGGACTCCCGCAGCGTGATGGCCATCATCTTGAGGTTGCCAAAGCGCGCCATCACGCGTTCGCTCAGGCTGCGGTAGGCCCCCACTTCCAGCTTGCCCGCGTGAACGTCCACACCCGCTTCGATCCCCAGAGCCATCTGGCAATCTTCTTCGTTGGCGATCCCTACGTCCACCAGGCGGAACAGTTCGCCCATCACTTCCGGCGCGGTCTTGCCGTACTTCCACAGGTTCTTGCGGTAGTTGAGATCACACGAAACGGTCAGGCCCAGGGCGCGCGCCTTCGACACCGCTTCGAGGGCCAGGTCCGCAGCCCCCTGGCTGATGGCCGGCGTGATGCCCGTGATGTGAAACCAGCCCGCCCCTTCGAAGGCCTCCTCCCAGGGGATGTCGCCCGGCTTGGCCAGTGCGATCGCGCTGTAGTCGCGGTCGTAGACGACCTTGGAGGGGCGCTGGTTGGCGCCCGGTTCGACGAAGTAGATGCCCATGCGGCCCTTGCCGCGCACGATGGCGGAAGCATCTACGCCGAAGCGGCGCAGCTCTCCTACGAAGGCGTCGGCGATCGGATGGTTGGCCGGCAGCACGGTGACGTAACGGGCCGGTACCCCGAAACCCGCCAGCGCGACGGCCACGTTGGCTTCGCCGCCGCCGAAGGTGGCGACGAATTGCGGAGATTGCAAAAAGCGTTCAAAGCCCGGCGGTGCGAGCCGGAGCATGATTTCCCCGAATGTCACTACGGTCTTCATGGCAACTCCTGGGGCCGCGCCGGATGCGGGCCGCACTCAGCGCGCATCGTCCGGCACGGCGACCACGTCCAAAGCCAGAGAGGCGTCCAGGGCCGGCAGCCCTTCGAACGGCAGCATGGTGCTGGCCGGCGGACGGCTCATGTCGTAAAACTCGGCGCGAACCTTCCGGATCAGCCCGCTCAAACCGCCCGAGAGCGGGTAGATGGAAGCCATGGCCGTCTTTCGCAGCGAAGCGCCCGCCTGCGCCAGCTCGCGCTCCAGACGCTGGAAGGCCAGCCGGACGTCCTGCTCCTCGTACTGAAAAGCCATCTGCGCGCCGGTCAGCACAATCTTCGGGGCTCCCACCAGCGCCACGTGCGAATAGTTGGGCGAAACCGGCAGCCCGTCCGGATTCAACATCCGTAGCGGCGCGCCGACGGGAGCGTTCAGGCGGGCCACGGCTTCACACTCCACCACGCTCCGCGCCGGTGCGCGCTGGATCTGCACGTAGTTGGCCGCCGCCTGCGGGAACTCCCGCGCGACGCGGGTGCGCACCGCATCCACGTCCTCCAGGGAGGTCATAAAGCAGGTGATCCGCAACACGTCCTTCGGTTCGGCGCCGGCGCCGCGCACCGCGCGCACCAGATCCGCCAGGGACTTTTCCGCAAGCGGCGCCATGGTGAGCCGGTATTCATCCGAGGAAGCCGCCTGGCCGGAGATGAACGCCAGCCCGTGAGGATTCACTTCCTTTCGGGCAACGGCCGCCGATTCGAAGACGACCTGCGCCCCGGTGAGCGGGAGTCCGCCCACCTGCACGACGGTCAGGGCGGGCAGGGGCAGACGGCGCTCGGTGAAGATCTCGCTCACCAGGCTCTGGACCCGCCGCATGTCACCGCTGCCGGCCACGAAGGCACGCAGCTTCACGATGGTCATTCCGCGAGCGCTGCGAAACAGCGCCTGCAAAGCGTCGCGCGTCTGCCGCGACAGCAGGCCGCGAGCCGACAGCGGCGACACATGAAAAACCAGCCGCCGCGGATCCGCAGTTACCACCGTCGGGGGCTCCTTGGGAATCACGCGCGTCTGGGCGACGCGCTCCTGTTCGAGCTCGAGCTGTGTCTTGTGCTCGACCTGCGGTTTTTGCGACGTCAGGGAGGCGGTTGCCCACACTGGCAGCAGTGCCAGTAACTTCCATCTCATCCGATTCGCACACGATTGTACCAGATCGCCTCGCAAACACCGCCGCAGGGACGAGCGGTCTGTGCGGTGCTATGATGTTAGGGCTTCTCCAAGCCCGGCGATGGCGGTCAAGACGGCGCCCAAACCCGAGCGTCCCAGGACAGCGGAGGCGCGCAATGCCCGGGTCCGCAAGATCCTCCAGGCGTTGGACCAACTGTATCCGAACGCCACCTGTGCTCTCCACCACCGCAACGCCTGGGAACTGCTTGTGGCCACGATCCTTTCGGCTCAGTGCACGGACAAGCGCGTCAATGAAGTTACTCCCGGCCTTTTCCAGAAGTACCCGACGATCCGGGATTTCGCCGCCGCGAGCCAGGAAGAACTGGCTCAGGACATCCGCTCGACAGGGTTTTTTAACAACAAGGCGAAAGCCTTGATCGGCGCGGCGCGAAAAATTCTGACCGACTTCGGCGGCCGCGTGCCGAAGACCATGGAGGAGATGCTCACCATCCCCGGAGTGGCACGCAAGACGGCCAACGTGGTGTTGGGCACGGCCTACGGCATTCCCTCGGGCATCGTCGTGGACACGCACGTGCAACGCATCGCCCGGCGGCTGGACCTGACGCGGGAAACCGACCCCAACAAGATCGAGCAGGACTTGATGAAGATCATTCCCAAACAACGGTGGATCCTGTTCTCCCACCAGATGATCCATCACGGCCGCAACCTGTGTACGGCGCGGCGCCCGCGCTGCGCCCAGTGTCCGATGAACTCTTTTTGCTATGCGGAGGATAAGACGGTATGATGTCACGGCGCGTCTTCCTGGGCTCGTCCGCCCTGGCCGCCGCCGATCTTTTCGGCGCGGCGGAGGGCTCCCAGCGGCCGTCTTCGGAGCTCGAGAAGCTGGCTCAAGTCGCGCTCCGCCAGGCGCAGCGCCTGAAGGCAAGCTACTGCGACATCCGGATCAACCGGTACCGCGACCAGACCATCTTCCTGCGCCTGTCCCCCGAGCGCGGCACAGGCCGCACGCTGGAAGTTCCCAACGTCACGGACCGCGAAAGTTTCGGCTTCGGCGTCCGGGTCATCGCCCGCGGCGTCTGGGGCTTTGCCGCCTCCCCCGTCGTTTCCGAAGAGGAAATCGCCCGGGTGACGCGTGAAGCCGTGGCCGTAGCCGAGGCCAACGCCAGGATTCAGGCCCGGCCCGTCGTTCTGGCGCCCACGCCCGCCTACCGCGACCGGTGGAACTCACCCTGCGAGCGCAACCCGTTCGACATCCCCGTAGCCGAAAAGATCGAGCTACTGCGCGCCGCCGCCGCCGAAGTCAAAAAAGAAAAGCGGGTCTTTGCTTCGACCGCCATGCTCATGTTTCACTCCGAGGACAAGTACTTTGCCTCTTCGGAGGGATCCTCCATCCAGCAGCTGGTCATCCACACCATCGCCAACCTGGCCGCGACTGCCGTGGATCTCGCCAGAGGAATCTCCCGCACGCGCAATTACACCCCGCCGCCTCTGGAAGCGGGCTGGGAGTATGTGGCCCGTATGAACTTTCTGGAACATGCCCCGCGGATCCGCGAAGAGGTCCTGGAGCATCTGGCCGCGCCTCCGGTCGAACCGGGGAAGAAAGACCTGGTCCTGATGCCGAGCAACTTGTTTCTCACCATTCACGAAAGCATCGGGCACTCCACCGAGCTCGACCGGGCTCTGGGTTACGAAGCCAACTTCGCCGGAACCAGCTTCCTTACGCCGGAAAAAATGGGCAAAGAGAGGATCGGGAGCGAGATCGTCACCATCTACGGGGACCGGACCTACGAGCGGGGACTGGCGACCGTGGCCTATGATGACGACGGCGTCAAGACGACCCGTTTCCCCATTGTGGAAAAAGGCATCTTCAAACATTTCCAGACCATCCGCGAGCAGGCGCACCTGATCGGTGAGAAGGAGTCGCGCGGCTGCTGCTATGCCGATTCGTGGGCCAGCGTGCCGTTCCAGCGCATGCCCAACGTCTGGCTTGCGCCGGGGCCGGCCAACGTCACTCTCGAGGACCTGATCGCAGGCGTTGACGACGGCATTCTCATCGAGGGACGCGGCAGCTACTCGATTGACCAGCAGCGCTACAACTTCCAGTTCGGAGGCGACGCCTTCTGGGAGATCAAAGGGGGCAAGAAGCGCGGAATGATCTCGCGGGTGGCCTACCAGTCCCGCACTCCCGATTTCTGGCAGGCCTGCGACGGCATCGCAGGGCCGAGCTACTGGGAACAGTACGGCTCCCCGAACGACGGCAAGGGCGAACCGATGCAGACCAACTCGGTCAGTCACGGCTGCTCGCCCGCGCGATTCCGGCAAATCACGGTGATTCGCACAGACTGAAGCGCGAGGAGGCGCTGGAGCATCATGTGGACGCGAGACGAAGCCCGCAAGCTTGCCGACACGATCCTTTCCTTCTCCAAGCTCCCGGAGTGCAGCGTGGTACTGGCCGCCTCCGAGCAGGCCAACGTTCGCTTCGCCAACAACGGCGTGACCACCTCCGGTGTGGTTCTGGAGCGGTCCGTCACCGTCACCTCGACACGCGACGGGCGCAGCGGCACGGCGGAAACCACCGAAGTGGATCCGGCCAGTCTCGAAGCGGTGGTGCGACGCTCCGAGGAACTGGCGGCGTTGGCCCCGCAAAACCCGGAGCACATGCCTCCTCTGGGCCCGCAGGAGTATCCGGAAACCAGCGATTACGACGAAGCCACGGCGCGGGCACGCACGGCGGAGATGATCCCGCACGTGGCGGCCGCCATCGCGGCGGCGAAGAAAAATCACCTGGTGGCAGCTGGTTTCTTCCTCCGGTCCGCTTCGGTCCGCGCAGTCGCCAACAAAAACAAACTGTTCGGCTATGACCGTTCGGCGGATGCACGGCTCACCGTTACGGTCCGCACCCCGGACGGGTCCAGTTCCGGATGGGCCGGCCGGCCCTCGTTACGGATCGCAGAGATTCGCGGTGAGGAAATCGCCGCCCGGGCGGTGGAGAAGTGCCTTCGCTGGCGGAAGCCGGAGCGGCTGGAGCCGGGAGCCTACACCGTGGTGCTGGAGGCGACGGCGGTAGGGGACCTCATCGGGCGCATGGGCTTCGCCCTCGACGCGCGCGCCGCCGAAGAGGGCCGCTCCTTCCTGAGCAAGAAGGGAGGCGGCACGCGGCTAGGCGAAAAGTTGTTTCCCGAGTTCATCAGCTTGCGCAGCGACCCCTTCGACCCGCGCCTGCCCGCAACCCCCTGGACCAGCGAATGGTTGCCCGCGCGCCGGATTGCCTGGGTCGAAAAGGGCGTCATCCGCAACCTCGTCTATACCCGCTACTGGGGCGCGAAGACAGGCAACCCACCCACCGGCTTTCCCGGGTCCCTGGTCATGGATGGCGGCCAGGAGAGCCTGGACGAGCTGATCCGGCACACGGAGCGCGGCCTTCTGGTGACCCGCTTCTGGTACATCCGCGTCGTCAACCCACAGACGCTCCAGCTCACCGGGCTGACGCGCGACGGGTTGTTCCTCATCGAGAACGGCAAGATCTCCCGGCCCGTGATGAACCTTCGTTTCAACGAGAGTCCGGTGCGCCTGCTCGAGAATGCGCAGCGCGCCGGGCGGCCGGAGCGGGTCCAGGGAGCCGAAGGGGGCTCCGTGGTGGTGCCTCCCCTGGTGTCGGGCAACTTCCAGTTCACCAGCGTTTCCGACGCTGTATGAGGCGGAGGCTCGCGGCGCTCGTGCCGCTGGCGATCCTCGGGCCGGCCGGTTGCTCCCGTTCCCCGGATCTGTTCACGCCGCCCATCGAGCGCAAGCCGTTGACGGGAGCGGAGCCCACCCGCCTGCGGGCTTTCGTGGCCATGAGCGATCCGGATGCGGAAATCCACCTGGTCGGGGGCGTGAACCGAAAGGTGGAGGCGGGCGCCTGGCGCTGGGCTTCCGGGCGCGCGGAACTGCAATTCCTCACGCGCCAGGTTCGCGGTCTCCGATTCGTCGCGGACGTGGTGGTGGCCGAGGCGACCTTCGCGCAGACCGGCCCGGTTACCCTCACGGTCTCGGTGAACGGCAGGCCCCTCGGCGCCCTCCGATTCGAGACTCCGGGGCCCCGCCGCTTTGAACAGCCCGTGCCCGACGGGTGGTTACACGCGGGGGAACTGGTGCGGGTTACGATCGAGGCCGACAAAGTCTACGTGGATCCGCGCGACGGTACACGTCTGGGGTTCATCCTCCAGGGCGCGGGTTTTCTCCCGTGATCCCACAGCCGGTTTATATCCTGTTCGGCGCGGCGTTCACCGTTCTGGTCTCCTGGCTTCTTGGGCGGCTGCTGCTCCGGAAGCTCGGCGTGCAGCTTCACCGCCTCGAGGAGGATTTTCTGGCCTTCGTTACGGGGTCGGCGTGCCTGAGTGCGCTGGTCTTCTGGCTGGCCGCCGCAGGCCTGCTCTACAAAGGGGTCCTTCTGGCGCTGGGTCTCGGCGTGATCGTCCTTGCTTTCAGCCGAGGGGCACACCGTCGCGCTCCCGGGCGGCTTCCGCCCGGCGATCGTTTCTGGGCACGGCTGTTTGCAGCCGTGTTCGCGGTCTACACGGCACTGTACTTCTTCAACGCCATGGCGCCCGAGATCAGCGCCGACGGCACGGAATATCAT
Organism: Acidobacteriota bacterium; assembly: GCA_037446115.1. Taxonomy (GTDB): domain Bacteria; phylum Acidobacteriota; class Terriglobia; order Bryobacterales; family Bryobacteraceae; genus JANWXD01. Next base: position 87,623 of record JBBIJF010000003.1, on the reverse strand, counting down.
CTCGGCCTGGTCTCCCGCTATTTACGCGAGCGCGGCTTTCCCCGCATCACCACGAACATGTACGCCAGCCTGTCGCAGGGCGTCGAGCTGCTGTTTCTGTATGCGTTCGCCTTCGGCCGCCATTCGGCGGCCTCGCTCGTGCACTTCGCCTTCCTGGCATGGCTGCCCTTCGGGATGATCGCCTGGGGGCGGCGTTTCGGAGTCGCGAGCGCCGGCGCCGCCGGAGCGCTTCTGTTTTATCTGAGCCCCGTGGTAGGCATTGACGGCACCAGCGCCTACGTGGACGTGGCGCTCGCCGCCGTGGCCTTCGCGGTTTTCTACCTGCTGGAGATCTGGGACCGCGAGCGCACTCCGGGCTTGCTGATTCCCATCGGACTGCTGGCCGGCTTCGCTTACGCCGCCAAGTACACGGCGTTCGTCGCTTTCCCCTACGCTGCCGGCTTTGTGGCCTGGAAGCTCCGCCGGCAACGCCGTCCGCTGCTCGGTCCGCTGGCCGTCCTGAGCCTTTGCGCGGCGCTGATGGCCGCGCCCTGGGCGGCAAAAAACTGGATCGTCGTGGACAACCCGTTTTCGCCGTTTCTTAACACGTGGTTCCGCAATCCTTACGTTCACGTGTCCTTCGAGAAGGAGTACACCTGGCACATGCGCCATTATCCGGGTCTGGAACACTACGCGGACATTCCCCTCGAAGTCACCGTGCGAGGGCGCGTGTTGGCCGGGTTGCTCGGTCCGGTTTTCCTGCTGGCGCCGCTGGCATTGTTCTCCCTGCGGTGGCTGCAGGGACGCCGGCTGCTACTGGGGGCCGCCGTTTTCGGGGCGACCTACTTCACCAATATCGGCACGCGCTTCCTGATCCCCGCGGCGCCGTTCCTTGCCCTGGCCATGGCGATGGTCTTCACGAGGGTGCCCGGAATCGCGCCCCTGCTTGTCGTCTTTCACGCTCTGATTTCCTGGCCGAGTCACATCAAGATGTACGCCGACCCCTATTGCTGGCGCCTGGAGCGCGTCACTTGGCGGGAAGCGTTGCGCATCGTGCCGGAGGAGGAATGGCTGAACCGCCGCTGGGCGGGCTATCCGATCGCGCGCATGATTGAGCAGTTCGTCCCGCCGGGGGAGAAGGTTTTCGCCTGGCAGCGGGTCTCGGAGGCGTATACGACGCGGGAGATTCTGGTGGCTTACACGGCCGCCTTCAACCATACCCTCGGTGACATTCTCTGGACGCCGATCATTGACGAGTACCACCCGGTCTGGCGCTTCACTTTCGACTTCGTTCCCGAGCGGCTGCGCAGGCTGCGGGTCGTACAAACCGGCAGGTCAGACACCGAACTCTGGGCGGTGAATGAATTCCAGGTCTACAGCGGAGAGCAGCGCCTCGCCCGGGAACCGCTCTGGCGGATGGCGGCGAACCCCAACCCCTGGGAGATCGAACTGGCCTTTGATGAGAATCCCGCCACACGCTGGCGCAGCTGGGAGGCGATGCGGCCCGGTATGTTTGTCGAACTCGATCTCGGACGGGAGCGGCAGGTCAGCCGGGTCGTGCTGGAGTGCTCCCAGGACCACGGCCGGACGCGCCTGCGGCTGGAAGGACTGGACGCGGCGGGCGGCTGGAAGCTTCTGGGTGAGCCGCGCTTCTCCGAGGCGCCCCTGCCGCCGGATCTGCGCCGCCGCGCAACCGAAGCCGTGCGACAGCGCGGCGTCCGCTACCTGCTCATCCACGACTCGGATTTTCGCGCGGAGGATTTCCGGACGCGAGCCGGCGAATGGGGCCTCGTGTTTCTGGCGGAACGCGCCGGAGCGCGGCTTTACCGCATCGAATGACTGAGGCGACCGGAGCTCGCCGTTGCGGAGCCGTTTCCCACCAGTTCGCGCAGGTCCGAGACCCAGTAATCGGGCTGCCAGCGCGCCAGTTCGCCGGGATCACCGTAGCCGTAACGCACGGCGCAGATCCGCACGCCGGCTCTGCGTCCGGCCTCCATGTCTGCCGGCGAATCTCCCACCAGAAGACACTCCTCGGGACACGCCTTGAGGGCCTCGAGCGCCCGGAAGATCACATCCGGGGCCGGCTTGCTGGGAAAGCCGTCCGTTCCCTGGATATGGTCAAAGTATTCGCGCAGCCCAAACCGCTCCAGCACTTCGACCGTGCCGGCGGTGCTCTTGGTGGTGGCCGTGGACTTCCGGCCCCCCAGCCGCTCGAGAGCCTCCGCAACGCCTGGAAAGATCGTGGTCGAGGCGTGCCGCCGTCCGCGGTAGGAGGAGCGATACCGTTCGATCAGGCCCTGGATGATCTCCTGCGGCGATCCCGGCAGCAGATCGCCGAACAGGTCGGCGAGGTGGCGGCCGATGTAGGCGCGGAGCAACGAATCGCGAACTCCGCCGGGCACCACGCCGTCGAGCACGCCCTGGAGTGCGGCACAGATGTCGGGAGCCGAGTCCAGCAGTGTGCCGTCTACGTCGAACAGGTAGACCGGGAACGCGGGAATCACGCAGGCTGCGGCCGCTCCCCCTCACGAAGTCCCGGCACGCGGCGCCCGCCTTCCGGGCGCAACACGGGCTGCGTGCCGCTGTCCCCGCCCGGCGGCGCGGCCGGCGACCGTGCCGGCAGCGGGATGCCCTCGATGAGCTGCTTGACTTCGGCCCCCTCGAGGACTTCGCGCTCCAGCAGGGCTTCCGCGATGCGCACCAGCGCGTCGGAGTGCTCTTCGATGATCTGCGAGGCGCGCTGGTAGGCGGTCTCCACCAGCTTGCGCACCTGGCGGTCAATCTCGATCGCGGTCTGTTCGCTGTAATCGCGGTGCTGGGCGATTTCCCGGCCCAGGAAGATCTGCTCCTCCTTCTTGCCGAAGCTGAGCGGACCCATGTCGCTCATGCCCCACTCGCAGACCATCTTGCGGGCCAGTTCGGTGGCGCGCTCAATGTCGTTGCCGGCGCCCGTGGTGATGTGGTGCATGAATTTCTCTTCGGCGATGCGCCCCGCCATCAGAATCGCCAGCTGCGCCTCCAGATACTCCTTGGTGTAGGAGTGCTTGTCGTCCATCGGCAGCTGCATGGTGACGCCGAGGGCCATGCCGCGGGGGATGATCGTCACCTTGTGGACGGGGTCGGCGCTCGGCAGCATGGCCGCAACCAGCGCATGGCCCGCCTCGTGGTAGGCCGTGTTGCGTTTCTCCTCTTCGCTGATGATCAGCGACTTGCGCTCCACGCCCATCAGCACCTTGTCCTTGGCCAGCTCGAAGTCGGCCATGGTGACGACCTTGCGGTTCTGGCGGGCGGCCAGAAGAGCCGCTTCGTTGACCAGATTGGCCAAGTCGGCGCCCGCAAACCCCGGCGTGCTCCGGGCGATCACCGACAGGTCCACGTCATCGGCCAGCGGAGTCTTGCGGGTGTGCACCTTGAGGATCTCCTCCCGCCCCTTGACGTCGGGCCGGCCCACCACCACGCGCCGGTCAAAGCGTCCCGGGCGGAGCAGAGCCGGATCGAGCACGTCCGGGCGATTGGTGGCCGCCATGAGAATCACGCCGTCGTTCGATTCGAAGCCGTCCATTTCCACCAGCAGCTGGTTCAGCGTCTGCTCGCGCTCATCGTGACCGCCGCCCAGGCCCGCCCCCCGGTGGCGGCCCACCGCGTCAATTTCGTCAATGAAGATGATGCACGGCGCGTTTTTCTTACCCTGTTCGAAGAGGTCGCGCACGCGGCTGGCGCCGACGCCCACAAACATCTCGACGAAGTCCGAACCCGAGATAGAGAAGAAGGGGACGTTGGCTTCGCCCGCCACCGCCCGCGCCAGCAGCGTCTTGCCCGTTCCCGGCGACCCGATCAGCAACACGCCCTTGGGGATGCGGCCTCCCAGTTTCTGAAACTTCTGCGGCTCCTTGAGAAACTCGATGATCTCTTGCAGCTCTTCCTTGGCCTCGTCCACCCCCGCCACGTCCTTGAAAGTCACCTTTTTCTGCTGCGAAGAATGCAGCCGCGCGCGGCTCTTGCCGAAACTGAGAGCCTTGTTGCCCCCGCTTTGCATCTGGCGCATCATGAAAATCCAGAACGCCAGCAGCAGGATGAACGGAATGGCGTTGATCAGGATGGAGACCCAGTGCGAGGAGCCGGCTTCCTTGATCTCCACCTCCACGTTCTTTTCGCGCAGCAGCTTGTAGACATCGGGGTAGTTGACAGGAATCAGCGTCCGCAGGCCGGTTTTGTCTTTATAAACGCCGCGTACCTCGGTGCCGGCAATCGTGACCGATTCGACCTTTCCCGCCTCCACGTCCGTGAGGAAGCGGCTGAAGGTGATCGGAATCTCCGGGCGGGCCTTGCCGGTGCGCACCACAATCCACAACAACACGGCAACGCAAATCAGAACCGCCCAAAGGATCGCCGTCTTGACGTTACTGTTATTCATCACTCCTCCCGGCCGCCGGAAGCGTGCCTTCGGGCTGTGGCCTTCTGCCCATTAAGACGTTTCCGGCGCTTCCGGAGATTCCGGCGCCTCGGAAATCTTTAGTACCCAACGAGTTTGCGCATCCGGAACCAGCTCGGCTGCGGCGCCGAAGCCCCGGGACCACACAATCCGCCCACCGCTTTCCAATACGGGCCACGAGCCACGTTCCCAAAGGGGAATGCGCGCCCGTTGAAACAAATCGGCAAGATTTCGTACCGTCGTATGCCCCGCCGGACGGTATCGGTCTCCGGGAATCCAGCTTCGAAGCTCGAGCAACCCCCGGATGCGTTCCCGATCAACCAAATGACTCCCACCCCGATTATAACCCGAAGCGCACAGTGCACCTGCACGGGCCTCGGCCAGTTCGAGCCGCAATCGGCCGCCATCGGGGAGCGGATAACAGCCCGGGATCGCCACTTCCCGGCGGAATGTCTGCGGAAAGTCCTCACCGGAGGGGGAAAAGCGGACCCAGTCGAACGAGCGCCAGACCACGAGTCCCGGAAGGCAAATCCTGCCGTCGCCCTTCTCCCGGCGCGCCAGCTCCAGGGCTTGTTCCACATGTTCGTACTCGATGCGCCGCAGATCTCCGCGCGCGCGCTCGATCAGGCGCCGCACCAGACGCCGGGCCAGGGGCCGCGGGAGTTCGCTGAGGGGGCGGACCCGGACGAAATACGCCCGGCCGCGCCTGACGGCGTGGGCCGCCTCCAGCCGGCCGGTTTCCACGCGCCAGTACTCCTCCTCTTCTTGTGCGAGGGCGGCGAGCCGGGCAAGAGCCGCTTCCAGTCGAGGATTCCAGTCCCGCTGCAAGGCCGGCAGTAGCTGGTGCCGGATGCGGTTCCGGGCCAGGGCCGGATCCTGGTTGGTCGCGTCCTCGCGCCACGACAGTCCGCGCGAACCGAGATAAGCGAGCACGTCCGGGCGACTGACTTCGAGAAGCGGCCGGACAAAGCCTTCCGCCGTGACCGGCAGGATGCCGGCCAGCCCGCTGAGTCCGGTGCCGCGCAGGACCCGGAACATCACCGTCTCGGCCTGATCCGAGCGGGTGTGTCCCAGAGCGACGCGATCCAGAAGGCCGCCTCGGAGAAAACCCAGGAAAAAATCGCGCCGCGCGTTGCGGGCGGCCTGCTCCAGGTTCTCCCCGGTCGCTTCGCGCAAACTCCGCACGTCGGCTTCTCCCGGATAGAACGGCAAGCTGAGCCCGGCCGCCAGTTCCCGGACAAACTCGGCATCGGCCCGCGAGGCCTCTCCCCGCAGGCGGTGATCCAGGTGCAGCACGCTGAGGCGCAGCGCCCATCGCGGCGCAAGCTCCCGCAGTACGTGCAGCAGGCAGACCGAGTCCGCTCCGCCGGAGACCGCTACGCCGACCCGGTCCCCCGGCCGGAACATGCGGTAGCGTTCGATCGTGGCGGCCACACGTTCGATCATCGGGCGGGATCTCGTTGCTTTCATTGTACGGAACCGGATCCGGCTTTCCTGCCCGCAACAGCGCGCGTGTTATAAGGGAGAGTAACCCTTCCCGAAAGGACAGCCCGCATGGCGCAGTACGACTTCGGCATCATCGGCCTGGGAGTCATGGGCCAGAATCTGGCTCTGAACGTGGAAAGCAAAGGGTTCTCGGTGGCGGGTTATGACGTGGATCCTGCCAAAGCGCAAGCCGCCCGAAACAAATGGGCAGGAAAGCGCATGACCGCGGTGGGCTCCCTTCAGGAACTGGCGGCCTCGCTCGCCCGGCCCCGCAAGATTCTGGTTATGGTTCCGGCGGGCAAACCGGTGGATGCGGTGCTCGGCGAGCTCCGGCCGTTGCTGGATCGCGGAGACATTGTCGTGGACGGCGGCAACTCGTTTTTTCAGGACACCGACCGCCGGGGACGCGAGCTGGAGGCCGCGGGAATCCTCTATGTCGGCATGGGCGTCAGCGGAGGCGAGGAAGGCGCTCTGCATGGTCCCTCCCTGATGCCCGGAGGGTCCGAAGAGGCCTACCGCCTGCTCGAACCGATTCTGACGCGTATCGCCGCCCGGACCGACGACGGGCCCTGCTGCGCCTACATGGGCAAAGGAGGCGCCGGCCACTACGTCAAGATGGTCCACAACGGCATGGAATACGGCATCATGCAGCTCATCGCCGAAAGCTACGACATCATGAGGCGCGTGCTCGGCATGAGCGCGGCGGAGATGCAGTCCGTTTTCGCCCGCTGGAACGAAGGCCCTCTGAGTTCGTATCTGATCGAAATCACCGCCCACATTGTCGGCAGGACGGATCCGGAAACCGGCCTGCCGCTCGTGGAGGTCATTCTGGACCGCGCTGGACAGAAAGGCACGGGCAAGTGGACTTCCCAGAACGCGCTCGACGTGGGGGTGGCGATTCCCACGATCCACGCAGGGTTGGAGGCGCGGATTCTGTCGGCCTTCAAGGACGAGCGCATGCAGGCGGCCAAGGTCCTGCTCGGGCCCTGCAAGCCGTTCGATGGCGACCGGGAGCGATTCCTCGGCCTGCTCCATGACGCCCTGCGGCTGGCGGTCGTGACCAGCTATGCGCAAGGCTTCGCCCTCATGCGCGAGGCATCCCGGGAATACGACTACGGACTGCGGTTTGCCGAAATCGCCCGCACCTGGAAAGGCGGCTGCATCATCCGGGCCCGCCTGCTGGACGCGATCAAGACGGCCTTCGAGGAGAATGCAGATCTGGCGAACCTGCTGCTGGATGGCCGCTTCGCTGCGCTGGTTAATGAGTTGCATCCGGCGCTGCGGGCGGTGGTGTGCGAGGCGGCCGGCCACGGCGTGCCGTGCCTCGGGCTGGCCGCCGCGCTCGGCTACATTGACAGTTACCGTTCCGAGCGCCTGCCGGCCAACTTGATCCAGGCGCAGCGGGATTACTTCGGCGCTCACACCTACGAGCGGGTTGACAAGCCACGGGGGCAGTTCTTCCACACCGAATGGACAGCCTGAGGCGCAGTCCGAAATTCCCAATACAGGAGCAGCAACACGGATGGGTTATGGTCTGAATCTGTTACCGCAGGCGGAGCTCGACGAGGTCTCCCTCGGCGCCCTGGTTCACCGCCTGGATCCGGGGGCGATTCCGTTCCGCAAGGCCGCCGAGTGCCGGATCCACGTGAGCGGCGGCGAATACAATGTTGCGGCCAATCTGGCCGATTGCTTCGGGCTCCGGACGGCCATCGTCACGGCGATGGTGGACTACCCGATCGGCGAGCTGATCGCCGAGCGGGTGCGCGCCATGGGCGTGCGCGCCTTCTACAAGCATTTCGCGCATGACGGGGTCCGCGGACCGAACATGGCTACGGTCTACAGCGACCGGGGATTCGGGGTCCGGGCGCCGGTGGTCTTCTACAACCGTTCGAACGAAGCTGCGGCGCTGCTCAAGCCCGGCGATTTTGACTGGAAGCAGATTTTCGCTGGCGGCGTGCGCTGGTTCCACTCCGGCGGCATCTTTGCCTCCCTGTCTCCCACCACGGCCGAGTTGATCATCGAGGGCATGCAGGCCGCCAAGGCGGCGGGCGCGGTGGTCTCCTTCGACCTCAACTACCGGGAGAAGTTGTGGAAGGTTTCCGGAGGCGCCGAGCGGGCCCAATCCGTGCTCAGCCGTATCGTGGAACACGTAGATGTGCTGGTAGGCAACGAAGAGGACCTGCAGAAGGGCCTGGGCATGCCCGGTCCGGAAGTGGCCGCCGCCTCCAAGCTCGACCCGGCCGCCTTCCTGGCCACCATTGAAAAGGTCATCGCCCGCTTCCCGAACATCAAGGTCGTGGCCACGACCCTGCGCGAAGTGCACTCGAGCAACCGCCACAGCTGGAGTGCCGTGGCCTGGGTTAACGGCAACAGTTATGTGGCGCCCACCTGCGAGCTTGACGTCTATGACCGCGTGGGCGGCGGCGACGGCTTCGCCGCCGGCTTCTTTTACGGAATCCTCGCCGGAGAGCCGCCCAAGGAGGCCCTCAGGCTGGGCTGGGCGCACGGGGCTTTGCTCACGACGTTTCCCGGGGACACCACCATGGCGACGCTCAGCGAGGTGCGCGCGTTCGCGCGCGGAGGCTCGGCACGCATTCAGCGTTGAGGTCGCGGTACGGGGAGGATGACCTTGGACGTTTTCGAGCGGGCGGCGCGGATCCGGCTCCTGCTGATGGATGTGGACGGCGTGCTGACGGACGGAAAGCTCTACAACGTTCCCGACCCGTCCGGCCGCATGGTCGAGACGAAGGCGTTCGACTCGCAGGACGGGATTGCCCTGCAGTGGCTGGCCTGGAAGGGGATCCAGACCGGTCTGATCAGCGGCCGGGTTTCTCCTGCCGCCGAAGAGCGCGCCCGCCAGTGCCGCTTCGCTTACGTCTATCAGGGCCACATCGAAAAGATCCCGGTGTTCGAAGAGATCCTGAGCCGGGCGGGCGTCGGGCCCGAACAGGTGGCCTACGTCGGTGACGACCTGACCGACGTGATCGTGATGCGCCGGGTCGGTCTGGCGGTGGCCACTGCCAATGCCCGGCCGGAGGTGAAACGCTGTGCTCACTTCGTCACTGCAAGCGAGGGCGGGCGCGGTGCGGTGCGAGAGGTGGCGGAATTGTTGCTCAAAGCTCAGGGCTACTGGGAGGAGATCCTGCGCAAGTACGAGGTGCCGGAATGAGCGTACCGGAAGCCCACCGGATCGGGCTTGTCGTCCGCGCCGCACCTGGGCCGGGCATCCTCCATCAGCTCACGGGGGTGATCGCCAGGCACCAGGGGGATATCACCTCCGTGGAAATCATCGAGAGCGGTCCTCCGGACGCCAAGGTCTACTTCGAACTGGACGTGCCGGGAGAGGCGCAAGCGCTGGTGGAAGAACTCCGCGCCCTGCCCGTCGTCCGGGAAGCCGCCCAGGTCAACACCATGCAGAAGATCTACGGCAAGCGGATCATCATCATGGGCGGCGGAGCGCAGGTTGGCCAGGTGGCCATTGGCGCCATCTCGGAAGCCGACAGGCACAACATCCGCGGCGAGCGGATCTCCGTGGACACGATCCCCCTGGTGGGCGAGCAGCCCCTGGCGGACGCCGTCCGGGCTGTGGCCCGTCTGCCCCGCGCCAGGGTTCTCGTGCTGGCCGGTTCGCTCATGGGAGGAGAGATCGAAAAAGCAGTACGCGAAGTGCGCGCTCAGGGCCTGCTCGTGATCAGCCTGAATATGGCCGGCAGCGTGCCGGACGCGGCGGATCTCGTGGTCACCGACCCCGTCCAGGCCGGCGTCATGGCCGTGATGGCTGTGGCCGACACCGCAAAATTCAACGTGGCGCGCCTGAAACGCCGCGTGTTTTGAGTCTTCCCGGATCGCCCCGCTTACCGCTCCCGCCCGTCCTCCAGGTACGTGTACCCCTGGAGGCCTTCCTCGTAGAAGCGCAGCAGCCGCCCGGACTCCTCGTAGCCGATCCGTCCCTCCCGCACCGCCACCTCCACGTCCCGCCGGAAGCTGGCCAGCAGGGATTCGGCGTTGAACTGCACGTAATCCAGCACCTCGCGGACCGTGTCCCCCTTGATGACGGTCTCCAGGATCACCTCGCCGTTGGCCCCCAGGCTGACGTGCACGGCGTTGGTGTCGCCGAAGAGGTTGTGCAAATCTCCCAGGATCTCTTGATAGGCTCCGACCAGGAACGCGCCCAGATAGTACGGCTCCCCGTTGAACGGATGCAGGGGAAGCGTACGCTTGACGTCGCGCCGGTCAATGAACTGGTCCACCTTGCCGTCGGAGTCGCAGGAGATGTCGCCGAGTACCGCATGGCGCGTCGGCGGCTCGTCCAGGCGGTGAATGGGCATGATGGGAAACAGCTGCTTGACCGCCCAGCTGTCCGGCATGCTCTGGAACAAAGAGAAGTTGCAGAAGTAGGTGTCCGCGAGCATGGCGTCGAGCACTTCCAGCTCCTCCGGGAAGTACTCCAGTTCCGCGGCCAGTTTCTGGATCCGGCGGCAGATGGCCCAATAGTAGTTCTCGGCGAGTGCGCGCTGTTCGAGCGGCAGATAGCCCAGGCTGAACAAATTCAGCGCCGCATCCAGGGCCTGCTGGGCATCGTGGAAGCTTTCCAGAAGATTCTTGACGGTGAGCGAGCGGTAGGTCTCCTGCAAGTCCACCAGCGGCTGCTCGGCGTCCTCGGGAAGTTCCTTCGGCAGTTCCTCCTCACCGAAGCCGCTCACCCCGAGCACGTTGAAGACCAGCGCGCTGTGGTAGGCGGCCACAGCCCGCCCGCTTTCCGAGATGATGTCCGGGTGCGGGATGTCGGCTTCGTCGCACACGCTCTGGATGTGATAGACGACATCGTTGGCGTACTCCTGGAGCGTGTAGTTGACGCTGGACTCAAAATCCGTCTGCGAGCCGTCGTAGTCCACGCCCAGGCCGCCCCCCACATCGAGCACGCGCAGTCCCGCGCCGGCCCGCTTCAGCTCCACATACACCCGCGCGGCTTCATTGACGGCCGCCTTGATCTGGCGGATGTTGGTGATCTGGCTGCCGAGGTGGAAGTGCAGCACCTCCAGGCAATCCGCCATCTCGTAGGCTTTCAGGCGCTCCAAAGCGCGCAGCGCTTCCGTGATCGTCAGCCCGAATTTTGAACGGTAGCCGGCTGAGGATTTCCAGCGCCCGGCGCCCCGGCTGGCGAGCTTGATCCGCAATCCGATCACCGGACGCACTCCCACGCGGCGCGCATGTTTGACGATCAGATCCAGCTCCGTGAATTTTTCGATCACCGGGATGATGTGCCGGCCGATCTTCCGGGCCAGCATCACCGTCTCGATGTACTCGTCATCCTTGAACCCGTTACAGATGATGGGAGTTTCATTGTCCGCGATCGCCAGCACCGCCAGCAGTTCGGCCTTGGACCCGGCCTCCAGGCCGAACTGGTAGGGCCGGCCGAACTGGAAGATCTCCTCGACCACCTGGCGCTGCTGGTTGACCTTGATGGGGTAGACGCAGCGATACCGGCCGTGATAGCCGTGCTCCTCGATGGCGTGCCGGAAAGCCTCGTGAATCTCCTGGAGCCGGTGTTTGAGGATGCCGGCAAAACGGATCAGGATCGGCAGCGAGATGCCGCGCAGCACGAGCTGGTCCACGAGCTGCTTGAGGTCAATGGAGCGGTGGGGCTCCTTGCTGGGATGCACGAGCAGGTGCCCGTTGGCGCCCACCGAGAAGTAGCCCTTGCCCCAACGGGCCACATCATAGAGTTCGGCGGCGTCCGCCACGGTCCAGCGCTCGGCCGGCTCGCGTAGCAGTGTCGCTTCGGGAAGGCGTTGGCTCAATTCACCTCCGTACAACTATGAGTGTGTATCGAAACCGGCTCCATCATCAAGAGGTGGAACGAATTTTTTTAGCCTGCCCGGCGGCTTTCGCTACAATCGTTGCCATGGTGCTGGCAGGGAAGACGGCCCTGGTCACCGGGGCCAGCAAGGGCGTAGGCAAGGGCATCGCACTCGAACTGGCGCGCGCCGGTTGCGACGTAGCCGTGAACTACTTCACCGATGCAGCCGGCGCGGAGACCACCGCGGCGGAGATCCGTGCCCTGGGCCGGCGCGCCTTGCCGGTCCGAGCCGACGTGGGCAGGTCCGGCGACGTGGACGCGATGTTCGACACCGTCCTCGCAGAGTTTCCGCGCCTGGATATTCTGGTCAACAACGCGGGCGTACAGACCTGGAAATCGTTGCTCGAACTCACCGAGCAGGAGTGGGACCGGGTCATCGCCACCAATCTCAAAGGCTGCTTCCTGTGCACCCAGCGCGCTGCGCGCCATATGAAAAGCCGGGGCGGAGGCCGTATCATCAACATCGGCTCCGGCTGCAACAAGCTGGCGTTTCCGAAGCTCGTGGATTACACGGCAAGCAAAGGGGGCATCGAGATGTTCACTAAGGTCGCGGCCGTCGAGCTGGGACCCTACGGTATCACCGTCAATTGCGTGGCGCCCGGAGCGGTCGAGATCGAACGGACGCGCCAGGAGGCGGGCGACTACGCCGGAACCTGGGCCAGACTGACGCCCCTCGGACGCGTGGGTTACCCCGCCGACGTCGCGCGCGCCGTCGTCTTCCTGGCCAGCGACGCCGCCGAGTTCATCACCGGCCAGACACTGTGGGTGGACGGCGGACTCTTCTCGAAGCCCGCCTGGCCTTATGAGTGACGCCTTAGGAGTGCGCTTTCCGTCATGGCCAACGGAAAATTCGCGTTGCTGTTGTTGATCTCCCTGGCCGCCGGGCCTGCCGGCGCCGGCGAAGGCTCTCCCTTCGGCGAAGCGACACGGCGCACCATAGCCGGACTGTTGAAGATACCTCTTGAGCCGCCCGAAGTCACCGCCACCGTGCGCACTTCGACGAAACAGGAGGAAGTGCTGGTCGAAGACGTGGAGTGGGCTTCCCTGGACGCCGAACGGGTTCCGGCCTACCTGCTGCGGCCGGCCGGAGCGACCGGACGCCTGCCGGCGATCGTCTGCCTGCACGGTTCCGGCGGAAGCCGGGAAGCCGCCACCACGCCGCAGTTCGGGCCGGGGGAGTGGACCCGGCCGGGCGCAACCAAGCCTCACAAGGAGATGCTCGGCTGGGCTCGCGAACTGGCGCGCCGCGGCTACGTCACGCTGGCACTCACGCAGCGCGGCCTGGACCGGCGCACCCCCGACACCGACGCCCGCGCAAAAGAGATGCTCCTGCGGGGCCGCAACCTGATGGGAGCCATCGTATACGAGATCCGCCAGGCCGTCACCTACCTGAGCCGCAGGCCGGATGTGGATCCGGCACGCATCGGCATGACCGGCATTTCCTTCGGCGGAATTACCACTTTCTACACGTGGCTCGTGGATGACCGCATCGCGGCCGCAGCGCCGATCTGTGGCGGCGTCGGCTCCCTGGAAGTGTTCCTGGAACGCGGTGCGCGCGGCTATCACGGGCTGTACTGGTGGGTGCCCGAAATGCTCCTGGCGGGCGACCACGGCCACTTTGCCGCCACGATGGCGCCGCGGCCGCTCATGCTGTGGGCGCCGCTCGAGGACATCGGAATGCCGAAAGAGGGCGTCGAACGATTCCTCGCGCAGGCCGCCCCGGCCTACGAGCGGGCCGGGGCGCGCGAGAACCTCGTCGTGCACCGGCCCCCGGGCGTGCATGAGTTCAGCATGGAAGCATTTCACGCTCTGAATGCTTTTTTCGAGCGGCACCTGCGGCCGGGCCGCTGAACTACTTGCGGGCCGTCCACGCCAGAAACAAGCCGTCCGGAGGGACGTCCTCCCAATAAGAAATCCAGCGACTGGCCACCTCGCGGCAATGGCGCCGCAGCAGGGCTTCCAGCTCTTTTTGGTCGAACCAGCGTTCCCACTCCGGCGTTTTCAACCGCCCCCACTGCTCCACATTCTTATCAATGACGACGATGACCCCGCCCGGCTTGACCACGCGGCACAGCTCGCCCACCGCGGTTTCAATCTCCACGGCATGTTCGAGAGACTCGACAGCGTAGGCGCCGTCGAAGGCGCCCGAGGCGAAGGGGAGCGCCGTCAGCGTGCCGGCGCAGCGCCGAATCCCCGGCGGCACCCGGGCCAGCATGGCTTCGGAAAGGTCCAGCCCCCAGACCTCCGCGCCCGGGTGGCGCTCCTTGAGAATTTTGGCGAAACGCCCCTTGCCGCAGCCGGCATCCAGCACGCGTTTGCCGTCCAGGTCCCCCAGCGCGTCCAGAATCAGACGGACGTGCAGGATGCGCGGATCAATTTCCGAGGGGAAGTGCTCTTCATCGGCGGCCGCTTCGTCGAAGGACCGGCGGATGCGGCGCTGGAGTTCCGGAGTGAGAGGCGGAGGGTGGGGAAGCACCCGGAACAAGCGCCGCAGCCAGCCCACAAATCTCGTGCCGCCTCAGGCGCGGGTCAGGAAGATGGGCACGCCCGCCTTGCCGGTGTAGTTGGGGCGGTACCGGTCGGTGTTGTACATGGTCGCCACGTCCACCTTCCGCGGCCCGAGTCTGGGATCGGGAATCGGGACGGTCGTATAGCAGCCGTTGACGATTGCGGTCATGATGCCGCTCTGATTGCGCTGGATGCAGTCGAGCGCCATGTTGCCGAAGGTGAACGAGACGAGCTTGTCGAGGAAGTCGGGCTCGCCGCTGCGGAGGTCGTAGGTGAGGTCGCTCACCACCGTTTCCTCCCCGGTCCTGCGTTTGATCTCCTCACTGAGGTCCTCGGCCACGCTCATCTTTTTGCGGTGCCCATAGGCGTCCGGCTCCCCGTATTCCCGCACGGTGTAGCCTTCCCATTCGGCGCCTTCGGAAAGCACCACCAGGGCGTAGTTACTCGGGTTGTTGCGTTTGTCCGTAATCAGCAGCTCGATCAATTTGTCCAGATTGACCTTGTATTCCGGGATGCAGCATCGGATGGACGTGACGTAGGCCGTGTAAAGCGCGGTATGGCCGGCGTCACGGCCGAATACCCGGAAAATGCCGATGCGCTCGTGGGAGCCGACCGTGGTGCGCTGGCGCTGGATGGCGTCGGTGGCCCGCGTGATGGCCGTGGAAAAACCGATGCAGTACTCGGTGTGCTGCACGTCGTTGTCCATGGTCTTGGGAATCGCGATGACCTTGACGCCCTCCTTGTCCAGGCGCGCGGCATAGCTCAGCGTGTCGTCGCCGCCGATGGCAATCAGATAGTCAATCCGGAGCGCCTCCAGGTTTTTGAGAACCTGTGAAGTCACGTCCCAGGTCACGGTGGTGACACCGTTTTTGGTGACCTCCGTCTTCGGAAAATCCATGCCCTGCAAGTGCTCGGGGAGTTTCTTCATTCGGGCGGGATTGGTTCGAGTGGTGTGCAGGAACGTGCCGCCGGTGCGGTCAATGGTGCGGGTGTTCTCGCGGTTGAGAGGAAGGATGTACCGCGCCCGCGAGTTCGGGTCGGCCAGGTTGACGTGCGTGAGGCCCTCCCAGCCCCGGCGGATGCCCACCACTTCGCACCCGATCTCGCTGCCGCGGTAGACCACCCCTTTGATGACGGAATTCAGGCCCGGCACGTCGCCGCCGCCTGTGAGGATGCCGATGCGTTTGGTCGCCATGAGTGCTCCTGGAGCAGAGTGATGAGGATGAGAAAAAGCCGAACTGATCCATCATTATACCGGTATGGGAACGGAACTCCCAGCGAGCCGGTCTGACCGCAGCAGGGCTCTGCCGGTGCGCGGACAGGCGGCGCTCCGCACCAGGCGCCTGTCGCCCGCAGGCGGGCGCAGATTCCCAGCAGGAAGCGAAACGGCTCCGGCGCTAAGTCCTCGGGTTATACTGGCGAAAGAAAGGTTGTAGTCCCAAGACGCGGTGAGGTGCGAGAGTGGTTGAATCGGGCGGTCTCGAAAACCGCTGAGGTCGCAAGGCCTCCGTGGGTTCGAATCCCACCCTCACCGCCAGCCCCCCGGCACGGGTTGCCAGTGTGAGCTCCGCCGGACAGTCCAAATACTGAACGGCGGCGCTTCCCGCCTCACGATCCGCCACCGCCTCGCCCGCGTCCCGAACCGTTCGGAGAACTCATGTATACTTGGAGCAACAGGTGCCGGCTTGGCCACCGAAATTGAGTTACTGCGGCTCGCTCTGGGTGTCTACGAAGCCGTTTTCCAACCCGAATTGTGGACCGGGCTTCTGGAAAGGCTCCAGGAACTGACTTCGGCAGGGGCGCTGTTGCTGCAGCTTCGCGAGCTCAGCGAAGAGCTGTCGCTTTGCTTCTGTTGCCCGGGGCTCGGGGCACGGAGAGATGCCGGCAAGCAGCATCAGGCAACTCCCGATCCTCGACAGGAACCGGATCGAAGTCCGACGGCTGTTGCCCATCTTATGGAGAGGCTGTCGAGGACCGCATGGAAGCCTGCCGTGCACCACGACGCCGGCGAACCGGGGCGCAAGATCCTCCACTTTCTTCTGCCTCATCTGCGCCGCGCAGCGGCCATCGCGGAGCGCATGGCCTTTTTCGAAGCCAACCAGTCCGCACTGGACAGGCTGTCCGTTGGGATAATCTTCGTCGCCTCCGGTGGCGCCGCCATTCAGTGGAACTGTGCGGCGGCGGAGATCCTGCACGCCGAGGACGGGCTTTCTTTGCAGAGGGGCGTTCTGGCGGCGGCGGACCCCTGCGCTCAGGCCCGCCTGCGAAAGGTCATTCAGAGCGCTTTGTGGTCGCAGAAGCCGGCGGCCGGAGCGGCCATTTCAGTGCCGCGCCCTTCATTACGCCGCGACTACCAGGTCGTGGCCGCCGCGCCTTTCCCACAGCTCCGCCGCCCGGCCACCCCGCACCTCCCTGCCGCCCTGCTGTTCATCATCGATCCGGAGCGGCAGCCGCCGGCCAGCACCCGCTTGCTCATCGAGCTCTACAAGCTCACGCGGAAGGAAGCCGTCATTGCGGCAAAGCTGTCGGGAGGGAAATCGATCAAGCAGGTGGCGCGAGAGTTGTCGGTGACCTACGAAACGGCCCGCACGCATTTGCGGCGGATCTTCAGCAAGACGGGCACGTCGCGACAAGCGGAGCTGCTCCTGCTGCTCTGGCGCCTCTCCACGGCAGACATCGAGGGCCTTCGCGGGTAGCTCGACGCCGCTTGATGCACTCCGACGCCCGGCGGGACCCGCAGCCCCCAAGTCCCGGTTTTCCGCCGCCGCGCAGCAAATGCTGTGAGTACTCCATTTGGAGGACGACTCCCGCCTCGTCGGAGCGTAGACTGGCGTCGTATGATCCGCTACGCATCCGCTTTCGCATCGGTAATGCTGCTAACCCTGTCCGCAAGGGGCCAGAACACCATCAATCTCACCGGCACGATTCGCACCAACGGGCAAACGCAACCGACGCAGCAATTTGTCCGCACCCTTTTGGGCACCGGGCCGGTCGGGACGCTGGGGAAGGCCGTGCTGTCCTTGAACCTCACGCAAAACAGTCTGTCGGAGGACTACGAGGCGGGCGTGGGTCCTCTAACCGAGTCGCTGGTGTTGACGTTCAATCGTCTGGATCAGATCCAGGTGGGCTTTGCGGGGGTTCCGATTCAAGATCCCGACTTCGTCACTGCCACCGTCCCTGGAACCGTGAACAGCAATAATAGCCGGGGCGTGTATGCCGGTGCGACCAGCGCGGCGGGAGGAATGAGCCTCACGCTCACACGCACATCCGCCTCGCCGCTGCGCTACAACGTGAGCCTCGCCGGGTCGGCGACCGTGGGCGGCCAATCCGTGAGCCTCACCATCGCGGACGTTCCAGTCACGCTGGCGATTTCTCAAGTGAATTTGTTCGACACCGAGGGCGGGGCCTGCGAGCTACCGGCCATCGGCAACGGCGGTCTGACGATAAGGTTTCACCCCGACACGAACAAGTGGGACGAGAACGTCCACTTTATCGAGGTCAGCTTCGTGTGTTCGTTTTCCGCAAGCGACAACCTGCGAGGCTTCCTGATCGTCACCGTCGTGGACGCGAAAAACGATGTCTTTCAACTCGGGCCGATCACGATCACGGGAGGCACAGGCAGGTTCGCGGGCGCTGCCGGCACCATGCAGGTGACAAATTTCGCAGAGGGCCCCGGAGACACTGCAATCCTGTCGTTCGCCGGGAGCATGACGGAAGCCGGACCGGCGACGCCCGTGATCACGTCGGTTGCGACGGCGTACTGGCAGGCGAATCCGCTCATCGCGCAGAACGATTGGATCGAGATCAAAGGAACAAACCTGGTCCCGCCGACGACACCTCCAGGTGGCATGTTCTGGAGCGACGCCCCGGAGTTCCGGGAGGGCCGCATGCCTGCCGATCTCGGCGGGGTCAGTGTGACCGTCAACGGCAAGCCCGCCTATGTGTGGTGGTTTTGCAGCAAGGCCACCACGGCCGCCTGCCCGGAAGATCAAATCAATGTCCTGACGCCGCTCGATGACTACCAAGGGCAGGTAATGGTGGTCGTCACGAATGGTTCGGCCTCGAGCGGCGCCTTCCGCGTGGCGAAGGTGAATGCCACTCCGTCCATCCTTCGCTTCTCGGCCCGCGGCGATGCCGTCGCCACGCACGCCGACGGGAGCCTGCTGGGCCCCACAACGCTCTATCCGGGTCTGTCCACACCGGGCCGGCGGGGGGAGACCATCTCGGTGTGGACCATCGGCTTCGGGCTGCCGACCGGGCCACTGGTGCAGGGCTCCTCCACGCAGACCGGAGTGCTGCCGTTCATCCCCGCCTGTTTTCTGGGCGGAGACCCTGCCGACGTT
This sequence comes from Acidobacteriota bacterium, assembly GCA_037446115.1. Lineage (GTDB taxonomy): Bacteria > Acidobacteriota > Terriglobia > Bryobacterales > Bryobacteraceae > JANWXD01. The sequence continues at coordinate 69,016 of JBBIJF010000003.1, read as the reverse complement.
GTGGCCGCGCTCGTGACTCCCGGCCTGTATCAGTTGAACGTCACCATCACGAACAGCGCGGCAGCCGGCGACAATCCGCTCTACTGCACGATTCCCAACAACTGGACGCTCCCGGCGCTGGTCACAGTTGAGTGACCTGACGGGCAGGGCGGAACCGTGAGCCGGAGAGGCCGCAGCCCGGCGACCCGGCGTTGAGGTGCAACCGGCCGCCCGCGGCGCCACGGGATGGGTTCTGTGTGCGTGCACGTCCTGCGAGCCGTAGAATCAACAAGTGAGGCGGGGCCTCCCGGAACGAGAGCCTGAAACCGCCCCTGCCGCGCCGCGACCCCATGCGCGTCATTGCCGGTGAGTTCCGAAGCCGCCGCTTGAAGAGCCTGCCGGGACTCGACGTGCGTCCCACACCGGATCGGCTCAGAGAGGCGCTGTTCAACGTGCTGGCCTCCCGCGTTCAGGGGTGCACATTCCTCGACGCCTACGCCGGCACGGGGGCAGTCGGCATCGAGGCGCTCAGCCGCGGCGCTGCGCACGCCGTCTTTGTCGAAAACCACCTCCCGGCCCTGCGCGTGCTGCGCGAGAATTTGCGCGCCCTCGGGCTGGAGTCACGCGCCCGCGTGATCCGGGCGGATGCGCCGGAAACGTTCCGGCGGGTGCGCGCCGACATTGTGTTTTTGGACCCCCCGTACTCGGCGCAGGGCCAGTATGCGCGCGCGTTGCGCATCCTGGGTTCCACCGTCCCGCCGCTCGTCATCGTCCAGCACCCCTCCGCGCTCGATCTTGCGGACTCCTACGGCGGCCTTCGGAGAACCCGCACGCTGCGCCACGGGGACAACGCCCTGAGTTTCTTCGAGCCGGCTTAAGCCGCTCTAACGCGCTGCCCCGCCGAGCGGCACGGCGTTCCGGCGGATGTAGTCCTCCACTCGGGAAGGCTCCGGACCGATGTAGTGGAACTTCTCGGCGTAGGCAAGCCCGTACTGCCGGCCGAGCTCCGCGTCGCGGGCCAGAACGAAATGGCGGATGTACTCACGGTTGGCCGTCTCGTCGTCGTCTCCGAGCACGGGAAGGCGTAAACCCTCCTTGGCAAGACGCGCCCGGAGCCGCGCGCCCGACTCCCCTGCCGGGCCCTGGGCGCGGTTGGCCAGGTTGACTTCGATCTTCTTCTCGATGGTCGCGCTGATATCCACGATCCGGTTCACAAGCTGCGGCCCGCGGGCAAAGTAATAGCGTTCTTTCACGCTGTGCGGTTGGAGCCCGGCGGCGAAGTGCTCCGGATAATCCTTGTCCATGCCCGCCATCCAGCAGGCCGCCTCGACGCATTGCGCCGTCACATAGTGATCCGGGTTTTCCTCGTAGTGGGCCCAGGGGTCGTAGCAGACAATCGTGTCCACTTTGAGGAGGCGGAACAGGAAGATGAAGCGGGCCCGGATCTCCAGCCGCGATTCGCCGTCCATCTGGTGGTTGCTGTAGTTGAGGTTGAAGACGCCTTTCAGGCCGAGCACACGCGCGACCTCCTGATTGTCGCGCTCGTTCGCCAGCACGGTTTCCCCGACGGTGCCCGGCCCGGCCATGTCGTCGTTGGTGACGCGGATCAGGTAACCGGTATAGCCCTCGTCAAGCAACTTGGCCACCGTGCCCGCGGCGAACAGGGGAATGTCGTCCGCGTGGGGCTGAATGGCAGCCAGCACTTTGCCGGCGTGGGGCCTTCCGGCGGCCGGCCGCTCGATCACGATCTCCTGTGTCGGCCCCTGCGCCAGGCCGGCGCCGAAAGCCTGCAGCGAGGCCGCAGTGGTTTGCAGGAATCGGCGGCGTTCCATGGACACCTCCTCCCGGACAATCGAGCCGTCATCATACAATGCGGCGGATCGGGCGGGATGGGGACGCCGCCGGAGGGCGCGCTTATTGAACCGGCGCCTGTGGTTGTCCGGGACTCGGACCGAAGGCCGCCTCGTTCAGCGCCTCGATGATTTCCAGGGGCGAAAGACCATACTTTTTCGCCACTACTTCGATCGAGCAGTCGTCGCACGAGGAGCGGAAGCCAAGGCTGTCAAACACGGAAGCCGTCTGCGGGTACCGCTGGCGCACCTCCCTCACCGTCATCCCCGGCCGGATGAGCTGATCAAACCGCACGGTCCGCCTCTCGCAAGTTCTTCATCAGGATAGCATCGTCCGCCCGCCAGGGGAGCGCGCGCCGCGTGGCAACAGCACAGCGGTGTTCCGGCGGCCGCGCGCCGTTGCCGATCCGAAGAATTCTTTCCCACGCCCGCCCCTCAACCGCATAACGCCGCCTGAACAGCCGCGTTGCCGCTACAATCGGCAGGAGGAGCCGGCTGCTGCGGCCTATGGCAACAGTGGACAGAGAAACCGAAATCGCGCTGGCACGCGATTTGATGACCGGCAGCCCGGAGGCATTCGAACGCTTCGTCGAAGCGTTTCGGACGCGGCTGTTTCAGTACAGCCTGCTCGTATGCGGCCGGCGGGAGGATGCCGAGGAGGTCGCGCAGGAGACGCTTCTGAAAGTCTTCGAGAACTTCGATCAGCTTCGCGAGCCGGAGCGGATCCGCCCGTGGATCTTCCGGATCGCCAAGAACGCCTGCCTCATGAAGCGGCGCAAGAGCGTGTACGCACCCGCCCGCGAACTTTCGCTCGAAGAACTCATGCCCGCCGGAGACCACTCCGGTGAGGCACGCAGGCTGGAGATTGCCGACTGGTCCTCTTTGCCCGAGCAAAGGGTGCTCCGGTCCGAGCTGCGGAAAGTGCTGGAAGAGGCGATTGGCGAGCTGCCCGAGATGTACAAGTCCGTGCTGTTATTGCGCGATATCGAAGAGCTGTCTACACAGGAGACGGCGCAGATTCTGGAGGTCAGCGAGGATGTGGTCAAGACGCGCCTGCACCGGGCGCGCCTGGCGGTGCGTCGCAGGCTGGACGAATACCTGCGCGCCCACGGCAACTGAGGAGGTGCCATGCCGGATCCCGCACGGCGCTTTGAAACCTGTCAGGACATCTTTGCCGAACTGTCCGCCTACCTGGATGGCGAACTGCCCGAGGACGCCTGCCGGGAGATCAAAGAGCATCTGAGCGGCTGCTCGCCTTGTGAGGCCTTCCTCGCCAGCCTGCGCAAGACCATCGAGCTCTGCCGCCGGTACGCACCGGGCACACTCCCGAACCCGTTACAGCAGGAGGCCAGGGACGAGCTTTGGCGCGCCTATCAGCAAATGTTGGCGCGCAAGCGGGCCGGAAAGCCATGAGCCGGAGGTTTGTCTGGCCGCGCGAGCACGGCGCCTGGGCGATGTTCCTGTTTCCGTTTTTCGCCGGCCTGGCCGCCGCCGGAGCGCTGCGCTGGGAAGCGTGGGCTGCGCTGGCGGCGATCCTGGCAACGTTCCTTGCTCAGGAACCGCTGCTGATCCTGCTGCGGCAGCGCTACGTGTGGAAGGAACGGCGCGAAGAAACCGGAGACGCGGTGCTCACCCTTGCCTGGATCCTGCCGTCGTGGCTCGCCTCCGTGGCGCTGCTATTCTGGCGTCTGCCGTGGCGCCCGCTTGCGGCGCTTGGCGTTCTGGCGGCGGCGCTGACGGCCCTGCGGGCGGCGTTCGTGCTTTCTCGCAAACAGCGGTTCGTAGTGCTCCAGATCCTTGAGGCTTGCGGGCTGTCCTCCACCGCACTGCTCGCCTTCCTGGCCGGCCAGAGCGCGTTGCCGCCGGCGGCATGGCTGCTGTGGGGCGTCTTTTCGGTCCACCACGCCGCAGCTCTTTTCGTTATCCGTGCACGCCTGGAGGCCATCACGGCGGCGCGGGGGCGGGCGGCGCAACGTTCCTTCCGCATCGCGGCCTGGTGCGGCCAAGCGGCGGTGCTCGCCGCGGCAGTGGTCTCGCTGGCCTCCGGACGGCCGACGCTGGCAGCTGCTTTTGCCATACCCTTCGCGCTTCACGTGCGCGACCTGCTGCTCCTCGATCATCCCGCCGTGCTCCGCACGCCCCTGACCCGGGTCGGCTGGCGTGAAGTGGCCATCTCGTTAGGTTTCTCGGCCTTGGCCGCCTCCGCGTTTGCTCCGGCCTAGCCGTCCTCGAAGGCTCGCCGGGACCTCATCCCGCTCGAGGCCGGTCCGGATGCCAGAAAGGCTCCGGCGCGGGAATGAAATCCACGGGAACCTCCCGGAGGAAACCCCGGAGCCATTCGGCGCAGTACTTCATCCCCGCCTGCTCGGAGACCACGTGCCCGATCACGATGAGGCCCTTCTTTTTCCCTGCCGCGATCATGTCCTGCACATATTCGACCAGCTCCCACTCGCGCGTTTCTCCCACCACCAGGACATCCACATCCGGTCGGGCGGCCAGCGGAATCCCCGGGAACTGGCTCACATAGCCCCAGCTGGCAATGACGCGCCGCACGGGAAGCTTCGGATCGCCCACGACACGCAGCGTGCGGACGTTCATCCTGCGGGCCATGTCGCGAGCCAGGCGCGCCAGCGGCACCTCGGGAAACAGGAACAGCCGGGGATCCTGGGGGTCAGCGTATCGCTCCCAGCCCAACTCGCGCGCCATGCCGACGGCGATGCCGTCCGGCTTGCGCCGGTGCCAGTGATCATGAAAGTGAAAAACCACGATGCCGTGCCGGCGGATGAAGTCGAGCTTGTAGCGGTAGGTCTGGTCGCCCGCAAGCTGGTCCACCCGGTCCTCGTGCGAGAAGAACGTGGATTCGTGCGTGATGATCATGTTGCGGCCGACCGCTGCGGCGCGCTGGATCACCTCCAGGGTGGCCATCATCGTCGTGGCAATTCCCCGAACCGGCGTCTCCGCGTCGCCGGCGACGATCCGGTCCACGGTTTTCTCCAGCCAGGGAATCCCGACGTGAGCCTTGATCCGTTCGACAATGTCCGCGGCCGTGAGCACGGTCTGCGAGGCCGGCGTGCGGGCTGCGGCGGAAGCGGCTGCGGCCCAAATCAGGTGGCGGCGCGAAACGAAGCGGGTCTCCATGGGTTCACACCGAGAGAGGCCAAGCATAACACGGGCCGACCCGCAGGCTCCTGGTGTGACCGCAGTCACTGCCTTGTGGAACGGCGCCGCCTACACTCGAAGCGGATGGCGGCTGCGACGGCTCCCGCGGCAGGGACGAAGGTGAAACGAAAGCCGGCGAAACGCCGCTCGCCGGACCGCTCCCAGACCCTCCGCCGCACCGCCCAAATTCTGTTTGCGGCGCTGAATGCCTGGATCGGGGTCGAGTTCTACCTCTTCGTTCGACACTACGAAACCGGTGGAGCGTCGGTGTACGTGCCGCGCCCGCCCGGTGTGGAAGGCTGGCTGCCCATCGCCTCCCTGATGAATTTGAAATACTGGGTGGCCACCGGAGAAGTGCCCGCCGTCCACCCGGCCGGCATGTTTCTGCTCCTTGCGTTTCTGGCAATGGCGTGGCTGTTTCGCAAGTCCTTCTGCAGCTGGCTGTGCCCGATCGGAACGATCTCCGAGTGGCTGTGGCGCGCCGGGCGCTCGATTTTCGGCCGTAACTTCCGACTTCCCCGCTGGGCCGACATTCCGCTGCGCAGCCTGAAGTACGTCCTGCTGGGCCTGTTTCTGTACGCGGTGGGAAGCATGAGCGCGCAGGCGATCCGGGCCTTCATGGAAAGTCCCTACGGCCTGATCGCCGACGTCAAGATGCTTAACTTCTTCCGCGATCTGAGCGCCACGGCAGCCGTCACGCTGGGCGTGCTCGCGGTGGCCTCCATTTTCCTGCAAAATTTCTGGTGCCGCTACCTCTGCCCGTACGGAGCGCTGCTCGGCCTGCTCAGCGCCGTGAGCCCTGCGCGCATCCGGAGGGAGCCGGAGATCTGCATTGACTGCGCCAAGTGTGCGCGCGCATGCCCTTCGCTGCTCCCCGTGGATCAGCTTCTCACCGTGCGCTCGCCTGAGTGCACCGGGTGCGTGGAGTGTGTCGCCGTCTGCCCGGCCGAGGGCGCCCTGTATCTCTCGCTGCCGCGGAAACGCAAGCTGCCTGCCTGGGCTCTGGCCGCCGGCATCGCCGCCATCTTCTTGGCCACCGTCGGGTATGCGCGCCAGGCAGGTTACTGGCGTACGGACTTGCCGAGCCGGATCTACTTCGAGCTGATCCCGCGGGCGCACGAATTTTCGCATCCCTGAGGCTCACCGGGTGCGCCGAAAGCGCCGGGCGTACACAGCCAGATTCGCCACGCAGACCGCCCCGGCGCCCCACAGCAGCCACTCCGGTTGTATGTCCGGATAAACGAGCCGTTCGAGGTAGTGAACCAGAAAGCTGCCTTCGTAAGAGGCCCGCCCCGCCTTGACGAGCAGGCGTTGCTCGAGGAGCGTCAGAGGGCAAGGCCAGGGGCCGGCCTCGATCACCGCACCGTAGAGGACGGACCCTACATGGATCCAGGACAGCACGCGGCGGCCGCGCGTCAGAAGGGCTCCGAAGACGACCCACAAGATCCAGACGAAATGGAGCACCAAGGTGGCCGCGGCCAGGACAAAGTACAGAGTCGCCACCGCGGCTCCGGACCGATCAGAGCGGTTTTGGGGTTCCCTTGAGGCGGAGCTGCGCCGTCACCACGCCGGTCGTGGAGGCATCGGCGCGCCCCTGAAATCCGGGCTGCTTGCCTCCCACGGCGATCCGGAACGTGCCCGGGCGGCTGATCCAGCGGCCGTCTTCGAATACCGCCAGCTGCTGCGGCATGAGGCGGAACTCCACAACCTTTTTTTCGCCCGCCCGCAGGAAGATCCGTTCGAAGCCCGCCAGCCAGCGGCGCGGCTGCTCGGGGCGGCGCTCGACGGCATCCACGTAAACCTGCACCACCTCCTCTCCGTCGCGCGGGCCCCGGTTGGCCACCTCGACGGCCACGCGCACCTCACTGCCGGTCTCCGCCTCCGGGTCCATGCGGATTCCGTCGTAGGAAAACGAGGTGTAACTCAGACCGTAGCCGAAGGGAAACAGCGGTTCCCCCTCGAAGTAGCGGTAGGTTCTGCCTTGCATACGGTAGTCCTCGAAGGGCGGCAGTTGTTCCACACCTTTGTAGAAGGTCACCGGCAGGCGGCCGGCGGGGTTGTAGTCTCCGAACAATACCTCGGCGATGGCGTCCCCGCCCGCCTGCCCGGGATACCACGCCTCGACAATGGCAGGCACATGATCCACCGCCCAGTTGATTGCCAGCGCGCTCCCGTTCATCAGCACCAGCACCACCGGCTTACCCAGAGCGGCGATTTTCCGGAGCAGTTGTTCCTGCGCCTCCGGTAGCGCGAGACCCAGCCGATCGCCTCCGCGAAACCCCTTCACCGGAACCGCCATCTCCTCGCCTTCCAGACGCGGAGACAGACCGAGCACCAGGATCACGGCATCCGCCTGCTGGGCGGCTTCGATCGCCTCCCGGTCCAGGCCGGCTTTCGGCGGCGCCCACACCAGCCGGAAATCGGCATCGTTGACCACGTGGTGGAACTCAATCCGGAGCGGGTAGAGCTTGCCGGCTTCCAGCTCGACGGCCGCATACGCGTAACGCCGCTCGTGGATGTCATGGAACCGCACGATCTGCCTGCCGTCCAGGTAGATCTCCGCCGCGTTCTGCCCGATCCCGCCGAGGTAGTAACGCCCGCTCACGGGCGGCGCTAAAAAGCCGGTCCAGCGCACGCCGAAATCGTCGTCGTTCATGTCCGCCCGCGGAGCCCCGTCCCACCACCGGAAGCGGATCTCGCGGTCCACGCGCGTAAACAGCGGACGGGCGCCTTCAGCGGCGCTGCCCGCCATTTGTCCGGAGCGCGGGTGAGTCAGCTCCGCGGGCCGGTAACGCCGTCCGTTGAAGCCCGCCGTATTGAAGTACTCGCCGACGAGGCCCGGCCGGCGGTCAGGCCCGTCCGAGGTGTAGAGGGCGGAGGCCGGGACGGTTTCAAACCAGGGCAGTCCTTCGGCCAGATCCGAGCCGCGCGCGTACCGCACTGTCGTCTTGGATGAAACACGGGCGCGGATCCCGGCCAGCGGAGTAACCGGTTCGGAGGGATCGCCGTGGTAGTTGCCGAGCAGCGCGTCCACATCGTCGGCGTTGGGACCGATCACGGCAACCGTACCGAGGTCCTTGCGCAGCGGCAGCAGGTTGTTCTCGTTCTTGAGCAACACGACCGACTTGCGCGCGGCCTCCAGAGCCAAAGCGCGATGTGCGGGACTGTCGTTGACCGAGTACGGGATCTGCGCATAGGGCACCATCTCGGGAGGGTCGAACATGCCCAGGCGGAACCGCGCCGCCAGCAACCGGCCGAGCGCCCGGTCAATTTCGCCCTCTGCGATCAGCCCTTGCCGCACCGCCGCCACCAGCGCCCGGTACTCCACGCCGCAGTTCAGATCGCAGCCTGCCTTCACAGCCCGGGCAGCCGCCTCCTCGGGGCTGGCAGCCACTTTGTGGTGTCTGTAAATATCTTCGATTGCGCCGCAGTCCGACACCACATAGCCCCCGAAGCCCCACTGCTTCCGGAGAACCTCATCCAGCAGGCGCGGGCTGGCGCACGCCGGTTCGCCGTTCACCCGGTTGTATGCGCACATGACCGAGACCGCCCCGTAACGGCGCACCGAGGCTTCAAAATGCGGCAGGTAGGATTGCCACAGATCCTCCTCCGTGGGCCGTGCATCGAAGCTGTGGCGCAACGGTTCAGGTCCGCTGTGCACCGCATAGTGTTTGGCCGTGGCTACGGTCTTCAGGTAGCGCGGGTGATCGCCCTGAAGCCCGCGGATGAACTCGCCGGCCAGCCGCCCGGTCAGATACGGATCCTCGCCCCAGGTCTCCATGCCCCGGCCCCAGCGGGGGTCGCGAAACAGGTTGATATTGGGCGTCCAGAAGGTGAGGCCCTGGTAGATGTCCCGCTTGCCGCGGCGCACGAACTCGTGGTGCTTGGCGCGCGCTTCATCGGAGATGGCGTTTGCCACGCGCAAGATCAGGCCGACATCCCAGGTGGCCGCCAGGCCGATCGTTTGGGGAAACACAGTGGCGCGTCCGGCCCGCGCCACACCGTGAAGACATTCGTTCCACCAGTTGTAAGCCGGAATTCCCAGCCGCGGGATGGCGGGTGAATCGCTCATCAACTGGGAGACCTTTTCCTCGAGCGTCATCCGGGCCAGCAGGTCATCAACCCGCCGGCCCAGCTCCGCCTCCGGATCCCGCCACAACTCTTTCTCCTGGCCGCCGGCAGGCCCGACCAGGAGCACGGAAACCGCCAACGCGAATCCTTCCACAAGACGCCGAGTATGCATACCCGGAGCAATCGTACCAGAAGGCGAGCCCCGCCCCAGGGAGGCACGGTACTCTGGAAGGGCCATGTACCGGTATGTGACCTGCATCGTTGTTGTCGCGGCCGCGGCTGCGCAGCAGAGAACGGAAAGCTTCTTGGGCAACCTTGCGCCCATCATCCGCTCGATCCACGAGGAGCACGGGTTTGCCTTCGAATACGCCCGTCGCGGCAGCCTCTCTCACGCCGAGTGGCGCCGCCAGGCGCGCGCCAAGGTCCAGGAGTTTCTTGCCTACCGCCCCCGGCCTGTCCCCCTCGATCTGCGCGTTCACTCCGTGGTTCCGCGAGAGGGCTACGAGATCTGCATCATTTCTTTCGCCGGCTCGGCGCACTACCGCATCCCCGCCTTCCTGCTGGTTCCGAAGGGCAAAGGCCCGTTCCCTGGCGTAACGGCCCTCCACGACCACGGCGGGTGGTTCTTTCACGGCAAAGAAAAGCTGGTTCGCCTGGAAGGCGAGCACGCCGCGCTCGAAGAATTTCGCGAACGCTATTACGGCGGCCGGAGCTATGCGGATGCGCTCGCCAGGCGGGGCCTTGTCGTGCTCGTCGCCGACGCCTTTTACTGGGGGGAACGGCGGTTGCAGTATCGCGAGCCGCCGCCCGAACTCGAAAAACGGCTGGCCGGCCTCCGCCCGGAGCAACGCGAGTACGTCCAGGCCGTGAACGCTTACCTGGGCGAGCGCACCGCGGAGTTGAACACTTGGATGGGCTTCGCCGGGACCACCTGGCTCGGCGTGGTGGTCCATGACGACCGCCGGGGCGTGGAGCTGCTGGCCTCCCTCCCCGAAGTAGATCCGTCCCGCATCGGCTGCCTGGGCCTGTCCGGCGGCGGCTACCGTGCCACCTATCTGGCCGGCATGGAACCCCGGATCCGGACAGCCGTCATCACCGGATGGATGACCAGTCTGCCCACCACCCTCGACATTCCGTACTCCGTGCACCGCAACCTGTTCGACGCCTTCGGCCTCCACGCCTGGCTTGACCATCCCGATGTCGCCTCCCTCGCCGCCCCCGAATGCGCCCTCTTCGTCCAGAACTGCTCGCGCGACCGCCTGTTCACCCGCGAAGGCATGGAGCGCGCCGCCGCCAAAATCCAGGCCGTCTACGCCGATCTCGGACGTCCGGAACGATTCCGCGTAAAATTCTACGACGTTCCCCACCAGTTCAACGCCGAAATGCAGCAGGAGGCCTTCGCCTGGCTGGAACAATGGCTCACTAAGTGATCATCGGTTTTCTTAATGGCGCATCAGCTCCACAAAGTGGCCTTCGCACCACTCGAAAACATGATCATAAGAAGCAAAATTCGGACTCCTACCCAGCCGTGACAGTTGATGTACCAAGATGTTATTGTCCCGATACGTAAGATGCACCAAAAATACGATATTGTATGTCTCCCCGAGAGGATTGGAGACGAACAGCAACCGCGTTCCGGGCGCCGGCGACGGGTGCAGCGCCCGGAGCTGTTCCCGTGCGATGCGGATCGGAGCATACTCGTCCTCCTCCAGCGCCTGGCGGAACGACCACGCCCGCCCGTGAGCCTTCAAGACCACGACTGCGAGGGCGACAAACAGGATGACCTGGGAGGCGAGCCGCGCGCGTGGCCCCTTCCAGCCCGCCCTGTCCAAAACCTGGGACCGAACGCCGACAAGCAGCACCGCCGCGTACAGCACCAGACCGGAATACGGGATCACGGCCGCCGCCAGTCCGCGGTGCGGAATGAACGCCAGCGGCAGGATGCCGGCCGCGAATAACGCCCAGGACCAGACCAGCGGCCCGGAGCGCAGTGCGACCGCCACCGCCAGAAGCACCGCGAGCGTCGCAGCTGCCGCTCCGGGACCAAGACTCACTTTCTGATAAATTACCTCACCAAGATAGTAACCTTCGCTCGCGAAGTAATTCGAAACGGAGACTTCCGGACGATAGGCGCCGACCTGGCTCAGAGATTCGGGGCCGCGCATGCGACCCAGCAGAAATAAGAGCACTACCGCGGCTGTCACCAAAACCATTCGACTCTCTCGCAACCAGAATCGCAACGATCGCACCATGGGGCGGCCGTGGCCCCGGACGAGCAACTGCCCGAGCAGGATCATTACCGGTAAAGAAACCGCCATTTCTTTTGAATTCAGAGCCAGCACCAGCAGGATCACGACAACCATAAGCGGCCCGACGCCATGCGTTTCTCCGCGGCTCCTGAAGCACCAGGCAAGCGCGGCGAAATAGAACAAGAAGCAGAAAGCGTCGTAAATCTGGCCGGTGTTATAAAGAAGCGGGGCATACTGCTCATGCCAGGCGAACAGAAGTGCGCTGAGAAGGCCGGCCTCCCGCCGGCCCGTGAGCTGGTAGGCTACCAGGCCCACCAGACACACGTTCACTGCCGCCACCACGAGCACGAGGATGCGCAACGCCAGCAGATCAAAGCCCCAGGCGGTGAAGAACGCCTTGTACGCCAGTGCGGGGAGCGGCCGGTACACCGGCGTCGGCACGAAAAACAACAGGTTGTCGGCCACGAGCGCGCGCCACGGCCGGAAGTAGGCGCGATGGCAGTTCATCAAATCGTCGGCCGTGAATTCCGTCCGCAAGCTATCCGACCAGTGATAGCCGAAGTAAACCGCCACGAAGACCACCGCCACAGCGGCGGCGACGCGGGTGGCACGGAGGGGTTGAGACCTCACCTCAACAGACCAGCAAGCCCCCGTCCACGACCACGACCTCGCCCGTCATGTAAGAAGACGCGTCGCTTGCCAGCAGCAGGGCCACTTCCGCGACTTCTTCGGGGCGTCCGGCACGGCCCAGAGGTTGACTGTCCAGATAGCGCGCCAGGCGCTCCGGGTCTTTCCAGTAATACTCGCTGAAACGCGTTTCGACCAGACCCGGGGCAATCGCGTTGACGCGCACCCCGTACGGGCCCAGTTCGAGCGCCCACGATTTGGTCATCATGATCAGCGCCGCCTTCGTCATGCTGTAGAGCATCGCGTGGGGTTGCGGCCGCAATCCGGAGGTGGAGGCGACGTTGAGGATCACGCCCGAGCGGCGCGCACACATCTCCGGAGCCACCAGGCGGACCAGCCGGAACGCGCTCTTCAGGTTGATCTCGACCATCTTGTCGAACTGCGCGTCGTCCATCTCGAGGCAAGGCCCGAAAGCGATGTTCGTGGCGGCGTTGTTGACGAGTACGTCAATACGGCCGAAGGTCTCGCGCGCCCGTTCGACCAGACGCTCGAGTTCCTCCAGGCGCCCCACGTGACACGCTACCGCCAGGACCCGCTCCGGGGGGAACTCCCGGGCAGTCGCATCGAGCGTTTCCTGCTTGCGCCCGCAAATGACCACCGAGGCGCCCTCCCGGCAGAACGCCTGTGCCATGGCCTTGCCGATGCCGCGGCTGGCGCCGGTGATGAGGGCGACTTTGCCCGCCAGCCGGCTCATAGCTTCAGGAACTCGCGGAGCCAGCGAAGGCTGGCCTCCAGGTCCTCGCGCTCGCGCCCTACCGCCTCTTCTTTGGAAGCCGGCGGAGGTCCCTCCAGGGGCTTGCCCTGCTCGGCCAGGCGAAGGAACCGCGCAAACTCCCACGCCGGGACGTTGCGGTAGCCGTCCCAAAAGGACGGCTCCAGGTAGGGGAACACCCGCGGCGGCGTGACGATGATCTCGAGCGTCAACGCCCTGCCCGGGCACAGCCGCAGGTAGTCGCGGATATAGTCTCCGATCCGGACATTCCCTTCGCCGAGCCGCACCCAGCGCACGGCGGCGCCTTCCGGAACGCGCCACACCGCGCTGTCGCGCAGGTGGCTTGTCAGCACGTAGGGGGCCAGCACTTCCAGGGTGCGATGCGGAGATTCGATCGTCCACAGCGGGTTGCCCGAGTCCAGACAGGCGCCCACAAAATCCGTTCCCGCTTCTTCGATGAGCGTCTTCAGCTCCCGCCCCTGCATGTCACCGGCGTGGTTCTCGACGGCGATCTTGACGCCGGCATCCAGAACGCGGGAGCGAACGTTGCGCAGCACCCGCACGGTGTTCTCGATGTGCGCTTCAATGGGCAGGGGTCCCGTCCGGTCGGCCATACTGCCCAGAAAGGCGCGCACAATGGGAGAGCCGATCACGCGCGCAGCCTCCACCATCCGCAGCAGCTGGTCTTCGGCCGTCCCCTGAGCCGGATCGAAGAGCTTCGAAGTCGGGCAGATGGAGCGCATCCCGATCTCGATCTGGATCCCCAGCTCCTCGGCGCGCGCCCGCACGCGCTTCAGGTGTTCCGCTTCCAGGCTCCCGAGGAAGCGGATCTCGGAAAAGTGCACCACCCGCGCGCCCTGCCGGGCGCAATAGTCCAGGGATGCGAACGGAGACCATCCTTGCGAGCGCAAACTGAACAGATCAATTCCCACTTTGACCACGGGCTGCTCCTGTGCCGCAGCCGATCCGGCCAGCGCCGCGGCGCCGGCCGTCAGGAAGTTCCGGCGGTGCATGGCACGTCCAGGTCCAGTGTCTTGAGGTAGTTCCGGAAGGCTTCGCCCAGGTCCGGCCGGCGCAAGGCGAACTCTACGGTAGCTTGCAGGAAGCCGAGCTTGTCGCCGGCGTCGTAGCGCGTCCCTCGGAAACGGCAGCCGTACAGGGGACGGCGGTTGAGCAGATGGCGCAACGCGTCGGTGAGTTGGATCTCGCCGCCCCGGCCCGGTCCGGTAGCTTCAATCGAATCGAAGATTTCCGGAGTGAGCACGTACCGGCCGATGATCGCCAGCCGCGAGGGGGCCTCTCCCGCCGGCGGCTTCTCCACCAGATCGTGGATTCGGTAGACCAGATCCCGTTCGCCGTTGTGCGTGACCGGATCGGCGGCGACGATCCCGTAGGCCTCCACCGCCTCCGGGGGCACCTCCATGAGCGCCACCACCGGGGCGCCGTAGTATTCATAGACGTCCATCAGCTGGCGCAGGCACGGCGTGGCGGCCTCGATAACGTCGTCGGACAGCACGACCGCAAACGGCTCGGCCCCTACAAGTTCGCGCGCCCGCAGCACGGCGTGTCCCAGCCCGAGCGCTTCCTTCTGGCGAACATAGGCCACGTCAATCATGTCGGAGATCGCGCGTACGACCGCCAGCAGGTCCGCCTTGCCCCGGGCCTCCAGCATCTGCTCCAGCTCAAAGCTGACATCAAAATGATCTTCGATGGCGCTCTTGCCCCGGCCCGTGACGATGATGATGTTGCGAATGCCGGAACGGACCGCCTCCTCCACACCGTACTGGATCAGCGGTTTGTCTACCAGCGGCAGCATTTCTTTGGGCTGGGCCTTGGTGGCAGGTAGGAAACGGGTGCCCAGCCCGGCAGCGGGAAAGACAGCCTTGCGGATCTTGGCGACCATGAGGATATTGTACGCGCGCCCGCCTTCGCGGCTGTTGCGCCTATGCTACGGTGAAAGATCGCCCGCTACAGGACCGCAAGAGGCAAATGCGACTGGGGATTGATTTCGGCACCACGCGTGTGACGGTGGCGGCCTCCGATCGCGGCAACTATCCCGTCGTCTCCTTTGAATGCCCCGACGGCGCCGTGCGCGACTGGTTTCCGCCCTTGGCGGCCGTAGGCGAGCGGGAGATCCGCTACGGCTGGGAAGCCTGGATGGTTCAGGGCGAGCCCGGCTGGACCGTCCTGCGCTCGCTCAAACGGCTCCTCGGACAGGCGGGACTGGAGACGCGCATCGAAGCCGGCGGCCGCCTGCTCGCCCTTCGCGAACTGTTCGGCGGACTCGCCGCCGCGCTCAAGCAATACTTGCTCGAGCGCTCCAATCTGCGGCTGACCAACACGCCCCAGATCATGCTCGGCGTGCCGGCCAATTCCAACACCAACCAGCGCTTTCTCACGGCGGAAGTCTTCCGCCTGGCGGGATTCGAAGTGCTCGGCGTGCTCAATGAACCCTCGGCGGCCAGCATTGAGTTCGGTCACTTCCACCGGCAGGCCGGAGCATCCAAAGGCCCCGCCTCCGTCCTGGTCTACGACCTCGGAGGCGGCACCTTCGATGCCTCGCTCGTCGAGGCGGACGAGCAGACCCACACGGTCATCGCCTCCGAAGGCCTGGAGACTCTGGGCGGGGACGATTTTGACGAGCTCCTGGCGCGGCTAGCGCTGGGGCGTGCAGGCATGGATCTGGAAAGCCTCTCCCAGGCCGAGACGTTCCTGCTGCTGGAGGAATGCCGCCAGAAGAAAGAGGCCCTGCACCCCAACACGCGGAGGATCCTGGTGGATCTGGATGCCGTGCGGCCCGGCTGGGGGGAAGTCACCGTGCCCGTGGCAGACTTTTACGACGCCTGCCGGCCCCTCGTCGAAGAGACGATCCACATCGTGGAGGACCTGCTGGCGGTTCACGGGTTTTCCCTCGGGGGAGCCCGGCGCCTGGACGCGCTGTACGTCACCGGCGGCGGAAGCGAGCTGCCGCTGGTGGCGCGGGAGCTGCGCGAACGCTTCGAGCGGCGGGTCAAACGCTCGGCGCACGCGCGCTCGGCCACGGCCATCGGCCTGGCCATCCAGGCCGACGCCGGCGCCGGCTACCGTCTGCGCGACCGCTTTACCCGCAATTTCGGCGTCTGGCGCGAAGCCGACGGCGGCGCCCGCGTCACCTTTGACGTCCTGTTCCCCAAAGGCCAGACCCTCCCCGGCCCTGGGGAGTGGCCCCTCGAGATCTCCCGCCAGTACCGGCCTGCGCACAACATCGGCCACTTTCGCTACCTGGAGTGCAGCCGCGTGGACGAAACCGGGCGGCCCGCCGGCGACATCACGTTGTGGGATGAGATCCGTTTCCCGTTTGACCCCGCGCTCGAGGACTGCCCGGATCTGGAGGCCGTGCCGGTGATTCGCTCCGAGGAAGCTTCCCGTCATGTCATCGAGGAAGCCTACGCCTGTGACGCCGGCGGCGCCGTCAGCGTCACGATCTCGAATCTGACCACGGGACACAGCCGCGTCTACCGCCTGGCCCGTTGGGCGGCCCGGGAGGCGCCCCTGCGGCCGGGCAAGCCTCGCCCTCGCGCGCGGCGAGGCCAGGCAGGTTCGTCCTAGCGCCGCCGTAACCGTATCCGGCATGATTCTTCCCCGCTTCTACCCGATCCTCGACACCGGCACACTCGAGCGGCGCGGCTGCCGGCCGGAAGTGGCGGCGGAAGCCATCCTGGAGGCGGGCGCCCGGATTTTGCAGTTCCGCCACAAGGGGCATCTCTCGCGTCTGGTCTTCGACCAAGCCCAACGTGTGGCCCAGCTGTGCCGGTCGGCGGGTGCAACTTACATCGTCAACGATCGCGCCGAACTTGCCTGGCTCTTCGGTGCCGGCCTGCATCTGGGCCAGGACGATCTGCCGCCGGGCGACGCCCGGCGGTTGCTCGGCCCGGGTCCGGTTATCGGTTTTTCCACCCATAACGAAGCGCAATTGCGTGCCGCTCAAGCAGAGCCCGTAAACTATGTCGCCCTGGGTCCGATCTTCGGCACGGCGACCAAAGAGAGGCCCGATCCGGTGCTGGGCCTGGCGGAGCTGGCGCGGCTGCGCGCCCTGAGCTCGCAACCGCTGGTTGCAATCGGCGGCATCACAAGGCACAATGCATGGTCAGTGCTGGAGGCCGGGGCGGATAGCATCGCCGTCATCGCAGATCTGTATCCGGAACCCTGCACGTACGACACACTCCGCGCCCGGGTGGCCGAATGGCTCGAACTGGTGAGCAGGTAGAGACGGGGCTGGTCAGGGGTCTGGGCCTGTTCGACGCTACGACCCTGGTGGTCGGCTCGATGATCGGTTCGGGAATCTTTATCGTTTCCGCCGACATCGCCCGCCAGGTCAACTCTCCCGGGCTCCTCATCATGACCTGGGTGGCCACCGCCGTCCTGACCCTGATCGCTGCTCTCAGCTACGGGGAGCTGGCCGCCGCCATGCCCCAGGCCGGAGGGCAGTACGTCTATCTGCGGGAAGCCTTCAGTCCGCTGTGCGGTTTCCTTTACGGCTGGACCCTGTTTCTGGTGATCCAGACCGGCACGATCGCCGCGGTGGCGGTGGCGTTCGCCAAGTTTACCGGTGTGTTCCTGCCGTGGGTTTCCGCCGGGAACGACCTGCTGGATGCCGGGGGCTTGCGCATCAGCACGCAGCAGGCGCTCGCCATCGGTGTCATCGTGCTTCTCACTTGGATCAACACGCGCGGGATCCGCACGGGCGCCCTCGTGCAGAACATCTTCACCGTCGCCAAGACCGGCGCTCTGTTGGGGCTCGTGGTGCTCGGGTTCCTGGCGGCACGCAACCCTGGCGCGGTTGCGGCGAACTTCGACGACTTCTGGCGTGGTGCGGACTGGAGTTTCACCACCGTCCGCCTGGTGGCCGTGGCCATGGTGGGCGCGCTCTTTGCATCCGACGCGTGGAATAACGTCACCTTCACCGCCGGAGAGGTCCGCAACCCCCGCCGCGACATCCCGGTAGCTTTAGGGCTCGGCGTAGCCATCGTCTCCGCCCTCTACATCGCTTCGAACTTCGCCTATTTGCGCCTGCTTCCGCTGGAAGCCATCCAGCATGCCCCCGAAGACCGCGTGGGGACCGCGGCGGCGGCGCAGATCTTCGGCGACGTGTCGGCCCAGCTGATGGCCGCCGCGATTATGATCTCCACCTTCGGCTGCACCAACGGCCTGATCCTGGCGGGCGCCCGGGTCTACTACGCCATGGCGCTCGACGGACTGTTTTTCCGAAGCGTGGCGCGCCTGGACCCGCGCACGCACGCCCCCGTGGTCTCCCTGGTCGTTCAGGGCGTCTGGGCCTCGCTCTTAACGCTGAGCGGCACCTACAGCGACCTGCTCGACTATGTCATCTTCGCGGTCCTGCTGTTCTACGTCCTCACCATCATCGGACTGTTCGTTCTGCGCCTTCGCCGCCCGGACCTCGAGCGCCCCTACCGCGCCCTCGGCTATCCCTTCCTGCCGGCGTTCTATATCGCCGCCGCACTGCTGATCGAGGTGCTGCTGTTGATCTACAAACCCCGCTACACCTGGCCGGGGCTCGCGATCGTGCTCGCGGGCGTTCCCGTCTACTTCGCCTGGCGCCGCCGGCGCTGAGACTTTGAGGGAAAAGCAGGCTCTGAGGATCCGATACTCCCGCGGATCGGCTCGCGGAGGATCCGGCGGCAGGCACAGGCCGGCCGGCGCTTCTGTTATAGTTGCAGTTTCATCTCCCCGGCAACCCTGGGAGCGAACAAGCGCATGAGTCTGCTGGCAACCAAGCCGATCAGCCGCATTCTGGCCGAGTCCGAAGCCGGTGAGCACACCTTACGCCGCACGCTGGGACCAGGCAATCTCGTGGCTTTGGGCATCGGCGCCATTATCGGCGCGGGCCTGTTCTCCCTTACCGGAATCGCCGCCGCCGAATACGCCGGTCCTGCCATCGCCCTCTCCTTCGTGATCGCCGCCATCGGCTGTGCTCTGGCCGGCTTTTGTTACAGCGAGTTTGCCACCATGATCCCGATCGCGGGAAGCGCCTACACCTACTCCTACGCCACCATGGGCGAGCTCATCGCGTGGATCATCGGCTGGGATCTGGTGCTCGAGTACGCCGTCGGCGCCGCCACGGTCTCGATATCGTGGTCGGCTTATATCGTCAGTTTCCTGCATGACTTGGGGATTGAGCTGCCCCCCCAGTTGGTGGCCTCTCCCTGGCAGCCCGTCCAGCTGCCGAACGGCGAGCTCGTCCACGGAATCGTCAATCTGCCCGCCGTGTTCATCATCGTGCTGATCTCCTGCCTGCTGATGGTGGGCATCAAAGAGTCCGCCACGGCCAACGCCATCATGGTGACCATCAAGGTGGCCGTGGTGGTGGTCTTCATCGCGGTCGGAGTCTGGTACATCAAGGCGGAAAACTACACGCCGTTCATTCCGCCGAATACGGGCAAGTTCGGCGAGTTCGGCTGGAGCGGCGTTCTGAAGGCGGCGGGCGTCATCTTCTTCGCCTACATCGGATTTGACGCCGTCTCCACCGCAGCTCAGGAGGCGCGCAACCCGCAAAAGGACATGCCCGTGGGCATTATCGGCTCGCTGGCGATCTGCACCCTGCTGTACGTGTTGTTTTCGATCGTCATGACGGGTCTGGCCCACTACACCGAGTTCAAAGGAGCGGCGGCGCCGGTGGCCGTCGCCGTAGCTCACACCCCCTACGGGTGGCTGGCGGCCCTGATCAAGCTGGCCATTCTCGCCGGGCTGACCTCCGTAATTCTGGTGATGCTGCTCGGCCAGTCCCGGGTGTTCTTTTCCATGTCGCGGGACGGTTTGCTCCCCAAGGTCTTCTCCGACATCCACCCCCGGTTCCGGACACCCTGGCGTTCTAATCTGCTGCTGATGCTGTTTGTCAGTCTGTTTTCCGCCTTCGCACCCATCTCCGCGGTGGGCCAGATGACCAGCATCGGCACCCTGTTTGCCTTTGTCATCGTCTGCGGAGGCATCTTGATCATGCGCCGCACCCAACCGGATCTTCCCAGGCCGTTCAAGACCCCCTGGGTTCCGGTCGTGCCGGTGCTGGGCATCCTGGTCAACGCGCTCATGATGTACGGCCTCGGCTGGAGTAACTGGCTGCGGCTGTTTGTATGGCTGATTCTCGGGCTGGCGATCTACTTCGGCTACGGCCGCCGCCATAGCCTCCTGGCCGCCGCCCGCCAACTGGAACTGCAAAGAGGAGACTGAACGTGAAAACTACGGCAAAGCTGTTTTGCCTGGCGGCTGTGCTGGTCTTGGCTGCCGGCGGAGGATTTGCGCAGGAAAAACCGAATTTTTCCGGCGAGTGGACTTTGAACGCCGCCAAGAGCGACTTCGGACCTTTCCCGGCGCCCGCAAAATTCATTCGCAAGATCACCCACGAGGAACCCAACTTCCACACCGTCACCACACAGGCCGGTGAACGGGGTGAGTTCACCACGGAGCTGCGCTACACCACCGACGGCAAGGAGTCCGTCAACACCATCCGCGGCCAGCAGGTCAAGGGCGTGGCCAAGTGGGACGGCGCCACCCTGGTCATCGAGTCCAAGCGCACCTTCCAGGACACCGAACTGACCATCACCGAAAAGTGGCGGCTCTCGGAGGACAAGAAAACGCTCTCGATTGACACGCACATTGCCGGACCCCAGGGTGAGGCGGATCTGAAGTTCGTCCTCGACCGGAAGGAATCCTGAAGGTCACCTGAACACGGAGGCGGGCCCGGAGGCTGCCCGCGCGCAGGCGCGCAGATCTCTTCTCCGCGCGGCTTCTCTCAGTGCCGTGCGGGCAGCCAGTCCGGTAGCCTGCCTTCGAGCCACATGCCCAGATCCTGGGCGGCAAAGCGCAGCCCCACGTAAAACGAGCCGAAGGCAGCGTAGACCGCACTCACTTCATCAAAGCGCATCTCGTAGATCAGCTTTTTGAACACCAGGGGGTCGTCGGCGAACAAATCCACGCCCCATTCCCAGTCGTCAAAGCCGATCGAGCCCGAGATGATCTGCTGAACCTGACCCGCGTATCGGCGGCCCGCCTCGCCGTGCTCGTGCATCAGTCGCTGGCGCTCGGTGATGGGCAGCCGGTACCAGTTGCCGGAAGCGTCGCGCTTGCGGTCCATGGGATAGAAGCAGAGGTAGCGGCGCGGCGGAATGGAAGGCCACAAGCGCGGAGCCATGGCCTTGCGGTGCTGCGCCAGCGTCTCCTCCACCTCCCGGGCCCACTCCTCGCTCCCCGGCTCCAGACCGCGCTCCGCCAGCCGGCTGTAAAGCCGCACGGAGGAGTCGTAAAGACCCAGCTCCACCACGGAAAGATACGAAGCCTTCGGCTCCAGAAAGTCGGCAAACCGCAGGGAACCCAATCGGAGCTCCGCCTCGCCCAGTTCCACGAAGCTATGCCGGAAATGAAGCACCAGGAGGTCGCCTTTGTGGCCCAGCAAGGCATAGAGCGCCGTCCGGCACTCGCCTTCACCTTCCATCTCGCTCAGAGTTGCGGCCGCCTCCGCGGCGATGGCGCGGCGTGCCTCCGCCTCCAGCGCCCTCCACTCCGCGCGGCGCAGGCGGAAGATCTGGTGGAGGATGCTGGCTCCCTCCACGGTCAGCGGCACGGGGGGCAACGCCGCTGGCTGCGTCACCACAGCGCGTTCAGACTCTCCGTACATGGCATCCGTTCCTCTCTTCTCTTACTTTAGCCGCAACGCGGGCGATGCCCCGTGGCCGGCCGGCTCCGGCTTTGATATGGTGTTTGTCTCAAGCAGACTGGACCATGGATCAGGAACTCCCGCCGATCGACTTCCAGCGCTTTTGGCGGCGCCTCCAGCAAATCGGCCTGAACGCCTACGAGGCCCGTTCCTATCTGGTGCTCATCGGCCATCCGCGTTTCAAGGCCCTGGAGCTCGCTGCGCGCGCACACGTTCCCCGCCAGAAGATCTACGAGGTGCTGGACAGCCTGGTGGAGAAGGGCTTCGCTCAAGTCGTGCAGGAGAAGACGAAGCTCTTTTCCGCCGTCGAGCCCGCGCTGGCGATCCCCGCTTACATCGGCCGCAAGCGACAGTTGCTCGAACAGGAGCTCACCGACCAGGCGCGCCTGGCCGAGGGGCTCGTTCACGACCTGACGGCGGCCTATTCGGAAGGACGAGGAGGGCGCGGCACGCTCGACTTTTTGCGCATCGTCAGCGATCCCGAGCAGACCGCCGCCCAGTACCGCCGCATGCTGTCGGAAGTGCAGTCCGAGTACCTCGAGTTCTCCCGCCCTCCTTACGCCGTGGATCCGCTGGAAGAGCAGCTGGTGAAACAGGCGCGCCTGCGGGGCGTCTGCTGCCGCCTTTTGCTCGGCTCCGAGCCGCTGGATGCCGAGCACCGCCAGCGGCTGGAAGACTACCTCGCCGCCGGCGTCGAGGTGCGGCAGGCGGATTCCTTGCCCATGAAACTCGCATTGTTTGACGGACGCCAGGGGCTGGTGGCGCTCCTGGATCCGGTTATCACCAAGCCCACCTGGACCTCCGTGGTCTTCGATCATGCCGGCTTCGGTCAGGCCATGAAAGGCCTGTTTGAGGAGTACTGGCAGCGCTCGCGGCTACTCGCTCCGGAAACCGGAGCTACTTACGGCTCCCTTTGACCGGCGGCTCGCGCCGCTCGCGAATCTCCCGGATGGCGTAGATGCGGCGGCCCTGGCTTTCGAAGTAGGTCCGCATCAGCACCTCACCCAAAAGCCCGGTGCTGAACATGATGATTCCCGTGATCAGCAGCAGCGCCCCGGCGATCAGCAACGGGCCGTGCTCGGTCATCAACTCGTGGCCGCGGATCTTGTCCGCCACCAGCCAGCCCAGGATCCCGGTGCCCCCTGCCGTCGCCACCAGTCCCACCCTGCCGAAGAAGTGCATCGGGCGGGTCAGATAGCTCAGCAGGAATTTTACCGTGAGGATGTCGAACAGAACGTGAAAGGTGCGCCGCAGTCCGTAGTGGGAGCTGCCGCTGCGCCGGGGCGTATTCCGGATGGGCACTTCCGCCACGCGGGCCCCGTAAAAGCTCGCCAGGGCCGGGATGAAGCGGTGCAACTCCCCGTACAGCTCCACGTCTTTGAGGATCTCGGCCCGGTAGGCCTTGAACGTCGTGCCGAAGTCGTGCAGGTTCAAGCCGGAGACCTTGGCCATGAGCCAGTTGGCGATGCGGGAGGGTAGCCTCCGCGTCAGGGCCGCGTCCACCCGCTGCTTTCTCCAGCCGCTGGCGATGTCGTAGCCCTCTTCGATCTTGGCCACCAGGGCCGGCAGATCCTCCGGGTCGTGCTGCAGGTCGCCGTCCATGGAGACCACGATGTCGCCCTGCGCGTGATGAAAACCCGCCGCCAGCGCCGCCGTCTGCCCGAAATTGCGGCGCAGGCGAATCACTTTGAGCCGCGCGTCCGTTTCCACCAGATTCGAGAGCAGCTCAAAGCTGCGGTCCGTGGAGGCATCATCCACGAAAATGATCTCGAACGGACGCCCCAGCCGTTCCAGCACGGCGGTGAGCTTGTCGTAGAGCGGCAGCAGGGAGGGCTCCTCGTTGTGCACGGGGATGACGACGGAGATCTTGGCCATCGTCAATGCGCCCGCTTCTCCCCCACGCGCTCCTCCAGCAGCGCGTGCACCTGTTGCTCGAGTTGCTCGAGCCGGCGCGTGAGCTCCTCGATCGCCTGCCCCTGGGGATCGGGCAGCTTGCCGTGCTCGAGGATCTCGTTCTCCACCAGCTCGCCGCGCGTGCGCACGATGCGCCCCGGCACGCCCACGACCGTGGAGTGGTCCGGCACGGAGTGAATCACCACGGAGCCGGCGCCGATCTTCACGTGATTTCCGATACGGATGTTGCCCAGCACTTTGGCGCCGGCGCCGATCACCACGTGGTTGCCGATCGTGGGATGGCGCTTGCCCTTCTCCTTTCCCGTGCCGCCGAGCGTCACACCCTGGTAGAGCAGCACATCATCGCCGATCTCGGTCGTCTCGCCGATCACAACGCCCATGCCGTGATCAATGAAAAAGCGCCGCCCGATCTTGGCGCCCGGGTGGATCTCGATCCCCGTCAGCCACCGGCTGATCTGGGAAATCACCCGCGGAATCAGTGGAATCCGCCAGCGATACAGCCGGTGGGCCAGCCGGTGCAGAAGGATGGCGTGAAAGCCCGGATAGCAGAGCACGATCTCGAGCACGCTCTTCGCCGCGGGATCTTCCCGAAAAATCGTCTCGATCTGCTCCCGGATGGTCCGGAACATCTGTTCCGATTATCGCCGATTCCCGCCTTGTGCGCTGCATCCGGCTGCGCCCTTTCAGGCGGTCCTGCCCGCTCGAGCCTTCCAAACCGGAAGCTGTGACATAATCGCGGCCATGAGGTTCCTGCTTGCCGCGCTGCTGGTCTCAATCGCCGCCGCACAGAACCCGCTTCCTCAGACGGCCTGGCAGCGCATGCTCGAAAGTCGCACCGAGGTCCGCCGCTGGCTCGAACGCGAAGCGCGTCTGGTAACGGAGCGCGCCGCTGCCGAGATCGCCTCCCGGGACGTCTGGGAGCCCCTGCGCGCGCGCCGCCGGGAAGAACTGCGCGACATGCTCGGCCTGCTGCCGTGGCCGGAGCGGTCTCCGCTCAATCCCCGCATCACAGGCACGCTCGACCGCGGCGCCTACCTCGTCGAGAAACTGGCCTTCGAAAGCCTCCCCAAGCTCTACGTGACGGCGAACTTCTATTTACCTAAACACCGTCCCGGCCCCGTGCCGGGCATCCTCTACGTCTGCGGCCACGGCTATTCCCCGTACGGCGCCAAAACCATGTACCAGCGCCACGGGATTTCGTTTGCCAAAAACGGCTATGCCGCGTTGATCCTCGATCCGATCCAGATTGCGGAGACCTTCGCCCTCCACCACGGGGTTTCCAACCAGGAGATGTACGACTGGTACGCGCGCGCCTACACGCCTGCGGGCGTCGAAGTCTGGAACGCCATCCGGGCACTGGACTACCTGGAGACGCGCCCCGAAGTGGACCGCAGCCGTATCGGGATGACCGGCCGCTCGGGGGGCGCCGCCATGAGCTGGTTCACCGCCGCCGTGGACGAGCGCATCCAAGCCGTCGTGCCGGTGATGGGCACCGGCACCTATGCCGCCATGGTCGAGGACGACACCCAGCGGCGCCACTGCGACTGTATGTTCCCCATCAACTTCGCGCGCCACGATCTGATGCACCTGGGAGCTTTGATTGCGCCGCGCCCGTTGCTCACCGCCCACGGACGCAAGGATGCGCTGTTTCCGGTCCCGGGATACGAAGAATTTGAACGGCGAATCGCCGGACTGTACCGCTCCTACGGCCGGCCGGATGATTTTCGTAACGTCGTTGTGGACACAGGCCATCAAGATTCCGACTTCCTCCGCGAGCAGGCCATCCGGTGGTTTGACCGCTATTTCTTCGGCGCCGCGGACCGAACGCTGGACTTGACCTACGTGGACGAGCCCGCCGAAAACCTGGCCGTCTTCGCCGGGCATCCCCCGGAGGATGCGGAAAATTACCGCATCCACGAGCGCTTCACGCCGCGCCCGCCGTCGGGTTCCTTCCGGTCGCTGGCAGCTTGGGAGGCGCGACGGAGCCAGTTATTGCAGCAGCTCGAAGCCAAAGTCTTCGCCCCGGTGGAGCGCCGGCCGCAACAAGTGGCTTTGAGGAGCCTGCTTCCGGCAACCGCCGGCCCCTTGCAGGAGCTGGTCCTCGACACAGGCCGGGAGGTCACGCTCCGGGCTCTGTTTTACAGACCTAAGGACGCGGCAGAACGCCTGCCGGCCCTTTTGTACGTCGCCTCCGACGGGGAAGACGCGGCCGCGATCCAGGCGCTGCTTCGTGGGGTCATCCAGCGCGGCCGCGCCGCCTGGATGGCGGTGTACCCGCGCGGCGTGGGCGAGGTCCCCTGGGAAAAGACGTTCTGGAAGTCGGTGCTGCGCAACGCCATGTTTGTCGGCCACACTGTGGATTCCATGCGTCTCATGGACGTGCTCGCCGCCTTTCAAGCGCTGCGCGCTCGGGACGGCGTGGACCCCGGGCGCATCACCGTCGCCGGCAAGGGCGTCTCCGGCATCCTCGGCCTGTACGCCGCCATTCTGGAGCCCTCCGTGCACCAGGTCGTCCTCCTGGATCCGCCCTCCAGCCACAGCGACGGCCCGTGGTTCCTGGGCATACTGCGCTACACGGATCTTCCCGAAGCAGCGGCTCTGCTGGCCCCGCGGCGCCTCAATTTCTACGCCCGCATGCCGCAGGCTTACGAGCAGACGCGCGCCGTCTACGCCCTCTACGGCAAGCCCGACCACGTGTTCCGCACCTTGAGCCTCGAAGCCGTGCTCGAGGGCCGCTACGACCACAGCTTCGCCTCCGGACTCTGACAGCCGGATCCTGGCACCCGCGGCCGTGGTAAATTATGGACAAACGGAGGTGGAGATCATGAAGTCCGTGAGTCTGTCTTTCGCCCTGCTCGTGCTCCTCGGCGGAGCCCTCCTGGCCGCCACGCCTGCCGCCGTGACGGGTGACTACGTCGAGGTGCGTTCGGGCCATGTGTACACCTGCGGCTGCCTCTACTCCGGCGAGATGGCCACCGGCGGGCGCGAAGCCTTGTTGGCCTGGAGCGTCCGGGAAGGAAACTATCGCGGCGTCGCGCTCGGCGGAGCCAAAGCCATCGCCGTAGTCCTGGGAAGCGCGCACCTCGGCTTGCCCGACACGGAGCGTAAGAGCGTACTGTTCGTGGACGCGACCGCGGCGCAGCAGGAGGCGCTCGTGGACTTGCTGCGCGATCGCTTTGGATCCGCGCTCGGGCGGATTGTAGGCGTGCACCGCGCGCCGATCTCCGTCGTGCGGGAGCAGGAACGCCTGGCCGTCCAGGCTGGCAACCAAGTCCGCCTTGTCGTGCGGCCGGCCCGGCTGCCCGACGACGCCCACCTGGGTTCCTCGCTGTGGTACGAGCCGTTCATCCCGACCGTGGAGCGCACACTCGCCACGGCGGAGTACAGCCGCTCTTGGGCGGACGACTTCCAGCACCGCTGGTGGAACCAGGAGCCGGGGATTTACGGCTACATCGCGCGCTTTTCGGTACCGTAAACACCCGTGAGCTTCAACTCGGGACGGCTCAAGCAGGAGGCGCCTCCCGCCGATTACTACAGCGGTGACGCCGCCGCCCCTGGAGCAACAGATCTTGCTGGCGGCCACTGTCCTGGTGGCCGCCATCTACGATCTCCGGTACCGCCGCATCCCTAACTGGCTTACCCTGTCGGCGCTCCTGTTCGGAGTGGCGCTCAACGCCTCCCAGTTCGGCTGGAGCGGACTGGCCACCGCTCTCCGCGGGGCAGGCCTTGCCTTGTTGATCTACTTCCCCATGTACGCACTGCGCGGCATGGGCGCTGGCGACGTGAAGCTAATGGCCGCCGTAGGCGCCACGGTCGGCGCCGCCCACTGGTTCCGGATCTTCCTGATGAGCAGCATCCTGGGCGCACTCTGCGCCATCCCGCTGCTCATCTTCAAAGGCCGCCTGCGCCGTACGCTCGGCAACATCGGCTTCATGTTGAAGGAGTTGCTCTACTTCCGGCCGCCCTACCTGAAGCGCGAGGAGCTGGACGTGCGCCATCCCACGGCCGTCAAATTGCCTCACGGAGTCATGATCGCCGCCGGCTCAGCGGCATTCCTGGCTACCCTGCGGTAGAACCTTCGGGTCCGCGTGGCTCCGGAGCCGGAGTCGGATCACTCCCCAGAGGGCCTCCCAAATAATGCCGAAGTCCATTTTCGAGCGACCCAGGTTCCGCTCGAAAAAAATGATCGGGACTTCTTTGATCCGAAGTCCCTTTTTCCAGGCCCGGTACGTGGTTTCCACCTGGAACAGATAGCCGTTGGCGAACACTTCCTTCAACCCGATCGCTTTCAGCGCCTCGCTGCGCCAGCACTTGAAACCGCCCGTCAGATCCGTAAACGGCATGCCCGTGATGAGTCGTACGTACGCGGTAGCCGCCTTGCTCAGAAGCAGGCGCTTGAAATCCCAGTTCACGACGGCAATCCCGTGAACGTAGCGCGAACCCAGCACCAGATCCGCCTGGCGGATCTCTTCCAGGAACGCCGGCAGGAAGCTCGGATCGTGGGAAAGATCGGCGTCCATTTGGACAATCGTGTCGTAACCCCGCGCCAGCACGTGCTGGAAGCCGGCGACGTAGGCGCGCCCGAGGCCCTCCTTGGCGGGCCGGTGCAGCACCGCCAGCCGTCCGTTGGAAACGCGCGCGAGTTCCTCGGCAAGCTGCCCGGTGCCGTCGGGGGAGTTGTCATCCACAATCAGCAGGTCGAGCTGCGGCGCATGCTCCCGAATCTTCTCGACAACGAGCGGGAGGTTTTCCCGCTCGTTGTACGTCGGAATCACCGCCACGGCCCGCACATCCCCGATCATACCGAAGGGGTGCTTGGACCCGGACACGCCCTCAGGGAAAGCCATGCTCAGGACGATAGGCTCGGTTGGGGAATCCTCCCGGGCCCCGCCGGCCCGGCTGTGGGTGCTCGCTCGATTCGGTTATGCAGCGCTTCCGATGGCTTCTGAAGAAGCCGGACGCCGCAGTGATGCGGCCGATACGCTTCCTTCTGCTCGCGGCGCTCCTCGCCGCCTTCGTTCCGTCCGCCCGGCTGGCCTGGATCAACCGTGACCAGCCCGCGCTCGGCAACTACAGCAGCGACGACGGCCTCTACTGGGTCTCCGCGAAATCCATCGCCGAAGGTTCCGGTTACCGGCTCTTGAATTTCCCGGGCGAACCGTACCAGACCAAGTACCCGCCGCTGTACCCGTTGTTGCTCTCTCTGGTCTGGAAGGTCCATCCTCGCTTTCCGGACAACCTTCCCCTCGCAGCTGCCTTGGCGTGGCTGATGGTGCCGCTGTTCGTCGGAGCCGCCGCTTGGTTCTACCGGAGCCTGGGGTTCGGTTGGCCGGTATGCACCCTTCTGTGTGCGGTGTTGGCCCTACATCCGGTGGTCGTCGCCCTCGGCACGATGCTGCTGACGGAGCTGCCCTTTACTACCCTTTGTCTCATCTCGCTCTGCCTGGCCGGGCGTGCCCCCTCCGCGCCGCGGGCGGCCGTGCTGGCGGGCGCCGTCGGCGGCCTCGCGTTTCTGACGCGAACCGCCGGCATCGTGCTTCTGCTGGCCGTCCCCGCCGCGTACTGCCACCGCCGACGGTTTCAGGAGGCCGCGCTGTTTACCGCCTCCATGCTGCCCTTCGTAGCCGGGTGGATCCTCTGGGTGTCTTCTCACCGGACTCAGGCGCCCGACTTGGTGACGCTCTACTACACCGATTACGTCGGCTACCACCTCGCCGTGCTCTCCTGGCAGGATCTGCCCTTGCTCGTGTGGCGCAACTTGGGCGAGTTTCTCTCGGCCATCGGCTCCCTCATCTGGCCGAACCCGGAGGAGCAAGCCTGGCTCAAGTGGGCCTGCCGCCTGCCTGCCCTCGCGGCGATCGCCGGCTGCACGCGCCTGCTTCGGGCCGCCGGGTGCCTCGAGCACGCCTTGTTCGCCGCGGGGTTCTCCTTGCTGCTCCTCCTCTGGCACTACCCGCCGACGGAGCGGTTTCTTGTGCCCTTGCTGCCGCTCGTGTTGGCGGGCACCTTCATCGAGGCCCGGCACGTGAGCCGCATGGCGGTTGCCGCGCTCCGGCTTCCCCGAACTTCCTCACGCGCGCTGGGTGCCGGCGTCCTCGCCGGCCTTGCGGCCTGCGTCGCCGCCGCCCTCTACCTGGGCCTGTCTCTGCACGCGCGCTACTTTCCCGCGTGGCTGGAAACCGCCCGCGCCCGCCACAAAGATAACGTTGCGGCGTATAGGTGGATCGCAAGCCATCTCCCGCACGAGGCGCGCCTGTTTGCTCACAATGAGACTGCCCTGTTCCTGTACACCGGACGGCGGGCCGCCCGCCTGATTGTGCCCACAACGTTTTATTACCGGCAGCAGCCCGAGGCGGCCGCCGCCTTCCTTGCCTCGTTCGAGCGCCTCGCCCGGCCGCTGCGGATCCGGTACCTTTCGCTGACCGCGGCAGACGATTACTGGGGCCCTCTGCCGGATCGGGGCAGAATCGCATTGCGTGAGGCAATCCGGCGGCACCGACTCCGCCGCCTGTTCGGCACTCCGGCGGGCACGGCAATCTACGAGTTGCATCCCCGCAACCCGTGACCGCGGTCACCTCGAGGGCGGCCCGGCGGCGGCTTACTTCACTTCGGCGATCTCCGATACGGCTCCGTCCACATCCTCGACCCGCACCCAGAGGCGCCTGCGCGAGGCCAGGCTAGCCTCGGGAAGCTCGAACCGCGCCGCCACCATCCGGTCCATCGTCTCCTTCGGACGGATCCGCGTGCGAATCAGCAGCGACTCGTTGTACTTCTGGCCAAGCAGCGGCAGGGCTTCAAACAGCCGCTTGGCATCCGCCTCACTAACGACCGCTCCTTCGTGCACCTTGCCGTTTGCGTCCTCGACGAACACATCCACCCGGCGGACGATGAAAGGGTAGTCCGAAGGGTTGATGAAACGAAAATCGAGCACGACAATCGAGCTGGCCTCGTCGGCGGCGGCGATCCGAACCTTCGCGATCCGACCTTGGAGTTCGACGTGGGCGCCCCACTGCAGGTACACGATCGCCGCGACAAAGACGGCCACAATCAGCGCCCCGGCGCCGGCAAACACCCAGAAGCGCGAGTCCACTCAATCCCCCATCAGGCGGCCGTAAGGCTGCAGGCTCGTCACGTTATCGCAAACCGCCTTCACGCCGGCTACGATCGGGATGGCGAGTACAAGTCCGATCGCTCCCCACAGTACGCCGAAAATCATCAGGGCGATCGTGACCACCAGCGGGTTCAGATGCACCCGCGAACCCACGATCTTCGGATACAGCAGATTCAGCGCCAGCAAGTGCAGCACGCCCACCACGCTGCCGAGCATCAGGTAGGCCGTCATGCTTTGATGCACCGTCAGCGCGGCAAAAAAAGGCGGGATCATGGCCAGCGGCAACCCGATATAAGGCACCAGACTGAGCAACCCGCTCAGCGGGCCGGTCAGCAGCGGGTAAGGAAGCTTGAACAGCCAGAACAGCAACGAACTGACTGTAGCCAGGATGACCCACAACACGAAATTGCCCACCACGAACGCCCGGACCATGGCGGCGATGCCCTCCACGCTCTTGCCCGCCACCAGCCGGTCCTGCCCCTCGAACAGCTGGAGGAAGCTGCGGTGGATGTGGTCCCGCCAGCTCAGCATGAAGTAGACCAGGAACGGAACAAACGAGGCCATCAGCAGCATCTGGTAGACCGAACCGAGGTGCGCGTACAAATAGGCTCGTAGCGGCGAGCGTTCCGGAAGAATCCGCACCTCCTGCACGGGCGGCGCAATCGGCGCCGGCGGCTCGGCGGAACGGCGCCTCCGCACGGTCGAAGCTGCCGGCTGAGGCGGCGTTGCGGCTTCCATTTCCTCCGCCCGCAAGCGCCGCGGCACGATCAGCCGGTAGACCGACCGCTCCATCTCCTCCAGCCGCGTGGCCGCAGTCTCCACCAGTTGCTCGATGCGCTGGCTGTAGGCCGGCAGATCGCGGTAAAGTTCGGCCAGCTGCGTGTAAAAACCTAATCCGGCCAGATACAGCACCAAAAGCGCCAGCACGCACACGACAAAGCTCGCCACCGGCCGGGGGAGGCGAACCTTCATGAGCAGGTTCACGCCCGGCTCGAGGATGAAGGCGATGATCAAGGCGATGGCCAGCGTGACGAAGAAAGCCTGGCCGTAGTACAGCAGCGCCACCAGCGCCGCCAGAGCCAGAACAATCGTCCCCGTGCTACGAATCTTCTGAGTCTGAACTGAGGGAGTCAGGACCGCCACCGACCAACCCCGCGAGGGACCGCTCGCCTGCTAGTGTAACACGGCCGCCGAAACAACCGCGGGCTATAATGATGCGAGAGTCGTGCACATCCCTTCTCAACCGGCTGCGGGACGCATTTTGGCGCTGGATCTGGGCGAGCGGCGCATCGGGCTGGCCCTCAGCGACGAACTGCGGCTCACGGCCCAGGGACTTGACAGTCTGGTACGCACCACGGAGCGTGAGGATTTGGATCGGCTCGCCCGGTTGGTGGAAGAAAAGCAGGTAGCAGTCGTTCTGGTCGGAAACCCCATCCGTATGGACGGCGCCGAAGGCGGCCGTTCGGAATGGGCCCGCCGCTTTGCAAAAAAACTGGAGCGGCGCACGGGGCGCCCGGTCATCCTCTGGGATGAGCGCCTCACCACCAAGGCCGCCGAACGCGTGCTCCGTGCAAGCGGCATCAGCCGCGCCAGGCGCAACCGCGCGGTGGACCGGCTCTCGGCCGTCATCCTGCTGAGCAGCTATCTGGAGACGCTTTCCGCGTTACCCGGTGTGGCGGGTTCTCCATGAGGTTGCCCCGGCGCCCGCTGCTTCTGGCGCTCGGCGCCGCGGCGGCCGCCGCCGCAGCCTGTGCCTCGCTGTATCTGCCCTACCGCGGTTTCCGCGGCTCGGTGATCGTGGACATTCCCAAAGGCGCGGGCGTAGGGGCAATGGCCTCTCGCCTCACCCAAGCCGGAGTCATCCGCTTTCGCTGGCAATGGCTGCTGGCGCGCGCGCTGCGCCCCGGTGACCGCCTCCAGGCCGGCGAGTACCTCTTCGAGCGCCCCGCCTCCGTCTGGCAGATCTTTGAACGCGTGGTCCGGGGCGACGTCTTCTACTACGAGCTTACCGTCCCGGAGGGATACAACCTGTTCGACATTGCCTCGGCGCTGGACCAGCTCGGGGTGATCGGCGGGGAGGACTTCCTGCGCACCGCCCGCGACCCCTCCCTGATCCGCGACCTGGCTCCCGAGGCTCCGACCCTGGAGGGCTACCTGTTCCCCGACACCTATCGCATCACACGGCATATGACCGCCGCGCAGCTTTGCCGCCAGATGACCGACCGGTTCCGTGCCGTCTGGAGCGGGCTCAACACTGCTGCGCCGGTTCACGAAACCGTGACTCTCGCTTCCCTGATCGAAAAGGAGACGGCCTTGCCGGAGGAGCGGCCGCTGGTGGCCTCGGTCTTTCGCAATCGCCTGCGGCGAGGGATGCGCCTGGAGTGCGACCCGACCGCCATCTACGCCGCCTTGCTCGATGACCGTTACCGCGGCGCTTTGTACCGCTCCGACCTGGAACACCCTCATCGCTACAACACCTACCAGCATGCCGGCCTCCCGCCGGGCCCCATCGCCAACCCCGGTCTGGCGTCCCTCAAAGCGGCTCTCCAACCCGCCGAGACGCCCTACCTCTACTTTGTCGCCCGCCCCGACGGCTCCGGCCGCCACCTCTTCTCCCGGACGCTGGACGAGCATCAGCGGGCCGTTCGAAAATACCGGCGTGGGGTCGGGCGGATCCTCCAAACGGCGCCTCCTGGAGCAGTACCTGGCCGAAGGACGGGTCACCCGCATCGGCGAGCCGGAGTGGGACGAACTGTGCCGGCGCCTGGCTCCGGTCTCTGAACGCTATCTGCGCGAACTGCTCCGCGCCTCCGGCCTTCCCTTGCATCCGCTCGTCGAGGGAGTACGGCAGGACTCGCTGGCCGAACTCGAACGTACCCTCACGGCGCTGGCGGGGGAGTACGCCGAGGCCCTGGAGCGCGGCGACCGCGAGCGCGCCCGGCGCGCCCGCCGCCTTGTCCTCAGCAGCAAGGAACACACGCGCCTGGCCCTGAGGCACCCGAGGCTCTCTCAGGAGAAAAAGGCCGAAAAGCAGGAAATCCTGTTGTGGCTGACGGTCTGGCTCGAAAATCCACGCATCTTCCGTGACTGGGCGGCGCTGCGGAAACGGTTGTTCCGTGCCCCGGAGCTCGCCGATATGCCTGTAGAGCCGTCCGCCTTTCCGTCCGAGTGAAACAGCGGCACGCCGGCCTCCGCCTGGAGGTAGCGGTGCCGCCGAACGAACCCCCGGCCCGAGAACTGAGAAGGCGCGATCGCCTCAACCTGATGGAGCTGCGCTCAGCCCCCTGAGCGTGAAAAAAAATTCAACCCTCCCCTGAAAAGGTCTTACGGGGCCCCGGAACCGTCGGGGCCCCCAGCCCAGCTTCGGCCTATTCTTCGAAGATTACGCGCAGGTTGCTACCGCCCAGCGCGATCGAACGGATTGTGGTCTTACCCTCCGCCTCGCGGAACACGATGGCCGTGTTGTCGAACTTCTTCTCCGCCGTCTCTACCTTCTTGGCCTCCAGCTCCACCGTGTTCCGGTCGGTACGGCTGGTCAGCACGACTTTGTTTCCCTCGACTTTCAGGCTGTACTGACCCGGTTTGAGTTCTGCCGTGCCGACCTGAGCCGGACGGGCGATGTTAATGGTGTAGGTCTTTGCCAGGGCGATGGAAACGCCCAGAATCAGAGTCAACACCAAGAGCTTCCTGAGCATTTCTCACACCTCCATGGTCTGAATGCGTTCCGTCCTATATGACGAACGGCGGGCCTGACGGTTTCAACGGGCGGTGCCGCCCGCTGCGGTTCCCCCCTCCGCGCCTCAGCCGGCCGGACCCCGGGACCGGCTATTTCGGGCCCTTCTTCAACCTGGCCTTGAAGGTGTGAGCGCTGTCGGTGGCCGCATTCACTGCCTCGATCAACTGCTCCGCCTTCACCCGCTTCGCCTTGGTGACGACAGTGACTTCACCCGACTCCAGGCGGACCTCCACACTGACGACATCCTTCACTTTTAAGAGTGCCTCCTCGACCGAGTGGCTGCACTCGTCTCAAACCAGGCCCTCAACCTCCAGCACGAACGTGTCCTGGTCTTCGTCGCCAAAGCCGGCCGGATTCAATACCGGCAGCGCGGCGGCGACCGCCGTGCACTTCAGGAACCTGCGGCGTCTCATGGTTTGCCTCCTTAGCCGAGATTCGCTCGCTCCGGCCGGCGCGTCACGGGCAGCTTCTCCCAGCGGAGGCGCACGCCCGCGGCGCGGGCCCGTCAACAACAAGTTCCTGCCCCCGCCGGCGATGTCGGTTCACGATTTTTACCCAGACGGCCGGCCCGCACTTGCAAATTTCCCCCGAGGGTGTAAAATCTCAGACGAGAGTGAAACTGGGAATGAGGGGCTGCGGCTGGGCGCCGGGCCGGGGCAGAAGGCCGGCACTGATCGTACGGTTTTTGCGTGCTTTGAGCTGAATTCTACTCGCACGTCCTCGCCCGTCCGGCTGCCGTTCCTCTTCCTGTAACCCCGGGGAGGGATTATGCCGGCTCCGAGCGTTGAGCCAGCCGACGCGGTCGAGCGCCAGTCGGCGCAGAAGCCGCGGCTGATTGACGCGCTGCGAACTCTGTTCAGCAAGCCTCGCGAGCCGGAGCCCGAGCGGGACGTCATCTCCCGCCGGCGCCGGTTCGTCACCGCTTCCGTCCTGGGCTTCCTCGGCGTCAACTTCCTCATGTTTCTCCGCTTCTTCTTCCCGCGCGCCCTGTTCGAGCCCAAGACCACGTTCAAAAT
The DNA here is from genome assembly GCA_037446115.1 of Acidobacteriota bacterium. Taxonomy (GTDB): domain Bacteria; phylum Acidobacteriota; class Terriglobia; order Bryobacterales; family Bryobacteraceae; genus JANWXD01. The sequence goes on along the minus strand of JBBIJF010000003.1, from coordinate 33,825 downwards.
CGGTTACCCGTCCGACTTCGGATTCGGCGTGGACACGCGCTTCCAGAGCAAGTACCGCATCTGGGTCGTGCGCAACACCGAGGGGATCTTCGTCATCTACGCGGTTTGCACCCATTTGGGCTGCACGCCTGACTGGAAGCCGAGCGAAAACAAATTCAAGTGTCCTTGCCACGGCAGCGGTTACGACAGCGAAGGCATTAACTTTGAGGGACCGGCGCCCCGCCCCATGGACCGGGCCCACGTGGAGCTCGACGCCGACGGCCAGATCGTTGTGGATCTGAGCCGCCTCTACAAGTGGCCCAAAGGCGAGCGGTCCCAGTTTAACGACCCGGGTGCCATCATCCGGGTCTAGGGAGGCACACCATGGCTGATACCGACGGCAAGAACGGAGGCCAGAGCCAACAGGCTCCGCCCGGCAACGGCAAGCGCTCCACGCTGGCGGCGCTGCTCGAAGACTCCCGGGCGATCCGCCAGCGCGCCATCGAGGAGATCAAGGCCCTCCGCCAGCCGCAGAAAACCGTTCTCTGGAAGTCCATCCTGCGCGTCAAGCACGACGAGACGCCGCGGAGCCGCGCGCTGGGAGTGCTGACCAACGTCTTCCTGCATCTGCATCCTGCCAAGATCAACCGCGATGCGGTGCGCTACAGCTACACCTGGGGCATGGGCGGCATCAGTTTCTACCTCTACATCGTGCTCGCGTTCACGGGAACACTGCTGATGTTCTACTACCATCCCTCCAAGGTGGTCGCGTTCCGCGACATCCTCTACCTCGAGCACGATGTCCCCTTCGGCAAGCTGCTGCGCAACATGCACCGCTGGGCCGCCCACCTCATGGTGATCACGGTCGAGCTGCACATGTTCCGGGTCTTCCTGACCGGCTCCTATAAGGCTCCGCGACAGTTCAACTGGGTGGTGGGCGTGATCCTGCTCGTACTCACGCTGCTGTTGAGCTTTACCGGCTATCTGCTGCCGGACGATCAGCTCGGCTTCTGGGCCGTCACGGTCGGCACCAACATGGCGCGCGCCACCCCGCTGCTCGGCCACGACGGACCGTTCGGACCGCAGCTCGGCATGACCCCCTTTAACGACGTGCGCTTCGGACTGCTGGGCGGCTCCATCGTGGACGCCAATGCGCTGTTGCGGGCCTACATCTGGCACTGCATCGCCATCCCGATCATCGCCTCCACCTTCATGATCGTGCACTTCTGGCGCGTGCGGAAGGACGGCGGCATCTCCGGCCCCGCCCCCGTAACGCTCGCATCCGAGATCAAGGAGCCGCGCAAGATCTGAGGAGGGACCCATGGACTGGCATCAGCTCTGGACGATCCTCACCACCCCGGATAACATCCCCATCACGATGCTCCTGTTCCTGGTGCCCTTCTACACCTGGTACGGCCTGCGGCAGGCCTTTGCCAACGACCGCCTCATCGCGCAACTGGAGGCCGACCCCGAAATGGCCAAGACGCACCACCGCAAGGTCTTCCCTTACAAGCCCGGCTGGCCGCGCGAGGTTCACGTCTGGCCCTACCTGCTGCGCATCGAGTTCCTGGCCGCCATCATCGTCACCTTCATCCTGATGGTTTGGTCCATCACGCTCGACGCCCCGCTCGAAGAACCGGCCAATCCCAACCTGACGATGAACCCGGCCAAAGCGCCGTGGTACTTCCTCGGCCTGCAGGAAATGCTGGTTTACTTCGACCCCTGGATGGCCGGCGTGGTCATGCCCACGCTCATCATCCTCGGACTGATGGCTATCCCCTACATTGACGAAAACCCGCTCGGCAACGGCTATTACACCTTCCGCCAGCGCAAGTTCGCCATCCTGACCTTCATCTTCGGCTTCATCGTCCTCTGGGTCTCGATGATCGTCATCGGCACGATGATTCGCGGGCCCGGCTGGATGTGGTTCTGGCCCGGCCAGACCTGGGATCACAACAAGCTCGTTTTCGAAGTCAACCGCGACCTGCCGGACATCGCTCCCTTTTCCTACATCCCCGGCATCAAGACTCAGCCCGTGCGCGGCCTGTTCGGTGCGGTGGTGATGGGGATCTACGTGGTGCTCGCCGGCTGGCTGATCCACAAGCTCATCACCCTCACCCCGTTTAACCGCAGAATCTACGCCCGCATGAGCCTGCTGCAGTATGGGGTGATGCAGTTCTTCCTGATCACCATGCTGTTGTTGCCGGTGAAGATGCTGTTGCGCCTGCTGTTTCGCATCAAGTACATCTGGGTCACCCCCTGGTTCAACATATGAAGCCCGACGATCTGGACAAAGATCCGATTGTAGATTCCTCGCTGAGCCGGCCCCTGCTGGTTTCCTCGGTGCTGCTCGTGCTGTCGCTGGCGTGGGCGCTCTACGACGAGATCTACGCCATGCGGCCGTGGAAATCCTACCAGAAGCGCTTCCAAAAAACCTACGCCGCCTTTCTCAACACCCTGGTGCCGGACCAGGCGGCCATGGAGCAGCGCATCAGGTCCTCGCCGGAGTATCAGGCCCTCGACCGGGCCGTGCGGGAAGCCGAGCAGCGCGTCCTCGCCGAAGTGCGGCGCATTGACGAGGAGATCAACCGCAAACTGACTCCTCAGATCATGGCGCTCAACGAGAAATTCCAGGAAGTGCGCATGGAAATCAGCGCGCTCACCTACGAACTGGAAACCGCTTCCAGTGAGCGCGAAAAGAACCGGCTGCGCGAGCGCATCGCCCGCGTCAAGCAGCGCGAGGTCACCGTCACGCTCCCCCAGCCCGACGGCTCCGTGCGCAAACTCCGCTACACCTATGACCAGATGGATCGGGACTTGCGGGAGTGGAAGGACCGCAAGGCTGCGCTGTTGCAACGCCGTGTCGAGCTGATGGCCCCTGCCGATGAGCTGCGCCGCAAGCGGGACCAGTATCTGGCCGACCGCATCCCGGAGGTCAGCTCGACCGTTCTGGCGGGCCTGCAACGCAAGCTCGAGAATTTTCCCATCGAGATCCGCCAGATCCACGTGCGAGACGTGGATCTGGTGGACCGCTGCGAATCCTGTCACCTGGGCATCCGCGAACCGGTCGTGCTTACGAAAGCCGCCATGGGCGGCGAAGCGGCGTTCACCAGCCACCCCAACCGGGAACTGCTTCGCATCCACGACCCGGAACGCTTCGGCTGCACGCCGTGTCACAACGGTAACGGCATCGCCGTCAGCAGCGTCACCAAAGCCCACGGCTACTACAAGCACTGGCTGTGGCCCCTCTACAAGCGCGAGAACTTCGAGGCCGGCTGCCAGCAGTGCCACGCCGGCGAGATCATCACCGAAATGGCCGACACCTTGAATCTCGGCCGCGAGATCTTCCGCGCCCGGGGCTGCAACGGCTGCCACCGCTATGAAGGCTACGATCGCGAACCGGAGGAGTTGGCCGCCGTCCGCCAGGAAATTCGCCAGCTCGAACAGCAGCGGGCCGAGTTCGAGCGCGAAATCAAATTCAGCATTGATAAGGGAGACCGCGCCCGGGACAACGCCGAAGCCCAGCGTCTCTACCAGCACGCCGACAACCTCAAGGTCCGCATCAGCAACATCAACGCACGCATCGAGCAGCTGGACATCCGCTCCCGCAACCTCCTTCGCGAAGTGAAAAAGATCGGGCCCAGCCTCAAAGAAGTGCGCATGAAATTGCGCAAAGAGTGGCTGCCGGTGTGGATCAAGGATCCGCACCAGTTCCGCCCCGGAACCAAAATGCCGACCTTCCGCCTCGACGACGAGGAAGTGCGCGCCATCGCCGCCTTTATCTGGCAGTCCGGCGTCACCGGCCGGCTGGATAAGCAGCCGCCGGGTGACCCGGCGCGCGGCAAGGAGTCCCTGGAAACGCGCGGCTGTCTGGGTTGCCATTCCATCGGCGAAGGCGCCGATCAGATGGGCGGCACGTTCGCCGCCAACCTCAGCCGCGTCGGGGAAAAAGTCAACTACGACTATCTGGTGCGATGGATCCATAACCCGCGGGAACGCACCTTGCCCTACTGCCCGCTGGAGCGGCGTGATCTGACCGAGGAAGATTACAAGAAAAAAGGCCTGCCCTTCGTCTTCGATTTTGAGCACAGCCGGTGCCCCAACGACGGTCACGAGCTCGTCGTCCAGCAGATGACCCCCATGCCGAGCCTGCGCCTCACGCTCGAAGAGTCCCGGGATATCGCCAGCTACCTGATGACTCTCCGCCGTGAAGGCGCCGCCTATCCTCCGGCGCCCTACCTGGAGGATCCCAAACTCAAAGCGCGCGGAGAGTTTCTGGTTCGCTTCTACGGTTGTGCGGGCTGCCACGAGATCAAAGGTCTCGAGGAAGAGCAGCGCGTCGGCACCGAGCTGACGTCCGAGGGATCCAAGCCCATCGAGCGTCTCGACTTTGCCTTGCTGACTCACCAGGCCAAAAAAGAAGGCTGGTACAATCACAAGGGCTTCTTTGAGCGCAAGCTGCAGGATCCGGCCGTTTTTGACTCGGGCAAGGAAAAGCCGGACAAGCTCGAGCGCCTGAAGATGCCCAATTTCCACCTGACGCGCCGCGAGATTGATGCCCTGACCACCTTTCTGCTCGGCTCGGTGGAGTCTACGTTGCCGCCGCGCTACTTCTACAACCCCGCGGGACAGAAACGCGACATCGTCGAAGGCTGGTGGATCGTGCGCAAGTACAACTGCATGGGTTGTCACCAGCTCATGGTGGGCCAGAAGACCGTCTTCGATACCCTTCCGCGTTACCAGGAGCCCGACTGGAAAGAGCAGAAACCGCCCAGCCTAATCGGCGAAGGGGCGCGCGTCAATCCCGAATGGTTGATGAAGTTTCTCGCCAACCCGGCCATGAGCACCACCGACACCAACCGCAACGGCGTGCGCCCCTATCTGCGCGCGCGCATGCCCACCTTCTATTTCTCTGACGGCGAGATCCAGAAACTGGTGCGCTTCTTCGAAGCCCTGTCCTCGCAGGCGCAGCCCTACATTCCGCCGCGGCTGGAGACCCTCACGGACCGCGAGCGGCTCATGGCGCGCCAGTTGTTCACCAGTGAAGGCGCTCCCTGTCTGAGCTGCCACGCCACCGGAGACCCCGCTCACGACCGCAGAGCCACCGCCCCCAATTTCCTGCTGGCCAAGGAGCGCCTCAAGCCGGGCTGGACGCTGCGGTGGATTCTCGACCCCGCCATGATGATGCCCGGCACCGCCATGCCCTCCGGCTTGTTTACCCGCGAAGGCAACCGCTGGGTTTTTGCCGGCCCCTTGCCGGCCAGCTTCCAGGGCTATGAAAAAGATCACGCGGACCTGCTGGTCCGCTATATGTTCCAGTTCACTCCCGACGAGCTCTCACGCCTGCGCGCCGCAGGAGGAACCGCGGGAGGCGTCAACGGAATGGCAATGAATCGAACCAAGAGGTGAGCATCGGATGAAAACAAGAATTTGGGTTTCTGTGTTACTCGTGACAGGAGGTCTGTTGACATCCTGCGCCCGTAAGGAAGAACCCGCCCGCACGGAGGAGCCCGCGCCCGCAGCGGCTCCCGCCACGACTGCGGTCGTGGATCCGGCTACCGCGGCCACCATCACCGGCAAGGTGCTGTTTACCGGCACCCGGCCCGTAATGCGCCCCATCAGCATGGATGCCGTCCCCGCCTGCGCCCGGCAACATGCCACGCCGCCGCGTTCGGAGGAGGTCGTCATCAACGACAACGGAACGTTACGCAACGTGTTCGTGTGGGTCAAGTCGGGTTTGCCGAATGCCCAGTGGCCCGTGCCTTCCGAACCCGTCAAGCTGGACCAGCACACGTGCGTATACAGGCCCCGGGTGATCGGCGTCATGACCAACCAGCCGATCCAGATCATCAACAGCGATCCCACCAACCACAACATCCACCCGCTGCCGAAGATCAACCGGGAATGGAACGAATCGCAGCCTCCCGGCGCGGAGCCCAAGATCAAGACCTTCGCCCGCGAGGAGATCATGATCCCCGTCAAGTGCAACGTCCATCCCTGGATGCGCGCCTACATCGGCGTGGTCTCCCACCCGTTCTTCTCGGTGACGGGTGAAGACGGCACCTTCACCATTAAGGGGCTGCCCCCGGGCGACTACACCCTGGAGGCCTGGCACGAGCGCTACGGCACCCAGGAACTCAAGATCACGGTGGCGCCGAAAGAGACCAAGACGGCAGACTTCACTTACAAGGGGTAGAATGAGAGCTTCGGGGGGGCGCCGGCCAGGGCCTTTCGCCCGCCCTCTTCCGTCTTCGACCGGACCACCGGCGCAGCAGCGATGAAAGACTATCTGGATCTGACCAAGCCCTCGATCACATGGCTCATCCTCATGAGCACGGCGGTCGGGTATTGCTTCGGCCGGCGGGAAGGCTGGGACTTTGCCGTCGTGCTGCACACGCTGCTCGGCACCGGTTTGCTGGCTTCGGGCACTGCGGCGTTGAATCAGTGGTATGAACGCCGGGAAGACGCGCTGATGCGGCGCACCCAGCACCGCCCGATTCCTGCCGGACGCGTTGCCCCGGGCCGGGCGTTCCTGTTTGGGGCGGCGCTCTCTCTGGCCGGGTTCCTGGAGCTGTACGGGGGCGTGAACCGGCTCAGCGCCCTGCTGGGCCTCGCCACGCTGCTCAGCTACCTGCTGCTCTACACCCCTTTAAAGAAACGCTCGCCCCTCTCGACCACCGTCGGCGCGATTCCGGGAGCCATGCCGCCCCTGATCGGATACGCTGCGGCGCGGGGGGAATTGACCCCCGAAGCGTGGGCGCTCTACGCCATCCTGTTCCTCTGGCAATTCCCCCACTTTCTGGCGATCGCCTGGATGTATCGCAGCGATTACGCCCGCGCCGGCATCCGCATGCTTCCCGTCGTGGAGCCCGATTGCCGCTCCACGGCGCGGCAGATCCTGTGGTATTCCCTCCTGCTGATTCCGGCCAGCCTGCTGCCCGGCTTTCTTGCCATGACCGGCAAGCTCTACCTGGCGGGCGCCTTCCTGCTGAGCTCGCTCTACTTTGCCGCCGGCTGGCGTGCCGCCATCCAACCAACAGCGGCTCGGGCTCGCCAGGTATTGCTCGCCTCCGTTTTCTACTTGCCGCTGCTCTACGGTCTGATGCTGGTTGACAGGCCGGGACTGTGATCGTTGCAGTCGAAAATCTGTCTCACCATTACGGCTCTCGTGCTGCGCTGTCGGGAGTGACGTTTCACGTCTCCCGGCGGCAAATCTTCGGACTCCTCGGCCCGAACGGCAGCGGCAAGTCCACCCTCTTCCGCATCCTCTCGACGCTCATGGCGCCTTCCTCCGGACGCGCCCGAATTGCCGGCTTCGAAGTGGATCGCGATCCCGGCGCCGTCCGCCGCCGCATCGGAGTCGTCTTCCAGTCCCAGAGTCTGGACAGAAAGCTGACGGTCCAGGAGAACCTGGAAAGCCAGGGACACCTTTACGGGATGTCCGGACCCGTTCTGAAAGACCGGCTCGAATCGGTCCTCGCCGCACTGGGACTCGCAGCCCGGCGGCGCGACCTCGTCGAAACGCTTTCGGGGGGCCTCCGCCGCCGCGTGGAACTCGCCAAGGCGTTCCTTCATCGGCCCGAAGTGCTGCTCATGGACGAGCCCTCGAGCGGCCTCGATCCCGGAGCTCGCCGCGAGCTGTGGGAACACCTCCGGAACCTGCGGGACCGGCACGAGGTCACGGTGTTACTGACCACCCACATCCTCGAGGAGGCCGAACAATGCGACCGTCTCGTCCTCCTCCATCAGGGACGCATCGTCGCCGAGGGTGCCCCCGCGGAGCTCAAGGCCCGCATCGGCGGGGACGTCGTGGTGCTGGAAGCGCCCGCGCCCGAAGAGCTGGCCCGGCGCATTCGTGACCGCTTCCGGCTCGAGCCTCGGGTGGCCGACGGCGCCCTGCGCGTCGAGATCCCCAACGGCCACCGCTTCATCACCGAGGTGGTCGAAGCGTTTCCGGGCGCCATCACCTCCGTGGCGTTGCACAAGCCGACGCTCGAGGATGTCTTCCTGGACGAAACCGGAATCCGCATCGAGGGCGGCCGCTGATATGCCGGGTGGGAACTTCTGGCTGCCCGTCTGGACGCTCTGGCGCAGAGAACTTCTGCGCTTCTGGCGCGAGAAGGCGCGCGTCTTCGGTTTCGTGGGCTCGCCGCTCGTCTTCTGGCTGCTGATCGGATCCGGTTTCGGAGACCTCCGTTTCTTCTTCCCCGGCGCCCTCGCCCTGACGGTCATGTTCTCCGCGATCTTCTCCACCATGTCGCTGATTGAAGACCGCCGCGAAGGCTTTCTGCTTTCCATGCTGGTTTCCCCGGCGCCGCGCAACGCGCTGGTCCTCGGCAAGACGCTCGGCTCCGGAACGCTGGCCTGGATTCAGGGCCTGATCTTCCTCGCCTTCAGCCCCGTGGCGGGTATCTCGTTTACCCCCGCTTCTCTCGCCGCGACCGCGGCCGTCATCTTCCTGATCGCGATGACGCTCACCCTGCTCGGATTCTCGCTCGCCTGGCGGATGGACTCCGCCCAGGGTTTTCACGCCGTCATCAATCTGCTGCTGGTGCCCCTGTGGATGGTTTCCGGATCTCTGTTCACCATGCAGCAGGCCCACGGGTGGATCCGGGCGGTCATGACCGTCAATCCGCTAACCTATGAGATGGCGGCCTTGCGGCACGCCCTGGATCCGTCGGGCGCTCCACCGCGCCCGGATCTGCGCCTCAGCCTCGTGGTGACGGTCTCCTGCGCAGCCGCGCTGCTGGCGCTTGCCACCATGGCGGTCCGCCGCCGGCCGGCGCAAAGTACTGCATGAAGCGAACGCATCTGATTTTGCCGCTCCTCGTTTTGGCCTCGGCTTGCACGCGCAAGCCGGTCTCGCTCCCCGTCTACGGGGAGGTTCCCGACTTTGAACTTACCGCCGCAACGGGCGAGGTTTTCCGCGGCCACGCGCTCCGTGGCAAGATCTGGATTGCGGATTTCATCTTTACGAACTGCGCCGGACCCTGCCCTCGAATGAGCTCCCAGATGCGGCTGATTCAGAACTCCCTCGCGGATATCCCCGAGTTGCGCCTGGTTTCCTTCACAGTGGACCCGGTCCGCGACACGCCCGAGGTCCTGGCGGCCTACGCCCGGCGCTACCAGGCTCAACCAGGCCGCTGGTATTTTCTGACCGGCCCCAGGGAGGCGCTCCACAATTTGAGCCGCAATGCCTTCAAGCTGGGAGACGTGGACGGCAGCCTCAACCACAACACTCACTTCGTCCTCGTGGACCGGCAAGGCCGTATCCGCGCCTATTACCCGACTTCGGACGGGATTGATCTCAACAAGATCCGCGCCGACGTCGAGGCCCTCCGCAGAGAGCCCGCCTGATGGACGTGCGCGACTTGCCGGCGCTCAACGCCGCCCTGAACGCCACCGCCGCTGCGTTGCTGGTTACCGGCTACGTCCTCATCCGCCGCCGCCGCGCGGCAGCTCATAAGGCGGCGATGCTCGCGGCCTTCGGCGTCTCGGTGCTCTTTCTGACGAGCTACCTCATCTATCACGGCGCCGTCGGTTCGGTCCGTTTCCAGAAAACCGGCGCCGTACGCACCGTCTATTTCACCATCCTTTTCACGCATACCCTGCTGGCCGCTGTGGTGCCCCCGCTGGCCGTCGTCACGCTCAGCCGCGCGCTGCGCGGCCGCTTCGAACGTCACCGCGCCCTGGCCCGCTGGACGCTGCCCGTCTGGCTCTATGTCAGCGTCACCGGTGTAATCATTTACTGGATGCTCTACAAAATGTAAGAAGTTCGTGCCCTTGGCCGACGGCAAGTCCGCAGTGCCGTCGGCTTGCGACGGACCCGCGCGGCTGCCGCCCTCACTCCCCGATGATTTTCACCAGGACTCGCTTCCGCCGGCGGCCGTCGAACTCACCGTAGAAAATCTGTTCCCAGGGTCCGAAATCCAGCTGCCCGTTGGTGATCGCCACGACGACCTCGCGCCCCATGATCTGCCGCTTCAGGTGGGCGTCCGCGTTGTCCTCCCCGGTATCGTTGTGCCGGTACTGCGACACCGGCTCGTGCGGCGCCAGCTTTTCCAGCCACTTGTCGAAATCCTGGTGAAGGCCCCGTTCGTCATCATTGATGAACACCGAAGCCGTAATGTGCATGGCGTTCACCAGCACCAGCCCTTCCCGGACGCCGCTTTCCTCCACACACTTGCGCACCTGCGGCGTAATGTTGATGAACGCGCGCCGTGTCGGCGTCTCGAACCACAACTCCTTGCGGTAGCTTTTCATCGCACCTGACTTCCCAAACTGGGAAGCGTAGCGCATCCGCGAATCCCCGTGCACGTCCGCCGCGGGCTCCCCCGCAAGCCGGCGCCCCTATACTGGAATTGTGGGATTCCGGCTTGCGATCGACTACCAGCCCAGGGGCGACCAGGAGCAGGCCATCGAGCAGCTGGTGCGCGGCGTTCTCGATGGCGAGAAACACCAGGTCCTGCTGGGGGTCACCGGCTCGGGCAAGACCTTCACCATGGCCAAGGTCATCGAGCGGGTGAACCGGCCCGCACTCGTCCTGGCTCACAACAAGACCCTGGCAGCCCAGCTCTATCACGAGTTCAAGTCATTTTTCCCTTACAACGCCGTCGAATACTTCGTCTCCTACTACGATTACTACCAGCCGGAAGCGTACATTCCCGCAACCGACACTTACATCGAAAAAGAAGCGACCATCAACGACGAACTGGACAAGCTGCGCCTCTCGGCCACGCGTTCGCTGTTCGAGCGCCGGGACTGCATTATCGTCGCCAGCGTGAGCTGCATCTACGGACTGGGCTCCCCGGAGGCCTACTACGGCATGCTGCTGATGCTCGAGAAAGGCCAGAAGGTGCGGCGCGAACAGATCCTGCGGCGCCTCGTGGAGATCCTTTACGAACGCAACGACGAAGACTTCCGCCGGGGAACCTTCCGCGTCCGCGGCGACGTCATCGAGATTTTCCCCACCTACGAGGACTACGCCTACCGCATCGAGTTGTGGGGCGACGAGATCGAAACCCTGGCGCAGATCGATCCGCTCACCGGCCAGGTCCGCCAGACCTACCTCCGCCTCCCCATCTACCCGAAGAGCCACTACGTCATGAGCGAACAGACCCGGGAGCAGGCTCTTAAAAGCATCGAGATGGAGCTCGCCTGGTGGAAGGCAGAACTGGAAAAGCAGGGCAAGCTGGTCGAAGCGCAACGCCTCTACCAGCGGACCATGTTCGATCTGGAGATGATCCGCCAGGTCGGCTACTGCCACGGCATCGAGAACTACTCCCGGCACTTTTCCGGCCGCCTGCCCGGCGAACCCCCGCCTACCCTGCTCGACTACCTGCCCCACGACGCTCTGATCTTCATTGACGAAAGCCACCAGACCATTCCGCAGCTCCACGGCATGTACCACGGCGACCGCTCCCGCAAAGAAACGCTCGTCGCCTACGGCTTCCGCCTCCCCAGCGCCCTCGACAACCGCCCTCTCACCTTTGAGGAGTTCGAAAACCGCGTCAACCAGGTCATCTACGTCTCGGCCACGCCGGGCCCCTACGAACTCACCAAGGCCGGCGGCGTGGTGGTGGAACAGATCATCCGGCCCACCGGTCTGGTGGATCCCGAGGTCGAGGTCCGTCCCGTACGCGGCCAGGTGGACGACCTGCTCGACGAGATCCGCCGGCGCGCCGCACGCAACGAGCGTGTCCTCGTCACCACGCTGACCAAGCGCATGGCCGAGGATCTGGCCGAGTATTACTCCGAAGTGGGCGTTCGCTGTCGCTACCTCCACTCGGAAGTGGCCACGCTGGACCGCGTCAAGCTCCTGCGCGACCTGCGGCGCGGCGAATACGACGTATTGATCGGCGTGAACCTGCTCCGGGAAGGCCTGGACCTGCCCGAGGTCTCCCTCGTCGCGATCCTCGACGCGGACAAAGAGGGCTTCCTGCGCTCGGAAGGCTCCCTGATCCAAACCATCGGCCGCGCCGCCCGCAACGTCAACGGCAAAGCCATCCTCTACGCCGACACGATCACGGACAGCATGCGCAAAGCCATCGAGGAGACCAATCGCCGCCGACGCATTCAAATGGATTACAACGCCACCCACGGCATCACCCCGCAAACCATCGTCAAGCCCGTCGAGATGAGCCTCGCCGCAATCGCCGAAGCCGACTACGTCACCGTCGCCCTCGAGCCCGAGGAAGAGCAGGCCGTGGCCCTCACCGCCGAGGAGCGGGAGCGGCTCATCGCCGAACTGGAGCAGCGCATGCGCGAGGCCGCCCGGAAATTTGAATTCGAGAAGGCCGCCCGCTTGCGCGACCGCATCCGGGAGCTCAAGCAACGGGAAATCCTCCTCGGCGGCGTCGAGACCGTCCCCGAACCGGCCCCCGCCGCCGAGATCTGACCCCTCCTGCCGCCGCGCGGCGGGCACACCCGTGCAGCGACCGGTTTTCCCGCGCGCCCGCTACAATAGCGACAGATGAAACGCGACAGCGCACGCATTCTGGTCGTGGATGACGAGGAAAGCCAGCGGCTGGGCTTGGCCAGCATGATCGCGGCCTGGGGTTACGAAACCGAAACCGCCGCCGACGGGCTTGAAGCCCTCGAAAAACTCGCAGCCGCTCCGGTGCACGTCATCGTCACCGACCTGATGATGCCTCGCATGGACGGGGCGGAGTTGCTCCGCCAGCTCGCCGCCCGCGGCGACCGCTGCACCACCATCGTCGTCACGGCCTTCGGCGATGTGGGAACCGCCGTGTCCACGGTCCACGACTTGGGCGCCTTTTGGTTCATGGAAAAGCCCCTCGACCCCCAGGCCCTTCGGGTGCTGCTGGAACGCGCCGTGGCGCACAGCCACCTGTCCCGGGAGACCGAAAGGCTCCAGCGCCAGCTCAGTTATCACGGCCGGCTCGGCGAACTCGTCGGTCGCTCCGCGCCGATGCGGCAGGTCTTCTCCTTGATTCAGCAGGTAGCGCCGAGCAAAGCCGCCGTGCTCATCACCGGCGAAAGCGGCACGGGCAAGGAACTGGTGGCCCGCGCCATCCACGCCCTCAGCTCGAGGGCCGGAGGACCCTTCGTGGCGGTCAACTGCGCCGCCATGCCCGAGACGCTCATGGAGAGCGAGCTGTTTGGCCACGAAAAAGGTGCTTTTACGGGAGCCATGGAGCGCCGCGCGGGCTGCTTTGAACTTGCCCACGGCGGCACCCTGCTGCTGGACGAGATCGGCGACATGCCCGTCGCCACCCAGGCTAAACTGCTGCGCGTGCTGGAAGACTCCCGCGTCCGGCGCCTCGGCGGCAAAACCGAGATCCTCGTGGATGTGCGCGTGATCGCTTCCACCAACAAGAACCTGGAAGAGGCGCTTCAGAAAGGCGGCGTGCGCGAAGACCTCTACTACCGCCTCAACGTCTTCCACATCCACCTGCCCCCGCTGCGCGAGCACAAAGAGGATCTCCCCGCGCTGTGTGAGGCGCTCGTCGCCGATCTCAACCGCAAACACGGCTGCCGCGTCACCGAAGTGGAGGACAAAGTGATGAAGCTGTTCCATCTCTACGACTGGCCGGGCAACGTCCGCGAGCTGCGCAACGTGCTGGAGCGCGCCGTGATCGTCGCGGCCGAAGGCCCCCTCCGTGTCGAGCACCTGCCGGCTCACTTCGGTACCCCGGTCCGTCCCGCGGCTCCCAGCCCCGCCGACGACCCGGCGGTCGTCAAACTCCGCGTCGGCACCACGGTGGACGAAGCCGAAAAGGCCCTCATCCTTCGCACCCTCGAACACACCCGGAACAACAAGACCCGCGCCGCGGAGATCCTCGGGATCAGCCTCAAGACTCTCCACAACAAGCTCAAGGAATACGGAGCCGCCGAAAGCGAGGCCGGCGACGGCGTGATACGATAAGGGCGAGAACCCCGAAGCGAAGGGGACCCCTAAGGCACAAACACAGGGTCAAACCTGAGTCACGCGGCAAGGAGCCCGCTTCAGCGGGCTCCTTTTGTATCTTCACTTTCAGCCAAAGATGAGCGTCACATCCACGGTGCGGCTCTCTTCGAGGACCGTGAGAACCGACTTCGTCTTGCGCAGGTTGTCGAAGACGCCGCCTTCCCGAATCCGCTCCAGGAACAAGTCAGGATAAGAGGCGTCAAACGGCGCTCCCGGCTTCAGGGTCCACAAGCGGCGGACCGCTGCCTCAGCGTTGATGTCCAACCCCTGGATGATCAGCTTCCCAAACGTGAATTGCGGCCCCGGGCTCACCCGCACCCGCAGATCCACCGTCTTTCCCTCGTCGCGGATCTCCCGCTCCACCTCCACTCCCGCTCGCAAATACCCTCTCCGGCCCAGTGCTTTCCGAATGCGCTCGAGGCCTTCGGCAATCGCCGAAAAATTCGCCGGCTCGCCGCTGTGGAAATCGGCCGCCTCACGCAGTTCGTCCAGCGGGACGCCTTCCCCTGCAAAGCTCACCTCACCCAGCGCATACGTGTCCCCTTCGCTGACCTCCACCGTCACGACCACACCGTCCACCACCGGCGACTTCTCCGCCTGCACGCTGGGAAACGCCACCCGCAGCCGCCCGCGTGCTTCGTACAGCGGCCGGATGCTGTTCTCAAGCAACTGGCGCATCCGCGTCTCGCTGTAAGGGACGCCGACGGCGACCCCGGAAATCGCGTTCCGCAGCACAAGCTCCGGCAAGATCCGGTTTCCCCGGAAGCGGACCTCCGCAATGACCGGAGGCGGCGCTGCGGGCTGAAAGACGATCACCAGCCGGTCGGGAGCATCCGCCGTCAGGCGCGCCACAACCGCCTGCGGCATACCGCGGTCGGCGAGCGCCTTCTCCAGCGCCTCCGTACACCGTCTCAACGCGCGGTCCGTCGCCGGAATAGTGTCGCGGAACAGAGGACTCGCCCCGCGCACGATCGCTGGCAGCGCAGCCTCCGGCAGCGGCAGTCGCTCGGAACGAAACGGATACACTTGCTCGACTTCCGCTACTTCAAAGGTCACTGCGTACCCTTTCCCGTCTGGACCGGGCTGGAACCGGTAGGCAATGCTCTCGAAGGCTCCTGTCTCCAGCAACCGCTCCCGCGCCGCTTCGAATTCTTCCCGCCCCGCAGGTGAACCTGGCTGCAGGCCCGCCACCGCCAGAATCTGCTCCTGAGCATACCGGCGATTGCCTTCGATCGCGATCCTCTCGAGCGGCCACTTTGAGCCGGCCGGCGCAGGGACCTGCCTCCGAATCGGCCCCGCCTGCGCATAACCCGAGCCGGCCGCCAGCAGCAAGCCCGCCGCGATCAGTCCCAAGCCCGCCATTCTTCCTCCAGTGTAGTCGCAACCAACGCGCCACTCAGGCAGCCGCGTTATGCCCGTGCCGAACGGGTGCTATATTCAGGCTGTGAAGGGCCCGAGAGCACCGCAAGGGCTGGCCGCAGTGCTCGCCGCCATCTTCGCGGTCAGCACCGCGCTGGCGATTACTCCCGTACGGCTGGCGGCCTTGGTTGTCATCGGCCGCAGCCCGCATTGCCCTCTCCGGCAGGCCGTCCGCGCCGAGTCCCATGCCCGCCGCCTGATGGACGCCAAGGACCGCATCCTCGCCGCCAGCCGCCTGCTCGAAAAAGATCCGGGCGGTTTCCACTTGTGGCAGACCCCCTACGGCCTTTTCTGGATCCCCGAGGGCGCCGACTGGGGTCTGCCCTTCAACCTCGCCGAGCAGGAGCTGAAAATCTACGGTACCGGGCACCAGGCGGTGCGCACCGGCGATATCGTCCTCGATTGCGGCGCCAACGTCGGAGTCTACACACGCGAGGCGCTCCGGTCCGGCGCCCGCCTCGTGGTGGCCGTTGAACCCGCTCCCGAGAACCTCGAGTGCCTCCGGAGGAACCTCCGGGCCGAAACCGCCTCGGGCCGGGTCATCGTGTACCCCAAGGGCGTGTGGGATTCCGAAGGCACGATGAAGATCCGCCTGGTGCCGCACAACCCCGCCGCCGACACCCTGGTCTTGCACCCCCCCGGATCCACGGAAGGCGTCGAGGTTCCCCTGACGACCATCGATCGGTTGGTCGAAGAGCTGCGCCTGCCCCGCGTGGATTTCATCAAGATGGACATCGAAGGCGCCGAGCAGCGCGCTCTGCTGGGCGCTCGGCAAACCCTCGCACGCTTCAAGCCCCGCCTCGCCATTTCCTCCTACCATCGCCCCGATGATCCGGAGAAAATCCCGGAGCTCGTGCGCCGCGCGCGCCCCGATTACAGGCAGGACTGCGGGCCCTGCTCGTACGTACCCGAGACCGGGATCATCCGGCCGGACGTGCTGTACTTCCGGTAAAGCAATCGCAGGAGTTGACGGCCCGCATCTGCCGTTTATATACTGATCGGTATGCACCAGCGACCCGCCCGGGAAGCGATCCGGCAGGCGGCCGTCGAGCTTTTCGCCGAGAAGGGCTTCGCCGCCACCTCCACCCGCGAAATTTGCGAGCGCGCCCGCGTCACCAAGCCCGTCCTCTACTACCACTTCGACAGCAAGGACCAGCTCTACCGCGAACTGCTGCTCGATGCCTGCAACGAAAGCCGCAAGCAGATCCTGCTCGCCGCTCAGCGCGGCCGCACCGTCCGCGAGAAACTCACCGAGGTCCTGGCGTCGGAGTTCGAGTTGACGCGGAAAAATCCCAGCCTCTCGGTCCTGTTCTTCCGCCTGCTGTTTGCGCCGCGCCGGGAGGCGCCCGATCTGGACTACGTGCAGCTCGGCAAGGAATGGATCAACGTGCTCGCCGGCATCGTGGCCGAAGGCGTCCGGAACCGCGAAATCCAAGGTGCGCCTCAGGCGATCGCCGAAGCCTTGACCGGCGTGCAAATGATCTACACCATGGGCTACCTGCTCACGGGTGAGCCGCCGCTGGACCGCAACCTGGCCCGCCGCATCGTGGAGTTGATCTTCGACGGGTGCGCTGTTAAACCGACCAGTAGGAAAACAAGATGAGGACGGTTTTCCTGTGCCTGGCTTCCCTGGTGGCCTTCGCCGGCGCTCCGGCGCCCCCGGAGGACCGCCCCCTCACCATCGAGGAGGCGGTGCGCATCGCCCTGGAACGCCACCCCGATGTGGAGAAGACCCGCGCCGCCGCCGAGGCGCTCAAGGGCAAGATCCGCGAGGTGCGCGCCCAGGCTTTGCCCGACGTGGCCATCCACGTCAACGCCACCCGGTGGCGTGATCCCAGCCTGCTGAACGCCTCCGGCATCGAAAAATTCCCGGAAGAGCTGCGCAACGCCCTCGTCCCCCAGGGCGTGAATCTCTTCGACTACAACGTCACGCTCAAGCAGCCCCTCTACACCGCCGGCAAGGTCGGCACGGCCCTGCGGCTGGCCTCGATCGAGGCCGAGGGCTCCGCCGTGGACATTGACCGCGCCGCCCAGGACCTGGCCCTGAGCGTGGTGCGCGCCTGCTACGACCTGCTCTGGGCCGAACGCTACCTCACCCTCGTCGAGGAGACACAGCGCCAGCGCAGAGCCCACCTGGATATGGCCCGCGCCCGCTACCAGAACGGCGTGGCCACCGAAGTGGACGTGCTCCGCTCCGAAGTGGCGCTGGCCAACGGCGAACCCGACCTCGTCCGGGCCCGCAACGCCATCCGCCAGGCCCGCGCCCTGCTGAATTTTTACCTGGTGCGCCCCATAGATTTCCCCACACGTCTGGCCGCTTCGCTCGAAGACGCCCCTCCCTGGGAGCAGTGGGACCTGGAACTTCTGGCGGCAGAAGCCTTCCGCCGGCGGCCCGAGTTGGTCCGCCTGCGGATCGCCGAACGCAGCGCCGAAACCCAGCTCGAGCTCGCGCGCGCCGAAAGCCGCATGCGCGCCGACTTCACCGGCTCCTACGGCGTCATGGCGCGCCTCCCGGAAAACCTCGTCAACTCGCAGTTCGTCCGCTGGATCGTCGGCGTCAACTTCACCCTGCCCGTCTTTGACGGCTTCCGCCGCAGCGGCCTTGTCTGGCAGGCGACTGCGGCCCGGCGTGCCGCGCGCCTGGAACGGGAAAAGGTGGAGCAGCAGGTGCGCCTGACGCTGCAGCAGGCCCTGGATGATCTGAAAGCGGCCCGGGAAACGGTCGAAGCCGCCCGCGCCAACGTCCGCCAGGCCGAGCGCGTGCTCCAGATGACCCAGGACAACTACCGATACGGTGCCGCCACTACGCTCGACGTCGTGGACGCGCAGACCGCCCTCACCGTCGCGCGCACCAACCTGCTGCGAGGGCTCCATGACTACTCCGTCGCCCGCGCCAATCTCCTGTGGGCGATCGGACGCAGACCGGAGGAAAAGTGAAGCAGACGTTCACAGCGGGCCCTGCCAGAAAACCGCTGTTCTTGGCGGCCGCAGTGGCAGCAGCCCTGGCCGTCGGTGCATGCCGCCGCGAGCAGCCCCAACCCGTTCGCGCCGCCGAGGCCGCGCCGGTCGAAGTGCGCGTGCTGCGCGTCGCCGCACAACCCTTCGCCCCTGTGGTCCCCGTCACCGGCACCCTGGTCTCCCGCAGTCGCGTGGACGTCAAGGCCGAAACCACGGGCCGCGTGATCCGTTTCCCGAAAGAAGAAGGGGATCGCGTAGCCGCAGGTGAGCCCGTGCTGTGGGTGGACGACGAGCCCTACCGCCTCGCCCTCCAGCAGGCCGAAACCGCCGTCAGAGTCGCCGAGGCCGGCCTCGAGCGCGCCCGCGTCGTCGAGGCGCACGCCCGTGCCGAACGGGAGCGCGCGCGCAATCTCCTCCGCTCCGGCGGCATCACCGACAAGGACCTGAAGGCCGCCGAACTGGCCGAGCGCGACGCCGCCGCACAGGTCTCCCTCGCCGCCGCCCAGCTCGAACAGGCGCGCGCGGCGCTCGCGGTCGCACGCAAGAAACTCCATGACACCGTGGTGCGCGCCCCCGTCGCCGGCGAGATCCAACGCAAGTTCGTCAACGTGGGCGCCTACGTCGAACCGCCCACGGCCGTCTTCACGCTCGTCGACAACGGGCGCCTCGAACTGGAAAGTCAGGTCCCCTCCGTCGAGCTGGCCGCCATCCGGCCCGGCCAGAAGGTCACCTTCACGGTGGCCGCTTACCCGGGACGCGACTTTGAAGGACGCGTCATCGACATCAGCCCCGCCGTGGATCCTCAATCGCGCTCCGCCAAGGTGCGTATCCAGGTGTCCAATCCCGGCGGCGCCCTCAAGGACGGGATGTTCGCCCAGGGCGAGATCCGCACCGGCGCCGAACGCCGCGCCGTGCTCATTCCCTCCTCCGCCGTGCATCGCGAGGACACCTCCGCCCGGCAATCCTTCGTCTACGTGGTCGAGAACGGAAAGGCCGTCCGCCGGATGGTCCGCCTCGGCCGCGAGCGCAACGGGCAATGGGAAATCACCGAAGGACTGCGGGAGGGCGAACTGCTCATCGCCGAGCACAGCGTGGAAGTGAGCGACGGAGCGCGCGTGCGGCCCGCCCCCGGCGGAGGCTAGCGTCCATGTTCCTCAGCGATCTCTCCAT
Source organism: Acidobacteriota bacterium (assembly GCA_037446115.1). Classification (GTDB taxonomy): domain Bacteria; phylum Acidobacteriota; class Terriglobia; order Bryobacterales; family Bryobacteraceae; genus JANWXD01. The sequence continues at coordinate 14,369 of JBBIJF010000003.1, read as the reverse complement.
CAAGCAGCCCGTCTTCGCCACCATGATCGCGGTCTCCCTGGTGACGCTGGGACTGTATTCTTACCGCGAACTCAGCATTGACCAGTTCCCCGACGTCGAGCTTCCGGTGCTGACCATCCAGACACTCTACCCCGGCGCCGCCCCGGAAACCGTCGAGCGCGAAGTCACCAAACGCATCGAGGAAGCCGTTAACACCATCCCCGGCGTCCGCCACATCAGCTCGACCTCGACCGAGGGAATGTCCGCCATCATCGTCGAATTCCGCCTCGGCACCAGCATCCATACCGCCCAGCAAGACGCCCAGGCCAAGATCAACGCCATCCGGGCCGATTTTCCCCGCGACATGGAAGAGCCGGTCATCCAGCGCATTGACTTCAACGCCATGCCCGTGGTCTCCGTCGCCGTGGAAAGCCCTTCGGCCGACATCAAGACCCTGAGTTCGGTCGCGGAAAAAATCATCAAGAAGCGCCTGGAAAACATCCCCGGCGTCGGACAGGTGAATCTGGTCGGACTGGCCCGCCGGGAAATCCAGGTCTTCGTGGACCGCGACAAACTCAAAGCCCTGGGCCTCACCTACGCCGAAGTCGCCGCCGCACTCCAGCGCGAGAACCTGGACGTGCCGGCCGGCAAGCTCGAGCAGGGCGCGCGCGAACCCCTCGTCAGAGTCGCCGGCAAATTCCGCTCGGTCGAGGAGTTCCGCGATCTCATCGTCGCCGTCCGCAACGGGCGCCCCGTCTACCTCCCGGAAATCGCCCGCGTCGTGGACGGCATCGAGGAGCGCCGCAGCGCTGCCCTCATCAACGGCCGCGAGGCGCTGGCCTTCGACATCGTCAAGCAGTCGGGCGCCAACACCGTCGAAGTGGCCGACGGAGTCGCCGCCGCCGTGGAAAAAATCAACGCCGAGCTGCCGCCGCATATCCGGCTGCGCATGGTCGTGGACCGCTCGCAATTCATCCGCGAATCCATCCACGACGTGCAGCTCACGCTCATCCTCGGCGGCGCGCTCACCGTTTTCATCGTCTTCCTCTTCCTCAACAGCTGGCGCAGCACGGTCATCACCGGCCTAGCGCTGCCCGTCTCCGTCATCAGCGCCTTCATCGCCATGAAGGCCTTCGGCTTCACGCTGAACATCCTCACGCTGATGGGCCTGTCGCTGGCGATCGGCCTGCTCATTGACGACGCCATCGTCGTCCGCGAAAACATCGTGCGCCACATGCACGAAGGCGCAGACCACTACACCGCCGCCCGCGAGGCCACCGACGAGATCGGCTTGGCCGTCATGGCCACCACCTTCAGCATCCTGGCCGTCTTCGTTCCCGTCGCCTTCATGGGCGGCATCATCGGCCGCTTCTTCTACCAGTTCGGCATCACCGTGGGCTGCGCCGTGCTCGTCTCCCTCTACGTGAGCTTCACGCTCGACCCCATGCTCTCCTCCCGCTGGTACGACCCCGCCGCCGATCCCAACGTGCCTCGCCGCGGGCTCGGCAAGGCGCTCGAGAAACTCAACGCGCAAGTGGACCGCCTGCGCGACGTCGTGGCCGCCGCCCTCGGCTGGTCCCTCCGTCACCGCTGGGCCGTGCTGGCCGCCGGTTTCGCCGCGGTGGTGGCCAGCTTCGCTCTGTTCGGCCGGCTCGGTTCCGCCTTCATTCCCGACGCCGATCCCGGCCAGTTCCAGGTCAGCTACCGCGCTCGCCCCGGCATCAGCCTGGACGCCTCGGCCGCCATCGCCCGCCAGCTCGACCTCGAGATCCGCCGGCACCCGGGCGTGGAGTACACCTACGCCACCATCGGCGGCGCCGGCGGTCGCCCCGTCAACGAAGGCAGCCTCTTCGTCAAGCTCAAAGAGCGCAGCCTGCGGCCCCACTTCACCGAAATCATGGCCGACACCCGCGACCGCCTCGCGCGCTTCCGCTCCCTGCGCATTTCCGTGGGCCAGGTCGAGGAAAGCGCCGCACAGGCCAAACCCATCCAGATCAGCGTCCGCGGCACGGATCTGGCTCGCATGAAGCCCTTCAGCGAGCGGCTGCTCGAAGAAGTCCGGCGCGTCCCCGGCGCCGCCGACGTGGACACCAGCGAAGAAGAGCCGCGCCCGGAGATCCGCATTCTCGTGGACCGCAAGGCCGCCGGCGACCTGGGACTCGATCTCGCCGCCGTCGCCTCCACCGTGCGCGGTCTGGTCAACGGCGAAGTCGTTTCCAAATTCGAAGATCCTGACGGTGACAGCTACGACGTGCGCCTGCGCGTCGAGCCCTCCCAGCGCGCCCGCCAGCGCGACTTGCTCGACCTGGACCTCCCCGCTCACGGAGGCCGCACCCTTGTGCCCCTTTCTCAGGTAGCCTACGTCGCCCCCGGAGCCGCGCCCTCCAACATCCGCCGCCGCGATCTGCTCCGCGAGATCCGCATCAGCGCCAACACCGAAGGCCGCTCCCTCGGAGAGGTCATCAACGACATCAAGGCTCGCGCCGCCGCCCTGGAAACCCCCGCCGGCGTCAGCGTGGATTACACCGGCGAAAGCGAGGACATGGTGGAAAGTTTCGGCTACGTCTTCCAGTCCCTCGCCCTCGCCGTGGTCCTCATCTACGCCATCCTCGCCTCGCAGTTCCGCAGCTTTCTCCAGCCGCTGGCCATCATGCTGTCGCTCCCCCTGTCGCTCATCGGCGTCGCCGGCATGCTCTATCTGGTGGGCGACACCCTCAACATCATGTCCCTCATCGGCCTGATTCTGCTGATGGGTTTGGTGACCAAGAACGCCATCCTCATGGTGGATTTCACCAACGTCCAGCGCCGCGCCGGCATGGACCGCACCGAGGCTCTGATCAATGCCGCCCGCGTCCGCCTGCGGCCCATCCTGATGACCACGCTGGCCATGATCTTCGGCATGCTGCCCCTGGCCTTCGAACTCGGCGCAGGCGCCGAGTTCCGCGCCCCCATGGCCCGCGCCGTTATCGGCGGGCTCATCACCTCCACGCTGCTCACCCTCGTCGTGGTGCCCGTCGTCTACACGTACCTCGATGACGTCGGCGCCCGCGTGGCGCGCTGGTGGAGCAAGGCCCCCGCTTACGTGCCGGCCGAGGAGCGCGGCGTACCCGCGGATTGATGCGCACCCGAGCCCTTAAGCCGGCCACGTCTCCCCTCGGTACGCCATCTCCCAAAACCGCAGCTCGTACTGGGCCGTGAGCCAGAAGTCCTCGGCCATCCGGGCCCGCAGCGCGGCCGACGCTTCCTCGGCCAGTTCGTCTAACGTCACTTCGAGCCAGCCGACCCACTGCCGGAAGTCTTCGCCCGACCACCGCTCGATGAACGACTGCCACGGCGAAACCCCGGTCAGATGCTGCCGCACCCACTCCCAGCTGTCCAGATAGGCCTTCTCGGCTCCGTACAGCAGCGTGAAGCCTTCCTCGAAGCTGGCCGCGTGCGCCGTCGCCAGCAGGAATTGGATATAGGCGTGACACGTCGGCGCGATGGTGACACGGTCCAGCCGGATCTGCCTTTCCGCCGCCATCCGGGCAAACAGCTCCAGCTCCGCCTCGAGCGCCGGGATGGCCTCAGCCAGCTTCAACGCCACGCCTTCCGGCGCCCGCCCCGCCAGCGTCGCAAGGAAACGAATGCCGCCTCGCACAAACAGATGATCCTGCCGGAGCCAGTTGGCGAACACGGAATCGGGAATCCGGCACTCCGCCGTCTCCCGCAAAAAGGGGTGGCTCAGGATCGCCTTCCAAACCGCTCTCGCCTTCTCCAGACACTCCTCGTGAAACGCCATAATCTTGACCTCCAGGGCGCGATCCTCGAAGGGGATGCATTCGCCTGCCGGCCGAGACTGAGAACACACGGCTGACAGGCGCGCTGCCGGCCAAGTGGAGTCATCGGCTACTGTTTTTCGGCGAGTGGGTGGCCTGGACCTTCAGGCACTCTACGGCGCGCGCAAATGACGCACCACCTCAACGAACTCCCGCTCCCTTCAGTAAACCGCCACCGCCTGCACGGGCCACGTGAACACGGTCCGGCCGCTCGCATCCAGATACCGCGCCCGATAATAGAGAACTTTCTGCGGAAGCGCCGGCACGTCAATCGTGCACCCGGCCGAGCACGCCGCCGGACTCACCGGCTCAGAGGCGTAGGAAAACGGCGCCAGCCCCGGAACCGTGCAGACCTCGCGCCGCGTCGTGCAGTAAAAGTCAGTCGGGCGCCCGAACTCCTCATAGCCGAAATCCACCACGGCATGCGTCGCATTCGTGACGGCAGGCAACTTCACCCGCACCATCTGAAAGCGGCTGCGATCCACCGTGTCCACGGGATCCACCGCCGGTACTTTGGCCAGCAGGAAATCGCTCCGCACGCCGTCCAGCCAGTACGCCGGCACGCGAACCCACTTGCCTTCCGGCATCGAGTCCGTCCGCCCGAACTGGATCTGGCGCCCGTGCCCCGTAAACCCCATCGTCAGCTTGCGCGTCAGGCCCGGGTAAGGATCCAACAGCTTCTGCACGCTCCAGGACATGTAGATGCCCCCGGAGACCGCACACGGTACCGCGTTGACCTCCTTGAACTGATCGAACCCCGGGCATGCCTTGCCGCTCGTGGAATTGGGCGCCGAAACGAAAAACTCTCCCGCCGTCGAGCCCGCCACGCACTCCCCCGCCCGGTACGCGTAGCAGTAGGTCCACGGCGTCGCGTCGCTGATCCGGCTTCCCGGCCCGCTGATGTCGCGCAGCAGGTAATGCCCCGACCACGCGATGATCGGCAGCCGCTTGATATCCACCTTCCCCTGCACATTCATCTTCCACGTGTAGGATTGCCCTGGTACGGCGGCCATCGACAAGCCCCAGCCCGCCGCCTCGATGTGGTGATTGTCCAGCATCCAGTTGCGGTTCGCCCCGGTGGCGTTGTATTGCGCCAGCGAAGGATAGGTCTGCAGCCCGCCCCCCGCACCGGTTACACCATCGAACGCAGCCCCGGGCAAACGCCGGATCAGCGCATTATTCTTGCCAAGCGACTCCAGCACCGGCAGCGACGGTTTCCAAGCGCCGCCTCCCACTTGCCGGATCGTTCCCGGAGTTTCCCCCGGGCCGGTATCGGCATGCCCGTAGATCCCGGTCTCGAGAATGTTCTGCGGCTGCGGACCGACCGAGACGTAGTACAGATAAACCCAGTGGCACCAGTGCGGGCTCGGCCGGATGGACCATCCGTTTGCGTGAGACTGAACCGTACAGGGCACGGAGCCCAGCCCGCGGAACCGATCGTACCGGCGCACCGTCACCAGTTCGATATCATTCACCGCCCGGACAATCTTCCGCACCACCAGCAGCATCTCGGAGTTGTCGTTGGCGGCATCCCGGACCACATCCCCTACCTGAAGGGTCTGACCCGCAAAGGTGGACCGGTTCGAATCCCACGGACACGGCCACCAGGTTTTCTCCTTACTCGTTGCGTAAGCCGAACAGGGCTCCCCCGCGATCCGTATGGTCAGGCAGTTCTTCCCCGTTGCTCCCCACTTCTGCCAGACCGCGGGAATGTCGGAGGGACAATTCGGATCATAGCTCGCGTCCCCGATGGTCGCACTCACGGAAGTGTTTTGAGTGTCCCAACCGTTTGCACGCTTGACGGCGATGACGCGGCTTTCGAACGGCCCTCCCAGCAGCCGTTGATTGTTCCGCAAACCCGGCGAACCTCCGTTCACCGTGGACATCGTCGTAAATCCCGGCATCGCCCCCATCGGAGGAATCGCTCTCCCGTCCATGGAGTGACACCCCATCCACCGTATATCTGGGTCACTCACGCCGTCCCAGGGAGCGCCACCCCAGGAGTTCAGCATCCGGATCAGGTTCCCGTCCAGTCCGAAGATGAACATCCAGCACGGACTGTCTTGGCCGCCCGTATTGAGCGGCATGACGATCGCTCCCGAATCGGCGCTGTAAGCCACCCGCGGATACCCAAACTTGTTCGGGTCCCACTCGGGATGTCCGTAGGCGTCAATCTGAGACCAGATGTCACGGTTCTGGCTCGGCTTGGTCAGATTTTCCCACTCCAGCGGAGGCACCGGTCGCTGGTTCTCGAACGGATAGCCCGGCTTGAACTCGCGGAAGTCTCCCGTGTAACGTACCTTGAATATAGACCATTTGCCGCTATTGGTCTCCATCACCGCATAAAAGACTCTGCCATCCGTGCGGTCGAACCGGACTGTCTGCCCGTTGAAACCCGCCTGCCCCGGACGCATCTTGTCCTGACTCAGCGTGGTACCCGGCCCGTACCGGGCGATGTCGTGCCAGGGAATCGCCACCAGTCTGGATTCGCCGGTTTGTTCACTCACCCACCAAAGCGGAGGCGTGCCGTCAATCGCCGGATTCTGCGGAACCACGCACAGATAGCCCTTGAGCGGCGCCGCCAGCGGGTTGCCGTCCCGGTCCACATTCGTCGTGGTCGGCACCTCGGAGCATTTCCTTCGGCTCCCTCCCGCCCACTGCTGTGTCGTCTTGCTCCACGCGATCGCCTTCCGGATGCTCACCGAAACCGTCCCCGCGTTCGTGGTTTTCCAGATCCGGTACCCAAAATTGAGCGCCTTGTAGGTCGCACCCGCAAGGTTCAGGCTCTCTTGGATCGTCAGCTGCGAGGCGCTCTGCACGCTCCGGATCGTACACAGATTGCGCGGACAGCTCGGGGCCGAGCCCCCGATCCAGATCTTCGTCCCGGCAGGCCAGCTCGCCAGGAACATCGTCTGAGTGTTCACGTTCCTCAGCGTGACGACATTCCCGCTGACGTCCACCGTGCCCTCGCCCTTCGGCCAGTCCACACCCCTGCGCAACGGCTGCATGCCCCAGGACGCGAACATCGGCGTCGGGTAGCTCTGCGGAAACACGCCGTTGTCCGCCGCACGCCCCTGCGGCAGCGTCACGCTGACGGCCGGACTGTGGCAGCTCTGCCCGCTGTCCATCGAAAGGCACACCTGAATCGTACGGTTGGCAGGATTCCCATCCGTGCCGGAGCCGTAAATCCGTAAACCGACATCGTCAATCGTCCAGTTGATGGCGAAGTTCCCCGCGCCCGTCCCCTCATAAGGGATTTTCACCCCAGACCGGGGTTCGATCCCCACAAAAATCGGTGCGTTTGCCCTCGAAGTCGCCGCCAGAGCCGCCGTTCCCCCGCTGCGGATCTCCTGTGCGTTGGTCCAGGCGCCCTGCCAGTCCCACCACAAATCTTGGTGGACCACGGCTTCCCCCCGCGCACTGTTGCCGGCCCCGGGCCAGGCCATCAGCTTCAGCTTCACCCCCGTCATCGGATCCACGTATTCTTTGTCGCGGCCCGCCGGCGTCCAGTCAATCGAAGGCCATCCGTAGTTGCCGAACCCGTCGGGGTGGAACGGCGGCGGCTCGCTCGAAGTGTCGCCCCACGCAATCGTCTTCGTGCGGAACTGCGTCACCGCCTGAGAGGAACCACACGTCACCCGGACGTAGTGATCCGTGTCCGCCGCCAGGGCCCGGGAGTACAGTCGGCCGTCCTGCGCTTTGTCCGAGCGGCGCTTGCCGATCACCACCACGCGCGACCGCCCGCTGGCTAGGTTACGGCCCGCATCGGAGTCGGCTCCGGCGAACAGATTCCCATTCACATCGTGCACCACCGGCGCGTAGGTGGGCGACTCGCTGACCTCGATGGTGCACGGCGCCGTGTCCGGCGCCGTATATGAGAGGACCGCCTGAGTGTTGGTTACTCCGGTGACTTGCAGGCCCGTCACCTGGGCCGCCAGCGGCATGACCGGCCAGACAAACCAGAATCTTCTCCTCATCGTGCTCCCATGTCTTCGCGGTCGCCAGAGCGCCGGACGCATGCCCGTACCGGCGTCCTCCCGCCCCGCCGCCGTGGCGTCTCCCTGCCGCGCCCTGTGCGTCCTAAGATCTTACAAACAAACGCCCCGCCCCGCGTTCGATCCGCCTCGCCCCGAGCGCTGCATAGACCATTAGCAGCGGGGCGTTGCCGTCGCGGAAACGAGGACCTCCCCAGAATATCACAGCCGCAAGTACGGAAGCCGCCAGAAACGCATGTACCGCGGTCCACTCTGCCCTCCTGGCCTCCCCGCCCCGGCCGAGCGCCGGGATCGCCGCCAGTAGCAGGACTAAGAACGGCGTGTACGTCACCATCTGCATCGCCACGTAGGCCCGGTTCGATGAGTCGAAATCCGGAAGCCAGAACCGCACAAACCGCGCCAGCGTCAGCAGCGGCTCCCACGTCCAGTGTTCCCGGGCCCAGCGCAGGCCGAGCTGCCAGTGCATCCGGTCGCGTACCCACTCATCTTTGACCCGGCTCACCATCACCCCCTCCGGCAGCTCCGAGGTGGGAATCCACGTCCCCCAGCGAGTAACATCCCCCAGTACGATGTCGTTGTTCGCTCCGTGGAACGTCACTCCCGCACCGGTCGTGAGCACCACAATCCGCCCGTCCAGCAGGTAATTGCGGACCACCCACGGACTGAGCACAACCAGGACGCCGCACACGTACGCCACCGCCTGGAGCTTCTGAAGTCTTCCCTGCCCTCTCCGCACCAACAGCCACACGGCGAAGACGATCGCTCCTGCAAGCAGAAAAGGGCGAGTCAACACCCCCAAACCCGCGGTGAACGCCGCAGCCGCCAGATCTCGCCATCGCCCCGTCTGCAGAAACCGGACGGCAAACACAGCCGCCACGCCCACAACCACCGCAAAAAGATTCTCGGAAAGAAAAACGCTCGCCAGATAGATGTGCGGTACATAGAATGCGCCCAGCAGGGAGGCTGTCCGGCCGAACGACTCTCCGCCGAGCCGCACTCCCAGCCAGTATGCGATCAGGCAGGCGATCGTCCCCAACACGCAAAGCGACAGATACACGAACTCAGGCCGTTCGCCCGCCGCACGGTAAATCCCGGCCAGCAGTAGAGGAAAACCCGGCATCCAGTACCGGGTGGGGCGCCCGGGTGTGATCACGTAGCCTTCCCCCCGGGCCAGATTGACGGCGATCTGATGGTAAAACACCCCGTCGGCGTTCGTCTCCGGGCCATGAACCCGGTACGGATCCCGCAGCACGGCCACCGCCCCGGCCCGCAGCAGAAAGCTCACAACGATGATCAACACCAGGAACCGGCTTCGCGGCCACTGCTGTAGGCGGCGGTACGCTTCCCAAAAGACGGTCACGTTTGCTCTCCGCATTCTAACCCAGCTCCCCGCGGGCGCTCGCACCACACCCGGCCCTTCACCTTTGTGCCCGACGCACGTTGCGCTCGAATACACGCTAAGGCCGTCGCCGACAGCACTCCTCGAAGGCCCCTCATTCGTGCTATAGTGAAATTTTTACCTCACCTTAGAGTCAGCCGTGCCGGAACAGCTTGATGCGACTGACCGCGCCGAGTCAGCATAGCTTGCCAAGACACGCCGGCACGGGCGCAGTCTACGGCGCACTGGCTTGGACGGCATACTGGTGCGCTGAGACGTTTTTTTCCAACGTCGCTCCACGGTTTCTGCCTGCTGGCTACACCCACACTCCGCTTGCCTCCTGGCAGCTCATAACAGGGGCGCTTGCCGCCTACCTGCTCCTGGGCCTGATACTGGGAACTTTCCTCGGCTGCCTCCAATTCTTGCTTCTGGCCAAGCGGAAGATTGCCTGGAAACCTGGCCGGTGGTTTTTGCCTGCCTCCTGCGCTCTCAGTGTCACCCTCCTTCTGGGCGGCTACTGGACCAGACCCTTCCCGTTTGCAGATGCGGGCGCCTCCGGACTGGCGTTGCTCGGCATTGTAGCCGCACTCCAGATCATGTCCGCGTCCTCGGACTCCTGGGCGTTGCGGTTCACTCCTGCCGCCAACGCCTGGAGCGCTTCCTTCATGGCGGTGGGCTCAGTCTGGCTGGCGCACGAGGTCCTATGGAAACACAGTCGCCAGCTCCGTTGGTTTGGTCTTGCCTCGTTCCTGCTCGGGGTCCTGCTGGTTGGCTGGTTGAGCGCAAAGCTGGCCAGAAAACCTGGGGACTCATCCCCGAGACTCTCTGCCCGGACGCTCGCCGGCCTTTCGGCGGCCTTGGCAGTCTTCGCCGCGGCCGTTTATCCCCCGTCTCGTGCAAACCTGGACCGCCTCGAACACCTGGCTCCCGCTCCGCAAGCCTCTGCCCCGAACATCATATTGATTGTCCTCGACACCGTCCGCGCGGACCATCTCTCCGTCTACGGCTACGCGCCCGACACCACCCCGGGGCTCCGCGACTTCGTCCGTGGCGCCACGTTGTACCGGAACGCCTTCGCCACCTCCGACGTCACCCTCACCAGCCACGCCTCGCTGTTCACCGGGCTCTACGGCATCGAACACGGCGCTCGCCTTCCCGAGCCGGCCGAAGCATCCCGTGCCGGCCTGGGGCACCCCCTGGCGGACCGCTTCCTCACGCTGGCGGAAATCTTGACGGGCGCCGGATACGTCACGGCGGCGATCTCCGCCAATTCCGGCTACCTGGGCCCCGCCTACAACTTGAACCAAGGCTTCGCCTATTACGAAAATCTCTACCCGACACTCGGGTTTCAACCGTCGTACCTACTCCGGGAACCGCTGCGCATCATCGTGTCGCGCTTTACGGCGGCAGCGGACCTGAGTAAAGCCTATAGTCCCGCTGAAGATGTCACCCGAAGGGCACTCACGATACTCGACAGAATTAAGGCAGGCCGGCGTCCTTTTTTCATTTTCCTGAACTATATGGACGCGCATTGGCCCTATCTGCCCCCCGCCCCTTATAACCGCCTGTTCGGCGATCCGAACTCCAAAGCGTTCGGTAATTACGGAATCGTACAGAACCAGGTCTGCTCTCTGCAGCGAAGTCTTACAGCCTCGGAAAAAGAGTTCCTGGTTTCTCAGTACGATGGTGCCATCGCTTACTTGGATTCACAGTTGCACATCTTGTTCCGGAGTCTCCGGGAACGGCAGGTATACGATAACAGTTTGATCGTGATCACTTCGGATCACGGCGAGGCTTTAGGGGAGCGGAACTTCCTGGGACATCCGATGTCCGTCTATCAAGACCAGCTTCGCGTTCCGTTGATCATCAAGTACCCGCAGCAGAAGACCCCACTCGTGGAGGACGCCCCTGCCAGCCTTGTGGACATCATGCCCACCGTGCTTGCGATCCTCAAGCTGAAAAGCCCGGAACGACTCAGTGGAAGAAACCTCCTGGACCCGGAGTCGCGGGCCGGCCGAGCCCTTCTCGGCGAGTCGTACCCCCTTCCCATTTTCGTCTCGCTCCATCCGCGGTTTCGTCGCGTGGACCGTGCCGTGATCGAGTGGCCTTACAAACTGATTCGCGGAACCGCGGGAACGCGCGAGCTCTACGACTTGGCCGGCGATCCACAGGAAAAGCGGAACCTTTACGACTCCCACCCCGCGATCGTCGAAACCCTCGACGCGCAGTTGAAACGCTGGATCGGCCGCGCTCATCGAGCCGAGCCCCTGCAGCCCGATCGGGACACACTGCAGCGGCTCAGGTCGCTCGGTTACACGCAGTAATTTCCTCGACCAAACAGCGGTTCCCGTATCGCACCGGCGAAACCGACTTTTTTTGCTCAGTCCGTTGCTCTTGCATGCAGAGGCCCGGTGGATACGACATTCCCCGCCGCATCCAGCCACCGCACCCGATAGTAAAGTACCTTCTGCGGTAGCGCCGGAATCGTAACGGTGCACCCGCTCGCGCACGGGGCCGGGCTGATCGGCTCCGATGCAAACGAAAACGGCGTCTGGCCCGGCACCGTGCACCGTTCTTGCCTCGTGGTGCAATAGAAGTCCGTCCTGGCTCCGAACTCCTCGTAGCCGAAGTCCACAACCGCGCTCGCGGCCCCGGCGATCGGCGGGACTTTCACTTCGACCCGCCGAAACCGGTTTCGCGGTATGCTGTCCACCGGTTCCACACTCGGAGTCTTGGCGATCAGGAAGTCGCTCCGTATGCCATCGAGCCAGTAGCCGGGTATCCTCACCCACCGGCCTTCCGGCATCGAGTCAATGCGGGTGAACTGAACCTGCCGGTTGTGTCCGGTGAATCCCAGAGACAGCTTCCGCGAGATTCCCCCGTAGCCGTCTATCAGCTTCTGGAAGATCCACGACATTGCGGTGTGGCCCGAGACCGCGCACGGGATTCCTCCCACATCCGCCCAGTTGTCGAATTGCGCGCACGCGGTCGAAGATCCGGTGATGTTCGGGGCCGAGACAAAGAGTTGACCCGCGCTCGAGCCCGGCCGGCACTCCCCCGCCCGGTACGCGTAGCAGTAGGTCCACGGCGTCGCGTCGCTGATGAGGCTGCCCGGACCGCTGATGTCTTTGAGCAGATAGTGCGAAGAGAAGGCAACGATGGGCAGGCGCTTGATGTCTACTGAACCGATCACCCCGATTTGCCATGTGTGGCTCTCGCCCGCCACCGGGCTCATCGAGCGGTTCCCCAATAGTTCGATGTGGTGATTGTCCAGATACCAGTAGCGTTGCGCGCCCGCGGCGTTGGACTGCGCGATGCTCGGATAGCTCTGAAGGCCGCTGCTTGCTCCGGAAAACCCGTCGAAGGCGCCGCCCGGCAAACTGGTAAAACCCCTGCTCTGCGGACCGAGTAGCTGGAGCGGGGGCTGTGACGGCTTCCATCCCCCGCTCCCGGCCGCCTTGATCGTGTCCGGCGTTGCTCCGGCACCGATATCGGCATGCCCGAAGATCCAGCGCTCCTGAATTGCCTGACCCGCACCGACCGGTACGAAGTAGTCAAATCCCCCGCTGCACCATCCCGCCCTGGGACGAATGCTCCAGCCGTTGTTATGCGTCTGATCCGTGCAGACCATAGAAAACCGAACAGACTGCGGCTCGAACCGGTCGAAGCGGCGCACGGTGACCAGCTCGATGTCGTTTACCGCGTGAACCGTCTTCTTGACCACCAGAAGCATCTCCGTCGTATCCGCGCGGGCGTCATTCACCACATCGCCCACCTGGATGGTCTGGCCGGCAAACGTCGAACGGTTCGAATCCCACGGGCACGGCCACCAGATCTTTTCATTCGCCGTGGCAAACGCCGAGCAGGGCTCTCCCCCGACGCGGATGGTCAGGCAGTTGTTCCCGGTCGCACCGTGATTCTGCCACACCGCCGGGATGTCGGCCGGGCAGGTCGAATCGTAGCTGGGATCTCCGATCGTGGAGCTCACGCTCGTGTTCGTCATATCCCATCCCGCGGGCCGCTTGACGGCAATCACCGGGGTTTCAAACGGACCGCCGAGCAGGCGCGAGGTGTTTCGGAGCGCAGGAGAACCTCCGTTCGGAGGGCTGACGCTGATGAACCCCGGAGCGGACCCGATCGGTTGAAAAGATTTCCCGTCCTGTGAATGGCACCCTAACCAGCGCAGATCCGGACTTTCACTTACACCATCCCACGGCTGGCCGTCCCAGGTGTTGAACATCTTCACCAGGTTGCCATCGAGTCCAAAAGCAAAGATCCAGCAGGGTCCGTCCTGGCCTCCGGTGAGAAGGTTCATGACGATCGTCCCCGAATGCGCACTCCCCATGTTACGCGGGTATCCGAACTTGCTCGCATCCCAGCCCGGATGCCCATAGGCGTCAATCTGCGCCTCGATGTTTCGATTCTGGCTCGGAGGCGACAGATTCTCCCACTCAAGCGGTGGTGTCGGCCGGACTCCCCCCTGAGGATAGTTCGGCTTGAATTCCCGGAAGTCCCCGGTGTAACGGATGCGGAATACAGACCACTTGCCCGAGGTGTTGGTTTCCATGATCGCATAGAAAGCGCGCCCGTCCACAGGGTCCCAGCGTACAGTCTGGCCGTTGAATGACACCGCGCCTGGGCGCACTTTGTCCCCATTCGGTGTCCCTGGGACGTAAGTAGCGATGTCGTGCCAGGGAATCGCCACCATGCGGGATTCCCCGGTCTCCTCGCTCACCCACCACACCGGAGGCCATGCATCGAGTGACGGATTCTGCGGAACCACGCACAGATAGCCCTTGAGCGGCGCCGGAAGCGGGTTCCCGTCCCGGTCCACGGTAGTCGTAACGGGAACCTCGGAGCACTTCCTCCGGCTCCCGCCGGCCCACTGCATCGTAATGCGGCTCCAGGCGATGGACTTCCGCACACTGACCGACACCGTGCCCGCGGCCGTCGCCTTCCAGATCCGGTAGCCGAAGTTCAGGGCTTTATAGGTGGCCCCGGTCAGGTTCAGGCTCTCCTGGATCGTGAGCTGGCTGTGGCTTGCGACGCTCACGATCGTGCACAGGTTGCGTGGACAGGTGGGGGCGGAACCGGAGATCCAGATCTTGGTCCCCGGGTTCCAGGATGTCAGAAACCGCGTGCGGCTGTTCAGGTTGGTGAGCGTCACCGTATTTCCGGAAACGTCCACCGTCCCCTCGC
>JBBIJF010000002.1:0-273966 GCA_037446115.1 Acidobacteriota bacterium | reverse complement strand
GGGAAACCAACCGCCTGATCGCGCGGTTCCGGGACCGGTTTCCGATCGAGCTGAATCCCGGAGCGGCGGATTACGGCCTGGTCGTGGTAGCACCCGCGGGCGGCCGGTACCTGGTGGTGAACTCCGGTCTGCCCTGGTGGACAGGTGCGGAACGCGCCTCCCGTCCCGGGCTGCCGTTCCTCCGCGCGCCTGTGCACGTGCTGGCCGGCTTCGGCGACTTCGTTTTGTTCAAGGGCTCGCTTGCCGACGTGGTGGCGGAAGGAACCTTTGACAGCAACTGGAAGCTGAAGCCCGAGCAAGCCGCCCGCCTGGCGGGCTCCGGTGCGGTGACCCTCCGATGAAACCCGGCTCCGACGAGTTCCTTCGGGCGGCCCGCGCGGCAGTGGAGTGGATCGCCGCGTATCTGGAAGACCCCCGTGCGCTTCCCGTGGCGCCGCGCATCGAACCGGGCGCGCTGGTGCGGACACTGCCCGCATGCGCGCCCGAAGAGGGAGAGCCGCTCGAGACGATTCTCGAAGACTTTCACCGGCGGATCCTGCCGGCAGTCACGCACTGGAACCACCCGCGCTTCCTGGCCTATTTTGCGATTTCCGCCTCCGGCGCGGGCGTGCTGGGCGAACTGCTGGCTGCGGCGCTCAACAGCAACGGGATGCTGTGGAAGACCTCGCCTGCGGGCACCGAAGTCGAGCAGGTCACGCTCGGCTGGCTGCGGCGCTGGTTGGGTCTGCCCGAAGATTTCTTCGGCATCATCTTC
This sequence comes from Acidobacteriota bacterium, assembly GCA_037446115.1. Lineage (GTDB taxonomy): Bacteria > Acidobacteriota > Terriglobia > Bryobacterales > Bryobacteraceae > JANWXD01. The sequence goes on along the minus strand of JBBIJF010000002.1, from coordinate 273,212 downwards.
GACACGGCCTCCGTGAGCACCTTCCACGCGATCGCGGCTGCGCGCCAGCAAGCGGCGCCGGAGATTCGCAACGAAGGGGGCGGAGCCGGCCTGACGCTGTACTGTTCCGAGCAGGCTCATTCCTCGGTGGACAAAGCCGCAATCGCCCTGGGGATCGGCCTGCACAACGTGCGCAAAATTCCGACCGACGAGCAGTTCCGGATGCGTCCGGAGCAGCTCGAGGCGGCCATCGCGGAAGACCGGCGCAGCGGCAGGCGGCCGTTCTGCGTGGTCGCCACTGTGGGCACGACGTCCACGACGAGCGTGGATCCGCTGGCGGCCATCGCAGCGATCGCCGGGCGCCACGGCCTGTGGCTCCACGTGGATGCGGCCTACGCCGGTGCGGCGGCGATTCTGGCCGAGTACCGCCACATCCTCGCCGGAGCCGAGCACGCCGACTCGATCGTCGTCAACCCGCACAAGTGGTTGCTGACGCCCATGGACCTGAGCGCTTTCTATACGCGGCGTCCGGAAGTGTTGCGCGCGGCCTTTTCGCTCGTGCCGGAGTACCTGCGCACGGAGCCGGATGCACAGGCGGTGAACTACATGGACTACAGCCTTCCGCTGGGGCGGAGGTTCCGCGCCCTCAAGCTCTGGTTCGTCATGCGGCATTTCGGGCGGCGGGGCATCGAGCGGGTGCTGCGGGCGCACATTCAGATGGCGCAGGAACTGGCGCGGCGGATTGACGCCCACCCGCGTTTTGAGCGCGTGGCCCCGGCGCCGTTTTCCGTGGTCTGTTTCCGGCTCCGGGGTAGTGACGAGGCCAACCGCAGACTGCTCGATGAGGTCAATGCCACCGGCCGGGCGTTTTTGTCGCATACCGTTTTGGGTGGGCGTTTCGTCCTGAGGTTGGCCATCGGCAATCTCGGGACCACCATGGCCGATGTCGAAGAGGTCTGGCGCCTGGTCGAGGAGAAGGCGGCGGATCTGAGCTAACCGGGACCAGGCGGTACAATCGGACCTGAAGCATGGAACCTTCCCCTGAGCCGGCCACCGTCACGGATCCCGTCTGCGGCATGGAGATCGCGCCGGAGGATGCCGCCGGAACGCTCGACTACGGCGGCCGCAGGTATTACTTCTGCCATCCTTCCTGCCTTGAGCGGTTCCAGGAGGCGCCGGAGGACTACCTCGGACCACGCAAGGCCGCGCCCGTCATGGAAGGCGCCGAGTACACGTGTCCGATGCATCCGGAGGTGCGGCAGCGCGGCCCGGGAAGCTGCCCGATCTGCGGCATGGCGCTCGAACCGGCAGCCCCTTCTCTTGAAGAGGAAGACAACCCCGAGCTGGCCGACATGCAGCGGCGGTTCCGGGTTGCCGCCGCGCTGAGCGTCCCGATTCTGGTTTCCGCCATGAGCCCCCATCTTCCCGGCCGGCCTCTGGAACGACTGGTGTCTTCCGAGTTCCGGACCTGGCTCGAACTGGTGCTGGCGACGCCGGTGGTTTTGTGGGCGGGCCGGCCGTTTTTTGCGCGCGCCTGGCACTCGATCCGACACCGCAGTTTGAACATGTTCACGCTGATCGGTCTGGGCGTGGCCGTGGCGTACGGGTTCAGCCTGGTTGCCGCTCTGGTTCCGCAGATCTTTCCACCGTCGTTCCGCGATGCGCACGGCCAGGTTGCGGTCTACTTCGAGTCCGCCGCGATCATTGTCACGCTGGTGTTGCTCGGCCAAGTGCTGGAACTGAAGGCGCGGGCCCGCACCGGCGCGGCGATACGAGCGTTGCTCGGGCTGGCTCCGAAGACCGCGCGTTTAATTCAGGAAGACGGCGTGGAGGTAGATCTACCGCTGGAGGCGGTCCGGGTGGGGGACCGGCTGCGTGTCCGGCCGGGCGAAAAGGTTCCGGTGGACGGCGTGGTGGTGGAAGGCGCTTCGAACGTAGATGAGTCCATGCTCACCGGAGAGCCGGTGCCGGTCGGCAAGCAGCCCGGGGACCGCGTCGCCGCGGGCACGGTGAACGGCAACGGAACGTTGGTGATTCGCGCCGAGCGTGTCGGCGCGGAGACGCTGCTGGCCCAGATCGTGCGCCTGGTGGCGGAAGCGCAGCGGAGCCGCGCACCCGTGCAGCGCCTGGCGGATCGGGTTGCGAGCTACTTCGTGCCCGCCGTCGTCGCCGTCGCTGCGGTTACCTTTCTGGTCTGGAGTCTGTGGGGGCCGGCGCCGCGCATGGCGCATGCGGTGGTGAATGCGGTAGCGGTGCTGATCATTGCCTGCCCCTGCGCGCTGGGTCTGGCCACCCCCATGTCCGTCATGGTGGCCGCGGGGCGCGGCGCCACGCTCGGCGTGCTGTTTCGCAACGCCGAGGCCCTCGAACGGATGTGCAAGGTGGACACCCTGGTGGTGGACAAGACGGGAACGCTGACCGAGGGCAAGCCGCGGCTGGCCAGCGTCGTCACGGCCGCCGGCTACGACGAAGCCCGCTTGCTGCAGCTTGTGGCGAGCGTCGAGCGGGCCAGCGAGCACCCCCTGGCGGCCGCCGTCACGGAAGGCGCCTCCGCCCGAGGCCTGACGCTGCTGCCGGTCGAGGAATTCCGTTCCGTACCGGGGAAGGGGGTTGCGGCGCGCGTCAACGAACAGCGCGTGGTCGTGGGCAACCAGAGCTGGCTGGCCGAGTTCGGCATCGAGGTGGAAGCGCTGGCTGTGGAGGCCGACGCGCTCCGTGCCGGCGGCGCGACCGTATTATTTGCAGCGGCGGACGGCCGTCTGGCCGGCCTGCTCGGCGTGGCGGATCCGATCAAGGCTGCGGCGGCGGATGCGATCCGCAGCCTGCGGGAGGAAGGAATCCGCATCGTGATGGTCACCGGAGACGATCCGGTCACAGCGGGGGCGGTGGCGCGGCGGCTGGGAATTGAGGAAGTGGTCGCGGGCGTCTCGCCGGAGCGAAAGGCCGAAGTGGTGCGCCGCTTGCAACAGGAAGGACGCGTGGTGGCCATGGCGGGCGACGGCGTCAACGACGCGCCCGCACTGGCCCAGGCCGACGTGGGCATCGCCATGGGCACGGGAACCGACGTGGCCATGGAGAGCGCCGACGTCACGCTCGTCAAGGGGGATCTGCGTGGCATCGTCCGCGCCCGCCGCCTGAGCCGCGCCACGATGCGCAACATCAAACAGAATCTTTTCTTCGCCTTCGTTTACAACCTGCTCGGGGTGCCGGTGGCGGCGGGAGTGCTGTATCCGTTCTTCGGCCTGCTGCTCAGTCCGGTGGTTGCGGCGGCTGCCATGAGTTTCAGCTCGGTCTCGGTGGTGGGCAACGCGTTGCGGCTCCGCAGGCAGGCGTTATAGTTTCGATGGAGGAGGTTACCCCGTGGCGAAAGATCCCGTCTGCGGCATGCAGGTGGATGAGCAGAAGGCCGCCGCCAAGTCCGAGTACAAAGGCAAGACGTACTACTTCTGCCACAAGGTTTGCAAAGAAAAGTTCGATAAAGAACCGGCGAAGTACGCAAAGGAGTAAGGCCTTAGCCGCCGGTCACTGTGCTGCCGCCACGAGCGAAGGCGCTCCGAGCGGGGCGAGCCCCAGCGCTTTCCGCAGCTCGGCATCGAGGCGGGCTTTCAGGTCGGGATTCTCCTTGAGGAACTGCCGGGCGTTGTCGCGGCCCTGGCCGATACGCTCGCCCTGATAGCTGAACCAGGAACCGGTCTTCTCGATGAGGCCCTGAGCGACTCCAAGATCCAGCAGGTCTGCCTCGGCCGAGATCCCCTCGCCGTGGATCAGATCCACTTCCGCCTCCCGGAAGGGCGCGGCCACCTTGTTCTTGACGACCTTGATCCGGGTGCGACTCCCCACGACCTGTTCGCCGTCCTTGATCGAGGAGACGCGCCGCACTTCGACACGCACCGAGGCGTAAAATTTGAGCGCACGGCCCCCGGTGGTGGTTTCCGGGTTTCCGAACATCACGCCGATTTTCTCGCGGATCTGGTTGATAAAGATCAGGCAGGTGTTATTGCGGGCGACCACGCCGGTGAGCTTGCGCAGCGCCTGAGACATCAGGCGCGCCTGGAGGCCCATGTGGCTGTCGCCCATTTCGCCGTCCAGTTCCGCCTTGGGCACCAAGGCCGCCACCGAGTCCACCACGACGACATCCACAGCGCCCGAGCCCACGAGCGCCGCCGTGATCTCCAGCGCCTGTTCGCCGTAGTCGGGCTGGGAGACCAGCAGGCTGTCCACGTCCACGCCCAGTTTCCGCGCATAGACGGCGTCCAGGGCGTGCTCGGCGTCAATAAAGGCGGCTTCGCCGCCCCGTCTCTGGGCCTCGGCGATGACCTGCAAGGCCAGCGTGGTTTTGCCGGAGGATTCGGGGCCGAAAATTTCGACGACGCGGCCGCGCGGGAAGCCTCCCACGCCGAGCGCCGCGTCCACGGCAAGGGATCCGCTGGGAATGACCTCCACGGCGATGACCTGCCGGGAACCCAGGCGCAGCACTGCGCCCTTGCCGAACTGCTTCTCCATCTGGACGAGCGCCAGATCAATGACACGCCGCCGTTCCTTGTCGTCCACGAATGGTTAGTGGCGCCCGGGGCGGCAGAATCTCAGGCCAACTGCGGCCCGGAGACGCATGCGAAGCGGGGTTTATGCTGGAAGAGATGCGGATCCCGAAGTGGCCTGCGGCCGGAGAGCGGGAGTGGGAGCTGCTGCGCGAGGTCCTGGAGAGCCCGCAGTGGGGCGGATTCCATCCCTTCATCGAGCGGTTTGAGCAGGCCTTTGCCGCCTTCCAGCACTGCGGCTTCGGCGTGAGCTGCGCCAACGGAACCGTGGCCCTCGAGATGGCGCTGGAGGCGGCAGGGGTCGGCCCGGGCGACGAGGTGATCGTGCCGGCGATTTCGTTTATCTCGACGGCGACGGCGGTGTCGCGCGTGGGCGCCACGCCGGTTTTTGTGGATATCGAACCCTCCAGCTTCCACATGGATCCGGAACGCGCGGCGGCGGCCGTTTCCCCACGCACCAAAGCGCTGTTAGTGGTGCATTTCGGCGGACCGATGGCGGACATGGACCGGCTGAGTGCGCTCGCCCGGGACCGTGGTCTGATCCTCATCGAGGATGCGGCCCACGCCCACGGCTCGGAATGGAACGGCAGGCGGGCGGGCAGTTTCGGCCGGGCGGGGATCTTCAGTTTTCAGAACTCCAAAGTGATGACCGCGGGCGAAGGCGGCATGCTGGTGACCAACGATGCCGATCTTGCCGCCTGTGCGCGCTCGCTGGCCAACCAGGGCCGGCGGCCCGGGTCAGGCTGGTTCCACCACTTTACGCTCGGCACCAACTACCGCATGACGGCGCTGCAGGCCGCGGTGTTGCTGGCGCAGCTCGAACGGCTTCCCGAGCAGATCTGCTTGCGCAGGCGGAATGCCGAAGCTCTGAAGGCGGCCCTGAGCGACGTCGAAGGGATTTGCTGGCAGCAGGCGCCGCCGGCTGCGGCGCGGCATTCTCACTATCTGCTGCTCGGGCGGATGGACGCGCGGCGGTTCGGGGCGGACCGCGACGCGCTGTGTGAAGCGCTGGCGGCGAACGGCATCCCGTGCACGCCCTTCTATCCGCACCCGCTCTATGCGAACCCGGTATATCAGAGCGGCGGCTGCCGGGTGGAGCCGTGTCCCGTGGCCGAGGAGTGCGTGCGCGACGCCTTCTGGCTGCCGCATCGCGTGCTCATGAGCGACGCCGAAGGCATGGCGGAACTCGCTGCGGTGATTCGCTCCGTGCGGCGCAATCCGATCCATGTCTGAGGCGGTCACCATCGAGGACGTCCAGCGGGCGGCGGAACGGATCCGGGGACTGGCACACCGGACGCCGGTGATGACGTCGCGGAGCTTCGACGCACGAGCGGGCGTACGCACTTTGTTCAAGTGCGAAAACCTCCAGCGGGGCGGTTCGTTCAAGATCCGCGGCGCGACTAATTTCCTGCGCTCGCTCGGTCCGGAGCAGTTGCGGCGCGGCGTGGTGGCGTACTCTTCGGGAAACCACGCGCAGGCGGTGGCCATCGCGGCCCAGTCGCTGGGCGTTCCGGCCACGCTGGTGATGCCGGAAGACGCGCCGCGCGCGAAGCTCGAGGCCACGCGTGCGCGCGGCGCCACCATCATCACCTACGACCGGCGCCGGGAAAGCCGGGAGGCGATCGGGCGGCGGATCGCCGAACAAAGCGGAGCGGCGCTGGTTCCTCCCTTTGATCACCCGTGGATCATCGCCGGTCAGGGCACGGCGGGGCTCGAGCTGCTGGAAGACGCCGGCGAGCTCGATGCGCTGGTGGCTCCGGTGGGGGGCGGAGGGCTGCTTTCGGGCTGCTCGATCGCGGCGCGCAGTCTGGCGCCCGGGATCCGGCTGTTCGGCGCCGAGCCGGAGCGCGCCCGCGACACCTTCCTTTCGCTCGCCGCCGGACGCCGGGTGGAGATTCCGGCGCCGGATACGATCGCGGACGGCCTGCGCGCCACCTCACCGGGCGAGATCACGTTTCCCATCCTTCAGCGGCATCTGGAGGGGGTGCTGCTGGTGAGCGAGGAGGAGATCCGCGAGGCGATGCGGTTCCTGCTCGAACGGCTCAAGATCCTTGTGGAGCCGAGCGGGGCCGTGGCCGCCGCGGCCGTGCTGCATCGGAAGCTGCCCGCCGGGATCCGGTCTGTGGGAGTGATTCTTTCCGGGGGCAACGTGGACTTACCAGACCACTTCCCATTCCCCGTCCCAGCGGACTGAGTCCGGAAGAGCCTCCGCCGGGCCGAGAAAGGCGCAGTAGTCCGCCCGGAGGCGGCTGCGCGCCGGAAGCCAGCGGTAGCACGGAACGCCGAAGAGCGTGCCCCGCTCGATCATTGACCGGCGCGGCTCGGGCATCGGCGAGACGCCGAACTCCATGCCCAGGGCCAGCGTGGTGCCGTTCCAGGGAGGGTTGGCACGGCTGTAATTCTCTTCCCAGATTCCGAGCCAGGGAAAATCGGCGCGGTGCCAGACGTAGCCGAACACCATCCGGCGCGCGGGCGAGAAGGCGAGGAAGAAGGCATGTTCGCGCCGCGGGTCCATCAGGTGCGCGGTGTAGGCGCCGGAGGCCGGGGCGCCGGTGAGCACGCGCAGATCCTGGGCGCCGCCGTCTCTGCGCGGAGCGTAGGGCCACTCGAATGCTGCGCCGGGCTCGAGCGCGCCTTTGTCGCCGGCAAAGTCTCCCTCGAAGACCTTGGAGCGAGCGGCAGGGATGCGAAACTCGGTGGCGCCTTTTTCCAGGAAGGGCGGGCCCAGGGTGACATGCTGGGTCCAGGCGATCGGGTGATCCGCCGCGGAGAGGTTCTCCACGGTTTCGGTAAAACGGACCACCGGACGATCCGGTGCAAGCCGGATGCGGCGTTCAAACGCCAGGCGCGCCACGGGGAAGTGCGCCCGCGCCACCAGTTCGCCGCCGCCGGCGTGGAGGTCGTAGGGCGCCACCGAAGCTTCGCCGTGCACCGTGCGGCCCGCGGCGGCTTCTTCCGGCGACGGGGGCCCGAACAGGTCCAGGCAGAGATTGTGGCCCATGATCCCTGCCAGCAGCCGGCTCTCGGGGCCCGTGCCGTATGCGGCATGGCGGGCGGGGTCGTAGGCGGAGGGCTCGATCGAAGGCCAAGGCGGGATCCAGAGCGGGTTGAGGCCGCTCGGTTTATCCAGGATTTCGGCGATGTGGCCGCCTTCGACGAGCACGGTGATGCGCAGCAACTCGTTTTCGATCGAGACGGCGCGGCGGCCGCGAAACGTGACCTCGCTCATCTCCGGCTAGAATACCGTAAGGTGTCCCGGGATGGCCGCAGCGCATTTCTGCCTTCTCGCATGGCTGTTTCAGGCTCCTTTCTGGGAGACGAAGCCGTCCGAGCAATGGACCGATGAGGAGCTCCAGCAGCTCCTCTCGGCCTCTCCCTGGGTCCAGACGCTGACGCTGCGCGCACGGGGAGGTTCGGTTCCGGGAGTGTTTGTCTATCTGGCGACGGCCAGGCCGGTGCGAGAGGCCGAACAGGAGCTGCGGCGGCGGCGCGAGGGCCCTCCTCCGGAAGACCCGGCGGCGGAAGAGTACGAGGAGTTCTTGGCGCAAAACGAGGGCAAGTACGTGGTGCTGGCGGTGCGTGTGGACAATCCGCCGGGGCCGGTGGATGAGGAACAAATCCGGCGCATGGAGCAGGAGTCGGTGATGATCGCCGGCCGGGAGCGGCACCGCCTGGCCGGTCACTTTCCGCCGAGCCCTTCGGACCCTTACCTTCGGCTGGTGTTTCCCCGCCCGGTGCGGAGCGATTTTCGCAAGCTCCGTTTCGAGCTCTACCTGCCGGCGGCTGTGTTTCCGTACCGGACCGCGGAATTCGACGCGCGGGAGCTGTATTACAAAGGCAGGCCGGAGTTTTAGAGGTTGGTGGAAGCGGCGCGCACGCGTCCTACCACTTGAGAAGCCCGAAAAGTTCAGCACCTCGGGCAGGTTCCGCTCGGGCCCACGGCGGCGAGGGCTGCGGGTCGGCTTCGCTGCCTTCCGGGGGCTTGCTCAGGCCTTTTTTCGCGCGGGTTCGCCGCGGCCCATCTGCTCGATCTCGCTGAAGTAGACGCGGCGGCCCTCGTCCATGGCGAGGTTGGCCAGAATCACGGCGGTGGAGTCCTGCAGGCCCACCTCGACGTCGGCCCTGGGCCGGGCGCCGGTGCGGACGCATTCAAAGAAGCTCTCGAGCTGCACATCCACGGGGTTGCGGTCCTCTTCGGGGACCATCACGCCCTTGCTGTACAGCCACCGGCGTGCGTACTTGAGTTCTTTTTCGAGGAACGACTCGTTGCCGCGGAACTGATCCTTCTCGAGCAGTACCGGGAAGCCGCGCGCTCCGCGTCCAGTGGTAGCCAAGGTTGCGCCCGCGATCGCCGGTCTTTCTTTGGCCTGCGCGGCGCTGGTGACCCGGGGCGGCCCGGGCTCGTAATACCAGAGCGCAATGGCCGGCTCGTTGTCGGTACCCACGGTGATCTCGATCGTGCCTTCGGTGCCCATGATGCACTCGCCGAATTCGGTGCGGGTGCCGCCGAACAAAGGCAGATGTTTGTTGGTGCTGATGGCGGTGTAAATCAGCTTTTGGCCTTTCGGGTACTTGAAGATGAGCTGGATGTTGTCGTAGACGTCGCGGCCGTCCCGGATGAACTCCAGGCCTCCGACGCCGACCACGTACTCCGGGTGCGCGCCGAACATCCAGTCGGCGACGTCAATTTGGTGGGAGGCCAGCTCAGCGGTGAGGCCGCCGGAGAACTCCCGGAACAGGCGCCAGTTGCGCTCGCGGGGCTGGTTGGGTTTCATGGTCCAGCCGGGATTGCGGTGCCACTGGGCCTTGATGTGCGTCACGTTGCCGAGCAGGCCCTTGTCAATCATCTGCTTGGCCGTCTGGTAGAACTGGCTGTAGCGGCGCTGGAGTCCCACCTGCAACACCTGTTTGGGGTACTGGCGGACCAGAGCGCGCAAAGCATGCACCTCCTCGGCCTTGAAGACGAGGCTTTTCTCGCAAAAGACGTGCTTGCCGGCCTGGAGGGCGTCGCGCGTCGGAGCAAAGTGCAGGTAGAGCGGCGTGGCGATCAGCACGGCGTCAATGTCTTTGCGGGCGAGCAGCTCGCGGTAGTCTTTGTAGGCCGCCGGATTGGTTCCGGCGGCGGCGACGCCGTTTTTCAGGGCGGGCTCGTAGATATCGCACACGGCGACGCAGCGGCCGCTGTCAATCCCGCGGAGGTGCCGCAGCAGGTAGGTGCCGCGGCCGCCGGTTCCAATCACCCCGTAGAGGACCTGGTCGTTGGCGGCCCGTACCTTCTGGATCGCGGGCGCCGGAAACGCAGATGCGGCCGCAGCGGCGGCGCCGGCGGTCTTCACAAAATCACGACGCGTGGGATTGCTGTTTTTGGCCATCGCCGAGTACCTCAGAGTATGGTTGCGAGGTAAATTTCTCTTCAAGTCTATCCGCTTCCGGATGGAGTTGCAATTGCGCATCTGAGAAATCAGGACCCGCGCCGCCGGCGGCCTGCTCGGACGGCCGGGCCTTGCGCGCGGACCATTCCGCTCCCGCCAGCACGATCATCGCCGCAAAAAAGCTCCATAGCAGAATCGAGGCCGAATAGACGAAAGGACCGTATTCGCGCGAGAGCTTGACGCGCAGCAGGGGCCAGGTCAGAAGGTTCACGTATTTCAGAATCTCCAGGGCCAGGCCCACGATCACCGCTGCAGGCACCACATCGCGCGCCCGGATCCTGCGATTCGGCAGCAGCCAGTAGACCAGCAGCAGGATCAGGATGGAGACCGGGATGGCGGCCAGTTTGAACGCGGCCAGCCCCACGGCCGTCAGGAGCCAGGAGCTGGGGCCCAGCAGCTTGCGCCAGATTTCCTGGTTGAGCGCGGCGAACGTGGTCGAGGCCAGCGCGAGGGTTCCGCAGACCAGAATCAGCGCGAAGCTGACCAGCTGGTTGCGGAGGAAGCTGCGGTGTTTCGGCACGCCCCAGGCGCGGTTGAAGGCCACTTCGAGCGGCTCGAAGATTCCGTTGGCGACGAACAGGAGCAACAGGAGCGAGACGACCGGCAGTTCACCCCGCTCCGCCACGGTGACCCACAGGTTGCGCTGGATGAACTCGCCCAGGGCGCCGGGAAAGTAGTCGGAAAGGGCCAGATTCAGCGCATCCGCCGCGGCGCGCCAATTGAGTACGTGGCGGCAGAAGGCGAGGATCACGATCAGGAACGGAAAGAACGAAAGGAGCACGCAGGCCGCCACGGCAAACGCATAGACGTGCACCTCCGTTTCCATCCAGTATCGGAGCGTGGGGCGGAGGCGCTCCGCCCACTCAGGCCACCGCATCGGTTCCGGGGAGTTCTCCTCTTTCCAGCGTAGCTAACAGGGGTGGCAAAGCGTAAGCCATGCACCGCCGGGCCGCCTCCTGGACTCACGCCGCCCAGGGCAAGGTGCAGCGCATGCGGAGGCCGGCGGATCCGTCTTCGTAGTAGCCCGGCACCCATCCGGCGCGGCGGAAGCCGAGGCGCTGGTAGAAGCGGATGGCGGCGCGGTTATCCGCGCGGACCATCAATTCGGTTTTGCGGACTCCGCGGCGGGCCAGTTCCCGGAGTGCCTGCCGGATGAGGGCGGCGCCGATGCCGCTGCCGCGCTGCCGGCGCTCCACCGCGATGGAGACGATTTCGGCTTTCAGGCCGCTTTTCCAGGCCGCCACGTAGCCGGCGATGCTGCGGCCGCGTTCGGCCACCAGCAGCAGCCCTGCAGGGGGGTGCGCGACTTGGCCGAACATTTCGCGGCGCCAGGCGCCCGGTCCGAAAGTGGCGCGTTCCAGCTCGAGCACAGCTTCAAAATCGGCGGGGACAAAACGCCGAATGCGGACGCCCGGGGCCATGGCGCCGTCTCCGGGATCAGCTTTTTCGCGACGCCCACGCCGTGGCGGCGACAAACCAGATCACGGAGAAAACGAACAAGAGCCGTTTGTAGGTGGTCACGTCGGCGGCGCCGAGGAAATAAGCGATGGGAGCGGCCAGACATCCGGCCAGGCTCAGCAGGCTGATGGCGGCAATGAGCTTCACGGCAGGCCTCCGGAGACGGGCGCGGCTGCTTTGACGCGTTGCGCTGCGGGCACGTATTGCAACACCGTGTAGGCCGCCACCGCCAGCACGTAGCCGGGCAGCCAGCGGAAGTACAGATGGAACGGCATCCCCCAGCAGACCGCCAGTGTCCCCACCCAGACCAGGAGCGCCCGCCAGTTAAACAGCCAGCCATGCTTCTCCGCCCGGTACTGCTCCAGACCGAGTCGGGGCAGGATCCAGTGTTCGGCGAACACCACGGCTCCGACGGGCATCAGCACCAGGCCGTAAATGGCCACGTAGTCGAGCAGCCGGAGGAAGAATACGGGGAAGACGGCGAGGATGGAAGTGGCGATGCCGGCCAGCAGGGTGATCTTCCAGCGGGGCCAGTCGGGTGTGATGACTTGCAGGGCGAGTCCCGCCCGATAGAGCGTGGGATTGGCTGTGGTCCAGCCGGCCAGCATCACGGCCAGCACTCCGGCCAGCCCCGCCGCCTGGTAGGCCATCAGTCCCGGATCCATCTGGCGATTGACGCCGGCCACCATGATGCCGGAACACATCCAGGCGAGCATGTGTCCCGGATACATCCCGAAGGCGGAGTACAGTCCGTATTTCCAGCTCCTGGCGTAGCGGAAGAGCGCCATATCGGAGAGTCCGGCGTGCATGGCCAGGTTGCAGAACCACGCGAAGAAGATGACGTGCGCCATGCCGAACTTTTCCTGGCCCGGTGTCGGCACGCCGTTCCAGACCCGTGTTTGGAGCACCTCCCAGAGGTTATCCAGATTGGGGTGAATCCCAAGGGGGCGGAACGTGGCGACGGCCCCGGCGAGGAAGATGACAAAGATCCAGGGGGAACACACACTGGCGAACTTGCTGAGCTTCTCAAAGCCGAGGATGGCCAGGATGGTGAAGGCAGCGCCGATCGAGAGCGTCAGCACCACCCATCCGACGCTGTTGGGCATGAGTTGATGGAGTTCGGGCGTGCGGATGCCGAATCCCAGTCCGACGGCGGTAGCCGAGACCGAGATCATGGCGCCGGCCAGGATGCAGTAGAGAAAGGCGTTGGCGATGTTGTAGACCAAGGTCATGCCCGGTCCGGCGATCTTCCGCAGGTACCAGTACAGAGTGAGCCGGGTGCGCACGGCGATCGGGGCGCAGATGAGGGTCCAGGAGAGCACGGCAAGGAAGTTGCCGGCCAGGAGTCCCAGGATGAGGTCGCGAGCGCTGACCCCGTGCAGGACGAAGAAAGCGCCGATGACAAACTCCGTGGCCGCCACATGCTCGCCGGCAAACAGCCCCGCGAAGCGCCGGCCAGCCTGTAGCCTGGCCTCGGCCACCGGCTCGCGGTCGAATTCGTAGAGCCGGTCCATGCGCCGCGCCAGCGTCGAAAGGGTTCCGGGCATAACCACCGCCGAAGGGGCAAGCTTACATCAAACGGGGGCCGTCAAACAATCTCGAGCGACCCGAGCTTCAGCGCACTTCTATAGCGAACGGCATCAAGCGCAGCATGCCGCCTTCCAGCCAGGCGGCGGCGCGCGCTTGCCGCAGAATCTCCCGGAGGCGCGCCCCCCAGGCGGTTTCACGCTCCGGTTGCATGAGGCGTTCGAGAATCGTGCGCCTGGGCGGGTAGACCACCAGCGAGATCTTTTCCTCCGGCCGGATTCCCGCCTTTTTGCGGACCAGCTCGATGGCGCGATCCAGTCCGCCGAGCTCATCCACCAGACCGCGCTCCCTGGCCTGGGAACCGAGCCAGACCCGGCCCTGCGCCAGCGGCTCGACCTCTTCGTAGCGGCGCTTGCGCGCCTGAGCGACGCGTTCGACGAAAGCCCGGTAGGTCGCCTCCAGGCCCTCCCGCAGCTTCTTGCGTGCCGCTTCATCGAGAGGGGTGTAGTCGGAGTCCAGGTCCGCAAAACGGCCGCGCGTGAGCAACTCCTTGGTGACGCCGATCTTGTCGTAGAAACCCCGCAGGTTCACCTTCCCGTAGACCACGCCGATCGAGCCGGTGAACGTTCCCGGATAGGCCACGATGGGATCGCCGGTCATGGCGATGTAGTAGCCACCGGAGGCCGCCGTATCGGACATGGAGATGACCACGGGCTTTTTCTTGCTGAGCGCGTTCATCTGGCGCCAGATTTCATCGGAGGCGAAGGCGCTGCCTCCCGGCGAATCAATCCGGACGATCACGGCGCGGATGCTCCGGTCATCGGCCACCCGGCGCAGAAGTTGGGAAAACGGGGTGGATTCGATGACATCTTCATCGCCGAAGCCCGGAACGCGGCCGCTCACGATGGTTCCTTCGGCCGCTACCAGGGCGATGCGCGGTCCGCTCAGTTTCAGGGAGGAGGCGGGAACCCGGAGGTAGTCTCTGGCGGGAAGCTTCCGCAGCGGCTTTCCTCCGGCGAGTTTTTCGGTCTCGGCGAAGACCTGATCTTCATAGAGCAGGCCGTCCACGAGCCCCTTGGCCAGCGCCTGGCGCGCCAGGAACGGTCCTTCGTCGAGCAAGGCGCGCACCTCGGCCGGGCTCTTGCGGCGCGCCTCACCGACCGCGCCGGCCAGGCGACCGTAGAGATCGTCGAGGATGGAGTTGAGCACCTCCCGGGTTTCCGGGCTCATCGCGGTCCGCGTGAACCGGTCTCCGAAATCTTTGTATTTGCCCGCGTGTTCGATCTCCACCCTGACGCCCAGCTTGTCCAGCGTGCGCCGCAAGAACATGACTTCGGCCCGGAGGCCCTTCATGTCCAACATGTCCTCGGGCGGCATGTAAATCCGGCCCGCGCCCGCGGCCACATAGTATTCGCGCGTGGACGGCTCGCGGAGAAACGCCACCACGGGTTTGCCGGTCTTGCGCAGGCGCCCCAGCAGGGTGCGCAGCTCTTCGAGTTTGCCCCAGCCGGCGGCGATTCCCGCCGGCATGACCACCACCGCCCGGATGCGCGAATCCGCCTCCGCCTTGCGCACCAGATCCCAGACGTCGGCCACGGTCAGCGGCCGGCGCGCCTCAAAGAACGGCAGAGGGATGGTCACCGGAGCTTTTTCGACGAGCTCGCCCTCCAGACGCAGGACCAGGACGGAGTTATCGGCCACTTCCGGAGGCCGCTCACTGAGGCGCACGGCGGCAAAGACGAGAATGACAGCGATCAGCACGGCCAGGATCATCCCGGCCACCAGTCCGACCAGAAACTTGGCCATGGGATTGCTCCCCTGCGGAAATCAGGCGCCTTCCAGAATCAAATCCACGCGCCGGACCACATCCCGGAGATACGCTTCATCGCCTGCGGCGAGTTCCACCGTGGCGTCGCCCTTGTAGCCGATTTCCGCCAGCGCCTTGTGGACCTCTTTCCAGTCAATGTCGCCTTCCCGCAGGTTGACAAACTCGGCCTGCATTTTCCGGAAGCGGAAGTCCTTGAGATGGAGCTTGACGATGCGGCTGCCGAGCGTGCGGATCCAGTCTTGAGGATAACCGTACAGCACGATGTTGCCGACGTCGAAGTAGGCGCGCACCCAGGGGCTTTGAAACTCGTCTACATAGCGCGCGAACTCGAGCGGGCTGAGCAGGAACCGGTTCCAGACGTCCTCGACCGCGATGACGACCTTCAGCTCCTGCGCCAGGGGAATGAGATTGCGGATCCGCTCCTGGGAGCGCGTCCAGGCGTCCCGGTAGCTGGTTTGCGGGTTGACCACGGCGGGCACCAGAAGCACGGTGTCGGCACCCCAGAAACGGGCGTTGCGCAGGCTGGTTTCCATGCCCTTCATGCTCTCGGCCACGACGGCGGGATCCGCCGAAGACAGCGGAAACTTCCAGTGCGCCTGGTTCATGACGGAATGAATGGGCAGCCGGGCTTCCTCGGAGGCTTTCTTGAACTCTTCGGCCAGACGTTCGTCGGCGGTCGGACACTCGATGGCCTCGAATCCGACGTCCCGCGCCAGACGGAACCGCTCGGCGACGCTGAGTTCTTTGGGCAGCATGCCGTACCACACTGCCTTGCGGATAGGCAAGCGCGCCGCTTTCAACGTGAGGGTTTGGAGGGCAGCGACAAAGGCGAGCAGTTCTCTCCGCGTCATTTCAAGATTCTACAACGGTGAAGGTGCCACCCCGTAGATGCGGGCCGGAGTCGGGCGTTTGGCTAACCGGTGCGGTGGTGGTCGGCCACTCGGTGAGGACGTCCTCGATGGCGGCCTCTGGCACAGTGCCGGCCCGGCGGGCGCGATTCGCTCAGCCCATCATCGGGATCTTGATGATTTTCTTCTGGATGGCGTACTGCACCAGTTGCGCCTTGTTGTGGATGTCGAGCTTGCGCATGAGGTTGAACTTGTGCGCCTCGACGGTCTTGACGCTGAGATTCAGCAGCGAGGCCACCTCTTTGACCGAGTTACCCTCGGCCAGCATTTTGAGGACTTCCTTTTCTCTCGGCGTGAGGGTGGCCAGGCGCGGCTGTTGGTCGGCGGAACGGATACGGGAGCGGAAGTCGTCCACGAGTTGCCCGAGCATGCGCGGGCTGAGGTAACTTCCACCGCGGTAGACGTCACGGATGGCTCCGATCAGTTGCGGAGCGGGGCTGTCTTTGAGCACATACCCGTTGGCGCCGACTTGCATGCCCTCCAGCAAGTAGTCCTCATCGTCGTACATGGTCAGAAACAGGACCTTGGTTTCGGGACGCTGGCGGCGAATCTGGCGTGCCGTTTCGAAGCTGCTCGGACCGGGCATGCCGATGTCCAGTAACACCACGTCGGGACGCAACTCTGCCGCCTTGGCGGCTGCCTCGACCCCGTTGGAGGCTTCGCCGACGACCTCGATGTCCGGCTCGGCTCCGAGCAGGGTTCGCACTCCTTGGCGGAACAGAGTGTGATCATCGGCCAGCAGCACTCGTATCTTGCCCATAACGTCCTTCTCTCATTCCGCCGCCGGGGGCGTCTCCGGCCGCCCCGCCTCAGGCAGCGGCAGCTCGATCCGGATCTTCGCGCCGTGTCCCGGCCGGCTTTGGATGTGGTAGCGCCCGCCGTACCACGCCACCCGCTCGCGCATGCCTGCCAGACCGAACGAGTCGCGTTTGGCCAGCGCCGCGTTCACGTCGAAACCGACACCGTCGTCTTCGACCTGGACCACTAACTGTTTATCGGCGAACCGGACCCGGATGTTTACGTGGCGGGCGGCCGAGTGGCGGGCAACGTTGTTCAGACATTCCTGCACCAGCCGGTAGACCAGATGCTCCAGGCTTCTGGGGAGCCGCCGCACCCGCAGCAGGCGCAGGCGGACCCGGGCCGGGTGCAAGCGCCGGAAACGTCCGACCAGCTGCTTGAGCGCCGCCGCCAGGCCGAACTGCTCGAGCACCGCCGGACTCAAGTCCGCAATCAAGCGGCGCATCTCAACGATGGTGCGCTCGGTGAGCCGCCGGACCTCCTCCAGCCCGGCGCGCAGCTGGGGCCGGTCCCGGGGAATGCTCCGTTCCAGCATTTCCAGCTGCAGGCGGATGCACAGCAGCGACTGGCCGGTCTCATCGTGGAGTTCGGCGCTGATGCGGCGCCGTTCGCGCTCCTCGGCCAGCATCAGATGCTCGGCCAGGCGCCGTACCTGCTCCTCGCGCGCGGCCAGGCTCTCCACCAGCCGCGCTTTTTCTGCGGCCAGCAGGCAGCGCTCGGCCGCCGCGGCGAGCAGTTCCCGTTCGCGGGGAAGCCATTCGTACGGGCCCCGGAAAGCGAACTGCAACACGCCCGCCAGGCCCTCGCCGCGGCGGAGCGGGATGGACCAGCAGGTTCCGAAACGCCGCCAGGCGGGGTCGAGGGCCGGCCACGCTCCTTTCCCCCGCACCGCCGAGAGGGGGCGCGACAGCCGGGCCCACTCGGCTCGCCGGGCCGGCACCTGGAGGCCGGGAGCCGCCGGACGCCGGCCCGCCGGGGCGCGCGCTTCCAGATACCAGCACCGCTGCTCGGCATCCAGCCGGAAGAAGGCGGCCGTGGCGGCTTGGCTGTACCGCCACAGGATCTCCAGCAGGCGGCCGAGCAACTCCGCGAGGTTTTGCGACTCCAGCTCTGCCCGGAACAGCTCATGGTAGGTGGCCGCCTCGGCCTGCCGGACCTGATAGTAGGCGTTGTTCAGCGTGAGCACAATGCTGAAGCGAAGCTGCTCGCGGGCCCACAGCAACTCGGCGGTCTCTCGGGCCGGTACGGCCTCGAGCACCGGCTTCATGAGCCGGTCGTACTCTCCGAGCGCCTCCCAGACCCGCTCGGGAGCCACGTTCAGCTTGGCCAGGCGGCGGGCGTGGTAGCTGATCTGTTCCAGCCAGGGCTCAGCGCTGCGGCGCTCCAAGAGCGGGGCCAGCGCGCCGGGGGTGATGGCGGCCAGGGCCCGGCGCTGGCGGGCATCGTAGCCCAGTGCGCGCAGGCGCTCAAGGAACTTGCGCTCCAGCTTGCGGGCATGCGGCCGCAGAAGTCTGGCAATCCGGGGCAGGCGGCTGCGTACCAGCACGGCCGGCGCCGCCAGTACGGGCCCGTGCTCGATCGTCACCCGTTGTGGTTATCGGGCTTTTGACGGAGCCGCTTTAGCCGAACGCAACATTTCCGCCACGTCCTGATGTCCTCCTTCGAGGGCGGCTTCCAGAGGAGTCCGGCCGTCTCGGGCCCGGGCTTGCGGGTCGGCGCCCCGGGCCAGGAGCAAGGCCACGGCTTCGGCTCGGCCCCAGGAAGCAGCGACAAACAGCGGCGTGGCTCCCGAGGCGGCATCCCGGGCTTCCAGGTCTGCTCCGTGGTCCACGAGCAGGGCGATGACGGCCGCATGGCCGCCTACGGCCGCATCATGCAGCGGCGTAGCGCCGCCGGCATTCCGTGCATTCACCTGAGCGCCCTTCCCGATCAGCAGGCGCGCCAAGTCGCGGTGTCCCTTGAGGGCCGCCTCGTGCAGCAGTGTGGAGCCCAGTGCCGTGCGCGCGTTGACGTCGGCGCCTTTTTCGAGGAGCAGCCGCACCAGATCCGTATCGCCGCGCAGCACGGCCTGCTCCAGCAGCTCCTGCAGTGCGGCGCCTTCCAGCGGCGCATCCCGGCCCAGCAGCACTTCGGCGACGCGGTAGTGGCGGCGCCTGAGGGCTTCCTCCAGGGGCGTCACCCCGGCATTGTCTCTGGCCTTCAGATCCGCGCCGGCCGCCACGAGCAGCGCCGCCACTTCGGCGTGTCCTTTCGAGGCCGCTTCGTGCAAGGGCGTGGCTCCCGTCTGGCGATTGCGCACGCGCACGTCGGCGCCGCGCTCGAGCAGGAGTTTGACGATCTCCGCCTGGCCGCGCCAGGCGGCTTCGTCCAGAGGAGCGGATCCCTCGTAGTCCTTGGCGTTCACCTCGGCGCCGTGATCCAGAAGGATGCGTGCGACCTCCACGTAGCCCCGCCCGGCAGCCACGTGCAGCGGCGTGGCGCCGCTCCGCTGCCGCGCCATAACGTCTGCGCCGCGCGCCACCAACAGGCGCACTGTCTCCAGGCGATTGGTGAGGACGGCGTAGTGCAGCGGCGTGGAACCCGCCTCCGCATGCCGCGCATTGATCTCGGCGCCGTGATCGAGCAGCAGCTCGACAATGCTTGTATTGCCGCTCCAGGCCGCATCGTGGAGCGGTGTGGCGCCCAAGGCGTTGCGGGCATTGACGTCGGCTCCGGCATCGAGCAGGGCGCGCACCCGGGCGGCGTCTCCGGCCCGGGCTGCGCGGTGCAGTTCGTCGCTGTCTGCGGTCAGCAGGCCGCAGCTGAGTCCGACAGCGAGCACCACGCCGCGCATCAGGCTTCCGGCTCAACCCGCGCCCCGGGGGCCGGGCGTCATTTGCTTTTCTGGCCGTAGTACGCCCCGGCCCCGTGTTTCCGGTAAAAGTGCTTGTCCAACAACGCCGGGGCCAGCGGCCCGGCGGCCGGGTTCAGTACGACGGTGAAATAGGCGAGCGCGGCGACCTCTTCGAGCAGGACCGCGTGCTCGGCCGCTTCGGCCGCCGATCTGCCCCAGCAGAACGGGCCGTGGCCGGCCACCAACACCGCGGGCATCTCGAGCGGGTCCGTATCGCGAAAGCGCCGCACGATCACGTCTCCGGTGTGCCGCTCGTATTCCTCCTCGATCTCCTCGCGGCGGAGCGGTTCCGTCACGGGCACGGCGCCGTGGAAATAGTCGGCGTGCGTGGTGCCCAGGCAGGGGATTTCCCGGTGCGCCTGAGCCCAGGCCGTGGCGTAGCGCGAGTGCGTGTGAACGACGCCGCCGATCGAAGGGAAGGCCCGGTACAGCGCCAGGTGCGTGGGCAGGTCCGAGGAGGGACGCAGATCGCCTTCGAGCACGCGGCCCTCCAGATCGGTGACCACCAGGTTTTCCGGAACCAGCTCGTCGAACGGCACGCCGCTCGGTTTGATCACCACCAGGCCGAGGTCGCGGTCAATGCCGCTGGCGTTGCCGAAGGTGTAGATCACCAGTCCGCGGCGAATCAGCTCCAGGTTTGCCTGGAGGACTTCTTCTCTGAGATGGCGCAGTAGCATGCGAATCGAAGCCAATTGTAGCGTGCCGGAGGGGGGAACGGGCGGCAGCTAAAGCAGCAGCCGCACCAGTTCTTCGTAGTTTTCGGCGGTGACGAGATGGAAGCGGATTTCCAGCCGGGTAAAGCGGGCAAGCTCGCGGCGCACGGCCGGCGCCGGCGACTCGGGGGTCGCCACAAACAGTGCGCCTTCCTCCACCCGGAAGGGCAGAACGCGCCACTGGCGGACCACCCTGGCCGGGAATGCGCGCGCGACCTCACGGCGGACGGCGTGCGGCTCGACGCGCTCGATCAGCCTCTCCAGTTCCTCGGGGCTGATCAGCCGCATGTGGACCAGCGCCTCCTGCGTGGGATAGCGGTGTTCGGTCTTGACCCACACGAGCGGCCGGTTGGCCAGCCGGGCCGCCGCATACCTCCCCACGGCGGCGATCGTGGCGAGCGTGTTCAGCCAGTTGGCCCAAACGATGCGCACGGGCACGCCAAGCGCGAAGCGCCATCCGTAAAAGCGGGCTACGCAGCCCATGCGCACGCCGGTGCGCACCGCGGTGAGCAGGAGCACAGCCGCCGCAAGCCAGGGGGCGAGGACGTGGTCGAGCGCCGCCGCGAGCCCCCAGACCGTGTCGCGGAGCCGGCTGACCGCCCACGTCGCCGCTCCGTAGAGGAAGATCCAGTTGCTGAGCAGGCTGACAGGGTTGCCGATCAGGCCCTTGCGGTCCCGCCAGAACCAGTACCGCTCCCCGAGCCGCGCACCCCAGCCGTGGCGCTCCCAGCTTTGCAGCGCAATGCCGAGCACCCACCGCGTGCGCTGGCGGACGGCCTGCCGGAACTTCTGCGGAAAATACTCCCGGGTGGCCACCGGCCTGCCGCTCGAAAACTCCCACGCGGTGAAGACCTGCCGGAAGCCCAGGCGGTGAAGCCGGTAACCGTTCTCGTAATCTTCAGTCAGGCACTCGGGCTCGAAGACGCGGTTGGCGGAGGATTCCGCCAGCGCCTGGAGGGCGCGTCGCGTGTAGCCCGTTCCCACGCCGTTGGAGGGAAGGAATCCGCCCAAGCGTTTGCGCAGAGGTACGTCCTTGGTCTGGTACTCGGCGAATTCGTCGCAGTAGACGCCGTGGGTGAGCTTGTGCAGGGGCGTGGGAAGCGGCAGCACGGGAATCTGGACCATGTCGTAGGCATCGGCGTAGCGGTTGATCTGGCGAAGCGATTCCGGATGCAGGATGTCTTCGGCGTCGTGCGTCACCACAAGATCGAAGCGCTCTCCGGTCTGCTCCTCCTGGAGCAGCATGTGCTGATAGATCCAGTTCAGGCAATCGGCCTTCGAGGTCGGCCCGTCATGAGGGCACATGGCGACGTGGACGTTGGGATGGCGCTGCGCGGCGCGCCGCGTCGCCGCCAGCGTGGACTCATCATTCGGGTAAACACCCAGGAACACCTGGTAATTCGCATAGCGGACGGCCGCCAGGTTGTGCGCGAGCATCCCCTCGATCACCTCGTGTTCCCGCCACAGCGGAATGAAGACGGCGATGCGCTTCTCGGGCAGATCGCCGGTATCCGCCGGAGGCGCCGCACCGTTGCGGCGGCGGTGCGCCACCAAAGCGAGATCCAGGAACAGATCGTCCAGCCCGCTCAGGATCAGGAAGATCGCCAGCGGCAGCAGCAGCTCCGCGATAATCCCGTCCACCCACGCCGGCAGGCCAAATAGCACCTCAATACATTAGTGCCGGGCCCGGGCGAAAACTCGCAGACGGCGAGATCGCGGAGAGGGCGGAATCACGCACGGGGGTCACCGCGGCTGCGGCCGGCGCCGCTGCCGGAGGAGGCGCTCATATTCGGCATTGAACTCACAGCCGAGCAGCGCCACCACTGCAAGCACGTACATCCAGATCATCAGGGCGATGACGGCGCCGATGGAGCCGTAGAGGATGTTGTAATCCGCGATGTTGCGCACGTACCAGGAAAACACCATTGTGGCGGCCAGCCACAGCAGCGTTGCCAGCAGCGCTCCCGGCCACACCCAGCGCCACCGCTGCGGGCGATTCGGGCCGAGCTTGTACAGGAGGGCGGTGACCAGTACGGTCGTCCCGAAAGCAATCCCGTAGCGAGAGGCCGTGCCTGCCCACGCCACCCAGTCCTCGAACATCTGGCCCGCGGGCACGAGCCCGAGCCATCCGATCAGCATCTGCTCGGTGCGGGCGCCGAGGAGAATGACGACCGAAGCCACCAACGCCGGGACAATGGCCGCAAAGACGAGTAAAATCGCCATCGCCTGCTGCCGCAGAAACGGGCGCTCGACGGCGACGCCATAGGCGGCGTTGAATCCCTCCATCAGACTCGTCATCACCCGGGACGCGGCCCACACCGAGACCACGGAGGCGACGATCAGTAGTTCGTTGGGCCGCTGGCCGTGCACGCGGAAATAGTCCAGAGCGAGCTGTTCGGTTCCGGGCGGGAGCACGCGGGAAAGGGCCCGCGACAGCACGCGCGTGACCGGCTCGGCGCGAATCTGGACCAGCACCGCCGCCGTGGCTGTGAGGAGAGGAAAAAACGCCAGCAGGGCCGAATAGGTGGCGCCCTTGGCGACACCGAAGGCGTTATGCTCCCAGGCACGCGTCACGCAACCGCGCAGCAGCCGGAACAACTGGCGCGGCTTCACGGCCGGAGACCCACGTTCGCCACGCGGAGCGCCAGCGCGATCTCTTCCTCCACCCTCGGGGCGTCCCAGTCCAGCCGCCTGCCCATGGCCGCGGCCCATGGCTCGAGCGAATCGCGGTCCCAGCGGCGTTCGTAACCGGCGTAGGTGGAAACGAAGAGCAGATCCACGAGCCGCTGGGCCATCTCGCAGTCGACGGCGCGCGCGGCCTGCTGTTCGAGCGGGAGCTCCTCGATGGGTGGCGCAAGCGGCGACGGCAACGGCGCATTCTCGGTGACGTGCACGCCGGCCAGGGTGGGCGCCACGCGGCGGCAGGCCAGATCGGCCGCCTGCTCGCTCATCAGCCGGTAAGTGGTGTACTTGCCGCCTGCGATGTGGATGAGGTCCTCCGGCGATGCCCAGATGCGGTGCTCGCGACTGGCCGCGGTGGGGGAGCCGCGACCGCGCGCGACCAGAGGCCGCAGCGAGCTGTAGGCGGAGACGGGTGCCAGGCCGGCCGCGCGCGGGAACAGCCGGCGCACGGCGCCCGTCAAGTACTCCCACTCCTGGGCCGAGATGCGCACTTCCTCCGGTCCGGTCGTATGCTCTACATCCGTGGTGCCGACCAGCGTGAGTTCGCCCCGAGCGCCCCAGGGGATGAAGAAGAGGATCCGGCCCTGCTCGTCGAAGTGCGCAATGGCGCGCCGGCCGGACGTGATCCTGGGCAACACCAGATGCGACCCGCGCACCAGGCGCACGCCCTCACCGGACCAGGGGCCCCGCGCGTCCACAATGAGGCGCGCCCGCACCTCGAACCGTTCGCCGGTGAGCATCTCAGTGACTGCCACGCGCCAGAGACGGCCTTCGCGATCGAAATCTCCGGCCCGCACGTAATTGGCGACCGCGGCGCCTCGCCGGGCCGCGTCCAGAACGTTCTCCAGCACAAAGCGCGCCGCACGTACGCGGCAGTCGTAAAAGATCGCGCCGCCGGCAAGGCCGTCGCGCACGAGTTCCGGCTCGAGGGCGGCTACGTCGTCGGGGGACAGGCTGCGGCGCTCGCCTACCTGCGCGGCCCCTGCCAGGGCGTCGTAAAGGCGCAGGCCAGCTTCGTAGAACAGCCGCCGTCGCCAGCCGTACATGGGCAGCAAGAAGGGCAGCGGCTCGACCAGATGGGGCGCCATGCGCAACAGCCGCTGCCGCTCGCGCAGGCTCTCGCGCACCAGGCCGAACTTCAGGTACTTGAGGTACCGCAAGCCGCCGTGAATCAGCTGCGAGTTCTTGCTGCTGGTTCCCGAGGCGAAATGGCGCTGCTCGAGGAGTCCGACGGTGAGAGAAACGCCGTTGGCGGCGGCACGCAGCATGAGGTCGCGGGCCACGCCCGCGCCGTTGATGCCGCCGCCGAGGATGAGCACATCGAACGTTTCCTTTTTCAGCCGCTCGATGTTCCGCCGCCGGTCCTCGGGTCCCATCGCTTTCAGTGTAGACGGCGGCCGGGACTATAATCGGGCGTTGTCGCCGAAGATCCGCCCGCTCGCCGCTTCGCTGTTTCTGTTTTTCCTCAACATGTGGATCGTCCGGAATCTGCTGTGGATCGAGTGGCTCGATCAGATGGGTTCCATCGAAGGCACGCACATCGCCCTGGCGCGCTGGGTGGCGCGCAACCGGGGCGACCTGACCTGGTTCCCCTTGTGGTACGGCGGGATTCCGTTCGAGAACACGTATCCGCCCCTGGTCCCGCTCGTCGCAGGCGGGCTGTCCGCGCTAACCGGACTGGCGCCTGCTCGGGCCTACCACATTCTGGCGGCTGTGTCTTACGCCGCCGGTCCGGTCACGCTGTTCTGGCTGGCGCTGGTGCTGTATCGCGCGCTGTGGCCGGCGCTGGCGGCGGGACTGATGTACTCGCTGTTTTCGCCCTCCTGCTGGCTGGCGGCTGCGGTGCGCCAGGACGCGGGAAGCGTGTGGCACGCGCGGCGCTTGCAGGCCCTGGTTCAGTACGGCGAGGGACCGCACCTGGTTGCGATGGCCCTGATTCCCGCCGCCTTGCTGTTGCTGATGTCTGCGCTGCGGCGGCCAGGCGCGGCGCGCGGGTTTGCGGCAGCTACCGGACTGGCCGCGGTTGCGCTGACGAACTGGCTGGGAGCGGCGGCGCTGGCGGCGGGCGCCTTTGCGTGGTTGCTCGCACAAGCCGACGGCTCCTGGCGGCGGTGGGCCCTGGCTTCCGGCGTGGCGGTCTGGGCCTACGCACTGGCGTGCTCCTGGATTCCTCCGTCCACGATCCGCACGATCCGCCACGGGGAGCGCTGGCTGAGCGGCGAGCTTTCGGCGAACCGCTGGCTGTTTGGGGCCTGCCTGGTGGCGGCTGGATTCTTTCTGCGGTGGTGGTGTCGCCGCCGACGCTGCTCGGAAGCGGCCGCCTTCGCGTTGCTATTCGCCCTGCCCGCCTGCGGGGTTCCGCTGGCGTCATACTGGGCCGGCCTGCGGGCCGTTCCGCAGCCCGAGCGCTATCACCTCGAGATGGAGATGGCGCTGGCGCTCCTGGCTGCTCTGGTTTTGGCAACCTTCTGGTCCCGCCTGCCCCGCTCCCGACGCATCGGGGCGGTCTGCGCCGTGATCGTCGCATGCGGGTACGCTTTCGTCCGGTATGAGCGCTATGCCCGGCGGATGATCCGTCCCGTGGCGATCGAGCAGACGATCGAGTACCGCGTGGCACACTGGTTGGAACGCAACGCCGCCGGGGGCCGCGTGATGGTTCCGGGTTCCGTCGGCTTTTTCCTCAACGCCTTCACAGACACGCCGCAACTGGCAGGCGGTTTCGATCAAGGGGCCGTCAATCCGCTGTCGCCTCATGTGCGCTACCAGATTCTTTCGGGCGATGGCGCCGGCTCGCGCGAAGGCGAGGTTGCGGTGCTGTGGCTGAAGGCCTACGGCGTGGACCTGGTGGCGGTGAGCGGGCCGGACAGCCGCGAGATTTACAAACCCTTTCGGAATCCGCGGAAATTCGAAGGGCTGCTAAACGAGGCGGCGCGTCTGGACGGCATGACCGTTTACGATCT
This sequence comes from Acidobacteriota bacterium, assembly GCA_037446115.1. Classification (GTDB taxonomy): domain Bacteria; phylum Acidobacteriota; class Terriglobia; order Bryobacterales; family Bryobacteraceae; genus JANWXD01. The sequence goes on along the minus strand of JBBIJF010000002.1, from coordinate 247,496 downwards.
GGGGCGGCCGCGGAAATCCCTGGCGCACGCGATGCGCCGGGCCGATCTGCCGCCGCGTGCGCCGCTCCACGGCCTGGACGTGGAACCCATACGCGCCTACGTCTCCGCTCTGGAGGATCCGCTGCGAGGGGAGGCGCAATTTGCGTGGACCAGCCGGCATGCGGCCGTGATTGCGGCCGAACTCACCCCGGACCAAGTGCTGTCGGTTCAGATCAGTTACCATCCCGGCTGGCGCGCCATCGCCGGCGGCCGCCCCGTGCGCCTCTATGGCGATCCCCTCGGGCAGATCGTCGTGGAACCGAACTGTTCGGGAGCCTGCCGTGTCGAGCTCATTTACGACGGAGGGCGCCCGATGCGGCTGGCTCGCGCGGCAGCATGGGCGGCTTGGCTCGCCGGTCTGGCGGCCTGTCTGATGTCCGTGCCGGGGCGCCGGCGTGGTCGTGGTTGACGCCCGGACGCCGCAGGTGCGGTGAACCGCGAATTACCGCCTGGCGCCGCCCGGGGTGTGCGGCAAAAAAGAGGAACGTTTCGCGGCTCCTTGCGTACTTCTTAAGCGGGTGCGCGGATGGTGAAATTGCTGCTATTTTGCATCCTGCTGGTGTTGTGCTGGCCCCTGGCCATCGCGGCGCTGCTCGTTTATCCCCTTATCTGGGTCCTGCTGTTGCCCTTCCGGCTGCTTGGGATCGTGGTGACAAGTGTCTTCGAGCTGATCCGCGCTCTGTTTTTGCTCCCGGCCCGCATCCTGCGGTAGGCACCGGGATCCGACTGCCGCGTCTCCGCTTTGCGAAATGACGCCACTTCAGTCCTTGGGAAGGTAGCGTTTCGGTATCTTCAGCGCCATGGAGCCTGCCGCGGTGATGACCTGATAGCGGCCCTGGTATGCGATCAACAGGTGCGCCGCCCAGGGTTCCAGGCGGTAGTCGGAAACCAGCCACCGCACCATGTCCGTGGTGGCGATCTGGAGGGCGCGGTCGAGGGAACTGGCGAACTCGGGCTGGCTGCCGATGCTGATGATCTCCTCCGCGGTCTCCACTCGCGGCCCGGCCAGATCCGCTCTCTTGCGCACTTCGGTCGTGAACTCGACGTCCATGGACGTCTCGACGCCGGTGCCGGAGGGCTCCCCATCGGCCTGCAGCGCGTGACCGTCGCCGAGAAACAGCAGCGCGCCGGGATGGTAGACGGGCAGGATGACCGTCGCACCTTCGGTAATTTCGTTGTAGTCCAAGTTCCCTCCGTAGGCTCCGGAGGGCCGCGAGGTCGGGGCGAAGTCCCCTTCGGGCGCCACCCCCACACATCCCAGCATGGGCCTGGCCGGGAATTCCAGCCGGATGCGGCGGCTCACCGGCTCCCGGAGCCTCACCAGATTTCGTTCCGGATCGAGATCCCACGGAACCAGATCGTCCCTGCCTTTGTAGACCAAATCCGGCTTGTAGCGTTTCGAGTAAACGGACTCCACGTAGTCGGGCGTCAGCGCAAACAGTCCCAGGCGATACGCGCTCCAGCCCCACCTGCGGTTCATCCGGATTTTGCGGAACCGGATGTAGAGGGCGTCTCCCGGCTCGGCGCCTTCGATGTAGAAAGGCCCCGTGAGGGGATTGGATGGCGCCGCGCGCTGGAGGTCGCGTTCGTCAATGCCGAAGGCGTCAATCGTCCGCGTCACGACGATATCGCCCGGCCGGATTTTGCGCAGCACCGGATGGGAGCGCGAAAAGGTGTGGTAGTAGACCTGCGCCACGACGTGATGCGTTTCTGCGGCTCCGGCGGCGGCCGGAACCAGCGCCATCAGCAGCCAGGGTTTCATCGCGTCCTCCTTTTGGCCCCTGGAATCCGTTTCGCGGGGCGCTCAGCCCTCCAGTGGCAGGCGGTACACCTGCGCCGTCTCGGCCACGCAGAACCAGATCTGGCGGTTCCACACCGTCATCCCGTGCGGTACGACGACCGCACCGTTCACCTCGGGCTCGGCGGCAGGCAGCAAGATCTGTCTCAGGATTCGGCCCGAGGCGGGGGCGATCTTGAAAAAAGCCCGGTAATTGCTTTCCGCGCACCACAGCGCTCCGTCGGGATCCCAGCCGAGCCCGTGGGGCCTCACGCCGGGCGCCGCAAAGGAGCGCAGCACGGATCCGTCCTCCGGATGAAGGACATAGATCGTGACGGCGGGCGGCACGGCCACCCACAGTTGGTTGCGGCGAAATTCCAGTCCGTGGGCGCCCGTGACCGCGGGATTCGAGCCGCGCGTTCCCCACTTCACCACACCGGCGCCCGGCGCCGGCAGTTTCTTCAAAGTACGTCCCGAGCCCGGATCCACACGCAGCAGCAGAGCATCGTAGGTCGAGGCAATCCAAAGCGCTTCGCCGTCAAAAGTGATCCCGCTGCCGCGGTCGGATTCCGTTTCGATCTCCCGCAGCGGGCGGCCGTCTTCGTAGGAGACCAGGGAAGCCCGGTTGGTCTTCTGATCCAGAATCCACAGCCCGCCGGGTGTGGCCTGCAAGCCGTTCGGCTGCGGGCCCGGAGTGGGAAAGGCGAGCTCGACTTTGCGCGCGACCTCCGTCGGGAACCGCGTCCTTGTCTGAGTCCACCCCAGCGCCGCCGCACTGGGTGCGAGCAGAAAGCCCCGCCGCGTCATGCCCTGTGATTATAGCTGCGCCGAGCGTTCCGGGGTTACCGGAGTTTGTCGAGCTCGCGGAGGATCATTTCATTGGTCGGACGGATCCGGTAGTCCTTCTCCGTGAATTTCCACCGGACCACGCCCTCGCGGTCAATGACGTACGTGGTCGGGTGGGGAAGAAAACGGTTCTGCTTTGCCGCGGTTTCGTTCAACAGCCCGTAACGGTCAATCACGCGGTGGTCGGCGTCGCTCAAGAGTGTGATCGCAAACTTGACGCCGGATTGCTGTTCCACCTTCGCCGCCATCTGGCCGATTTTGTCCAGGGGGTCCGGGCTTACGGCGAGGATGACCGTGTCGGCCTTTCGTTGCTCCGGCAGGAGCTTGTGCAACTCGACCAGTTGCGCCGTGCAGTAAGGTCACCAATAACCCCGGTAGAATACGAGCACGACGTTCTTGCCGCGGTAATCCGACAGGCTCACGGGTTTGCCGTTTGCCGCGGGCAAGGTGAAATCGGGGGCGACCTCTCCGGGACGCACGCGCTCGAGGTCGAACGGCGGCAGTGCGCGCTGGTCCTTCGGACCGAACTGAGCGGCCAGCGCCACGCCCAACCACAGCCACAGTGTCATCGGTGTGCCTCCGTAGCCACGTATTCGTCTGCGGACTTATGGAAGTTACGCCTGGAAACGGGGTCTTCGGCGACAACGACCCCGAGGCGGCGCCGCCTGCCCGGCAGACTCCTTCCATTGTGGCGTAATATCGGAAGCGGAGTTCACACTGATTTGGAATCAGGAGGTCCGATGAGCCATCCCAACTCCCGCTCGCGCAGATCTTTTTTCAAGGACATCGCAGCTGCCGGCGCCGGCGCCGCGATCCTTCAAAACGCTCCCGCCGTTTTTGCCCAGCGCAGCCCGGCCAGTGTTCTCGGCGTGGCGGTCATCGGCGTCGGTACTCGGGGAATTCAGCTCCTGCGGGAGGCGCAGGACGTAGCGAACACGGAAATCCGCATCATCTGCGATCTTTACGAACCCAATATCGAGCGCGCCCGGAAGCAGACGAAGAATTCCAGGGTGCGGATCGTGAAAGACTGGGAGAAAGCCGTGGCGGATCCCGACATTGACGTTGTCATCATCGCCACGCCGGATTTCTGGCACGCGCCCCAGGTGATCGCCGCCGCCCAGGCGCGCAAGGACATCTACGTGGAAAAAGGCTGGTGCACGAAACTGGAAGACGCCAAGAGGATGCGCGACGCCGTCAAATCCGCCCGCGTCGTCATGCAACTCGGCCACCAGTATAACAGCCTGCCGGCTTACCACAAGGCCCGGGAGATCTATCGCTCCGGGCAGCTCGGCAAGGTCACTCTGGTGCGGACTTACATTGATCGCACGCGCGATACCCCCGAGTGGAAGTTTTACACCGCCTACAACATCACGCAGCTGCCCAAGGAGGCCAATCCGGACACGATCGATTGGGACCGCTTCATCCGAAACGCCCCGTACCATCCGTTTGACGCCGAACGTTTCTTCACCTGGCGTTGCTGGTGGGACTACGGCACCGGGATCGCAGGCGATCTGATGAGCCACGTCTGGGACGGCGTCAACATGATCATCGGCATGGGCATCCCGGAGACCGCCATGACGCAAGGAGGCACGTACTTCTGGAAGGGCGACCGGAATGTTCCCGACATGTGGCACGTACTGTTTGATTACCCGAGCCGGGAACTGGCGATCACCTTCGGCTGCACCTTCCACAACACGCACAACGGCGAAGTCACGCAGATTCTGGGACGGGACCAGACGCTGGAGGTCTCGCCGCGCTTCTGCCGCACCTACGGGGCCGAATGGAAGCCGGAGTTCCAGCAGAAACGGGCCGCCGCCGTACAGGCGGCACGCCAGCTCGGTCTGCAGCCGCAGGACGCCGTGGTGCCGCCGGACTACTCCATGGGTCCGGACGAAGTCAAAGTCTCCAGCCACATGGAAGATTTCTTCGACTGTGTGCGGAGCCGCCAGACGCCTCGCTGCGGCGTGGACCGCGCCTTCGAAGAAGCCGTCACGATCGTCATGTCGGTTGAGTCCTTCAAGCGCGGGCGCAAGGTTCGCTGGGATCCGCGCTTCGAAGAGATTCTCTGACTTGCAGGTCATGTCATTCGCCGGACTCAGGGTGATCAGCCTGGAGAGCCGGCGCGCTGCGGAGATGGGCGCGCTCATCCGCAGCCTGGACGGCGAGCCTTTCGTGGCCCCTTCGATGCGGGAAGTCCCCATTGAAAACAACGAAGAGGCGTTTCGCTTTGCCGCGCGCCTCTTCGCCGGCGCCTTCGACATGATCATCTTTCTCACCGGAGTGGGGACCCGTCTGCTGGCGCGTGTGCTGGCCGGACGCTACCCGCCGGAACGCCTTGCCGAGGCGTTGCGCCGCATCACTGTGGTGGCCCGCGGGCCCAAGCCCGCCGCGGCGCTCAAAGAGATGAATGTCCCTGTCACGGTTGCGGTCCCGGAACCGAACACCTGGCGGGAACTGCTGGCAGCCGTGGCCGGCCGGCCCGAGAGACACGTCGCGCTCCAGGAGTATGGCCGCTCCAATCCCGAACTCGTGGCCGGCCTGCGGGCCCAGGGCCGTGAGGTCACCCCGGTCCGGGTCTACCAGTGGGATCTGCCGGAGGACACCGGTCCGCTGCGGGAGGCCGTACGGCGCATCGCCGCCGGAGCGGCCGACGTGGTACTGTTCACCACTTCGGTTCAGGTGGAGCACCTCTTCCGCGTCGCGGCTGCCGAGGGGCTGGAGGAGGCTGTTCGCGAAGGACTCCGGCGGGCGGTCATCGGCTCCATCGGTCCGACGACCACGGAAATGCTGGAAGAATACGGCCTGAAACCGGACGTGGAGCCCGCGCACCCGAAGATGGGTTTCCTGGTGCACGAAACCGCCGGGCGCGCGCGCCACATCCTCGAGGGCCGGCGCGCGAGGCCATGAAGCGGAACAAGAGCTGGTGGGTGATGATCGGCGAGTACACCTCCCTTGCCTTCCTGCTGCCCGCCGCCACGGTGGCGGGGTATCTCATCGGTTATCTGCTGGATCGCGCGTTGGGGACCTCATTTCTGAAACCCGTCTTTCTGGTGCTGGGCATCGTCTCGGGGTTTCTCCAGCTGCTGCGCCAGGTTCAGAAAGACTCGCGGGACAATGGACACGGACGAAGCGGCCTTTGACCGCGCCATGCGCCGGCTGCGGGCTTTCATGGCGTTGCTCACCGTGACGGGAGCGCTGGCCGCAGCTACGCTGCGGGGGTGGGAGTGGGGCGTCGGCTTTCTGGCCGGGGCCTTGGTTTCCTTCCTCAATTTCAGCTGGCTGCATCAACTGGTGGCCTCGCTCGGCCCGGGCGGCCGCCGCCCCTCTCGCCGGCTGTTCGCTTTTCTTTCGCTGCGCTACCTCCTGTTCGGTCTTGCGGGCTATGTTATAGTGAGATATTTCGGATTGAACCTGACGGCCGCGATTCTCGGCTTGTTCGTGGCCGCTGCCGCGGTTATTGTGGAAATCCTCTACGAGCTTGTCTATGCCCGAGCATGAGCTCTGGTTCACGGCGTTGCTGAACCGCTATTGCGCCGGCTTCGCCAACACCCTCCTGGGCTGGGTGGGCCTGCATGCGGAGAATCCGGAGAAGCCGTGGGCCAACTACGTGGCCATGCAAGTGCTGGTGGTGGCCGTCGTGCTCGTCCTGTTTGCCGCGCTGCGCCCCCGACTTTCCGTGGACCGGCCCGGCAAGCTGCAACACTGCTTCGAGATCATTTACGGCTTCTTACGCGGCCAGGCCGAGGACGTGGTCGGTCACGACGGGCCCCGGTACGTGCACCTGTTCAGCACGATCTTTTTGTTCATTCTGTTCTGCAACCTGATCGGGATCATTCCAGGGTTCGAGTCGCCAACGATGTTTGCTCCGGTACCGCTCGGGTGCGCCCTGGTCACTTTTCTTTACTACAACCTGATGGGGTTCAAAGCCCACGGCGTGGGCGGATACCTGGCGCACTTCGCCGGCCCGATCAAAGTCATGGCGCCGCTGATGATTCCCATCGAGATCATCAGCCACACCGGGCGCCTGCTTTCCCTGACGGTCCGTCTTTATGCCAACATGTTCGCCGGCGAGCAGGTGACGCTCGTGTTCTTGAGTCTGATCCCGGTGGCGATCCCGGCGATCTTCATGGGCCTGCACGTTTTCGTTTCCTTCCTGCAGGCCTTTGTCTTCGCCCTGCTGACGATGATCTACGTCTCCAGTGCGGTCGAACATGAGCATTGACAAGGGGGTTCCGGGCGGACGGGTCCCGGCGACGCCCTCTGCCGACGATACGGGTTGATTCCGGCTTCATCCCGCCCTCCAGTGTGAGCCCGGCTGCAAGAGGATGACGGGAACCACCTCCTGGGGCGGTTCATATTTCACACAAGGAGACTCACGACGATGAAAGTCAAGCTGATGCTGACGCTGGCTGCTTTGCTCCTGCTCGCCAGCCCGGTTCTGGCGCAGACGCAGCAGGGCGGTCCCAACTGGGTGGCCATCACCTCCGGTTTCTCCATGGCTTTTGCTTCGGGTCTGTGCGGACTGGCGCAGGCCAAGGCCGTGGCCGCCTCCGCAGAGGGCATGGCGCGCAATCCTTCGGCGGCCGGAGCGATCCGGTTCGCCCTGATCTTCGGCCTCGTGCTGATTGAATCGCTGGCCCTGTACACGCTGGCGATCATCTTCTTGAAGGTCGTCTAAGCGGAATCCGGGGACAGGCTCCTGCCGGCAGTCTGTCCCCCGTCTTTTTGATGAAGCTTCAGGGTATCTTCGTACCCATCGCCACACCCTTCGACCACAACGGCGACCTCTACAAGGCCAAACTCCGGCACAACCTGGAGAAGTGGAACCAGACGGCGCTCGCCGGCTATGTGGTCTGCGGCTCCACGGGCGAAAGCGTCATGCTCACCTCCGAGGAGAAGGTTCGTCTTTGGGAATGGGCTGCGGAATATGCCGCGCCGGAGAAGTTGCTCATTGCCGGAACCGGCATGGAAAGCGTGCGCGAAACCGTGGCGCTGACCAACCGGGCGGCCGAACTCGGCTACAAGGCCGCTATGGTGCGCACCCCTCATTACTACAAGAACTTAGTGAGCCGGGGCGAGGTCCAGGCGGTTTTTTTTCGGGCCGTGGCCGATCAGAGTCGCATACCGATCATGATTTATAATTGGCCCCAGACCACGGGCGTGGACATTCCGGCGGAAACGGTCGCGGAGCTCTCTCACCATCCCAATATCACCGCGATCAAAGAAAGCTCCGGGAACCTGGAAAAAGTGATGCAGATGGTGCGGGAGGTCAGGCCCGGTTTCCAGGTCCTGGTGGGTTCGGCGCCCACCTTGGCCCCCTCGCTGGCCGTCGGCGCCGCAGGCGCGGTGCTCGCCTTCGCCAACGCGGCTCCCTACGCCTGCATCACCATCTGGGAGAGCCACCGCACCCGCCAGACCGAGGCGGCCCTCGACTGGCAGCAACGGATCGCACACCCCGCGCGGCTGGTGACCGTGAAGTATGGTATTGGGGGCCTCAAATACGCCATGGATCTGATGGGCTACTACGGCGGGCCGCCACGCCTGCCGCTTACCGTGCCCGGCCCGGAAGCCCGGCGCGAGATCGAAGAGGCCTTTCGCGATCTCCGCGGATGAGCTTTTCCGCCCGGCGCACGGCTCTCAGTCGCCGAAGGCCTGCACCGGGTTGTCGCGCAGCAGCACGCGGATCCAGGACGGATCCAGGCGGGGGAGAAAACCGGTGTAGATGTAGGTATAGCCGCGGTAGCGGCCGCCTCCCGGCTCGCCCACGTGGTACCAGCCTGAGTCCTGCGAGATGAGCGTCCGGCCGAGCAGTCCTTTTTCCGCCATGAAACGGACGCACTCCAGGTGCCAGTCGGCAGTCTCCGAGGCGATGCCGTCGAATTCCACCCACGCCCCTGCCCGGCCCGCCTGTTCGTGGAAGCTGTGATCTTTTTCGTTCTGGGCGTGAACCCAGACGAACTTCGAGGGCGCAACGCCGCTTGCGGCCATGAGCTCGATCTGCTCCAGAGCGGCGCGGCCGTCGCCGGTATGGGAGGCGATCGTGAGGCCCATTTGACGCGAAGCCATGGCGGCCGCGCGGACGAGTTTGCGATCCAGCTCGTTGAGCGGACCTTTGTTCACGCCGGTCTTGATGAACCGCGGCCGGATGCCATCCACACCTTCCCGCCATTCTTTGACGAAGCGCTCCGCCAGTTCATCGGCCGTCTGTCGCTGCGCGAAAGCCGGGACAAACTTATGGTTCGCCGCACCGTAGATACCCGTGTTGACCCAGATCTCCAGACCGGCGGCCCGTGCCAGTCGGTCCATCAGTTGCGGATCGCGGCCGATGAACTCGGGCGTGCACTCGAGCAGTCGCCGGCAGCCGTACCGCCGCACCTCTTCGAGCTTGGGCAGGGCTACGCGGAAAACTTCTTCCGGGTCGTAGCGGCCGGGCCCGATGCGGTCTGCTCCGATGAAGTCCACGAGCACATGCTCGTGCACAAGGATGCTGCCTTCCACTCGGATGCCGGCGCCCGCTTGAACGAGCGCGGCCAGAAAGTCCCGCCGCCGCACCTGCACTCCGAAAGTCCGCAACTCCCGCTCCGGCCGCCCGGTCGCCGGAGCGGGGCTCAGACGGCTTCGAACACGCCGGCGCCGTTGTCCAGGCGTGCGAAGTACGTCTCGACGGCGACGCCCGGAAATCGCTCGCGGATGGCCCGGCGCACGTGTTCGAGATCGTGGATCTGCCGTTCACGCAGGCTGCCGCGCTGCACAAAACGTCCTTCGATGTACCACCGGCAGTCCTCGTGGGCGATCAGGATCACACGTTTCGGTTTGGCCAAGTCCACCAGAAACTTCAGCCAGCGCCAGCCGGCCCAGGAAAACTTCGGCAGGTAATCCACCAGCGTGAGAAACTGCGGCCCGCCGGGCACCGCCACCAGACCGTAGCGCTCGGTCCCGAGCTGTTCGCGCAGAAACTCCTGGAAATGCCCTTGGAACCGCGGATCGCTGCAATGGAGCACCAGCGTGTCCGCCTCGCCCGTGGAACGGGTGCCGGTTCGGTACACTTCCTTCACCGCTCAGCCTCCCGGCTGTCCGGCAGCCGGCTCGGAAGGCTTCGCCGCAGCCGCTCCGCCGTCCGCTGCGCGAATTCCGAGCTGCTGCAGAATCGCCGGCACGTCCAGGCCAAGTGCCTGTAGCTGCTGGAGCAGGCCGAAGACGACCGACGGTCCGGTCTGCGCCAGGCGTCCGATCCCGGAGGCGCCTGTAGCGCCGTTGCCGTGGTCAATCACCACGACTTTGTCAATGTTGCCGAGCGGCGCCGCCACGGCGCTGAAGATTCCGGTCGAGGATTCCAGGATCGCCGGCAGCCGCTCCAGGATCGTCTGAAGCTGGGCGGCCTGGTTGAACTGCTTCCATGCTTCCGCCTTCTGGCGGATGGCCGCCGCCTCCGCCAGCCCCTGCGCCTCGATGGCTTTGGCCTTGGCCAGCCCGATGGCTTCGATCTTGGCCGCCTCCGCCCTGCCTTCTGCTTCCAGAGCCGCCGCCCGTCCGATGCCTTCCTTGCGCAGCTTCTCCTGCTCGGCCTCCGCCATGGCGATCAGCGCCGCACGGCGGCCCTCGGCCTCCAGCACCGCGGCCTGTTTGGCTGCTTCCGCGCGCACGATGGCGGCCTGGCGCTCAGCCTCTGCGGGCTTGATCACCGTGGCCTCCAGTTCCCGCTGCTTGCGCTGGATTTCCTGTTCCTGTACGCCGATGAGCTCCTGCGTGCGGGTCTTTTCGATCTTGATTTCTTCGGCCACCACGGCCTGCCGCGCCCGCGCCTCGGCCAGGGGCCCGGCCTGAGCCGCCTTGGCCTTCTCGGTTTCGACCTCCGCCTGGTACTGGGCTTGCTTGATCTGGAAGTCGCGCTGCGCTTCGGCGATGGTCGCGTCGGCGGCGAACTTGGCGCGCTCGCCTTCCTGAAGCGCCTGCGCGGAGCGGATCTTGGCGTCCCGTTGTGCCTCCGCTTCGCCGATCACCGCGTCGCGCTTGACTTCCGCCGTACGCCGCCGCCCCAGAGCATTGAGATAGTCCTCTTCGTCGCTGATCTCCTGAATCGTCAGCACGTCCACGCCGATGCCCATTTTTTCCAGGTCCACCGCCGCCTCGCTGGTCAGTTTCTGGGCGAAGCTCTGGCGGTCGTTGTTGATCTCTTCCACGGTGAGCGTGCCCAGGATCGAACGCAGGTGCCCTTCGAGCGTCTGGAAGATCACCTGCTGCACCTGTTGCAGCGACATCCCCAGAAAGCGCTCCGCCGCCGCGTGCAGCGACGTCTCGTCGCTGCGGATCTTCACGTTGGCGATGGCCTTCACCGAAACCGGGACCCCGTGCAGCGTGTAGGCCCGCTTGATTTCCAGCGGGATGGTGAACACGTTGAGGGAGAGATAGTCTACCTTTTCCAGAAGCGGGATCCGCAGCGCCGCCCCGCCGCGCACCAGGCGGTAGCCCACCACTCGCCCGTCGGGCAATTTGCGCTTGCGCCCGCTCAGTACGGCCACCAGATTCGGCGGGACCTTGATGTAGTTGCGGCTGAAGAGTCCCATGGCGATGAAAAACGCCAGCAGGACCAGCAGCACGATAAACGGCAGCAGCAGTTGCGACATGGCGTCACCTCCTATTGAGGACGCACAATCACGACTTCGCCCAGCACTTCCTCGATGCGCACGATGGCGTTGGCGGGGATGGCCTCGCCGGAACGGGCGCGTGCGATCTTGTCCACGACCTCCTCGCCGATCTGGCATCGCACCTGCCCCACTCCTCCTGCCGGGATGGCCACCACGACGCGCGCCGTCCGGCCTACGACGTCCTGGCTTTCGATACGCGTGGTGGCCTGCTGTCCGTACAAAAAGCGCGCGAACAGGTAGATGAGGGTGGCAAAGAACAAACCTCCGGCGAAGCCCACGCCGGAGGCGGCCGGCGTGGACAGTCCGTAGTAGACGGCCACGGCGCCGAGCCCTCCGAAGGCGGTGACAAACACGCTCAGCACGCGCGGGCTGAAAAAGCTCGGACCGGCCTGGTCCCAGTCGTGATGCAGATCCGCGCCGAAGTGCTCGAAGATCTCTCCGAAGAGGAAGGAGAGTACCAGAAAGAGAAATCCGACCCCGGCAATGCCCAGGAACACGCCAAAGGCCGAGACCTGCGACCACCAGGTGCTCACATGATCTATCCTTAGCAGCCCAAGTGTACCGGAGCGCCGAGGACAAGTCAATTTCCGCAGCCACGAGGGCGCTCGCCGCGCCCGGCGCTGCGCAGTCCCGGTGCTACAATACTCGCTTTCGAAAGGAATCCTGCCGGATGAAGTTGGTCACGTTTCAACGTCCGGGTGCTCCGCCTGAGCCGGGCCTGATCACCGACGGCCGGGTGCTGGGACTTGGCGGCGCCGGCTTCCCTGACCTGCTCAGCGTCATCGCCGGGGGCGACGAGGCCCGGCGCCGTATCGCGCATTTCGCCGCTGCGGCGCCCGCTTCGGCCTTCGCGGAGCTCTCGGCGGTGACGCTGCGGGCCCCCATTCCCCGCCCGCCCAAGATTATCTGCGTCGGCTTGAACTTCGCCGACCACGCCGCCGAATCCGGTCTGCCGATCCCCAAGGTGCCGACCATCTTTTCGAAATTCTCCACGGCCGTCATCGGACCCGGCGAGCCCATCGTGTTGCCGCGCTCCTCCTCCCAGCCCGACTATGAAGCCGAACTGGCCTTCGTCATCGGAAAAGGCGGCCGGCACATCCCCGCGACGCGCTGGGAGGAACACGTCTTCGGCTACACCAACTTCAACGATGTCAGCGCCCGCGACTACCAGATGGCCACGACCCAGTGGCTCATGGGCAAAACCTTCGATACCTTCGCGCCCATGGGCCCCTGGCTGGTCACCGCCGATGAGATCGCGGACCCGCACGGGCTCGACATCGCCTGCGAAATTAACGGCGAAGTCCTCCAGCATTCCAACACCCGCCAGTTCATCTTCCGAATCCCGGAGCTCATCGCCTTTCTGTCGAGCGTCTTCACCCTCGAACCGGGCGACGTGGTCTCGACGGGAACCCCGCCCGGCGTCGGCTTCGCCCGCAAGCCCCCGCGGTTTCTCAAGCCGGGCGACGAGGTGGTGGTGCGCATCCAGGGTCTGGGGGAACTGCGCAACCCCGTGGTGGCCGAGTGAGCGGATTCCGCAGTCTCGACGCAATGGTGGACGCCGCCCGACGCAAGGGCCCTGTGCGCATCGCCGTGGCGGCGGGTCACGATCCGGACGTCATCGAAGCCCTCAAGCAGGCGCGCGAAATGGGGCTGGCGGAAGGCACTCTGGTCGGTGACGCCTCGCGGATCCGTGCGCTGGCGCGCTCGGTGTGGTTCGATCTGCCCGAGAGTCAGATCATCCACGAGCCTGACGACGGCGCCGCCGTGCGCCGCGCCATCGCCTTGGTGCGCGACGGCCATGCGCGGCTGCTGATGAAGGGCAAGGTGAGCACTGCCACGCTGGTGCGCGCCGTGCTCGATCGGGAATCCGGCCTCCGCACCGGCCGGCTCCTCAGCCAGGTCATCGTCTTTCAGGTCCCCGGCGTCTACCGGCTGATGTTTCTGAGCGACGCCGCCATCAACATCGCCCCCACCCTCGAGCAAAAGGCGGAGATTTGCCGCAACGCCATCGAGGTCGCCCACGCCCTTGGTGTGGAAAAGCCCAATGTCGCCCTGCTGGCCGCCCTGGAGTTCGTCAATCCGGAAATGCCCGCCACGGTGGATGCCGCCGCCCTGACGCAGATGAACCGCCGCGGGCAGATCTCCGGCGCCTACCTGGACGGTCCGCTGGCTCTGGACGTCCCGCTCAGCCGCTTCGCCGCCGAACGGAAGGGTATCGAAAGCCCCCTGGTCGAAAATACCGACATCTTTATCGCCCCGGATATCGAGGCCGCCAACATCCTCTACCGCGCCATCGTGTACTTCGCCCAGGCTCGCTCCGGCGGCATCGTAGTCGGCGCGCGCGTCCCTCTGATTCTGCTGTCCCGGGCCGAGACACCCGAGACAAAGATTCACTCCATCGCCTTAGCCATCCTCACGGCTGCCGCCCAGGGTCGCTCAGTAAGTCAGTAGAGAAGTAGTTGTAGTTGTAACTCAGGCGATCCGCCGTGTTTGGAATCTTCCCGGCCAGCCCTGCGTGGAGGCTTCTCAACCGTCAAGGCCGCCCCATGCTACCGGCGTTGTACCGTGGCCAGGGTTGTGATTGTGCCGTCGGCAGCGATTCGGCGGATGCGCGGTATCCATTCCTTGCGATTGTCTCCCGGTGTGTGGACGTATTCGAGCACGTAAATGTCTCTTCCGAAAAGCGCCACTCCGGTCGGTGACCAGGGGCGCTCCGCTTTCAAAAGAATCCGGATCGGCCCTTTGGCAGGAATGGCAACTACGGCGCGGCAACCGTTGGCGGCTGCGTAGACGGTTCCGTCGCGCGCCACTGCGAGACCCCGAAGATACGGCAGCTTTGGGGTGTCCGGCAGTGGATCGGCGCATTCGGCGAGTTGGACGGCCTCTCGGAAGGTAGAGACGGCGCCGTTTCGGCCGATCCGCCGTACCGCGTCGTTATCGGTGACGTAGAGCGCACCGTCCGGGCCGGTAGCGATTCCGTTCACCCACTTGATCGGCTCGGGGCCGGCATCTGCCGGCAAGACCGCGAAAACGGAACGCTGTCCGTTGGGCAATCTGCGGATCAGCTCGCGCGGGCCCTCGGGGTTGTACGGCACGTAGTAAAGCCCTCCGTCGCTACCTATGACGATGGGGTAGTCGCTCGAGATGATCAAGCCCGGCACGGCGCCGGCCGGGGTTACGCGTTCGAAGGAACCGCGGTCGAAATTGCCGAGAGCGCCGGATTTAACAAAATGCCCTTTTTCGTCCAGCGCCATCCAGTGGTAGGCGGCCGTGTGGAGAAGAGTCAGTTTGCCCTGCGGGTCCAGTTTCCAGACGCCTTGGCCCGTGTCCGCGAAGTACACGTGTCCTTGCGAGTCCACCACGATGCCGGAGCCGGGGTGGGCAACAACAGCGCTCGTGCCAATCACAAGGGCGGCAGCGAGGGCCAAGACTTTCCCTACCTGGAAGCGATGGACTGCTTCCCTGCATATGTGGTTCAACATGGCACTTCCGAATTATGCTGAAATTTTCGACTCCGCACGGCGAGCTCATTTGGTGGAAGCACGATACGGTTTCCGGGAATCGTTCCATTGTAACGGCCTGCGTGGCATTGTGGCGGTGGCCCGCCGAGTGGCCGCACGCAGCTTCCTGGGCCGGAGCACGATCGCCGCAGCTTAAGCGCCGGCATCCCGCGGGCGGACCCTCGGGGATACGGCTTCCTTCCCCGGCTCCTGCGCGTCCGCTTCCGGATATAATGGGAGTGGATGGTCCAACCTCCGCGCATGCGGACGCGGCACAGCTTCTGGGCCCGGCTCGCAGCCGGGCGTTTGCTTGCCGGTTTCCTTCCTGTCTCCGATCTGAACGGGCCTTCCCTGTGATGGAGGTGACGACACTCGTTTGAGAACCAGAATCAGTGTCCAGATCAGCCGCGGGATTGAACCGCTGTTCGGCACCCGCGATGAGAATATCCGCCTGCTCGAAAAGGGCCTCAACGTCAGCGCCCAGCTCCGCGAGGACAGCCTGGAAATCGAAGGGGACGAAGACGGCGTGGCCCGCGCAGGCCGGATTCTTAACGACTACGTCGCGCTCGTGCAGGAAGGGCATCAATTCACCAACGGCGACCTGAACAGCTACCTGCGCGTGGTCACGGAAGATCCCGAGGTCACGCTGCGTGACCTGGTTTTGAGCGGCCGCCAGCGTAACTTCGGTAAGAAGGCCGTCGCGCCGAAATCGGTCAACCAGCGCCGTTACGTCGAGGCGATCGAGCGATGCGATCTCGTCTTCGGTATCGGCCCCGCGGGCACGGGTAAGACCTATCTGGCCGTGGCCATGGCGGTCTCGGCGCTCACTTCCAAACGCGTCAGCCGCATCGTGCTGACGCGGCCCGCCCTGGAAGCCGGCGAGCGGCTCGGCTTCCTGCCCGGCACGCTCCAGGAAAAGGTGGACCCCTATCTGCGGCCCCTCTACGACGCTCTCTATGACATGCTGGAGGCCGAGAAGGTCGAGAAACTGCTCGAGCGCTCCGTGATCGAGGTGGCCCCCATCGCCTTTATGCGCGGCCGGACCCTCAACGACAGTTTCATCATCATGGACGAGGCCCAGAACGCCACCACGGAACAGATGAAAATGGTGCTCACGCGCCAGGGCTTCAACTCCAAGATGGTGGTTACCGGCGATGTGACGCAGATTGACTTGCCGGCCGGCAAGCGCAGCGGCCTGCTGGAAGCCATCGAGGTGCTGCGCGGCGTCGAAGGCATCCGCTTCATCTACTTCGACGAGCGCGACGTGGTGCGACACACGCTGGTGCAGCGCATCGTCAAAGCTTACGAGCGCTACCAGGAGGCGCAGGAGGCCGGCCGCCAGCTCAGCCTGAAGCTGGGAGAACCCACCGCGCTGCGGGAGGGCGCCGCGCGCGAGGAAGAGGCGGGTCCGTGGGCTGCCGGAACGCCCCGGGCCTGAGCCAACGCCCATGCCGGCTTCCGAAGATCCGCTCCTGTTCCGCGGCCGCCGCCGCCTGCCGCGTCAAGCCCTGCGGGCCTTCGCCCGCCGCCTGCAAGAAACCGTCGCGGGCGGGCAGCGCTTTACCTGCCTGCTGGCCACCGACCGAGAATTGCGCAACCTCAACCACCGTTTCCTTGGGCGGGACGAGCCCACTGACGTGCTCTCCTTCCCTCAGCCGGGCCGCACGGGATGGCTGGGCGACATCGCCATCTCCGTGGACCGGGCCGCCGAGCAGGCCCGGCGCTTCGGCCATTCTCTGGCCAAGGAAATCCAGATCCTGATGCTGCACGGCGTGCTGCACCTGCTGGGCATGGATCACGAACGCGACCGCGGGCGAATGTCCCGTGCCGAGCGCGCCTGGCGCAAGCGGCTCGGCCTGCCCCAGGCGCTCACGGAGCGGAGCCGCGCATGACGCCTCTGCTGATCGCTCTGGCCGTCTTGCTGGCCCTCGTGCTGGCCCCCGTGACCTTCGTGCAGGTGCTTTACCTGGAATCGCTCCGGCTCCGCAGCCGCGAGCTTCCCGCCCTGGAATTTTTCAAGAAGACGCTGGAAGCGCGCATCGGCTGGAAAGGGGCCCGCGGCGCGCTCGTCTTCTCGCTGCTCAAGCACACGGTGCTGGTGCTGCTGGGAGTCGTGATCTTCGGGGTGACGCTTGCCGGATCTTCGGCCCTGTGGCAGGCGCTGGCGGAGGCGGCCCTGGTGGCGTGGGCGCTCATGCTGGCAAGCGCCTACGTTGTCCCTCAGACGCTGTACCGAAAAACCGACGGCCGCTGGCTGCTCCCACTGGTGCCGGCTCTGCGGCTGATGGGCTGGCTGGTACGCCCCGTGATCGCCGTCATGGAGTTTTTCCAGGCGGTCGTGGAGCTTGCAGACACCGAAGAGCCGTCGCCTGCCAACTCGAACCACGCCGAGCATATCGAGGCTCTCATCTCCGCCGGAGCCGAAGAGGGAATCATCGGTGAAGAGGACCGGGAGCTCATCCAGGCCGCCGTGGAATTCGGTGACAAAACGGTCCGCGAAGTCATGACGCCGCGGCCGAACATCGTCGCCATCGAGGCCTCGCGCACGCTCGAGGACCTGCGCCAGCTTGTCATCAACGAGCAGTACTCCCGGATCCCTGTCTACGAAGGCACCATTGACCAGATCATCGGTTTCGTCCACGTGCGCGACATGTTCGAACTCGACGAGGAGGAGCGGCGCAAGCGGACGGTCCGGGAGCTGGTGCGGCCGGTGCGCCTGGTGCCGGAAACCAAGCCTGTACGAGAACTGATGCGCGAGATGCAGGAGGACCGGGCCCACATGGCCATCGTCGTGGACGAATACGGGAGCACCGCCGGATTGGCCACCATGGAGGATCTGGTCGAGGAGATCCTGGGCGAGATCCGGGACGAGCACGAGCCGGAGCTGGACGCCACGCCCGAGCCGGGCGGGGCCTGGGTCGTTTCCGGAAGCTGCGACGTGGACCGCCTGCGCGAGCTGTTCGGGTTCCGCCCCCATGAAAGCACCGAGTCCACGACCGTGGGCGGGCTGGTGGCCGAGTGGGCCGGACACGTGCCCCAGCCCGGGGAAGTCGTCGAGCGGGACGGCATCCGCATGGAGGTACTGTCCGCCGACGAACGGCGGGTGGAACAGTTGCGCGTCATGCGTGTTGCGGGAGAAAACCATGACTCCGGCGCCGGATAGCCGCTTCGTCTCGGGGTTCGTCTCCATTCTCGGACGGCCCAACGCTGGAAAATCCACGCTGTTGAACGCGCTGGTCGGAACCAAGCTGGCCATCGTAGCCGACAAACCGCAAACCACGCGCACGGCGATCCAGGGCGTCCTGAACCTTCCCGGCGCGCAGATCGTCTTCGTAGACACTCCCGGCATTCATAAGCCCGACACGCTGTTCAACAAGCGGATGCTCGAAACGGTGAAAGCCGCCCTCGACGGCCGCGACCTGCTCATTTACCTTGTGGACGCCACACTTCCGTTCGAGGACGAAGACCGCGGCGCCGTGGACGTGGTCAAGGCGGCCCGCACGCCGGTTCTGCTGGCGTTGAACAAGATTGATCGCATCAAAGACAAGTCCCGACTGCTGCCGCTCATCGAACAGTACCGCCAGCTGCACGAGTTCGCCGATTACATCCCGATCTCGGCCCTCACGGGCGAGGGTCTGGATGTGCTGCGCCAGGAGATTGTCAAGCGCCTGCCCGAGGGGCCTCCCTACTTTCCGCCCGACTACCTCACCGACCAGCCCGAGCGCTTCCTGGCCGCCGAGCTCATCCGGGAAAAGATCCTCCACGAAACCCGCCAGGAAGTCCCGCATGCCGTGGCCGTCATCGTGGACCGCTGGGAGGAAACCCCGAAGCTCACCCGCATCGCCGCAACCATCTATGTCGAGCGGGAAGGCCAGAAAGGGATCATCATCGGCGCCCAGGGTTCGCGCCTCAAAAAGATCGGCACCCTGGCACGCGAGGAGATGGAGCTGCTGTTCGGCCGCAAGATCTTCCTGGAGTTGTACGTCAAAGTGCGCCCGAAATGGCGCCAGAATCCCGCCTTCCTCAATGCGCTAGACTGGCGTTCGATGGCCGGTTTCGAGGTGAGCTGATCATGCGCTGGATTTCACTCGCCGCCGGTGTATTCCTTCTGCTGGCGTTCGCGGCCGCCGCGGTTGCCCAGAAACAGGTCTCCGACGACTGGATCCATGACGAGGTCCGCCGCAAGCTGGCCGCGGACCGTGACGTCAAAGGCGGCGCCCTCGAAGTGGACGTTCACGAGGGCACCGTCACGCTGCGCGGCAAGGTGCGCACCGAAAAGCAAAAGAGCAAGGCCGAGCGCATTGCCCGCAAAGTCAAAGGCGTCCGGCGCGTCGTCAACGAACTCGTCGTCGAACCCCTGTAGGTGACCGGCTTCCGGGCGCCGAAGCTGTTACAATCGAGGCAGCCGCCGGGAGGGGCTGCCTGTGGGGAACGACGCGCTCGCGCAACTGGAAGGCACTCTTCGCGGCGCTGCCTCCCGGCTGGGAGGTTTGTTCAACCTCGGTGCCGGTCCCACGGCCGTGCTCGGCTTTCTCGCCGAGGGCGTTTTCAAAGGCGTCCGGCTCGGCCTGGAAATCCGCCGCAGGCAGGCCGAGCTCAATGCCGCCCTCGATCAGCGCATTCGCGCGCGCAGCCTCGTCCGCACGCCCATCGCCATTGACCTGGCCGAGACGGAGTTTCGCAACTTTTACGACAACAAGGCGAACCTCGCTGCCTTCCCCGTACTGGCCGAACTGGCCGAGGAGATCGCCGAATATGACCGCACCGGCGGTCTCGTTTCCAAAGCCACACGCGCCCGGCTCGAGCTGGCGCGCGTGCTGGCTCCCGCCCTCACGAGCGACCCCGAACTGGTCCGCTCCGATCATGCCGGCCTCCGGGATATGTTCCTGATCGGCCTCGATCCCACCCGCCGCACCTTCCGCGGCCTCATCGAAGAGTTTCTGCGGCTGTATCCCGACTCCGAACTCACGGTGGGCGCCTATTTTGATCTCGCCGCCGACTTCTGGAAGGACAAGCTGGCACTGGAGATCCAGGCGATCTCCCGCGCCCAGATCGAGACTCAGGCCGAGCTGGACGACTCGGTGCGGAGTCTGGTTCGCGGCGCCTTTCTCGGCGATGAAGGAGGCGCCGCCAGGATCCTGGGACTAGTCAAGGAGCTCAAGAAACAGTCCATTGACGCCCGCATCAAGGGCTTACAGGACGAACTGGGGAACGCACCGGCTGATCAGCGCGCCGCTCTCCAGAAACAGATCGAGGATCTCACCAAATGGAAGGCGCGCCTAGCTTGACCAAACCTCTACTGGTGACCATTTCCCGCCGCTGGTTCCCGGCAGTTTGCCTTGCCGCCGTGGTGCTGGTTACGGCCGGTTGCCCGAAAGTCAGGCCCGGCGCCTACCAGCTCGGGGTGCAGGCTTACTACAAGGCGTTGTTGAACGAGACCACGGAGGAGAGCCTCCGGGCGGCCATCGCCAATCTCAACCGTCACCTGGAAAAAAATCCCGCCGACGCCGGGATGCTCGCCCTGCGCGCAAGCGGTCATCTGGATTTGCTCCGCCTCTCCGTGCAGCGCCCCGGCGGGGCCTGGAATACGGCCTACGCCGCCGAACTCTTCCGCGACCTGCGCCTGCTTGAAGCCTTGACCGACCAGCACCCTGTGCCCGCCTGGCTTCGACCCCGGCTGCATACCATGGCCGGCGATGCCTTCCTCCTCTGCGCCGAGTCCTTGCGGAGCGGAAGCGACGGCCGTTCCGTTCTCTTGCAGGCCGTACGCCAAGGAGCGCTTTATCGGCTCGCCGCGGATTTCTATCAGCACGCGTGGGTTGCCGCGCAGACGCCCGTTGTCGAGGCCGGCGCCGCGGCTTCCGATCTTGAAAAAAACAACGCCCGGGACGGCTACACGAGCGCGCTGGCGGGACTGGCGAAAGTGAAACGCATGCTGGGCTTTCCCGCCGAGGCGCGGAATCTGGCCGGACAGGCGATCGCATTGCTCGTCTCCCCTGCGGCGTCCTTGCCCGCCCCGGACACCGCCCTGTCGCCCCGTTCCCTGTACGCCTATGCCCACGCCCTGCTGAAAACTCAGTACGAAACCGTGGAGGCCCTCTCCCGCGACAACTTCCGGGAGCGTGTTGCGTTCGCCGAGGCCGCTCTCAAAGAGGACTTAGCTTCGCGGATCCTGAAGAGCCCGCCGGAGGACGTGACGTTCGGTGACGAACCGGCAGCAGCCCGTCTGTTGAGTTACTACGGCGCGCTTTCTGTGCGTGCCGAGCGCTTCGAGATTACAGGAGCGGGCGATAGCGGCAGTGAAGTGATCTCTCTGCGCTTGATCCCCGACGGCCCTTACGCGGCCGCCGGCATTTCCAGCTTCCTTGACTACGTGACGCTGGTCTCCGGAACTGAAAAGGCGAGGGTTTCGCTGCAAATGCCGATGCCGGCCGCGGGCCTTGAGTTGAGCATTCGGACCGGTCAAGGCAGGCCGGGCGCCCAGTTGCTGTTCCTGGGGCGGAACAGCCCCTTGTTTACTGCCGGCGATTCCATCCGCCTGCTCGGACCCGACGACCGCGAAATCGGCAATACCGTGGCTCGATAGTGCACCGGCCGGCGCCGGCCTCAGTAACCCATCTGCCGCAACTTCTCGATCGTCAGCCGCGAGGCCTCCGGAAGCCCCTCCCGGGAAGCCAGCAGCTTCTCCAGATATTTCGCCACGATGTCGCACTCGAGGTTGACCCGCTCGCCGAGCCGGCGCACGCGCAGGTTCGTGTTCGCGTAGGTGTGCGGAACGATCGCCACCGACAGTACCCCCGCCTCCAGGGCCGCCACCGTCAGACTGATCCCGTCAATGGCCACCGAGCCTTTGTAGACCAGATAGCGGTCCAGCTCGGCAGGTACGCGGACCCGCAGCCACCAGTGACCGCTGCCGAGGGGTTCGAGCGAGAGAAACTCGCCCGTGCCGTCCACGTGGCCCTGCACGAGGTGGCCGCCCAAGCGCCCCGAGGGTGAAAGCGGCCGCTCCAGGTTCACCACAGCCCCGGGCCGCAAGTCGCCCAGATTCGAGCGCTCCAGGGTCTCGGGCGCCAGATCCGCGACAAAACCGTCATGCTCCACCTGCCGCGCCGTCAGGCAGACGCCGTTGACGGCGATGCTCGAGCCTTCGCGGAGATCCGCAAGCACCGTACGGCAACGCACCCGCAGGCGTGCTCCCGCCGGAAGCCTCTCGAGCGATTCCACGGTTCCGGTTTCTTCGATCAGCCCCGTGAACACCGCTACTCCTCCCGAACGCGCCAGGCCTCCACCGCGAACTCATCCGGAGGGATCCGGTGCAGGCGCACGCGCTCGAACCGGATGGCATCGGCGCGGCGTGACCTCCCCACGCCGCCCACCACCGGGAGCGACGCGAGGCCGCCCAGGATCTTGGGCGCATAGTAGAAAAAGATCCGGTCCACGATGCCCGCCTCGAGGGCGGCCCAGTTCACCTTGCTCCCCGCTTCGATCAGGAGCGAGAGGTATTTTTCTTTGGCCAGATGCTCCACCAGGCGCCGCAGATCGGTTCGGCCGCCGGGGCCGTCCAGCGTCAGCACCCGCACACCTCGCTCCTCCAGCGCCCGGCGCCGCTCCGCCGGAGCCGCCGAAGTGGTCACCACCAGCACGTCATCGCGGCAGCTTGCGACCATTCGCGAATGGAGCGGCAGCCGCAGTTGGGAATCTACGACGATGCGCAGCAGCGGGCGGCTCCGCTCCAGGCCGGTACGGTCCGTCAGCAGGCAGTCGTCCGCCAGCACCGTCCCGATGCCCGTGAGGATCGCATCGGAGCGGTGGCGCAGCTGCTGTACGTGCGCACGGGCGTGCTCGGAAGTGATCCAGCCCGCATTGTCGGCCGGGGCCGCAATCTTGCCGTCCAGCGTCACCGCCGCCTTCAGCGTCACCAGCGGGCGGCCCGTTCGCATGAAATGCGCGAACTCTTCGTTGATCTCCCGCGCCGCCTCGGTGTACTCGCCGGCGATCTCCACTTCCACACCCGCCGCGCGCAGCCGCCGCAGGCCCGCCCCCGACACCAGCGGGTTGGGATCCTCCATCGCCGCCACCACGCGCCGCACGCCCGCCGCGATCAGGGCCTCCGTGCAGGGCGGCGTGCGTCCCTGGTGCGCGCAAGGTTCCAGCGTCACGTACAGCGTCGCCCCGCGCGCCTGCTCCCCGGCTTGCTCGAGCGCCAGGACCTCGGCATGCTTCACCCCCGCCCACGTGTGCGTACCGCGGCCCACCACCTGCCCGTTTCGCACCAGAATCGCCCCGACGGCCGGATTGGGACTCGTCCGCCCCACACCCTGGCGCGCGAGATCCAGGGCCTCTTCCATGTAGTCGCCCTTCACGCGGAGTCGGACTCAAACAAGGACGTAATGAATTGTTCCGGCTCGAAGGGCAGCAGATCTTCCGGGTGCTCTCCCACGCCCACATAGCGGATGGGCAGGTTGAGCTCCCGCGCGATGGCGACGATGATGCCTCCCTTCGCTGTGCCGTCCAGCTTGGTCAGCACCAGCCCGGTGACGCCGCTCGACTCCGTAAACCGACGCGCCTGCTCCAGACCATTCTGCCCGGTCGTCGCGTCCAGCACCAGCAACACTTCGTGGGGCGCTCCCGGCACCACGCGTGAGGCCGTTCGCCGCATCTTCTCGAGCTCGGCCATCAGGTTCGACTTGGTGTGCAGCCGTCCGGCTGTGTCCACGATCACGTAATCCGTTCCGCGGGCGCGGGCCGCCTGCAAGGCATCGAACAGCACTGCACTCGGATCCGCTCCCGGTTTCTGCCGGATCACGGGGCTGCCCGTGCGCTGGCCCCAGATCTCCAGCTGCTCGATGGCCGCAGCCCGGAAAGTGTCCGCCGCAGCCAGCAGCACGCTGCGCCCTTCGGATTTGTACAGGTGGGCCAGCTTGCCGATGGTCGTGGTTTTCCCCGATCCGTTGACGCCCACCACCAGCACGACCGCGGGAGGCTCGCTCACCCGCGGCGCCGGGCGCTCGGCCAGCCGGAGCACTTCCAAAAGATGCTCGCGGATCAGCTGGCGCAGCTCCTGCGCGTCGTTGAGCGTTCGCCGCTCCGCCCGCTGGCGAATCCGTTCCAGAATCTCGGAGGTGGTCCGGACTCCGACGTCCGCGGCGATCAGC
This sequence comes from Acidobacteriota bacterium, assembly GCA_037446115.1. Lineage (GTDB taxonomy): Bacteria > Acidobacteriota > Terriglobia > Bryobacterales > Bryobacteraceae > JANWXD01. The sequence goes on along the minus strand of JBBIJF010000002.1, from coordinate 223,534 downwards.
GCGTACTCGAGCTCCTCCAGCAGCCCGGCGTCAATCTCCTTCTTGCCCGCGATGGCCTCTTCCAGCCGGGCCACGAGCCCGGCCCGGGTCTTCTGGACTCCTGCCTTGAGGCGCTCAAGCAGCCCGGGCTGCTGCGGCACCGTGCCGAATAAAGTCTGAATCATCCCGTTGCTTCAATTGTAGAATACGGCCATGAGCAAACCGACCCGCCGCAAGTTTCTCCGCTCCGCCGGAGCACTCGGCACAGCTCCGCTGGCCGCCTCCGCCCCGCCGGACCGCAAAGGCTTTCGCCGCACCTCCTTCGCGCCTAAAGGCGCGCCGCGGCGCCTCAGCGACAACCTGTGGGTGTTCGAAGACACCTGCAATGTGTACGTGGTGCGCGACGGCGCCAGCTGCGTCCTCATTGACTTCGGCTCCGGAAGGATTCTGGACCACCTCCCCGCCCTCGGCATCTCGAAAGTGGACTGGATTCTGCATACCCACCATCACCGGGACCAGTGCCAGGGCGACTGGCGGGCGGTCGAGCGCGGGATTCCCATCGCCGTGCCCGCCCACGAGCGCCACCTGTTTGCCGACGCCCAGAATTTCTGGCGCAACCGGCGCGTCTTTCATCTGTATTACGTCCGCAACGACTTCTACACCCTCACCGAGAATGTCCCCGTCGCACGGGCGCTGGCCGACTACTCCACCTTTCGCTGGAACGGCACCGATTTCTACGTGCTCCCCACGCCCGGGCACACCCTCGGCGCCATCACCCTGCTGGCGACCGTGGACGGCAGGAAGGTGGCTTTCTCAGGCGATCTGATGTACGCCCCCGGCAAGATCCAGACGCTCTACGACACGCAGATCAACTACGGCGGTACCGAAGGCGTTGATCTGGCCATCTACTCGCTGGCGCGCCTGCGGGAGCAGAAGCCGCAACTGCTGTGCCCCTCGCACGGGGAGCCGCTGCCCGATCCGGACGCAGGCATGGCCGAGACCATCCGCCGCCTCAGCGACTACTACCGTTTCTGGGGCAACGAACCCACCGAGGAAAACCGCCCCTTCCCCGTCAGCCCGCACCTGGTGGCGCACTACCAGACGACCTCGTCCTTCTACGCCATCATCAGCAACAGCGGCAAGGCCATGTTCATTGACTACGGATCGGCGTCCGGCGTCCATTTCGGCAACTTCGAGCGGGCCACCGCCGTCACCGACCGGATTCGCTTCGTCGAGCACTCCATTGACCATCTCAAGCAGAACTACGGCCTCCGATCGGTGGACGTGGCCATGCCCAGCCACATGCATGACGATCACATGAACGGCTTCCCTCACCTGATCCGCCACTACGGCACGCAAATCTGGTGCTACGAGAACATGGTGGACGTCTTTGAGAACCCCCGCGGCTACAACCTCGGCTGCATCCTCGGCGAGCCGTTCAAAGTTTCACGCGCCTTCCGCCACGGGGAGCGGTTCAAGTGGGAGGAATTCGAATTCGAGATCACGCATTCTCCGGGCCACACCGAGTATCAGATGGCCCTGTTCGTCACCATTGACGGCAAACGCGTGGCCTTCACCGGCGATGCCTTCTTCCCCAACCCGCGCAACGACGGCACGCTGCGCCACAACCTCATCTTCCGCAACCACGTCGAAAACGACAGCCACCTGAAGTCCATCCGCAACCTGATCGAACGCGAGCCGGAACTGATCTGTCCGGGTCACGGCCGGCCCTATCCCGTGGACCGACAGATCCTGCTTGCCACCGAGCAGAAGCTCCGCAGGCAGCAGCAGTTTTTCTTCGATCTGCTTCCGGAAGGGGAAACCGATTTCGGGCTCGATCCCAGCTGGGTGAAGATCTATCCTTACCAGATTCTGGTCGCGCCCGGCGGCCGGCGCCAGATCGAAGTGCGCGCGCAGAACTACTATGCCGAGCCCATGCAACTGGAGGTGGCGCTGGTCACTCCCTCGGAGTGGACGCTCGAGCCGGACGTCGTCAAGCTCGCCGTGCCCGCCAGGGGACACGCCAAAGCCCGCGTCACGTTGTCCGTCCCGCGCGACTGGACCCCGCCCGGTCCCCGCTTCGCCATCGCGGCCGACGTGGTGCGCAACGGAAAATACCTGGGCCAGATCACCGAAGCGGTGGTGGATCTGGCGGTTTGAGAGCAAACTCGTACACTCCGCGTTCGGCGCTTGTTCCGGCGGCCGCTTCCAGGGCTCAGCGTTCCAACTCCTGGATCACCGCCTCGACTCCGCGCTGGCGAAGGAGCATTTTAAGGTATTGCCGTGTCGCTGCAACTCCGGAACGGATCCCCGTAAAGCGAAGACTCTCTCTTGCCTCATCCGGCCCCCACTCGGTCCCATCTCGAAACCGGACGAAGTCGATTCGCGCACGATAGGATCCGCGCCCGGGTTCGGCGCCGGGCGGCAACTGACTGGGGTTCAACTCCCATTCCGCATCGGGCCCGGCCAGGACGGCCTGCTCGAGCCCCCAGCCTGAGAACTCGCCCACCGCTCTGCGAGTCGGCCGCGCCCCAGCTCCTGCCCGGATCCTGCCGGCCGTATACTCAACGGTGAGATGCCGCCCCACGCCCGGACTCTGAGCGTGCGCCACTTCTTCTCCCGCGGCGGGCCGCTTTCGCGCTCCCATCCTCAATACGAGTTCCGGCCCGGCCAGCTCGAGATGGCCCAGGCCGTTGAGGAAGCCCTGGCGGAAGGAAGGCACCTGATCGTGGAAGCCGGAACCGGGACCGGCAAGACGCTCGCCTACCTGGTTCCGGCGATTCTGTCCGGACGGCGTGTGGTCGTGTCCACGGCGACCAAGAACCTCCAGGAGCAACTGTTTTTCAAAGATGTTCCACTCCTTGAAAAGACCCTGGGACAGCGCCTCCGGGTTTGTTACATGAAGGGCCGTTCCAACTACGCCTGCCGGCAGAAGATTTATGACGCCGAAAAAGAACCGGTGCTGGCAGGCCTGGAGGAGCTGGCCGACTTCGAAATCATCCGGGAGTGGGAGAAGACCACCCAGACCGGCGACCGGGCGGAGATCCGCGCGCTGCCGGAGTCCAGCTCCGTTTGGAACAAACTCGACGCGCGCCGCGAACTGTGCACGGGCCAGAAATGTCCTCAGTTCGAGCGCTGCTTCATCACGTTGATGCGCCAGCGCGCGGCTGAAAGCGACGTCATCATCGTCAACCACCACCTGTTCTTTGCCGACCTCGCCGTGCGCGACGAGGACTACGGCGGCATCATTCCCGACTACGCCGCCGTGGTCTTCGACGAAGCTCACGAAATCGAAGACGTGGCCAGCCAGTACTTCGGACTCTCGGTCAGCAACTACCAGGTCGAGGAGCTCGTGCGGGATGTAGCCGCTACCGCGCGCTTGAAGCAGTTCGGCTCTCCGGAGCTCGATCGGGTTCTCGTGACTCTCGGCGAGTGTGCGGCGCGTTTTTTTTCGCTGTTTGAAGCCCTCGAGGGCCGCACCGGGTTCCGGCAGCAGCAGGCCTTGTTGGAGCGCCACGAGGAAGAATACCGGGACCTGCTCGGCGCCCTGGAACTGCTCGGGGCGCACCTGGAAAGCCTGCAAAGCGCTCCGGAAGAGGTGATCCCTCTGGTGCGGCGCGCCCGGGAGATATCCCTCGCGCTGCGTTTCTGGATGGAAGGCAACGACCGCCGCTACGTCTACTGGGTGGAGCGGCGCGGGCGTGGATGCTTCCTGCAAGCCACTCCCATTGACGTCTCCGGCATCCTGGCGGAACGCCTGTTCAGCGGCCCCCGGGTGGCCATTTTGACCTCCGCCACCCTCGCCGTCGGGGGCAGCTTCGAATTCGTGGAGCGGCGGCTGGGGTTGACCGGAGCCCGCACCCTCATCGTGCCGGGCAGCTTCGACTGGCAAAACCAGGCGCTGCTCTACGTCGCCCCGCACCTTCCCGACCCGCGCAGCCCCCTGTTCCCCGCCCAGGCGGCCGAGGAGATCCGGCGCCTGCTCGCGCTGAGCCGGGGCCGTGCCTTCGTGCTGTTCACCTCCCATCAACAGATGCGCCAGGTCTACGACCTGCTGGTCTACCAGCTGGAATTCCCCGCCCTGCTGCAGGGCACCGCGCCGCGCAACGCGCTGCTGGAAGAGTTCCGCTCCACACCGCACTGCGTCCTGTTTGCGACTGCGTCGTTCTGGCAGGGGGTAGACGTGCCGGGCGAACAGTTGAGCTGCGTCATCATTGACAAGCTGCCCTTTGCGGTCCCGACGGACCCCGTGGTCGAAGCGCGCATCCGGAACCTTCGCGAGGAGGGCGCCAATCCCTTTTACGACTACCAGATCCCCCAGGCGGCCCTGCTGCTCAAGCAGGGGTTCGGTCGCCTGATTCGCAACCGCACGGACCGCGGCGTGCTGGCGCTGCTCGACCACCGGATCGTGCGCCAGCGCTACGGGCGGGTTTTCCTCGACAGCCTGCCGCCCTACCGGTTTACGATGGATATCAGAGACGTCGAACGTTTCTTCAGCGGTCCGGAAAACGCGTAAATATGTACGAGATCTCGGTCGAGGAGGTGTTTGCCGCGGCGCACGCCCTGCGCGGCTACAAGGGCAAGTGCGAGAACCTGCACGGGCACAACTACAAGGTTCGGGTGACCCTCGAGGGGGAAAGGCTGGACGGCATCGGCCTGCTCGTGGATTTCGCCGATGTGAAAAAGATCCTGCACTCCGTCATCGAGCGGCTCGATCACCGCAACCTGAACGAGATCCCCCCGTTCGACCGGCAGAATCCTTCCGCCGAGAACATGGCCCGCTATTTCTACGAAGAGGTGAGCCGCTCTCTGGCGGCGCTGCGGCCGGAGGTCCCCGTGCGCGTGACCTGCGTTCGCATCTGGGAGACGGACACTGCGACGGCCTCCTACCGCCCCTGAGTTCCCCGGCAGGCTACACTGAAAGGCAAACCCATGAATTCCGCCATGGCGCTGATGCCCTTTCACGAGGTCGTGGAGGCCGAAGGACATCTGATTGACTCCCACATCATGGAGCGGATCTTCGACAAAGTGGTCGAATTCCACGGCCGCTTTGAAGTGGAACAGTTCCGGATCGGGCGCACGAACGAAGACCCTTCTTATCTGCGTTTGCGCATCGAGGCCCCCACGCGGGAGGACATGGAGCGGCTGCTCCAGCAATTGATGGATCTGGGTTGCTCGCCGGTGGACTCCGGGGATGCGGCCCTCGCCATCGTCGAACGCGACCGCTGCGCTCCCGAGGATTTCTATTCGACCACCAATCACCGCACCCTGGTCCGCCTCAATGGTCGCTGGGTGTCCGTGGAGGACCAGCGCATGGATGCCCTGATCGTGGTGGACGGGGAACGCGCCTTCTGTCGCCGGCTACGCGATCTCCGCGCCGGCGACCGCGTGGTGGTGGGGCTCCGCGGCATCCGCGTCATTCCGGAATCCAAGGAACGCGACCGGCTCGCGTTCGCCTTTATGACCAACGGCATTTCCTCGGAGCGGCAGGTGGAGACCGCGGTGCGCCAGACTGCGGCGTTGATGCGACAAACGCGCCAGGCGGGCCAGAAGATTGTGGTGGTGGCCGGGCCGGTGGTCGTGCACACCGGCGGCGGGCCGTCGCTGGCGGCGCTGATCCGCGCAGGGTACGTGCAAGCGCTCCTCAGCGGCAACGCCCTGGGGGTCCACGATGTGGAGGCCGCGCTCTATGGGACCTCCCTCGGCATCCGCCAGAGCGACGGCCGGCAGGAAGAACACGGGCACCGCAACCATATGCGGGCGATCAATGCCATCTACCATTACGGCGGTATTCTCCAGGCGGTCCAGAGCGGCCGGCTCACGTCCGGCATCCTTTATGAATGCGTCCGGGCCGGCGTACCGTTCGTGTTGGCCGGCAGTCTGCGCGACGACGGGCCGCTGCCGGAGACGATCACGGACATGAACGAAGCCCAGGATGCCTACGCCGCCCATCTCCGGGGCGCCGGGCTGGTGCTTTGCCTCGGCTCCATGCTGCACTCGATCGCCGTCGGCAACATGCTTCCCAGCTGGGTCAAAATTATCTGCGTGGACATCAACCCCGCCGTCGCCACCAAGGTCAGCGACCGCGGCACCGGCCAGGCCGTCGGCGTCGTCACCGACGTCGGCCTCTTCCTTCACCTGCTGGCAAGAGCCTTGATGACGTCATGAAGAAAGGCGGTTACACCGCAGAGCACGCGCGTGCCGGACTGGACGCGCCGTTGCCGGAGATCGAGACCTTCCCCAACCAATTTCCGGGGTACGAAATCGAAGTGGTCATCCCCGAGTTCACTTCCGTCTGCCCGAAGACCGGCCTGCCGGACTTCGGTAAAATCACCATCCGCTACGTCCCGGACAAGAAGGTGATGGAGCTGAAGTCGCTGAAGATGTACGAGCTGGCCTACCGTAACCTCGGCATCTTTCAGGAAAACGCCGTCAATCGCATCCTGCGCGACGTGGTGCGGGCCTGCGATCCGGTCTCCGTGACCGTGACGGGCGAGTTTAATCCCCGCGGGGGAATCTACACCAGAGTAACCGCTACCTGGAGTAAGAAGCGTGCCCGGCGCTGAAGAGGCCCGCAGCCTGACGGCGGAGGAAATCGCCGCCATGGTGCGCGAGATCCGCGAGCGCGTGCGGGCCCGCTATCCGCACTCCGCCGCGGGCGGCATCGCCCTTCCGGATCTGACCCCGCTGCTTCATGCCCGGGATGCCGCTGAAGGCAAAGTGGCGGCGATCGGCACGGTGAACCCGCGGCCTCCGGGCCTTTTCAACGACCTGATCCAGGCGGTCAAGCGCCTGCTCGCCCGCCTGCTGGACTGGCACGTACGCGAGCAAGTGGAGTTCAACCGCGCCGTCGTCCGTTCTCTGGACGCCGTCCTGGAGGCTCTCAATGAGAACAACCGGGCGCTGGCAGCTCTGGCTTCTGCGGGCGCGGCAGCCGGGGAGCAGGCCGCTTCGGCGGCACAGCGCACTGCGGATCTCAGCGCGAACTGGTCCCTTTGGCGCCAGGACTGGGAGCACAAGCTGGCAACCAACGAGTTGCAGTTTCTGCGCACCGTGGCCGAACTCCAGGCCGCCTTCCAGCACCGTATCGCGCTGATGGAGGCAAACGTTCGGGAAACCGTCAAGACACAGCACGCGGACTTCCGCAACGCACTTGACCGGGCCGTCCTGGAGATCCAGCAGCGGGTGTGGGCCGACTTCGAGAAAGTTCGCACCGAATTTGAGCGGCTGATTCACACCGAGCTGCGCCTGCTGCGCCAGCGCTCCGTTCTTCCGGCTGTCGCGACTCCCCCCGCGCCCGCCGCGGCGGGGACGGAAGCCGTCCCGCAGCTGGACTGGATGCGATTTGCCGCAACGTTCCGGGGCAGCCCGGAGGACATCCGTAACCGCCTGCGCTTCTACCTGCCGTTCCTCGAAGGCTGCCGCAAGGTCGTGGATCTCGGCTGCGGGCGCGGCGAATTCCTCGAACTGATGCAGGAGGCCGGGATTGAAGCTCTCGGCGTGGATCACAGTGCCGCATGCGTGGAGCTGTGCCGCCGAAAAGGTCTGCGCGCTGAACAGGCGGACTTGCTGGACTGGCTGCGGGCCGGCACGGATAGCTTCGACGCGGTTTTCTGCGCTCAGGTGGTGGAGCATCTGCCGCCCGCCTGCCTGCCGGAGCTGGTTCGCCTCGCCGCCGACGCGCTCGTGCCCGGCGGCCTGCTGCTTATCGAAACCCCGAATCCCCAGTGCCTGGCCATCTTTGCCACGCATTTTTATCTGGATCCCACCCACGTGCGCCCTGTGCCTGCTGCCCTGCTGCGGTTCTACATGGAGGAGGCCGGCTTTTCCGCAATTCAGGTGCACTGGCTTGCGCCGGCGTCCGAGTCCGTCCCCGCGCTTGGTTCGTTGCCGCAGGATTTCCGGGAAACCTTCTTCGGCGGTCTGGATTACGCTATCATTGGCCGTAAGTTGTAGCGGTCCATCCTGGAACAGCGGAGAAGGCGAAATGAAACGCAGAACTTTCCTTCAGGTGTCTGCCGCAGCCGGTTTCGGCGCCCTCGCCGACCAGCCCATGCCCATGGCCACGCTCGGCAAGAGCGGGCTCCGCGTGTCGCGCTTTTGTCTCGGCGGCTACCACATGGCGGTGCGCGGGGAGGAGAACGCAATCCGGCTGATCCACCGCGCCGTCGAGCTGGGCGTCAACTTCTTCGACAGCGCGCACCACTACCACAAGGGCCTCAGTGACGAAATCTACGGGAAGGCTCTGGCGGGCGGCTTGCGACACAAGGTGCTTTTGATGTCCAAGGCGCAGCTCCGGGACCGGGACGGCGCCATGCGCCAGCTCGAAGAGACACTCCGGCGCATGCGGACGGACTATCTCGATCTCTGGCAGTGTCACGAGGTCAGCACGCAGCAGGAGGTGGATCGCATCCTGGGCCCGAACGGCGCCCTGGAGGCCTTCGTCAAGGCGAAGCAACAGGGCAAAGCCCGTCACATCGGTTTCACCGGCCACCATGACCCTGCCGTGCACCAGCGTCTGCTCGATGCCTTCGACGGCTGGGAGACGGTCCAGCATCCCGTCAACCTGATTGATCCTCACTATTTGAGCTTCATTCGGACCGTACTTCCGAACATCCGCAAGCGAGGCCTCGGGCTGCTGGCGATGAAGACCAACGCCATGGGCGAGATCAGCCGCAACGGAATCGCCACCGTGGCCGAGTGCCTCCGCTTTGCCTGGAGCCAGGACGTGGACACCGTGGTCTCCGGCGTCGAGACCGTCGAGCAGCTGGATGAAAACGTGCGCGTGTGCAAGACCTTTCAGAAGATGTCCGGCGAGGAAATCGCCGCGCTTCTGGAGCGTACGCGCCGCGGGCCGTTCGGATCCAGGATCGAACGGTACAAGAAGCCGGAAGCTCAGGTCTGATCCGGCTCATGGTTCGGCCTCGCGCTTGGTGGTTTGGGTGGTGGTACCTGTCGCTCGGCGCCGGCTTCCTCCTTCTGGGCCTCCGGGCCTGGATGCTGGGGGCCCGCTTCTGGACCGTGGTGCTGCGTTGGCTGATTGCGGCGGGATTCTTTGCGCTAGGCTGGCTCGAATTGAGGCGGAAGTAGCTCGCTTCGGGTGAAACTCAAACCGCGCCGCGCAACGAACTCATAATGTGAGGCAGGTAAAGCGATGCGACGACTGATCGGGCACCTGTTCTGGGCAGCCGTCTCAGTGGGGGCGGCGTTTTTCCTGGCCGGGATCGCGCTGGAACGCGGCGAGCCGGTCAACAGCATGTGGCTGGTGCTGGCAGCCACCTGTACCTATCTGGTGGGCTACCGCTTTTACGCGAAGTTTATCGCCGCCAAGGTGATGGTGTTGAACAACGACCGGGCCACGCCCGCCGAGCGCCTGCGCAACGGCCACGACTACGAGCCCACCAACAAGTGGATCCTCTTCGGCCACCACTTTGCCGCTATCGCCGGTCCGGGCCCGCTCGTCGGCCCCACGCTGGCCGCACAGTTCGGCTATCTGCCGGGCACCCTCTGGCTCATCATCGGGGCGGTGCTCGGCGGGGCGGTGCAGGACTTCGTCATCCTGTTTTGCTCCATGCGCCGGGACGGCAAGACCCTGGGGCAGATGGCGCGGGAGGAGATCGGCAAGACCGGCGGGATCGCCGCCTTGCTTACGGTGCTCTTCATCATGATCATCCTGCTCGCGGTGGTGGCGCTGGTGGTGGTCAACGCGCTGAAGGGCAGTCCCTGGGGAACCTTCACCATCGCGGCCACGATGCCCATCGCGATCTTCATGGGTCTGTACCTGCGTTACTGGCGGCCCGGCAAGGTGCTGGAGGTTTCCCTCATCGGGTTTGCCCTGGTCGTGCTGAGCATCTTCGGCGGGCAGCGGGTGGCGGAGTCGCCGGCGCTGGCCCCGTGGTTCACACTGGGCGGCATGAGCCTGGCCGTGGCCGTGATCATCTACGGATTCTTCGCCAGCGCGCTTCCGGTGTGGCTGCTGCTGGCGCCGCGGGATTACCTGAGCACCTTCGTCAAGCTCGGCGTCGTGCTCATGCTCGGCGTCGGGATTCTGTTTGTCCGACCGGAGTTGCAGTTGCCGGCGTTCACGCGCTTCACGGACGGCACGGGGCCGATCTTCGCCGGCAAAATCTTTCCGTTTTGTTTCATCACCATCGCCTGCGGGGCCATTTCCGGGTTTCATTCGCTGATCTCCTCCGGCACAACCCCCAAAATGATCGCCAAGGAGTGGCACGCCTGGCCGGTGGGCTACGGTTCGATGCTGCTTGAAAGTTTCGTCGGCATTATGGCCATGATCGCGGCCTGCGTGTTGCAGCCCGGCGTCTATTTCGCTGTGAACTCACCGGCGGGTATCGTGGGCACAACGCCGGAAGCGGCGACCGCCACCATCACGTCGTGGGGATTCCCCGTCACCGTGGGTGAAATGGAACAGCTGGCTCGCGACGTGGGAGAGCACACGCTGTTTTACCGCACCGGAGGTGCGCCGTCCCTGGCGCTGGGCATGGCGCATATTTTCGCCACGGGTGCCGGCGGCAGAGCCATTGTCGGCTTCTGGTACCACTTCGCCATCATGTTCGAGGCGCTGTTCATTCTCACGATCATTGACGCCGGCACGCGTGTGGGACGCTTCATGCTGCAGGACTTGCTGGGTCATCTGCACAAGTCCCTCGGGCGGACGAGCTGGATGCCGGGCGTGATCGGAGCGAGCGCTGTGGTCGTGCTGGCGTGGGGTTATTTCCTGATCCAGGGCGTCCGGGATCCTTTAGGGGGCATCAACTCCCTGTGGCCGCTGTTCGGCATCGCCAACCAGTTGCTGGCTGCGATCGCGCTGTGTGTGGCGACCACGATCCTCATCAAGATGCATCGCGCCCGTTACATGTGGATCACGTGCCTGCCTCTGGCCTGGCTCGTGGTGGTGACCTTCACGGCGGGCTGGCAGAAGATCTTCTCGCCGGAGCCTAGAGTCGGATTTCTGGCGCAGGCCGACCATCTGGAAAGCGCCCTGCGTTCCGGTCAGATCGCCGCGGCCAAAGTCGCGGAAAGCCAGGCGCTGATCTTCAACGCCCGTCTGGACGCGGCCGTCTGCGGGATTTTCCTGTTCCTGGTGGCCCTGATCCTGGCCGATTCGATCCGCGTGTGGGCCGGGATTTTGCGAGGCACCCGAGAAGCCAAGGTCACGGAGGCGCCGTTTGTGCCTTCCCGCCTCCGTCCGGAGGAAATATGAGCTTGTTGAAACGTGCGAGTTTCTTGCTCTGGGAACTGTTACAAGAACTGAGCGATGAGAGTGCCTACCGGCGCCATCTGGCGTATCACGGCCGCCGGCATTCGCCGGAGGAATGGCGGCGCTTCAGCGATCAGCGCCTGCAAGCCAAATATGTGAGGCCCAAATGCTGTTGAGACTCCTGTCTGTTGTGTTCACGGCCGCAGCGCTCGCGGCGGACGTCAAGCCTCCATCCACGCGCACGGATCCCGTCACGGACGTCCTCTATGGCGTCCGGATTGCGGATCCCTACCGCTGGCTCGAGGACGGCAACAGCCCGGAGACCCGCGACTGGATCGAACGCCAGACCGCCTATGCCCGCTCCGTGCTGGATGCCTTGCCGGGAAGGGCGGCGCTGCGCGAGCGCCTCACCGAACTGATGCGCACGGACTTTGTGGGGATGCCGGTCGTGCGCAACCACCGCTATTTCTACTTCCGGCGGGGGCGCGATCAGGAGCTGTCCGCGATTTATACGCGAGACGGCGCAAGAGGGTCTGAGCGGGTCCTGGTTGATCCGCATCCGTTGAGTCCCGACCGGTCGGTTTCGGTGACCCTGAACGCGGTGTCCGAGGACGGCTCGCTCGTGGCCTACGGCGTCCGGCGCGGAGGCGAAGATGAAGTGACGGTGCGGGTTCTCGAAACCGCTACGCGCAAGGAGCGGCCGGACATTCTGCCGCGCGCCCGCTATTCGAGCCTCTCCTTCCTTCCCGACAACCGCGGCTTTTACTATGTCCGGTTCGGCGCCGAAGGCCCGCGCGTACACTATCACGAGCTCGGTACCGATCCCGCCCGCGACCCGGTCGTGTTCGGTGAAGGGCTGGGGCGCGACAAGACGCTGTCCGCTTCCCTTTCTCCTAGCGGGCGGTACTTGCTGATTCATTTGACGCACGGCGTCGGCGGCGAAGGCCGCACCGAACTGTACCTGATGGATCGCGCCCGGCCCGGGCCGCCGCGGGCCGTCATTGAGGGACTTCGCGCCCGCTCCTTGGGACGGATGAGTCCTGACACCCTGTTTGTGCACACCAACTGGGAGGCGCCGAACGGGCGCATTCTGGCGATCCCCCTGGACAAACCCGAGCGCGCCAACTGGAGGGAGATCATCCCGGAAGGCAAGGCCGTGATCCGCGGCTTCGCCCTGGCGGGTGGAAAAATCTTCGTCAACTATCTGGAGAACGTGACGTCGCGCCTGGAGGTATTCGAACCCGACGGCCGCCGCCTCCGGCAGATCGCGTTTCCTGCGCTCGGAACGGTCAGCGGCGTCAGCGGGGAGTGGAGGAGCGGGGAGGCCTTTTTCCAGTTCAGCTCGTATCACATCCCTGCCACGATCTACCGTTACGAAATTTCCTCCGGGCGCCGCGAGGTGTGGTGGCGGACTCAGGCGCCTGTCTCAAGCGACCGGTTCGCACTCCGCCAGGTCTGGTTCACCTCCCGCGACGGCACACGGGTACCGATGTTCCTGCTCCATGCCAAGGAGCTCAAGCCGCGCGGGGAGGCTCCCGCGCTGCTTACGGGTTACGGAGGCTTCAACCTCGTTTCCACACCCGGATTCGAACCCCTGGCCGTCGTCTGGGCGGAACGCGGAGGCGTTTACGCGGTGGCAAATCTGCGCGGCGGCGGGGAGTTCGGCGAGGCGTGGCACCGCGCAGGGATGCTGGACAAAAAACAGAACGTCTTTGACGATTTCATTGCTGCCGCCGAGTGGCTCATCGCCAACAAGTACACCAAGCCCTCCCGCCTGGCGATTACCGGCAACAGTAACGGCGGGCTGCTGGTCGCAGCGGCGCTCACGCAACGCCCGGAGCTGTTCGGCGCGGTCATCTGCGGCGCGCCTTTGCTTGACATGATCCGTTACCACAAATTTTCCGTGGCGCGGTGGTGGGTGGCCGAGTACGGCTCTTCGGAGGACCCGGAACAGTTCCGGTATCTCTACGCCTATTCGCCCTATCACCGCGTGCGGGACGGCACGCCCTACCCCGCCGTGCTCTTCGTCACCGGGGATGCCGACACACGGGTGGACCCGCTGCATGCGCGCAAAATGGCGGCGCGGCTCCAGGCGGCGACGAGTTCCGGTCGCCCCGTCCTTCTGCTCTATGACACGCGGCGAGGTCACTCGGGCGGCTTGCCCCTGTCCGAGCAGATTGAGAATCTCGCCATCCGGCTGCAGTTCCTGCTGTGGCAACTCGGAGTGGAGGGCCGGTCCAACTTGTGAGGCGGCAGGGCGCCGCCGCCCTCAGAAGTTGCGGGAGAACCCCAGGATGAGCGCATAGTCGGCGAAAGCCGCATCGCCATGTGTGCCGTTGGCGATGTCTGTGACGCTGCGACGCCGGTTCCGTTCCACTGCGAACGGCACGTTGCAGGAAAATACGGAGCCTCGCAAGGTGACCATGAATCCCGGGTCGAGCGAAATTGCATAGCCCGGCCGGCGGAAACCGTCGCTCGCCCCGATCAGATCCCGCACCGGAACTCCTTCGATTCTTCCCCCGAAGGTGACGGTGATATTGCGAAACCTGGGGAGCGCCCGGCTTACGCCGCCGCGCGCCAGGTATTGATCCGCCACCGACATGACTTCTTCGCCGCGGCGCGTACGGAACGTCGAGACGCCATTGGTATTGCGCGGGTTAAACAGATATGTCCCGGAAAAGTAAAGCATCGTAGCGCCGTAAAAAGGCCTGTATGCCTGTATATCAACCGAGAAACCGGTGCCTCCGTCGCCGGCCTGAATGGATTGATCGGCTGTGGCGAGAATCACGTTGCCGCTGCGATCCCTCGCCAAGCCCATCGCGTCGTACTTACCTGTCGGAAGCTTGAGATTGAACCCAAGTCCGATGTTTGCCCCCGACTCGGTGGGCGGACGGAAGAGCCATGCCCGCGCTCCCACCGTGGCGTCTCCGATACTGCGCACACGGAATTCGCCGCGGGGGACATACAACTGATTGCGGTAGGACAATAACACAGGCAGACTCGCGTTCACCGTCCAGCGGCGCGTGATCATTCGGCTGACGGAGACGTCAAACAGATGGTAGACATTCTGGATTTGGTTGTGCAGGAGTTCCCGTTGCTTCTGTTCCACCGTACCCACGAAATGGCGAGAAGAAGGCTGGAACCGGTAGCCCACGCTGATGGTCCAGGGGCGGCGCCTGGGCGGATCAAGCAGAGCCGTCGTGGAGGCGGAAGCGCGGTGTTCGGTCCGGCTGCACAAGGCGCCAAGCACGGGCGCGCTCTGTCTGGCCGCCACTCAACCCTGGCCCGAAGCCGGCTTCACCAGAAAAACGGCTGCACCCGCAGCCATCAGGGTTACTAACTTGCCCCTCTGCACCTTGGGTCAAGGCTATCACTAGGTCCTTGAGTAGCACAATAATCAAGATATGGTATTTTTAGCGCTCTCGAACGGTTCTGACGCCTAACGGGCGAGCACCTGTTCGCGGTGCTGCCGCGTCATCTTCTCGGCGGCGTAGCGCAGTACGATGCGGGCAGCTCGGTGACGGCGTTTCCTATGAAAATTCACCACCGCGGCGGCTTGCCTCGGGTAGGTCTCTTTCAGCAGCCACCCGACGGCTTTCTGCACCATGTCGTCAAGCAGCCTGTCTGCGATGGCAAGGATGGCATTGCGCTGGCGGCCCTGCTTTGCCTCCCCGACCAGCGCCACCGCCGCTGCGCGGCGCTTCCACGGGTGTGGAGACTCCGTCCACGGGAGCAGTTCCTCCGCCAAGCGCGGCTCGTTGCGGACGGCTGCCCCCAAAAGCGAGACCCCGTCACAGTGCGCCCCGTCGCGCACATAGCGAGCCACCCACTCTTCGATGAGGCGGAATTGCCCCTTCCGGCCTGTGGCGCGAAGCGGCGATAGAGGTGGATGGCAACCCTGCCTTCCTCCGGGAGCCCCCCTTCCCAAAGTCTCCGGCAAAGGCGGTTGCGGCGCCTGACCGGCCGCGATTTCACGAGCCGGTAAAGGGTGGCGGGTGCGTGTTTCTGTTCCGGGGCCGGGACGCCCGGCGCTGTCACGGGCTGCCGGAAGAATTGCCGGACGCGCCGCTGGCGCTCCTCAGTAGCGGCCAGTCGTAGCTCGGCGCAAGTCCCTGAGGAGCGCCTCGAACATGCGGTCATTCTACGGCGCCGCCGTGCTCGTCTCCCTCTCCGTTTCCTCTCCAGCAGTATCCGGTCCGGAAAATGGTGAGGATGCGCCGGGCATCTTCGGGTGCGAGCTTCCGGCGGAGGCGCTGGATGTGTACGTCCAGAGTGCGCGTACGCGTACCGGCTTCGTAGCGCCACACGCTCTGTAGCAAATAGTCTCGCGTCAGAACCTGGCCGGCGTGACGCCGCAGAAGGTCCAGCAATTCGGCCTCTTTGCGGGTCAGCCGCGCCTTCCTGTCACGCGTCTCGGAAGCGTTGTATCCGGGCGTAGCAAAGGCTGTCGGAAACATTGTTGTCCCCCATCTGGGCATTCGCATGCCCGGTAGATAAGGTTACGGAGCCTCCCTCCGGAGCCGCCGTTGCCACAAGTATCCTGCAAGCGCCCCCCCGGCCGCACACAGGACCGGCACGGTGACGTGCCAGAGCAGCACGTGAGGGGCCTCCGGTACGGTGCACTGGAAGTGGAGCACCATGGCCCCGGAAAGACCGGCAAGAGCCCCTGCCGTTGCCCCAAGCCGGACCGGCGCCAATGCAACTCCGCGGCGGAGAATCACCAACAGGGTGGCCGCCGTGGCAGCGGCGAACATGAGCTCATGGAGTGCGCAATGGAATCCGGCCGCTTTGGCGACGCGCGCCTTCCACGGCAAGCCGATTGCTACGCCAAAGCCGAACAGCCCCACGGCCAGTGCCCACGCCAGACGGGTGGAGATCCATTGGCGCGCTCCGGGCAACAGCTGCCTGCTCAGGGAAAAGGCGACCATCAAAAGACCGGCTGCCAGCGTCAGGCCAACCACCAGCGCCTGCCGCCACCCCATTGCGTCCCAGCCCGGCGCCCCTTTCATCGCCAGGGTGGCCAGCAGGAGCAGCGCCGCGATCCCGACGAAAGCACCGAAGAAGAACCCCGCCGCCGGAACCGGCTTGACCGGGTGCAGAGAAGCTTGCAGGCATCGCGTGATGCGCTCGAAGGTTTCTTCGGCAATGCGCGGGGACTCCGGCTGCGACTCCGGACACAGGAACCGGACCAGACGCCGGCATCCCTCGCAGCGCTCCAGGTGCTCCAGCACGGCCTGCGGCAGGGCGGCGCCGGCCGCAACCAGTCTCCTGTCAAGCAGTTCGTTGATTTCCTGACACGTCATATTGCTTCGGCTCCGCCACGTTCGGCGAGCACCTTACGGAGTTTTTCGTAAGCCCGGTGCGCTTTCTGTTTTACGGCGCCCACGGTCGAGGAGGTTGCCCGAGCCACCTCCTCCAGGCTCATGCCGCTGACTTTGAGCAGCAAGATCACCTCCCGCTGGCTTTCGGGAAGCTCTTTCAGAAGCTGCTCCAGCAACAGGCCGGATGAGCCTGCCGGGTCGGTGGCGGGCTGGAGTCCCTCGCGAAGATCTTCGACCGCCGTTTCCTTGGCCTGTATCCGCCGGAAGCGCCGGTAGCTGTCCACCCAGGTGTGATGGACGATCGCGAAGACCCAGGGCAGTACCGGCTCGCCCGGCCGATAACTGTGACGCGCGCCGTGAATCCGCAACCAGCACTCCTGCAACAGATCTTCGAGATCGCGGCGCACCGGGATACGTGCCGCCAGATATTTTAAAAGGGCCGGGGACACTCTCCGGATCAGTTCGGCAGCCGCCTCCTCGTCGGCGCTCTGGTAGCGCACCATGAGGCTCTCAAGACTCTCCTCTTGAAGGCGCAACGGCGTTGGGGCTCCGGCCAATACCACAATATTCGCAATTCGAAGCCGCAGTGTCAAAAGTTACACGCCAGTCGGGGCGTAACTTCGCGGACCCTGGAGCGAAGTTCACTGTGGGAGGCCGGACCCGTTCCGGTCCCCGACGGCAACCTGCTGTATCTCAAGGAGGGAGTATGTCGAAGTTGCAACGTCTGCTGTGTGTGAGCGCAGTTGGTGCTGCGTTGGCCCTGGCGGCCTCCGCCGCCGAGTTCGAAGGTTTCCTGATGGACAACATGTGCTCGGCCAAGGTCGAAAAAGAGGGCGTCAAGGCTGCAAAGATGCACACCCGGGACTGTGCGCTCATGGGACCGTGCAAGGAATCCGGCTACGCGCTGGTGACCGACGCCGGTAAAGTGATCAAGCTGGATGCGGCCGGCAATGAACAGGCCGTCAAGGCCTTGGAAGCCAGCAAGAAGAAAGACAATATCCGCGTCAGGGTGAGCGGAGAGGAATCCGGCGGCACACTCCGGGTAGCGAGCCTGAAGATCCTTTGAAGCTCTTTAACCCCGGTCTGTATCCGTCGGACACGGGGTCAGCTGCCTCGGGCTGACCCCGCCGGGTTTATTTCTTTCTGGCGGCCGCGGCTTTTTTGATCAGCGGCGTCGCCTTGCGGGCATCTGCTTCGGTATCAAAGCCGATGACGGCCGAAAAGCGCCGCCCCACGGCCTGAGCTACAAAGAAGCTCAGGTTGATGCCGGCGTCGGCCAAAGCTTGGCTGACGGCGTGGGCCAGTCCCGGTTTGTTGTCCCCTTCGACCACGAGGGCGGGGATGGCTGCCGCGCTCAGCCCTGCCTCGCCGGCCGCGGCCGTAGCTTTCTTGGTGGTTACGGGATAAACTTCGACCGCCCCGCGGGTCTCATCGCCCGGGTAACGATAGGCCATGACCACGCCGAGGTCGGCCCCGCTGCGGGCCAGCGGCTCCAGCGTACGGGCGAGCTCCCCCGGCTTGTTCTCGATCTCGCGGCGCCAGAGCACCGCCTTCTTGACTGTGACCGCCATAACACACCTCCCGATGGCCTGATGCGCCCACTGTAGTTTACCTCGATTCCGCGGAAGCCACAGGCCCGCCTCCGGGGGCACCCGGCTGCAGGCAAGGGAATACGACGGCTTTTGTGTTATTATGATCAGATGCGTCTCTGGGAACGGGCTATCCGTCACGCACGCATCACGTGGCGGAACTACCAGCCCGGAGGTGCTCCCAGCCCCCCTTTTCTGATTCTGTTCATCAACTCGATTTGCAATCAGACCTGCGAACACTGTTTCTACTGGCGCAATCTCAACCGTCCCGATGATCTGACCGTAGAGGAACTCGACCGGCTGTCACGGGAGCTTGGTCGCGTGGAGACGCTCAATCTGTCGGGCGGTGAGCCGTTCTTGCGAAAAGAATTCGCACAGATCTGCCGCTTTTTCATTCAACGTAACCGGGTGGAGCAGATCTACGTACCCACGAACGGTTCGTTTGCCGACCGCACGGTCCGTGCCCTGGAAGAGGTTTTCAAAGAGCGGTCGCTGCGGCTGTTCGCGATCGAGTTGTCGCTCGACGGCATGCCGGAGTTTCACAATGCGTTTCGCGGGATGCGGGACGCCTTTGAACGCGCCATGGCCACCTACGACGCGCTGGCGGAACTCCAGCGACGGGAGCCGCGGCTGCGCATCCACGCGATCTCGACGGCCACCGATACCAACATGGATGAGATCCGGCGCCTGACCCGGTATCTTTACGAACGGTGCCCGGCGATGGATCATCACAACTTGGCGCTGATTCGCGGGGACAGAAAGAATCCGTCGTTACAGGGGCCTTCGCTCGAGGAATACCGGCGGTTGTACGATGAAGTGCGGCGGCTGTGGGCGCCGCGGGAAGCCAGGCGCTACGGTGCCGTGGTCGAACCCCTGCTGCAGAAGGCGAAGATGCGCACGGCGGCCGAGCGCCGGCAGGTGATTCCGTGTCGCGCCGGGATCCTGAACGCGGTGATTTATGCCAACGGAGATGTGAGCTTCTGCGAGACGCATTCGCCGATCGGCAATTTGCGCCGGCAGTCCTTTACCGAGATCTGGCGTTCGCAGGAAGCCGAACGGCTGCGCGGTTCCATCGCCGCCAAGGAGTGCTACTGCACCAACGAAGTTTTTCTCTGGCCGAGCATTGTCTACCAGCCTGCGCAGCTGGCCCGCGTCATGTGGGCATCGCGCGACTGGTTGCGCCCTCCTGCGGAAGGAGCGGCGGCCGTACCGGAACTCAGAGTCTTGCCGTAGCCCGCACCTAGGGACGGGCTACGGCCGCTTCGAGCGCCTCGAGAAACTGCTCCGCGGCACGCTCCCAAGAGAAGGTTTTCGCGCGGCGCAGGCTCCGCTCCGAAAGTGCCACCGCCAGCGCCGGATCTTCCAGGACCCGGTCCATGGCTTCCGCCAGCCCGGTCACATCATGGGGAGCCACGACCAGACCCGCATCGCCGACGACTTCTTCCAGCGCGCCAGCCGAGCTGACAATCACCGGGGCGCCGCAGGACATGGCCTCGAGCGCCGGCAGCCCAAAACCTTCGTCCAAAGAGGGCATGACGAAGACGGCGGCGGTGCTATACAACCGGCAGAGCTCCTCGTCCGGTACGTAACCGGCGAAGACGACCTCGCCCGACAATCCGGCGGCCTCGATCTGGGCTCGCAGCTCGGCGTAGCAGCTTTTAAAGCGATCCGACTCATAATCGCCGACGAGCACCAACTGCAGCCCGTGCCGTCGCGACCGCAGCCGGGCGTAAGCCGCGATCAGCGTCCCCAGGTTCTTGTTCGGAGAAATTCCTCCCGCGTAAAGAACAAAACGCCGCGGAGGCGGCTCCGTCTCGATTCTTCGAAAGACGGCGGCAGCGCCCTCCGAAACCACGCGGATTCTGCCGAGCGAGAGCCCGAAGTACTCATGAAGGCAGCGGCGGGAATACTCCGAGACCGTGAGCACGATGTCGGCCCGCAGAGCGGCGGCCCACACTTTGACGCGCCAGAACAGCGCGTGCTTCGCCGAGGAAAACGTCAGATCGGGATGGCGTTCGGCGATGGTGTCGTGAAAACACACCATGGCCGGTATGCCGGCCGGAGGCGGGAAGTACGAATAGACTGACGGGAAGAAAAGGGCATCCAGGCGCTCGTCTGCCGCAGCGCGCGCCATACGCCACAGGTCGCCCAAAGCCCGCCTTCCGTCGGCGCGTGCCGCCTCTGCAACCGGCGCAGATGTGGCCACGCGCCGGATGGTCAGGCCTTCGGGAACGGGGAAGGCGCTGTCGCCCCCTGGTTCGAGAAGCAGCACGTACTCGTTGGTGGTATCCCGGCGAACCACCGCGGCGATAAGCTCGCGGGCAAAGCGGCCGTAGCCGCGCCGGTTGCTCCAGCAGCCGCCGTCAATGCCGATCCGCATCCCTCAGGCCCCTGATGGCCTGGCGCACCGTGCGGAGCGCACGGCGAGCCCGGAGGTAGAGGTCCCTGCCCAAAACCACCTCTCGAAAGCGCTTCAAATCCCGGAGGTAGTATACGTCCACCCGCGGCAGGTCGAGAGGGTCCGCTCCGGGACGCACAAAATCAAGCCTGGTTCCGCAGGCCAGACGGAAGTACCGGCCGGCGAGGCCCCGCACGGCGGCGTTCGAGCGGCCGTAGGGATAGGCCAGGGCGTAGGCGTTTTGGCCGGTGCGAGCGCGGATTTCGGCCTGGCAGCGGGCAAACTCGCCGGCCACCTCCTCGGGCCGGAGCCGCCGCAGATCGGGATGCGAATCGGTGTGGGCGCCAATCTCGATTCCGGCCCGCGCCACCTCGCGAATCTGATCCCAATCCATCAAGGGAAGACTGGGGATGGAACCGTATCCTGCCTGATCCCAGTCATTGCGTCCCCCGCAGCGGCTCGCCACCACGAATACGGTCGCCGGCAGTTTGAATCGCAGCAGTACCGGCAGGGCTTCCCCGATGAAGTCGCAATAGCCGTCATCAAAAGTTAGCGCCACGGCGCCGTCCGCTGCGGCGATCGCCTCCAGGGGAACCACCGGGACGCGCAGCGAGGCCAGACATTCCATTTGGGCCTCAAAGAGTTCCGGCGGTATTGAGATCACCGACCCGGCATGGCTGACGGAATGGTAAGCCAGGATGACGGACTTACTTCTTGGCATCGCCGGGCAGCGCAGGCGCCGGCCTCGGAGCCCTTTCCCAGAGGCGGCTCCAATAGTAATGCATACATCCGGCGATAAACGACAGACCATTATAGAAGTGGTACAGCAAATGGAACGGGATGGCAGCCAGAGCAAACAATCGACCCTGCCGCGCTGCAAGAAACAGATAAAAGCGGCTGTTGAGCAACACGATGATGGACGCCACCACCGAGACGGCGAAGATCAGCTTGTGCGCCGGCAGCCGCTGGATCATGAACGCCATGGCGGCGAAGATGTAGAGGCCGACCGCCACCCCGGTGATCTTCCGGGTGCGTTCGTGGTGGAAGGCATAGCGGTGGCGCAGAAACAGGAGAAGGATCGCCAGGTACAGCGGCGGCAGGATGCCCGTCATACCGACCACCCACGCCTGCCAGCTGATGAATCCGAGCGTCGTGAGCATTACGGCAAGGATGGCCTTGGACGGCCGGCGGCGAAACGGCTCCAGCCAGCAGGCGCCGAGCAGCAGGAACAGCACCGCCATGAACGGAGCCACGAAATACCATCCCCAGAACAACGACGCGGCCGTCGAGAGCCCGATCAACAGAAAAGCGAGCGCGACGCTCACTCTCTGGCTGAGTTCCAGGTTGAGGTCATTGGGCATGTAGTGGTTGCGCAGGATCAACTCGGTCCAGGGAATTCCGCGGTCGAAGATATCCGTTTTCAAAAGGCCCCAGAACGTCCAGCGCTTGAGGTGTTTTACCTGGACGCGCTTGTCCAGGATCATCTTGCGGCCGCCCATGTGCAGGCGGTAACCGAGTTCGATGTCTTCAATGGCCGGGCGGCCGTAGGACTCATCAAATCCGGCATGGGCCAGGAACACCTCCCTGCGGATGGCTCCACACCCGCTCCAGAAGGTGCATGCCTCCCGCCGGGCCCGCTGGTGGACATAATGGTGCATGAGGTTGCGGTACTGCGACAAAAAATCCTGCGATCCGGGCGAGTCGTCATAAGACCCGATCAAAGCGTCCAGCTCCGGGTCGGCGGCAAAGGCGTCTGCGATCCGCGAGAGCGTGTCCGGATGCACGCAGACGTCGGCATCCAAGAACAGGAGGATATCGCCGCGCGCGGCGCGGGCCCCGCAGTTGCGGGCATGCGCGGGCCCCCGTTTGCCGGTCGTTCGGATGAGGCGGGCACCGAAGCGAACGGCAATCTCGGCCGTGTCATCCGTTGAACCGTCGTCCACGACCAGGATTTCAAATGGAGCAGTTTCCGATTCGGAAAGTTTTTTCAGACATTCCGTCAGGTATGCACTGGCATTGTGAGCCGGGATTATCACGCTAATAGAGCGTTCCGTCATTGCCTCTCATGAAATTTTGACATCCGCCTTTGGGGGAGTCAAAGGAAAATCCGCGGGTGGTGACTTAGTACCCCGTTGGAAAAGTACTAGAACTATGCTTTCCCGCGGTTGCTATACCGCAGGGCTGCCGCTCAGTTCGGAGCAGATCCTCCGTACGCGCTCAGCGTTTTCGCGGATCTGGTCGCTGTAGCGGGGGTACATCCCCACGATGATGGCATCCTGCGGCTTGATGTTGCGGAATACAAAACGGAAGGCTTCGTCAATCTGCGCGGGAGAATCGGTCAGGCGGCCGGCCGCCAGGACCTTGTAGGCCAGGCAGGTCTTTTGAGTCTGGCGGATCGCCTTGCACATCCGGGGCGGGTCGTCAGGGAGGTAGACTTCCCCGAGCGGCTTCTGCCCGAGCAACTTTCGGAACTCCTCAGGGGTTCGGGTGAGGTAGTAGAGGCTCGTCATGTAGAAGTCCACGTCCCAGTTTTCCGACTCGACCTGTTCGAGCAAGGTGGGGTCGTGGAGGGAGAGGCCGACGAGCACACCGCTGTCGCGCACGGCCTTGAGGAAGTCGCGCACTTCGCCGAGGCGGCCGGCGCGACGTTTGCGCTCGGCGGAGCCGCCGTGATGGGCAATGCCGATGGGCTTCAGTTGCGCGACGTCGCGGATGAGCCTGTGGTCTTTTTCGATCTCGGGGTGGCTTAACAAGATCCACTGCATCTTGCCGCCCTCGGCGCGATGCCGTTTCAGATCGGAAATGGTGCGCTCGGTGTGGGAGAACTGCCAGGTGTTGATGCCGTTCTGCTCGCAGCGGCGCAGAACCTCGCACACGCGTTCGGGCGTGGACCATTCCATCATGTGCTGGCTGAAAAGCCGGTTGAAGTGCGAATACCCATAGAACGGATTGCCACCGATGATCAGGCGGCTGACGCGGTAATCCCCCAGGCGGATCTGGGGCAAGGTGATTGGCTCTTGAGAGGGCGCCGGCGGCGAGGGGGCAGCGCTCTGGGATTCCGCCTCGTGGCTGCACGGAAGCGCCAGGCCTGCTGCGACGCCGGCGGCCGATTGCAAGAACCTTCTCCGTTGGGATGCCATGATGCGTCCCCCTTTTGATGCTGGATCTGTCACCGGCGCTCGTACCGGCCCATGTATTGAGTCTCGGCGAGGACGCGGCCCGACAGGGCCTGGTCAAGGTCCTTGCGCCGCGCGCCGGCTTTCAGCCCGAGCGATGGCGCGTTAACGGCATAAAGCCGGAAGAAATAACGGTGCGGCCCGTGGCCGCGGGGCGGACAGGGGCCGCCGTAGCCGGGACGCCCGAAGTCGTTGGTGCCGCTCACGCCGGTCTGTCCCGGTTTGAAACCTTGCGCAAGGGTGTGTACGGAAGCGGGGATGTCCCAAAGCAGCCAGTGGTTCCAGACGCCCGCCGGCGCATCCGGATCGTCCATGATCAGAGCGAAGCTTTGGGTGCCTGCGGGCGCGCCGCTCCATTCTAGTGCGGGCGAGAGGTCCCCGCCGTCGCAAGTGTGCAACTTCGGGATGAAATCGCCATCGCGAAAAGCCGGACTGCTAAGACGGAACGCCATGGTCATGCTCCTGGAGCGCTCTGGCCAGCGCTTCCACAAAAAAATATTCACCCCACATCACGGACTCGTCAACTCCCAGGCCTTTGTGCAGGTGGTAAACGCCCCCTTTGAGGATGCCTTCCCAGGCGGGATCGGTCTCGGCCAGGTGATTTCCGGCCAGGTTCCCGAGGGTGTGCAGCGCGGCGGCCCGGTACGTCTGTGCGCGCACGCGGTCCGCTGCGACGCGGGCCAGCAAAAGCAGGCCGCCCGCGGCAATAGCCGCGGCGGAGGTGTCGCGCAGCGTGCGCTCGCCGGCAGGGGCATCGTAGTCCCAGGGCGGGATACCGTCGGCGGGGGTGTGTTCGATGTAGTAACGGGCACACGCCTCGGCGGTTTCCAGGAACCGGGGATCGCCGGTGTAGCCGTAACAATCCGTAAATCCGTACAGAGCCCAGGCCAGCCCTCGCGACCAGCAGGAATCGCCGCGGTAACCCTGATGGGTGCTCTGGCGGAGAAACTCACCAGTCGCGGTGTCAAAGATGCCTTCGTGAGCTGTGGAGCCGTCGCCGCGCACCAGCACGCGGCGGGTGGTCAGGCAGTGGCGCATCGCGATCTCATGCAAGCTTGCATCTCCGGTCTCACGGGCGGCATAGAAAATGATTCCCACGTTCATCATGATGTCAATGAACAGGGACTCTTCGGCCACGAACGAGCGCAGGTACTGGCCTTTTTCACGGAAGCGCAACGCGAGAGTGCGTCCCGCCTGGATGACCACCTCCCGGGCGGCGGTTTCTCCGGAAAGGTCGTACCAGCGGCGAAAGGTGGGCATGAAGATGAAGCCCAAGTCGTGCACCTCGCGGTCGTGCTTGCGGGGCTCAAGAGGTTTCGTGTAGCGCAGGGCCTGCTCGAGCCACCAGCCACCTTCCGGAGTGCCGGGTGCGTGCCGCTGGTGAAAGATCCACATCATGCCCGGCAGAAACCCGTCGCACCAGTGGGTCCAGGCGGGTAAGTCATGCCGCCAGCGACCCCGGTGAGTGTACATAGGGTAGAAGTCAGGATCGCGCTCAATCAGGCGGCGGACCTGCTGTTCGGCAAAGTCCAGGGCGTGTTCGAACAGGGGCCGGTAGTCAGCACGTGCCAAGCGAATCACGGTTTTTCCTTCTCTGCGCTTGAGCTGGTGTTCCACCACAGGGTGAATCCCCGCGGCAGCTGCAGGCGCGAGGCACGAGCCAGGAGTAAGGCGGATCCCGGCCGGCGGGAGCCGGTCTCCAGCAACAACAATGTCGTCCGGCGATCCGGCGGGAGGTAAGTGAGGCTGAGAGGGCCGCCGGGCAGCCGGGAAGTGGCGGTGCCTGCCTGCTCGAGGTGCCCGCGGAAAGGCGCCCGCACACCATCGAACTCGACGGTGTAGAACTCGAAGCCCACCAGATAGTGGGACGCCGGCGCCGCGAGTCTTTCCAAACGGGTGAGGCGCCCCGTCACGACGGCTCCTTTCGGAATCACGATCCGGCCGCCTTTTTTGACCTGCCGGGCCACGACGGCACGGAGCGGATCTCCCACAAACGAGGTTTGCGAATCCACCGGCGTTTCCAGACGCAGCTCGAGTCCCAGGCCGCCCGGCAACTCAATCTCTCGCACCTGGCGCTCGGGCGCCTCGATGTCAGGGGGTGGGTCTCCGAAGGACAAGTGCGATTCGCCGGTGAACTGGCGGCACTGGCTGAACTCCACGCGGTTGCGGCTCTCGTTTCCCGCCAGATCGGTCATGAGCAACTCCGAGCGTCGCGGCAGCAGGAATTCATGCTCACCAATCGGGATGCGGGCGTATTCAATCGTCGTGCGCGCCTCTCGAAGCCCGAGTTCCTCCGGGATTTCGTCGGCGATTACTTCCAGGCGCAGGACATCCAGCGTCCGGGCATCCACCCAGAACGAGCCGCGGTAGGCCACACGCGCCTCGCGGGGCGGAACGCGGATCCGGTATCCGCTGCTGAGCAGCGGGACGCGGTAGTCGTAGCGGATCGCCTTGCGGTCCTCCAGCATCTGCTCGCCAGCGTAAGTGTAGGAGGGGGCCGAGGAAAGAAACACGCTGTAGGCGTGCAGGGCGAAGTCGCCGTTTCCGATGGCGCCGCCTCCGACCATGTCAATCAAATCGCGCTCTTGGAACTGGTTCTCTCCGTACCAAGAATACAGCTCCTTGCGGCCGATCATCGCGACTTCCAGGCGCAGGGCGTCCACGAGTTCGAACTTGCGTGCCGGGGCGCGACGCCGGGAGCGCTCAACCGTTTCCACACAGGTATAGTTGGGCAGACGTTTGAGGCTCTGCTCCATGTGCACCTTGATCCGGGCGAGCAACAGGACTTCCGGAGACAGGCCGGATTGGGCGGCCCAGAGGGCGGAGCCGAACAGCCACCAAAGCCAGCCGGTGCGCCGCATCGCCTCTATCATGATGCATGCCGATGTGGTTCTGCTAGGATCGCAACATGGCTGTGAAGATCACTCCACTGACCAACGGACCCTTGCGCATCGAGGGCGACTTTGTGCTTTGCGACCCGGAGGGGAAGGAATTCGGACTGGGCGGCCGCACGGTAATTTCGCTGTGCCGCTGCGGCCACTCCGAAAACAAGCCGTTTTGCGACGGCAGCCACCGCAAGGCCGGCTTTACCTCGCAAGTGCAGGCCAGAGACCTGCCTGCGCCGGCGCCGAAAAGCTAGCCGGCGGGGTTGGCTTCGTTTCGTCTCCACCGCACGCCGAGGCTCGCACCGGCCCGGCGCCCGTTTGGCATGAGCGCGGCGTCATGCCCGGCCGAGCCGTAAGTGAGGACGGCGAAGTCCCGGTTCAGGAGCTTCAGCGCTTCAGCGCCTCCAGCACCCGGGCGGTGAGTTCGTCAATGAGGCGGGGCATGGCAGCGTCCAGAGCCAGGGTGACAGCGGCGCGCACGCGCTCGGGGTCGGCCTCCCGCAGAGTATCCGGTGCAGCAGTGGCGGCGTACATCTGGCGGGCGATCCGCGCGGCTTCCAGCAGGGGCCGAACTGTCTCGAGCATCACGGAGGCTTCGAAGGGCTTCTGGAGGACGGCGTCGGCTTCCGAGCGGCGCAGCTGTTCTTCGTCTATGGGCTCGAGGGCCCCGGCGGTCAGCACGACACGAACATGGCGGTAGGCGGGATGGCTTTTAATGTATCGGGCGATTTCATAGCCGGAGCGCTCCGGGAGCAAAGCGTCGGCCAGGATCAGGTCGGGGTCCACGTCCGCCAGGCGCAACAGCGCCGTTGCTCCGTCCGTGACGGTGACCACCTCACAGCCTTCGTCCCGCAAGATTCGCTCTCCCATGCGCTGGGCGTGGGGACTGTCGTCAGCGAGGAGGACGCGGCTCATTTGCCGGAAGATTTCTTGGTGTTCCGGCCGTTGTTTTTCTTCTGTTCTTGGGGCTGCGGGGCCGGCTGACCCTGCTCCTGCGGCTGTGCAGTGCTTCCGGCTTGCGGGGGATTGCGGCGGGCATCAGGCTTGGTGTCCAGAGCGGAGGAGTCCGAGATGGTCGACACAGTGACCTCCGCGCTGACACCGCCGCCTTCGGCGGCCGCCGGCACCGTGACGGGCAAGGTAGGCCGCAATGTGGTCATGGCGGGCTCACCGGACTTGGCCGCTGCCCGCACGTCGGGACTCTTGCGGAAGATGCCCCAGAAGTGGCTCATCAACCCCGGCTTGCGGTAGTTCTCCAGTTCGTACTTCATGCGCGCCAGCGCCACTGGATCGGGCTCCGGTATGGGCTGCTCCATTTGTTCGAGCTTTTTCTTGGCTTCCTCAACGAGCGGGCTCAGAGGATAGTCGCGCACGATTCGGGCGTAGGCGGCCGCGCTGCGGTCGCGGAAGCGGGGTCCGAGCCTTTCGTAAGAGTCGCCGAGTTTCCAAAGGGCCTGATCCGCCTTGCTGTAGAGGCGGTAATGGTCGGTGAGCGCCTGCAACCGGTTGGCAGCAGAGACGTAACTCCCCTTGGTGTGATAGAACGAGCCCACGCGGTATTCGTGCTCGGCAAGGACCTCCTGGATCTCCCGGAGGCGTTGCTGGGCTTCGGGGACGAATTTGCTGTTGGGGAACTGCACGATCAACTGGCGGCACTCGTCCTCGGCGCGCAGAGCGTGCAGAGGATCGCGGTCGGGTTTCTCCATCTGGCGGAAGTGAATCATGCAGACTTTGTGCTGCGCCTCGGCCGCTTCCTCCAGCGTGGGATAGAAGAGGATGAAATCCTTGTACTCGGCTTCGGCCTGCGCCAGACCGTGGGACCCGCCTTCGCGGAACCAGCTGTCGGCGAGCGCCAGCTTGGCTTTGGCGAGAAACTCACTGGTGTCGTAAGTGCTGATCAGGGTCTGGAGGGTGAGCCGGGCCACTTCGTAGCGGCCCTTTTCGATATCCTGAATCGCCTTGTCAAAGAGGATTTTGTCGGGCTGCAGCGTGTCCTTCGTGATGGGGTTTTCGTACTTCTTGCGGCGAAATCCGCAGGAAGTCAGCAAGCCCAGCGCGACGAGGCAGACCAGGCAGCGCCCGGCAAATCCGAAAGACCCGTTTCGCATCACACCTCCTCCCTAGACCCGAACTGCGACGGCTTCCCGAGCCAGCCTTTGCAATTGGGAGAACGCCGCTGCGGGATCGGGGCTGTGGAAGATTGCCGATCCGGCGACGACCCAGTTGACGCCGGCCTGGACCACTTCTGCAATGTTATCCTCGTGGACGCCGCCGTCAATTTCGATGGGCAGGCGGAGCCCGAGTTCCCGGCGGCGGCGGTCGAGCGAGCGCACCTTATCCAAGGTGCGGGCAATGAACTGCTGCGCACCGAAACCCGGGTTTACACTCATCAACAGCACGAAGTCCGCCAGACCGAGAACTTCCTCCAACATTGTAATGGGCGTGGCGGGGTTGAGCACCACACCGGCGCGGGCCCCTTCGCTCTGGATGAGTCTGAGGGTGCGGTCCAGATGGGGGCATGCTTCCTGATGGACCGAGATCTGGTCCGCGCCGGCCTCGACAAAGGGACCGATGTAGCGCTCCGGGTCGGTGATCATGAAGTGCACGTCCAGAACCATGCGCGTGATCTTACGGATGGAGCGCAGCACCGGAGGACCGACCGTCAGGTTGGGCACGAAGTGACCATCCATGACGTCCACGTGCAGCATGCGGGCCCCCGCGGCTTCCACGGCGGCGATCTGTTCGCCCAGCCGGGCAAAGTCCGCCGACAAAATGGATGGGACCACTTCCACCATGGTCGCTGGAACTCAAGTTGATGGTATCACAGCGGCGAAGAAGCCATCCCCGGGCACGAGGCCCGGGAGGCGGCGCAGGATGCGCTCGGGCAGGCGTCCCAGGACTTCTTCGAGGACCAGCTCGTTTTCTTCCGGCTCGAGCGAGCAAGTGGAGTAGACGAGCAAGCCGCCGGGGGCAAGGGCTTCCAGAGCGGAGCGCAGCATCCGCACCTGCCGCTCGTGGAAGTTGGGGAGGTCCTCCGGGCGGAGTCTCCATTTGATTTCCGGGTTGCGCGCCAGCGTGCCGGTCCCCGAGCAAGGCACGTCGAGAAGGATGCGGTCGAACCGCCGCCGGAACGGCAGAGGGCGGCTGGCGTCAAGCACGACCCGCGGACAGCCGAGGCTTTGCAGGGGGGCCAGCCGCAGCGGCGAGATGTCGCAGGCGATCGCGCGGACGCCGTATTCGAGGGCCTGAGCCGTCTTGTTGCCGGGCGCGGCGCACAAATCGAGGAAGCTCAGGCCGGGCTGGAGCTCGAGCAATGGCACAACGGACTGCGAGCTGATGTCCTGGATGCGGAGCCCCGCCGGGTCGCCCGCAATCAGCCGCCAGGCGCCGGGAACGTCAGTCGGCTCGAGGACGACGCCTTCGGGCGGGTGATCGCCGCAGAAACGGACCCAGGTTTCCGGCGGCTCCAGCGCGGCCCTGGCCATTTTCTCCGCTACGTCCGGCCCGTAGAAGCGGTCCCATCGCTCCAGTAACCACGTGGGCAGGGAGAGCTCCGTGGCGCGGTCCGGCCACGGAGGCATTTCCCCGGACGCTTTGCGGAGCACGGCATTGACCAAGGCGGCTGCCGAGGCTTTGCGGGCCCGCTTGATCAGGTCCACGCTTTCGCCGACCGCGGCGTGGGCAGGTACACGGTCCAGGAAGCGGAGCTGATACAGACCCATGCGCAAAGCGATGCGCACCTGCGGGTCGAGCCGGGCCGGATCCCTGCCGGAGAAGTGGCGGAGGAGAAAGTCCAGCTGCGCCTGGCGCCGGAGTACGCCCAGGGCGATTTCGTAGGCGAGGGCCGCATCGCGCGAGGCGAGGCCGCGCGTGTGTTCCCGCAGCAGGTCATCGGCATGTGCGCCCCGTTCGACGCGGAGCAGCACGTCAAAGGCGGCGATGCGTGCAGGAGACATGGAGCCGGCGCGCGGGCGGGACGGAGGCTTCAACCCTTATAATAAGACGTGGACCTCGAAAAGCAGCTGCTGCGGCGTGCGGGCGAGGCCATCGGCCGGTTCCGCATGATTCGCGACGGCGACCGGGTGGCGGTGGCCCTCTCGGGGGGCAAGGATTCTCTGACGCTGCTCGAGGTTCTCCTGCGGCTCCAGAACCGCGCTCCGGTGCGGTTCTCCGTCTGCGCCTTCACGGTCGAGCAGGGCAAGTTCCTGCGTCCGCTCGAGCCGCTGGCCGAATGGCTGCGGGGGCGCGGCGTCACCTGGACGTGCTATCGGGACACGGCCTCCTTGAAGCTCCTGGAGGACCGTCCGGATCACGGCTGCGACCTGTGCAGCCGCTACCGGCGGCGGGCGGTCTACGAAGTGGCCCGCGGGCTCGGGGCGAACGTGATTGCTTTCGGGCACACGGCGGATGATTTCTGCGAGGCGCTGGTGCGCAACGCCATGTTCACCGGGCGGCTCAGCGCCCTGCCTGCGGTGACGTGGTCGCGCGACCGGGAATTTCGCCTGATCCGGCCGCTGGTGTTCGTGACCGAAGAGCTGACGCGGCGCTTTGCCGCATCTCTGGGTGCGCCGGTGATCCCCTGCGGCTGCAACCAGAAAACGGGGGCTGTGCGCGAGGCGATCCGGGGCCTGTTCGCGCAGCTGGAAAAACAATATCCCTATCTGAAGGAAACGATGCTCGCCGCCATGAGCCGGCTGGAGCCGGCGCGACTGCTCGACGTGCGTTTTCTGGATCTTGACGGCGGGGCTCCAGAGGAGGCGGGCGAGCAGCTGGTTTCGATTGTCACCGAACCGTAACAATCACGAGTTGACTACCGCCCGGACCGCGGGGACATAATGTGAATCTCCTGCGGCGGTGATTCCCGACGCCCATGACATGAGGCAGACAGCGAGGAGACTCAGGCAAGCAGCGGAGGTGTGAGAAAACGATGGGACTGATCCCACGCGAAGAGGCATTTTTCGACCTGTTCGGGAAGCTGTCCGAGAAACTGCAAACGGCGGCGCAGCTGCTGGTGGACACCACGGAGCACTTTGACCGTCTGGGCGAGAACGCCATGCGGATGGAGCGGCTGGAGCATGACGGCGACCAGGTGGTGCACGAGATCATGGCGCGCCTGTCGCGCACGTTCATCACGCCGCTGGACCGCGAGGACATCCACCGTCTGGCTTCCGCACTGGACGACGTGCTGGATTTCATCGAGGCCACGACGGAGCATTTTGTGATTTACAAAGTACGCGAAGTGACGCCGGCCGCACGGGAGCTGGCGGATGTGATCGCCAAACAGGTGGAGGAGATCGCCCGGATGGTGCCGCAGCTGCGCAAGCTGGAGCACAAGAGCATCAGCCAGCACTGCATCGAAATCAACCGTTTGGAAAACCAGGGCGACCGCATCCTGCGCGGCGCGCTGGCCGACTTGTTCAACAATCACGACGGCGCCTCCCCGCTTGAGGTTCTCAAATGGCGCGATCTGTACGAGATCATGGAGGCGGCGACCGACAAGGGCGAAGACGTCGCCGACGTGTTCGAGAGCATCGCGCTGAAGAACGCTTGAGCGGAGGTGGCCGGTTGTGGAGCCCGCCACGATCATCGTACTGCTGCTGATTCTGGCCGCCGAATTTGTCAACGGCTGGACCGACGCCCCGAACGCGATCGCCACGGTCGTTTCCACGCGGGTGCTCTCCCCGACGCAGGCGCTTCTGATGGCCACGGTCTTCAATGTCGTCGGAACGATGTCGGGGACGGCGGTGGCGGCGACGATCGGTAAGGGGATCGTGAACCCGGAAATGATCAACATTTACACCGTGGGGGCGGCGATGGTGGGCATCGTGCTGTGGAGCACGGTGGCCTGGTACTACGGCCTGCCGACCAGCGAGTCGCATGCGCTGATTGCGGGGTTGAGCGGGGCCGGCTTGGCGACGGCCGGCCCGGGCGTGCTCCAGTGGGCGGGATGGAAGCAGGTCCTCACGGGCCTGCTGTTTTCGACGTTTCTGGGCTTTTTGGGCGGCTTGTTTCTGATGGTGTTGATCTACCGCACCTGTGCGAGAAAAACTCCGGGGTGGGTGCGCCGTGTCTTCGGCAGGCTGCAAGTGCTCTCGGCGGCATTCATGGCGTTCAGCCACGGCTCGAATGACGGGCAGAAGTTCATCGGAGCATTCACGCTGGTGCTGGTGCTAGGGGGCGTGCTGCCGCAGTTCGAAGTGCAATTGTGGGTGATCCTGCTGTGCGCCGTGGTGATGGGTTTCGGCACGGCAGTGGGGGGCTGGCGGATTGTGCGGACGATGGGTTTGCGGCTGACCAAGCTGGAGCCCGTGCACGGTTTTGCGGCGGAGACGGGAGCAGCGCTGACGATCGAGTTTGCGAGCCGGCTGGGGATTCCGTTGAGCACCACGCACACGATCAATACCTCGATCATGGGCGTGGGTGCGACGCGGCGCCTTTCCGCGGTGCGATGGGGCGTCAGCCGGGATATCGTCACGGCATGGATTCTGACGTTTCCGGTTTGCGGCCTGATCGCCTGGGTGACGACCAAAATCACTCTGGCCGTGTTTCACTGAGCGGGGCCGCTCACGGGGTGATGAGCAGCTTGCCGTCGCCCACCAGGTAGCGAAAATCCACGTGTACGGTGGCGTCGGTGAGGAAGAACCAGCGCACGAAGCGGCCGCGCACCTTGCCTCCCAGCTCTTCATTGTCCCCGAGGCTGAGCCGCACGACGCCGGCGCCGTAGCCGTAGTAGGGTACGACGGCGCTGCCGGGCGGTACCGCAAGCTTGGGGTTGAAACCCAGCGCGAACTCGCGGAACCGGCGGGCAGCTTCCCCGCCGCTGTCGAGCGCGGCCTGAACGGCTTCGAGCCCTTCCTGGGCACGTACGCCGCTGAGGCGGCCGTTGTCGAACAGCAGCACCACATTGCGCGCGACCGTGTCGCCGAAACGCGCTTCGGGGAGCACGATCTGGCCGAAGGCGCTTTCTTCGACGGGTGCGACCCGAAGGGCGCCGGCCGGCAGTTCAATGTGCCGGTCCACGCGCACGCTCGCCGCCCGGGCGCGCTCGGCCGAGGCGTCGCCGTTTTGTTTGTTGAACGGGCGGCGGGCGATCCGGAACATGAAGTCGGTCCCGGCCGGCGTGCGGATGCGCACCGTGCCGAGGCGCAGGATGCCGATGGCGCGTTCCTGCGCGGCATCGAGCGCGGCATAGTCAATGTCCAGAGCCTGCTCATAGAGCCGGTCGAGGTCGGGCGTGTGTGGGGCGGGCAGGCCGTCGGCACGCCGCGTGCCGTCCGACCAGTGAAAGTGGAGTTCGCGGCGCGTGTCGCCCCGGTTGAGCCACCGCCTGAGGGCATCTTCCTCGGCTTCCGAAAGCGGCCGCGCTTGCGGGCTCAAGGGCAGGCGGAGGAACACCTGTGTTTTTTCAAGCAGTGCCAAAGGCAAGGTCTCCGAGGCGGGCACCGAGGCCAGACAGCTGGCGCCCGCTTGGCCAATGCGCCGGCGCACGGCGGCTTCCAGGGGCGCCAGAGAATCCGGGTCGAACCGCATCAGGACGTTTTCGGCGGAGCGCAGCCGCAGCGCGGCGACGATACGGGCGGCGATTGTTTCGTAGTCCGGCCCGGCGGGAGCCGGCGCGGAGAGAGCGACAGCGAACAGGAACGGGAACAGGCACCATCTCTTCAGCATGATCCTCTGCCCATCTTGACTTGAGGAACGCTGCCGCCGCCACCTGCTACGGCGGGCCACCCAGGCAGCAGTCGGCCAGATCCACCCAGGAATTGCAGACCGTGCCTTGCACGAAGGTGAGCCGGTCGACGCGGAAGCATCGCGGGTGGGGAAACTCGGCCCAGCGCCGGCGCGCCAGCTCGTAGACGCCTTCGAGTTGTTCGGGAGCCAGCTGCTGGGCCAGCGTGATGTGCGGATGGTAGGGGAAGGGCTCGCCGTAGGCCAGGCTGTCCGTGTTGAGTTGCTCGTGGAGGCGGCAGAGTTCGGCGAAGCCTTCCTTGACTGCTAGGTAAATGACGGAGCTCACCGAGAAAATCTCTACCTCGCCCGCGCAAACGTTGAAGGGGGCGAACGCAGCAAGCCGGCGGCAGATCTGACTCCAGGCGGCGCCGGGCTCAATGGGGAGCGGGCGCGGCGGAAGGACGGTGACGTGGGCCCGCAGCAGGCAGGAGGGAACGAGTTCCTGACGGAGCCGGTCGAGGAAGGAGCCGAGCGGGTCCGGGATGTAGCTGACGAGGGAAAACAGGTTGACCCGGTCGCTTCCGCCGGGATTAAACGACTTCTCTGTCATCATACGGTGCAGGCGCCGTCGTTTCGCCGGCAGACCCGGAAGCCGGGCTAGCCTGCCATGCACCCGCCGCTGCCGCTTCCGGACGCTCCCAGCGTGCTTGTTCGAAGCCGACGTACTTGCAGATGAAGAGCGTCCCGGTTTCCGTCTCCAGGAGATCCCCGACGCCCAAAGGCGTGGCGGTGCTTCTCAAAGCCGCCCAGGCCGAATACAGGCCTGCGGCTTCGACGGAGCCGTCCGGCTCATAGTCGCGGGGCTTGACCACCGTGAGGCCGGCCGTGTGGGGCGCCCAGCGGAACTGTCGCCGCACGGGTTCCTTCAAGCGGTAGATCCGGTAAGCGGGCATCGTTTGCTATTGTCGCGCAGGACGGGGGCGGGTGGAAGGCAGCACGGGCAGGTGACCGTCGCTTCGCGCCACCCGCCGCGTCCTATTCGCGGATGAGTTTTTGCAAGCGCCGCAGCTTGGATTTCAGCTCTTCGGTCGCATCCGTGATCATGTTGGTGTCGTAAATCACGCGCGGCGTCATGAAAACGATCAGCTCCGTACGCTCCTTGCTCGTGGACTTGGCCCCAAAGGCGGCCCCAAGGATCGGGATGCGGTGCAGGATGGGGACCCCGGCGGAGCTGGAGGTATCCGATTCCTGGATGATGCCGCCGATAGCGATGGTGTCGCCGTCCTGCACGGTGACCTGGGTTTGGACGGTACGTTTCGTGAACGATGGGGACTGGATGGCTGCATTGGCGGAGGGAGGCACGGGTGCGCTGACCTCCTGGTTGATGACCAGCGTGACGATGCCGCTCGGGTTGACGTGGGCCAGGATGTTCAGCGTGACGCCGCTCGTGCGGTTCTGGATCGTGTTGGCGAACAAGGAGCTGCCGCCGACCTGCGCGCCGGTGACAGCCTGCGAGGTCAGGGTCGGCACTTCCTGGCCCACCGTGATGCTGGCAGGGATGCTGTCAGTGGCGATGACGCTGGGTGCGGAAACAACTTTGGCGCGCCGGGTGTCTTCCTGCGCCGACAGGAAGGCAAGCAGCTCGCGGGTCTGACCGACGAGCGTGCCGGCCGTGAGGGTCAGACCGGATACCGAAGTCGTACCCTGCAACAGATTGGTGGCAAGGCTGGGGGAACCGGGTCCGCTGCCGCCTCGTTTCTGCAGGAAGGCACTGACGCCGCTGGCGAAGGCGCCGGTGAGCGAGACCTCGTAGATTTTGGCCTCGATGAGCACCTGGCGCGGAGGCACATCCAGCTCTTTGAGCAGATTCAAGATCTTCTCGTACTCCTGGGGCGTGGCCTGAATCAGCAGGGAGTTGTCCAAGGGATTGGGAACGACTCTGGGAAATCCTTCAGGCAGAGTCCAGCCGTAGCCGTAACCGGCTCCGAGATAGGAGCCCGTCAGATCAAAGGGGGTGGCGCCTGCGGTGCGCGGCGCCTGCTGCGCTGCCGCGCCCGCCTCAGACTGCTGGCCGACGGCAGGGGCTGCACCGGTCCGGGGCACTGCGCCCGGAGCGGGAGCGAAGCCGTAGCCGGGGCCGTAAGGGCCCAAACCATATGCCCCGGGAACGCCGAAGCCGGGGGTGAACCCTCCCGGAAACGCACCGTAGGCTCCGTAAGGAGAGACGGCACCGGCTCCGAAGTAGCCCGGGTAACCGGCTGTCGCACCGAATCCCCCAAAGCCTCCAAACCCTCCGAAGCCGCCGAAGCCGAAATAACCGAGGTAGAGCTGCATGATGGCCACGGCCAGTGTCTCCGCGCGTCCGTATTTGACCCGGTAGACGTAGTTCTGCGTGGTGCCCGCCGTCACCTTTGCAGGGACGTCGAGCTTCTTCAGCCAGGCCTCGACCTGGTCGAAAACGCCTGGATTCGGGGCTACGGCGATGATGGTGTTGATGCGGTCCACGGGCAGGAATCTTACGGCTCCCGCCTTTTCACCGAGGGAGACGCCCCGCAATACGGTCTCCAGTTCTTTGGCGACGTCGCTGGGACGGCCGTGCTGGACCTCAAAGAGACGGACGCGCTGGCTGACGAGCACGTCGCTGTCAAAGAGCGCGATCAGTTCCATGGTACGCCGCATGTTGCGGTTGTTGTCCAGCAGCAGGAGCAGATTGGCCGGCTCGTAGGTGATCATGGTGGCGCCTTCGCCCAGGAATTTGTCGAGCAACTTGGCCATGTCGGCGACGGCGGCGTACTTGAGAAAGACCAGGTTGAGCGCCATCTGCTCGTTTTCTGGGACGCTTTTGGGATTGACGGCAGGCGGAAGCGGCTGGCGCGACAGCTCCGGCAGAGGCACGATGCGATGGATCTCACCCACTTGCACCATGGCGAAGCCGTTGATGCGGAGGATGAGATCGAGCAGGGCCCGGATGTCCACCTCCTTGAGCTCGCCGTAGGTATTGAGGGTGACGGTGCCTTTGACGCGCGGATCGAGGATATAGTTGATCCGGAGGCGGCGCGCCAGGATGTCAATGACCTCCGTCAGTGACGCATTTTGCAGGTTGAGCACCAAGCCGCCCGAGGGGGCGGGAGTCAGGGTCACCGGAGCCTGCTCTGTGGGCGCGGGCTTGGGTTCGGCGGTCCCCGGCGCCGGCTTGGCGGGCTGGACCTGAGGCGACGGCTGCTGGGGTTGCGGAACCTCTTTGGGCTCGGCGACGGGCGGGGGAGCCGCGCGCGGCCCGAGGCCCGGGGGCGGAGGCGGCTGCTTCTGCTGGGCGGCGAAGACAACGAAGGCGCCGAGCAGCAGGCTCAGGGTGGTGCGGCACAGAATCCGGTTCGCGGTCATCTCACTGTTCCGCATGCTCGCGTGAGGTCGGGCGCTTCTGTTCGCGCTCCCAAGCCGCGCGCTCCACGTCGTTCAGTTCGGTCTTCTTTCGCGTCCAGCGGACGATGCCGAACGGAGTGGGGCGTTCGAAGCGAATCTCGTCGCCTTGCTCAAAGGCCTTCAGGTCTGCGGGCGCCTCGACGGCAGTGTTTTCCTCCTGGGCATCCGACCTGACGAAACCGAACGGCGTCCGGCGGTAGGTCCAGGTTTTGCCCTGCGCGTCGGTGTAACGCCACTCTCCCGGAGCCGTTTCTCTGGCTCCGAGCGGCAAGGTCTTCTCAAATGCGTCCGGGGCCTTGGCCGCGGAGGGCTGCCCGGCGCCCGCTTTCCGGGGCTTTTGCTCAGCCAAAGTCAGCATCGTGACGAAGCTGAGTAGAACAACTCGAAGCACCATGGTTTGATTCCTTTCTTTTTCCTGATCCTTATTGCACCGGCTCCCACCGGCACACGTTTCCGAAGGGGGTTTGAGTAACCACCTTGCGCATACCCGCACGGACAGTTCCCGGTGGGGAGGTGTCGCCAGGCAAACACGCACGAATCTCGTTGCCAATGGAAGGCCCGAAGCCTTCCTCCGCCGAAGGATTGACGACTGTGGTTTGCGAGGCCTGCGCCGGCGCGGGCTGCGGAGGCTGCTCTGCGGCCGGCGGAGTCTCCTGAGGGCGCCGCTCGATGAGTTCTTCCAGCTTGCGGCGGATCTTTTCCCCCTCCCACTCGAAGACGACGTCCTCGCGGGTGACGGCCAGGAGCGTGAAATCGCCGACTTTTTCTCCGGGGGCGTAGCTTTTGTGCGGCGCGCCCGGTTTTTCGCTCAAGATCACGAGGGGCCCGTCGCCGAAGTTGACCACTCCGTGCGCGACCGGCAAAGGGGGGATCACTTTCGGGGGCTCCGGCTCGATGACCACGGTGGGGTTGCGGTCCTTGGCAAAGACCAGCTTTTGCGCTGCATCGGCGTAGGAAGCGGCCGCCAGGGGCTGCGGCGGCTCAAGGCGGATCGTCTTGGGAGGCGCCGCAGGGGTCACCTTTGCGTGGAACACCTGGCGCACGCGCTCGCGGCCTTCCAGCCACTGGCGCCGCAGGCGGAACGCGGTGCCCACAACCAGCACTGCCAAGATCAGGTTCAGAACCAGGAGCCTCCGTCTCATAGACCTTTCTTTTCCGGGACCAGACGGCGCGGGGCGACGCCGGAGATCGTGAGCCGCACGTTGAGTGTTTTCTGCTTGGCGTCGCCGGCCGTGATGCGGAGTTCGCTGGTGGCCACAATCTCCGGCTGCGCGGTCAAATCCGCCAGCAGGTTCAGGAGCTGTTCAATGCGGCACTCGAAAGTGACGGGAACGGTGAGCTC
The DNA here is from genome assembly GCA_037446115.1 of Acidobacteriota bacterium. GTDB lineage: Bacteria > Acidobacteriota > Terriglobia > Bryobacterales > Bryobacteraceae > JANWXD01. The sequence goes on along the minus strand of JBBIJF010000002.1, from coordinate 184,535 downwards.
TCCATAATCGGCGCCCAGCGGCCGGATCTGGCCCATCTCCACGGTTTTGATTTCGATCGGCGGCGCCTGGCGCGAGGCCACGCGGCGGAAGATCTGGAGGAGCTGTGCCTGAGCCTGCGCCGGCGTGTCGGCCTGGATCAATCCTTGCTCGCGCGCGGCGAGTTCGCGGGCGATTTCGGCGGTGAGCTTCTCTTGCGCGCCGAGGCCAGCGCTCAGACGGCGCAGCTTCTCGAGGTGTTTCTCGGCGAGGGGAATGGCTTGGGCAGGCGGCGTTGTGTCCGCGGAGGCGTCCTCGAGCAGAAAAACCCGCGTCGCCGTGATCAGTGCCGCGGCCGCGGCCAAGACCGCAAGGGCTCTCTTGTCGCGCGCCTGGAGCTTCATGGTGCAGCGCCCTCCCGTACGGAGCGGATGCGGAACAGCTCCATCGAACCGGAGCGCGCGATGGGGATCACGAACTCCGAATTACGAAAGTAGGGGGAACTGTCGAGAGTCTTCAGCAGCCCCGCAGCCTGCTCGGCCTCGCCGCTGAGGGTTGCGGACTCCCGCGTGAGCTCGAGAGCGCTGAGCCAGGCCGGGGGTTCCAGCAGGCGGGTCAGTTCGCGAATGGCATCCAGGTCTTTTTGCGTGCGGCGCCGCAGCTCGTCGAGGAGCAGGATGCGGGCGCGGAGCTGTTCGGCGGTGCGGGCCAAGGCGGCGGCCTGAGCCGCGCGAGGCTCCAGACGGCGGATCTCGGATTCGAGGGCCTCCAGGTGGCGCCGCTGCTGGACTCGCGCCTGGGCTACAAGGCCGGCGGCGAGCAGCAGCAGGATCGTCGCAAGCGCGGCGGTCGGGACGAACACCGCCCTCGAACTGCTGCTGCGCCGCTCCGGCGGCAGGAGATTCGCTGCCAGCGAAAGGCGGGGGCAGGCGGCGGTGAACGCGGCGGCGTAGGCATAAAGGAAACGCGGCAGCTCGAATCCCTCCGGCCTCGCCAGGGGCGCCGGGATCAGGTCCGGCAAAGGCAACGGCTCGACCCCGGGCTCCAGACGGAGTTCGGCCGCCGCCAGAGCCGCGGCGCGGTCCTCGGGGAGATCCAGCAGCGCCGAGAACACCGGGCGGGCTCTGCTCTCTCCGTAGACCTCCACGGCTTCCTCCTGAGGCAGGACGGTGACGAATCCTTCCGGCAAGACCGCGGGGAACAGGCGCAAGGCGGAATAAAACACCGCGGCGGAGAAGGTCAGCGAGGACAGCTTGACGCCGGCTTCGGTGAACAGATCGGCGTAACGCTCGATCACGGGCTGCCGGGCGATGCCCACCAGCACGGCGGGCGAGCGTCCGAGCCGGACCCACGAGCATTGGATCTCATCGTCTCCGTAGGGGTGGAGGGCGTCAATCTGGTACTGGATGGCAGAGGCCATCTCACGGTCGGAGACGCCCGGCAGCCAGAGCTGGCGCACGATGACCTCGCTGCGGGGCAACAGCGCCGTGGCGGCTAAATGACTTAAACCCAGCCGGCGGAGGAAGTCGGCGTATTCGGCGCCCCAGTCCGCCGCCGGCCGCTCGCGGAAGGAAGCGATCTCCGTGTGCCCGAGCACCACGGCGCCCGAAGGGCGGAGGCGTGCGGCCACGACCTGAAGGGTGCGGGCGCCGATCGAGATGCCGACACCCGTGCCCACGGCCAGGATGCGGCGCAATCCTCCGAGGGCTACGGTTCCCATACGTTGTCGTACCAGCGCAACACGTGGTAGGGTTTGTCGCCGCCGGCGGGGCCGAGGAGTTTGACGGTGGCCGCGACGCCGCGGCGGAGATCCGAAAGCTGTCCCGACGCCAGACGGGGGCGGGCAGAGGCTCGCAGCGTGACGATGGAGCCGCCACCGACGCGCAAGCGTCCGAGTGCGGGATGTCCGGCCAAGCCGAGCGCCGGCAGTTGCGCGGGATCGCGAATGGGCCGGGCGGCGAGGATAGCCTGGATTTGCCCGGGCAAAAATCCGAGGGCGGCGAACACAGCAGGATGAGCAGTGTTGACGTCCACTGTCCCGCCGGCCGAATAGACGCTCAGGCAGTCCCGAGCTCCGCCGGCGGCGAGCCAGGCGCCTTGCGGCCCGGGTGCGATGATTCCGTAAAAGAGTTCCGGAGTCATGCCTTTGACCAGCAGCAACTCTTCAACCTCTTGAAATGACGCATGGGGGGCGCGAAAAGACGGAACCAGCGCCAGGTAATAATGATCGAAGACCGTCGGGCCCTGGGGAGCGGGCGTCCTCCAGTCCACGACGGCCCGCGCGATTTCAGCGGCCCGAACCGGATCTGCTCCGAGAGCCGCAAAGAGCCGCTCGAGTTCCTCCGCAGTAGCGAAGTTGAGGTTCAGCTTGCCCGCCTCAGGAAGGATGTGAACGACGGCCTCGCCGGAGGGGAAGCTGAAGCGGAACGAGATCGTGCCAGGCTGGTAGTAAGGCGGTCCCCACAGGATGTGCAGGAGCGCCCGCTCGACTGCGCCTGTGGCCAGGTAATAGGCCTGCACGCCCTCCCAGGCGGTTACGGAGCGCTCTGCTTCCGCGCGCACCTTCGCTGACAGGGCAAAGGCAATGGCGGCCAGGGCGGCGGAAAGCCAGAGCACGATCAGCAAGGCTGCGCCCTGCGCTTTTGCGGCGCGACCTAGGCTAGTCATCCCCATAGAGCTCCGCCGCCAGACGCGTGATACGCACAGGGGCCACGAGCGTCAACGGCTGCAACCGGACCGGTCCGGCGTCAACGGGCGCCATTTCGATTCGAATGGCCGAAGGCCACTGAGGCCTGGTCCATCGGGCTACCCACCGTTCCAGCGCCGGCGGTGGCAGCTCCTCCTTGTAAGCGAACCGGCAGAACGCCAGGCGATCCGCGAGGACGAAGGAGTAAGGACCAATTTCGACCGGCGCGAAGCGCGGCACCGGGAGGCCGATTTCCGGCTCAGGCGCCATGCCGAGGCAGGAAGCGCCGGCAGAGGCAGCGCCGGTGTACAGGCGCTCGTTGACCACGAGGCGCAAACCTTGGCCGGGCGAGCCGGGGATAACCTGAAACTCGAGGATCCGCGGATAGCCGCGCCAGGCTTCACCGAGAGAAAAGGCAGAGACGAAGCGCATGGTCTGCGGCTCGCCCTGAAAAAATGGAAAGCGCATGGGGGGCTGCCCCGGCTGAGGGCTGCATTCCGCCAAGATCGGGATCAAACCGGCGATTTGCTGCTCGAGGATGTGTTGGGTGGCTGCGACGCGACGGTTGTCGGCGAGGCGGGCGCCGGTCTTGGCCATCGCGTTGATGCCGAGACGGAGGGCTGCCAAGACTCCCGCGGTCAGCAGGCTCAGCAGGGAGACGGCGACGAGTAATTCGAGCAAGGTGACGCCGGAACGAGACTTCACGGCTGGGCTCCGGGTGGCGCGACCCGTGAGCGGCGGAAGGCTTCCAGCTGCACACGGCGCGTGCGCGATCCTTGTTTCCACCACAGGTCCAGGACAAGGCGGTCCAGCACAAGGTTGCCCGGCCCGGCTTGAGCAGGGGCCTCGAAAGGCTCGATTCGGACGCTCCAGCCCCCCTCCAGTCCTGTGGCCGGATCCAGCGGACCGCCGGCGACGGCAAAGCGGGGCAGGCGCGCCCCGGCGAGCAGCTCCTCCATTTTGCGGCGAGCGATGAGAGCGGCACGGTCGTAGTCGGTCACCTTGGCGGCGGTCCGCAGAGAGACGGAGATGTTGGAGAGAACTCCCGCCACGGCCACGCCGAGGATGAGTGTGGCGACGAGCATTTCCAGTAAGGTGAAGCCACGGGCTCTCACGGTCCCTCCACACGGTCTACTTGCGGCACGCCGGTGATCGGATCCAGTCGGACGAGGCGGCGCATGCCGCGGCGATTGGCTAGCTCGACGGCGATCGCGGGGACGGTTCCTCCAGGGAGGACGAGGAATCGCCGGGGGCCGTCCGTTGAACCGGGCAGAGCGGGCAGGACGGCTTGAACAGTAACGCCCTCAGGGAGGGAGTAGTCGCTCTCAAAGCCCCCCGAGGAGCGCACCTGGATGCGGCCGGAAGACTGGAAAATTGCAATTTCCAGTGCTTCCCCGCGGCGCTCGGCGCGGTTCAGGGCGGCGTTGAACAGAGACGCGATTGAGTCCGCCGCGCCCGTCAGGCGGAGCGAATCCGCGCCGGTTGAGATGCGGGGAAAAGCCAGGCCCACCATGAGGCCGACCAAGGCGACGACGATGAGCATCTCGACCAGCGTGACGCCCGCCCGTGGATGCGCGCGGGCGCCGGAGAGGGGCAGTGGGGTCGAACGGTTCACTGGCTCTTCCAGCTCACGATGTCGGCGTTGATGCCCTCGCCGCCCGGCTTGCCGTCGGCGCCGTAAGAGATGATGTCGGGCAACTCGCCGTGCTCGCCGGGGAAGCGGTAGACGTAGGGATGGCCCCAGGGGTCGAGGGGAATTTCTTTCTCGACATAGGGGCCGTCCCAGTTGGGGACGTCGGGCGGGCGGCGCCAGAGAGCCTGCAGGCCCTGCTCGGTGGTGGGCAGCGAGCCTGTATCGAGCTTGTAAAGGTTCAGGGCGCCCATGAACATTTCGATCTGGGCACGCGCTGCCGCGACACGGGCCTTGTCGGACTGTTTGAAGAGATTGCGTCCGACGAGGGCGGCAAACAGCGCGATGATGGTCACGACGACCAGCATCTCGATGAGGGTGACGCCGGCCTGCGGGTTGTGTCTTCGCCGTTTCATGGTTACACCGCCACTTCGTTGATACTTGTGATTGCCAGCAACATGCTGAGGATGAGCGTGCCGACGAGCACACCCATCACCAGAATAACCAGGGGTTCGAAAAGTGCCGTGAAGCGTTTGATGGCCGCGCGGGTTTCGCCTTCGTAGATTTCGGCCATGCGGGCGAACATCTGGTCGAGTCTCCCGGTTTCCTCGCCGACGGTGAGCAGGTGGGCTGCCAGGGGCGGGAACTGTCCGGCGCGGGCCAGAGGAGCGGCAATACCCTCGCCGCGCTTGACGCCTTGGGCCACCCGGTCCAGGGAGCCCGCGATGCGGCGGTTGTGGAGCACGGCCGCGGCAATTCCGATGGACTGGACCAGGGGAACGGCGTTGGCGACCAGCGTGGCCATGGCCCGTGCGAAGCGGGCGGTTTCAGCCCGGCGGAGGGCCGGGCCGAGCAGCGGAATGCGCAGCTTGAGTGTGTCCCACCACAGGCGACCCGCCGCGGTACGGGTGTAGGAGTAGGCCGACAGGAGGGCCGCGATTACGGCCGCCAGCAGCACCCAGCCGTAGGCGCGCACGTAGCGGCTGGCTTCGATCAGTATCTGGGCCGGCAGCGGCACGCGCATCTGTGATTCCTGAAAAACGGCCGCGAAGCGCGGCACCACGAAAGTGATCAGGACGAGGATCGAACCGAGGCCGACCAGGCTGAGCAGCGCGGGGTAGATCATCGAAGAGATGAGGTAGTTGCGCAGCTCGTCGCGCGACTGCTCGAACTCCGCCAGGCGCTCGAAGATCTGGGCCAGCGCGCCGCTGGCCTCGCCGGCGCGCACCATGTTAACGAACAGGTCGGAGAAATAGTCGGGGTGCGCGGCCAGACTCTCGGCCAGGGGCTTGCCGCTTTTCAAGAGGCGGAGCACGTCCTGGAGCACGAGGCGGAACGAGGGCCGCTCGGTCAGTTCGGCCGTGATCGCAAGCGCCCGGTCCAGCGGCACGCCGGCACTCAGCAAGGAGGACAGCTCCTGCGTGAAGAAGAGCACGTCGCGGCGCCGGCCCCGCACCCACGAGGGCAACTTCCAGCGGAAGGAGCGGCGGGGTGCGGCGCCGACCCAGACGGGCATGAGTCCCTGGCGCCGCAGCTCGGCCGCCACATGCTTTTCGCTGGGTCCGGCGAGGACTCCGGTCCGGACCCTTCCGTCGGCTGCTACGGCCTTGAAGTGAAAGCTTGTCATACGCTCCGGCGCACTGTTGTACCGCTCCGAGGGTCTTTCAGAATTCCTGGGTGACGCGGAGGACCTCCTGGGCGGTGGTCACTCCCGCCCGTACTTTTTCCCAGCCGTCTTCGCGCAGCGTACGCATGCCGTGGCGACGGGCTGCGGCGGCAATTTCGGTGGCATCGGCGTTGCGCATGATCAGCTTGCGGATTTCGTCGTTCATCTCCATGAGCTCGAAGATGCCCACGCGCCCGCTGTAGCCCGTGCCGAAGCAATGTTCGCATCCGAGGCCGCGCCAGGTCCCGATCGTTTCGCCCTGCGGCGTAATGCGCGGTTCGTCTTCGACTTTGCAGCGCGGGCAGATGACGCGGACCAGGCGCTGGGCGAGCACGGCCACCAGCGAGGAACTGATGAGGTAGTTCTCGACCCCCATATCGGTAAGCCGCGTAATGGCGCTGGGGGCATCGTTGGTGTGCAGCGTGGAGTAGACGAAGTGTCCGGTGAGGGCGGCGCGGATGGCGATGTCGGCGGTCTCGCGGTCGCGGATTTCGCCCACCATGATCACGTCGGGGTCCTGGCGCACGATGTGGCGGAGCCCGGCGGCAAAGGTCAGGCCGATCTGAGGGTTGACGTGGATCTGGTTGATGCCGTCCATCTGGTATTCGACCGGGTCCTCAATGGTAATGATCTTGACGCCGGGGCGGTTGATCCGCTTGAGGGCCGAATACAGGGTGGTGGACTTGCCGCTGCCGGTGGGACCGGTGACGAGCAGGATACCGTGGGGCAGGGAGGTGTAATACTCCATGCGCGCCAGCATGTGCTCGTCGAAGCCGAGGCGGCGCAGGTCGAAGAATTCGGTGGCGGAGCGGTCCAGCAGGCGCATCACGACGCTTTCCCCGTAGAGGGTGGGCAGCGTGGAGACGCGGAGGTCCACTTCGCGGCCCAGGGTCTTGATCTTGATGCGGCCGTCCTGGGGCAGGCGGCGCTCGGCGATGTTGAGCCGGGCCATGAGCTTGACCCGGGAAATGATGGCTGCCTTGAGTTCGCGCGGAGGCGGCTCCTGGTTGTAGAGGACGCCGTCAATGCGGAAGCGGACGCGGAATTCTTTCTCGAAGGGCTCCAAGTGGATGTCGCTGGCCCGTTTTTCGACGGCCTGGGCGATGAGGGCGTTCACCAGACGGATCACGGGCGCCTCGCTGGCCATGTCGCGGAGGTGCTCGAGATCTTCGCTGGTCTCGCCGGTTTCGGGTTCTAGTTCGGCGGGCCGCTCGGTCTCGCCGTAGTAGCGATCAATGGCGTCGCGGATCTCCTGCTCGGAGGCCAGAGCGGCGCGCACTTTGAGGCCCGTGAATCCCCGGACGGCGGAAATGGTCTCGAAGTCCAGCGGATCGGCCATGGCCAGCGTGAGGGTGGAGTCTTGCAGGGCGATGGGGAGAAACTTGCATTGGCGCATGAAGCGCGGCGAGAGACCTTCGGTTTCCGGGGTCACGGGCGGAGGTCCTTCGATCGAGGCGAGCGGCACGCCGAGTTGTTCGGAGAGAGCGGCGAGGACGTCGCGCGTGGCGACGAAGCCGAGATCCACCAGGATCTTGCCGATCTTTTCCCCGCGCTCGCGCTGGATCTCCAAAGCCTTGTCGAGGTCCTCGGGCTCGATCAGGCCGCGGGCCACCAGCATTTCACCCAGCCGCATCGAGTCAGAACTCCTGGATCCGGAGTGCCCCCTCCAGGGCCTGCTCGGAAATGCGCCGGGCGCGGAAATCCAGCAGGACGCTGCGCGGGGCGTGCATGAGAATCTGCGATGGCAGACCGGCCGTATTCTCCCAGGTGCGGAAATAAAATAGCGAGACCGCAATGGCCACCTGCTCGGCGGGGGGCACGCCCTCGAGCGAGGCGGCCGCTTCAACCAGCGCATCGCGGAGAAGGCGTTTGAGCACCGTGAGGCGCTCGAGTTTTTTTAGGCGAATCTTTTCGATGTCATCGCGGGTGAAGGCGGGCCGGAAGGGGGTAGGCGCAGGCACGGTGATGAGATTAAGCTCGGCGGTGAAGACAGCCCCGTAACCCTCCAGGTACACGCCTTGAGTCGAACTCAAAAGCATGAACGGGTTGTCGGGCAGCGCGGTCTCAATGCGGCGATCGAGATGGTTTTCGATCTGGATCAATGTGGCTCGGGCGACGCGCGGCGGCTCCGCCGCCCAGGCCATTGCGGCCGCGGCAGCCGCCAGGAAGAGATATCTCATCGCGTGCCTCCCAGTTCGGCGCTGGCCGTATACAGCACGCCCCAGCGTTTGCGCAGCAGGTTCAGATTTTCCTCGACCGCCAGCAGCTGCGCTTGATGGCGTCGCTCCAGCCGTGCGGCGGCCGCCGCCACCAGTTCCGCAGTCCGGCGCGACTGACGGGCTTCCATCTGGCGGAGCTTCTCGTCCAGCAGAGCTTCCATTCGGCGCGCCACTTCGGCCTGGATACGCTGTTCGGAGAGCTGGACGGCGGGAGGGCTGGGCGGGGGAGCAGGCGCCGGGCGGGTGAAGGCGTGAACGAGGATCGCGGCGGCCACAAGCGCTGCGGAGGCGAACCCGAGCCGCGGCGCGGAGTTCCAGAGCCGCCCCCAGAAGCCCGGTGCGAAGATCTTGTCGGAGACGAAGGCCAGGCGGCGCGGCGGTTCCGCCTGCGGCAGCGCGGCGAGGGCGGCCATTACCGCGCCGAGGCGTGCGACCTCCTCGCGGCAGGCCGCGCAGGCCGCCAGGTGAGACTCGAGCTCCGGGCGTTCCGAGGCGAGGGTTTCGCCGAGAACGTAAGCTTTCCAGTCGAAGTTGGAGCAGTTCATTGCGCACCCCGTGCGTTGATAGGAGCCAGGGATTCTTTCAGCAAGTCGAGGGCGGCGTACAGGCGCGACTTCACGGTGGAGACCGGGCAGGAAAGGACTTGCGCCATCTCCTCGAACTTGAAGCCCTGGAAGATCTTCAACAGGACCGCCTCGCGCTGTTCGGGGGAGAGCCGCGCAAGGGCCTGCTCGACGGCGAGTGACAGCTCTACCGGCAGTAGCGCCGCGGCAGAGTGATCCGGCTCCGGTTCGGTTTCCGGGCCGGGGTCGAACCTGCGCCGGCGCAGCAAGGAGAAGGCCTCGTTGTGCGCGATACGGAACAGCCACGGAGCAAACCGCGAGCCGTCCTGGAGCTTGCCCAGTCCGAGATAGGCTTTGAGAAACACTTCCTGCGACAAATCCAGAGCCGCTTCCCGGTCTCCCACCAGGCGGAACAAGTAATTGAAGATCCGTTTTTCCCAGCGGGAGACGAGTACATTGAAGGCATCCACGTCGCCTTTGCCGGCTCTGGCGACCAGGTCCGGATCCTCGACTTCCCGAAAGATCAATCTCCGGCTCCTTAAAACAAGACGCCTGGGATGCGAAAAAAGTCGGTTCGCGGGCGCCGGGACTTCAGGCGGCAGCGTGCCGCGACAGGTTCATGACCTTGGGCCGGACCAGACGCTCGAAGTCCCGGTACTTCATGTGAACCACGTCCCGGTGCGTGCCGGCGTTGAAGGCAATCGTCTCCTCGGTGGTCAGGCTACCGTCCACGAACACCGGCAGGTCAAACAGGTTGCCAAACGGGGGCATGGCGCCCAGTTCGCAATCCGGAAACAGGTCCGCCAGTTCGCTTTCGGTGGCCAGCCGGAGGCGAGAGACTCCCAGCGCGGTGCGCAGGCTCTGGAGGTCGAGCATGCTGTCTCCGGGGAGCACCGCCATGCCGTAACCGTTCTCGGTGAAGTAGACCACGACCTTGGCAATGCGGTGCGCCGGGACGTGTTCCACCGAGGCCACCTCGCGGGCCGTGTATGCCGTCGGATGCGTGTGGTGCGTATATTCGACCCGGTTTTCATCCAGGTATTGGAGCAGGCGCTGGAGCATGGCCATGACACACCTCCTTGCGGCGGCCTTGTCACCGCCGATTCGACCCATGCCAGGAGGAAGCCCACCCCCAGTGTAATCGAAGTCACCAGGTTCGGGGTGAGAGAGGAGGCCTCTCGGCCCCGGTGCCGTGTGGCCCCGGCCGGGCGGGCGGTGTCCGTTTGCGATGCCGGGGGATGGTGGCGGCTCCCTGCTAGAATGATTGCCGGCGCCTTCCCTTCGATGACCTATCCCGATTCAGTGCGCTTCCTGTATGCGCTCGGCAACGAGATCCCTGCCGCCAAGATGGGCCTGGAGCGGATCGGGATGCTGCTGGAGCAGCTCGGGAATCCTCACCGCGTCTGCGACATCGTGCACGTGGCGGGAACCAACGGCAAGGGCTCCGTGTGCGCCATGATCGAGTCGGGGTTGCGGGCGGCGGGCGTTCGGACGGGGTTGTTCACCTCGCCGCATCTGATCGAGCCCACCGAAAGGATTCGGATCGGGGGCGAGCCGGTCAGCGCGCAGGAGTTCGCGGAGGCGTTCGAACGGGTGCACGCGGTGGCGGAGCGGATGCTGGCTGAAGGCTTCCTCGAATGCCATCCCACGTACTTCGAAACAGTCACGGCGATGGCGTTTGTATTGTTCCGCAAGCGGGACATCGAGACCGCGGTCGTGGAAGTCGGGTTAGGCGGGCGCCTGGATGCAACCAACGTCGTCACGCCACGGTTGTGCGTGATCACGCCTGTGGACTACGACCATGAGGCGCTGCTCGGCAAGGGGATCGCATCCATTGCCGGGGAGAAGGCCGGGATCCTAAAGCCGGGGGTTACCGCCATTCTGGCGCCCCAGCGGCCCGAAGCCGAGCGAGTGATCCGGATGCGGGCGCAGGAAGTGGGGGCGCGAATCCTTGCGGCGGCGGAGTGGACCGTTGCGCATGCCGAGCTCGGAGCAGACGGGAGCCGCCTCAGGGTCGAGGGGCCCTGCGGCTTGCGGATTGCGGTGGAGTGCCCGCTGGCGGGTGAGCACCAGGTGGGCAACGCCGTTACCGCCGTGGCGGCCCTTCGGGAACTGGGGATCGGCCCGGAGGCCATTCGCGAAGGCATCCGGCGTGTAAACTGGCCCGGGCGCCTGGAACGGGTGGCCGCGCGGCCCGCCGTCATCCTGGATGGAGCGCACAACCCGGGGGGAGCGCGAGCGCTCGCCTCTTACATCCAGCGATTCTGGGCGGGACACAAGGTCTGGCTCATTTACGGAACGATGCGCGATAAAGCGGTTTCCGAAATTACGGGGATTCTGTTTCCGCTTGCGGATGAGGTGATCGTGACGGCTCCCTCGCATCCCCGCGCGGTGCGGCCGGAAGCGATCGCGGAGCTGGCGGATCATCCCCGACTGCGGACTGCCTCCTCGCTTGAGGCTGCGCTCTCGATGAGCAGGGCGGCGGGTCCGCACGACGTGATTTTCATTACGGGGACCCTGTTTTTGGTGGGCGAGGCGCGTGCGCTGCTCGTAAAATAGGCACGGACCCCTGATGTGGACCTACGTGCGCGCCCTCTGTTTTGCAGCGCCGCTTGTCGTCCTCGCGACGGCCGTCATGGGAACTGCGTCGTTTATCGCGACGCTTTTCGACCGCTCCGGACGCGCTGCGCACGCGGTGGCGCGGTTGTGGTCCCGGATGCTGCTCGTCATTGCGGGTGTGAAGGCCGAGGTGGAAGGACTCGACCACCTGTCGCCGGAGTCGAGCTACGTAATCGCGTCCAACCACCTCAGCCTGATGGATACGCCGCTGCTGTTGGCCTTTCTTCCGCTCCAGTTCCGGTTCCTGGCCAAGAGGAGCCTGTTCCGCATCCCGTTCATCGGCACACACCTCCGGCGGGCGGGGCACATTGCGATTCCGCGGGAGGATGCCCGCGGCTCCCTCAAAGCCATGTCGGAAGCCGCACGGTTGCTCAAGGAGCAAGGCGTCTCCATGTTGGTTTTTCCCGAGGGGAGCCGGTCGCCGGGCCCCTTGCGGGAGTTCAAGGAGGGTGCAGCATACATTGCCCTCAAGGCCGGTGTGCCCTTGGTGCCGGTGGCGATTTCCGGAACCCGAGACGTGCTGCCGCCGGGTTCGTTCGTCCTCCGGCCGGGTCGCGTGCGCGTCCGGGTCGGGCGGCCCATCCTGCCGGAGGGTATGACGCTTCAGGACCGCGGCCGGCTGACACAGTTACTCCGGGAACAGATTCAGGGACTCTTGGGGGAACCGGTGCGGTTGGTTGCGGGGGGTGGATTTGAACCACCGACCTTTGGGTTATGAGCCCAACGAGCTACCAGACTGCTCCACCCCGCACTTTCATGCTACCGCTCGGCTCCGGTGCGAGTCAACTGCCGCATCAGGCGCATGACGCGCAGGCAGAAGACCGTGCCCCGCTGCTTCCGCAGAGAGGCTCGGGGGCCGGGAGGAGGCTCGCGCCCGTCGTTCAGCGCATGACTTCGCGGATCACTTCCGAAAGATCGCGCAAGGCGCGGGCGCCGTCGCCGCGGTAGCTGGAGCCGTGCATGGTGGCCAGGGTAGCCGGCTCGAGTCTGGCGAGTCGGTCGAAGACGGCGTCGGTCTGGGGCGTATAGGGCGTGGAGTAAGCAAACGGACTGTTCTGCATCTCGATGAGCGCCTGCCGGCTCCTGCCGACGATGTCGGACTCCGTCAGAGGCTCCACGTCCCCGGGGTGGAAGAAGAGATCGGAGCAGAACAGCGTGCGGGCGGTTTCCTCAAACAGCACGCCGGCATCCCAGCCGTGCGGCACGTGGGCGGTCGAACAAAAGCGGAAGCGCCGCTTGCCGGTTTCGAGCACGCTGCCTTCTTCGAGCACCTGCGGCTGGCGGATCGAGAAATCCGAGACGCTCAACAAGGCGCCGAGGAAGTTGCATAAGGGCCTGGCTCGGGGTGCGGCTTCCAGCCACTGGTTGAGCGCTCCGCACTCGTCGGACTCGAAGTGACTGAAGCTGATCCAGCGCAGCTCGCCGGGGTTGAGAATCCGGCCGACGGACTTCTGCAACTCGCCGAAGGTGCGGTTGAAGCCGGTGTGAAACAGCAGGGGTTCGTCATCCTTGACCAAGAAGTGGTTGAACTGGAGGTTGAGGTTCGCAACAAAAACCGAGATGCGGTAGACGTCGGGGGCGATTTCGCTGATGTGTGCCATAAAAAGCGCCTCTCTGGGTGCTCCGCACCGCGCGGCACTGCGAGCGAGGTACAGGTGCGACCCAGTATACTACGGCGTCTGTTCTTTCGGCGCGATGCCAAGCGTCTTCATTTTCCGGTAGAGGTGGCTGCGTTCCAGCCCGAGCAGTTCCGCGGCCCGGGTGACGTTGCCCTGGGTCTCCTCGAGCTTTTTGAGAATGTATTCGCGTTCGGCGGCCTGGCGTACTTCCTGGAGGGTGCGGAAGCTCTCGGAGACTCGCTCGGCCGCGGCGCGGCGGCCCGTGGGGAGCGGGATCTGGTGGGCCTCGATGCGCGCCTGGGGATTCATGATGACGATGCGCTCCATGAGATTGCGCAGCTCGCGCACGTTGCCGGGCCAGTGATAGGACTGCAGCACGCGGTAGGCTTCGGGAGCAAGCTCTTTGGGCTTGCGCCCGTAAGCGCGGGTGAATTCCTGCAGAAAGTAGTCGGCCAGCAGCGGAACGTCTTCGAGCCGTTCGCGCAGCGGCGGTACGTGAAACGGGATCACGTTCAACCGGTAGAACAGATCTTCGCGGAAGTTGCCGCGTTCGATCTCTTCTTCGAGGTTCTTATTGGTGGCGGCGATCACGCGGACGTCCACCTGCACGGACTCCGACGCGCCCACCGGCTCGAAGCGGCCCTCGTCCAGGGCGCGCAGCACCTTGGCCTGCGTTCGCAGGCTCATGTCGCCCACTTCATCGAGAAACAGCGTGCCGCCGTCGGCCTTCTGAAACTTTCCGATCTTGTCTTCGTGGGCGCCGGTGAAGCTGCCCTTGCGGTGACCGAACATTTCGCTTTCGATGAGCTCCTCCGGGATGGCCGCACAGTTGACCTCGACGAACGGCTGGCCGGCCCGCGGGCTCAGGGCGTGGATGGCCCGGGCCACCAGCTCCTTGCCCGTGCCGCTTTCCCCGTAGATGAGGACTCTGCCGTTGGTCGCCGCCATCAGAGCGATCTGCTGCCGCAAGGCTTTGATGGGCACGCTTTCGCCAATGATACGGTAGCGAGCCTCGGCGTTTTCCTTGAGCCGCCGGTTTTCCAACTCCAGGCGCCGGTGGGCGATGGCGTTCTTGACCACCACGGCGACTTTTTCGATGGTCAAGGGTTTTTCCAGGAAGTCGAAGGCGCCGAGTTTGGTGGCGCGGACGGCGGTCTCAATGGTTCCATGGCCGGAAATCATGACGACGGTGGGGCGCTCCGGGAAGGGGATCTCCTGGATCCGGCTGAGGACTTCCAGGCCGTCCATGCCCGGCAGCCACACGTCCAGCAGGACCAGCTCGTATTGCTTGCCGATCTCGGCAAGGCATTCTTCTCCGCTGGCCACGGCACGGGGCTCGTAACCCTCGTCGCTCAAGACGCCGCACAGCGACTGGCGGATGCCCGGTTCGTCATCCACGACCAGTACGCGCGGCTTTCTCACACCCCTGCCTCCGCCGGCCGGCGCGCGGTCTCAGCGACGAGAGCCGGCAGCTCGATGATGAAGCGCGCTCCTACAGGGCGGTTGTCCTCCACGCGGATGTGAGCGTTGTGCTCGGCCACAATGTGGCTGACGATGGCCAAACCGAGCCCTGTGCCGCGGCCCTTGGTCGAAAAGTACGGCAGGAAGAGTTTTTCGCGGGCCTCCGGGGAGATGCCGCAGCCGGTGTCGGCAACGATCAGCTCGACGGTTTCGGGGGCGGGTGAGTGGGTCAGCACGGAGAGGCGTTTGACAAGCGAGTCCCGCATGGCCTCGGCGGCGTTGTCCACCAGGTTGATGATGACGCGCTTGAACTGTTCCCGGTCAATCGCCACCGGGGGTAAATCCGGCGCGAGATTGCGCTCGACCTCGATGCCCTCCAGGCGCCCGGCGAAGACCGCCAGCGCGTGTTCGACCACTTCGTTGAGGTCAGCGGGTTCGGGACGCGCCGCGGGAAAGCGAGCGAATTGTGAGAACGCCTCGAGCAGGTTCTTGAGGGATTCGGTCTCCTGGACGATCGCGCCCGTACACTCCTGCACAATCCGGCGGAGGTCCTCGGGCGCCGCGGAGCGTTCCACGTGGCGCGCGATGCGCTGCGCCGACAGTGTAATGGGCGTCAAAGGATTCTTGATTTCGTGGGCGATGCGCTGGGCCACCTCACGCCAGGCCTCGGCTTTTTGCGCCCGCAGCAGTTCGCTCGTGTCTTCCAGGACGATGACGAAGCCGGAGGTCAGTTTGGTTTCCAGGGCCGAAACCGTCACCGACAGGGGCAGACGGCCGCGCGGTGTGGCCATTTCGAGCGAGGCCGAGACCGCGCCGGTCCGCCGGGCGCGGCGCATGAGGTGCTTGAGGTCCGCGGCGTCCTCGCGGCTGAACAGGTCCTCGAGTCGTTCGGCCGCCGCCAGGCGCTCCGGACCCAGAATCTGTTCGAGCGCCCGGTTGACTTTGAGGATGCGCCCGTCCGCAGACAGCGAGATCACGCCGGTGGGAATGCTTTCGAGAATGGCCTCGGTGAACCGCCGCCGGGCTTCAAGCTCGCGGCGATTCTCTTCCAGGGCCTCCGTCATCTCGTTGAATGCCCGCACCAGGGCTGCCAGCTCGTCCATGGCCTTGACCGGCACGCGGTGCCGGAGGTTGCCGCGGCGGACTTCACCGGCGGCTTCCAGGAGCGCGGTGATGGGGACGCTGATCTGCCTGGCCAGGAACAGGGCGATCCAGGCGGCGACAAAGAGGATGAACAGCGTGATCAGCGCCAGGAGCAGTAGATAGAAGTTGCGCGTGTTCTTCCGATTGAACACGAGCTGGTCGTAGGTGCGGACGTATCGGCTGATCTCCTGCTGCGCCGCTTCGAGCTCCGGCGGGCGTTGGCCGGTGATGCGGAGAATGCCTCCGGGGAAAAGGGCTTCGCCGGGAATTCCCGGGCCGGGCGTCCCGGCGCCGCAAACCGGCAGCCGCACGCCGTCGGTGCGCAGGATGTAGGCTTCGTTCAGGTGATGATCCCGGCACCAGCGCTCGAAGAGCACCCCGGGGCGTACGCCGGTGCGAGCATACGCGGCGATCTCGGGCAACGACGCCAGCCACAGCGCCTGCGCGCGAACGCGCTCGCTTGCTTCCCGTTCCATGGCCCGTCCGGCTTCCACCAGATTGGCCTTGATTCCTTCCGCCGGCCGGCTGAACCACTTGTCGAGGTTGCGGTTGAGCACGTAGACGCCCCAGAGGACCAGGAAGAAGACGGGAAGGATCGTGAGCCCGAGCGCGCCCACCACAAGCTTGGTCTTGATGCGCGAGCCCTCCACGCCGCTGCGCCGCTCCACGTAGAGCCTCGCAGCCGTGCGGAACAGCATGAAGCCCAGCGTTACGGTGAGGAGGAAGACCAGGGTGGAGACGGCCCAGAACAGGGACGTCTGCGTGGGGTTGGCAGGCGCAAGATCGCCAAAGCTGAACGAGCCCTGCCAGATGATGAGCCCGACGAGCACGGCCAGGGCCGCCACGGCCGCTCCGTGAAGGAAGCGTCTTCTCATGGGGTGAGGCTCTTCTCTTCGAATTATAGTGATGCGCCGGATCCCGGCGACGCCCGCCGGGGCGATTGCTTCCATGCTGCAGGCGCCCGTATACTGAGGGATGAAAGGCTCGAGCCGGCCTGGCTCTTTGGGAGCTCCGGCCCCGGGGATCGCGGCATGGTCATTCTCCTGACAATATTTCACGTTCTGGTTTGCTTTTTTCTGATCATTGTGGTGTTGCTGCAAAGCGGCAAGGCTGCCGATCTGGCGGGAGCCTTCGGAGGCATGGGCTCACAGACGGCGTTTGGGCCGCGCGGCGCCGCGACCGTGCTGTCGAAGGCCACCACCGTCGCGGCGGTGATTTTCATGCTGACTTCCCTGTCGCTGGCGATCGTTGCGGCGCGAGGCAGCGGCGCGGGGAAGACCGTGCTGGAGAGCCACAAGCCGGCGACAACGCGGAGTGCTCCCGCTCCGCAGCGCCCGGCGGCGCCTCCGGGCCAGCCCGTGGGAGCCGGGCAGCCGGTTCCGGTGGATTTCTCCACGATCCCTCCGGCCGGGCAAGCTCCCTCCGGAACTCCGGCTCAGCCGCAGAAGTAGAGTTCAACGCGTTTGTGCGGACGTGGCGGAATTGGCAGACGCGCTAGCTTGAGGTGCTAGTGGGGGTAACCCCGTGGAGGTTCAAGTCCTCTCGTCCGCACCACCTCGGAGCTGGCCGAGCGCGGTTCCGCCCGAGTGATGGCTGCGTAACTGCCCGGCGCAAGACCGGGCATCTACTCGACCGGTAAACTCGTCGCCTTCGAGGTGACCCCACCAATGGTTACGGTCACCGGCAGGATACCGGAAGGTGCGTCCGCCGGCACGCGGGCATTGATCTGGTAGACGCCCACCAATGACGGGGCCATGCCGCTGTATTCGACTTGCGCCGGCCGGCCTGCGATCAAGACGGTGGGCTGGTCAACCGTTCGCGGCAGGGGATTTGTGGGCGTAATCTCGCCCGTGGCGGGGCGGTCGGTCACCGGTCCGAGTCCGTTCAAGAAAAACTGCACGACACGCCCTCGCGCCACCGGATTCGAAGTGCCGATGACGCGGAAATTCTCGTCCAGCGCCGCTGCGAGCAGCCGGGATCCTTCCAGGTACTCGAAAAAGGCCGGCGAGTGGCGAGCCAGAGGCAACGTGTAGACCGCACTCGACAAGTCGCCGACACTGACCTTCATGCGAACGGAATTGAGTCCCTCGAGCTCCCAGGGCACCTGAACGTTAATTTGGTTCGGATCGACAAAGTGGAGCCGCCCGGGTAGGCTGATGCCGGCTGCGGGCGCGTCGAAGCTGACGCTCACTCCGGCCAGGGCCAGCGGCAGGTAGGGCGTAAAGAAGACCCGGCGCGCGTCGCTCAGGGCCTGTCCGTAGATGGTGATGTAGGAGCCGGGTGCGGCCCCGCGCTCGGGGGTGGCCGGTTCCTGGCTGGCGGCGTTGACGACACCGTTGGTGTTGATGGCGGGCTGCAGTCGCGCCAAGCCGTTGAACTCCACGCGCACGCCGCCCGCATCCGCCACGAATTGTTGCGCGCCGAGTTGGGGGCCGAGCAGCGGGATCGCTGCGGCGATGCCCAAGCGGTCCGTGGCGGTGTCGGCTGCCTCGATGCTGCCACCGCCCAGGGTGGCGCGGAACGTTACAGGTACGCCCTGAAGCGGCACGCCGAAGCGGTCGAGCAGGCGCAGAGCCAGAAAGCGGCCCACGATGGGACGCTGGTTCGGATAGCCCAGAAAACCGGACCCGAGCAGAGCGTAAGCGTTAAAGGGGATCCCGTCGCTCACTACGTAGAGAAAAGGCACACGCAAACCGACGGCGCCCCCCTGAACGGTAATGGCGCCTTCATAGGTGCCCGGTGCCGGCAAGGTTCCGGCAAGCTGTACGTTGACGGTGGCGGTTTGTCCGGCCGCGAGGTTCAAGCTTGCCGGACCCAGGCTCATTGTGGTGTTGGGATCGTTGTCGCGGCGAGTCACAGCCAGCGTCAAAGCGGCGGTCGAAGATCCGACGTTGGTCACGCGCAGCTGTTGCGTCAGGGGAAGCGTGCCGGAGCGAAGCACGCCAAAGGAGAGCGTCGCCGGCTCCACGGTGACGGTCGTGCGCACGGCGCCGGCCACGTCGAGTTTGCCCGCACCCACCGCAGTGACGCGCGCCGGCGTGCCGTCGTCCTCCCGAATTGTTCCGCCGGAGGCCGTGTTCACGAGTGCCGATTTGATCTGGGCGGGCGTCGCGGCCGGGCGTTGCTGCTTCACCAACGCCGCGGCGCCGGAGACCATCGGTGCCGAGAAGCTGGTTCCCTGGACCACGGTGTAACGACTCGCATCAAAAATCTCGCTGTTCGGGTCATAATTCTGCGTCGCCGTATACATGTCGGTGCCGACCGCCACCAGTTCCGGCTTGATACCGTTTTCTCCGATGGAGGGGCCGCGGGAGGAGAAGAACGCCATGGTGTCGGACTGCGCATTGAAAGGCGCCAGAGACGGATCCAGAGTCACGGGCCGATCGGGCCGTAAGGCCAGGAAGCTCTTGAGAGCCTGGCCCGTGGGACCGCCGATGAGCACCGCCGGAATCCCGGTGTTGGTCAGCCCGGCCGGGGGAAACGGAAAGTCGCTGTCGTCGGCCCGGTAGATCACGACGCCGACGGCTCCGGCGTTCTGGGCGTTGTTCACTTTTTCGGCGAAAAAGCACTGGCCGCGCCGCACCAGAGCGATTGTGCCCTCGAGCGAGCCCGGGGGCAGCGCCGTGCAGGCCAGTCCGTCGTTACCCGTCGCTTCGACGTCGCGCAGCGGTGCCGTCAGGGGGTCCGCGGGGCGCGGCCCGTCGCCGAAGCGAGCCGGGATGCGGCGCAAGTTGGCGGGCACGTCGTCGCCGCTCACCTGGACGCTTTGGAAGAAGACATGCGAGTTGGTGGAAGCTCCCACTGTAATGGCCGCAGGCGCCGTGCCCGGTGTGGCGATGGTATTCAGCGTGGGGAACTCATTGCCTGCATCGCCCTCGTTGCCGGCGGAGACGACCACGGTCATCCCCAGGCTCACCGCAGCTTGAACGGCTTGGGCACGAATGTCGCAGGGATCGGAGGGTGCAGCGCCGCAGGCAGCGCCGCGATCGAGCGGCCCGTAGACCGCGGGCGAGCCGATGGAGAGCGAGACGATGTCCATGCCGTCGCGGAAGGCATCATCGAGCGCCTGGATCGCCACGTCCCCGAACGCAAAGTCATTGACGCCGGGCGAACCAAAGATCTTGTAATTGCCCAAATAGGCTTTGGGCGCGACGCCCGTGATCGTGGCGAGCGGGCCGTTATTCGGCATGCCGGCCGCGATCATGGCAGCGGCGGTGCCGTGTCCCACACGATCCCTTGGCGTGACGTCGTCGGGGCGGGAATCCGCAGCCGGATCCGGAGGCGTGCCGGCGGCGAGCTGCGCCACATAACTGCGCACGGCGATGATCTTGTTGGTGGCGTACGGGCAGTCGGCGGGCGGGCACCTGGGATACCCGGCCGGCACAGGCAGCGACGGATCCTGGAAAGCCGGGTGGGTGTGGTCAATCCCGGTGTCGAGAATGCCGATCTTGACGCCAAGGCCGGCGTTTGGAAGGCCCCCCACTGCGCTCCAGGCCGCGCGGGCGTTGACGAGGTCAATGGCGCGGTCCAGGTGGCGGCGGAGGGGCGGAAGCCAGGCCACGCGTTTGACGCCGGGGAGGCTGCGCAGCTCCTCAAGCCGGTCCGCGGTCGCGCGGACGAAGACGGCATTGAGCAAGGTCTGCACGGCCCCGGTCACGGCGATGTGACGCTGCTCGAGCTCGCGGCGCAGGGATGCTTGTGCGGCCTCGATGCGGCGCAGGCGGTCGTCACCCGCCATCCGCTCGAGTTCTTTGCGGGACGTGATCTGTTCGGCAAGCGGCGGGTCTTCCAGGACCAGGGCGTAGCGATCCCAGCCTCGCTGCGCCCACAACGTGGTGACAAGCCACAGCACCAGCAGCAGGAGCAGCGTCAGTTTGCGTCTCACGTGGACTCGGACGCGCCGCCGCGGGAGGGGGTTACACGGGATTCCCACAATGTGAACCCCCGACGGCTTGACAGGCCGGGCGCGGGTTTACTATGAAGGTCACTCGCCCATGTGGCAGCAGAACTATACGCCGCTGGCGGGAAGTCTGTGGCTTTCGTCGGTGGTTGCAGCGCTCCCCATTTTCACGTTGCTCTACCTGCTGGGTCTGAAGCGGCGTCCGGCCTGGCAGGCCGCGCTTTCGGGACTGGCGGCGGCCGCGCTGGTGGCCTGGATCGCCTACCGGATGCCTGCTGCCACAATCGTTCAGGCCTCGCTGTTCGGAGCGGCGTTCGGCCTGTTTCCGATCGGCTGGGTGGTCTTCTGCGCGATCCTGCTCTACCGGATCACGCTCGAGACCGGAAAGTTCGAGATCATCAAGGACTCGGTCGGACATCTCACCGAAGACCGCCGCCTGCAGGGTTTGCTGATTGCTTTCGCGTTCGGGGCGTTCATCGAGGGTGCGGCCGGCTTCGGAACGCCGGTGGCCGTGGCGGCCGCCATGCTGACGGGCCTGGGCTTTTCGCCCTTTTATGCCGCGGGCATCTGCCTGCTGGCCAACACGGCCCCGGTGGCCTTCGGCTCGATCGGCACGCCGGTGCTTACTTTGAGCACGGTGACCGGCCTGCCGCTCGAGCGCCTCAGCGCCGCCGTGGGCCGGATCTGCGCGCCGATTTCCCTTCTTGTGCCGGCATATCTTGTGGCCGTGATGGGAAAGTGGAAAGGGCTGCGGGGAGTGCTGCCCGGGGTTGTCGTCTGCGGCGTGTCCTTTGCCGTTACGCAACTGCTCGTGTCGAACCACATCGGCCCGCAGCTGACCGACATTCTGAGTTCACTGGCGGCGATCGGCTCGCTCCTGCTGCTGTTTCTCATCTGGAAACCGAAAGACACATTCGTGCTGGAGGGCAACACCGCACTGACGGTCGCGGCGGCGCGCTACCGTAAGGGTCAGTTATGCCTGGCATGGGCGCCCTATGCAGTGCTGGTGATCCTTGTCTTGCTCTGGGGGGTTTTTAAGGCCGAACTGAACAAGGTTACGGTTGTGTGGAACTGGCCGGGTTTGCATGAGCAGGTCGTGCAGATGCCGCCTGTGGTGGCTTCTCCCACCCCTTATCGGGCCGTGTACCGTTTTGAATGGCTGGCGGCCGCAGGCACGGCGTGCCTTCTGGCCTCGCTGATTTCGGCACTTCTCCTCGGTATGTCGCCGGCGCGGTTCGTGCGGGTATTCGCGGCCACGGCGCGGCAACTTTTCTTTTCCGAGCTGACGATCGCTGCGGTGCTGGCGCTGGCCTTTCTGATGAATTACTCGGGGGCGACGGCGACGCTCGGGCTGGCGTTTGCGGCCACGGGAATCCTGTTCCCCTACTTCAGCGCCATGCTCGGTTGGCTGGGAGTGTTCTTGACAGGATCAGACACCTCTGCGAACGCGTTGTTCGGGAACCTGCAGGTGGTTACGGCGGGACGGCTCGATCTGAATCCCGTGCTGATGGCGGCCTCCAACTCGAGCGGAGGGGTGATGGGCAAGATGATCAGCCTGCAAAGCATTGCAGTGGCGGCGGCGGCGACGGGCATGAAGCCGGAAGAAGAATCGGCGCTGTTCCGCTTCACGCTCGGCCACAGCATCCTGCTGGCGTCGGCGATCGGCGGCGTCGTGCTCTTTTACGCCTACGTGATGCCGCACTGGGCTCCGTAAGAGCCCGCCGGCTGGTGTCAGGCGCCGGGCGGCCTGCCGGCGGGCGCGTGATATTCTGAATCTCGGAGTGTACAGCCGTCACCGCCGTAAGGTGCGCGTTCTGCTGGCGTTGTCGGATGTGATTCTGACGGCGCTCGCCTTCGAGGCTGCCTACCAGACCCGGGTTCACCTGCCGCTGGAGCGGATCTTCTACCTGGTGGTTCCCGTCAAGGCCCTACTGCTTGGCTTTTCCGTGCTGCTGTGGGTGGCCCTGGGGTTGTGGTTCCAGGTCTATGACCGGCTCGACGCGGGCCGGCCGCGCCAGGTCATCCGGGACAGCTTGCGCCAGGCGGGGTTCGGGACGGCGGGCGTGATTCTGTTCCAATACCTGCTGCGGCTCGATCTGAGCCGGCCCTTTCTCGCCCTGCTGGGTGTGTACAGTTTCCTGCTGCTGTGCGGTTTCCGGCTGGCGGCGCGCAACCTGCTCGTGGCCGTCCGCCGGGAATTCGGAGAGTTGCATCACGTACTCGTGGTCGGCACGGGCCCGAGGGCCCGGCGCCTCGGGGAGGCGCTGGAGCGTTCGGCCGGATACGGAGCGCGTCTGGCCGGCTTTGTGGCGGAAGATGCGCAAGGTCCGCGGCAAGTCCAGCTACAGTCCAGCTACCCGGTTTACGGCCTCGAAGAACTCCCCGCGCTGCTGAAGCAACAGGTGATTGACGAAGTCCTGTTTGCGGTGGAGAGCCACAAGCTTCCGGATCTGGAGGAGGTCTTCCTGGCTTGTGACGAAGAAGGCGTGCGCACGCGGGTGGCGGTGGACTTTTTCCCGCACGTCAACAGCCGCGTGGATTTGGACCGGCTGGAGGGCATCCCGCTGCTGACCTTCTCGGCCACACCTCATGATGAGATCCGGCTTTTATGCAAGCGAGTCATTGACGTGGTGGTCGCTTCAGCGGCGCTCGTCGTTCTGGCTCCGTTCATGGTGCTTGTGGCGGTGCTGATCAAGCTCACCTCACCCGGCCCGGTGATTTTTCGTCAAGTGCGCTGCGGGCTCAACGGGCGCCGGTTTGTGCTCTACAAGTTCCGCTCCATGTGCGAGAACGCGGAGGCGCTCAAGCCGCAGCTCGTCCACCTAAGCCGCAAACGGACGGCGTTCAAGATTCCGAACGATCCCCGGTTGACGCCGATCGGCCGCTGGCTGCGGAAGTTTTCGATTGACGAGTGGCCGCAGCTGTGGAACGTGATCAAAGGCGATATGTCGCTGGTAGGTCCGCGGCCGGCGGTCCCCGAGGAAGTGGAGCACTACGAGCGCTGGCAGCGGCGGCGCATCCGGATGCGTCCCGGCCTAACCTGTTTGTGGACGCTGGCGGGGCGCGACGAACTGGATTTTGAAAGCTGGATGAAGCTGGACATGCAGTACATCGACAACTGGTCCTTAGGGCTGGACTGGAGAATCCTGTTGCATACCATCCCGAAAGTACTTACGGGAAAAGGAGCGCACTAATTCATGCATCTCGTACCCACGCAAGATGAAGTGATCGGTCTTCTAACTGAAACCGGAGCGTTACGGTACGGGCACTTTGAGTACCCCAACGGGTTGCACGGCAACGAATACCTTCAGGTGGCGCTGGCCATGCGCTACTACCAGCATGCCAAGACGCTGAGCGTGGGCCTGAGCCGGCTGGTGCGGGCCAACCCCGAGATCCGCGCCATCATCTCGGAGCTTTCCATCGTCACGCCGGCCACCGGCGGCCTGCCGGTCGCCTACGGGGTGAGCGAAGCGCTGCGCAGCCACCAGGTCTACTGGGCCGAGGACGCCCCCGACGGAGGGCTGCGCTTCCGCCAGTTTCTGGAGCTGGTTCCCGGAGAGAAAGTGCTGCTGGTGGACGACATCCTCCGGACGGGAAAAAAGCTCATGCAGCTGCGGCAGTTGGTGGAGCGTTCCGGCGGCCAAGTGGTGGGTCTGGCGGTGGTGGTCTACCAGCCGACGCCGACGACGCCGGACTTCCGCCCGTTGCCATTCTACTATCTGGCCAAGCTCGAAGGGATTTACTATCGCGACGCGGCCGCCTGCGAGCTGTGTCGCTCCAACGTCCCGCTTCAGAAGGTTTGGATTTGACCCAATCGCACTCGGCCGTCCGGTCACGCCTCGGCAAGTGTGGTGTAGGAGCCCCGGAGAAGTTCCTCCATGACGGGCAAGCCTGCGGGAGCCCAGCCGAGCAGGCGGAGAGCTTTCGTGCTCCCGAGTTTCTGATCCAGAACGAGGCCGTCCGCCAAGGGGCCGAGCACCTGGCGTGCCTCTTCGAGCGGCCAGGGCTCGGCCTGGCCCTTCGCACCACCGGCGCGGCTGGCGGCTTCCGCCACCTCCCGGACCTTGTGCGCCGGTCCTTCGGCCGCCAGGAAGACCTCGCCGGCGGGCGCATGCTCGAGGGCGCGCAGGTACAGATCCGCCAGATCATCCACGTGCACGAAGGTCCAGTGGTTTTCGCCGGTTCCCACATAGCGGACCGTGCCACGCTCCCGTGCCGAGCGGACGAATTCGGCGAGCACGCCGCCACCGCGCCCGTAGACCATCGCAGGGCGAACGACAACGCCGCGCACCTTCTTTTCGCGGGCATCCTGCACCATCCGCTCCACCGCGGGGCGCCACGCCACAACCGGCGGCGGGTTGAGCGGGCTGGATTCGCCGGCGACGCGGCCCCCGGTGTTGCCCATGACCCAGCAGCCGCTGGTGTAGACAAACGGCTTCCCCGTGCCCTCGAGCGCCTCCAGCATGGTCTCCACCGCGGAATGATCCAGCTCGCCCGCCTGCGCGCCCCATGCGAGGGCGGTGTGGATGACGCCGTCGGCTTCCTGTGCCGCTCCGCCGAGCGCGCCGGGGTTTTCCAGAGCTGCCAGGAGCGGGCGGCAGCCCAGCGCTTCCAGCCTGCGCGCCTTCTCCGGACTGCGTGCCGTCGCCACGACTTCGTGGCCCGCCGCGAGCAACGCTTGTGCGACGGCGCTTCCGATGTAGCCGGTCGCGCCGGTGACGAGAACTTTCATTGCTGCCTCCGTTGCCGAGTCTAGCAAGCTGACAGGCTCTACACCCGATCGCTCTTTACCAGCCCGGCTAGCACCAGGCCGGCTGCGGCGAAGCTGATGATTTGATCGGCCATCGAAGCCAGCATGAATGAAGTGGGGAATCCATACCAGTTCCAGTGGGACACGTCAATGGCGAGGCTCGAAGCCAGACCGAGAGCTGCCACGAAGAACACGCGATTCGCGTAGCCGGCGAGCCGGGTTTGCGCCAGAAGCCACGCCGCGATCAAGGCCACGAGAATATTGCTGAGGCATTCGGTTCCGAGTTGGCGCGGACTCATCGGCGGGCCGCCGGCGGGTTGATAGACCAGCACGCCCACAGGTCCGCGGCGGTAGCGCTCTTCCCACTGGCCCTGCTGCGCCCGGGTGGCGCCTTGCGCCAGCCCCGGGAAAAGGTAAAAGCCCGGTTCCCGGACGTGTTCTCTGAGAGCGGCCAGTACCGGCTCTTCCTGAGGAAGGCTCCGGATGCCGGCCTCTCCCAGCGGCAGCACCGTGTGAGTGAACGCCGAGGCGACGAACATCGCCACGCCCCCGAGAACGCCCGCCAGAATCTGTTTCTTCATGTCGCACCTCCGGCCCCTTAACTCTAGCAGACGGCCCGGCGATCGTCTCTCTATTTCCGCGCTTGTGTCAGCGGCGCGCGGAGACCGCCTCCGACAGGCGGGGAAGTCCGCACGAGCACGAGCACCAAGAGGGTTGCCACGAGCGGCACCAAACTGGCGGCGACGAGCACCGGCTCGAAAGAGTAACGGTCCGAGACCCACCCGATCAAGTACGTGGAAATGATCGTTCCGATTCCTGCACCGGTGCCGCTCATGCCGCTGACGGATGCGACCCATCGGCTGGGGTAGAGGTCGGAGGGAAGCGAAAGGGCCATGGTAGACCAAGCAGCGTAAGCGAAGGTGGAGATGGCGAACAAAGCGATGATCCACGCGAAGCGGGAAACGAAGACGGCAGGGATCAGCAGCGTCATCGCCAGCCCGCAGACTCCGATGACGAACTTGCGCGCTTTCAGTACGGGCCAGCCGCGCCGGATCAACCAGCTCGAAAGCCCGCCACCGAAGAAGTTGCCGAGATCCGCCGCCAAGAACGGGATCCAGAAACCCACCAGCGTCGTCTCGAGGCGGAATCCTTTGGCGACTAAATAGATCGCGAACCAGTCCGTGATGAAGAACCACACCGGATCGGTCAGTGAGCGCCCCAGGATGATTCCCCAGGTGGGCTTCAACCGCAGCAGGCGCACCCAGGAGATTTCTGCGGCCGCCGCCCGAGCTTCCGATTGCTGCTCCTCGCGGCGCGATCCGAGGATCTTCTCCCTTTCTTCGGGCGACAGGCGCGGGTGGCACTCCGGTGGATGATAGAGCGCCCGCCAAAACAGCACCCAGATCAGGCCCAGACAACCTGTGAGCAGGAATGCCGGCCGCCAGTTGCCGAAGCTGTGGTAGAGCCAGACGACGAGGGCGGGCGCGACGGCGCCCCCGACGGCCGAGCCGCTATCGAAGAGCGCCACCGCCAGCCCGCGCTCGGATTTCGGAAACCACTCGGCCACGGTTTTGGTGGCGCCGGGCCAGTTAGCGGCTTCGCCCGTGCCCAGCAGGAAACGGAACAAAGCGAAGCTGCGGAGTCCCTGGGCGGTGGCGGTCAGCATGGCGGCCACCGAATACCACGTCACGGCCAGCAGCAATCCGGCGCGAGTGCCCAGCCAGTCCAGCAAGCGGCCGGCCACCGTCTGACCTGCGGCGTAAGCTACACGAAATGCGATGACGATTCGAGCGAAATCGGAGTTTGTCCAGTCGAATTCCTCCTTGAGGAACGGGGCCAGCACACTCAAGGTCTGGCGGTCGATGTAGTTGATCACGGTGGAGGCGAACAGCAGCGCCCCGATCCACCAGCGCAGATGGGGGATGGGACGCTTGGCCAACGCCGCCTCAGTCCTGTCGGCGGAGGATGCGCAGGGCGTTGTCGCGGTACAGGCGCTTCAGGACATCTGCGTCCAGTTCCAGCCCGTAGTAGCGCCACCAGATCCGGCCGGGGATGAATTCGTCGCCAGTCTCGAGGAGCCTCCACCAACCCTGATACATGGCTTTGTCGCGACCCATGTCGGTGCCGAAAAGGACGCGGTCCCGGTAGCGGGAGAGGAACCGGGCCGCGGTGCGCGGCTGGCGGCCGAGCTCGTAGTCGCGCGCTGCGATGTCGAGATACAGGTTCGGGAAGCGATCGAGCAGGCGGGCGAGCGCCGCCGTGTCGTTTCCCTGATTACTCAGGTGGCAGAAGATGAAGGTGACATCCGGATGGCGCTCGAGCAGGCGGTCGCGCATGGCCAGCAGTTCCTCGTAAGAAGGCACGTCTTTGCCGTAGAGGTTGAAATGCTGGAAATCCGGCGTGCGCTCCTGGCGGGGACCGAGAGGTTGCCAGCAGGAAGGGTGGTCGGCAATGTGGATGTTCACAGGGAGCTTCAGCTCGGCGCACTTCTTCCAGAACGGATCGAACCTCGGATCGTCAATGTGCAGCCGCCGGTTGCGCGGCAGCCTTTCGCGTTGCAAGCCCCAACCTTTGTCGGAGAGCTCGCCGACGCCGCGCGCGCCGCTGCGGTAGCAACGCTCCAGTTCCGCCACCGCCCGCTGAGGATAGTCCGGCGCGTCAATGTCGGTGGTGTCGAGCCCGCACCAGAGCTGGAAGCGATCCGCGTGGCCGCGGTAGAGCGCCGCCTGGCGGTCGAACTCCGGGCCGACGGCATCGGTGAGGACGATCGTGCGCTCCACTCCGACTTCGTCCATCGTCCGGACCCATGCGTCCACGTCCCGGGACGTCCGAATGCCGCTCATGGAAGTGTGGGCGTGCATATCAATGACGGGAAAGCGGGCCTTTGGCACGAACGTTTCCGGCACGACGAGAGAGGAGGAAGGGTTGTAGTCCTTGAGCAGAAGGGAGTCCATCGGTCCGGGCTGGACTTCGATCCCGAACTTGACTTGTCGCGGCTGCTGCGGCGGACCGCCGGACTGGGAGGCAGCCAGGGCGGCCACCAGGGCGTAACAAATGACCGAGATGCGCATGGAGTTTCTTTCGCCAAACCAGTCTACTCGCTTGCCGGTTGCTGTGCGGCACCGGCGGATTCAGCGCGACGAACCAGGGGAAGTCGCAGCGCTGCCGACCGACGCCGCCAAAGGCTCCATCCGCCCCATGAGTTTGTGAAGTACGAGCAAAGCGGTGAGGTGGAACAATCCCAGCACGAGGAACACCGGAGTATAGCCGAAGTAGGTGATCACAAAGCCGGGTATGAGCGCGGAAAACAGCACGCCGCCCAGGCCGCCGGCGCAGCCGCCGATCCCGGTTACGGAAGCGACGGCGTTTTTGGGGAACACATCCGAAGTCGTGGTAAAAAGGTTGGCCGACCAGCCCTGGTGCGCCGCGGTGGCCAGGCTCACGAGCGCCACGGCCAGGATCGGGTTCGGCGCCAGCACGGCCATGGCGGCAATCGGCATTGCTCCGGCGCAAATCCCCATTGCGGTCTTGCGCGCACGGCTGTGCGGCCAGCCCCGTCGCATCAGGAAGCCGGAAATCCAGCCGCCCGCGACGCTGCCCACATCCGCCATCAGATACACAACTGGCAGCGCCCAGCCGATTTCGGTCAGATTGAATTTCCTCACATCGTACAGATACGGGGGCAGCCAGTAGAGATAAAACCACCAGACCGGGTCGGTGAGGAACTTGGCGGCGGCGAATCCCCACGTCTGGCGGATCCGCAGCGCGGCCAGCCAGCCGACCTGCGGCTGGCGGGCCTCCTCAGGGTCGCTGCGGATATATTCGAGTTCGCGCGGGCTGACTCGCGGGTGCGCTTCCGGGAGCCGGTACTGCCAGAGCCAGAGCACCAGCCACACGAAGCCGAGCCCGCCGGTGATTAAGAAGCAGCCGCGCCAGCCTACATGCGCATTCATCCACACGAACAGGGGAGGGCCGATCATGGAGGCCACGTTCGTTCCGGCGTTGAAGATCCCCGTGGCAAACGCGCGGTCTTTCTTGGGGAACCACTCGGCGACAGCTTTGATCGCGGCGGGGAAATTGCCTGCTTCGCCCAGACCCAGCATGGCGCGCCAAAAGCCCAGCCCGAGGGCGGTGCGAGTCGCTGCGTGCGCCATTGCGGCCAGAGACCACCACATGAGGGCCACCGCGTAGCCGATCCGCGTTCCGAAGCGGTCAATGAACTTGCCCATGAACAGGAATCCCGCGGTATAGGCGATCTGGAACGCCGCCGTCAGATATCCGTATTCGACTTTGGAGAGGGAAAGTTCCTTTTCGATAACGGGGATCAGCACCGAAAGGACAATCCGGTCCAGGTAATTGATGGTCGTGGCGAAAAACAGCAGGGCCAGCATGGCCCAACGCAGGTGGGTCATAGGTTTCTTTGGCGTAATTTCAGAATTCCTGCGCCGGATTTTCCGGACAAAGTGGTACTATAACGTACCATTGCGATTACCCGCATTGACTCGCCAGAGCCTCCGCACAAGAGCGAACCCCAGACCGCATCGAGAGGGCTGTTGCCGCCGCCGAAGCTGGATTACATTGCCAAGGGAGAAGGGAGTCGCGGATTTGCGCTGGAGGCTGGTTGGGGTTGCCGCCGACAGACACGCAGCCCGGGGCTTCCTTCTCCCCGGCTCTTAGTCGGCGGGTACTTCCCATCGTTCGCCGCACTGAAAAACCTTAAAGCGCTGTTCCGGGCAGTGAAACAGCATGTAATCAATAAAACGGCCGACGTCCACCGTGTTGAACGTAAACATGTCGTAGTGCATCGGAACGAGCCAGCGAGCGCCGATCTGCCGGGCAAGCTCGGCGGCTTCCGCGATCTCGAAATTGCCCGGCACACCGCGGGCCGGATCCCTGCCGTTGATCGGCAGCAGCGCGACCGTGACGTTGAAGGGCCGCAGGCTGTCCGCCAGACCTTCGTAGGGCACGCAATCACCGGAATGGTAGATTGTGCAATTGCCGAAGCGGATCAGGTAGCCGAGACACGCGTAGCCCTCCAGAGGAGTCCAGTCAAGCTGCTCATGAGCGGAGGGAACGGCGTAGATTCTGGCGTAAACACCGTCCTTGAAGAACTCGATGCGCAGGCCGGAGTCAGTGGTGCTCATGCGATCGTAGCCGACGCCGGCGGCATGGGCTTTCGCGGCCAGACGCCGAGGAAGAACGACTTTGGCCCGCGGCGAGGCGGTCAGCATCGCCGGGACGGTTCCCGGGTCGAGGTGATCGCTGTGGCCGTGGGTGCACAGGATCAAGTCGGCGTGCGTGACCTCGTGACCCCGAAACGGAGCGCGGGTCATGCGGACGTGAGGCCGGTCGGTGTCTTTGTACTTCTCTGTAAGGGACTCCGACAGGTAGGGATCAATGTAGAAGATGATGGTCCGGTACTTGATGGCGAAGCCGCTCTGGCCGAGCCACCACAGGTTCGGACTCTCGCAGTCGCTCTCTTCGATTTCGCGCAGCAACTCGGCGCCGTGCTTGACGGGCTCGATCATTCGTACTGGGGTATTCTAGCAGCGGGGCGAGCGAACAGGGCCGAGGCGCAAGGCGTTATAGAATGTAGCGGGCAAGGAGGCGCCCCATGCGCGACCACGTGCGGATCCTCGGGATTCTCTACCTCGTTTTCGGCGGGCTCGGGGTGCTGGCAGCCCTGCTGATTCTCCTGCTCTTCGGGGGCATCGCGGGTCTGGTCGGCGTGGTTTCCCACGAGCCGGAGGCGCGTATCGCCATCCCCGTGTTGGGCGTCATCGGCGCAGCTTTGTTCGTGCTGCTGGCGGTGCTTTCTGTGCCCGGCATCATTGCGGGTGCGGGCCTGCTGCGGTTCCGGCCATGGGCGCGGCTGCTGACGATCGTGCTGAGCGCGATCAACCTGCTCAACGTACCCTTCGGCACCGCACTTGGCATTTACGGCTTGTGGGTGTTGCTGCAACGGCGCACGGAAGCGCTGTTTACGGCGCAGGTTTGAAGCCGTTCACGAATCGCTGCCCGCCCGCTGCGGCTCGTAGATGCAAAACGGTTCTTCGGCGAGGTAGTTCCCCGTGAGGCCGTAGGCGCGGGCGCGGCAGCCCAGGCAAATCCGCTTGAATTCACACAGCCCGCACTTGCCCTCGAGCAGGTCCGGATTTCGCAGTTCGTGGAAGATGCGGGCGTGTTCCCAGATATCGCGGAAGCGTTGCCTGCGAAGATCGCCGGCCGCCACGGGTAAATAACCGCAGGGAAAGACTTCGCCCTGGTGAGAGACGAAACAGACTTCGCTGCCGGCAAGGCAGCCGCGCGTGGTCGCATCGAGGCCGTGAGCGGGCAGCTCGGGCACCGGCAGGCCGGCCCGTCGTGATGCGGCGCGGCGCTGCCGCAGGATGCGGTAGTAGTGGGGGGCGCACGTGGCTTTGATCTCGAGACCGGAGTCCCGCGAGCGGTCGTAGAGCCAGTTGAGGACGCGCTCATACGCTTGAGCTTCGATGGATTGCTCGGCGGCAATGGTGAGGCCGCAGCCCACCGGAACCAGCAGGAAGATGTGGAAGGCATGGACGCCGAGGGATTGAGCGAGCCGGAGGATGGCGGGCAGCTGGTGCACATTGTGCCGCGCCACGCTGGTGTTGATCTGCGTGGAGACGCCCAGCGCTTTGAGATGGCGGAGCCCGGCGATGGCCGCCTCGAAAGCGCCCGCCTGGCCCCGAAAGCTGTCGTGCGTGTGGCGGTCGGCGCCGTCCAGGCTCACGGCCACTCGAACGATGCCGGCGTCGCGGATGCGCCACGCCATGGCCTCGTCCACCAAGGTGCCGTTGGTGGCCAGAGCGACACGCATGTTGCGGGAGGCGGCGTAACGCGCGATGTCGAACACATCGCGGCGCCACAGGGGTTCGCCCCCGCTCAACACCAGGATCAGTGGGGCATATTCCGCAAGCTGGTCAATGACCTCACAGCACTGCCGGTAGGTGAGGTCGCTCGGGGACATCAGCTGGGTAGCGCTCGCCCGGCAGTGGATGCATCTTAAGTTGCAACCGGTTGTCAGCTCCCAGAAGACCAGGCGCGGCCCTTTGAGCCCGGCTTTGCCGTTGCCGCTCACACTGATCAACGTGCAATTCAGGGGCCAAGTATCCGGGGCCCGCTGCAAGGCCGGGATCCGGTGCCCGCCAGGCGAGGGGCGCCGACCCGCCGGGGAACGGCGTGCGGTTGAAGCTCCTCACGGAGCGGGCTTATTGTGCGAGATACACCCACACGACCTCGTGTGGGACTCCTTTCCGAGACGTGCGGGCCCCCAGCAGTGCGTTCCATTCATCGAGCGTGTAGACGAGGCACGAGCAGGGCAGGGAGATCAAAGGCGGCAGCCCGGCGGTAGGAGGGCTCCTCCGCTTGCTCCGGGTCGCGTTCGGCTTGATGCAACCAGCCGCCCGGGCGGTCTGGCATCGCTACGAGGATAGCAGGGCCTGATGTCCTCCGACGACGGCTCGCCCACACGCTAAGCCGCGTGGCCGAGGTACCAGAAGCGTGCCAAGAAGAGCGCCGCCAGCACGTACATCAGCCAGCTCACCTTGCGCCCCTCACCGCGCAACAGCCGCAGCAGCGTGTAGGCCGTAAAGCCGAAGGCCAGTCCGTTGGCGATGCTGAAGGTCAGCGGGATGGCGGTCATGGTGAGAAAGGCCGAGACGGCCACCACCGGCTCGGACCAGTCAATTTCCGCCAGGTGCGACATCATCAGGCAGCCGACGAGGATCAAGGCCGGCGCCGTGGCGGCCGCCGGGATCACGCCTGCCAGCGGAGCGATGAACAACGCGGCCAGGAACAGCAAGCCGGTGACGATGGCGGCGACGCCGCTGCGGCCGCCGGCGACGACACCGGCCGCGCTCTCGATGTAGCTCACCACGGTCGAGGTCCCGGCCAGCGAACCCAGCGTACTGGCCGCTGCGTCGGAAAGAAGGATGCGGTTGATGCGCGGGATTTCATAGGCCTGGTCGAAGAGGCCGGCCTTCTTGCCGACGGCGACCAGCGTTCCGACATTGTCGAAGACATCCACGAAGAAAAACACGAAGACGATTTCGAGGAATCCGATCTGAAGCGTCGCCGGCAGATCCAGGCGCAGGGTGGTGGCGGCAATGTCGGCGAGGCCGTAGGTGTGCGGGCGCCAGTCCACCAGCCCGAGCGCCACGCCAGCGGCGGCAGTGATCAGGATGCCGAGCAGCATCGCGGCGCGCACGCCCCAGGCCATCAGCGCGGCCATGAGCAGCAAGCCGCCGAGCGCGAGCAAGGTCTGCGGCTCCCGCAGGTTGCCGAGCGTGACGGCGGTCGTGGGGCTGGCGATGATGATGCCCGCGTTCCGGAAGCCGATGAGGGCGATGAACAGTCCGATGCCGGCGGCGATGGCCGAGTACAGCTCGGTGGGGATGGAGGCGACGACCTTGCGGATCACGCCGGCCAAGGTCAGGGCGGCGAAGGCCAGGCCGGACAAAAACACGGCGCCGAGGGCCGCCTGCCAGCTCACTCCCATCCCCTTGACCACAACGTAGGTGAAGTAGGCGTTCAGACCCATTCCCGGCGCCAGTGCGATCGGATAGCGGGCAAACGCGCCCATCAGCAGGCTCCCGATGGCGGAGGACAGGCACGTGGCGGCGACCACGGCCGAAAAAGGCATCCCGGCCTCATGCAGGATGGAAGGGTTGACGAAGATGATGTAGGCCATGGTCATGAAGGTGGTGGCGCCGGCGAGAATCTCGGTGCGCCAGTTTGTGCCGAGCGCCTCGAATTCGAAATACCGTTCAAGCCGTTCGAGAAGCCGCATGGGAGCCGGGAAAAGACAGACTACTTTGTATCACGGCGGGCCTCCGGGCCGGCCGGAAGGTCGGCCGGTCGTGGTCAAGGGGCCCAGCGCTCCTGGCGCCAGGCCATGTCCCAGAACATGTACTCGTAGCGGGCCGAGAGTGTGAACAGGTCGCGGG
The DNA here is from genome assembly GCA_037446115.1 of Acidobacteriota bacterium. Taxonomy (GTDB): domain Bacteria; phylum Acidobacteriota; class Terriglobia; order Bryobacterales; family Bryobacteraceae; genus JANWXD01. The sequence goes on along the minus strand of JBBIJF010000002.1, from coordinate 150,336 downwards.
CACGCTGTCGCGCGGCGGCCTCCAGCAGACTTGCCTCCTCATCCATCATGGCCAGCACCTGTTCGACGAGCACGCCGTATTCTTCGGCGGCGTACTGATCAATCCACTTCTGGTAGTCGGGGTGCCGGGAGCCCCGCTTCTTCAATTCCTTGCCGACCTCCCAGTAAACCCAGTAACAGGGAAGCAACGCAGCGAGTCCTTCGGCGAACGGGCGTTGCCAGGCCGCGGCCAGCAGGTGGTTCGTGTAGGCGTAATTGGTCGGCGCGGGACGGGCTTCCAGAATAGCTTTTTTGGGAATGCCATAGGAGGCGAGGATCGTCTCGTGGAGCTGCCGTTCGACTTTCAAAGCCGCCGCCGCATGCTCGTTCAGCGTGATGGCCCAGTCTTCGCGAGGAGCCTTGGCCGCCAGCACGCTGAGCGCCTGGGCAAAGGCGCGGAGATAGTAGCCGTCCTGGAGAAGGTAGAACTCGAAACGCTCCCTGGGCAGCGTGCCCTCGCTCAGTCCTCTCAGAAACGGATGGTTCAGCGTGGCGGCGTAAATGGAGCGGATGTGGTTCCAGAGTTCTGTAGTGAATCTCTCGTGTTTTGCGCCGGCCAGTAGCAAGGTGAACGCCCAAAAAGCTTCCATCTCCTCAGCAAACCACTCAGTCGCCAGGCGTGCAAGGGCCTGCGCCGGCCGCCAGGCGCCGTGCGCGTTCGAACACCCGGCGCAACATGGCTTCCGTGAGCCGCCCGGTTGAAGTGTTCTGCTGGCTGGGATGATAGGAGCTGATCAGCAGCGGCCGGCCCGGCCCGATGCGGTGGAGCCGGTTATGGCCGAATCGAAAATCGGAACGCCTGCGGATCAGACCGCGATCGCGGAGGATGGAGAGATACACGTCAAAGGCGATGCGGCCCAGCGCGACGACCACGCGGACGTTGCCGAGCAGATCGAGCTCTCTTTCCAGCCAAGGCCGGCAGTTGCGGATCTCCTCCGGGCGAGGCTTATTCGCCGGAGGGGCGCAGCGCAGGGCGGCCGTGATGTAGAGGTCGCGCAGCCGGAGCCCGTCGTCACGGGAGCGGCTCACGGGCTGAGAGGCGAAGCCGGTGTCGTAGAGCACCTTGTAGAGGAAATCACCGGAGCGGTCACCGGTAAACATGCGCCCGGTACGGTTGGCGCCGTGAGCTGCGGGAGCAAGGCCGATCACCAGCACGCGCGCCTGCGGGTCGCCGAAGGAGGGGACGGGCCGGCCCCAGTAGTCCCAGTCGCGCCAGGCGCGCCGCTTCTCGCGCGCCACACGCCGGCAGTGCTCAATCAGCCGGGGGCACTTCCGGCAGGCGATGACCTGCTGTTGAAGCACCTCCAGCGCGGAAAACGGGCTCATTGGCTTCGGAAATCAACGAGGGTACCATCAAGGGAGGATCGTTGAACAGGAGGTGTGCGCCATGTCCGGGTCAGTAACGCGCCGCCGGTTCCTCGGCGCCGTCCCCGCGGCCGCTCCCGTGGTTTTAGCCTCCAGCGACCGGCTCGCTTTGTTGGGCGGCCGGCCCGTGCGCAGCGAGCCGTTTCCCTCTTGGCCCAAGGTGGCTCCGCGAGACGAAGAGGCCCTGCTGGAGGTGCTCCGCTCCGGGCAGTGGTTTCGGGGCACGTCGGGCCGGTGGGCGCGGCGCTTCGAAGAAGCCTATGCGAAGTTGATCGGAACGAAACATTGCCTGGCTACGGCCAACGGCACCAGCGCCCTGTTTGCTTCCCTTCATGCTCTGGGCGTCGGGCCGGGCGACGAAGTCATCGTGCCGCCGTACACCTTCGTCGCCACCATCAATGTCGTTTTGCTGCATCATGCGCTGCCGGTGTTTGTAGACACGGATCCGGAGACCTTCCAGATGGACGCGCGCAAGATCGAGGCCGCGATCACCGAGCACACGCGCGCGATCCTGCCCGTGCACCTGGGCGGAAACGTCGCCGACATGGACACGATCCTGGCGGCGGCGCGCAAGCACAAGCTGCCGGTCCTCGAAGATGCCTGCCAGGCCCACCTGGCGGAATGGCGCGGGCGCAAGGCCGGCTCGCTCGGTCAAGCGGGTTGTTTCAGCTTTCAGGTATCCAAGAATCTGTGCTCCGGCGAGGGCGGCGCCATCGTCACCGACGACGAGGAGTTCGTGGAACGCTGCTTCACCTTTCACAACAACGGGCGCAGCCGCCGCACGGCCGGCCTGAGCTTTTCCTACGATGGCAACGGGGCCAATTTGCGCATGACCCAATTTCAGGCGGCTCTGCTGGTCGCCCAGATGGCGCGGCTCGAAGAACAGTCCCGGCGCCGCGAGCAGAACGCAGAGTATCTGACCAGCCTGCTGCGAGAGATCCCGGGCATCGAACCGGCGCGGCAGTACGAAGGCTGCACGCGCAACGCCTGGCATCTGTACATGCTGCGCTACCACAAGGAGCGTTTCGCCGGGGTGTCTCGCGAGGTTTTCCTGAAAGCCCTGCGCGCGGAGGGCATTCCCTGCTCGGGCGGCTACCGGCCGCTCAACAAGGAGCCGTTTCTGGCGCGCACGCTCGCGTCGCGCCCCTACCGGGCCATTTATCCGGCCGAGCGGCTGGCCGCCTGGCAGGAGCGCAACCAGTGTCCGGCCAACGACCGGCTCTGTGAAGAAGCGGTCTGGTTCACGCAACCCATGCTGCTCGGCGAGCGCCGGGATATGGAGCAGATCGCCGAAGCGGTCCGCAAGATACAGGCGCGTGCCGGGGACCTGAGGAAGGTTTGAGATGCGCCTGGTCTGGTTGCTGCTGGCGGCATTGTGCGGCTGCGGCGCCAACGTGCCGCTCGATCTCTCCGAGGTCCGTCCCGGTCCGGTGGCGGTCGAACCGGTTGCCGGCGGTGTAGCGGTGCGGTGGCCCGACGAGACGGGACGGACCTGGAGGGCAGAGTTTTCCCTGGATCCGGCCCGTCCCCTGATCACCGCGATCGGCACGGGAGCGCGGCACGTCGTGGATCGCGCCACGCCGCTTTACTGGATTACAACGGGCAGGCGTCGCGGCGGATGGGATCAGTTCTTTGACCTTCCGCCCAGCCATCCCGACGGAACGCGGCAATTTCGCGCCGAACTGCGGCTGCGTTCGGCCAAAGCCCGCACTACGGGTGAGCGGGTGGAGGTGGTGTTCGACGGTCTGGAGGCGGGCACCTTCCGCGGCGCAGTGGCGTACATTTTTTATCCGGGGAGCCGTCTGATCCAACAGGAAGCGCGCCTGACCACCGCCGAGCCGGACACCGCCTACTACTACGACGCCGGCATCCGCGTGCGGGCCGAACAGCAGCTTACCCCGGGCGGCAACATGCAGGCACAGGTCGTCTATTACGACACTGGCGGACAGCTCCGCACGGCGCCGGCTCGCGGGCCGGAGCGGGCCGTCATCACCGCGCGCTACCGCGCCCTGACCTTTGATACGGGGACCGGCAGCCTGGCTGTGTTCCCGCCGCCGCACCAATACTTCTTTGCGCGCGACTTCACGACCAACCTGGGCTACCTGTGGCACAGCGCCTGGCGCGGCGCCGTCTCCGCAGGGATCCGGCAGTGGTCCGACGACAATACGGCTTACTATCCCTGGATGAACGCCCCGCCGGGAAGCGAGCAGCGGATGGCGTTGTTTTTGCAACTGTCGGACCGGGATCCGGCCGTCCTGCTTGAAGAGGTCCTGCGCTACACGAATCAAGACCGCTTTCCGCCACTGGCCGGGTACAAGACCGTCACCTCGCACTGGCACTTCGCCTACACGGTGCAGGCCCTGGCCCGCGGCTTCGATTGGGCACCGCCGTTCAAGCCCGTGCTCAAGGCCATGGGCGTAGACGCGGCCATCCTCTCCGACTTTCACGGCGACGGCCATCCGCGCGACCTGACCGATCTGCGGTTGAAGGAACTGGATGCCTACTTCCGAGCCTGCCGCGCGCAATCGGATTCGGAGTTGCTCCTGATTCCTTCCGAAGAGGCCAACGTGCATTACGGCGGCCACTATACGGTTATCTTTCCGCAACCGGTGTACTGGTTCATGAGCCGGCCGCCCGACACGCCGTTCGTTACCGAGGATGCCCGTTTTGGGCGGGTGTACCGGGTCGCGGATGCGGGCGAATTGTTCGATCTGGTGCGCCGGGAGCGGGGCCTCGTCTATCAAACCCACCCGCGCACGAAAGGCTCCACCGGCTATCCCGACAAAATCCGCCACGCGGATTACTTCCGCGACGCCAGCTTTTTCGGCGCCGGCTGGAAAGCCATGCCCTCCGATCTTTCCTCACCGCGCCTGGGGGAGCGCGCCTTCAAGCTGCTCGACGAGCTGTCGAACTGGGGCCTGCGCAAACGGCTGCTCGGCGAGGTGGACGTCTTTCAGATTGATGAGACGCACGAGCTGTATGCGCACATGAACGTTAATTACGTGCGGCTGAAGCAGTTGCCCGCCTGGGAGCGCTACGGCGACGTGCTGGAAGCTCTGGCCCGGGGCGAGTTCTTTGTGACCACAGGAGAGGTGCTCTTGCCTGAGGTGCACATCGCGTCGGCAAGCGCGGACACCGTGCTGGTTCGTGCGGCGGTGCGCTGGACGTTTCCGTTGAAGATGGCCGAGGTGGTCTGGGGCGACGGAACCGAGACGCGGCACGAGATCTTTCCGCTCGAGACCACGCGGCCTTTCGGTGCGGCGACCTTCGAGTGGAAGGTGAAAGCCTCCGGCTGGAGGTGGGCCCGCCTGGCAGTGTGGGACGTGGCCGCCAACGGAGCGTTCGTCAACCCCGTGTGGAGATGAAATCCGCGCTGCCGTCGCGAGTCAGGGGGACGGCAGGCGAGGATTGCAGACGGGCCATGGGGCAAAGCCGATGACGCGCTGGCCTCGCTGCACCCAGAGCAGTTCCTCGCCGCCTTTCGGAAAGCCCACGGCAATGATGACGCCGTCGCGACAACCGCGCACGCGCTTGAACTCCACCGCGGACGCATCCGGATGGCGGCCTTTCGGTCCCCAGTCCTCGAGAAACGCCTGAAAAGGATAGTCGCGGCAGGCAGGCGCAGACGGTTCGTTACATCCCCAGAGCCGGTAGGCCGCCTGGTAATCCTTCTTGCGGAGCAATTCAAAGAACAGTTCCGCCTGCTTGACTTCGCGATAGTTGCGGAACAAGAAGTAGACGGTTACGCTCGCGACCAGGATCAGGAGCACCGCGAGCGCAATGCGCTTGAGGATTCGCTCTCGCCGTTCCTCTGCCGCGCCGTAACTCTCCAGATAGCCCGGCATGGCTCCAGGCCTGCCTTGCTCCTACTTGACGGGGTGCGCTTTGTCGTAGGCCGCCGTCGCCTCCTGGGTGAGGTCGAGGACCGGCCGGAAATAGTGGGCATCGGTGGCGTCAAGAACCAGATCCAGGCCCTTTTCTTCGGCCAGCTTGGCGATGATTTGCTGCATCTGGCGCCCGGTGCGGCTGAGGATGGTGTTGCGCTCGAAGTCCACGTCGGCCTGCAGGTCTTCGTTGAGACGCTGCCACTCCCGCTGCTTGCGTTGCATCTGGAGGTTGAGATCCTGTTCGGCCTGGTCGGTGAGCTTGCCGCGCATGGTCTGCAACTGTTGCTGGATGCTTTCGATCTCCTTCTGCAGTTTCGCCATCGCTTCTTGCCGCGGCCGGAATTTCGCCTCCAGCTCGGCCTGGGCCTTCTTGAGCTCGGCGGTGTCCAGCAGCGCCCGCTGCATGTTGATGACGGCGACCTTGGTTTGACCCGCGGCAGAACAGGCCAGCCACAGGACTCCGGCGATCATGCAAAGAGAGCGATCACACAACCGATGCATCCACGCACTCCTTCGACTGGGTTTTGAAAAAGTCCAATCACAGGTTAGCACAGCCGCGCCTCAACGCTCGGCGCACGATAACTGAGGGCCGCTAATCGGCCAGCACTCCGAGGATTTCGTCTTCCCGGAGGATGAGGTATTCCTCGCCGTCAATTTTCACATCCGAGCCCGCGTACTTGCCAAACAGGATCCGGTCGCCCGGTTTCACGTCCAGCGGTACGCGTTCGCCGGTTTCGAGCAGCTTACCGTTGCCGACAGCGATGACTTCCCCTTGCTGGGGTTTTTCTTTGGCCGTGTCGGGGATGACAATGCCGCCCCGCACCGACTCAGCCTCCTCAAGACGCCGGACCAGAACGTGATCGTGAAGGGGCCGGATTACCATTGGTTTGCGCTCCTTGCCGAGAGGTCCGGCGCGGCCCGGACAAATTGAGCCACGCCGTGTGCCACTATAGCCGGGCAGTTCGAGGGTGTCAAGCGCGGCAAAAGCCCTTGGAGCCCGTGCGGGCAGCTTGGCCATGTCGGCAAATCCAACGAGCAGCGGTGCCGCCCCTGCCGCCGGAACGCGCCTCCCAGTGCTCCGCTCTGGCAACCGATGTGCATGGCAGTCCGTGAGGCTGAGTTTATGCCGAGGGGCTCCGTGACGATTTTGGTGGAGCGCTGCAAAGGCTGCGGCTTTTGCGTGGAGTTCTGCCCGACCAAGGTGCTGGCCATGTCCAGCGCCTTCAACTCGAAGGGTTATCATCCGCCTCACGTCGTAGCTCCTGAGAAATGTAGCGGTTGCGACCTGTGCGGGATGTACTGCCCCGACTTTGCGATCTTCGGCTGGAAGTTCCGGAACGGCAAGTTGGCAGGAGGCGCCAGTGAAAGCTGACCCCAGGGGCGTGCTCACCGGCGTCCATTTCATGGACGGAGACCATGCCTGCTGCGAGGGCGCTTTGGCCGCCGGTGCGCGATTTGCCGCAGGCTACCCCATCACGCCTTCGACCGAGGTGGTCGAGCGGTTTGCCGCCCGCATCCCCACCGTGGGAGGTCTGTTCATCCAGATGGAGGACGAGCTGGCGGCCTCCATTGCGATTCTGGGAGCGGTCTGGGCCGGCGCCAAGGCGTTCACCGTCACCTCCGGGCCGGGCTTCTCCCTGATGATGGAGCACGTGGGACTGGCGGTGATGACCGAGACGCCGTGCGTGATCGTCAACGTGCAGCGCGGCGGACCCTCTACGGGGCTTCCGACGTTGCCCGCCCAGGGCGACATGATGCAAGCACGGTGGGGCTCCCACGGTGATTACGAGATCATCGCGCTTTCGCCGAACTCTCCGCAGGAATGTTTCGACCTGACGGTCAGGGCCTTCAACCTTGCAGAACAGTACCGGACTCCGGTCATGTTCATGATGGATGAAGTCGTCGGGCACATGACGGAAAAGGTCGTCATCCCGCCGGCCGAGGAGATCGAAGTTTACCCGAGGCGGTACACGCGGAAGCCTCCCGGAGAATACAAGCCGTTCGAACCGTGCGAAGATCTCGTGCCGGAAATGGTGCGCGCCGGCGACGGATACCGGTTCCACGTCACGGGGGTTACACACGACGAGCGCGGTTATCCCCTCATCACGCCGGAGGTGCAGGACAAACTGGTGCGGCGGCTGAAAGAGAAAATCCGCCGCGCTGCCGGCGAACTGGCTTTCTATGAGGAGGAAGGCACGGACGATGCCGACGTAGTGGTGGTCTCCTACGGGATCACATCGCGCGTGGCGCAGCGCGCGATCGATCTGGCGCGCGCCAAGGGCATCCGCGTGGGCAAACTGCGGCTCATCACCATCTGGCCGTTCCCGGACGAGAAGATCCGCGATCTGGCGCGCCGGACCGGCGCCTTCGTCGTACCGGAGCTGAATCTGGGCCAGATCGTCCGGGAAGTGGAGCGGGCGGCGGGCGGGGCCGCCCGGACTTACGGGGTGCCTCACGCGGGAGGCACGGTGCACCGGCCCGAGCAAATTCTTTCCGTCATCGAGGAGGCGGCCCGATGATCGAAGCGCTGGATCAGGTGGAGGTTCCGGTTGAGAATCCGGTTGAGCCGTATCTGCGTACGGACCGGCTGCCGCATATCTGGTGTCCCGGGTGCGGGATCGGAACCAGCTTGAACTGTTTCGTCCGCGCGCTGATCGAGTCCAAGGAAGATCTCGACCGTCTCGTGGTGGTTTCGGGCATCGGGTGCTCGGGCCGGGTGGCTGGCTACGTGGCGCTCGATTCCTTCCACACCACGCACGGCCGCGCAGTCCCCTTCGCCACGGGGCTGAAACTGGCCAACCCCGCCCTCAAGGTCGTGGTCTACTCCGGGGACGGCGACCTGTTCGCCATCGGCGGCAATCACATCATTCATGCCGCACGGCGCAACGTGGACATCAAGGTGATCTGCATCAACAATTTTCTGTATGCCATGACGGGCGGGCAGTCCGGTCCCACCACGCCCCCCAGTTCGATTACGACCACGTCGCCTTACGGCGGCTTCGAGCCGGCGTTCAATTTGCCGCACCTGATGGACGCAGCGGGCGCCGTCTATGTGGCGCGGTGGACCACGTTCCACGTCCGGCAGTTGACGCGCTCGATGGTCGAAATCCTGAAGAAACCGGGTTTTTGTTTCATCGAGGTGCTCTCACCCTGCCCCACGCTGTATGAACGCCGCAACAAACTCGGCGACGGGCTGGACACCATGAAGTACTACAAGGAAAAGAGCAAGATCCGCCACGGGGCGCCCACCAGCGAGGTCGGGTTGGAAAAGCGCGGTGAGATCATCGTCGGCAAATTCGTGGACCGCGACCGTCCGGACTACCTGGAGCTCATGCGCGCCCAGCACCGCGCCCAGCTCGGCGACCGCTTTGTGGAGGAACCGGCATGCCTGTGCGGCTGACGGAAGTCCGCATCGCTGGCTTCGGCGGGCAGGGCGTCATCCTGTCGGCCACGATCATCGGCAAAGCGGCTTCGATTTACGCAGGCGGCCATGCAGTCATGACCCAGGCCTTCGGGCCGGAATCCCGGGGCGGATCCTCCAGTGCGCAGCTGGTCATATCCGATGCGCCGATCCTCTATCCGTATGTGACGCGGACCGACGTGCTGGTGGCGCTCTCACAGGAAGCCTACACGCGGTTCCTTCCGGAGCTCAAAGACGGCGGTACGCTCATTGTGGAGCGGGATCTGGTCCACCTGAGCGACGTCGGCCGGGGAATCCGAGTCCACGGCGTGCCGGCAACGCGCCTTGCTGAGGAGCTCGGCCGGCGCATGGTGATGAACGTGGTCGTCGTCGGGTTCTTCGGCGCGGTCACGCAGCTTTTGGACCCCGACGCGCTGCGCCGCGCGGTCGAAGATTCGGTTCCACCTGCCATGCGGGAACTGAACTTGCGTGCCTTCGAAAAGGGCTATGAATACGGCACGGCGTCGGTTCCGCTGGAGGGGCCCGAGCCGGAACTCTTGCCGCAGTTGCTGGGCGGCTGAGCTAGGGCGGCGGCCGCCTTCCGTTACGACGGCGTAGCCAGGGCGGCCCCGCGCTCGGGCGGGCGCACGAATGGCCGCTTTGCGTGGCCGGTGTAGATCTGCCGCGGCCGCGCAATCTTCTGCTCGGGATCCTGGAGCATCTCCTGCCACTGCGCCAGCCAGCCGGCCGTGCGGGGAATGGCAAACAGCACCGTGAACATGTCCGGGGTGAACCCCATGGCCTGGTAGATGATCCCCGAGTAAAAGTCCACGTTGGGATACAGCCTGCGGGAGACGAAGTATTCGTCTTCGAGGGCAATCCGCTCCAGCTCGAGCGCAATGTCCAGCTTGGGGTTCCGTCCGGTCACTTCGAAGACGCGATCCGCGGTCTGTTTGATGATGCGGGCCCGCGGGTCGTAGTTTTTGTAGACGCGGTGGCCGAAACCCATGAGGCGACGCCGGCCGGCCTTGACCTGTTCGATAAAGGCGGGGATGTTCTCCCGGGTTCCGATTTCATCCAGCATGCGCAGCACGGCTTCATTGGCGCCGCCGTGGAGCGGGCCGGAGAGGGCGGCGATGGCGGCGGCCGTCGTCACAAACGGATCCGCCTGGGAACTGCCGACGGACCGCATGGCGTTGGTGCTGCAGTTCTGCTCGTGGTCCGCGTGGAGGATGAAGAGAATGTCCAGCGCCCGGGCCAGCACCGCATTCGGCTGATATTTCGGCTCAGCCGGCATTTTCCAAAGCATGTTCATGAAGTTTTCCGTGTAGCCCAGCGAGTTGTCGGGATACACATACGGCAGGCCGAGGCTGTGGCGGTAGCAGTAGGCGGCGATCGTGGGCATCTTGCCGAGCAGGCGCAGGATCTGTACGTGTCGCACTTCCGGATCGCGGATATTCTTGGCCTCGGGGTAAAAGGTGGACAGGGCGGCCACGGTGCTCACCATCATCCCCATCGGGTGCGCGTCGTAATGGAATCCGTCCATGAACTTCTTGATGTTCTCGTGGATCATGGTGTGCAGCGTGATCTGCCGCACCCAGTCCTGAAGCTGGCTCGCGGTGGGCAGTTCGCCGAAAATCAGCAGGTAGGCCACTTCGAGAAAGGTACAGTTCTCGGCGAGTTCCTCGATCGGATAGCCGCGATAGCGCAGGATCCCCTTGTCGCCGTCAATGAAGGTGATGGCGCTCTGGCAGGAGGCGGTGTTCATGAAAGCCGGATCGTAGCTCATCAGCCCGAAATCTTCGGGCGAGGTTTTGATCTGGCGCAGATCCATGGCGCGAACGGCGCCTTTGAACAGGGGGATCGTATAGGACTGGCCGGTTCGGTTATCGGTGATGGTGAGTGTGGGTTCCGACATGTCAGCTCGTTCCTTTTGCGCGGGCGGCAACACCAACCCGCTTGCGAACGCGTAGCACGTCCGGTTCCATCCCTCTGGGACCGGAAAAGCGAGGCTTCATTGTTTCAGGATACGAGGGCCGCCGCGGATTTTCACTCACCTGCTGGGGCGCGAGCGTTCTGGCGGAAAAAGTCGGTGACCCCGGTCCGGCGGGTAGCGGCGGGCCAGGAACTTCAGACGCCGGAGCAGCGCGGCGGCGGGCAGGTGTTCGGGGCCTTCCCGCACGGTCACGTCGTGCCAGAGGGCGTGGATGTACTCGGCCACCGTCGCCGCGAAAGCAGCCGCGGCGTAGCGCCGGGTCCAGCGCAGGCTCCGGGCCGCATAGGGACGCGACAGCAGAGCCCGTTTCAGCGCGAGGACGTCCTGGTCAATCTCTCCGGCAATGCCCTCAGTGAACTCCTCATTGAGCAGCGCAAGCCAGCCCGGGTGCTCCTGGGGCGAAATTTCCCACAGCACCTGCCCCACGCACAGCAGCAACTCCAGGGCCAACTCGTGGGGCTGCGAGCCTTCCGCCGCAAGGGAAACTTCCAGCTCCCCCGGCGCTCGGGTCCAGCGTGAACGAACGGAAGCGCCGAGGGATGGCAGGATGATGATCCGGCAAGGTCCCAGCCGGCGGGCCACGGCGGAAGGGACCGCCCGGACCGCCGGTCGCAGGAACCGGCCGATCAGCTCCGGGCCGAGACCGGCCCGGTCTTCAAGATCCCAGCCATGAGCCAGCCGGTGGCGCACGGGACGTACTCCGGCCCGGAAAATGATTGACCGCGCCTCGATTCTAGGTTAGATTGTTGCCAATGGGAGGTTAGCCATGCATGGGCCGATGGTGTGTCGGTTTGTCCTTTGCTGGTCCCTGGTGTTGGCGGGAACGGCCTCGGCTCAAACGACCTTTGCCACGATTACGGGAACCGTCACCGATCCCACAGGCGCTGCGGTACCCCACGTCACAATTCGGGCAAAGCACCAGGCCACGGGGATCGAGTCTTCGACGGTGTCGAACGAAGCGGGGATTTACACGCTGGCGCAACTCCGCGAGGGCAAGTATGTGGTGACGGCCCGCGGCCCCGGCTTTCAGGAGTTCGTGGCTCAAGACGTCGTGCTCGAAGCCCGCGACTACCGGCGCCTGGACATTCGTTTGGAAGTAGGCACTGTGGAGACACGCATCGAGGTTACGGCCGGCGCCACACTCATCGAGACGGAGACGGCACGCATCTCCGACACGAAGACTGCGGACCTGCTGAAGTCCATTCCGTTGAACACGCGGGGTATCTGGGCGTTTCTTGCCCTCTCGCCGAACGTGCTCCAGGCCGGCGGAGGCTCCTCCACCATCCGGTTTGCCGGGAGCCGCGGCAATCAGTCGCACTGGGCCATTGACGGTACCACGATGAGCGACGGTGTGGACGAAACGCAGATCGGGCCGCTTGCCAACTACATTGAATCCTTCCAAGAGATCAAGATTGACATGTCCAACAACACGGCCGAATTCGGCACCATCGGCCAGGTCACCATGATCTCCAAGTCGGGGACGAACGAGCTCCACGGCAACGTTTTCGACTATTACTCCACGCCCTGGTTCCGGGCCCGGAATCCGTTTGCCCTGGCCCGAGGAACCGGGATCGGGCACACGCCAGGCGGCAGCGTCGGCGGCCCCGTTTTCCTGCCGAAACTCTACCACGGCAAGGACCGTACGTTTTTTTTCTTCTCGTTCGAGACCTCCCGCGGCAGTCCGGTGACGGACATTCTCAATCCCACGGTTCCGCTGGAAGCCTGGCGTGCCGGAGATTTTTCCCGGCTGACGGCCGTGGTTCGGGATCCCACGACGGGGCAGCCCTTCCCTGGCAACCGCATCCCGGCGGATCGGATCAATAGCGTGGCCAAGAAAATTCAGGACCGCTTTTATCCTTTACCCAACTTCGGCGATCCCAACGTGCTTGTGAGTCAGAACTACCGGGAGAACAAAATCCGGCCCCGGGACCCTTCGACCTACATCACGGTGCGAGGGGACCACAAGGTCTCCAGCCGCGATTCGGTCTTCGGGCGCTTCACGTTCCAGCGACTTTACAACCGGCCGTACGAAGGGAATCTCCCCACCATCGGCCGCCGCTTCCAGCGGAGGGACAACCGTGCTGTCACCGCCTCGTGGACCCACACCTTCAGTCCCACGTTGTTGAACGAGTTTCGATATGGGATGGCGCTGAACAACAACCCGATCGAAGGACCGCTGAAGGGCAATGAAGTCGTACGCGACCTCGGGCTGGTCGGACTAGTGCCGAACCTGCCGGATGTGAGCGGGATTTTCAAGGTTAACTGGTCGGGTCTCGGGCTGACGCCGATCACCCAAGTAGATTACCGGAGGCCGGGTTTTCGCAACTTTCTCCAGGAATTTCAAGAACATTTAAGCTGGTTTCGAGGGAAACATAACTTCAAGGCGGGCTTCAACCTTACGCGCGTCGAATGGGACGACGGCCAGGCGAATGCGAACCTGTTTGGCAGCGCCACTTTTTCCAACCGGTTCACCGGCTTTCCGTACGCGGACTTTCTGCTGGGGATTCCCACCACCGTGGCGCGGGCGTTTCCCTTCGTCGTCGTGGACCGGCTGCGCTGGCAGTATGACTTCTTCTTCCAGGACGACTGGAAGCTAAATCCGCGATTGACGGTCAATTTGGGGATTCGGTATGAGTACCACCCGGTGTGGATCGAGGAGCACGGCCGGGCGTCCCTGTTTGACATCGGTACGGGGAAAATCATTATTCCCAACGGCTCTTCCAATCTGGTGAGCCCCCTCATGCCGACCGGATATGTCGAGGTGATGACGGCCCGCCAGGCGGGACTACCGGATCAGACGCTGATCCGGAGCGACCGCAACAACTTTGCGCCCCGCATCGGGCTGGCGTGGAGGCCGTGGGGCGAGCGGACGGTTTTCCGCACGGGCTTCGGGATCTTCTATGACGTCGTACCACGTAACATCAGCCACGGCGGCATTCCCTATGTCATCAACGAGCCCAGTTACACGAATCCCACTCCGAATCCGGACGTGATCCTGCCGCGTGTCTTCCCGGCTGCGAGCACGGGCGGACCGAGCACCGTGGGGTTGCCGGCGGCTGTGAATCCGGACCTGCGCATGCCTTACAGCATGCAATGGAATGTCACGATCGAACATAGCCGGTGGGAGACAGGATTCCGCCTTTCTTATATCGGGACAAACACGCGCCAGGGCGACTGGAGTTACAACTATAATGCGCCGGTTCCCGACAGTCGCTCGTTTGTGGACAAACCCCGGCCGTTCCCACGCTACCCGGGCATCAGCTATTTCACGAACGGAGCCGGTCATCAGTACCACGGCTTTACGGTGGAAGCCGAGCGCAAGATGTCCAACGGGCTTTACTACCAGGCTTCCTGGGTCTGGGCGCGGGACATCGGCGATCTGAACCGCGGCGAGTCGGCGGAGAATCCGTTCGACCGCCGGCGGGAGCGGGCGGTGGCCCTGGATATCCCCACGCACCGTGTCACGGCGAACTGGATCTACCAATTGCCCTTCGGCAAGGGCAAGAAATTCCTCGGGGGCGCCGGTCGGGCGCTCGATCTGGCCGTCGGCGGCTGGGAGTTGAGCGGCATCTACAGCTACTACTCAGGGCAGTTCCTCACGCCCTTGTGGACGGGGCCGGATCCGACGGGAACTGCGTTCACCACCAGCCGCACGCCCGCTAACGTCACCATCCGGCCGGACCTGCTTCGCGATCCCAATCTGCCCAAGGAGCAACGAACCGTGAGCCGCTGGTTCGATGCTTCCGCGTTTGCGCCACCGCCTCTTGGCCGGTTCGGCTCCTCGGCAAAAGGCGTCATCAAAGGCCCCTGGGTCAATGTCTGGCACATGGGTCTGATCAAGAACTTCGATTTCGGGGAGCGGGCGCCGCGGCTGCGCTGGGAATTGACGGCGACGAACGTCTTCAACCATCCGAACTGGAGTAACCCGGCCACCAACATCTCTTCGACAGCGCAGGTGGGGGTCATCAGTGGTGTCGGAGGCGTGAACGGCGCCTCTACGGGTGATCAGCCCGGGCCGCGAGCCTTCCGCATGGGCGTCCGCCTGGAGTGGTAACCGTCGGGTAGTCTGGAACTTCGTTTTGCACGGGTGCGCGTGCAGGCAAAGCAGGGATGCACCCGGCGCTTGTGTTTTCCCGCATTTCGGCGTACAGTGACCGGGAAGGCGGACGCAAGCATTGCGCCCGCCGGGAGGGGCTCATGGCGGCGGATTTCGATGCGGTTGTTGTCGGCAGCGGCTTCGGGGGATCGGTGGTTGCGTGCCGGCTGGCGGAGGCGGGCTATCGCGTGCTCGTGCTCGAGCGGGGGCGGCGCTGGCGGCCCGAGGACTACCCGCGCCGTCCGGACGACGCATGGATCTTCGACGCTTCCTCTCCGGAGAAGCGCAACGGCTGGATTGACCTTCGCGTGTTTCCCAACATGACCATTGTCCTCGGCGCCGGCGTCGGCGGTGGTTCGTTGATTTACGCCAACGTCTCCATTGAAGCCAAGCCGGAGTTGTTCGCAGCCGGCTGGCCGCCCGAGATCACCTACCAGGAGCTCCGGCCCTATTACGAGCGCGTCGGCCAGATGCTGGCCATCCGCGAAATCCCGGCCAATCAGTGGACCGAGCGTACCCGCCTCATGCAAGATGCGGCGCAGGCAACCGGATACGCAGACCGTTTCCGCACTCTGCCGCTGGCGGTGGCCTTCGACGAGAACTGGCACTACGGCCTGCCGGATCCGCACAACCTGCAGCACTCGCGCCGTTTCCTCAACGCGCACGGCCAGCAGCAAGGTACGTGCGTGCATCTGGGCAACTGCGTGATCGGCTGCGAAGCCCGCGCGAAGAATACGCTGGACCTGAACTACATCCCGACGGCCGAGCGCCACGGGGCCGAATTCCGCCCGCTGCACCTGGTCACACGCCTGGAGACTGCACCGGAAGGATACCGGGTTTCTTACGACCGCCTGGAAGGCGGAACTCGCATTCCGGGAAGCGTGACGGGACGCATCGTCGTCCTGGCCGCGGGCTCCCTGGGCTCCACCGAACTGTTGTTGCGCTGCCGGAACCAGTTCCGCACCCTGCCCGCCATCAGCAGTCGCGTGGGCGAAAACTGGAGTTCGAACGGCAATTTTCTGACGCCGGCTTTCCACGCCGGCCGTGATGCGCGCCCCACCGTCGGTCCAACCATTACTGCGGCGATTGATTTCCTGGGCGAGCGCAGCCTGGACGGCCGCCATCACTTTATCATCGAGGACGGCGGCTTCCCGGACCTGGTGAGAAATTTCCTGACGTCCAAAGCGGCGGAAAGCCCGGAGGGTTCCCGTGCCCGCGCCTTTGTTGAGTCGCTGCGCTTCCTGTTAAGTCAGGGCGATCCGCTGCGTACCGCCATGCCGTGGTTCGGCAATGCCCGGGACGCAGCCAATGGCAGGCTGCGCCTGCGCCGGCGATGGTGGTTGTTCGGCGAGCACCGCCTCCACCTCGACTGGGATGTGACGGCATCCGAGCCGGCCTTCAACGCCTTGATCGAAATGCACAAGCGCCTGGCGCGGGCCACCGCCGGGGCACCCTTCGTGCCGCTCACCTGGACGCTGGCGCGTGATCTGGTTACCGTGCATCCCCTCGGCGGCTGTAACATGGCCACCGACCCCACGCGCGGTGTCGTGGACCACCGGGGTGAAGTATTCGGGTGCCGCAATCTGTATGTCGCCGACGGCAGCATCATTCCGGAGGCCATCGGCGCCAACCCCTCCAAGACGATCGCGGCTCTGGCCGAGCGCCTGGCAAAGCTGATGATCGAAGAGGGCCGTTGACGTGCACGAACGTGTCCGCTTCCAGCTCGTCGAAAACGGGCGGCGGTTGCCGATTCTGCGCCTGGATCCGCAGGAAGGTGTGACGCTTGAGGGGGAAACCGATGCACTGCCGCGCGGACTGACTCTCCAGTTCTGGGCCGCCAATCCCGTCATGGAATACCGCATGCGCCGCGTGGCCCAGTTGCGGGACTGGCCGCTCGGCACCTTCCGGGCCAACCTGCGTCTGGACGCAGGCGATCTCGTGCTTGAGGGGAAGGATCCGGAGGCGCTGCCGAGCGGCGCCGTGCGCGTTCAGCTCAGCATCGCGGATCTCGTGACGCCGGACATGCCCGTGACGGTCGAGATCCGGGAAGGCGAAGAAACCCGCGTGGAGGTACAGATACGGCCGGATCCCAGGCGGATTGAACTTACAGGACCTGTCGCATCTTTCGATCCGGAAATTGCCCGTGTACTGCTGGATCCGGACTCGGTTTTGGATGGCCAGCCATGCGCGGCTTGGCTCGAGGCTCCCACGGTGCGTGCACGGCGCAAGGCGTGCCTGCTGAATCTGCTGGCAAAACTCCGCGCCACCCCGGCCCCGACCCCGAGACGGCCGCTGCTGCGCACCGTCCGGAGCGTGTTTTTCGCCGATACGGACCGGATTGCCGCCCGTGCGGACCGGGAGTTTTATGACGTGCTCGAGCGGCTGGTGCGGGATCCGGCCAAACCGTTCTACGCAGAGGGCACGCCGAGCGCACAGGTCCACTTCCGGGTGCTTTCGCGGGCCGGGATCGGCACGGAGCAGTTCATCCTGCACAGCTTCCGCCAGGAAGGGCGGCCTTCCTTACAGGCGGTCGTGGCGGTGCCGCGCGACGCCGGCACCGCAGAAGGGGTTTTCGCTGACGTGGATCTGGACCTGGGCAATCCTCTTCAAGATCTGGCCGGAGCCCTGATTCACTTCGGAGAGGTGATCACTCCCGGCCGGACGGATCACTTCAAGCTGTTTCGCCGGCTGAACCGCGGCGCGACCAAGGACTTCCTCCATTACCGGGTGGTGCCCGGCTAAACTGAGAATGATTCTCAGTTGACATCGGATCGTTTTCGAGTTAACATCTTTTCTCCGCGCCGGCACAACTCCGCTGCCGGCGACCGGCACGAGGGGAGGACTCCGACATGAGAATCCAATTCTGGAAGAGCATGGCACTCGGGGCAGGCATCGCGGCAAGCGGCGCCCTGCTCCATTCTCAGCAGCCGGCCACCCGGGCCACCAGCTACGCACCCGTGGCCGTCCACGAGGATTTTGCCGCCATTCTGGCCCGGATGAAGGCGGCCAAACCTGAAATCATGAAGCGGCACATGGCGCTGCTCGAGGCGCGGTACGATTTGAGCAACCGGCCGGCTCCGGGCGTGACCATGAGCCGCGGAAAACCCGTACAGCAGGGCGTGCGGGTGAAGCTCGCGGCGGGGGTTACCTGGGAACGCCTGGCGCAGATGACCCCGGAGGAAATCCGCGACAAGGACCTGTTTCCCCAGGGCTTCCTGCCGCTGCCGCATCCCAACCACCCTGAGGGCGGCATGTTGTTCCCTCGCTTCTTGATTGACGAAATCAAACGCCAGGAGGAGCGGGACCTGACCCGTTTCGATCTGGATTTCGATCTGCCGGATCACCTGCTGCCCGAATTTCCCGCCCCGATCTACCTGACCACGCGTCCGGATCTGGGCGACGTCTCGCGCGGGCAACTGGTCACCATCGCCAACTACTATCAACTCTTCAACGGCATTCTGAATCCGAAGCAACTGGAAGGGCTGCGCCTGCTGGTGACGCCTTTTCCGCAGCAGCAGTTCAACCAGACCGAGGACCGGCGGTCCGAGCGCCCGAGCCGCGGCGTGGCCTGCTTTGACTGCCACGCCAACGGGCACACCAACGGAGCCACGCACCTGGTGGGCGATATCCGCCCCCAGGAGTTCCGGCACCGGATTGACACTCCCTCCCTGCGGGGCGTCAACGTGCAGCGACTGTTCGGCTCCCAGCGGGCGCTCAAGAGCGTGGAAGATTTCACCGAATTCGAGCAGCGGGCCGCATATTTCGACGGCGACCCCGTGATCGCCACCAAGAAAGGCGTCAATATCCTGGAGCGCGGCAGCCAGGTGCACTTCATGGCGGAGTTCCAGGCGCTGCTCGACTTCCCTCCGGCTCCCAAGCTGGGCATTGACGGTAAGCTCGATCCGCGGAAGGCGACGCCGGAAGAACTGCGCGGCCAGGAGCTGTTCTTCGGCAAAGCCAAATGCGGGACCTGCCATCCGGCGCCGTACTATACCGACAATCTCATGCACAACCTGCGCGCCGAGCGGTTTTACAAGCCGCGCATGATCAACGGGCGCATGGCCTCGGCCGACGGTCCGATCAAGACCTTCACCTTGCGGGGCATCAAGGATTCTCCGCCGTATCTGCATGACGGGCGCCTGCTGACGCTCGAAGATACGGTGGAGTTTTTCAACCTGATCCTGGAGCTGAAGCTGACGGCGCAAGAGAAATCGGATCTCACCGCCTTTCTGCGCGCCCTTTGATTCGCGGGGCGGCGGCCGGCGGGACAGGTCTCAAAGGGTCTGATCTACGGCCGCCGCCACAAAACTCGAGCGGCCCGGAGCACCTGTGCCGGGACCTGGTCTGGCCCGCTAAATCCCTGCCACGACTTCACCGTCCGCTATAATCGGGCTCTGATGCACCTGAAAAGGTACGGCTTTGGGGCGGCGGAAGTACTGCAAGTCAACGCTCTCTGCCGGAAGCTTTACTCCGCGTCGCTCGCAGTGCTCTGCTATCACGGTGTCATCGAGGCCGGCCGCCCCTCCGGGCGCCAGCTTTACGCCAACACGGTGAGCATACCGGAATTCGAGGCCCAACTCGACTATATCGCCAAGTGGTTCACGCCGATCTCAGGGGCGGATCTCATTGCGGCGATCACGGAAGAAAAGCCGTTGCCAAAAAATTCGGTGTTGATCACCTTCGACGATGGATATCGAAACAATGTCACGCACGCGGCACCGATCCTCCGGCGAAAAGGTATCCCCGCGATTTTTCATCTGACGACGGACTATATCGGCAGCCGCAGCATATTGTGGCCTGACGAGATTCTGCTCCGCGTTCTTGACTGGCCGGAATCCGTGCTGACTACGCCCGTCGGCACCTTTCGCTTTTCGACGACAGATACCGCGTCCGAGCGCTGGCAAATCGCCTGGCGGATCGGCCAGGCTTGCAAGCGGATTCCGGCGGAAGCCCGCAACGAATTCCTGGTCTGGCTGCGTTCCGAGACGCCCGCCTCCCCCTCGCACTACGACCCTGAGGTACATGAGTTCATGAGTTGGGAAGAGGCGTGTAAGTTGGTCGAGTACGGCTTTGAAATCGGCTCGCATACGCGTTCCCATCCGATCCTTAGCGGGCTCGCCCGGGAGGCGGTGGCAGCGGAACTGTGTGAAAGTCGTGCGGCCATCGAGCAGCAAACCGGATACCGTTGCAGGGTGATCGCGTATCCGAACGGATCGCGGGATGATTATTCGCCTCTGGTCATGCAGGAGGCGGAAAAAGCGGGTTACTCTGTGGCATTTTCTGTCGAGGATCGCCGAGCCGGCGCAACTCCGCCACGCTATGCGATTCCGCGCCTGGCGATTCCCGGTCACGTGCCCCTGCCGATTTTCTTCAGTAAGGTCAGCGGGCTTCACACGCTCCTGGGCCGTTGCGGATGAGGATGCCGCTGTCTGCCACGCTGGTCCGATCGTTCGCCGAGCTCGCACGGCTCCGGGAAGCCTGGGATCGCCTCGCGATGGCTCGCCGAACTCCGGAGGTGTTCCACACGTTTGCCTGGGCAGAGGCCTGGGGGGTCATTGCGCCGCCTAAGAATTCTCCGCCGTATCTGCGGTATCTGCTGGCGCTGCAGGATATCGCGGAGTTTTTCCACCTGAGCCGCGGGGCCGCCCGTGCACAGGCCTAAAGTCGTGGCAGCGGGATTGCTAAGCTAGGGATGTGCGCAGCCGCCAGACGGGACTAATAACCGCCCCGGCCACCAAAACGGGCGCTGCGCCCCCTCTGCCGCGGACCTTGACGGGTTCGCCCGGACCCGGGGTGGGGCTCGAGGCGCCGCCCGCCACGCCTCTGGCGACGGCGTGTGCGTTTCTGCTCGGCTGTTACGTTTTCCTGCACCTTGCCATCGTTCCGGAAATCCTTACCACCTACCTGAACATCAAGGTGCACATTGTTGCCGCCATCGGGTTCGGCGCGTTGCTCGTTTGCATGTTTCACGGCCATTTGGGGCGTTTTTTCCGAACCCCGCTGTTGCTGCCGTGGCTTTTGTTGTACGCCTGGTACGGGCTGGCAGGGTTGTTTGGCCTGTGGCCGCGCTTCTGCCTGGACTTTCTCTGGGAGTACGGACTCCGTTTCCATATCGCCCCCGTGTTTCTCTGCGCCGCCGCGCTTTCCCTGCGCCAGGTGCGGCTGCTGCTGTACTGGGCAGGCACCGGAGGCCTGATGGTGCTCTATTACTGCTGGCGGTACGGAGACTTCAACGGGGTGCGCTTTGTGGTTCCGTACACGAGTCTTGGGAATCCGAATGATCTTGCATTTCACCTGCTTTACGCCTTCTCGTTCCTGCTGTTGTTTCTGTGGACGCGCTCCTTGCCCGCCCGCCTGGTGGTGATCGTTGCCACGCCGGTGGCGCTGATGTACCTGCTCAAGACCGGATCGCGCGGCAATTTCATCACGCTGATCGTCATGGTTTTGACCTTTCTGGCGACCGCCCGGCGCAGTCAGCGCCTGGCGGCCTGCGCCCTCTTGCTGGCAAGCCTTCCGGTCATCTTGCCGCTCGTACCCTCCTCCACCCTGGACCGCTTGAGGACGCTGGCGTGGGTGTTTTCTGAGGAGGCGCCGGCCGGGGATAGGGAAGTTCAGCGCGCCATCGAGTCACAGGAGGCGCGGCGTTATCTTCAACGGCGGGCCATCGAGCTGACCTTTGAGCATCCGCTGCTCGGCGTCGGCCCCTTGATGTTCGCTCCCGCCGTGGATATCAGAGTCCGGGAGGAAACCGGGAGAAAATCCACTTGGCATAACCCCCATAACGCCTATTTGCAGGTTTCCAGTGAAACCGGGATTCCGGGACTGATCTTCTACGTGTGGGCCCTGGGTTTGTGTATCCGCCTGAACTATAAGAACATGATGATTGCCCGGGAGCGCGGCCACCGCATGGCGACCGGCCAGTCCTTGTCGCTATTGCTTGCCAGCGTGGCCTATGCGGTCGCCACGCTGTTTTCTCATCTGGCCTACTACTACTACCTTCCGTTCCTGGTAGGATTTACCGCGGCCAACCACTTGGCCGTCCGGCAGGAGCTGGTCGGAATCCGCACCCGATAAAGCGATGGCCATCCCCGTGCTGCTGATGGCCCGCTCGCTTGGGGAGGGGGGCAGCGAGCGGCAGCTGGTCCAGACGGCGACAGGGCTTGCCGGCGGGCGGTTCCAGCCGCACGTCGTTTCCGTCGCGGGCGGCTTTTCCGAGGAGGTGCTTCGCCGGGCCGGTATTCCGGTATGGCGGCTTCCGTTGAGGTCGCTTACGGGCTGGAGTGCGATCCAATCTGCGCGCCGGTTGCGGCACTACATCCGCCGGCACTCCATCCGGCTGGTGCACCCGTTCGATTACGCGCTGACTCTGTTCGGCGTATTCGCGACACAACTCCGTCCGGGCGTGATCACGCTGGCCAGCCAGCGCTGTTTTTTCGACGTAGTGCCGGCCAAATATCGGGCGCTTCTGCGTCTGGCCCTGCGCGTGGCCGACGGCGTCGTGGTGAACTCCCGCGCCCTCCGGCAATACATCTCCGAGGTGCATGCCGTCCCACCGGAGCGCATCCATGTCTGCCACAATGGGGTGGACACGGAACGCTTCCGGCCGGGCCCCCGGCGGCGGCTTCCTGAGTTGCGAGGCGCCGGACTGGTCGTTGGGACGGTGGCGGTGTTGCGGCCGGAAAAGAACCTCGGCCTGCTGCTCCGTGCTTTTGCCGGCCTGCTGGGCGAGCGCCCGGACCTGCGGCTGCTCATCGCCGGCGGAGGCCCGGAGCGCGAGCCGCTCGAGCGGCAGAGCGCGCAACTGGGCATTGCAGGCCGCGTGCTGTTTCACCCGCCCGTAGCCGATGTGGCGCCCCTGCTGCGCAGCATAGATATTTTCGTCCACCCTTCCTTGAGCGAAGGGTTCCCCAACGCCGTCATGGAGGCGATGGCGTCCGGCTGCTGCGTGGTTGCCACCGACGCCGGCGGCTGTCCCGAGCTCGTGACTCATGAACGAACCGGACTCCTGTTCGCCAACAACGACCTGGGCGAGTTGACAAACCAGCTCCGGCGCGCCATGGGCGACGAGGGCCTGCGCCGCGCGCTGGGGGAGGCCGCTGCACAGCACATTCGGGAGCATTTTTCGCTGGAACGCATGGTGCGGCGCATGGAGGAGATTTATGAGAACTACCTGCCGGGTCCGACAGCCGGATCCGGAAGCCTCCGATAAGGGATACTGAGCTTATGTGCGGCATCGCGGGATGGGTTGGGCGGCTGGCGCCCGTTGCGGCCCGCCAGAGCGTCTTGCGCATGATGGCGGCCCAGGTGCACCGCGGACCGGACGACGAAGGCATCGAACTGCGACAGGCAGGCGAGCACACTGTTGCTCTGGGACACCGGCGGCTGGCAATTCTCGATCTGTCTCCGTTGGGCCATCAGCCGATGGAAAACCCGGCTACGGGCGATCTGGTGGTTTACAACGGGGAGATCTACAACTTCTGGGATCTGCGGGCGGAACTGGAGCAGGCAGGCTACGGGTTCCGCAGCCGCTGTGACACCGAGGTTCTCCTGAGGGCCTACGAGCACTGGGGCACGGATTGCCTGGACAAGTTTCGTGGCATGTTCGCCTTTGCGCTTTGGGATGCCCGACGCCGTGAGCTGCTGCTGGCCCGGGATCACCTGGGCATCAAGCCTTTGTATTACGCCCCCATCCGGGACGGGTTTCTGTTTGCCTCCGAGCTTCGTGCACTGCTGGCCAGCGGCCTCGTCGCCGCAGACGTGGACCGGCGGGGACTGGCTACCTATCTGGCCTACGGCGCCGTCCAGGAGCCTCTGACGATTGTGGAAGGCGTTCGGATGCTACCGGCCGGGTCGTGGATGGCCGTGGATGCTGCGGGCAAGCTCGTGCGGCAGTCTCGCTATTGGCAGATCCCGCAGCCGGATCCGGGACGTCGCCATGTGCCGCTCGACACGCTGGCCGAAGAGGGCCGCGCCGTGCTCGAGCGCGCCGTGCGGCGGCACATGCTGAGCGACGTGCCTGTTGGGGTGTTCCTCAGCTCAGGGCTGGATTCCACCGCGGTGCTCGGTTTGGCGCGCGCCTCGGCCGGCGAGCAGATCCACGCCTTTACGGTTTCTTTTCCCGAGGACGCCTTCCATGACGAAGCCGCAGTGGCCCGCAAAACCGCTTTTCGGCTCAAGGTCGAGCACCATGTGTGCCCGGTAGATTCCGGCAGCGCTCTGGAGTGGGCGACCGACGCGGTTCGCCGTCTGGATCAACCGACGGTGGACGGGGTGAACGCCTACATGGTTTCCCGGGCCGTGCGCCGCGAAGGAATTATCGTGGCCCTTTCCGGACAGGGCGGCGACGAGATTTTCGGAGGCTACTGGACGTTTCGCGGCGTGCCGCTCTGGGTCCGGCGGAGGCGCCGGCTGCGATGGATGCCGGAGGCCTGGCGCACTTGGCTTGTGGGGCTGGCGGGAATGCGCCGGCCTTCGCTTAACCGCGAGAAGGCCCGCGACCTGGCGCGTGCCGATGCCAGCATCCATTCGCTGTACTTTTCCTACCAGCGGCTCCTGCCGGACCGCGATCTGGCCGCCCTGGGCCTCCAGGCTGAAGCGCTGGGGCTGACGCCGTCTTTCCATGATCCCGCCATGGACGGATCCGACTGCGTGGTTGCGGGAGACGTCATCGCCTCCGTGTCCCGGCTGGAAGCGCGCTTCTATCTGGGATCCACGCTCCTGCGTGACGGCGACGTCTTCGGGATGGCCAATTCGCTGGAGATCCGGGTCCCGCTGCTCGACCGGGATGTGGTGGAGTGGGCGTTTGGCATGCCGGGCGATGTGCTGTTGCCGAGCGGGCGCGCCGATAAGTTTCTCCTGCGGCGCATCTGTGCTGCGTTTTACGAGGAGGAGCAGCTCCGAAGAGCCAAGCGCGGCTTTTCCGCTCCGTTTTCGGTGTGGCTGTTGGGCCCCTTGCAAGAGCCGGTCAAGGAGGGACTGGCGGCGGTGAAGCGCTCCGGGCTGGTGGACCCGGCCGGCGTCGATCGCATCTGGACCAGGTTCCTGCGCGAGCCGCAAGGCGGCGCTTGGGCGCCCGTGTGGGCCCTCAACACGCTGGGGCACTGGCTTGCGCGGGCGGAGCGGGACTGGCCCGCAGCCGTCGAGGTTTGAGAAGCCGGACCTGAATTCCGGGCTCCCGCGGCCTCGAGCTCGGAGGCGCCTTTAGTGACCCTCGGCTTCGAGGAAGCGCTCGGCCTCGATCGCGGCCATGCATCCGGCGCCCGCCGCCGTCACCGCCTGGCGGTAAACCCGGTCCTGAACATCGCCGGCGTGGAACACTCCCGGGACACTGGTGCGCGCTCCGCCTTTGGAGACGATGTAGCCGTCGGCGTCGAGTTCGATCTGCCCCTGGAAGACCTTGGTGTTCGGCACGTGCCCGATGGCGATGAACAGCCCGTCCACCGGCTCCTCCCAGGTGGCGCCGTTCTTGGTGCTCTTCAGCCGCACACCGGTGACGATTCCCTTGTCCACGTCGAAGACTTCGTCCACCACGGCGCTGGTGATCCAGCGGATTTTGGGATTCTTGCGTGCGCGCTCGAGCATGATCTTGGAGGCGCGGAATTCGTCGCGGCGATGAACAATGGTCACCCGGCGCCCGAAACGGGTCAGGAAAATGGCCTCCTCCATGGCGGAGTCGCCGCCGCCCACCACCATGATTTCCTTGTCGCGGAAAAAGAAGCCGTCACAGGTGGCGCAGGAACTGACGCCCCGACCGATCAGCTTCTGCTCGGAAGGAAGCCCGAGCCAGCGTGCCGAGGCGCCGGAGGCGATGATCAGGGCGCGGGTCTCTTCCCAGCGGTCCTCGATCTTGATGCGGAAGGGCCGGCGCGACAGATCCACCTCGACTACGGACCCGTTGACGTATTCGGCCCCGAATTTTTCCGCCTGGCGGCGCATGCTCTCGACCAGTTCCGGCCCGTTGATGCCGTCGGGGAATCCGGGATAGTTTTCCACCAGCGTCGTCAGGGACAGCTGGCCGCCCGGCTCGTGCCCGGTGACGACCAGCGGCTGGAGATTGGCGCGTGCGGTGTACAGAGCGGCCGTGTTGCCGGCACAGCCCGATCCGATGATGATGACGTTGCGCATAGGGAATGGATGGGAAGAATTTCATGCTAGCACGGGCCGCCCTCACGCCCCGGTCCACCAGTTGACCAGGTGATGGGCGAGGAAGGCACCGGCGTAGGCCAGCGACCCCATGTAGAGGAATTGCAGCGCGGGCCACTTCCAACCTGCGGTTTCCCGCCGCACGACGGCGATCGTGGAGACGCACTGCATGGCGAAGGCGAAGAAGACCAGCAGCGCCACGGCCCCGCCCGGCGTGAGGTCCTGGCGCAAGGCGGCTTGAAGCCCGACGGAACGCGCATCCCCTTCCATGCCGTAGATGGTGCCGAGCGTGCCGACGATGACCTCGCGGGCGGCGAGCGACGTGATCAGGCCGATGCCGATTTTCCAGTTAAAGCCCAGCGGTTCGATGACGGGTTCGATGGCGCGGCCGAGCGTGCCGGCCACGCTGCGTTCGATCGGCACCGGCCGGCCATCCTCAAGCGGAAGGTGCGCCAGGATCCACAGCGCGACACCTACCATCAGGATCACTGTTCCGGCCCGGCGCAGGAAGATCTTGGAACGGTCGAGCAGGCGCAGTCCCAGAGACTGGATCGTGGGCCAGCGGTAGGGCGGCATCTCGAGCAGGAAAGGCGTCCGCTCGCTTTTGAGGATGGAAGACTTCAGCACACGGGCCGTCGCAACCGCCGCCAGGAACCCAAGCAGGTACAAGCCGAGCAGGGCCGCGGCGCGCGTGCCGAGAAAAGGCCCGACGAGCGGCCGCTCGGGCAGGAACGCGGCGATGATGAGGGTGTAGACCGGAAGGCGTGCCGAGCAGGTCATGAACGGGGCGATCAGGATCGTGGCGATGCGGTCGCGCTTGTTCTCAATCGTGCGCGTCGCAAGGATCGCCGGCACGGCGCAGGCGTAGGCCGACAGCAGAGGGATGAACGATTTGCCCTGGAGTCCGACGCGCGCCATGGTCCGGTCCGCAATCAGGGCGGCCCGCGCGAGATAACCGGAGTCCTCCAGCACGCCGATGAACAGAAACAGCAGAAGGATCTGGGGGAGAAACACGACCACCGAACCCACGCCGCCCCAGACTCCTTCGACCAGGAGCGCGCGCAGGGGCGATTCCGGCAACAGGCGCTCGACCCAACTGCCGGAGGCCAGCACCAGCCCCTGCACGGCATCCATCAACGGACGCGCCCAGGAAAAGATGGACTGAAACACCGTCAGCACGACGAGGCCGAAGATCGCCGGTCCGGCCACGGGATGAAGCAGCACTGCGTCCAGACGGCGCGTCCACAGCGGGGGAGCGGGCGGGTGATAGGAAGCGCGTTCTCCCACGCGGCCGGCCCACTGGCGGCAGCGGGGCACGTCGTGCAGTACGGGGAGTTCGACCGGCGCCGGAACGCCGAAGGTTCCCGACAAAAACTCCAACACCGTTTCGAGCCCCTCGCCTTTGGTGGCACTCACGAGCGCCACGGGCGCGCCGAGCTGCCGGGCGAGGGCTTCCACGTCCACCCGGCCGCCGCGGCGCCGCAGGTCGTCGGCCATGTTCAGGATCACCAGAGTCGGAATTCCGAGGGCCAGGACCGGAGCGGCCAGTACGAGGTGCCGTCCCAGGTTGGTGGCATCGAGGATCAGCAGAATCGCGTCGGGTTTGGGGACGCCTTTCATGCGCCCGCGAAGGACGTCGCAGGCCACGCGCTCATCTTCGGAGCGGGGCTCGAGGCTGTACAGGCCGGGCAGGTCAATCAACTCCACTTCACGCCCGGAGACGCGGGCCCGGCCGGTGCGCTGCTCGACGGTGACTCCGGGGAAATTCGCGACCTTTTGCCGCAGACCGGTCAGGCGGTTGAACAGTGTCGATTTGCCGGAGTTCGGAGGGCCGACGATGGCAACGGTGTGCTGCGCAGAAGCAGACCGGTCCAGGATTGCGGCAGAGGCGCAGCCGGAGCTGCAATCATGGCAACCGCTCATCGGAGACTCACGATCCGTCCCGGGCCGGGCGGATACGCAGGCGGGAGGCCGTTTCCGCGCGCAGCGCGATTTCGGAGCCGTCCACCTGATAGACGCGCGGATCGCCTCCGGGGGCGCTCCGCGCGGCTGTGATGCGGCTGCCGGGGAGGAAGCCGAGTTCCATCAACCTGCGGGCAAAATCCTCGGGAAGTTCCAGTTGCTCCAGGATGGCCTGTTCGCCCTCGCGGAGATCGGTCAGGCGGCGGCGCGCGGGATGGGCGGCCGGCTCCGGCAGCTTGTTGCGACTCAGTTGCATCGCAACTCCAGTATGCCCTCTTCCCTCGGAACCTGTCAACGGGATGGGCGGCAAAAATGAAACCGCGTTGCAAGACCAACAGATTTTCAGGTCATAAACAACCGGTCGTCGCGCAAAGCTCCGGCCGCCGCGCCGCGCCCCCGGGGCGTTTCGGGTTTATGCTGATTAAGGGGCCTGCGATGTGGCCGGGCCCGTTCCGCACCATCCCGCCTCTCGAGCCGCAACCGGCGTTGGCCGGACGCGGCGGGGTAAAGACTCAGTTCCCGCTTTTTCCGAACAGGGAGGAGGTGTGTCATGTCGCCGCAGGGCTACGAACTTCGGATTCCCGCCAGGCGTTTGCTGATTGCCATGCTGCTGACGGTGCTTCCCATCAGCATCACCGGCTTGTACAGCCTTTCGCAAAGCGAGAAGTCCTTGGAACGAACGATCGGAACGCACTTCAAGACCATTGCCGAGTCCACGGCTACGGAGGTCGCCCAGTTCGTCCACGACCGGGTCATGGACGTCGGCGTGATGGCTGCGAGTCCCGCCATCCGGGATGCCGTCGAAGCCGCCAATCGGAGCTACGAGGGGTTAAGTGAAGAAGCTGTCGCTGCCCGCATCGGCCGCATCGAGAAGATATGGAATACGGCGGAGGCCGATCCCGTGGTGAGCCGGATGCTGGGCTCACGGGCCTCCCGCATGTTGCGGAGGCACAGGGAGCTGGACCCGCGGTTCCTGCGCATCACGGTCACAGATGCGCGGGGAGCCGCAATCGCAGCCACACACAAGACGCTGGATTACTTTCAGGCAGATGAAACGTTTTGGCAGGCTATCTACGCCCAGGGCCGCGGAGCGGTCAATGTGACGGATGTCTTGTACGACGAAGTCACCAAGTCGTATTACATTGGCATCGGCGTGCCGGTGCTGGAAGAAGCCACGAGCCGGTTTGCGGGGGCTGTGGACGCCTTAGTGGACGTTTCCAGCCTGTTTCCTTTCGTCGGTCGCGTCCGGCTCGGCCCGACGGCCCGCGCGTCGCTCGTCAAGGAGGACGGCACCATCATCGTATCTCCGGAAGCCAGTTTGTCCGCCAATCTGAAGTCGAGTGAATATTCGGCGGTGCAGGATGCCCTCCGCACGCTGGAAGGACGCCAGACTGGCTACGTCGTCACGGACGTGCCCGGGGGTGCGCGCAAACTGATCGCATTCGCGGATACGGGGTTGCGGGACGATTACCGGAATCTGGCCTGGATCGTGCTCGTGAGTCAGGATGTGCACGAGGCCTTCGCCCCGACGCGAACCGTTGTGCGCCTGATGGCATTGATGGCGCTGATGGGTCTGGCTATGGTGGTGGTCTTAGCCATGTACCTTTCTCTTCACCGGGAGGCGCCCATCACGGACATCGGCTCAGGCGGCGAGGTCCCGGGGCGGGCGTAAGCGGTCGTGGCCAAGCAAAGCGAGTCCCCGAAGACCCGGCGCAGACCTGCGCGCCGCCGGCCTCGCAAGGCGGCTCCCTCCAGCCGGGGCCTCGAGGCGCGGGACTGCATCCTCGAGCGCGCGCCGGAGCTGGCGGAGACGGCCGAGCGCATTCAACGCAGCGGCGGTGTTCTGGTGGGAGCCTATCGGGAGCCTTTGGGAGGAAAGCCCCTGGCGCTGGCCATTCTGCCGATTGATCGCATCGAGCCCACGCCCTTCCAGCGGGATTTGTCGGAGGCGCATCACAAACGGCTGGCGGATGTCATTGACCGCACCGGCCGCTTTCTGGACCCGGTGATTGCGATCCCGGCTCCGGAGGGCGGCTTCTGGACGCCCAACGGGCGGCACCGGCTGGCGGCCATGCAGCGGCTCGGCGCCCGGGCGATCACGGCGCTGGTCGTGCCCGATCCCGAAGTCGCCTGGCAGATCCTGGCGCTGAATACGGAGAAGGCACACAATCTGCGCGAGCGCTCCCTGGAAGTAATCCGGATCTACCGCAACCTGCTCGCCCGGGAGCCGGCGCGGAAGGAACGCGAGTTCGCCTTTTATCTGGAGGAGCCGGCGCTCGTGACTCTCGGCATCGGTTACGAACAGAAACCTTCTTTCGCCGGAGGCGCTTATCATCCCGTCTTGCGCAGAGCGGAGGAGTTTCTGGACGAGCCCTTGAAGCAAGCCGCCGATTACAGGCAGCACTTGGCCGCGCAACTGCTCGAGCTCGACGAGAAAGTCAGTGAGATCGTGGCTAAGCTCAAAGAGAGGGGCCTGAAGAGCCCGTACCTGCGCACCTTCGTCGTGGCTCGCATCAATCCGCTGCGATGGGTTCGTGAGGAGATTCCCCCGGTGGAGCAGGTGCTGAAGACGATGCGGGACAAGGCGGCGCGTTTCAACGTAGAAAAAGTTCGCCCGGAGGATCTGGCGGGCATTGCCGGAGCCCCGGAACAGGAGGAATAAAGCTTGGCGGTCTTCCAGAAACGCTTCCGGATCACGACGCGGGGACATTGCGACGTGTTGGACATCACCGGACAGGTGGAGCGGATTGTAAGTGAAAGCGGCATTAAGACCGGGATCGTGAACATCTCGGGCCGGGGTTCGACGCTGGGCGTCACGACACTCGAGTTCGAACCCGGCTGCGTGGCGGACCTGCGGCGCGCGCTGGAGCAAGTGGCGCCGGCCACCAGCGACTACGCACACAATGCACGCTGGGGAGACGACAACGGATACGCGCATCTGCGGAGCGCGCTCGTGGGAACAGCCAAGAGTTTCCCCGTGATCGAAGGCAAGCTGGGCACGGGCACCTGGCAGCAGATCGTGCTGTGCGATTTTGACAACCGCGGCCGCGAGCGCGAAGTGACCGTAACCGTGGTGGGGGAGTAGGCGCGCGAGCGGCGGGACCGGGCGGGCACCGTCCAGCGAAGCGGCAGGTCAGCGGCGTCTGCCCGGGGCGCAGGCTCTCTGAGGTGATCCCCTGAGCAGGCGCGGAGCGAGTGGGGCCGGGGAGCCCCCTCAAAGTCTAAAGGTTCCGCAGGGACGCCCGATCTTTGCAACAGGAGAATGAGCGTGTCCGGACAGCCTCCGGAGTTGGTGGGCAAAGACCTTCCCTCCTTGTCCAAGATTCCGGCTTTTCCGCCCATTGTTCTGCGGGTGCTGGACTTGGCCTCGAACGAAGAAGTGGATGTCCGGCAGCTCGTCGAATTGATTACGGCCGATACGGCCCTGTCGGCGCAGCTTCTGCGGCTGGCCAACTCCCCGTTGTTCGGAATGACGGCACGAATTGACAGCGTGCAACATGCGCTGGTCGTGCTGGGCTTGCGCCGGGTGCACAATCTGGCCATGACCGCAGCGACGAGTCACTATCTCCGCTCTGCGCTTCGAATCAAAGAGTTGCACCGGTGCTGGCTGCACAGTCTGGCTTGTGCCTTGCTCAACGCGGAGCTGGCGCGCCTGGTCTCCCAGCCGGAAGATACGGCCTACACGGCGGGCCTGCTGCACGACATCGGGAGGCTGGGCTTACTCGTCGCCCACCCGGAGAAATACGTGGAATTGCTGCGCCAGCTGGACGGCGGCGGAGACGCCCTGGAACTGGAGCGGCAGGCATTCGGGCTCGACCACTGCGAAGCCGGAGAGATTCTGGCCCAGCGCTGGGGCCTTCCGGTGGAGATCCAACAAGCTGCGCGGCGGCACCACGAAGCGCCCAATGAAGGCGCCGGCTCCGATTTGCTGTTGTGGGCTTCCTGCCAGATGGCGGACACGTTGGGCTTCTGGGCAGTCCCCAATCCGAACGCCTTGCCGCTCGAACGGCTTCGCGAGCTGTTGCCCCCCGCCGCGCGCGAGCGTTTTTCGCTCGATCCTGCCCACTGGAAGCGCTTGATCAGCGGCCGCCTGCATGTTTTCGACGGCGTTCTCAATGACGCCTTTACGGCGTCGGAGAGCTGCCCGGTTGTGGACAGCGAGCCTCTCGCACAGCGCGGCCATGACCTTCCCGCACCTGCTCCGGAATCCGCTGCTGCGCCGGTGGGTTCCCAAGCGAGTACCCCGGAGCGCCGTGTCTCCACATTGAGTGCGGACATCGTGATCGTGGCGATCACGAGCCTGGTCTTTACGGGCGTCTTCTTCCTGATGCTGTACTTGATGAACCGCTGAGCACCGCCTCTAAGGCACGCATCCGCCCGCCACTCGCCTCGACGCCGTAACGCATCCAGGCTCGAGCGACCAACTCCAAGTGCTGTCTTCACACCGCCGGCAACGGAGCCCGGACTTGCGTAGCCCAGGGCCGAAATTTGACAATCGAGACTTGTCCGGTCCCCAAGTCACCGTGGTGGTGCCGACGCTGGCGGCGGACGCGGCTCTTGAGGAGTGCCTGAAGTCGCTGGCCGCGCAGACCTACCGGGATTTCGAGGTGGTCGTGGTGGACAACAGCGGGGAGGGGCGAAGCCGCGCGGCGGCAGCCGCGGCCGGAGTACGCCTCATCGCGAACCGTTCCAACGAAGGATTCGGTGCGGCGGTCAACCGCGGGTGGAGCACTTCCGGGGCTCCGCTGCTCGCCGTGCTCAACGATGATACCGTGGCCCATCCGGACTGGCTCGGCCGGCTGGTGGAGGCCATCGAGCGGCGTCCCGATGTAGGGATGTGCGCGCCCCAGATCCGCCTGGCCCGGACCGACCGGCTGGATTCGGCCGGCATGCTGGTGGCGGCGGATGGCAGCAGCAAGCAGCGCGGGCACGGGCGGCCGGCCCGGGAATTCGACCGCGAAGAAGAGGTGCTCTTTCCCAGTGCCTGCGCCGCCCTCTACCGGAGAGCCGTGATCGAACAGATCGGGGGCTTCGACGAAGACTTTTTCCTGTATTCGGAAGACACGGACCTGGGATTGCGCGCACGCTGGGCGGGCTGGAAGTGTCTCTATGTTCCGCAAGCGGTCGTGGAGCACCGTTACTCGCATACATCCGGAACGGCTTCGCCGCTCAAGGCGTACCTGGTGGAGCGCAACCGCCTGTATGTGGTCGCCAAGAATTTTCCGCCCCGCCTTTTCGTGCGTGCACTGGCGGCGGCGCCCATCCGATACGGCTGGCACGTGGTTTCCCTCCTGCGAGGTCAGGGAGCGGCGGCCGCGTACCGCGCCCAGGGGCATGCAGCCTGGCGTCTGGTGTGGTTCGTGCCGCGCGCGCATGCGTGTGCCGCACTGCGCGCACACTCCCTCTGGCGCAAACGCTGCGCTGTCCGGCGGGCAGCACGAATCCCGGCTCGCGAGTTCGCGCAGCTCCTGGCGACCCACGCGATCAGCCTGCGGGAGGTGGCGGCGCAATGAACGCGGAGTCCCGGGATTCTCTGTTGATCATTGTGCCGGCATTCAACGAACAGGCGGCAATCGGCCAGGTTGTCCGCGAGATTCGCGATTCGGCGCCGGGAGTGCCCGTGGTCGTCATTGACGATTGCTCGACGGACGGAACTGCCCGGATCGCCCGCCAAGCCGGTGCGGCCGTGCTGTCGCTGCCGCACCATCTGGGGCTGGGAGGCGCCGTGCAGGCCGGCTACAAGCTGGCCTATGAACTCGGCTACGAATACGTCATTCGCGTGGATGGCGACGGCCAGCACGATCCGCGGGACATCCCGCGGCTCTATGAGACCCTGCGGAGCTCCGGGCGGCAGATGGTCATCGGATCGCGGTATCTGGACGGCGACGCGCACCGCACCAGTCTGGTGCGCCTGCTGGGCACGCGGTTTTTCCGGCTGGTGCTGCGTCCGATTCTGGGCAAGAGCGTGAGAGATCCCACTTCGGGATTCGTGGGGGTCAACCGGGCCGCGCTCGAGGTGTTCAGCAGAAGTTTTCCGCTGGAGTATCCGGAGATCGAGGCCCTGGTGGTGCTCCAGCGGCGCCGCTTCGATTTTGTCGAGATCCCCTGCCGGATGCGGCCGAGGTTGGGCGGACGAAGCACCATCACCGCCGTAAAGTCACTTTACTATATCGTGCACGTGCTGCTCGGCGTTTTCGTCAATATCCTGAAACTGGAGCGCCGGCTGTGGAAGAGATAGCCATGGATCGGTTGATGAATTTCATGACGGGATTCAGCTTGCTGCTGATCCTGCTGGTTTTGCGCTCGGTCCGCCGCGCCCACATCCGGGTCGAGTATTCGGTGAGCTGGCTGGGTGCGGCGTTTGCCCTGCTGGCCCTCTCCCGCTCGCGCTGGGCACTGGATCAGATCGCGGCCTTCACCGGCATCGCGGATCCACCGCTGGCATTAATCTTCGTAGTGGGATGCCTGTTCCTGATCGTGTTTTACCGCTTCTCCGTGGTCATTTCGGATTTGAAGGACGCCAACATCGCGCTGGCGCAGCGGGTGGCGATCCTGGAATACCACCTTCACGGCGGCCATGAAACCCGGCAAGGCCAGGCTGCCGGCTAAACCGGCGGCGCAAGCATTCGTCCTCCGGGCCTGGCACGTCGCGGCCGGTGCGGCGCTGGCGGTCGTCGCGGCGCTTCAGGCGTACGGTCCGGCGCTGAACGGTCCGTTTGTCTTTGACGACCAGTACCTGCCGTTTTACTCATACGACTTTGCCGACAAACCGCTGCGCACCGTCATTTCCGGCGTGCGCCCGTTGCTGATGTTGAGCTTCTGGGTCAACTACCGGTTGTCGCGGCTGGAGCCGTACACCTACCATCTGTTCAACCTGCTGTTTCACACGGCGTGTGCGGTGCTGGTGTTCTTGATCGCGCGAAAAGTCCTGGCGATGGCGCAACCGACGGAGCCGGGACGGCGCGAACTTCTTGCCGCGTTTGCCGCCGGCGTGTTCCTGCTGCACCCGGTGCAGACGGAATCCGTGGCCTACGTCGCCAGCCGGTCGGAGACCTTGAGTGTGCTGTTTTTCCTGGGCGCTTTTGCGCTCTTCCTGTATCGGCGCGAGCCGGCGATTTCTTGGCCGGCGGCGCTCGGCATCACGCTGCTTTACGGCGCCGCGGCCTCGACCAAAGAGCACACCGTGGTATTACCGGCGCTGCTGCTGGCGACCGACTGGCTCTGGGGCGGCCGGCGGGGCGTCGCGAGAAACTGGCGTCTCTACTCGCTGCTGGCGTTCCTCGCGGCGGCCGGGCTTTGGTTTGTCTGGAAAGTGCTCGCCTCCGCCCAGACCGCGGGATTCGGTATGCGAGACCTGCCCTGGCACCACTATTTCTTCACCCAGTGGCGGGCTTTGTGGGTGTACGTGCGGTTGTTCGTGTGGCCGGCGGGCCAGAACGTGGACTGGGCTTATCCCATCTCGCGGACCCCCTTCGAGCACGGCGCCATCTTCGGATTCGCCGGCCTTGTGGCCGCCACCGGTGCGGCCTTCTATTTCCGCGACCGCTATCCGCTTGCGTGGTACGGGACGATCGTCGCCTGGATTTTGTTCGCGCCGACGTCGTCGGTCGTGCCGATTCGCGACGCGGTGGCGGAGCGGAGGCTCTATCTGCCCTTCATCGGCTTGCTGTTCGTTATGCTGGAATTCGCTCGCCGGACCAAGGCAAGCCACGGCGCTGCGGCCGCCGTCATGAGCGGCCTGCTGCTTGCGCTCGCCATCGCCACGCACCAGCGCGCCCGGGTGTGGAGCAGCGAGGTGGCTCTTTGGGAGGACTCCGTGGCCAAGTCCCCGTCCAACGCGCGCGCGCATTTTCATCTGGCGGTGGCCTACTACGTCGAAAGACGCTGTCAGGATGCGCTGCGGCACTTTGCCGAAGCCGCCCGCCTGGGCAAACCCGACGCGAGCCTTCTGGCCGACTGGGGATTGGCGGAGGACTGTGCCGGACGGCCGCAGGCGGCGCTCGCAAAGCTCGAGCAGGCCGCGCGTCTGGAGCCTACCGCCCACATTTATACACAGATCGGGATGATCCACGGCAAACTCGGCCGGCGCGAAGAAGCCTTGCGTGCCCTCGAACAGGCGGAGAAGCTCGATCCCCGCTACGACATGACTTACTTCTATCGGGGCCATGTCTACGCCGTGGCCGGCGAGTTGGGGAAGGCGGCGCAGGAGTACCGGAGGGCTATCGAGCTGAACCCGCACAACGAGGCGGCACGCACAGCTCTGCTCCGCCTCGGTCCGCCCGCCCCGCCGTAGGTATGGCGCCCTTGCGCATCGGGGTCAACGCGCTGTATCTCATTCCGGGCGGTGTCGGGGGGACGGAGATCTATTTGCGGAACCTGCTGGCGGCGCTCGGCCGCGCGGACCGTGAAAACGACTACCTCGTATTTGTCAACCGGGAGACCGGGGACGATCTGGCTCCGCCGCAGGCGAATTTCCATATCCTGAGGCAGCCGGTGCCGGCGCGGTTCCGGCCGGCACGGATTCTGTGGGAGCAGATGGTGCTGCCCTGGCAGGTACGCCGGCATCGCCTGGACGTGCTGTTCAATCCCGGATTCACTGCCCCTGTGCTGGCCCCCTCCCCGCAGGTAACCGTGTTTCATGATCTGCAGCATAAGCGCCACCCGGAGTATTTCCGCTGGTTCGACCTGCCCTTCTGGAGACTCCTGCTCTGGGCGGCGGCGCGGCGGTCCGCTGCACTCGTAGCGGTGTCCGCCGCCACGGCCGCCGATTTGGCGCACTACTACCAAACGCCGCAGAAAAAAATCCATGTGATTCCGCACGGAGTGGAGGAGCGGTTTTTCGCGATCGGCGCCGAGCGCCGGAGGTCGCCGCCCGAGCCGCTGGTGCTGGCCGTTTCGACGCTGCATCCCCACAAGAACCTGGACCGCCTGGTGCGGGTCTTTGCCCGCTTCCGGGCCCGGCGTCCCGAGTACCGGCTGGTGCTGGCGGGCCTTCGAGGTTTCCACGCAAACGAGGTCGAACGAGCCGCCGGCGCCACGGGACTGGCCGGTTGCGTTCGCCTCGCCGGATGGGTCCCGAGAGAGGAGCTGTACGAGTTGTACCGGCGGGCCGCCGCGTGCGTCTATCCCTCCCTCTTTGAAGGTTTCGGGTTGCCGGTGCTGGAGGCGCTTGCCGCAGGGATCCCAACGGCCTGTTCCGATATCGAACCCTTGCGGTGGCTGACGGGCGGCGCCGCGCTGCTGTTTGACCCTCGCGATGAGGAGGCCATGCTGGCGGCTCTCGAGCGCGTGGTATCGGATGAGGCTTTGCGGGCGCGCCTGGCAGCCGCCGGACCAGACCGCGCCCGGCTCTTTTCCTGGCAGGCAGCGGCGGAAGCCACGCTTGCGGCGCTCACCGCGGCGAGCCGGTCGGGCTCCAGACCGAGCTGTTAATCGCTTTACAGTATTGACACCTCCGGGGTTGCAGCCTAGTATGCGGCTGAGAGGTTAGTATCAGTTCCAAAACTCTGAATCCGGCAGCGTATGCCTGGCTGCCGGGGGAGAAGAGGTTCTTATGAAAGCTCGATCTGTGCTTCTTGTCTGTCTGCTTCTGCCGGCCCTGGCGGCCGCGCAGACCATCTCCAGCTCTGTGAAGGCGGTGATCACGGACCCGACGGGGGCGGCCGTCCCCGGAGCGGCATGCACGCTCACCAATCAGGCCACCGGAGCGGCGATCAGCGCCACCTCGGGCCCCGACGGATCGGTGGTGTTTCCGAACGTGCTGACCGGTACGTACACGCTCACCGTCAAGGCGGCCGGCTTCAAGGCACTCGAAACGCGCAACATCATCGTGACCGCCAGCGAGATCCGCACGCTCGGGACGCTCACGCTGGAAGTGGGCGAAGTTCGCGAAAGCGTGAGCGTGACGGCGGAAGCGGCCGCGATTCAGCTTGCCAGCGCCGAGAAAGCCGGCATCATCACCGAGCAGCAGATTCAGAACATCGCGATCAAAGGCCGTGACTTTTTCGGATTCCTCCTCACCGTGCCGGGAGTGGTGGATAACTTCTCCCAGCGCCGGGAAACGTTGTCCCCGGACTCGATCCGCGGCACCTTCATCAACGGCAACCGCGAAAACCAGAAGAACCTGACGATTGACGGCATCACGGATCTCGACACGGGCTCCAACTCCACGGTGCACTTCCAGCCCAATATGGACGCTATCGCCGAGATCAAGATCATGACCTCCAATTATCAGGCGGAATTCGGCAGAAACGGCGGCGGCGTGATCACGGTCATCACCAAGTCCGGCACCCGAGATTTTCACGGTACGGCTTACAACTTTTACCGGCATGAGAGCCTGAACGCCAACAACTTCTTCAACAATCGTACGGGAACACCGAAGTCGCCTTACCGCTACCGCATCAGCGGCTACTCGATCGGGGGCCCGGTCTTTATCCCGAAAACGTTCAACACGGACCGCGACAAGCTGTTTTTCTTCTTTTCGCAAGAGTACGTGGGCATGCGGCGGGACTACGGCACCCGCTTCGTGAACATGCCTACGGAACTCGAGCGTCGCGGGGATTTCTCCCAGAGCTTCGACGTCAACGGGGCGTTGATCACCGTACGGGATCCTCTGACCGGCCAGCCCTTCCCCGGCAACGTCATTCCGCAGAGCCGGATTAACAAACTGGGACAGGCCATCCTGAACTTCTACCCGATGCCCAACTACACGGATCCGGATCCGAATAATCGTTACCGCTGGAATCACCGTTCTGCCTATAGCGGCGCCTACCCGAAGCGCCAGGACGTGATCCGGATTGATGCCAATCCGGCCTCCTCTTTGCGGGTTTACTGGCGCTTTATCAAAGATAAGGACGAGCAGGACACCCCGTACGGCCTGTGGGTCAACGGAGGGATGAACTTTCTGCTGACCCCTGTTCGCTTCGGCCAGCCCGGAAAGGGCCACGTGGCGCACGTCACCTACACCGCCTCGCCCACGCTGGTGACGGAGTTCATCTTCGGCAGGAGCCGTAACAATCTGTACTTCGACCCGCTGGAGACGGACAAAGTGGACCGCGCCAAGATGGGGAACCCGCCCCAGTGGTTTGCGGACTCGCAGTCGGGCATGACCAAGTACCTGCCGGCCCGCGCCACGAGCTATATTCCCAACGTGGTGTTCGGCGGCCAGCCGGCCAATGCTCCGAACTCGGGCCTGGGGAACGTCCCCTATCAGAACTGGAACGATATTTACAGCTTTGTCGCCAACGTAAGCAAGGTGAAAGGCTCGCACCAGCTCAAGGCGGGCATCTATCTTGAGCGCACCGGCAAGTTCCAGGTCGGAGGCGGCAACTACCGCGGAGCCTTCAACTTTTCCCGTGACACCAACAACCCGTTCGATTCCAACCACAGCTTCGCCAACGCGCTGCTCGGGAATTTCCAGTCCTATTCCGAGGCCACGGCTCGTGTGGACGGCGACTGGTGGTTCTGGAATTTCGAGTGGTACGTGCAAGACAACTGGCGCGTGAACAAGCGGCTGACGCTCGATATCGGCATGAGGTTCTACCATCTGCCCCCGATGGAGGATCTGAATCGTACCATCAGCACGTTTGATCCGAGCTACTACAGCCGCCTCAAGGCTCCGGCGCTGTACGTTCCCGCGCGCGATCCCTCCGGCCGGCGGGTCGCCATGGACCCGCTGACCGGCAACTTCGCTCCCGTGCCGCTCATCGGCCAGTTCGTGCCGGGCTCGGGCGAACCGGCCAACGGCATGAGAGTGGGCGGCAGGGACGGGTATCCTCCGGGCTTGTACACGACTTCATGGCTGGCGTTCGGGCCCCGTGTCGGCTTCGCCTATGATCTGTTCGGCAACGGCCGCACTGCGCTGCGGGGCGGCTTCGGCATGTTCAAAGACCGGCCCCAGGGCAACCCCACCTTCTACGCCAACGGCAACCCGCCCATCGCATACACTCCGACGCTGTACTACGGCAACCTGGACACCTATGCGCAGGGAGGCGGTGCCATCGGGCCGTCCAACTTACTAACGCTGCTCGGAAACAACAAACATGCCACTACGATGAACTACAGCTTCGGCATCCAGCACCAAATCTGGGATACGACCATTGACGTTTCCTACGTGGGCGGATTGTCGCGCCACCTGATCGTGCGGCGCAATCTGAATCCGATCCCGATGTTTGCCCGCTTCGATCCCAGAAATGAGGATCCGACGCAGCCGGGACGTCCGCTCCCCGATAACTTCCTGCGGCCTTATTACGGTTTCGGGGACATTAACCTCCAGGAGTTCAGCGGCACCTCCAATTACAACTCACTGCAGGTCTCGGTGAACCGGCGTTTCACGCGAGGACTTCAGTTCGGGCTGGCCTACACGCGCTCGAAGACACTGGGCGTGGCCAACAGCGATTATGAAGGTGTCAGCCCGTACTTCTCTCCGCGGAAGCGCAACTACGGGCCGCTGGCCTTCGACCGGCCGAACGTGTTCGTGTTCAACTACATCTACGACCTGCCCAAGCTGGGCGCGCGTCTGGGCTCCAGGCCGCTCGGCTGGATCCTGGACAACTGGCAGATCAGCGGCATCACCTCCTTCATCACCGGGGCCCCCTTTACGCCGGGATTCAGCACGACAGACGGCGCCGATATCACCGGCTCC
Organism: Acidobacteriota bacterium; assembly: GCA_037446115.1. Taxonomy (GTDB): domain Bacteria; phylum Acidobacteriota; class Terriglobia; order Bryobacterales; family Bryobacteraceae; genus JANWXD01. The sequence continues at coordinate 109,807 of JBBIJF010000002.1, read as the reverse complement.
TCGGAAGGTGCGCGCATCACCGTACTGGGCAATCCGCGGTTGTCCAAGAGCGAGCGTACCTTCTACCGCAACTTCAAGACGGAGATGTTCGCGCGCACGCCCCGGGGCGACTTCGGCAACGCGGGCGTCAACATCCTCTACGGGCCGGGCGTGAACAACTGGGACATCGCCATTAGCAAACGCGTACCTCTGTGGTCGGAAGAGCGATTCATCCAGTTCCGCACCGAGCTGTTCAACGCCTGGAACCACACGCAGTTCTCCGGCTTGTACACCACGGCGCGCTTCGATACGGCCGGCAAACAGGTGGATCCCAACTTCGGGGCCTATTCCAGCGCCCGGGATGCCCGCATCATTCAGCTCTCGCTGAAGATTTACTTCTGAAAAGGGGAGCGTGACCGGGGACAGACCTCCCGGGGGTCTGTCCCCGCCTCAGGCTGCCAGGTGTGCTGCGGTGCGCAAGGCCGTTTCATAGCCGCGCACCACATAGTAAATGAGCCGGTCAAAGAAGCGGTCGAGACGATATTCGAGCTCCTCTTCCGCGTACAGTTCTACAGACGTCTGCCCCAGGCCTTGTCCGCGGATGTAATCCACCGTGGTTTCCTTGACGATATGGAAACATTCCACGAGTTCATGGAGCGGCACCCCTTCCGTGAAGCGCCGCCTGCCCAGCTCTTCATAGTGAGACGCCAGCTCCGATTCGTGCCGAAGAGCCAGCCAGTGGCCGAGCCGGCGGAGGACTTCCTGAGCGCGGACGCGCAGTTCCGACTCGGGAAGTTTCCGGATCTCGGAGAGGGAAGGCGTTTGACGGATCCGGCGCAGGATGGTGTCCGTGATCCGGTCGGAGTGAGACTCGATCATCTGCACGAGGGTATAAGGGCGCATGGCCACCTCCCGGGCACCGATTCATGCCCCACTTCGTAAGTACTCCTGCGCGCCCCGGAAGTCAATACCCACTTCGGGGCATTTCTGCTCCCCTCCGTACCACCAGCCGCCTGCGCTATTCGGAACGGCAGTCCCGGTGCTTAGAAGCGCACGCGCATGCCGAGCTGGATGTTGCGCGGGAAATTCAACTGGGCCACCGGCAGGATGCCGAAGTTGGCCGCGGCCGGGTTCGTGGATGGAGGATCCCCCCGCAAGGGCGTATTGAACGCATTGAAGGCTTCGCCGCGGAACTCGATCTGGTAACGCTCCTTGAGGTCGAACTTCTTGGAGATCATCAGATCGATCTGAGGCGCGGCGTGGCTCCGGATCTGGTGGAAGCGGTTCGGAAGGACCACGTACTCGAAGGGGCGCAACTGCCGCCAGCACTCGCTGAAGCGGCTCCGGTCATTGAAAAACCACTGCGTCTCGGTGCGGGCCACTGCGGTCGGATCGCCGCACAGGAACTCCCAGCTTCGCCAGGCTCCCAGCGGAACGCCCGATTGGTAGACGAAGTTCACGTTGGCCGTCCAGCCGCCTAACAGGAACTGCCCGACGCCGCGCATGTCTCGCAGAAGAGCCCGGCCGCGGCCGAACGGCAGATCCCAGATGCCGGCAAATGCCAGGTTGTGGGACCGGTCAATGTCCGTCACCTGGGAAATCGGCCCGCGCCACTCAAAGGTATGCTCGTCGAGCCAGACACGTTCCATCTGCTTGGACCATGTGTAGGCCAGTACCCAAGTTACGGCGCCGACCTTGGAGCGATCGCCGAGCATCCGCCGCTCAAACCGGGTCTGAAGGCCGTGGTACCAGACCCGGCCCCAGGGATTGATGAAGTTGCGAACGCTGTTGAACTGAGGGATGCGCCGCAACAACTCGCGGCGGGCGATGGTGGAGGATGCCCCGAGAGGTGTGTTGGCGGGCAGGATGCCGAACCAGGGATTGGGGATTCTTTGCTGGTAGAAACCGGGATCGGTTTGCGCCCGATCGTAGTGTTCCCGGCTCATGTCGGAGAGCTGGGTGGTGCGAGGCTCCTTGTTGGTGAGGCTGCCGACGTAGGAGACTTCCAGCACCATATTCCATGGCAGCTCGCGCTCCAGCGTATAGGACCACTGGAACGTTCGAGGGATCGGGCGGTTGCGCGCGTCAAAGTCAATCCCGCTCCCGACATTGGTGGAGATTCCGAGCCGGTTGCCCAGAGGGCGGACCACCCCCTCGGGGAAGGGGTCTTCGAGCGAGTACGGGCCCGTGAGGCCGCTGCTCGGAGTCAGCCCCGCGTTGAGCGAGTTGATGTAGTTCGTGTTCAAGCTGTAGCCGGTGGCGAGATTCCCCTGGGTAGCGGTCCGGTGAAAGATCCCGAACCCTCCACGCATGACGGTCTTCGCAAGGAAGTTCCAGGCCACACCGAATCGCGGCTGGATGTTCGTTAAATCCCATTCGTAGACGCGGCGCGGGTTGCCCGCGGTGCCGGCGTAGCGGGGTCCGCCGCGGATGGCCTCCGGCGGTTTGGGAAAGTTCGGATCGGCGGCCGCCAGTTCCCGCCAGCGCGCCAGGGCTGCGTCGCTGAACGGTTGCACGGACCCGAAGTCGAAACCGTTCAGCAGCCGATTGTGGATTTCATAAAGCGGGAACTGCACGTCGTAGCGCAATCCGAGGTTCAATGTCAGCGTCCGCGAGAGCTTCCAGTCGTCTTGGATGAACCCTGCAACGTACGGCTCCCGGCGGAGGAACGTGTCGTTGAAGGCGATGAACCCGCTGGCGATGTTGCCGAGCAGCAGGTCCGCCACGGAGCTCCCGTCCAAGGAACCCTGGCTGATGCCGAAGAATTGCCGGGACCACATGCCGTTGAACCCGAGTTCGCCGGAGGCGCGGCCCGACGCTTTGTTGTGGCGGATAATGGTGGCCCACTCGAAGCCGTACTTGAAGCTGTGCCGGCCGCGAACTTCAGCCACATTGCCCTGAAGGTTCAACTGCTGGCGCGAGCTCTGGTTCTTGAACTGGTTGCCAAACAGGTTGGCAAAGCCGCTGACCGTGACGCGGGGCGCCAGCTTGGTGGGGAACGTGTCCACCTGCGGCATCTTCCGGATCCCGAGCTTGTCCCAGGTAAAGTTGGGATCCGAGACGTCGGGGAAGTTCTGGATGAAGCGGTTGTAGCTGGCCTGGACGTGCAAGATCCGGGTCGGGGACAGAGTCCGGTCGTAAGCGACCACGGCATTGAGGTCGCGCCGTACGGTGCCCGGCATATTTCCGGTTTGCGCCGGTGGATCGAATCCGTTCTGATTCCGGAATTCGCTGCCGTCCTGGAAGGTGAACAATATGTTCATCCGGTCGTTGCTCGTGATGATCTTGTCGTAGCGCACGATGGGCTGCTCGTAACGGTACTTGCCCAGATTGTCCGGCCGCGTGTAGTTGTTGACCAGCGACTGCGGTTGGAAATTCGGCGCGGGGTAGTACCCGAGGATGGCCCGGCCGATCGGGCTGATCCGCGACGGCGGGATGACGTTGCCCGGGAAGGGCTGGCGGACGTAGACTCCGCCCGAGCGGCAATTTGTGCCCGGCTCGGTGCACGAACGCGACGTCAGCGGATCGTAGATCCGGATCGGTCCCGTCTGGCCCTGCGGCGTGAAATTAAAGTTACCGCTCCGGATCTCTACGGGCGGCACACTGACGTTGGACGGAAACGGCACCAGTTCGCGCCAGCCTTCGAAGCTGAAGAAGATGAAGTCACGGTCCTTGCGGATCGGGCCGCCCAAAATGCCCCCGAACTGGTGCTGGTTGCGGAAACCCCGGCCCGCGCCGAGGGCATTGTTCTGGCGGGTGTTGGCATCCAGGATGCGGTTCCGCCAGAAGTCGAACACCGAACCGTGCCATTCGTTGGTGCCGGAACGCAGCGTCGTGTTGACGTGACCGCCGCCGGAGCGCCCATACTGCGAGTCGTAGGTGTTCACCATAATTTTCATTTCCTGCACGGCTTCCACATTGGGCGCCAGATTCCAGGTGCCGTCCGTGGAGATGGGAGCCCCGTTCAAGAGGAACTGATTCGTTCCAGTCCGGCCGCCGTTCATGGTGTAAGAACCGTTGACGTCCCAGGCCCGGGTGCCGGAAAAGCCCGTGGAGCCGAAGGTGCGCTGCGTGAACATCACCCCCGGCGACAAGCGCATCAACATGTAGGACTGGCGGCCGTTCAGCGGGATCTCCTGCATCTTGATGGGATCGAACACCAGCCCGCGGGAGGCCGAGGCCGTCTGAATGAGCTCCTGCTCGCCGAAGACCGTCACGGATTCCGTCACGGCGCCTACTTCCATGCCGATCGGCAGGTTCAGCTTTTCCGCCACCTGGAGCACGATGCCGGAGCGCACCACCGTGCTGAAGCCGCTGGCCGTCACCGTGACGGTATAACGACCGGGCTCCAGTCCCACGAGCGTGTACACGCCCGCGGCGGTGGTCACCGTCTCCCGGCTGACGTTGGTCGCCTCGTTCGTCGCCTTGACCGTGGCATTGGGAATAGCGGCGCCGGAAGGATCCGTCACCTGGCCGAGAATCGTGGCCCGGTACTCTTGAGCCCCAAGCCCTACAGTAAGCGCTAACACACCTAAAAGGCTGCGGCACCACATCGCCAACCTCCCCTGGGGTTGGTATATATCACCACGGCAAATAACTGTCAAGAGAAAATTTCAAAGAAAGGTAGTCGGCCTCTTACGACTGCCTGTCGCTGCAACCAAGCCCTTTCTCGTAGCTGATTTTTATCCCGTGCGATCGAGCTTGCGGCATTTCTCTGTTTGCGGTGTTCTCATCCAAGGACGACTGCCGGGGGCCGGCCTCAGAGCCGGACCTGCTCACGCCCCCTGCAACATCGGGACCAGGACCTGACCACAGGACGGCAATGCTCCGCCAAATGCGGATCCGGGCGCCGGGCTCTCGTTTGCGTGACGCGCCCCTCAGGACCGATCGTAAGCACCAAAGAAACCCAACTGCCCGCAGGTATGTCCCGGCCCGGGTGATCGCAGTAGCCACCCGAGCCCTTACACTATGTATAATTGCCCGACAAGGTTAACCTCCCCGTCCCGCCTGTGTGTCGGATGCCGCCAAAGGCCGGCGCGCCTGTCTGCGCCCCCTAGACGCGACTGATCGCAGCACTGACGGGCCCCGAGCCCACCGGAATGACGGTGAACAGCGGGGCCGAGCGCGTGCGGGTGGGAACAATGTCCGCGATGCGCAGCACGGCCATGTTTCCGGAGCGGCGGTTAAGCACTAGGGCGTATTGGCTGTCAGGCGTTACCGCGATAAAGCACGGCTCGGTACCCACGGCAACCGCCGCGATGGTGCGGTGGACTTCAATATCCACGATCGTGACGTCTCCGGTGGCAGGGTTGGCCACGAACAAATAGTCGGGGGACTGTGAGGCGGCCATGGGCCCGGGTGCGCGGCCGGCCAGGATGGTGCCGGCCACCTCCGTACTGTACGGGTAGACAATGACGACGGCATCCATGCCTTCGCCGGTAATGAACAGCTGTCCGCCGTCCGGCTTGAAGCACAGGTAATCGGGCCGTACGGCCAGAGGCAAGTGGACGACCGTACGGCCCGCCGGCGCCTCCAGAATCGAGAGCATCCGCGCCCCGGTATTGGCCACCAGCAGGTGGCGCCCGTCGGAACGAAAGCGCAGGAGCCCTACGGCGTCGCTCAGCTGGATCGGATGCCCGGCCCGGCCCGCGGAGGGATCGAACAGGGCGACGGCTCCCCTGGCGCCGAAACTCACGGCGCAGAGCCGGCCGCCGGGGGTCAAATCGAAATCCAGGGGTTCGAACGGCAAGACGACGCGGTGAGCCACCTGAAGCGGATCGAGCTTCAAGGCCACCAGCTGCGGCGGCTCGCCGCAAAGCACCCAAAGTGTAAGCTCGTCCGGGGCCAGACGCATGGACAGGCAGCGCTCGGCAATCCGGACCGTGCGCCTCGCCTTCCAGTCGGCGGCCTCGACTTCGAACACGGCTCCCGCCTCGCCCAGCAAAGCGTAGACCGCTCCGCGCCCCTCGTGCGCGACCACCAGCGTCGGAGCCGCTTCGAGTTCGATACGGTATATCATCGCCAGGGCGCTGAGATCCACCACCGCGAGATTGCGCCCCTCCTGATTGGCGACAAACACCAGGCCCGCCGGAGGCACCGAGCGCCGCCGCAAGCACGCGCACAAAGCGGACGTCGCCGCAAGGATTGCAGAGCGACGGTCCAGGATCACGTCTCATTGTAACGGTGCGTGCTACAGTGGCCAGGGTGGGGGCGTGGCTCAACTGGTTTCTCGCGCTGGCCGCAGTGGCGGCCGGTAGCGGGTCCGCGTCCGTCCGGCTAAGCCCGCAACTGGCTCGGTGGAGGGCGGAGATTGAAACCCAGGGGCAAACCAAAGTGGTGCTGGCGCGTGTGTATACGGATGCGGAGCGTAACGAGCTGGTCCTGCCTCCGGATACGGAGGCACGCCCGGTACTGAGCCGGTTCCTTCTTCAAGAGTCGTTTCGGGAACAGTTCGTCCGTACACATGCTATGAGCGTGACGTACTCCGGGGCCGAAGGACGCTTCTCCTTCGTAGTGCTCAACATGGCCCTGGCCTCGGAGTGGGAGCAGGCCGAAGAGGCCGTCATCGCACACGAGTTCGGCCACGCCTGGCTGGCCGCTCTCGGTTACGGCGCTCCGCCGTATGAGGCAGGGGAGCGCTCCTGTCTGGCCGTGCACGCAGGGGACATCGTGCAGCACGTCCTGATCCGCGAAGAGATGGACCGCCGCGGCATCGCCTGGCGCAGCTACTGGGTCCGAAACCTCAACGCTGCGCTGGAGCGGCTGGAGTGGCAGGCCGTAGGCGCGCCGCTTGCCCCCTGTCAGATGGCCGCCGTTGCGGCCCTTTGGGCGGATACGCGGCTGGGATTCTCCGAAAGGGACTGGGAGGAGCTGCCCCGTTTCCTGAGTGCCCTCGAAGTGAAGTTTCCCGCAGCACGCCTCTGGGCCGAGCGACTGGTGGCGTGCGTGAGCCATCGGGATGTACACGATCGTGCCGCCTACCGCATGACGCTTGGCGAAGTGAGCGCGATTCTTGCAGGCCTGTGGGAGGCCGCGGCCGTTCCCGGCCAGGGACGGTGAGCTGCGGCGGGGACTACAATACGAGTAGCGGGGCCGGGCCCGCAGAAAAGGAGCTCCGATGCCTCGAGCTGCCCACATTTCGCCGTACAGCGGATCCTGGTACCCGGCGGATGCGGTCCAACTCAATGACCTGCTGGGCGGGCTCTGGCGCACTTCGGAGGAACGCACCGGTGGCGAGCTCCAGCCGCGCGCGGCCGCCTTCGTGGTCCCGCATGCAGGCCTGATCTACTCTGGCGCCGTCGCGGCCGCGGTGTACCGGCGTCTGGAAGCCTGGAAGCCGCGGCGGGTCTTGCTGCTCGGCTTCTCCCACCGGGGCGGACCGGCGGGCATAGCGATTCCGGATACCGACGCCTACCGCACGCCCCTCGGAGAGCTGGAAGTGGACCGGGAGGCCGTGGCGGATCTGGCCGGGTTCGAGCCGTTTCGTCTCGTGGAGGAGCGCCTGCTGTGCGACCATTCCGTCGAGATTCAGTTGCCGCTGCTGCAGCGAGCGGTGCCGGAGGCAAAGCTCGTCCCCCTCTACGTCGGGGATTTGAGCGGCGAAGCGCGCCAGCGGGCGGCCGTGCGGCTGGCTTCGTGGATCGGTCCGGACACGGTGGCGCTTGCCAGCTCCGACTTCACCCATTTCGGTGCGGCCTTCTTTTTCCAGCCCTTCCCGGTGGATCGCGAAGTGAGTGAGCGCCTGCGGGAGCTCGATTACAAGGTCGTCGAGGCGGCCGGCAGCCTCCGTGACACCTTCTTCTTCGAAGTGCTGCGAGAGACGCGGGCCACGGTCTGCGGTTATGCGCCGATCGGGCTGCTGCTGGCGACGCTCCGCCAGTTTGACGACCGCGATGAGATCTTCCAGGATCTGCTGGACTATCAGACCTCGGGCGAGATCACCGGCGACTTTCATCACTCCGTCAGTTACGCTGCCTTGGCGTACTATCCCTGGAGCAGTTTGCAGCTCGGCCCCGGCGAGCAGACCGCGTTGCTCGAACTGGCACGGAACACGTTGCGCCAGTATCAGCAAACCGGATCGCGGCGCCCGCCCGTCCCCGACATGCCGCCGCTTGCGGGACTGGAGCAATGTCGGGCTGCCTTCGTCACCTTGCACAAGAACGGAGAACTGCGAGGCTGCCTGGGCCGCAGCATCGCGGATCGGCCGTTGTGGGAGATCATCCCGGAGCTGACCATGGCGGCAGCCCTCGAGGACCGGCGCTTCCCGCCGGTGGAGCCGGACGAGACCGGTATCGAGGTGGAGATCTCCATCCTGTCCCCCCTGAAGCGCATCCCCGACCGGAGCGGCTTTCGTGTCAACGAGCATGGGGCCCTGCTGAACGCGCGCGGTCATCAGGGGCTGCTTCTGCCTCAAGTGGCCGCCGGCCGCGGCTGGGATGCGGAGCGATTTTTCCAGGCTCTGGCGATGAAGGCAGGGGTCAGTCCCGACGTCTACTCCGATCCTTCAACACGCCTGTACGTGTTCCGCGCCCAGATTATTCACTGAAGCCGCACTCGCTCCCCTCTCCTATACTGGGCAAGAGAATGACGCTGCTGGTGGGGCCTCCGGGCTCGGGCAAGACGCAACGCATCCTGGACCGGGTGCGGTCCCGCTTGGCGCAGCGCAGCTGGGATTTCCGCCTGGTCGTGCCCACCGCCACCATGGCGGAGCATCTCCGTAACGAACTGGCGCGCGAAGGCTTCGTCTTCCGGCCCGAAACGATCACAACATTGTCGCGCTTCGTGGCTTCCTGGGTGGAGGACTCGCCGGAACCCTCCGAGGCGCGCCTGGTTCTGGCCGTGCGCCGGGCGCTCGACAGCGTCTCACCGCCGGCCTTCCGAGAGGTGGCTTCGTTTCCGGGTTTTCAGTCTTCTCTGGCGCGGGTAATTCAAGAGCTTTCTTCGGCAGAATGCGATGCCGCAGCGTTGCGCTCGATAACAGGCGACGGCTCCAGGAACACGGTCGTTTCCGCATTGGGGGATGTTTATGCCGAGACGGAAAAAATCCTGGCCGCCGGCGGATTCCTGCTTCGGGGCCGCCGTCTCCGCAAAGCCGCTGCGCGCATCGAAGCCGCGGGACTCCCGGGAATCTCTGAAGTGCTTCTGGACGGCTTTTCCACATTCTCTGGTCCGGAACTTGCGGTCGTGGAGGCGGCGGCGCGGCATGCGGCGCTGACAGTCTCGCTGCCCGAGTGGCCCGGTTCCGAGCCGGTGCGTGGCTCCTTGCTTGCCCAGGGTTTTCGCGAAGAGCGTCTTGCGCGCGTGCGACCCTGCCCCCGAGTCAGTCTGGTCACAGCGCCGAGCCTGGATCAGGAATTGGGTGAGATTGCCCGGCGCATCCTTGAAGAAGCGGCAGCGGGGCGGCCGTTCCGTGAAATGGGGGTCATTGTGCGCTCGGCGGCTCCCGTAGCCGCAGCCCTGGAGACGACCTTGGCGCGATTCGGCATCCCGGTGCGCAGCTACTCCGGACGGCGCCTGGCGCACGAAGCCGTGATCCGGTTCTTTTCGGCCGTCGTCGAGGCTCTGCTTTCCGACTGGGACCACGAGAAGGTGCTCGCCGCGGTGATGATGACTGCCTCGGGAGCAGGACGGCGGGCCGGGACGGACCGCTTTGAGTTTGACGTGCTGGGGCGGATCCCCGGCCGGGGCTTGGAGTCGCTACGCGGCCTCGCCCGTGCGCCGGGCGTGCAGCGCTTCCTGGAGAAGCTGGAGCAGATCGGCTCGTGGCGCGATGCGCAGGCGCCGCCGGCTGAGTGGTGCAGCCGGCTTGCCGGGCTGGCCGATCTTTTCCGTCCGGCTCGGCCCGAGGGCGGCGAGCCGCATGAGGTCGCTCTGCTATGGCGCCGCCAGGCGAGGGCGCTCGAAGCGTATCATGCCGCCCTGGAAGAGGCGGCTTCTTCGCTGCCCGCGGCGCATCCGGTTTCTCTCACAGAGTTTTGGGACACCCTCAGCGTTGTATTTGAGACGGCGGCGCTCTACCGGCCCGATGGACGGCGCAACGTCGTTCACCTGCTGGATGCTTACGAGGCAAGACAGTGGGAGCTGCCGGTTGTGTTTGTCTGCGGCCTGGTCGAGGGCGAGTTTCCGGTGCACCATTCCGAAGATCCCCTGCTGGATGAGGACACTCGCCGCGCGCTCAAGGCGGCCGGTTACTGGGTGCCGGCGGCGGCTGACCGCGAGGAAGAGGAACGGTTCCTGTGGCAGACGGCGGTATCGCGCGCGACGTCGAAGCTCGTGCTGAGCTGGTCCCGGTATAACGCCAAAGGCGACGAGAACCTGCGCTCGTTTTTGCTCGATGAGTTTCTCGCCGGTACCCCGGCGGCGGAGGAGACGGTGGAGACTGTGGTGCGCCCGTGCCCGTTGCACCTGCCGCTTCGCTCGCGACGCGTTCAGGTAACCGATGCGCACTTACAGTCGGAGATTGCCCGGAAAAACAGCATCCTGAAGCCCACCGGCGTCGAGGATTTTCTACAGTGCCCGTTTCTGTTCTTTGCCCGCTACACGCTGGATCTCGAAGGGCCTCCGGAAACGGTCGCCGACCGGCTGGGCTTTGCGGCGCGCGGTGATATGGCTCACAAGTTCCTTCAGCGGTGGGCGCAGGGAGAGCGCCACTTCGAGAAGTTGTTCGAAACCGTCTTCGACGAGTGGGTCAGGGGCCGGAGGATCCCGCCCGGCTACGCGCGCGAGGCAGTACGCGTTGCGCTCGAGCGCGATTTGAAACGCTTCGTGGCCGCATTCCACTTCCCCGGCTTCACCACCGCGCACACCGAAAAGGAATTCGAGTTCCAGCTCACGGACGGATTACGCATCCGGGGGCGGATTGACCGCCTGGACACCCGGCCGAACCGCGAGGTGCTGATTGTTGACTATAAGTACACCGGACCGGACCGGATCCGCGAACGGATCAGGGGCCACGAGGAAGGACGGCTGGTTCAAGCCGGCCTGTACACGCTCGCCGCCGAGCAGTGCTGGGGATGCCGCGTGGTCGCGGTTCAGCTGGCGGGCGTACGCGAACCACCCACATGGGGGGGCTGGGGTGTGGCACCGCCCCCAGGCAAGACCCGCAACCTGGACCTCCGGGAGCTACGTAACATGGCTCGCGGTCGCACGGCCGAGGCGTTTGAGCGCATCCTTGCCGGGGTGATCCGCCCGGACCCCGCTGATCCGGACCGCTGCGAGTACTGCCTGTTCCGAGACGTCTGCCGCGTCGAGGTCGCAGCTCCTGCCGTCGCGGCAGCTGCGGAGGAGATGGATTGAACCTTTCGCCGGAACAGATCCAGGCCGCCCGGCGCACCGGCCAGGATGTTTGCGTCTCGGCCGGGCCGGGCTCGGGCAAGACGCGCGTTCTGGTGGAGCGCTTCCGGTGGCTGGTGGAGCAGGGCATCTCGCCCCTGAGGATTCTGGCCATCACGTTCACCGAAAAGGCCGCGGCCGAGATCAAGGCGCGCCTCGTGAAAGCCTTCGCCCATCGCCCGGACATTCGCCGCCAGGTGGAGCGGGCCTACGTTTCGACGATTCACGCCTTCTGCGCCCGCCTGCTGCGGGACCACGCTCTCGAGGCCGGGCTCGACCCGCAGTTCGTGATCCTCGACGAACCGGAGAGTGCCGAAGCTCTGGAAGAATCGGCCGAAGAAGCTCTCGACGAGCTTTCTCTAGCGCGACCTCAGGAATTTCGCGCGCTGCTCAGGTCGTTTGCTGAACCCCAAAACCTGGCCTTTTCTCTGATTCAGGCTTACCGCGCGGTGCGAGCCGCCGGACGCAGCCTGGACGAGCTCGACCCTGCGCCGGCGCCCCATCCCGGCCCGAAGGCCGGCTCCGCGGGCCGGGAAGCGTCCGAGGTAAGCGCCACCTTCGCGGCCGAGCGGCGCCTCCTCTTCGAGGCGCTGCAAGAAGTCCACCGCCGTTACGAGCAACGAAAACGCCGGCAGGGTGCGCTGGATTTCGCCGATCTGATCGAACGGTCCCTGTCCCTGCTCCGACACAATCCGCGCGTTTTGGACAAGGTGCGCGCCGGCTTTGAACACGTGCTGATGGACGAGATGCAGGATACGGATCCGTTGCAGTGGAGCTTGCTGGATCTGCTCCGCCTTCCCGACCGGTTCTTTGCAGTCGGCGACATCAACCAGTCTATTTACGGATTCCGTTACGCAGAGCCCGAGGTGTTCCGTCACTACCGCGACCAGATCGCTATGGCCGGCAAGGTCGTGGACCTGCTACGGGAAAACCACCGCAGCCGGCCGGAAATCCTCGAGGCCGTCAACCGGGTCTTTCAGAGTGTTGACGGCGTCGAGCCGCACCGGCTCGAGGCCAGGCGCGCGTTTCCTTCGAAGGCTTCGCCGTCCGTGGAGGTGATCATCGGGCGCGGAGACAACAGCGAGAAGGCGGCGATGACGGAAGCACGGTGGGTGGCGCAGAGGATTGCAGAACTGGTGGGCTCCCTCGAAGTGCAAACGCCGGACGGACCCCGCACGGCACGGTTCCGGGACGTCGCGGTGCTTGTGCGGAGCATGAACGCCATGCCGCCGCTCGAGGCGGCGTTTCGGGAGTTCGCCATTCCCTATTTGATGGCAGGCGGCAAGGCCTTTTTTGAGACGCGACAGGCCCGGGATATGCTGCACCTGCTGCGTGTGATCGCCAACACCTGCGACGAGGTTTCCCTGGCGACGGTGCTGCGGTCGCCCCTGGTGGGTGTCGGAGATGAAACGCTGCTGCGGTTGAAAGCGTTCGGCCGTCTGGGTGTCGCTCTGTGGCGTCTGGACCACGAGGATATCTCCGCCTTCGACGCAGAGGACCTGGCGCGCCTGCGCTCATTCCGCGACCGGCTCCGGCGGGCGAGACAGCTGCGGGATGAGGTGCCTGCGGACCGGCTCCTTGCCGAGTTTCTGGACGCCTCCGGCTACGAACTGGCGGCCGACGGGCGCGCCCGCGCCAATACGGTGAAGTTTCTCGGCTTGGTCCGCGAAGTTTGCCGCCAGAGGCCGCTGCGCCTCCGTGAGTTAGTCGAGCGCCTCGAGATCCGCCGGCGCATGGAGCGAGAGCCCGAGGCGCCGCCGGATGACGCCTCCGACGTCGTGCGCCTGATGACCATACACCAGGCCAAAGGGCTGGAGTTTCCCATTGTCTTTGTGGCCGCGATGCACAAAGGACCGAACCGCCGGAGAGCAGCCTTGCTGCTCGGGCCGGACGGCCTCGGAGCCAAATGGAAGGATCCTGCCGGGAAAGAAAACTCCGTAAAAGACCTCGCGTACGTCAGAGCCTTGGAAGACCTCAAGAAAAGGGAGCACGGTGAGGAGCAACGGCTGTTGTACGTTGCCATGACGCGTGCCGAAGAACACCTGGTCCTCTCCTTTGCCCGCACCGGGAGGCCCGGAACGGACTGGCCCAAGCTTGTGGAGAAGGGACTCGGCATTACGCCGGAGCTGGAAGATCCCGAGCCGGTTCTCTACACACCGCAGGATGCGGATTTCGTTGTGCGCCTCTGGCGCACGCGCGCGCAGCCCGCACCCGGAGCGGGCGCTTCCTCCGCCGCTCCGCCCGCCGTGGACCAGCCCGTGTTGCTGGATCCTCCGGCGCTGACCGGCCAGCACGACGCCGCGGCTTCGGTGACTTCGCTCGTGCTCTATCAGAACTGCCCACGGCGCTACTACCTGGCTCGCTACCTGGGGTGGGAGAAGCTGCCCCCGCGCCGCCCCGGGCCCGCAGAGGCTGAGATTCCGAGCGGAGGCGATGAACTCCTGCTGCCGGATGCCATTCAATTCGGCCAGCAGGTCCACGCCTTGCTCGCGGGCAAAGAAGTGGACGGCAACGCCGAGGCGCGGGAGCTCGCTGCGGGTTTCCAGTCGAGCGAGCTCGGGCGGCGAGCGGCGCGCGCCGCGACCGCCGAACGGGAATTCGACTTTGTGATGGAGATCGAAGATCTCATCCTGCGCGGGCAGGTGGATCTGTGGTTCGAGGAGAACGAGCGACTCGTGATCGTGGATTACAAATCGGACCAGCTCCCGGCGTCCGAGGCACCGGCCCGCGCGGCCTCATACGCCATTCAGTTGCAGCTTTATGCAGTGGCGCTCGAGCGCCTGCTGGGTCGGCGGCCGCATGAGGCCTGGGTGTACTTTCTCCGGCCGGGAGTCGCGGTTCCCGTCCCCATCGGCCCCGAGGAGTTGGAAGCCGCGAAGCGTGCGGTCCGCACCTTCCGGGAGGCGCAGGAACGTCTCGACTTCCGCCTCCGACCTGGCGAGCAGTGCTTTCGCTGCCCGTTCTACCGTGGCCTGTGTCCCGCCAAGACGGCTCCGGCGAGCTAACCCGAGTACACCCCGATGAGAATGATTCCGACCGGAACGTCGCCGATCTTGGTATACAGCACCCAGTCGGATTCACCTTCCTGTACCAGGCCTGGCGCGTGGCCCGAGTCGTCCTTCCACAGGCTCAAAATCGCCGGATGGCCGCCCTTGGTGGTTTTCTTGCTCATGGCCACCACCTGCGCGTAGGACGGTGTGGCGTTCAAATCTTTGTCTTCGCCGGCAGGGACCATCAGCAGGAAGTCGCGCTGCGGAGCCACGCCTTGGTGGTTCCCGTCGGGTGGAAACAGGCTGAAGCGGAGGGTGTAGACCCCGGCGGCAATGGGCTGACCGCGGCGATCCTGACCCCGCGCGTGGAACCGGATCGCGCCGAGCAGAGCGCCGTGGGGCACAGTCGTCAGGCTCACGTTCTGCTCGGAGGTGGGTGGTCCGGAAGGCGCCGAGGCGCGCAGCCAGAGTTCGCAGTATACCGAACCGTCGCTTTTCAGGACCTTCTGTCCCGTTTGCGTCAGCGCCTGGCGAATGGCCGGGTCGAGTTCCTCCGGCGGAGGCCCCCCGGCTTCCAACTTGTACTGCGCGAGGGCTGCAATGGGGACGAGCAGAAAACCGATCAGTACGCGCAACATTCCAATTCGCTCCTCGTTGCCATTATCCCCCGGCCGGATCGGGCGCTGCGCGGCCTTGCGGCTACGGCTGCGGTTCCCCGAGTTTGACGAGCTCGCTTTGACGCACCGATCGCCGCGGCGGTTGGAGCAGCTTTGCCGGCAGACGCGAGAAATAGGCCAGGCGCTCGATCCAGGGAAGAAGACGGCGCACCGTGCGGCCATGGAGCACCAGGCTCCCGGCGACGAGCAGCGGATGGGGAATCGTGGTGCAGCAGCGGGAGCAGATCCCGATCTCTCCGGCGCGGCCCTCGACGTGAAGGCGGCGCATGCGCTCCATCTCGGGCGCATTCCAGATCTCCGCCATGGGCCGCTCGCCGATGCGTCCGACCGGCTTGCCCCCGAGCATGTAGCTCTGGCAGCAAGGATAGACGTCGCCGTTGTGTTTGATGTACAACGGGCCGCGCCACAGGTAATGGCATGGATGCCTCCAGTCGGACGGATCGTGGCCCGCCTCCGGGCGCAGCAGATTGGTCTCGTCCTCCTTGATGCGGACCTGGTCCACACCCGGCACGCGGCTCCAGAAGCGAATGAACTCCTCCACTTCCCCCGCGTTGCGCTCCATGCGGACCATCTGGACGACGACGTGGACTCGGGCCCGGCGCTCGTGTTTCATCCGCGCGAAACGAACGAAGTTGTCGCGGACCTTCTCGAAACGGGCGCCCTTGCGGTAGTACTCGAAGGTCTCTTTGGTCGCGCCGTCGAAGCTGAGCGTGATGTGCTCGAGGGGCGAGCGCAGCAGCCGGTCGGCCGTGGGCTCGTCCAGGAACGTGCCGTTGGTGGACAGCAGCGTCGAGATGTTATGGCGCGCGCAGTATTCGATGCGTTCGAAGATGCGCGGGTCCATGAACGGCTCGCCCAGCCCGATCAGCATCATGTGCTCGGCGGCGGGGGCCGATTCCGCCACCAGGCGTTCGAAGATCTCCTGCGCCATGTCTTCCTTGGGTTGTTTGAACGTCTCGCGGGGGCACATGGGACAGTAGAGGTTGCATTTGGCCGTCGTCTCGACGATGTACTCGACGGGACGGCCGCGCAAACGGGTGCGGCCTCGCAGGTACTCCCACAGCAAGATGGCACGGTTCCACGCGCCCATGGAAATGTTCCTTCATTCTAGCGCCCCGCCGGCCGCCCAAGGATGTACAATGGCGGGGCCGTGAAGATCCTGCTGACGGGCGGAACGGGCTTCATCGGAAGGCGGCTGGCACGGCGCCTGGCCGCGGACGGGCATACGCTGCATCTGCTGGTGCGACCGGGACGGACGGGAATCGGGCCGTCGGTGGAATGCTCGGTGTGGGATGTCCTGGCGGGAGATCCCCCTGCGGCCGCGCTGGCGGGCGTGGATGCGGTCATTCACCTGGCCGGGGAGCCGGTGGCGCAGCGCTGGACGCCGGAAACCAAACGCCGCATCCGTGAGAGCAGGGTCGGTGCCACACGGCGCCTGGTGGCGGCGCTGGCCACGCTCGAGCGGCGGCCGCGCGTGCTGGTCTCCGCATCGGCGATCGGTTATTACGGATCGCGTGGCGACGAGGTCCTGACGGAAACCTCACCCCCGGGCCAGGGCTTTTTACCGGAAGTATGCGTGGCTTGGGAGCAGGCGGCGGCCGAGGCCGAAGCGCTGGGTTTGCGCGTCGTGCGCTTGCGGATCGGGATTGTGATGGGGCCCGAAGGCGGCGCCCTGGCCCGCATGCTGCCGCCGTTTCGCATGGGTTTGGGCGGGCGTTTGGGGTCGGGAGCACAGTGGATGTCGTGGGTTCACGTCGAGGATCTGGTGGACTTGATCCGCTTTGCGCTCGCGTCGGAGGGCGTGGCGGGCGCGCTGAACGCCGTCGCTCCCAACCCGGTCCGCAATTCCGAATTCGCCGCGATACTGGGGAAAACGCTCCGGCGACCGGCAGCCGTGCCGACTCCGGCGGCCGCCCTGAAGCTGCTCTTCGGGCAGATGGCCGAGGAGGTCCTCCTGGCCGGCCAGCGTGTCGTCCCCCAGGCGGCCTGCCAGGCGGGCTTTTCCTTTCGGTTTCCCGAGCTGGAGCCCGCTTTGCGCGATCTGCTCCGATAGTACAATCACCGCATGCGTCCTCGCGCAGCAGGGATCGCGTTTCTGGCGGCGGGTCTGCTGTTCGGAGCCGGCGGGCCGGCGCGGCCGATATCGGTTGAGGAACTGCGGGACCGCATCGCGGGCGGCTGGGCAGGCCAGATGATCGGCGTCAGCTTCGGCGCACCCACTGAATTTCGCTGGCTCGGCCGGATCATCCCCTACGAGGCCCTGCCCGCCTGGACGCCGGACCGCGTGCGCAACGCCCTCAACCAGGACGACCTGTACGTGGACATGACGTTCGCGCAGGTGCTGGATGAGAAGGGCCTGGATGCCACGACCGAGGATTTCGCGGCCATGTTTCGCCAGGCGCGTTACTCGCTCTGGCACGCCAACCTGGCGGCGCGGCGCGCCTTGAAGCGCGGCGTGCCCGCTCACCTGGCGGGAACGCCCCGCTATAACGCTCACGCGAACGACATTGACTTCCAGATCGAGGCGGATTTTATCGGCCTGATGGCGCCCGGGATGCCGCGCGCCTCCAGTGATTTGTGCGTGCGCGCCGGGCGCGTCATGAATTATGGCGACGGCATTTACGGGGGCATGTTCGTTTCGGCAATGTATGCCGCCGCGTTTTTCGAGCGCGATCCGCGGAAGGTGGTGGAAGCCGGACTGGCGGTCCTGCCCCGCAAGAGCCCCTACGCACGGCTCGTCGCCGACGTGCTCGCCTGGGCCAGAGAGTACCCGCGCGACTGGCAGAGGGTCTGGGCGCTCATCCAGCGCAAGTGGGACCGCCGGGATCCGTGCCCGGCCGGCGCTCTGCGCCCGTTCAATATTGACGCCAAGCTGAACGGGGCATACGTGGCGCTCGGCCTGCTGTACGGCGGCGGGGACTTCGCAAAAACCCTGGAAATTGCCACGCGGGCCGGCCAGGACTCCGACTGCAATCCGGCCAGCGCGGCAGGTGTGCTGGGCGTGATGCTGGGTTACCGGCGCATTCCCGAGGAGTGGAAAGCCGGCATCGAAGCGATCGCCGACGAGAAATTTCAGTACACGGAATACACATTCCGCACGATTGTCGCCAGCACGGAACGACGCGCCATCGCACTCGCCGAGCGGCTCGGTGGGCGGCTGGAAGGCGACAGGCTTTACGTACCGCTTCAAGAGCCGGAGCCCGCCAAACTCGAGATCTGGGATGACTACGGCTCACCCGTGGAGCGGATCGCGGTCACCGACAAGCGCTGGACATGGACCGGCGGCTGGCAAACGCTTGAGTCCTCGCGGCGCGGACAAGCGGTCGCATCCATGACCGCGGACTCCAAGGGGGCGGAAGCGGTGGTGAGCTTTTCCGGAACGGGCGCCATCCTCACGGGACCTTACCTTCCCGACGGGGGCAAGGCGGAGATCTACCTGGACGGGAAACTCGAGAGGGTCGTGGACGTGTATTCCGATGAGAAGACGGCGAAGGGAAGTGAGGCGGTCTGGCACGCCTTCGGACTGAAGCCGGGACGCCACACGCTTCGGATCATCGTGCCGGGCGAGCCGTATCCGGGGAGTGCCGGTGCGAAGGTCACGCTCGAGGACCTCGTCGTCTTCCGTTAGGAATTCGCGCGGAAAGCGATCTCAGGCGCGTGGACCGGGCTATCGGGGCCGCTGCCGAGGCCGGTAGGGGAAGCTCCTCCAGTCTTGGGCGGCCAAGCCGTTCAGGTCCCAGACGATCCTGCCGGCGCGGATGGTGAGCTCCGCCGTCAAACGCTGGTCGCCCGCATGACGCGCCCCGGCGGCGTCCAGAAATCCGAACGCCCCGCGCTCAAGGCGCAGGACGGTAACATCGGCGACGGCTGCGGGATCCAGGTGTCCGAGTTCGGGGTGCCGAATCGCCTGCGCGGGTGCCCAGGTGGACATGCGGATCACCTCAGCAAGCGGGACGCCGAGGATCAGCATCTTCGACATCACGTTCAGCATGTCCTTCATGCCGGCGTTCATGCTCCCGCTGTGCAGGTCTGTGGAGATCGTATCGGGATAAAAGCGCTGCTCAAAAGCCGGGACGGCAATGTTCCAGTAAAAGCTGCCGGCGCCATGGCCGACGTCGAAAAGGATGCCCCGCTTGCGACCCACCCACATGGCCGGATTGAGCGTCTTGTCGGCCAGCAGCTCGGCCCGATGGCCCGAGTAGCAGTGCGTGTAGATATCACCCGCCCGGAGCTTGGCGGTGAGCAGCGCCGCGAGCGTACGCTCTTTGCCCGTCCATCCGAAATCCACCATCACGGGAAGGCCGGTGGCACGGCCGGCTTGAACCGCCTTGTCCACATCCGTCCAGTCGTCCTTGTCGTAGTGGGCGACTTTGAAACCGACGATCAGGCCGGGATGGGTGCGTGCCGTGCGGGCGGCCTCCGCCGGATCCATATCGTCCACGTTGTTTTCGCCTCCGGCCGACATGCCCAGACCGCCGATGTTCAGAAACGCCAGCACGCGCGTGCGGGCACGTTCGATGATGCGCCGGCGAAAATCGGCAAAGTTACGCCAGCCCGAGGTCCCCGCGTCTACCATAGTGGTCACGCCGCTGCGGAAGGAGAAGGCATCGGGTTGGACGCTGCTGTCGCCCGCCAGCCCTTGCTTGTCCGTCCCGGTATAGACATGCACGTGTATGTCGATCAGGCCGGGCGTCACGTAGAGGCCCTGGACATTCACCAGCCGGCGCGCCTCGGCTCCTGGAATGCTCTCGGCTACCCGTGCGATCTTGTCACCGGTGATCGCCACATCCATGACGCGGTCGATCTTGTTTTTGGGATCAATCACGTGGCCGCCCTTGAGCAGCAAATCGTAGGGCTGCGCCGCAAGCAGGCTGGCGAAAAAGGGGACACACCAGGCTGACAGATTTTTGGACAGATTTTTGGGGCTCATTCCCATTCGATGGTGGCGGGAGGCTTGTGCGTCAGGTCGTAGAAGACGGCACACACCTCCTCCAGGGCCAGTAGCCCGTTCGTGATTTCGCCAAGCAAGTCGGCGGGCATGCTCACCGATTGGGCTGTCATCCCGTCCACACTGTGCACCGGGCGGAGCACCACGGATTCGGGACGTCCCGGCACCCCTATGGGGACGAGAATCACCGGGAACTGCCAGACGCTGCGGTCGAATCCCGACTCCGCCGACAGCCGCCGCACGATCGCATCAACACGGCGCAACAGTTCGAGCCGGCCTTCGGACAGCGCCGCCGGAAACACGCGCATGGCCGCCAGGGGCGCCGCGGCTTTCGCCAGAGCCACGATGCGGTTGATCCCTGCAAGGCGGTTGATCCGCTCCGTGGCGGCAGCCTGAAGGTCCGCCTCCGGCGAGGGATAGCGATCCAGGGCCAGCACGTGTGCATACGTTCGCGAATCCCCTTGCACGCCCACGGATCGCACCGGCAGCAACCACCCGTCTTCGAAAGGTACGACGGGCGCCTCTGTTTCGGAGCACAGGCACCGGATGGCCAGACCCGGGCCGGGGAAGGGATGCCGCTCCAGCAGAGCCTCGGGAAGCCCGATCTCCCGCCCGATCTCCCGGACCTCGTCTTTGTATAACGAGGCCAGCGGTTCGACCACGCGCCCGGATGCGATGAGCTTTTGAATTCCCGGAACACGGTTGTGATGAGTCTTGATTACTGAAGCCTTCTCCGTACCTCCGGATTCGATCGTGTCCGGGTAGATCGTCCCTTGACCGAGGATCCATTGCCCCTCGACAAAGTGGTGGGAATCAATAATCTCTTGCTGAATGGCGACGAATTCCTCGCCAATGATGCGACGCTTCTGCTCCGGATCCCGGACCCCGGCCAGCGCCGCCAGAAAGCGGCTTCGCGCGTCTACGATTTCCAAAGCGTCGGTGTCGAACGCGGAGCACAAACCCCGCACGAACTCGGTTTCGCCCTCGCGCATCAGGCCGGTGTCTACATAGATGCCGCGGACCCGGTGCGCCCCCAAGGTTTTGAGGCAAAGCAGGAACGCCACGCTGGAATCCACGCCGCCGCTCGTGAAGAAGAAGACGTTGCGTTGCCCCACGGTTCGGCGGATGGCTTGCTGCACCAAGGGCAGGCGGCACTTCGGATCCCAGTCCTTCCGGCAGCCGCAGATGCCGAACACAAAGTTCGCCAGCATCTGGAGGCCATGCGTCGTGTGGACCACTTCGGGATGAAACTGCACCCCGAACAGACCCCGCTCCGGCGCCGACATCGCGGCAATCTCACAGGCTGAGGTGCTTCCGGCAACCCGAAACCCCGCCGGCGGGAGCCTGACGGTGTCGCGATGACTCATCCAGATCTGCTGGCGCCGCGGAAGTTCCCGGAACAACGGGTCCGAGGGTTCGCGGATTTCGAGAAAGGCCAGCCCGTACTCACCCTTTTCGCCCCGTTCCACGACCCCTCCCAGGAGGTGGGCCATTAGCTGAAGCCCGTAACAGATGCCCAGAACCGGCACCCGCTGCCGGAACAGGCCCGGATCTATTGTGGGGCTGCCCGGCTCGTAGACGCTGCTGGGGCCTCCGGAGATGATCACGCCCTTCTTGTCCCAAAGCAGTTCGGCGGGTGTTTCACTGGGGAGCACTTCGGCATACACGCCGAGCTCGCGGACTTTTCGGGCGATCAGATGACAATACTGCCCCCCGGCGTCCAGGACGGCGATTTGGGCTTTCGGAGCTGTCGGCGCCGGACGCTCCTCCGCGGCGGTGCTACTTGGCCAGGCGGCGGACAATGAGCTTTCGCGTGTTCTCCAGTAACGCGCGCGCCTTGGGCATGGCTTCAATCGCCTTGGCGACCACCGGATCCGACTCGATGGCCACCCGGCTGGCCTCGTCCACGCCCACCGCAGTCGCGTACATCTCCCGCTTCAACTCCGTTCGAATCCAGTCGCGGTGCTCGGCAAATTCAGCCTCTGTGAAGGCGACGCCCTGCTTGAGAAGGTACTGATGAAACTCTTCGAGCAACGTCTCGTCCGGCTCCCATCCCTTGGGCAGGGTGGCTGTCGCGCGCGTTCCAAAATACTTGGACGTGAAGTCGAAGAACGCGTATTTCCGCCTCAGCTCGATCTGGAAGCGGGTCAGCTTCGGCGGCACGACCTTTTCATCCGGCGCAATGCCTCCGCCGCCGTAAACCGTACGCCCGGAGTCGGTCATCCGGACGTCGTTGGGATTCTTCACATCCGAGTTCTTGCGGTAGTAGTAATCGAAAAACGACAGGCCTGCGTAGTCGCGCTGGATGAGGCGCCCGCTCGGTGTATAGTACTTGGCCGTCGTCAGTGCCAGGCCGGTGTTTTCGGAAAGCGGGTATACCGTTTGCACCAGCCCCTTGCCAAAGGTGTTGTCCCCCATGATCCAGGCGCGATCGTGGTCTTGCAAGGCCCCCGCCACGATTTCCGCTGCAGAGGCCGACTGGTGGTCCACCAGAACGACGATGGGATAACGGTAACCACCGTTGCCGCGCTTGGCCACGTAGGAGCGCTCGGCGGAAGCCCGGCCGCGGTGAAATACGATGGTCTGGTTTTTCTGAAGGAATCGCTCCGCCACCGCCACCCCTTCGCTCAACAGGCCGCCCGGGTTGCCGCGCAGATCCAGGATCAGACCGCGGATGTTCTGCTCGCCCAGCCGCCGCAGGTTCTCGTCCACCTCGCGGCTCGTATTCTCATTGAACTGCGAGATGTACAGGTAAGCGATGCCGGGGCGGATCCAGTAAGCGTCCGGAACGCTCTTGCGCGAAATCTCGTCGCGGATGATCTCGAACAACAGCGGCTGGGGGTTGCCCTCCCGCATGATCTCCACCTTGACCAGGGTGCCTCGGGGGCCTTTGAGCCGGTCGGCCACCTCCGGAGTCGTCAGTCCCTCCGTGGACTTCCCGTCCACGGAAACGATCACGTCGCCCGGACGGAGACCGGCGCGGTAGGCAGGTGAACCGGTGAAAACCTCGACCACCAGTGTCTTGTTATTCCGCGGGCCGACTTTCATGCCCACGCCGAAGTAGTGGCCTCGCTGGTCTTCCTTTAGAAGCTGGTAGTCCCTGGGGTCAAAAAAGCTGGAGTGCGGGTCGAGCGTGCGCAACATTCCCGGAATCGCGCCCTTATAGATGGCACGCTCCGGGTCGAGCCGGTTGGCGAAGTTCTGCTCCACCAGGTCGTACACCATTGAGAACGTGCGCAGGCTGGCGCGGAGATCATCCTCATCGGACGCCGCAGCCGCCACTTGGCCGCCGGCGGGTCCATACACCCCGCCCAGCAGTGCAAAGAGCGCTACAACAGATACAATTACCCAGCCCGGCCGTTTGCAGCCCTTCATGATTCGCCCTTGCCTGATTATACCCCAAAGCCGGAGGCCGGCAGCCGGACCAGGCTACACGGCGCGGCTGCGGCGCAGCAACATCGAAGACGGCTCGCTGCGAACGGCCTTCTTCGGCGGCGGCGTCAGCCGGCGCACCTGATCGCTGACACAGACCAGGAACATGGGCTGCCGCGCATTTTTGAGGATGTCAATCACCCGGTCCCGGGAGTCTTCCAGGTAGATGGACTTGCCATCCGTGAGCAGGTGGATCTCAGAATCCCCCCGCAGCACGTCGGCCAGCCGCCGTCCCATGTCCCGCTGCAGGTAGCGGATCACGCGGCGGAGCTTTTGCAGGGAGAAGCCTTTGCGGCGCAGCTCCGCAATCAGGGCGACTTCCAGAACTTCTTCGGCGCGGTAGACGCGCCGGTGTCCCTGGTGGCGCGGTGAGACCAGGTGCTGTTCGTCCCACCACTGCAACTGGCGGAGGCTTACGCGCGCGATCTTGGACACTTCACGAGTGGAGTAGGTAACTTCATCCGGTGAGATCGGGGGAGCAATTCGGGTTCGCTTTCGGTTGTCTTTCAGCATGAGTCTGAACTCTCTCCAGCCAGAATGACGACCCTACCGATTGTACTCAAACGGCGGCTTGAGTCAACCAGAAAATCTCGTGTCTGTTCTACGGCTTGCACGTGCCGCTCCAGGCGCCCCGCGGCCGCAGGACCCTCCGAACATACCACGAAACGTTGGCGGTTGCAAATGTTCCGGACTCAGCCGACTCAGCCGCCCCCCACGAACTGTACGATCTCCAGGCGCGTCCCGGGCCGCAGGCGCGTCTGGGCCCAGCGGTCGCGTCTGAGGATTTCCAAATCCATTTCCACGGCCACGCGCGCGGGATCCACGTTCAGAGAGCGGAGAAACTCCAGCACCGTCTGTCCCTCCGGCACGCTCCGCCGTTCCCCGTTCACCACGATTTCGATGTCTCTGGGCTGTGCCGGTTCCATCGCGGCTCGCCGGTGATTTGACACCCCGCTCCGCCCCTCATTATAGTCAAAGTTTAGAGCCGCTTCCGGGCCAAGCCGTCATGCCAGCTTCGTACACCGAGCTGTATTTCCCTGTGCTGCTGCAAGCCTTGATCGCCATGGCCGTGGCGGGAGGCATGTTGGGAGCCTCCTACCTGCTCGGCAAGCGGGTGCGCAACCGGGTCAAGGACATGCCCTATGAGTGCGGCATCCCCCCGGTGGGCTCGGCGCGCGAGCGCTTCAGCGTGAAGTTCTATCTGGTAGCCATGGTCTTCATCTTGTTCGACATCGAAGCTGTCTTCCTGTATCCGTGGGCGGTGGTCTACCGCGAGCTGAGGCTGTTCGCGTTCGCCGAAATGGCCCTGTTTTTGGCGCTGATCCTCTGCGGCTATTTCTACATCTGGAAGAAGGGGGCGCTGGACTGGTCCGCCCAGGAAGCTCGCGGGCTGGCGCGGCCGGAGCCTGCCCGACAAGATGCTGCCTGAAGCCCTGGTTCAGCACGACACCGCCCGGGCGTTGGACTCGGCCCTGCCGGGCGCCATTCGCAACGGCAAGTGGGATCGCGGCGAGCTGACCCTGGAAGTGGCGCCCGAGCGCATTGTCGAAGTCTGCCGCTTCTTGAAGCAGGAACGGCAGTTTGTGCGACTTAGCGACGTGACGGCCGTAGACTGGTATCCGCAGGAGCCGCGCTTTGAAGTGGTCTACCACCTGCACTCGCTCGAGCGCAACGAGCGCCTGCGGCTGAAATGCCGCCTTCCCGACCGCGATCCGGAGGTGGATTCGGTTACCGCTGTGTGGCGCTCGGCCAACTGGTACGAGCGGGAGGTCTACGATCTGTTCGGCATCCGGTTCCGCAACCATCCGGACCTTCGCCGGATCCTGATGCCGGAGGACTGGGAAGGACACCCGCTGCGCAAGGATTACCCGGTTCACGGCTACAAGTACAGCTACGGGGAACAGTGAGGAAGGAGGCGCAGGTGAGCGATCCAGCTCTGCCCGTCCAGGCGCCGGAAACGGAAACCGCGCCGCGCCGCATGGTCCTGAACATGGGACCCCAGCACCCTTCCACCCACGGGGTGCTCCGCCTGATCCTCGAACTGGACGGGGAGAACATCCAGAAGGCCGATCTCGATATCGGCTACCTGCATACAGGGATTGAAAAGCAGTGTGAAACGCTGACCTATCAGCAGGCGGTGACGCTGACCGACCGCGTGGATTATCTCGCCAACCTCTCGAACAACCTCTGTTACTGTCTCGCGGTGGAGAAACTGCTGGGTCTGGAAATCCCTCCCCTGGCGCAGTGGATGCGCGTCATGCTGACCGAGCTCACGCGCATCAGCAGCCATCTGGTCTGGCTGGGAACGCATGCCATCGATATCGGGGCCATGAGCGTGTTCCTGTACTGCTTCCGGGAGCGCGAAGACCTGTTGCGGATTTTCGAGATGTTCTCAGGCCAGCGCATGATGACCAGTTACTTTCGCATCGGGGGGCTGGCGCTCGAGCCCCCGCGCGGCTGGCACCGCCCGGTCAAGCAGTTCCTGGATGCGTTTCCGAGCAAGGTGGACGAGTATGAAGATCTGCTGACGAACAACCCCATCTGGCTGCGGCGCACCAAAGGGGTGGGTTACCTGTCGCTCGAAGACATGCTGGATCTGGGGGTGACCGGTCCGATGCTGCGCGCCGCCGGGCTGAAGTGGGACATTCGGAAGGCCGAGCCGTATTCGAGCTACGAGAAGTTCGACTTTGAAATTCCCACGCGCACGGAAAGCGACGTCTACGCCCGCTACCAGGTGCGTGTGGAGGAGATGCGCCAGAGCGCCCGCATCGCCCGGCAGGCGCTCGAGGGTATGCCCTCGGGGCCCTGGGTCGCGGATGCCCCGCACGTCGTGCTCCCCGACCGGGAAAAGATGAAGACGGAGATGGAAGCCCTGATTTATCACTTCAAGATCGTCACCGAGGGCTTTCGCGTGCCGCCGGGCGAGGTCTATCAGGTGATCGAGTCGCCGCGGGGGGAACTCGGCTACTATGTGGTCAGCGATGGCACCTCCAGGCCGTATCGCGTGCACATCCACGGTCCGAGTTTCGGCAACCTGCAGGCCACGCCCCGGATGATCGAAGGCGCGCTCGTGGCCGACGTGATCGCCGCCCTCGGCAGCATGGACTTCGTACTCGGGGACGTAGATCGGTGAGGCGTGTATGACCTTTTCTCCCCAGCTCGAGGCCCGGTTTGAGAAGCTCGTCCGCAGTTACCCTCCCGGACGGCAGCGGGCGGCGCTGATTCCGATGTTGTTGTACGCCCAGGACGAAGTCGGCGCCGTGACGCCGCAAGTGGTCGAAGAGATCTCCCGCCGCCTGGGCGTTTCGGTCCTGGAAATCGAAGAAGTCGTCAGCTACTACTCCATGCTCCGCCGCAAGCCGGCGGGCAAGCATCACATCCAGATCTGTACCAATATCAGTTGTCTGCTTCTGGGAGCAGAGCAGCTCTGGGAGCATGCCTGCCGGCGCCTCGGCATCGGGAACCGCCAAGTCACTCCCGACGGGCAGTTCTCGCTCGAGGAAGTCGAGTGCATCGGCGCCTGTTCCTGGGCGCCGGCGCTGATGGTCAACTACGACTACCACCACCACATGACACCAGAGAAGCTGGACCGGCTGATCGAAAGCTTGCGCAAGACCCAGTAGCCATGCTCTACAACGAACCCAGCCCGCTCGAAGTTCGGGTGCTGACCCGGCGCTTCGGCCTGCCCAACTCGGCCTCCATTGACACCTATCTGGCCACGGAAGGCTACGCCGCCTTCCGCAAGGCCTTAGCGATGACTCCGGAGCAGATCATCGAGGAGGTCAAGATTTCCAACTTGCGCGGCCGGGGTGGCGCCGGATTTCCCACCGGACTGAAGTGGAGCTTCGTGCCGCGGCAGTCGCCCAAGCCCAAGTACATCGTGGTGAACGCCGATGAGGGAGAGCCCGGCACCTGCAAAGACCGTGTCCTCATGGAGAACGACCCCCACCAGCTCCTGGAAGGGATGTTGATTGCGGGGCTGGCCGTGGACGCTCACACGGGCTACATTTACATCCGGGGCGAATACCGGTATTTGATCGAGATCATGGACCGCGCCATCGCCGAGGCCTACGAGCGCGGTTACCTGGGCCGGAACATTCTCGGCAGCGGCTTCGACTTCGACGTGTACACGCACACCGGAGCGGGCTCTTACGAGTGCGGCGAGGAGTCGGCGCTGCTGGAGTCGCTGGAGGGCAAGCGCGGCATCCCGAGGATCCGGCCCCCCTTTCCCGCCGTCGTGGGCGCCTTTCAGTGTCCTACCGTGTTGAACAACGTGGAGACGTTCTGCGCGATCCCGGCCATCATCCGTGACGGAGGAGCAGCGTTTGCGGCGCTAGGCACTCCCAAAAACGGCGGCACGCGCCTGTTTGCCATTTCCGGGCATGTCAACCGTCCGGGGGTGTACGAACTCCCGATGGGATTCAACCTGCTGCGCATGATCAACGAAGTGGCCGGAGGCGTCCGCAACGGCAAGAAGCTGAAGGCCGTCATCCCCGGCGGCTCCTCCTGTCCCGTGCTCAAGGCCGAGGAATGCGACATCGCCATGGACTTCGATTCCCTGGCCAGGGCCAAGAGCATGCTCGGGTCCGGAGGCGTGATCGTGATGGATGAAGACACCTGCATGGTCAAGGTCGCAATGCGGATCATGAAGTTCTACGCCCACGAAAGCTGCGGCTGGTGCGTGCCCTGCCGGGAAGGGACGCTATGGCTCAAGAAGCTGCTCACCCGTTTTCACGAAGGCCAGGGGCGGCGGGACGAAATTGCGCTGATCGGCGAGCTGGCGCGCAACATGCTCGGCCGGACCTTCTGCCCCCTCGGGGATGCGGCGGCCATGCCGACCCTCTCCCTGGTGGAGAAGTTTTACGACGAATTTGAGGCGCATCTGGAGGGGCGGCCCTGCCCCTTCGAGGCCAGGACGGCGGTGCTGGTGTGATGGCGGACCGGGTCAAAGTGGTCATTGACGGCCGGACGGTGGAGGCGCCGGCCGGGGCGCTGCTGATCAACGTGGCGCGCCAGGCCGGCATAGACATTCCCGCCTTCTGCTACTACGACGGGCTGGCGCTGCAGGCGGCCTGCCGCATGTGCCTCGTCGAGGTCGAAAAGGCACCCAAGCTCCTGGCGGCCTGCACGCTGCCCGTCACCGACGGCATGGTGGTCCGCACCGAGACGCCGCAAGTCAAAGAGGCCCGCAAGGCGATGCTCGAGTTCCTGCTGACCAACCACCCGCTGGATTGTCCCGTCTGCGACAAGGGCGGTGAGTGCGAGCTTCAGGATGCGGTGTTTCGCTACGGCGCCGGCGAAAGTCGGTTTACCGAAGAGAAATTGCACGTTCCGGAAGTGCAGTGGTCGCCCGTAGTGTACTACGACGCGCCCCGCTGCATCCTCTGCTACCGGTGCGTGCGGATCTGCGACGAGGGTCTCGGCGTGCGGGCTCTCGGCGTCGTCAACCGGGGAGCGACCTCCGAGATCGCCCCCAACCGCGGCGACCGCCTGGAGTGCGACGAGTGCGGCATGTGTATTGATATCTGCCCGGTGGGCGCGCTGACCAGCGGCATCTACCGCTATAAGACCCGCCCCTGGGAGATGAAGCACGTCGGCACCATTTGCGCCCATTGCGGGGACGGCTGCAAGACGACGCTCGGCGTCTACAGCGGCCGGATCATGCGGGGCAACAATCGCGATCGCTCCGGCATCAACGACGAATTCTTGTGCGTCAAGGGGCGGTACGCTTTCGACTTCACGGATCACGCCGAGCGCCTTCGTACTCCGCTGGTCCGCGTGGGCGGCCGGCTGGAGGAGACCTCCTGGGCCCGGGCGCTGGAAATTGTGGCCCGGCGCTTTGCCGAGGTCAAGTCCCGAGGGGGCAAGTTCGGCATCGTCGGATCCAACCGGACCACCAACGAAGAAAACTATTTCCTGCAAAAGTTCGCGCGCCAGGGTCTGGGCACGAATCACCTGGATCATCACCGCACCGGCGATGTGGTTTCGCTTGTGGACGCGCTGGCGGGCCGGCAGAACGCCCTGGCGACGACGGCGGACCTGTACTGGCGGAAGGCCGTGCTCGTGGTGGCCGCCGACCTGGCGCAGCAGCATCCGCTCCTCGCCTTCCAGCTTCGTGCCAACTGGCGGCATCATCAAGCTCATGTCTACGTGGTGTCGCCCGGCCCGGTGCGCGAGGACTCCTACGCCGTGCGCAGCCTGCGCGTGCCTCCGGGTGAGGAACTGGCGGGTGTCGAGTCCCTGCGCGAGGCTCTGCGGGCCGAGCCGGAACTGGTCATCCTCTTCGGTGACGCGGTGAAAGGAGAGAACGTCCGGCGGCTGGTCGCCTTCGGGGATTCGCTCGGCATCCCGGTACAGTACGTCTGTCTGGTGGATTACGCCAACTCCCGCGGCGCCGCCGATATGGGGCTCCTGCCCGACCTGTTGCCGGGCTACCGTCCCGTAACGGCGGCCGGCGGTTCGCCCGGGCTCGCGCTTCCGGAGATTCTGGCCGCCCCGGACCTGGAGGTGTTGTGGGTGGTCGGGGCCAACCCGCTGGCGCGGCACTCCCTGGCTTCCGAGCAGGCTTTTGTCGTGGTGCAGGATCTGTTTCTGACCGAGACCGCAGCGCGTGCCGATGTCGTGCTTCCCGCTGCCTGCGCGTACGAAAAGACCGGCACCGTCACCAACACGTGCGGGGAGGTGCAAGGGCTCCGCAGGGCGCTCGAAACCCCGGGAACGAAAACGGATCTGGAGATCTTCGGCCTGCTGGCGCAGCGAATGGGCCTCGATCTGGGCCCTTGGCGTGTGGAAAGCGTTTGGGAGGAGATCCAGGCGAACGTGCCGGGGTATAATGTGCCTTCCGCTGTCCTGGCGGCTGGAGGCGCGGCTCCCACGTATCCGGTGAACGGGCGGATCGGCGTGAATCCGAGGCCGGAGCTAATCCGTTCCGCCGGCGACACTTTGTTCACCTCCGGCACCCTCGGGCGGTATTCCCGGATTTTGAACTCGGTTCCCGAAGCGCCCGGCGCCTTGTATCGTTCCTGAGCGGAAAAGCTGACCGGAGGTAATGGCCCTCCGGGATGGCGCGCCCGTCCGGCGGGTTCTCAAGGACTAAGATGGATTTCATCACACTGAGCGTCATCAAGGCCCTGGTCATCGCGGCCGTGCTGATGACCACTCTGGCGTACCTGCAGTGGGTGGAGCGTAAAGTCATTGCGCACATCCAGCTGCGGATGGGCCCTTCGCGCGTGGGACCGCACGGCCTGCTCCAGCCGCTCGCCGACGTCATCAAGCTGCTGACTAAAGAAGACCTGATCCCGTCCCATGCCAGCAAGTTCCTGTATATCCTCGCCCCGTTCCTGGCCGTCACGCTGGCACTGTTGTCATTCGCCGTGGTGCCGTTCGGCCCCGAGGTGGAGGTCTTCGGCGTCCGCACTCCCGTGCAGCTCACGGATCTGAATATCGGCCTGCTGTTCCTGCTGGCCATCTCCTCCGTCAGCGTCTATGCCGTCGCGCTGGCCGGGTGGTCTTCCAACAACAAATATGCCCTGCTCGGCGGGCTACGCAGTTCGGCCCAGATGATCAGCTACGAGCTGCCGATGGCGGTGGCCCTGGCCTCGGTGCTGTTGCTCGCCAATACGCTGAGTCTGCGCGAGATCGTGGACTCGCAGCAGGGTTACTATTTGGGCTTCTTGCCGAAGTGGAACATCTTCCGCCTGCCCTTTCCCCAGATCCTCAGCTTCGCGATTTTCTTGATCTGCGCCTTTGCGGAAACCAACCGCGTGCCGTTTGATCTGCCCGAGGCCGAAAACGAACTGGTGGCGGGCTTCCACACCGAGTACAGCAGCATGAAGTTTGCCGCCTTCTTCATGGCCGAGTACGCCAACATGATCACCGGGTGCGCGCTGGCGACCATCCTGTTCCTGGGCGGGTGGCACCCGGCTTGGCCGGCGGAGTTCGGCTCCCACCTGGCCCCGGCGGGAGTCTTTTTCCTGGCCGGCGGCATCGCCTTGTACCACGGCACGCACCCTGCCCGCCCGCGGGACCGCAGGACGCTGCCGATCATCGCCGTCGTGTTCTGGATCCTGGCCGCGAGCTTCGTGATTCCCGGGGCACGGGCGGCGCTGGCGCCGCTGTTCTGGTTTGCGGCCAAGACGGGCATCTTGCTGTTTTCTTTCATCTGGGTGCGGGGCACGCTGCCGCGCTTCCGTTACGACCAGCTGATGCGGTTCACTTGGAAGTTCCTGTTCCCCCTGGCGATGGCGAACTTGATGGCCACGGGTTTGCTCGTGGCTCTTTTCCCGGAGCTGAGCTGAGTATGGACGCAGTTCTGTTTCTCGTCTTCGCATTGATCGCCGTCACCTGTGCGGCGAATCTGGTGGTGCAGACGCATCCCATCACAAGCGCCCTGTCGCTGATCGGCGTGATGGGCTCGCTGGCGGTGCTGTACCTGCTCCTCGGCGGAGAGTTCATCGCGGCCGTGCAAGTCATCGTCTACGCGGGCGCCATCATGGTGCTGTTCGTCTTCGTCATCATGCTGCTCAACGCAGGCGCCGAACGCCCCGCCGGCCGTTCCTTCGTCGCCCGCTATCTCGGCGTGCCCGTGCTGGTGATCTTTCTGGGCCTGTTGAGCTACGTCATTCAGTCCCGGCTGCCGGCCTCCGAAGCGGTGCGCTTCGGAGAATTCCAGGGCGGCGCTCCCGCCGAAGTCGGCCGGCTGCTCTTCACCCGTTACGTGCTGCCCTTCGAGGTGACCTCCGTGTTGATCTTGGTCGCCATTCTCGGGGCCATCGTGCTGGGCCGAAAGGAGCTGTAAGCGATGAATGCGGTGCCGCTTTCCTGGTATCTGATCCTCAGCGCCGTGCTGTTTTCCCTCGGCGTGGCGGGCTTTCTGATCCGGCGCAACATCATCACGGTCTTCATGTCCATCGAACTGATGCTGAACGCCGTCAACCTGAGCTTCGTAGCGTTCTCCTACCAGTTCCGCCAGGCCGACGGGCACATCTTCAGTTTCTTCGTCATGGTTGTGGCCGCGGCGGAGGCTGCCGTGGGACTGGCCATCATTCTGGCCTTGGTGCGCACGCGCCGCACCTTGGAAGTGGACGAAGTGAGCCTGCTGAAGTTTTAAGCCATGCTACACCTCTGGCTGATTCCTGCCTTTCCGCTGGCCGGCTTCCTGCTGAACGGGCTTTTGGGCCGCCGCGCTTCGAAAACCTTTATCAATGCGGTGGGCGTCGGTTCGGTTGCTCTCTCGTTCCTCTGGGTGCTGAAGACGCTGGCGGCGCTGGGCCCGTTGGAGACGCCGCACGTCGAGCGCTACTTCACCTGGATCGAGAGCGGCGATCTGCGCATCGGCTTCGACCTGGTCGCCGACCGGCTCAGCGCCGTCATGATGCTGGTCGTCACGGGCGTCGGCCTGCTGATTCACGTTTATTCGATCGGCTACATGGCCCACGAGGGCGGCTACTACCGTTTCTTCGCCTACCTGAACCTGTTCATGTTCTTCATGCTGGTGCTCGTCATGGCGGCCAACTTTCTGCTGCTGTTCGTGGGCTGGGAAGGCGTGGGCCTGTGCAGCTATTTGCTCATCGGCTTCTGGTTTTTGAAAAAGAGCGCTGCCGACGCTGGCAAGAAGGCTTTCATCGTCAACCGCATCGGGGACTTCGGTTTTTCGCTGGCCATTTACCTGATCGTCGTCCACTTCGGGACGCTGGATTTCGACACCGTTTTCTCGGCCGTGGCCTCCCGCCCGGTGGACTCCGGCGCCGGCCTGCTCGCCGCGATCGGGCTGCTCCTCCTGGTGGGCGCCACCGGAAAGTCTGCGCAAGTGCCGCTCTATGTGTGGCTGCCGGACGCCATGGAGGGCCCCACGCCCGTTTCGGCGCTGATTCACGCCGCCACGATGGTCACTGCCGGAGTGTATATGACGGCCCGTTGCGCCCCTATCTACCTGCACGCCCCCTTGGCCATGGAGGCTGTGGCCTGGGTGGGTGCGATCACGGCGTTTTTCGCGGCCACGATCGGCCTGGCCCAGCACGACATCAAGAAAGTGTTCGCGTACTCGACCATCTCGCAGCTCGGATACATGTTTCTTGGGGCGGGCGCAGGCGCTTTTTCCGCGGGCATCTATCACCTGGTGACCCACGCCTTCTTCAAGGCGCTCCTGTTCCTCGGGGCGGGCAGCGTCATCCATGCCCTGGGCGGGGAGCAGGATCTGCGGAAAATGGGCGGCTTGCGCAAGCACACCCCCGTTACCTTCTGGACGCTGCTGTGCGCGGCGGTGGCCATCGCGGGCGTGCCCCCCTTCTCCGGTTTTCACAGCAAGGACGCGATCCTGCTGGCGGCACACCATCATTCCCCGGTGCTGTACTGGATCGGCGTGATTACGGCCGCGCTGACGGCCTTCTACGTTTTCCGGGCGATCTTTCTGGCGTTTTGCGGCGACTATCGCGGCGATCCGCATCATCATCCTCACGAGTCGCCGCCGGTGATGACGGTGCCGCTGGCGCTGCTGGCGCTGCTGTCTTTAGGCGGCGGCTACTTCCCCGTGCCGGCATGGCTTGCCCCCATGTTTCCCGCCTCCGAGCAAGGCCACGACATGCTACTGGTGGCGATCTCGGTCCTCGCGGGGCTCACCGGCATCGCCGCGGCCTGGTGGTTCTACGTGGCGCGTCCCGGACTGGCCGACCGCGTCGCCGCCCGGCTCGGAGTCTTTTATCGGCTCGTCTACAACAAGTACTTCGTGGACGAGATCTACGCGGCGGCCGTGGTCCGTCCCGTGGTGGAGGGCTCCGACAAGCTTGCCTGGCGCGGCATGGATGTGGGCGTGATTGACGGGATGGTCAACGGCCTCGCGGCGCGGGCCCAACGGGCCGGCGCGGCGCTCCGGCAGATCCAGTCCGGCAACGTGCGGAGTTACGCGGCGTGGGTGTTGTTCGGAGCCGTGCTCGTCATCGTGGCCTTCGGGTTCTGGGGAGGCTGGCAATGACGCTGCTGAACCTCTGCCTGGCACTTCCCGCTCTGGGCTTCCTCCTGATCCTGGCGATTCCCGGGCACAATCACCGGGCCATCCGGGCTACGGCCCTCGCCGTTTCCCTGCTGGTCTTCGGCCTCTCCCTCGGCCTGGCTGTGCGCTTTGATGCCGCATGGCCCGGATACCAGTTCGTCACCGACGTGCCCTGGATTCCTTCTCCCGCCATCCGCTACCACGTGGGCATTGACGGTCTGAGTTTGTGGCTCGTCGTCCTTTCGACGCTGCTGACGCCCGTCGGCGTGCTGGTTTCCTGGCGCTACATTGACCGGCGCGTCAAGGAGTTCTACGCCCTGCTGATCCTGATGGAGTCCGGCCTGATCGGCGTCTTCGTCGCCCTCGACTTGTTCTTGTTCTACGTCTTTTGGGAAGTCTCGCTCATCCCCATGTACTTTTTGATCGGCGTCTGGGGTCACGAGCGGCGCATCTACGCCGCCGTGAAGTTCTTCCTGTTCACGATGGCGGGATCGGTGTTGATGCTGGCGGCGATCATTTACCTCTACACCCAGGCCGCGACCTTTGATTACCCCGCGATCCTGTCGCTCGTGGCCGCCGGCCGCCTGCGCTTCAGCCCGCTCGAGGAGACGCTGCTGTTTCTCGGTTTCTTCCTCGCCTTTGCCATCAAGGTTCCCTTGTTTCCGCTGCACACCTGGCTGCCGGATGCTCACGTGGAGGCGCCCACCGCGGGCTCGGTCATCCTGGCTTCCGTCATGCTCAAGATGGGAACCTACGGGCTGTTGCGGTTCTGCCTGCCGCTGTTTCCGGAAGCCTCGCGAGAGCACGCGCCCTGGATCGCCGCCCTGGCCATCGTCGGCATCATTTACGGCGCCCTGGTGGCCATGGTGCAGCCCAACATGAAGAAACTGGTGGCCTACTCCTCGGTGAGCCATCTGGGCTTCGTCGTGCTCGGCATTTTCTCCTTCACGCGGTTGGGACTCGACGGAGCCGTCTATCAGATGCTGAATCACGGCATCTCCACCGGTGCGCTGTTCGTGCTGGTGGGTTTCTTGTACGAACGGCGTCATTCCCTGGAGATTGCAGACTACGGAGGAGTGGCCACGCCTGCGCCGAACCTGGCGGCCGCCTTCATGATCACCACGCTTGCCAGCATCGGCCTGCCCGTGCTCAACAACTTCGTCGGCGAGTACCTCGTGCTCCAGGGCACCGCGCAGGTGAACTTCCGCTGGACGGTTTTCGCAGCCATCGGCATCATCCTGTCGGCCTGCTACATGCTGTGGCTGTACCAGCGTGCCTTCTTCGGCGAAGCGCGTCCCGAGGTGCGGGCGCACTTGAGCGATCTGAACCCGCGCGAGTGGGCCGCCGTCCTTCCTCTGATCGTGCTGATGGTGTGGATGGGGACGGCCACCCGGACCTTCCTGCCCGCCATCGGGGCCGCTAACGCGCGGATCCTCGAGCAAACGCAGCACAACGTGGAGTTCCACGTCCGCCGGCTCGTTCCGAACTCCGGCGCTACGGCGGAGGTGCTCCGTGCCCGTTAGCTTGGTGCCCACCCAGCAGGAGCTGCTCCGGATCGCTCCGGAAATCATCCTCACGCTGGCGGGCACACTGATTATGGTGCTGGCGCCCTTCGCCCGCCGGCGCACCGACAACCGGTTCGGCTATATCTCGCTCGGAGCGCTGCTGGCCGCCGGGGCGGCGGCCCTGGCGGCGGATCAACACCGCGGCACGGCCTTCCACCAGATGATCGAGGTGGACGGCTTTGCCACGTTTTTCCGGATGCTGGTGCTCGGCGTCGGCTTGCTCACGGCGCTTGTCTCGTTCGCCTACCTCCGGCGCGAGCAGGCCGAGCCCGGCGAATACTACGCGCTGCTGCTGTACTCGGTGGCGGGCCAGTCCCTCATGGCCGCAGCCAACGAGTTGATCATGATCTTCATCGGACTGGAGATCTCTTCGATCTCGAGTTACATCCTCGCCGGGTATCTGCGCGAGGATTTGCGGTCTACCGAGGCTGCGCTCAAGTACTTCCTGCTCGGGTCCTTTGCCACGGCGTTCCTGCTTTATGGTGTGGCGTGGATCTACGGAATGACGGGTTCGACCAACTTGTCGGAGATCCGCGCTGCGCTGACCGTGGCGGCGCCCGCGCCCTCCGAGCTGCTGGTGGCCGTGGCGGCCGCGATGCTGTTCGCCGGGCTGGCATTCAAGGTCTCAGCCTGGCCGTTCCAGGTGTGGGCGCCGGACGTCTACCAGGGTGCTCCCGCACCGGTGGCGGCGTTTCTTTCGGCAGGCCCCAAAGCGGCGGCCTTCGCCGTGTTCCTGCGGGTGTTTCTGACGGCTTTCGAGCCTGCGGCAACACGCTGGGCCGCGTTCGTGTGGTGGTCGGCTCTGGTCTCGATGACCCTCGGCAATCTGGCGGCGCTGGTGCAGTCCAACATCAAGCGCCTGCTGGCGTACAGTTCGATTGCGCACGCAGGATACGTGCTCGTGGCCCTCACCGCGCACTCGGAGGCGGGGGCGTCGGCTGCCATGTTCTACCTCGCCGCCTACGCCCTGATGAACGTCGGCGCCTTCGCCATGGTCGCCCACTTCTCGCGGCGAGGGGAACGCTACGTGGAGGTGGACGATTTCGCGGGACTGGCCGTCACGCAGCCCTCTGCGGCCGCCCTGTTCGCCGTGTTTCTGCTCTCGCTCATCGGCGTCCCCCCCACCGCCGGTTTCTTCGCCAAGTTTTATGTGTTCAAAGCGGCTCTGGATGCGGACTTGACCGGTCTTACCGTTCTTGGCCTGCTCAACAGCGCCGTCGGGGCTTATTATTACCTCCGCATTCTCGTCGTGATGTACATGCGCGAGCCGGGCGAGGCGGCGTCGGCGGTCCCTTCGCTTTCGCCGTCCATGAAGGCCACGCTGTGGATCTGCGCGGTGGGGACGATGCTGCTCGGCGTCTGGCCCACGCTCATTCTGGGCTTCGCCGATCGGGCGGCCGCGATGGTGAGATAGATCGGGCTGAGGGCGGCTGGGGCGACCGCAGTGCCGCTGTTCGGCCAATGCCAGACGGTTGCCGGCAACGCCTGGGTCGAAGACGATGGATTCTCAGGCCAACCCCTCTTCCTTAACCAGGACTATGCCGGCAATATTACGGGCAACACATGTCCTGGTAGACATTCAGGTCCTCCACAGCCCGACCGGCCGGATCGTGCCCGGACTGAAGCCGGACGATTTCGAGATTCTCGATTCCAGCCGACGGCAGGCCGTCGAGGTGTTCGACGCCGAGACGTTTCACTGCGTCTTTCCCCCTACCCGCCGATCATCATGAGCGAAGGACCGCCGCTTCCGTCGCTGAAAATCTTGCCGGAGAACGGGACTCTCGATCCGATCACCGAAAAGACCGGTGGAGAGATCCTGAGGTACAAGGTTTCGGAAACGCCGGACTGGTTCGAGGTGATCGGACGCCTGCGCCGGCGCTACCTCGCCGGTTTCCATGCTCCCCCGCCGTTCAAAGCGGCGCGGTGCGCGACCCCCGTGTGAGGCTGGGGGAGAGGGCGCGTCGTGCGTGCCCTGACTGTGTAATGCGCGCCCGGGCCGGTACGTCGTACCGTAAGCGTGTGGCCGGCTCGGCCGGATACAATGCTCTCCATGTGGCAGCGGCTTGTTGTAGTTGCCTTCTGCGCCGCCGGGATGGCGGCGGCGCAAAACCCCAAGGGCTGGCAAAAAGGCAAGGGCTACGGCTGGGTTTACGGCAAAGATGATCAGGTGGGGGCGCTCAACGCCATCACCGACCCGGCGAGCGTCCTCCGGGCCATCCGGGAGATTCAAACCGGGCGCGTCTATGACCTGGGGGTGCCGCTCGACCGGCGCTCCTACAAGTGGCCGGGTCACTCCCCCACCGAGATCATGTCCTTCCGCAGCCCGGAGGGTCTGAAGCGCGGCCGCGATCTGGCCGCCTTCGCCGCCAATCCCAGGCAGCTTGCGTTCCACAGTTGCGCCCTGTTCATCTCCGATAATGTCGGCACGCAGATTGACGGCTTGGGCCACATCACCCGCGGGGCCGACAATCACTGGTACAACGGCTTCCGCGAACAGGATTACGGCACGGACTTCGGCATTCTGCGCGCGGATGCGGATTCGATTCCGCCGATCATCGCCCGCGCGGTGCTCATTGACGTGGCCGGATGGAAAGGTGTCGAAGCCTTGCCCGCCAATTTCCCCATCGGGCCCAAAGAACTCCAGGCCGCCCTGGCCGCGCAAAAAGTGGATGTCGAGCCCGGGGACGTGGTGCTGATTCGTACGGGAACGTTGCGCTACTGGGGCGAGGCGGGCGCGGATCACGCCCGCATCGCCCAGCATGACTCCGCCGGCCTGACCCTGGCGGGGGCCAAATGGCTGGTCGAACAGAAAGGCGCCGTCATGATCGGCTCGGACACCAGCGGGCTCGAGGTGGGCCAGGACCCCGCGCTGCCCGGCGCCGTCATCCCCGTACACGAATACCTGCTCATCGAGCAGGGCGTGCACATCGGCGAGTTCCACCATCTCGAGGAACTCGCCCGCGACCGCGTCTATCGTTTCACCTACATTGCCGCCACCAACCGGCTGCGCGGGACCGTATCCGGTTTCGCGCTGCGCCCGCTGGCGGTCCGCTAGCTCAGACCCTAACCCACGCCCGCGATCGCGCGCTTTCCAGTACCTTCTCGAGCAGTCTCATGCCGCGCAAGCCGTCGGCGAACGTGGGAAAGTCGGTTTCCGCCGAGGGATCGGCGATCTTGCGGTAAAAGCGCCGGAAGACCTGTTTGTGCGCATCGTCGTACCCTTCGCTGTGCCCTCCCGGAAGATCCGCGAAAGTGGCGGCTTTCGGATGGAGCAGCGAGGGATCTTTGATGATCACCTGGTTAGGCGTGTTGCGCTGGCCGATCCAAAGCTCATCCGGCTTTTCCTGGTTCCACTGCACCCCGGCTTTCGTGCCGTAGATTTCCATCTGAAACCGGTTCTTGCAGCCCGCCGACACCTGGCTCACCGTGAAGGCGCCGCGGGCGCGGTCGCCGAGTTCGAGCAGCACCGCCCCGTAGTCGTCGGTGTCGATCGGCACTTCCGTGTAATCTTCCGGCCGCAGCGTCTTGCCCGCAAAGGTCTCGATGGCGCCCTTGGGCTTCTTCCGGGTCTTGTGGAAGGTCGCCAGATCGGCGCACAGGGCCGTGATGGACAGCCCGGTCAGGTGCTGCACGAGATCCATCCAGTGCGAGCCGATATCGCCCATGGCCCGCAGCGGTCCCCCTTCTTTGGATTCGATGCGCCAGTTGAAATCGGTGTCGTACAGCAGCCAGTCCTGCGAATAGGTCCCCTGTACGATCAGAATCTCGCCCAGCTCGCCGCTTTCGATCATGCGGCGGATCTGCTGGACGACCGGATAATAGCGTAGGTTGTGATTGACGCAATTCACACGCCCGTTGCGGCCCGCCAGCTCCACCAGTTCGGCTGCCTCCGCCGCCGTAATGGTGAGCGGCTTCTCGCACAGCACGTGTTTGCCCCGCTCCAGGGCCGCCTTGGCGATGGGATAGTGCAGCGCGTTCGGTGTACAGATGTGGATGGCTTCGATTGAGGCGTCGTCCAGAATCGTGCGGTAATCTCCGGTGGTGCGCTCGACGCCGATGGCGTCTCCGAAGCGCCGGGCCTCCTCGTCGTCCACGCCGGCTACGGCCGCGATCTCCACGTGGCCCAGCCGCCGGATGGCCTCCGCATGGGTACGCCCCATGAAGCCCGCACCGATCACCGCAGTCTTGATCTTTCGCAACATGGCCGTATCGCAACTCCTTTCAACACGAGTCGTGGTCAGAATGCACCCAAACAATCTATCGCACCTGTTGTTAGAGTGAAAAGAGGCACCTGCTGCGATGCGGGTTCGCGTTCGCATCCGATGGAAGCGTTCCCGAGCGCGGCTGGCGCGCCGGCTCAGTCGCTGCCTGGAACCTCTTACCGCGGTCGCGCTCTTAACCGCTTTCTGGCGTCTGCTCGCTGACCTCCGCCGCGGCGGTCCCAGCGGGGAGGGGATGTGGTCTCGCTGGCAGGTATGGTTCGGAGTGGCCGTCGTGTCCCTGTTAGCCGCCTGGCGGTTGAAGCGTCACGGCAGCGGGGACGGCGAGGCCATGCCGTAGGCGCGGCCGGTTTCCCCCGACACGAGCTCGTCCATGACCGCGGCGTAGAAGCGGTCGCTCCGGCTCCGCACGTGCTGCTCCCGCTCTTCGGGCCGCGCCAGGTGCTCGAGCTCGTGCAGCAGCACGGCGAGCGCCGCCGCCTGGAAATGCAGCTCCCCCAGCCGGCCGCCCAGTTCCGCCGCCGCCATGGAGGAGAGCGGCTGCGGCTGCCACTGGCGGATGCTCTCGTAAGCCAGATCAATCTCGCCGACCACGGAGCCGAGATCCGCCGCCAGCCGGCGCGTGATTTTCGATTCCGTCCCCCGCGGGTGGTGGTGCCCGAGGCAGCCGCAGAGATTCCGCGGCTTCAGCAGCACGACCACCACCGGAGGCAGGCTGCGGAAGAGTCGCTCGTACGGTTCGCGGATCGCCGGCGACAGCCC
Organism: Acidobacteriota bacterium; assembly: GCA_037446115.1. Lineage (GTDB taxonomy): Bacteria > Acidobacteriota > Terriglobia > Bryobacterales > Bryobacteraceae > JANWXD01. The sequence continues at coordinate 68,916 of JBBIJF010000002.1, read as the reverse complement.
GCGAAAGGTGCGCGTCCAGGCGGCTTCCACTTCGGCGGCCACGTCGCCGCGTCCCCGCGGATAACTCACCAGCAACAGCGGCATGTGTTCGGACGCCCGCACAAGCCTTTGCTCGCGGCCCCGCAGCCGTTCCACCAGACCCTCCCACAGGCCCGGCAGACGGACAACCGGCGTCCGGAAGCGCCGCATCGCAGTACAAACCCCGCGTCTGTTATTCTGACATGAGAAGGCGGCAATCCTCATGCGCTACCAGCGCAGCACGGCCTATGCCTACACGCCCGGCATCACTCCCGGGGTCAAGTGGCTTCTCGTCGCCAACACGGCCGTCTTCGTCCTGCGTTACTTCGCCCGGGTCTTCGGTGGCGGTTCGCTGTTTCAGGACTTCATGCTTTGGCCGCGCGCCGTATGGCAGGAGCCCTTGCTGAGTTTCTGGCAGCCGTTCACGTACCTGTTCCTGCATGCCGACTTCTGGCACATCCTCTTTAACATGCTGGCCTTGTGGATGTTCGGCACGGACCTCGAACGCGACTGGGGCACGCCGTTTTTCCTCAAGTACTACTTCTTGTGCGGCGTGGGGGCGGGCCTGTGCGTCGTCTTCGCCGATGCGGTTCTCCGCGGGCCGGGTTATCCCACCATCGGCTCCTCGGGAGCCATCTACGGCATCCTGCTCGCCTTCGGCGTCCTCTATCCGGACCGCATCGTTCTGTTCAGTTTCCTGTTTCCCATCAAAGCGAAGTACTTTGTCATGATCATCGGCGCCATTGCGTTTATGAGTTCCCTCGGTGCGAGCGGCGGAGGGGTCAGCCACGTGGCCCATCTCGGCGGAATGATCTTCGGCTACGTCTACCTGCGCCGCAGGCGCCTGCGGGTGCGCCTGGATCTGGCGGGCGCGCTGCAGCGGCAGTATCAGGCCTGGAAGCTCCGCCGCGCCAAGCGCAAGTTCGAGGTCTATCTGCGCCAGCACCGCTCCGGCCGGGACCCGCACGTGCATTGAGCCCGCGCCGCAAAGGGCGCTATATTTGAGGCAAGGGGGCGAACATGAAAAGACTGTGGAGTCTGGCTGTTGCGGCACTGGTGGCGGCGGCGCTGGTCGCCCAGGAAGGTCCCAGACAGCAGCGTTCCGAACCGGTCGCCAAGCCGCGTAAAGACGAACCGGAAGCTGAGCCTGCCAAGCTGCCCTCCAAGTTCGAGAAAAAGGACAAACCCGATCTTCCGGCGGGCCTGCCCACATTTCGCTCCGACGTTCTCACCGTGAGCCTGGACGTCTCCGTCCTCACCAACCGGGGCCAGTTCATCCCCAACATCCCCAAGGACCGTTTCCGCATCCTGGAAGACAACGTCCCCCAGCAAATTGCGACCTTTGAAGTCGGCGAGGCTCCGATGACCGTGTGCATGGTCATCGAGTTCAGCAACCTGTTTCAGTACTACTGGGGCGAGACCTGGTATCAGACCCTCACGGCGGCCTACGGCTTTCTCGAGACGCTCAAGCCGGAAGATTACGTCGCCGTGGTGGCCTACGACATCCGCCCGGAGATCCTCTCGGACTTCTCCACCGACAAGCGCAAGGCCTACGAGGCCATGTCCCGCCTCCGGATTGCCGCCTATTCGGAGTCCAATCTTTTCGACGCCATCGCGGATACGGCGGACCGCATGTCGCAGATCGAAGGCCGCAAGGCGATCGTCCTCATCTCCTCCGGCATCGACACCTTCAGCAAGCTGACCTTCGACAAAACTCGCCGCATCCTCCAGAATGCCGGCGTGCCGATCTACGCCATCGGCCTCATGCAGGCGTTGCGGGAATGGTACGACGCGCGCGGGTACCTGGGACCGATAGCCCGGCTAGACTTCCTGCAGGCCGACAATCAGCTCCGGACCTTTGCAAAAGAGACGGGCGGACAGGCATTTTTCCCGAGATTTTATGGAGAATTCCCCGCAATTTTCCGGGCCATTTCCGAAGCGCTCCGGAACCAGTACTTCATCACGTACCATCCCACCAATCAGGCGCGGGACGGCAAGTTTCGCAAGATCAAGGTAGAACTCATAGACCCCAGTACCAACCAGCCCCTGCGGATCGTGGACGAAAAAGGCAAGCCCGTCAAGTACACCATCATCGCCAAAAGCGGCTATACCGCCCCGCGTGAGGTCGAGTAGAGCAGCATAATTCGCTGTTGAAGTCAAGTACTGGATCTCATTTTCTCCCAAATTGTTGCGAAATTCTTGACGAACCGCCCCGGTTTCGGTTATCTTCGTGTGGATTCCAGATGTACATGACCCGTTCGCATGACGATTCCGGAGCTCGCGTCTTCGTGCTGGATGAACATCCTGGCGGTCGCGCCGCCCGCAAAGCCGTTCTCGAAGCGCAGGGCCACACGGTGCGGGCCACTGCGAACGTCGAGGAGGCGCTGGCGGCTCTGGCCGCAGGCACCTTTGATGTCGTCGTCGTGAACCACCGCGAGGTGGGGTCGGATCTGCGGCGCCTGAGAGAGGTCGCTCCTGCCGCCGGCATCATCCTGTTGCTCGAATGGGTGGACGCCATGGGCCGGACAGAGGCAGACACCGGGGCCGACGTGATCCTCACCAAAGACTGCAACGAAGTCGGCCGCCTGATCCGGGCCGTGAACCGGCTCGCGCGCTTGCGGCGCGCCCGAAAATCCCCGCAGTCGGATGCGCCCCCGCCGCCCGGACGCCGCAACGCGGCCGGCGCCTGAGGCGGTGCACCCTCCCCGGTTTATCATCGTAGGGGAGGAGTGTGCCCATGCTCGAGATCACCTGGTTGGGACACGGCACCTTTCAGTTCCGCTTCGCCACCGGCGAAGTCTTCCTTCTGGATCCGTGGACGGAGGGCAATCCTTCCTTCCCCTCAGGGCACCAGTTCAGCCGGATTGATGCCATCCTGATCACGCACGGTCACTTCGATCACATCCACGACGCCGTGCCCCTGGCGCGGAAGTTTTCTCCCAAGGTCGTGGCGATCTACGAAACCTGTCACTGGCTGGAATCCAAAGGCGTGCAAAACACCCTGCCGATGAACAAGGGCGGCTCCCAGCAAGTCGGCCCCGTGACCGTGACCATGACGGATGCGGTCCACAGCTGCGGCATCCTCGAGGAGGGCCGTATCCTTTACGGAGGAGAACCGTGCGGCTACGTGCTCACACTCGCCGACGGGCGCCGCCTCTACTTTGCCGGCGACACCAACGTGTTTGGCGACATGCAGCTGATCCGCCAGCTCTATGCCCCGGAGCTCGTCTTTCTGCCGATCGGCGATCTATACACCATGAGCCCCCGCGAGGCAGCGCTTGCCTGCCGGCTCCTGCAACCCAAGAAGGTGGTCCCGATGCACTTCGGCACCTTTCCGCCGCTCACCGGCCGGCCCGAGCAACTGGCCGAGCTGATTCGCGATCTGCCGGGCGTGGAAGTCTGGCCGCTCCAGCCCGGCAAGCCGGTGAACTGGTAACGCGCCGCCGGCATGGAAAACGAAAAGTCCAGCCTGCGGGAAAAGACCAAACAGCTGGGTGCCTGGTTCCTCGGACCCAAAGCCGAGAACGCCAGCACCGAAGAAGAACTCATCCTCCACATCCTTCGCGACTACTTTTACTGGCGGCGCAATTATTTTCCCTCCGACGAGATCATCATCACCCAGCAGATGCGGCGCGAGTTCCTCGACTGGACCGACGCCCTGCTCCAGCAGATCAGCGAAATGCTGGCCCGGCTCCGCCGGCACTTCCCCTTCTACAGTCCCCGCTACATCGCCCACATGCTCTCGGATCAAACCATTCCTTCCGTGCTGGGCTACTTCGCCGGGATGCTGTACAACCCGAACAACGTCACCCCCGAAGCCGCTCCCGTCACGGTGGAGTGGGAACTGGAAGTGGCGGCCGACATCCTGCGGATGCTCGGCTACCGGCCGCCTCCGCCCCCGGACGCACATCACCGGCAGCTGCGGGAGGAGTTCGGATGGGCCCACATCACCAGCGGCGGAACCATCGCCAATCTCGAGGCGCTGTGGGTGGCCCGCAACGTCCGCTATTTCCCCCTGGCCGTCAAACACGTCGTCGAACAGTACGGCATCCCGCTCGGAGTCAAGCTCCCGGGCGATGAGACGCATGTTCCCCGACCGTTGCGCGAACTCGACGCGCGGCAGTGTCTGGCCATCAAACCCAACGAGGCCGTTTTCCTGCTGCCTCGCTTCACCGAGGCGGTGCGCCGGTACTTTGATCTGAACGAGGAAGAGGCGGTGGCCCGGGCGTGGGCCCTGATCCGGGAAACCGGGCTCGGCGCGGCCTCCTCGGGCGTGCTCCCCTGTTTCCGCCAGTGGCCGCCCGCGCTGTTCGTTTCCGGAGCCGTCCATTACAGCGTGCTGAAAGCGGCCGACGTACTGGGCTTCGGCCGCGACAACGTGATTCTGGTGGACGTGGACCGCGCGTTCCGCATGGACATGCGCGATCTGGAAGACAAGGTGCGGAATGCGCTTGGGCAGGGACTCTTTCCCCTGGCCGTGATCGCCGTGGCCGGCACGACCGAAGAGGGGGCGGTGGATCCCGTGCACCACATTGATGAGTTCCGCAGCCGGCTGGAGCGCGAAGCACAGACCAGCTTTTGGCTGCACGTGGACGCGGCCTGGGCCGGTTATCTGCGCTCCCTGTTCGTGCCGCCGGCGGGCGCTCCCGCCGAGGACCCGGAGCAGCAGATCGCCGCCGTGACGGAGTTCACGGCCCGCAAGCTGCATCTGGCGCGCCGGGCGTACTCGCGCACCATCCGTTTGCACTGGGGCAGCAAAGAAGTCTGCCAGGCCTTCCAGGCCTTCCCGCGCGCCGAATCCATCGCGGTGGATCCGCACAAAATGGGCTACGTGCCCTATCCGTGCGGGGTGATCGCCTTCCGCAACGACCGCGTACGGCTCTTTCTGGCTCAGGAGGCGCCCTACATCACCGCCACGAAGCCGGCCGACCTGCAGCCGCACAGCTATGCCCCGCCCGTCAATGTGGGCCCGTTCATCCTGGAGGGCTCCAAGCCCGGCGCCGCTGCGGCCTCCTGCTGGCTGTCACACCGCATGATTCCGCCCCACCGGGGCGGATACGGCGAGATCATGCGCGCCTCCCTGCTGGCGGCGCGGGAGCTGTTTGAGCGGCTCGTGCACTGGGAGCAGGCGGCGCGCGCCAACCGGGAGCAGACCGCCTACCGGTTTGTTCCCATCACCGTCCCCCCTCCCGACACCAACATCGTGTGCTTCGTCATCCAGATCAAGGGGAACCGCTCGCTGGCCCGCATGAATGCCCTCGGCGAGGCCGTCTACCGGCACTTCACCATCGAAGTGGAACTCGGCGAGCGGGAGTACAGCTATGCGCAGCCATTCTTCCTCTCGCGCACTCACTTCCGTCTTCCTCGGTATTCCTGCCACTCGGTGGCCGACCTGTTGGAGCGCGCCGGAGTGGATCCGGCCGAATACCCCGAGCAGGGCATCTTTGTGCTGCGCGCCACCGTCATGAATCCCTACATCATGCTTGCGGCGGAAACCGGCCACAAACAGGATCTGCTGGCGGAGTTCGTCGAGACCCTGGCGCGCGTGAGCGAAGCCGCAGTGAGCCAGCTCGGCGCCTAGCGCGCCGGCCCGGCGGAGTCCGCCCGGGCCGCGCACGCCGCGCAGGGACAGATCCGGCGCAGATGCACGTAGGAGTAGATCCCGCTGCTATGCCCGTCGTTCCACTTGATGCGGATTGCGTAGTTGCCCACCGGTTCGACATCGAGCATGCGGAGCTTGGGCTTATAAAGTGGTAGCGGGCTCGCCGCCGTCGGCGCTGCGGGCGGTGTCCCGTGTGTGCCGCTGCAGGTCGCGCAGGGACAATGTTCCCGCAGATACTCCAGCCCGTAGTCGCTCTGGTGGCCGTCTTTCCAGAGGATCTTGACCCCGCCCGAGCGGGAAATGGAAATTCGCTCCGGCTCCGCCGCAAAGCGGGTCACGGCCTCCATGGCCCTCACACCCGCTCCACGTCCCGGACTCCCGAGAGCCGGCGCATCGCGGCCACAATGCGCTCCAGCTGCTTTTTGTCCTTGATGTCCACGGTCATGTCCACCACTGCACCGTCGCCGTCACGGTCGTGGACGGCGCGCGCCTCCAGGCTCCGGATGTTGCTCTGTTCCCCCGAGAGGATCGAGGTGAGCTGGTGCAGCATGCCCGGGCGGTCGTCGGTGTGAACGATCATTTTTACGGGGAACGACTCATCTCCGGCCCGGGCCCACTCCACGTCAATCTTGCGCTCCGCCTCGTAGAGAAGATTCTGCACGTTGGGACAGCTGGTGGAGTGGACCGCGACGCCCTTGCCGCGCGTGATGTATCCGACGATGGGCTCGCCCCGGATGGGGTTGCAGCACTTGGCCCGGTAGACCAGCAGGTCATCGGCGCCCTTGACCCTGATCACCAGGTCGCCCGACGGCGGCCGGGACGCCGCCGGAACCGCCGGAGCTTCTTCGGGCGGCATCTCCGCCGGCTGCGGAACCAGTTTCAGAAGCACTTGGCGCGCCGAGAACCTGCCAAAACCCAGGGCCGCATGCAGGTCTTCGATCTTACTGCAGCCGTACTCGCCGGCCACCCGGTCCAGTTCGCTCTTCGGAATCTTGCTGAGCGATACGCCCAGCCGGCGCGCCTCTTTCTCCAACAGCTTCTGGCCGAGATCCACCGCCTTGGCGCGCTCGGTCACGTTGATGACGTGCTTGATCTTGTTCCGCGCCCGGGAGGTCTTCACCAGCGCCAGCCAGTCCTTGCTGGGCATGTGGCCGGGCTGCGTCAGGATTTCCACCACGTCGCCGTTGCGCAGGTTGTAGCGCAGCGAAACGATCCGCCCGTTCACCTTCGCGCCCACGCAGGTGTGGCCCACGTCCGTGTGGATGGCGTAGGCAAAATCAATGGGCGTGGCGCCGCGCGGCAGCGCAATCACCTTGCCTCGCGGCGTGAAGCAATAGACTTCCTCCGGGTACAGGTCCACCTTGAGCGTGGACATAAAATCGCCCGGATCGCGCATCTCCTGCTGCCACTCCACGAGCTGTCGCAGCCAGGCGATCCGCTGCACATCCTCTGCCGGCGCTTTGTGGCCTTCCTTGTATTTCCAGTGCGCCGCGATGCCCTCCTCCGCGATGCGGTGCATTTCCTCGGTGCGAATCTGCACTTCAAAGGCGCGCCCCTCCGGGCCGATGACCGACGTATGCAGGGACTGGTACAGGTTCGGCCGGGGGATCGCGATGAAGTCCTTGATCCGGCCGGGAATCGGGTGCCACTCGTTGTGGATCACTCCCAGGGCGGCGTAACAGTTCTTCACCGAATCCGTAATGATCCGTACCGCCAGCAGATCATAGACCTGCTCGATCGGAATCTTCTGGCGGCGCATCTTCTGGAACACGGAATAAGCGCGCTTGAGGCGACCTTCCACCCGCGCCGGGATGCCCTCGGCCGCCAGCTTCTTCTCAATCGTGGTCTTGATTTCGGCCAGGAATCGCTCGAACTCCGGTCGCCGCGCCTCCAGCAAACTCGCCAGTTCCGCCGCCGCCTCGGGCTCGAGGTAGGTGAATGCCAGGTCCTCCAGCTCACCCCGAATCTTGCCCATGCCCAGGCGGTGTGCGATGGGCGCGTAGATCTCGATGGTCTCCCGCGCGATCCGCTCCCGCCGTTCCGGCGGCAGACTGCCCAGCGTGCGCATGTTGTGCAACCGGTCGGCCAGCTTGACAATGATGACCCGGATGTCGTTCACCATGGCCAGCAGCATCTTGCGGAAGCTTTCTGCCTGCCGGGTCTCCGGATCGTAAAAGTTCAGTTTGCTGAGCTTGGTGACGCCGTCTACACACCGCGCCACCTCTTCGCCGAATCGCGTCCGGATTTCTTCGACCGTGACGCCGGTGTCTTCCACCACGTCGTGCAGCAGCCCCGTCTGGAGGCACACCATATCCATGCTCATCTCGGCAAGAATATGGGTCACCATGAGGGGGTGCACCATGTACGGCTCGCCGGAATCCCGCCGCTGCTGGCGATGCCGCTCGGCGGCGAACGCGTACGCGGAGCGCAGGGCTGTTAGGTCTTCCTTGGGGCGGGCCTGAGCAATTCGCTGCTCGAGATCGCGATACAGCGCTTCTACGGAAGCCGGTATCTCTTCCGCCGGCACGAGAAGTCCCGGTTGGCCGGATTCAGGGCTCATGGCGGGGTTTGTAAACACCACCCCGCCACCATTATAGCGGACCACTGTGGCGGACCAGCTGCGCCGGCCCGGGATCGGCTGGGATTACTGGCCCGCGGTTACGCCTCCGCCGGGCATGCGGGCCGCCTTGATCTTCTTGGTTTCCATTGTCTTCTGAACCCAGTTGTCCGCAATCTCGGTGAATTTCTTGTACTCGTCCTCCGTATCGGCCAGGTCAGCCCGCTCACGGTACAGCAGGTTCAGGTACGCCATGGCGTCGTCGTATTCCTTGTCGATCTCCAGGGCTTTCTCCAGGTGCTTCATTCCCTCTTCGATGATCGGCAGGTTCTTGTCGCGCAGCGCCTCCCGAATCTTCCGGTCCTTCAGCGGACCCGGATCCTCCGGCTTCATGCCCAGCTTTGCCCGCGCTTCCATCCGGGGTTGAAAGGACTTGGTCCAGGCGATCACGCCGATGGTGTAATGGGCTTCCTTGGCGTTGGGATTGACCGAGATCTGCTTCAGATACCACTCCCGCGCTTCGTCCAGCTTCTTCTGGTTGAAATACAGCAGCGCGATCGAGGCAATGGCCACCTCATTTTTGGGATCCTGCTCCAGCACCCGCAGGAACTCGTCATGGGCGGCCTGCGCCATCCGCAAGTTCTCGGGGGACTCGGCGCCGGGGATGTACTGCTGCATGTACGCCGTCGCCAGATACAGCCGGGCCGTCGGAAATGTCGGGTCCAGTTCCACCGCCTGCTTGAAAAACTCCACGGCTTCCGCGTACCGGGCGTTCTTGAACGCCTGGACTCCCTTGTTCAGGTTGTCCCGCGCCTTCAGTTTCTGACACCCGGAGCCCGCAACCAGCAGCACCACCGCCGCGACCATTGCAGAGAAAGCAAAAGGAATGCGTTTCATCTGATCTCCTCTACGCGGCTGACCGTCGCCTCGGCCGGAGCGCTTACTCGCCTGCCTCGACCTTGGCGGTCATCAGCCCGATCTTGTCGATCCCTGCGCCTTTGGCGATGTCAATCGCCCGCGCCACGTACTGGAATTCGAGCGCGGGATCTCCTTTGACAAACACCACGCGCTCGGCCCGCGTCTTGAAAATCTCCTCCAGCCGCGGCCCCAGACGCGTCTCGTCGGTCGGTTCCGTGTTGATGAGCATGCTGCGATCTGCGTTGATCACAATCACCACGGTTCGCTGATCGGCAGCCGTCTGCTGCACGCCGGGGGGCGGAGGCTGCGGGACGAGCGCCTCCAGTCCTTTCGGCGTCAGCGGCGTGATCACCATGAAGATGATCAACAGCACCAGCAGAATGTCAATGAACGGAACCACGTTCGGATCCGCCTTCAGACCTTTGCCTGTACTGACTTGAATGCCCATGGGGGATGATCTCCTTCCGAGTCGGCTTCAGCCCGCCGGAGCCGGTGCCGTCTCACCGGCCCGCTTCTCCTGAATCTGCTCGGTAAGCAGTCCCAGCTGGTCCACTCCGGCGGTCCGCAGGTTATCTACCACTTCCACGACGCGCTCATAGCGCGCCCGGGCATCGGCCCGCAGGTAGACCGTCTTGTCCAGCCGGTTGGTCAGCAGGTCTTTCACCTTCGGGCCAAGGTCTTCCGGCTTCATCAGCGTCGTCCCGAGAAATACGCGCCCTTCGCGCGTGATGGCGATGAGCACTGCGTCGTCTTTGTCCGCCGCCTGCATGGCGATCGGGTTCTTGGTCTTGACCATCTCCACGCTGACCCCTTTGGACAGCATCGGGGTCACCACCATGAAGATGATCAGCAGCACCAGCATCACGTCCGCCATGGGCACGACGTTCGGCTCCGCCAGCACATCGCCCAGCGCTCGCCTCTTTGCCATGACTCACCTTCCTCTCCGGCTCGGCCGGCAGTATCGCGTCAACCGGCTGCCGCGGCCTTCAACGGGAACCCGCCGCCCGTTGCTGCGACCGCTTCAGGAAGTAGTCAATCAGCTCCGAGCTGGAGTTGCTCATCTCCACGTCGAAGGCTTCGATGCGGCTGGTGAAGTAGTTGTAGGCCCACACCGCCGGCACCGCCACGAAGAGGCCGATCGCCGTGGCCACCAGCGCCTCGGAAATGCCTCCCGCCACTGCGCCCAGCCCGGTGGACTTCTCCGTCGAGATGCCCTTGAACGCGTTGATGATGCCCACCACTGTGCCGAACAGTCCCACAAAGGGCGCCGTCGCTCCGATCGTGGCGAGCGTTCCCACCCCGCGTTTCAACTCCGCGTGCACGATCGCTTCCGCGCGTTCCAGGGCACGCCGGGAAGCCTCGATCTCCTCACCCGGGATCTCGGAGCTGAGCTGATGTGCCCGGAACTCCTGCAAACCCGCCACCACCACCTTGGCCAGATGGCTCTTCTTGTAGCGGTCTGCAATCTTGATCGCCTCGTCGAGTTTGCCCTCCCGCAGCGCACCCGCCACGGCCGGGGCAAACTGCCGCGACTGTTTCCGGGCGCCGTTGTAGGCCAAGGCCCGGTCAATCATGACGCCGATGGACCAGGCCGACATGAGAAACAGCAGGATCACCACAATCTTGGCGGCCATGCCCATCTGCGCCCACAGCGAACGGATGTCCCATCCCACGGCGCCTTCCTGCAGCAGGAACAGCGCCCAAACCTGCAATTGCAATAACATCGTTGTCTCTCCTCAAGCGTTGAAAATTGGTGTTACCACACAAAACTCTTTCACTGGCTGAGCGTGAAGTTCACGTCAATCTGCGTGATCACCTCTACCGGCTCGCCGTTGAGCAGCGTCGGCTGATAGACCCACTGCTTGACTGCTTCCAGCGCTGCCGGAACCAGCAGCGGGTGGCCGCTGACCACCTGCAACTCCTGAATCGTGCCGTCGCGGGCGATGATCGCCGTCAGCCGGACCGTGCCCTGAATCCGCGCCTGGCGCGCCAGCGGTGGATAGACCGGCTTGACCTGCCGGATCAGCTTGGCTTGCTGCACGTTGCCGCCCACGCGGATCCGCTGCGGCGCCGCCGGTTTCGGAGCTTCTTCGACCTTCGGAGGCGGCGGAGGAGCCGCAACCGGCACCGATCCGATGATGCCGCCGATGACCCCTCCCGGAGTCCCCCCGGGCACCCCGCCCGGAACTCCGCCCACCACGCCGACCACGCCGGCCGATGGCGGCGGCAACTCCTCTTCCTTGATCATGGCAATCTCTTTGGGAATCGCTTTGGGTGCCAGCAGCCGCCCCGCGTCAAACTGCCGCGGGATCACTTTGACCACCTTCACCGGCGCCGCCGCCGGCGGAGGCGGGGGCGGAGGCGGGGGTGGCGGCGCTACCAGAAAACTCGTCAGCTGGGTCCGTGGCAACGTGTCGGTGTAGATCAGCGGAATCAGAATCGCGATGATGATCAGGATCGTCTGGAGAATGAACGAGATCAGCACCGAGGCTGCCCGCTTGGTCTTGCCTGTTTCCTCGATAAACGTCTGCTCAAACATGGACGCCTTCCTTTCCCGGACCCCGTCGGTCCGGCCTCACTTCGCTCTGCGCGCATCCCTCCCGGTGGCGACCGCCACCGAAGCCACTCGCTTCCGGCTCTCTGCCAAGCCGTGCCAGTATACCAGTATCGGGCTGGCGATGAAGATCGAAGAATAGGTTCCCACCAGGATCCCCACCACCAGCGCGAACGCAAACCCGTGGAGCACCGGCCCGCCGAACAAAAACAGCGCCAGACACGTCAAAAAGGTCAGGCCCGAAGTCAGCACCGTGCGGTTCAACGTCTGGTTGATGCTGCGGTTCACCAGCGCCGGCAGCTTCTCCCGCCGCAGGATCTTCAGATTCTCGCGGATCCGGTCGAAAACCACGATGGTGTCGTTCATGGAGTAGCCGACCAGCGTCAACAGCGCGGCCACCACGGTCAGGTCAATCTCTTTGTCAAAGATCGAAAACAGACCCACCGTGATCACCACATCGTGAAACACCGCCAGCACGGCCGCCACCCCGTAAATCCACTCGAACCGAAACGCTATATATACCAACATCCCGCCCAGAGCGTAAAGGGTGGCCAGAATCGCCTGCCGGCGCAAGTCTGCACCCACCTTCGGACCCACGATCTCCACACGCCGGATCGAGAAGGGCGCCAGCGAACATTCCTGTTTCAGCACGGAGATTACCGCCGGCGTCACGCCCGGCACCGAAGACAGTTCGTCGAAGTTTCGCACCAGCCCCGAGCGCGGCGGCGTATCCCGATATTCCAGCATCCGTCGCACCAGCTGTTGCAATTCCTCTTCGCTCAAAGCCACCCCGCTCCGTTGCAGCGGGTCACGCAGGTGGCTCACCAGAGCCTCCTGCCCGGCGTTGTTGAAATCCAGCCCCTTGGCCCCCCCGCCGAAGGTGTCCCGCAGCGTCTGGCTCATCAGGCGGCGCGCCTCATCCAGTTCTTTCTCGCTGCGCAGTTCGGTTCCGATGATGACCTCGTTGGTGCCGGTCAGGTCCTGCACCATGACCGTGCCGGGAATCCGGCCTGACAGGGCGGAACGAATCTTCTGAATAGGAGGCTGGTCCAGGAAGCGCACATACATGACGGCCCCGCCGCGGAAGTCGATTCCGTACCGGGGACCTCCCTTCATGACCAGACTCGCAATGCTCGCAACAATCAGCACCAGCGACAGAATCAGAAACGGGCGCTTGCGGCCCAAGAAGTCGAAGTTCGGTTCTTTGAATAGTTCCATGCGACTTGCCGGGCCGGTGCTCGACTCACTTAGACACCGGCGTGCTCTGCTGGGTTCCCTCGCGTTGTCTCAGATCTACCACAAACCTTGGTCGGAGTCCACCCCCCGCCGGGCTCCGGGCTTTCCCCGCATCAGATGCTCAAGGCGGCCACCTGTCGCTTACCCGCCACCGCCAGGTCAAACAGTACCCGCGACACGAAAACCGCCGTGAACAGATTCGCGATCAACCCGATGGTCAAAGTAACCGCAAAACCCTTGACCGGACCTGTACCGAACATGAACAGGAAGGCGCAGGCCACAATCGTGGTCACGTGGGTGTCAATGATGGTCAGGAATGCCTTGCCGAAACCCGCATCCAGAGCTGCCACAACCGCCTTGCCGGCCCGGAGCTCCTCCTTGATTCTCTCAAAAATCAGCACGTTGCTGTCAACCGCCATGCCGATCGTCAGGATGATTCCGGCGATGCCGGGCAGCGTCAGAACCGCGTCGAAGTACGCCAGAGCCGCAAGCAGGATGATCGCGTTGAGCACCAGCGCCACGGTTGCGTTCACGCCCGCCTTGCGATAGTAAACCAACATAATCAGCACCACGGAAATCAGGCCCAGCGTGCCGGCTACCAGCCCTTGCTGAATCGAGTCGGCGCCGAGCGACGGCCCCACCGTGCGCTCCTCCAGGTACACAATCCCGGCCGGCAGCGAGCCTGCGCGCAGCACCAGAGCCAGATCCGAAGCCTCCTGTTCGTTGGAAAGCCCCGTAATGCGACCGCTGTCTTCAATCCGGGACTGAATCGTCGCCACGCTGCGAATCTGGTTGTCCAGCACTACCGCCAGCCGGTTGCCGATGTTGGCTTCCGTGAAACGGCCGAAGCGCCGCCCGGCATCCGGCGTCAGCGTGAAGGAAGTCTCCCATTTGTGGAATTCGTCTCGCCCCGGCCGGGCGTTGCGTAAATCCCGCCCGGTGATCACCGGAATCCGGTTCAGCAGGTACCAGACCTCGCCCTCCGCTTTTCCGGGCGCCATCTTGACCAGCTTCGTGTTCAGCGGCAGCACGCCGCCGTGCTTGGCCATCGCCTCCTGCGGGCTCGAGAACGGACCGTCCTTGACTTCGCTCACCTCCAGCAGCGCCGCCGTCTGCATGATCTGCTTCACCCGCGCGGGATCGTCCACCCCCGGCAGCTGCACCAGAATCTCAAACTCGGCGTCGGCACGCCCGTGCTGCTGGATCACGGGTTCGGTCAGTCCCAGCCCGTTAATGCGCTGTTCGATGGTCCGGATGGCGCGCTCTACGGTGTCGTTTTTCAGCGCGATCAGGTCGCTCGGACGCATGCGCAACTGATAGTCGGTGGCGCTCACCGGCGTCAGAATCCACTGCGAGAAGCGTTCGCTGACGATTCTGCGAAAATCCGCCGACTTTTCCGCCGGAACGCCGCGCACGTTGATCTGGATCGAGTCGGTTTCCTCGATCGTCTGCGGATCGTTGCGGTCGATCGCCGCGTAGTTGACCTGCGCGCGCCGCAGCTCCTCTTTCAGGCGTTCGATAGTCTGATCGGCTTCCGCCTTCGCCGCATCCTGCACCTGCACTTGCAGAATCAGATGCGTGCCGCCTTTCAGATCCAGCCCCAGCCGGATGTTCCGTCCCAGAGCGGACTTCAGATCCTGGACCGACTTCGGCAGCCCGAGGATGCCGTACAGGCACCCCAGCGTCACCAGTACGATCAATGCAACCTTCCACTTCAGTTTCCCGGTCACCTTTCGCCCCCGGCCGTCTATTTCTTTTCAGGAACCAGCCCCGCCACAGCGTTGCGCGCCACCTGAATCTTGATATTGTCCGGTTTGACCCGCAGCACGATCATGTCGTCATCGAGCGAGACAATCGTTCCGATGATCCCTCCTGAGGTCAGCACCACGTTGCCGGCCTGGAGTTCGGCCAGCATTTTCTGCTGCCGCTTCTTTTGCCGCTGCATGGGCAGAAACAGCAGAAAATAGAAGATGGCGAAGATCAGCAGGATCGGCAGGAACCCCATGATCGGGTTCGGCGGGCTCTGACCCTGAAGAAGTAAACTCCAGACCACTGTCCACCTCGGTCGAAATGCTTCCCGAAGCCCTGCTCGGTTTCCCTCCGTTGCGGCTGCAACTCGGCCGCCAATCGGGTTCGCACTACGCTGGCATGCTCCGAACCGCTCGCAGGTACTCCGGGAGTGTCCCCCTCATTATAGCCCGTCGCAGAGCGCGCATGATCTCCATGTAAAAGGTCAGATTGTGCAGCGTGGCCAGCGTGGAATAGAGCATCTCACCCGCCTGGAACAGATGGCGCAGGTAGGCGCGCGAGAAATGACGGCAGGTGTAGCAGCCGCAGACCGGGTCCGGCGGAGCCGGGTCGTCGCGGAAGCGGGCCTGCTTGATGAGGAGCCGTCCCTGGGACGTGAACAGACACCCGTTGCGGGCATTCCGCGTCGGCAGCACGCAGTCCATCATGTCCGTACCCCGGGCCACGTACTCGGCCAGCTCTTCCGGCAGGCCGACGCCCATCACGTACCGCGGCCGGTCACGGGGAAGCAAGGGCATGGTCGCCTCCACCATCTCCAGACTTACACTCCGGGGCTCCCCCACCGACAGCCCCCCGATGGCGTAGCCCGGAGCGTCCAACTCCACCAGCCGCCGGGTGCACTCGCGCCGCAAGTCCGCATACATAGAACCCTGAACGATCGGAAACCACGCAGGCGCTTCCGGGCTCTCCCTTTCCTCCAGCCGGCGCCGATAGTGCGCGTACCCTTGCGCCGCCCACCGCACGGTTCGCTCCATGGACTGGCGCGCCGCCTCGTGGCTCACCGGATACGGCGGGCACTCATCCAGCGCCATCAGGATATCGCTCCCTAGTGCCAGCTGAATGTCCACCGTGGACTCCGGCGTCAGCCGGTGCACATCGCCGTTGAGATGCGACCGGAACAGTACCCCTTCGTCCGTCACTTCGCGGAAGCTGTCGAGACTGAAGACCTGGTATCCGCCGGAGTCCGTCAGAATCGCGCCCGGCCAGCTCATGAAGCGGTGCAGCCCGCCCAGACGCCGGATCACCTCGTGCCCCGGTCTCAGGTACAGATGATAGGTGTTGGCGAGCAGCAGGCGCACGCCCAGCTCCTCGGCCAGGTGCCGCGGCGTCAGCCCCTTCACGGCCCCGTAGGTGCCCACGGGCATGAAGACCGGCGTCTCGACGGGACCGTGCGCGGTGTGCAGAATGCCCGCCCGCGCACCCGTGGCGGAACACTCCGCCACGATCTCGAACCGCAACGGGGACACCTTTGTATTGTAGAATTGGAGCCGCGCACTCTCGCGGACACGATCATGACATCACAACGGGCAATTCTCATCGGAATGGCGGCCGGCTTGATCGGCCTGGCGGCTCCCCGGCCGCAGACCTCCGGCGGCGGAGGTTCGCCGACGGCCGAGGAAATCATCGAGAAATCTCTGGCGGCAACGGGCGGCCGCGAGGCCCATCAGCGGGTCACCAGCCTGCGGATGGTCGGCACATTCGAACTCCCTGCTGTCGGAGCTACCGGAAAAGTGGAACTGCTGGCCAAAGCGCCCGACAAGCGCTTTACCCGGACCGAAATCGAGGGATTTGGCGAGGTCAAGCAAGGCTTCGACGGCGAAGTGGCTTGGGCCGACAACCCCATGCAAGGCTACGTCGAGCTCAGCGGCGATGCGCTCGCCGTCATCCGGCGCGAAGCCGTCTTCATGGGTGATCTCAAGTGGCGCGAATTGTATGCCAGGGCCGAGCTGAAGGGAAAACAGAAACTCGGCGAGCGCGAAGTCTATGTCGTAGAACTCACTCCGCGCGAAGGCAAGCCGGTGACGCGCTACTACGACGCCGAATCGTTCCTGCTGGTGCGCGTCGATGCCGAGCAGCCCACCATGCAGGGCATGACCGTGGTCGAGACCCGGTTTGCCGACTACCGCGAGATCGGCGGCCGCAAAGTCCCCTTCACCATCACGCAGCTCATTCCCGACGGGGAGCTGATCGTGCGCATCACGGAAGTCCAGGAGAACGTCGAAATCCCGGATGCCCTCTTCCGCCCGCCCCGCCCGGCCGCGGCGGCCAAGTAGCTCCGGGCGTCGGCGATCCGGAATGCCCGTGACGGTATTGACGCTCCTGCTGGCCGCGTTGCTGTTGGTTTTTAGCGCCCGGCGCTACCTGTTCGTCTTCAGTGCGCTTCTGCCGGCTCCGGATGCGACCGCCAAGTTCCTGCCCCGTATATCCGTACTCGTGAGCGCACGGAACGAACAACGCCATCTGCCCGGCTTGCTCGCCGCGTTTGACCGCCTCGATTACCCTGCGGAAAAGCTTCATTTTGTCCTGGTGGACGACGGCTCCGGCGACGCCACGGGCCGCTTGCTCACCGAGTGGGCCGCTTCGCGCCCTGACGCCACCGTGCTCCGCTCCGACCGCCCCGAGGGCAAAGCCCGCGCCCTCAACCGCGCGCTTGCGGCCGCTCCTCCCTCCGAGCTCATCGCCGTCTACGACGCGGACGTGCACCCTGATCCGGCCTCCTTGCGGCAGCTTGCGGCTGCCTTCGCCGACCCGGCCGTCGGGGCGGTCGCCGGCTACCGGCGTCCCGTCAACTGGCACGCCGGTTTCGTAGCCGCCTACGCGGCGCTCGAAAGCTGGGTGCATCAGCAGGTCACTCAAGCGGCCAAGGAGCGGCTCGGAATGAATCCTACGACGCTGGGCGCGCACTGCCTGTACCGCCGTTCGGCGCTGGACCAGATCGGCGGATTTCCCCCCGGCTCCTTTAGCGAGGACGTCGAGGTCTCCCTGGCGCTCGCCGCCCGGGGCTGGAAAACCCGTTTCCTCCGCAGCGTCCCGGCCGACAGTTTCGTGGCCGCTTCCTTCCATCGTTTCTGGAACCAGCGGGCTCGGTGGACGCGAGGCCTGTACGGTTCAGGACGCCGGGCGCGGGGTCTGGAGGGGTGGCTGGTGGCGGCGGGCTACCTGGACCGGATCGTCTTTTTGCTCTCCTGCGCCGCCGTCGCGAGCGGCTGGCTTTCGCCGCTCTGGCTGCTGATCTATCTGTCGGCGCCGCTCGGGGCGGTTCTGGCGGGACTCTACAATGCCCGTCCGGGCTGGCGGGCGGCCCTTTGCTCGATGGCCGCTCTCGGGCCCATGTTCCTCGTGGATGTGGCCGCCACCTGTATGAGCACGGCTCGAGCACTGCTTGGGCGCCGCACCGAGTGGCGGACCGGCTAGCTCGCGCCGGGCCGGCGCGGGTTCCTTGCTACGATAAAAAGATACCCCGCTCGACGTATGGCGCTTCGCTTCTACAACACGCTGACGCAGCGCGTCGAGGAATTTGTCCCCCTCGAGGGCAACCGGGTGCGCATGTACACCTGCGGTCCCACGGTCTGGAATTACGTGCACATCGGCAACCTGCGCACCTTCACCTTCCAGGACATCCTCCGGCGCTGGCTGCGCCTGCGCGGCTACCAGCTGGACCACGTCATGAACATCACCGATGTGGACGACCGCATCATCCAGCAGGCTATGGCCGCCGGCAAGTCTATCCGCGACTACACCGAGGTGTACACCCAGGCGTTTCTCGAAGACGCCGGTCTTCTGCGCCTGGAGCGGCCCGAGCGGCTCGTGCGAGCTACCGACCACATCCCGGATATGGTCGCCCTGATTCGCCGCCTCAGCGAAAAGACCTTCACCTACCAGAGCGACGGCTCCGTCTATTTCCGCATCGCCAAATTCCCCGACTACGGCAAGCTCTCCCACACCGACTTCAGCGGCATCCGCCCCGGCGCCCGCGTGGACACCGACAAGTACGACAAAGCCGACGCCCGCGATTTCGTGCTCTGGAAGGCCCGCAAGGAAGGCGAGCCCTACTGGGACACCGAACTGGGGCCCGGTCGCCCCGGCTGGCACATCGAGTGCTCCGCCATGGCCATGAAATACCTGGGCGAGACCCTGGACATCCATGCCGGCGGCGTAGACCTCACCTTCCCGCACCACGAAAATGAGATCGCCCAGTCGGAGGCCGCCACCGGCAAGCCCTTTGTGCGCTACTGGCTCCACTCCGAGCACCTGATCGTCGAGGGCCAGACCATGTCGAAATCCCTCGGCAACTTCTACACCCTGCGCGATCTGCTCGAACGCGGCTATAGCCCGGAAGCCGTCCGCTACCTGCTGGCCTCGGTGCCCTACCGCAAGCAGCTCAACTTCACCTTCGACGGCTTGCGAGCGGCCGCAACCGCCATCGAGCGGCTCCGGAATTTCCGCCTGCGGCTGGAGAGCGAAAAGTTCCCCGAGGGGACAAGCGACGCCCTCGCCGAGCGCACCGCCGAAGCGGAACGCAAGTTTTGCGAAAGCCTCGACGACGACCTCAACACCGCCGAAGCGCTCGCGGCGGTCTTCGAATACGTGCGGGATATGAATTCGGCCATGGATGCCGGCGAATTTCGCGCCGGCAACGCGGCCCGGGCCCTCGAGCTATTGGACCGCTTCGATGCGGTTTTTGACGTACTTCGTCCCTCCGTCCAGGCCGCCTCCCTTTCCGACGAGGAAGTTGAACGCCTGATCGCCGAGCGGTCCCGGGCGCGCCAGGCTCGCGATTACGCCCGCGCCGACCAGATCCGGGCCCGACTGCTGGAGCAGGGCATCATTCTGGAGGACACCCGCGACGGCGTACGCTGGAAACGGAAAACGAGCTGATGAAAATCCACACCAAAGCCGTCCACGCCGGGGATCGCAAGCGCCCTCCCGCGCAGATCCCGGTCACAACCCCCGTATATACCGCCGCCAGCTACATTCCCGGTACGATCGAGGAGCTCGACCGGATCTTCGCCCGCGAGGAGCCCGGCTACTGCTATTCCCGCTATGAGAACCCCACCGCCGCGGCCCTCGAAGAGCTCGTCGCCTCGCTCGAAAACGGCTGCGGCGCTCTGGCCTGCGCCTCCGGCATGGCGGCTCTTCATGTGGCCGTACTGGCCGCGCTCGCCGACCGCCGGAAGTCCGTGGTGGCCGCCGATGCGCTCTACGGCGCCACGGTCACGCTCCTCACCCAGGTACTCGAGCCCCTGGGCGTCGAGGTCCGTTTCGTCAACATCTGCGATCCGGAAGCCGTCGAGCACGCCATCACCGCTTCCCGCCCCGGCTGCGTGCTCATGGAGACCATCTCCAATCCCCTGCTGCGGGTGGGCGACCTGGCGCGCGTCGCCGAACTGGCCCGGGGGGCCGGGGCGGCCCTGGTGGTGGACAACACCTTCGCCACTCCCCTCATGGTCCGGCCCCTGGATCTGGGCGCCAGTCTCGTGGTCCACAGCCTGACCAAGTACCTGGCCGGACACGGCGACGTCCTCGGCGGCGTCGTCGTCTCCGACGCCGCGCACTACGAAACCCTCCGGGCGCTCGCCCGCGCCGGCGGCCCCGGGCTCGGCCCCTTTGAAAGCTACCTCGCCATGCGCGGCATCAAAACCTTCCCCCTGCGCATGGAGCGCCAGTGCCTCAACGCCTGCCGCGTCGCCGCCTGGCTGGCCCAGCACCCCGCCGTCGAGCGCGTGCACTTCCCCGGCGATCCCGCACACCCGGACGCCGCCGCCGTCCGCCGGCTCTTTCCCGACGGCCTTTACGGCGCCATGGTCAGCTTCGAAATCCGTGGCGCAGGCCGAGAACAAATCTTCGCCTTCCTGGACCGGCTGAAACTGATCGTGCGCGCCACCTCTCTCGGCGACGTGCACAGCATGATTCTCTATCCCGCCATGAGTTCTCACCGGGAGATCGCCCCGAAGCAGCGGGAGCGCATGGGGATCCGCGATAACCTGGTGCGGCTCTCGGTGGGAATTGAGTCGGTCGAAGATATCCTGGCCGACCTCGAACAGGCTCTCGCCGCCGCATAGTCGGATTCGCACAAGGCACACCCCGACCCCGCCAGTCCGGGTGCGCGTAAGATCAGCTCAGCGCTCCAGCACCTTACCCAGGCGGCGCTCCAGATCCAGTCGGATACGGTTCCGCGGCCGGCTCTCATGACCGACCTGACGGTACACTTCCACCCGCGGACGCCCCGGCGGGCCGTCGGCAGGATAGGAACCCAGTCTTTGCCACCGCGCAGGATCGCGCCGCAGCGCCTCGATGAGCAACTCGTGGTGCTCCATGGGCGCGTAGCCCGGCGCGCCGTCCCAAACCACCACGCCTACGGGAATGCTCTCCAGAAAAGCGGCGATCTCCTCGGGCGTCTGAAAACGCACCTCGTAGCCGTGGCCCGACCATCCGCTGCTTGCCAGCACTTTGGTCGCCCGCAGCACGACGCGACCGGGACGCCGCTCGCGCAGGGCCGCCTCCGCGATGAAGGCCCCCTCTCCTCCAAGCAGGCTCGAAACAAGCACTACCGAGTTGGCTAACTCCGGGCGGCTCGCCAGCTCTTGTGCCGCTGCGGCGAATCCGCGCGGCTCGCGCCGCACCAGTCGGAACCGCTCGGCCCCCGCCAGCACCACCATCACAGCGGCCATGGCCGCCGCCCCCACCCGCCGGCCGCCCCACCGCGACGGAAAGATCCCGGCGGCCCAGGCCGTGCCCTTGGCGGCGAACATCACAAACGCCGGCAGGGCGACGAGTACCGACCTCCGCTCGTGACTGGCGCCCACAAAGGTCCGAAACACCAGAAAGCCCAGCAGCACCCCCGCTGCCGCCGCCCAGCGCGCGCTCACCTTCCCGCGCCGTAGGAGGGGCACGAGCACGGCGGCCAGCAACCCCGCCGCCGCGGCGACCATCAGGGTTTTCCCCGCCACGGCATGCCACTGCCTTGCCTCCAGGACCCACGGTGACTCGAAGACGCCGATCCCGCCCCATCCCGTCCAGGATTGGTGGAAGGCGCGATCCACGACGAGATACCACGGAGCGCACAGCGCCAGCACCATCGCCGCCGGCGCCCAGAACCATCCCCGTTTCACGAGATCCAGTCGCCGCGACAGCACCAACACCACCGGAGGCACCGCGCCTACCACGAGGCCGATCGGCTTGGTGAGTAACGTCAGGGAGGCCAGGATCCCGAAGCCGATCGCGTGCCACTTTCTTCCGGTCTCCACATAGCGCACAAACCAGCTCGTCGCCGCCAAAACTAGCAGCGCCACCGGCATCTCCGCCATCACCGCACTGGTGTGCGCCTGCACCATGGGCAGCGCCACGAACGCTCCGGCCGCCGCCAACGCCACCGGCTCGGGAACCTCCTTGCGCATCTCGTAGTAGAGGAGCCACGCCACAACCGCCGTTATCAGCGCCATCAACAGCATCACCGAGAACCGTGAGGGAGGAACAACGAGCATCCAGACGCCTTGAACGGCGTAAAAGAACGGCGGCCAGTGCCCGATGGCGACCTTCGGGTAGTGGAAATAGTAGTTCTCAGCGTATTCCAGCGGCGGCGCCGGGATGCCCGAGGCGAGGTAGTCGCGCACCATCAGTCCCGTCACAAAGTGCGCCGCCTCGTCGTCGTGGCCTAAGAACTCCGCCCGGTATGCCCCGCCGGCCCCCTGCAGCGCGATCACCACCGCAAGAAAGCCGCCAAAGCAGACCAGGAGGCGTCTGTTCGCACGGAGGCTCGGAAAATGCACCAGTCTATTATAGGAAGCAGCCTCCTGCTCCGGCCCCGCGGCTCCCGCCGGCCGAAGATAGCCGGGGGGCACCAGATTCCCGTGCAGCACGCACTTTCCAGAGCCTTGTACCGCACCATACGCGGGGTTCCGCAATGCCTTCCCTCGCACCTCCGTACTGCCGCCTGTCTGTCCCTGGCCCGCCGCTGGTACGACTTCGTCAACCGGCTGGATCCGGAAGGCGAAGCGCGTTTCTTCAATTACGGCTGGATCCCGCCGGGCGAGGAGAGCGACCCTCCCTGGACCCTGGAGCGCTGCCAGGCCGCCCTTTACTCACGCGTCGTGGCCGTATCGCTCCAGGGCAAAGACGTTCTGGAGGTCGGATGCGGCCGCGGGGGAGGCGCCTGGGCGATCTGGCGCCATTGCGCGCCCCGGTTCTTGGTCGGGCTGGATCTTTCCGCGGGCGCCTTGCGTTTCTGTGTCCGGAACTACCGCGCCCGCGGCCTGCACTTCGTCCAGGGCAGCGCCGGATTCTTGCCGTTCGCCGCCGCCTCCTTCGATGCCGTGGTCAACGTGGAGTCTTCCCACGCCTATCCCTCCATCGAAGACTTCGCCTCCGAGGTGGCCCGCGTCCTGCGCCCGCACGGCGTGCTGCTGTTCGCCGACTTCCGCAAGCGTTCCGGGCTGGACCTTCTCCGCCGCCAACTGGCCGCGCCCGGCTTGCGCCCCGAGCAGGAAGAGGACCTGACGGCGGGCGTCCTGCGTTCCCTGCTCCTGACCGACTCCCGCAAACGGGCACTGATCGCCCGCAAGGCGCCGTGGTATGCGCGCGCGGTCCTCGAGGATTTTGCCGGCGTCTCCGGCACGCCCGTCCATGCGGGTTCGCGCGCGGGCACACTGGTCTATGTGCGCCTCCTGTTGCGCAAGGAGCGGATCTGAGGCGGCGCCTCAGCTCCACTGCGCCGCCCGAGTGCCGCCGGCCCTTAGCCGCCGAAAGCAGGCACGCGGCTACAATGCGGTTGTGAAGCGCCTTCGAAGCCCCGCCGAGGTTCGCCGCCTGCTCGAGGCCGACCGCCCTTGGTCCGTCTACGCTCTCGGCGACCTTGTCCCAGAACGATTCCCTTTATGCGAGTGCTACGGAGTGTTTGCGCCGTCCCCTGCCGTGGTCCTGCTCTACCGGGGATTTTCGCCGCCCGTGCTTTTCGCCGGCGGCGACCCGGGCGCGATCGGGGAGTTGCCGGCCGCCGTCACAGACGAACCTGCGCTGTATTTGCACGTGCGCCCGCAGATGCTGCCGGTCGTGGCGGCGCACTACCGCATCGTTGAAGTCCGCCGCATGTGGCGCATGATTCTCGAACCCGACAGGCTGCCGGCCCTGTCCTCGGACGGACTCCGGCGCCTCGGGCCGGAACACGCTCCCGAACTCGAACGACTCTACGAGCAGGCTCGCACTGCCGGCGAAGCTCCAGGTTTTTTTCTTCCTTCCATGCTCGAAGAGGGTGTCTTCTTTGGCGCGCGCCACGGCGCAGATCTCGTGGCCGTGGCGGGCACCCATCTGGTTGCGCCGGAGGAAGGCGTGGCGGCGATCGGCAACGTCTACACGCGGCCGGATTGCCGCGGTCGCGGGCTGGCCACTCTGCTGACCCGCGCCGTAGCCGCCGAGCTGGCAGGCCGCGGCATTCCGCTGGTCGCGCTCAACGTCTGTCCCGCCAATCTGGCCGCCGTGCGCGCCTACCGGCGGCTGGGATTCGTCAACTACTGCGAGTTCGTCGAGGGGCTCGCCGTGCGGAGGTCCTGAGAGCGCCGCTTCTTCATCGTGGAAACGGAACGAACCGCACTTGTTCTTTCGGCCGGCGGTATGTTCTGCGCCTGGCAGGCAGGCGTCTGGTCGGCCCTGGCGGGGCGGCTCCGGCCGGACGTGGTGATCGGTGTTTCGGCGGGCGCGCTCAACGCCTGGGCGATTGCAGCCGGCTGTTCCCCGCAGCAGATCGAGGCCTGGTGGCTCGATCCCGATCTGGCACGGTGCAGCCGCCTGCGCTTCCCCTGGCCTCCTTGGAGCGGTTTCCTCGACCCGCACCCGCTGCGCGTCCTGGTAGAGCGGCTGGCCGCGCTCGAGCCTCGAATCGAGGTGCTCATCGCGACGACCGAGCTCCCCGCCCTGCGGCCCCGTTTGTTCCGCGGCTGCGAGGTCCGCTGGGAGCACCTGGCCGCCAGTTGCGCCGCACCGATGTGGTTCCCTCCCATAAAGCTCGGCCAAACCTGGCACGCGGACGGCGGGCTGCTGTGCAGCCTGCCGCTCTGGGCCCTCGCGGAAGCCCGGGTGGGGCGCGCTGTAGCGGTGCATGTCCTCCGCGAGCCGCCTTCGCGCGGGATAGCCGTGGTCCTCGGCGCCGTCCGGCGCAAGGCGCGAGGTCTGGCCGCGGCACCGCCGCACGTCTCCGTTGAGCTGATCGCGCCCGAAAGGCCGCTTGGTTCCGTCTGGGACGCCGTTTTCTGGCGTCACGAGAACATCGCACGCTGGATCGAAGCGGGCCGGCAGGCGGCCGGGCGGGTGCGGGACATTTGAAAAATTCTGCTTGACTTGTTTGCGGGGGCCGTGTTATTAATGATTTGACCGCGTCCAAAGCATGGCGGCATTCATGCGGTTGAGTCCCGCGAGCGCTAGTGGAACAGGTAGGTTGAGGTCGGGTAGGCGATCAGATTGAAGAGGCAAACGAAGAACAAAAAAGCCGCCACCCGCCCGGAGGCTTTGGCCGCAGGCGCCTTGTCCAAGGAAGCCGCAGCGGCCGGCACACAAGTTTGGTGCTGAGGCAGTTTGACGCTCAGGTTGAAAGGCAACTCGCATCAATTCAATTTCCAATTTGACTAAGGAGAAGGAAATGGCAGATTTTCGCAAGTGGTTTCCAGTGTTGGCCGTAGTGGCGCTGCTCACAGGCGCTGCGGCTTCGGCCAATGCGCAAGCATTCCAATGCACCGCCAACGCCGGCGTGCCGCCCCTGCTGCGCGCCGAAGGCTTGGCAGAGCTGGCCGGCGACTTGGTGCTGAACTGCAACGGTGGAGTCCCGACAACCGGCATCTTGGCGAACATTCGTGTGTTCCTGAACACGAATGTCACCAGCCGGCTGACCGGGCCGGGGATCGGAAACGAGGCCTTGCTGCTGATTGACGAACCGGCCCCCGGGAGTCAGGTGTTCTGCGCCTGGGCGAACGCCGCCTGCACAGGCTCCACAACGCCGAGCTTTCTCGCCAACGTCTTTCAGGGCGGTGCGACCGGCGTCAACACCGTAGACTGGCTGGGTATCCCGATCGTAGCGGCCGGATCCTCGGGAACCAACCGCGTTTACCGCATCACGAACGTCCGTGTGAACGCCAACCAGCTCGGAACCTCCTCTACGTTGATTCCGACGCAGGTGGTCATGTTCGTCTCGATTTCCGGTTCGACTTCGGTCCCTGTGAACAATCCGCAGCAGATTGTCGGATTTGTCACGCCCGGTATGACGTTTTCGGTGACTGCGCGATCCTACAAGCAGTGTACGCCCACCGCGGCGAACTTTGATTATTCGCCGACCGTAGACCTCACCTACACCGAGGGCTTTGCAACGTCTTTCAAGTCCAGAGGTGCAGACCCGCAAGACGTTCCGGGTTTTGTCTACAACACGGAGAGCGGCTTCGTTTCCTCGACCTTGACCGGCGGAACCTCGATCGGTCTGGCCAGCCAGGGTACGCGT
Source organism: Acidobacteriota bacterium (assembly GCA_037446115.1). GTDB lineage: Bacteria > Acidobacteriota > Terriglobia > Bryobacterales > Bryobacteraceae > JANWXD01. Next base: position 42,746 of record JBBIJF010000002.1, on the reverse strand, counting down.
CTGCTTGCCAGGTTCGCCGGCATTCCGAGCGGTGTCGCGTTGCGCGTGCCGCAGCAAGTCATTTCCGGCGGTCTCACCTTGCAGCTTGTGACGGGCACCGACTCGGCAGGAGCGGGCGGCACAGTCACCTCCGGCCCGGGTACGGTTACGGTGACCCCGTCGGCGGGCGCGGCTTTGGTCGTCTATGAAGTGGCTGCCGCGACCTCCGCTTCCTGGTCCACTGTGGACGCCGTCACGATTCCGATTACGGTGCGGGCTACTTCGGTGCCTCCGGGATTGACGAGCCCCGAAGCCACCGTCAACGGCAACTTCGCTCCCATCAGCACCGTGACGGTCGCTTCCAGCTCGGCCCCGGTGCCGCGGTTTGCCGACGTCTCCACTTCGAAGACGGCCTTCACGATCAGCCCCTGCCGTACGCTGTTGCTGTTCCCGTTCGTGACCAACGCCGTCGGCTTCGACACCGGCATCGCGATCAGCAACACGTCGTCGGATCCGTTCGGAACCACGCCGCAGTCGGGAGCTTGCACGCTCAATTACTTCGGCAACATCCCGGCAACGGGTGGCCCGGCTCCTTCGGCTGTGACCACCCCGGTGATTGCGGGCGGTGAGCAGCTGGCCTTCACCGTGTCGAGCGGCGGCGGCGTCGTGGGTACGACGAAGACCTGCTCTGCTTGTGCGACGCCCGGATTCCATGGCTACGTCATCGCGGTCTGCAACTTCCAGTTCGCCCACGCGTTTGCCTTCGTGAGCGACTTGGGAGCCAACAAGCTGGCCGAGGGTTACTTGGCCTTGGTGATCCCGGATGTGCCGGCGCGCGATCCGAGCAACCGCGCACTGTCCGCTTTCGGAGTCGGATTCAACGAAGGCGAGCAGTTGCTGCACTAGGACAGCACGCTTCGGCCTTGTCGGGTGAAAAGGGAGGGGAGAACAGCTCCCCTCCCTTTTTTGTTTGAGCTCCGGCCGGGTCTGATATAGAATTGAGTTTGCACCTTCCCGCGTCTGCGGCGCCGTCGTCAGGGAGGAGTGGCGCGGCGCGTCCGGTCATTCCAAATTCCAGCAATGAGGTGTTCATGTCAGTGAGAAACTTGACGCTTGGGGCCGCCGTCTGTGTCGTGGTCTTCGCCGCCGCTGCGTTCGGCAACAATGTGTTCCTGCTGCCCGGACCCTCGGGAACCGATCCCACCGTCAGCGCGTTCCGGGCGGAACCCTTCGAGGCGGCTGGGTCCTTTTCGGCCGCCCCTGGAGCGTTTCTGGTCTTTCCGAAGCCCGACGGCTCTCGCGTCTACGTGATCGCGCGGAACGCCGCCAACACGGTCGTCGTCACCGACGCCTCCCTCACCAACGTCATCCAGCGGCTTGATCTCGGCGTCGAAGCCTCCGGCGCAGGCCTCAGCCCGGACGGCCGGCGCCTGATCGTGCTCGCCGGTGGGATGCGGATCTACGACACCACGCAGCCGAATCTGGTCGAGATCACGCCCTCGCCCGCGCCCGACGTCGGCGTAAACCCGGTGGACGTGGCTTTCTCCCATGACTCCAGCCGCGCCTTCATCCTCAGCTCGGCCTCGCGCAGACTGACGGCGCTGAATCTGGCCACCTACGCCGTCGCCGGCACCGTGGATATCCCCGGGATTTCCACTGCCGTCGTCGCCGCCCCCAATGGCCTCCTCTACGTGAGCGCCCAGAATCGCATCTACGAAGTGGACGGCCGCACCATGACCCTGCGCGGCAACATTCCGCTCAACGCCATGCCCGGGCGCCTGGCTGTCACTCCCGATGGCACCAGGGGGCTTGCCGTGAATCAGAGCCCCATCACGGGAAGCTCTGTGCTTCTGTTCGATCTCTCCAACCGCGCCTTGCTCAGCGCCTTCCCCAGCTTCCCGCCCCCGGGCCAACTTCCGCCCGCCACCGACACGGTGGACAAAATCGTCGTCGTCAGCAACGAGCGCGCCTTTGGATTTTCCTCCACGACGGGGCGGCTCTTTGTCATTACCCTGAACCCGTTCAATGTGGACGAAGCAACCTTCACCAACCTGCCGTCACCGAACAAGTTCACCGGCGTGACAGCCATCGCAGCCTCGGATGAAACGCCGCAGGCCGCCTACCTGTTCGTGGCCGCAGGGGGACAGCTGAATCGGGTCAACCTTGCCACCAACCTCGTGGCCGGGCAACTGGCCGTTTCGCCTGTGCCCGCCGAAGCGACATTCGCCGCACCCGGAGGCTCCGGCGCCGCCGCCACTCTGATCAAGTTCAACGATAACCAGTCCGTGAGCCCCGGAGGCACGTCGCTCCCGCTTGTGATTCGTGTCTTGAACGCCGCGGGCAAGCCCCTGTTCAACGTTCCTGTCAGCTTCACCACGCCCACCCCGGGCGCCTCGTTGCAGAACGCCATGAACGTGACCAACGCCCAGGGCTTCGCCAGCGCCACCTTTGTCGCGCCATCGGCGCCCGGCCTCGCCACCGTAAATGTGTCCGTCGCAGGAGGCGTCCTCGCAACCTCTTTTACGCTCTCCGTCGGCACTCCGGGCGGCGGGGCGGGTGCGCTCCGGATGGTATCGGGCAACGGCCAGGTCGTTCAGGAAAGCTTTCTCACTTCCGAGCCCCTGAAGGTGCGTGCCTTCGATACCGCGGGCAATCCCGTCGCCGGCGTCACCGTGATCTTCTCGATCACCGCCGGCACGGGCACGCTCAACGCCGGCCCCGACGGCACTGTGGCCTCCGGACCGGCCAGCGGGACCGTCGTCAACATGGCCACCGACGCGAGCGGTTTTGCCAGCGTCCACTTCCTGTCTTCGGGAGTGATCCCAGGTTTCTCTTTCACCCAGGCCACCGTGAACGCGACCTATGCCGGCAGCTCGGTGGACTTCACCGTGACGACCGTGCTGGCGCTGCTCCCCGGTGGCGCTCCGGCTCCGCTGCCCACTGTGACCCTGATCGAGCCGGCCAGCCGCAGTCTTGTGGCCAAAGCGGGTCAGGTTCTCCCCGGCGCGGTCCGCGTGGCCGTGGCCGTCACGGGAGGCCCCCAAGCCGGCCAGCCGATTCCGGGAGTGGGTGTCAGTATCACCACCGGCCTCGATCCGGCCGCCGGCCCCACCGCCGCCTGCGAGGCTCCGGGCGGGGCTGCCTTAACAGACACCTCCGGCGTCGCTTCGTGCGACTTGCGAGCCGGCGGGCGCGTGGGAACCGCCACGCTGACTGTCCGCACCGGCGGCTTTAACGTCCAGGGGCCCATCTCGTTCCAAGTGATCCCTGGCGATCCCGCCGTCATGGAAATCCTTCAAGGTGACGGCCAGATTGGGGTTCCCGGCCAAACACTTTCCCAGCGGCTCGTGGCGCGCGTCACGGACGCCGGCGGCAACCTGCTGCCAGGAACTCCGGTACAGTGGGAAGTCTCCCCCGCCGGTGCCGTCACACTCAGCGAAGTCTCCACGACCACTGACGCCAACGGCCAGGTTTCCGCCCGCGCCACGCTTGGCAGCATCGCCGGACCGGTTCAGGTCCGCGTCCGCGCCGGAGCCGCGACCGGCACGTTCAACCTCACCATCAACATCCCCATCAGCCAGATGCTGAAAGTGTCCGGCGACAACCAGGCCGCCATCATCAACACCGCGTTCGCCCAGCCGCTTGTGGTCGAAGTGCGCAACGCCCAGGGCAGCCCCGTCCCGGGCATCCCCGTCAGCTTCACGGTAACCAGCGGCAGCGCGACCGTGGGCTCGCCGACCGCAACGACCGACGCTCAGGGACGCGCCTCCACGCCCGTCACGGCCGGAGCCTCCCCCGGTCCCGTCGTCGTTACGGCCGCATCCGGAAGCTTCTCGGTCACCTTCAACCTGACCGTCTCCCCGCCCGGACCGATCGTCGCCCTCACCGGCATCCGCAACGCCATCAGCGGGGACCCGGGCGTGACGCCGGGAGGCATCATCGCCATCTACGGTGACCTGATCGCCCCGGGCATCCAGGGCTCCGTCGTCGGCCCGAACAACGTCATCGGGCCTCTGCCCACGCGGCTCGCCGAGGTGGAGGTCCTGTTCGGAACCACACCCGCTCCCATTTACTCGGTGAACAACATCAACGGCCAGCAATGGGTCGTCGTCCAGGCGCCGTGGGAGCTTGCCGCACCCGGAACCGTCTCGGTGACCATCCGCGTGGGCGCCGGTGAAACCGTGGTGAACGATGTCCCGGTGAAACCGTATCAGCCCGGCATCTTCGAGACGCTCGACGAGGAGGGCCGCCGCTTCGCGGTGCTGCTCCACCCCGACGGCAGCTACGTCACAAGGACGAATCCTGCCCGCCGCGGCACGCGGATCCGTGGCTTTTTTGGCGGCCTCGGCCAGACCGATCCGGCCACGGGAACCAACCGTGCCGGCGTCCCCAATCAAAACGTTCTGGCCAACGTCGTCGTCGGCGTCAACAACGAAGGCGTGCCGGTGTTTTCGGCCCGCATGATGGAGGGAGTGGTCGGCGTCTACATCGTCGAGTTCGAGGTGCCGGCCGAAACCACGCCCGGCCCGGATCGCCCCTTTGCCGTGGCCATCTTCCCGGGCGGCGGCGCGCCGCCGATTTTCGGCAACCCATCGGAGATTCCGATTCAGTAACTCTCGGCTCCCTTACCGCAGTCGGCGCCACGCCGGGCTGCCCTCGCGGATCTCGAGGATCTGGTCGGCCTCGATGTTCCGGAACTCTTGACTCGCCCCTCCGGGCCAGCGCACCAGGAGTGCATCCGCGCGGGCATGCGGGCCCAGCCCGAAGTGCAGGCGGTAGGAACTGGTCGCGCCGAACCCTTCGCCGCCCTTGACCTCCCTATGTAAGGTCCGGTCGCCCGCTTTGACGAGCACCTCGGCCCCGACCGCGAAGCGGTTGCCGCGCGCGGCCACGAGCTCCACTTCCAGCCAGTGGTTTTCACTGCCCCGCTCGTTGCGATAAAACACGTTCTCGGCTTCATCACCCGGATAGTGCCCGCCTTGCTGCGCGTACACGTCCAGGTCGCCGTCCTCGTCAAGGTCGGCAAAGCACACCCCGTGACCCTTCTTCCCGGGCCGCGCCACGCCCGCAAAAAACGTCAGGTCGCTGAACGTTCCGTCGCCGTTGTTGCGGAACAGCCGGTTCGGCTCCAGGCGGCTCAACGACGGGTCCCCCGTTCCCAGGTAGATGTCCACGAAGCCGTCGTTGTCGAGGTCCGCCACCCCGGCGCCCATGGTCCCCGTGGGATAGTACAGCCGCGCCTCGAACGTCACGTCGGTGAACGTCCCGTTCCGGTTGTTGCGAAACAGCCGCGGCGAATCCGGATGGACCGCCGCCGGAGCGGGCACGGAGAACCGGCGCGTCAGTCCTTCGAGCACCGCGTCCCACGGCGCCAGGCTTGTGGTGAGCAGATCCGGCCACCCGTCGTTGTTGTAGTCGAAAAAGAACGCCACAAAGCCGTTGTGCGGCGGCTGGATGACGCCGGCTCGCTCGGCCACATCCGTGAACGTGAAGTCTCCGTTGTTGCGGTATAGCCGGTTCGGCGCTCTGCCGAGTCCGTTGACGAACAGATCCAGGTCGCCGTCGCGGTCGTAGTCACCGAGCGCGATGCCGATCGCACCGTAATGCGGCGGTTCTTTCAAACCCGCCCGCTCAGTCACGTTCGTGAAGGTGCCGTCGCCGTTGTTGCGGTAGATCTGGGGCACCGAGCCGTCTTTGAGAACGCCGTTGGCCACCACCAGATCCAGCCGGCCGTCGTTGTCGAGGTCGCCCCAAAGCGAAACAAACCCCGACCCGGGATCCGCCACCCCGGCCTCCCGCGATACGTCCCGAAACCTCCCGCCGGCGTTGCGCAGCAGCCGGTTCGGAAACGGACCGCTCCAGCCGTTGAGACTCACGTACAGATCCAGCCGCCCGTCATTGTCGTAATCCACCAGATTGAGGCTGTAGCCGGAGGGGACCCGCGCCAGTCCCGCCTCCTCGGTCGCCTCGCGGAACTTGCCCCCTTCGTTGCGGAAAAGAGCGATGAAGTGGCCGCTGCCGGCGGCGAACAAATCCAGATCCCCGTCGCCGTCGTAGTCGCCCCAGGCACAGGTGCCGTTGCCGTCGCGGCGGTGGATGCCGAGCTGCGCGGCGATGTCGGTGAAGCGGAGCCGCGGCGGATCCGCGGGATTGAACCGCTCCTGGCGCAGGGGAAACACCGAGGCCGGATCGGCTTCTTTGGTCTGCTCCACCGCGAGCCGCAGCAGCCAGAGATCATACAGCATCGGGCGCAACTGCACCGCCGCACGAAACACCCGCGCCGCCTCGGCATACTTGCCCAGCCGGTACAGACTCGTGCCCATCTCCCGGAGGACCTCCACGCGCTCTTCGGGCGGCAGCGGCCGGCTCAGCAAAGTTTGAAAATAACCGAGCGAGGCTGCATAGCTCCCCCGCTTGGCCAGCGTCCGGCCCATCAGCAGCAGCGCACGCTGCTCGTCCGGCTCGAACGGCACCGCCGTCGCCAGCACGTCCCCCAGCAGCCCGATGGCGCGGTCCAGCCCCAGAAGCGGATCCTGCGGCACGCGGTCCTCCGCGGTTCCCGTGAAGCGCACTTCGCCCGCCAGCCACTCTGCCAGGGCAAGGATGTATTCGCGCGCCTCCGGCTGCTGCCGTGCGGCGCGGCTGGCGAGCTCCCAGGCCGCGTTGGGATCGTACCGCAGCAATTCCGGGCGCGCGTGCAGGGACGCCTTTGCTTTCAGTGCCGCCACGTGATCCGGACGGAGCCGCAGTGTTTCCTCCAGGGCGCCGAGGGCTGCGTCAAGTGAGGGAAGCGCCCGCACCGGATCGGCCGCGCGGTAAAAGTCCGCCAGATGGCTCCGAGCGAGCTGGTAATACAGTTCCGCATCACCGGGCCGGGCCTCGAGCAGGCGGCGGATCTCGGCGCGCGCCTTTTCGGTCCGGCCTTCCTGGATCAGGGCCACGACTTGCGGCGGAGGCGTCGCCGCCATTGCTCCGCCCCCTGCCAGCGCCAGCAAAGCCACACCAAGGCGCAGCATGCACGCATCCTAACACCCTCCGGCGAAGGCTGAAGAGCTATATCAGCGAGTCGCGCGGGACGCCAGCAGCGGACGCACGGGCTCCTCCGCCTGCGGGTGCGCCAGCAGCGGCATCAGGGACGGCGCCAAGTGCTTGAAAACCGCTACAGGAAGCGCACTCGTGAACCCGTAGGAGGCCGCCTCCTTGCCGGACACGAAGGCGGTAATCGTACCGAAGAAGCGGTCCCCGACGAAGAAGACGAACGTGGCGGTCCGGTTCAGCACACGGGAGCCCACCGGACGGCCGCCGTGGCCGTACACCTCAAGGCGGTTGTCGCCCGTACCCGTCTTGCCGCCGACCTCCAGCTTCCGGCCGTCTTCGAGTGCGATTCCCCCCGCCAGCCGGCGCCCCGTGCCCTGCTCGACCACGCTGATCATCTCGCGCCTCACAAAGGCGGCAATCTCGGCCGGAAGAACGCGCTCCCCCTCTTGCGGCTTCCAGGAGGTCACCGTCTCAAACGGCGTGCGTCCGGCAAACTCCAGCCGCTCGATCCGGATGCTCGGATAGCGCAGCCCGCCGTTGACGATGATCCCGGCCAGCTCGGCCAGCGCTGCGGGCGTGTCGCCGGAGCTGCCGATGGCCGTGGCGTAGGAAGGTACCAGGCGGTCGAAAGGATAGCCGAGCTTCTTCCAGGCGCGGTGAATTTCACGGAAAGCGTCCTCTTCGAGCAGAATCCGGATCCGCTTGTCCTGCGCCGCCTTGCGGTCGGGCCGGAACAGCCAGCGGTAGACCTCCTGGCGCTCGCGTGCGCTCGCAGCCACCGTCTCCTTCCACCCCGCTCCGGGGTTGCGGAACTTGTATTCCAAGAGCCAGAGTTCCAGCGGATGGACTCGCGCCAGGTAGCCCCGGTCCTGAAGATCGAATTTCTCCGGAGCGTATTCCCGGTAAAGCTTCTCGACGAGGCTGTCGCTCAACGCCGCTGCCGGAAGGTGCGCTCGCAAGAAGCTTCCGAGCTCTGCAGGCCCCGCCTCCGGACGCACCGAGCGGAACACGACCGCCAGCCGCTTGGCGGTCGCCGGTCGCAATCCCGCCACCAGCGTCTCGAGCGCCTGCTCGCCCGACAAGCCGCGATACTTCTCATAAAAGCGGCTCAGAAAGACGCGCCCTTCCTGATCCGCGAATCGCTCCAGGTACCGCCGCCGCAGCGGATGTTCCGGGTTGGTGAAGATCTCCGGGCTGTAGGCAGGCAACCGGACCGTGTAATAGCTCACGATGTCCCGCATCAGGCGGATGAACACCAGGTTGACGGAGCGCTGGAACGCCTCGCGCACCGTCAGGATCCGTCCGTTGTCTTCTTTATCGAAGTTGGCGAAATAGTGGAGCCCGCCCCCGGTGAAAAACGCCTCGCCGGGACTGGCCGAGTACCGCCGGTTCATCGCTGCCTCCAGCATGGCGCTCAGGCTGCGATCCGGGGCCGCGGCAAGGTACTCGGCGGCCCAGCGCGTCAGGGGATCCTGGGCCGAAACTGCCCGCTCCCGCAACACCGGGGCCGGCAACCCCGCCAGGTGCCCGTGCAGTTCCCGGATGATCTCCAGATACGTGATCAGCGTGCGCAGTTTCGCCGTCGAGCCCAGCTCCAGCTTGGTCTGCTCGTTGATGTTGAGCGGACCGTTGTAGTTGTCCGCCTGCACCCGCAACAGATTGGCGCCCGGGCCGCGTTCATAGAGAGTGAAGCTGTAAATCACCTGGGACGGATCCGCGCTGCCGAGCAGCCTCTCGCCGACCAGCCCCGCCCGGGCCACGTAATCCCGGTCTCTGAGATCATGGAGCACTTGTGTGACGGCCTGCTGGGCGGCTTTATCCAGCGTGGTGGTGACCTTCAGGTCCAGCCGGTCCAGTTCATAGGTCGAGCTGATATTGAGCAGAGAGAGGAGCTCGACCCGCACGGAGTCGCGCCCTTTGCGCTGGGAGAACGGAACCACTTCACCCGCCGGAGCCGCCTCGCGGTAGCCCGGCGAAGCCTTTAAAGCTGCATCGCGTAGCGCGGCGCTGATGATGCCCTCCCGGGCAAGAAGCCGCAAGTAGCGTTCCGCCCGGCCATCGAGCGCGCCGCGGTCTTCCGTCAGAAAGACGGCGGGCTTGTTCAGCGCCAGCAGCAGCGTGAGAACCTGCCGATAGGCCCGTCCGCGTTCGGCCAGCAACGGATCCGCCGGGCCGGCGTGCTCGGCGCCTCGCAACAGTTCATTGACCCGGTCAAAATCGGCGCCAAACCATGCCCACAGCCCGTCTCCCAGGCCGCTCACCTCACCGTAGCCGCGGATGCCGGCCAGCGGAATGGAGTTAATGTAGTCGCGAACGATGCGCTTGCGGGCGGCAAGAGTCTGCTCCCCGTCCAGATAAGCCCGCAGCGACGCCGAACCCATCTGCCGCAACTTCTCCGAGGCCGAGCGCGTCCGCCCGCCCGGCGAGTGCCGCATCTTCTCAAGCTGCGTCGCCAGCGTGCTGCCTCCGCTCACCGGGTGATTGGGGTTCAATTGCGCGTACCCGTAGTCCACCACGGCCTTGAAAAAGCGGTCCCACTCGACGGAAGGGTTCTGATACGGGTAGCGCTCGTCCAGCATTTCTCGGTTCTCGATGTACAGCAAGGTCTTGACCACCAGCGGCGGGATGGACTCGAAATCAGCGTAAACACGCGACGGGTAGCGGGCTTCGAAAATCGTCTCGCCGTTGCGATCCACCAGCACCAGCCCTGCCCCGGTCTTCTCGTGGTAAATGGGGAAAAATCCCAGCCCGGTGAGGCTCCGGAACAGCCACGACGGCCGCGCCTGAGCGGAAACCTCGTAGCCCGAGCGGCTCAAGTGCCGGACAAACACCGGAATACGGGTGTAACCCAGCTTCTCGTTATAGGGACCGCTCCGCGGGAATCGCAAGGAAGGATTCGGCCCTGCCTGGACCGTGTAAGTCAGTCCTTTGGCCATGGCCGCCAGGATCCGCGACTGTACCCAGGAGGTCTTGATCTCCGCCACCACAAGCGCGGCGAGCAAAATCGCGCCCACGATCTTGCCGCGCTTCAGCCAGGGGTTCGGCCGCAGCTCCTCTTGAGCGGCCTCGCGCACTTCGCGGGCGGCATTTACCCGGTTCCACCACTCGGATGCCCAGATCTCCAGAGACCGGATCATGCTCGGACCCCTATACGTATGATGCGGTTCGTCGGCGGATTGTTGCAGCCGCGCGAGAAACCATCAACCGAGTTAAATCGGCCGAATTTCGCGAGATATCGAGAGGAATTTTCTTGCCTGAAACCGGGAAAAGTCTCGTGATCGCCGGTTGTGCCTTCTCTCAGAGCACCCGGCGAACAAGCTGGGCCAGCGCGCCGATAAAGTCCGGAGAATCATTCAGGCCCGGCATCATGCGGAAGTCACCGATGCCGAGACGGTGGGCAATTTCCCGATGTTCGATGGCGATCTCATACAGCGTCTCGACATGGTCCGAAACAAAAGAAATCGGAACCACCAGCACCTGTTGGGCATGCCGCGCAGCAAGCTTCTCCAGTGTTTCCTTCAACATGGGCCGCAGCCAGCGGGAGGGTCCCACCTTGCTCTGGTAGCAGAGCTCGTAGCGGTTGGGCCAGCCGCCCTGCCTCCAGACCAGCTCGACCGTGCGCTCCACTTGGCGCGGGTAGGGATCGCCCCGCTCCACCGCCTCCATGGGGATGCTGTGCGCGCTGAAAACCACCTCGACCCGCCGCGGATCCGGAAAACCGGCCAGGGCCGCCTCCACGTGAGCCGCCACCGCCTGGATGAAGCCCGCATCATCATGGAAGTCTCGGATCAGGCGCACCTCCGGCCGCCAACCGTCCGGGTGAAAGCGGCGGCTCCACTCGTGCAGACTACTCCCGGTGGTCGTGTTCGAGTACTGCGGATAGAGAGGGAGCAGCACCAGACGCTCGGGGGCGAAGCGCGCCAGCTCGGCGATCGCCTCCGACGTAAACGGCCGCCAGTAACGCATGGCGACGACCACCCGGGCCTCCAGATCCCGCCGCAGCTCCGCCTCCAGAGCTTCGGCCTGGCGGCGCGTGTTTTCCAGCAGCGGCGAGGCCCCGCCCAGCGCCCGGTAATGCTCGGCCGCGTGCCGCGCCCGCCGCGAAGCCATCAGGCGGGCTAATGGTTCCCTCGCCAGCCGCGAGAAGGGAAAGTCAATAATGTCCGGATCGGAAAACAGATTGAAAAGGAAGGGCTCGACCGCTTCGAGCGAGTCCGGTCCGCCAAGCTGAAACAGCACGACGCCCAGCTTCCCAGATCGCATAGATACACTATAACCATGATGCCTGGCCGCCTGCCGCTTGTGGCCGCCCTGTGCTGGGCCGCCTGCGCGCAGACTCCGTGTCCGCCTGCGCCGGCCTACACGCCTTGCGACATCATCTTCGAACTCAGCACGGAAGAGGCCGGCGCCCACCCCAACCCGTACGTTTCCGTGCAGCTCGAAGCCGAATTTCGCTCTCCGCGCTTCCGAACCCTGCGGATGCCGGGCTTCTGGGACGGCGGCCGCAGGATGGTGATCCGGTTCACGCCCACCGAGCCGGGCGCCTGGGACTACCGCGTCTCCAGCAACATCCGGCGCTGGGAAGGCTACACCGGACAGATTCAGGCCACCGCCTCCAACTCCCCGGGCTTCGTGCGCCCGCGCAACGTCCACCACTGGGGCTACACCGAAACCGACGACCCGCACCTCTGGATGGGCGACACCTGCTACCGCTTCGCCTTCCTTCCGGACGAAGTCTTCGAGCGCATCATCGAGACCCGCGCGGCCCAGAAGTTTAATCACATTCGCGGCCTCGTGATAGGCTCCGAGGAGGATTCGCCCCAGGTCTTCCCCACCCCGGACCAGCCCAATGTCGAGCATTTCCAGCGGCTGGACAAACGGATTCTTGCCATGAACCGCAAGGGCATCGTGGCCGACCTCATCCTGGCAGGCGACCGCAATCACCTGGCCCGGCTGTTCCCCTCCTGGCAGCAGCGCGAGCGCTACATCCGTTATCTGGTGGCGCGCTATGCGCCCATGCACATCACCTGGCAGGGCGTGCAGGAGTTTGAGGAGTATGACAACGGCCGCGAACTACTCAAGGAGATCGGCGAGCTGCTCAAGAAGCTGGATCCGTACAACCATCCGCGCTCGACGCATACCGTCGCCACCTCCGCCCCGCTCTATCCGGACGGATGGATGACCCACATCCTCTACCAGTCTTCCGACGATCAGCTCGGAGCCATTGAGCACCAGCTCTACCCCGTGCCGTTCGTCAATGCCGAGTTCGCCTATGAGGACAGCGGTGCAGGCCGCACGCATCCCCATCATGTGGACACCGACACCTTCCGCAAACGGCTCTGGAATGCCGCCATGAACGGCCAGTACCCGACCTTCGGCAACACCGGCACCTACGGCGGCCGTACGCTCGCGGTGGACCCGAAGTACCTGGATTCTCCCGGCGCCCGCCAGATGACCATCTGGTACGACTTCTTCTCGCAGACGCGCTTCTGGGAACTGGAACCGTATTTCGACGTGGATGGCGGCCGGGCGCTGGCGCTCGTGCGCCCACGCGGCGAGGAAGCCGAGGGCGTCGAATACATCGTCTACGTCGAAAAGCCGGGTCCGGTGGAATTGCTCGTCGAAAAGCACGGCTACAGCGTGGTCTGGTTCAATCCTGCCAGCGGCGAATACGTCAAGCAAAAGGATTTCAAGGGCACTCGCTTCACCGGGCAACCCCCCGACAGCGCCCACGACTGGGTGCTGTACCTGTTCCGCGAAGGGCGTAAGCGGAGCCTCCGCAGCTACAAGTTCGAGTCGCGTGCGATTCTGATGCAGGAGCCCGAACAGAATCCCAAGAACATTCCCTACGAAATTGTCGAGCCCGCACAGGACACGTTGCCGGTGGCCGTCCCGGTGAGGTACGCCGCGCGCGTCACTCGCCAGACACGGGCCACCCGCGCGATGATGTGGCTTTGGACGGGGGAGGTGACGGCGGGAGGTCAAGGGTTCCGTGTCCTCGCCACAGGAGCGGAAGGGGAGATGCGCATTCCCCGTGCGCTCGCCGGCCGCTACCCGGCCGTCTTCAACCTTCGCCTGACCGCCATGAATGCAAACGGCAAGCTCTACATCCTCGACCGCGTCTACAAGCTCACCGATACGGCGCCCGCTCCCCCCGCAAGGACGTCCCAGTGATTCCCCGCATCTTAGCCTTGGACACGGCCACCGAGTTCGGCAGCCTTGCGCTCCTGGAAGCGGACCGCACGGTTGAGGAGCTATGGCTGCACTCGCCGGAAGGCTTCGCCCATCTGCTCTACCCGGAATTGGAGCGCTTGCTCGAACGCCACGGGTGGAAGCTCGAATCCGTAGACCTGTTTGCCGTGGCTAAAGGCCCGGGAGCGTTTACCGGCATCCGGGTCGGATTGGCGGCCGCCAAGGGACTGGCCGAGGTGTTGCGCAAGCCTGTCGCCGGCGTCTCGAATTTGCAAGCCGTGGCCTCCTTTGGCACGGCCCCCGTGCGCGCAGCGGTCGTGGACGCCCGCCGCGGAGAAATTTACGGCGCCCTCTATTCCGCCACGCTCGAGCTGCTCGCACCGGAAGTGGTCATGCCCTTCCGCGCCTGGCTGGAGACTCTGCCGCCCGGCGAGATCGAATTCGTCTCGACGGACTTTTCTCCTTTTCGGACCGCGGTCGAAGGCACGCGATTCGCCGGCGTCCCCGTCCGTCAGGCGCCCAGGGCCCTGGCCGGCGCCGTGGGCCGGATTGCGGCGGCTCGCTGGACTCGCGGCGAACTGGAGGATCCCGCGACACTGGACGCCAACTACATCCGGCGTTCAGACGCCGAGATCCTCGCTCCGCACTCGTAAGGGTGCTTCGGCGCACAGATTCACCGCAGGAGTCACTTCCTCGAAGACGGCCAGAATCGCCTCAACCAGTTCGGCGCCGCTCGAGGCGCGAACGTCGGCTTCCGTCATCGGATAGTACAGCTGAAAGCCCGCCCACTGCCGTTTCGGCGCCGCCTCGAGCGCTTCGCGCAGGGCCGCGGCCCCGGGATAGTCCCGGGCGCAGAACTCGGCCGCTTCCGCCTCCCAGCTGCCGGCGAAGATCCGGAAGCCCTCTCCGAGCAGACGCCGGAGCTGGCGGTCCAGAGCCGCGCGCGGGCGCAGAGCCGCGATGAGGCGGTGCCAGTCCCAGTCCGGCGCAAGCTGCCAGGCGCCGCCGCCGGGTGGAGCTTTGACGTAGCCCCGCTCGACCTGCAAGCCCGCGCGGAACACCTGCTCGTCGGTGTCCATCATGATGAAGTACTTCGAACAGCCGAAGCTCGTTTGAAACGAAAGCGGCTTGCGGGCCCGCCAGGCACGCGGCAGCCAGGCGATCCAGCGCCAGTATACGCCCCGCCCGTAGCGTTCGATCAAGAACGGCTGGGCGAAGCGCGCCTCCAGAGCCGCCTTCAGAATCTGGGTGATCCGCTCGTGCGGCTCCAGATTCCCCACCCGGATCCCGCGCCGGAAATCCAGAAACTCCGGGCGAAACCCGGCTCCGCGCACAGGCCACGCCGTCGGCTCCATCCCGGCGCCGGCTACCGCCGGATCTTGATCACTACGTAGGTGAGCTTCTGGCCCGGTTCGAGAAGCACCTGATGAGGGGTGCGCGGCGGGACGTGCACGATGTCGCCCGGGCTGAGCTTGCGTTTTTCACCGCCCTCGATCGAAGGCCCGCGGATCTCCCCCGGCGCCGTCGTCCGCCCGTTGACGATCCGCCCTCCGACCACCAGCGTCCCTGAGCCGCTCTGTACCACCGAAATGTCATTGAACTCCTCGTGCAACTCGGCTTCGCCGCTTCCCTCCCGGTGCGCCACCAGCACCGAATGGTTGCCATAATCGGCCAGCGTCTCGAGCGCCAGCTTTTGCAAGTTCATTTTCGGCGCCAGGCGAGCCCCGTAGGTGTCGAGCTCCGAGGACCGCCAGTGCGCGAATCCTTCCACTCCCGCCGGCGAGGCCATCGCGCTCGCCAGCATCATCGCAAACCACACCTGTTTCATTCGCAATACCTCCTCGTCATCCGCGCAGCTTGACCTGAGGAATTCGTTCTTCCACGGGCGGCAGAGGCGGAAAATCCGTGTACGGAGAATCCTGATACCAGTAACAGACGCTGAAGAAATTGTCGCCGCGGTCGTTGGCGTGCCCGTGCTCCATGGTGTGTTTGAGGTAACGCGTGAAGGTGACCGGATTGTCGGCATGCCACCGGTAGCAGCAGTACCGCCCGCCCGTGCGCTCCGGCATGACGATGAGCGGCGCCCCGTAGTAGCGGTGCGCGAAGGCCACCGCCCCGTCCCGGCCTCCGAAGTTCCAGCTTCCCAGGAAATAGTCTTCCGAGCCTGTGCCGATGATCACCGGTTTGGACTCGTCGTCCACGAAGATCATGTCGTCCCCTTCGCCCATCCAGCCGTCGGCGTTGATCAGTACGCCGAGCGTCACCCCCATCAGGTGGCCGCGCCCGCGCGTCTCGGCATAGACGTAATTCAGCTTGCCGTCCGGATTCAGGCGCGCCTGCTCTCCCGTCGCAGGCACGCACGGCGTCGCCTGCCGGTACTGGGCGTGGAAATACAGAGCATCGGCGGGAAGCTCCGCGACCCGCATGTAGTCAATGTTGGAGTAGAACGCGTTCACGTTCTGCTTGCCTTCGTTCGTCACTGTGATCCGCGCCGACTTGCGGAACGGCATGGCGAAATAGCAGTTCAGTGACCGTCCTGGCGAGCACGCCAGGAACGCCGATTCGTAGTGCACGTATTGGCCGAGATTCAGGCCGAAGAAGTCCCCGATCGGCGCCTCCACACTCGGCTTGGCGTTCCCCTCCCAGTACATGCGCAGGACGATCTCCTTGAGATGGTGGGGGCTGGCGGCGGCGATGGTGAACCAGATGTGCGTGATGATGCCCGGGCCCTGGGAAAGGAACACCTCCTGCGTGGCGCCGGGTGCGATGACCCAGCGGTCGGCGTTGCCGCCCGTGCGGTCGTAACTGGACTGCTTGAGCGAGCGGTGCGATTGGGCGCGCGCGTAGGAAGGCAGCCCCCCGGATGCGCCCGCTGCCTCCGCCTGTGCCGTCGCTGCCGTCGCCGCCAGTCCCGTCGCCCCCAGCACCCGCTGCAAAAAACTGCGGCGCCCGCGCGCAAAAACGTGCTCGGTCATGGCCTCTCCTCCGTTCGCTGATCATGGCGGATTATAGCGGAAGCATGCGGCCGCGTCCACACGCGCTTCACCAGATCCCCAGCAACTTCCACCAGGTAAAACCCACTGCCGACCAGATCCCGAGATTCACCACTGAGACTGCGAAGCCCACCGCCCACCAGCGGCGCAAGGAGACATACTCGTGCGCGAAGAACATGGGCGAAGGCGTGGTGCCGTAGTTGGTCAGTCCCGCCGACAGATTCGCAAAACAGGCAAAGGCGTACACCATCAGCCCGAGCGGCGCTCCCTTGGCCGCCAGCAGGGCCACGAACGCCGCATACATCGCCAGCAGGTGCGCGGTGATGCTGGCAAAGCCGTAGTGGGCGTAAAAGTAGATGACGAGCGCACCGGCAAACAGCGGGACCCAGCCCGGACCTTCCAGTAACGCCCCCACCCCGCGGGCGAATTCCGCCGTGACGCCTGCGTCGCCCAGCGCTTTGCCGAGCCGCAGCAGCCCGCCGTACCAGATGAAGATGTCCCAGGCCGCCTTCTCGCTCTTGACGTCCTCCCAGGTGAGCACGCCCGAGGCAAGCAGCGCCCCGCTTCCGAGCAGGGCCGTCACCGTGATATCCACCTTGTGCAGCGGTGAGGTGACCCACAATCCGCACACCGCCACGAACACGGCCGCCACGATCGTTTCTCCGCGGCTCAACCGCCCCATGGCTTCCAGTTCCCGGGCCGCGAAGGCTGCGGCTTCCGGCGTCTTGCGGATCTCGGGCGGATTCAACCGCGCGACCACCAGCGGGATCACCGCCAGAGAACACAGCCCCGGGATCAGCCCGGCCAGAAACCAGCTCGTCCACGTCACCGGATAGCCGAACTGCGTGGCGGCAATTTGTGCCGCCAGGGGATTGGAGGCCTGACCCGTATAGAACATGGCGGCCGTCACGCAGATGCTCTGATAAACCGCCGTCATAAGAAACGAGCCGAGCAGAGCCGCGGTCCGACCGGGATAAGAGCCGTAGACTTCCGCGATCGAACGCAGAATCGGCAGGATCACTCCGCCGGAGCGGGCCGCGTTCGAGGGAATGATCGTGGCCAGCGTCATGTCCGAAAGCGCCAGGGCGTAGCAGACCCCGAGCGAAGTCCGGCCGAACCACCGCACGAAAGACAGCGCGATGCGGCGGGCCATGCCGGTCTTGATCAGCGCCCGCGAAATGAAAAAGGCGGCCATGACAAGCCACACGGTCGGGTCGCCGTAGCCTCCTAAAGCCTCCTGGATGGTGAGCCCGCCCCATAAAGCCGCCAGCGTCACCGCCAGCAGGACCACCGCGCCGCCGGGCGCCGGTTGGAGCATCAGCCCGGCGATCGCCGCCAGAAAGATCCCGGTCAGTCTCCAGCTCTCCGGTCGAATCGTCTCCGGGCGCGGCGCCAGCCACACCACTGCGGCGAAGACCGCTACTACCGCGGCGCTGCGCACCAGGCGCCCGCGCGCAGTGAGTGCCGACATCGGCGTGCTTTCGCTGACTTGCGGCTTCAATCGAGCGCCTCCGAACCGGAGGCGCCATCATACCAAAGCACCTGCGCCGGAAGTGGCTCTGTCTGCGCGCCGCGATGGGGGTCGTCGTCGCAGTTTCAGTAATTGACCCCATCCCCCGTTGTCGTGCCATGGAAGCAGTCATTCGATATCAGAACTGTCGTACCGCCGCACTACGCCGGCGAACCCATGCTCGTACACGAATTCGTGGCGAGTGAAAGTCTCTATACTTTTTGACCGCTAAAGGATCTGCCACCGAACTGGATCCGAGGCTGTGGCAATTGGATGTGTCCGTCCGTATGGTAAGTGAGACCGATCTGGCGGAAAGCTCCCGGAACAATCTTGCCGCCGAACCCGGTGGAAAAGTATTCTCTTGCCGGTATGATAGATTCCGTACTTCCTTTCTCGAATTCGACACGGACGGAACCGTTACCAACGAGTATCCTCTCGTCCGACACCTCAGACTATTTGGTCTGCAACAAGGCCGGCTTGTCGTTGTTTATGACGATGGCACGATCGAAGTCCGCGAAAAGTCGGGCCTCCGGGTGGCGGCTCTGTGGCTTCCGAATCTCGCGAAATGGTTGCGGTTTGCCACGCTGCTGCCGGGTGTCCGATGATCCAGCCTCGCCTTAGTAGCGCTCGATTAACCAGTTCCTCGGCTCCGAGCGATCATGCCGACTTCCGTGTGCCGAGCCGGTACGGCAGCTTTGGGCGCACACTATGACGCCGGAAGAGAAGCTGGGCCTCTCGATTTCGCCATCATGTGCCGAGTCCGCTGTTTCCAGGCGTCGAGGGCGCCGTGAGGGACGCCCGGCCCTTCGCAGTGCGAAGGTGAGGAGCAGCACCGCAATCGCCGTCGCGGCACGCCGTGGGGAATCAACGCGGCTGGAAAAACGTTGCGAGGCGACTCTTGGTCAAAATCGGAATACCGCCTATACTATCAGGGGAGCGCATCATCAGCGCGGCAGACGACATGCCGGGTCGGCCTGAGAGGACACGGCAGCCCCGCCACGGAGGATGACATGGAGAGACGTTATTTCCTCAGCACTGCGCTAGGCGCCCTGGGCATGGCGCCTCCCGCCGCAAAGGCGGCAGGCTCCGGGGCGGCGGACATCCCGGTGACGACCTTCGGGAAGACCGGCGCGAAGGTGAGCATCGTCGCCCAGGGCGGCGCCCGGATGGATTTGCACCCGGATCTCCAAAGTGCGGCGCAGCACGTGCGCAGGGTGTACGAACTCGGGGTTACCTTTTTCGACTGTGCTCGCAGTTACTGGGGTGGCCGGGCGGAGGAAGCCTATGGCATCGGCCTGGAGGGCGTCCGCAAGAACGTCTTTCTGACCACCAAAACTCTGGCGCGCACGGCCGCCCAGGCCATGGCCGACCTGGAGACGTCCCTGCGCCTGCTCAAGACCGATTACGTGGACCTCTGGCAACTCCACGCGGTCGAAAGCGAAGAGGATGTGCGCAAAGTGCTTGCGCCCGGCGGCGCCCTTGAGGCCCTGGAGGCCGCCAAGAAGCAAGGTAAGTGTCGCTTCATCGGCTTTACCGGGCATTATGATCCCGCCGCGCACGTGGCCATGATGAAGGCGTATCCTCGTTGGGACACGGTCATGATGCCTCTGCACGCCGCCGACCACGCTTACTTGAGCTTTGAACGCGAAGCGCTGCCGGTGGCTGAGCGACTCGGTTTGGGTGTACAGGCCATGAAGGTCTTTGCGAAGGCTTTCCTTTTGCGGTCCCTCAATCCCACCGAATGCCTCCGCTATGTCTTAAGCCTGCCCGGCGTGCACGTAGCCGTTTGCGGCGCCGGCACGCTGGGCCAGATGCAGGACAACATCCGCGCCCTGGAGAATTTCCGCAGAATGCCCGCGGATCAGATGGAACAGGTGCGCACGCGCGCCGTCTCCGGCGCGGGCGTGTACACCGGCCCCGTGCTCGAGTACTGGAAAAAGAAGCAGGCCGGCTGAGCCACGACCCTGGGCTTCCCGCCAATCGCCCGCGTGAGTTGAGGAAACTTTCCAGCTCAGGCGTTACCTGCGCCGTCGCTCCTCCGAATCACCATATTGGAGACTGATGCACGCTCTCCGATGGATGCTGGTTCTCCTGCTGCTTCTCCCCGCCCCTGCTGTCGAGCCGGGTCCGGACCTCCGTCACGAATTGTGGGACCGCATCCTCAAGGAGTACGTAAATGAGCAGCACCGCGTGGACTACGCGCGGCTGAAGCAGACCGGTCTGAACCTCCTGGACCGTTACCTCGAGCAGTTGGCCGCCAAGTGGCCGGAGGGAATGAGTGAGGCCGCGCGAAAGGCCGCCCTGATCAACGCCTACAACGCCCTCACAATTCGCTGGGTGATCAGGCATTACCCTGTCCGCAGCATCTGGCAAACCACCAGGCCTTTCACCGCAGCCCGGCATCGGCTGGACGGCCAAAGCGTCTCGCTCGATGACATCGAAACGAAGCTGCGCCGCACGGGCGACCCTCACGTGCACTCGGTACTTGTTTGTGCGGCTCGAAGCTGCCCGCCGCTGCGCCGCGAGGCCTACGTCGCCGGCCGCCTCGATCAACAGATGAAGGACAACACGCGACAGTGGTTGTCTATGCCTGCTCTGAACGAGTTCCGGCCCGAGGAGCGCCGCGCTGTTGTGAGCAGCATCTTCCGCTGGTACCGCGGCGACTTCGAGCAGGGAGGAATGACCCTGGGGACGTTTCTGGCGCAGTTCGGGCCGCCTGCCGCCGCCTTTCTTGCCGGCGGCGATGCAAAGATCCAGTTCAAGGACTATGACTGGGGCCTGAACGACGCCGCCGGAGGGGGCAGCAACTACTCCCGGCTGCGGCTTTTTTGGGATTATTTCCGGTCCAAGTGGTAGACTGGCCTCTCGCGCAAACCGCTCGCCTCTGTCCGAGCTTTGCCCTGCCGCCGCTGAGCGTGCCGGCGGACGCTCGCTGCGTACGCGCATCGCCCGCACACTGGATCTACCCGATCCGCACAAGCGGCACGTGCAGCAGAAAGGCGACCTTCTCGAGTTCCGCCACCCGGTGACCCAGCCCGAGCGCACAGTGGTGGGTGGGGCCTTCCTGGCACCAGCGATTCAGGAACGCCGCCGGAGGCAGGCCGAACCGGATCCGCGAGTTGGTGTTTCCAATGCGCAGGACCGGCCCGGGCAGGGATTCGCCTTCGGCCGCCACGAACTTGAAACGGCCCTCTGCGGTTTGCGTGAGACCGAGCACCGTCACCGGACCGGTCTTGACGTTGAACTCCACGGAGACGCCGCGGCCCCGCTTGCCGTGATACAGCCCGAGGCTGCGCAGGATGGGCCGGCGGTCGCTCATTGCGAGGTGGCCCGGCCCGTCATGGCCCATCAGGACGAAGTTCTCCTGAAAGTCCATGGCATAGAACTCGGTGTACGACCCTCCCGCGCCCAGCCGGTCCATGAGCAGCATCGCAAGGCAGTTCTTCAAATCTCCCTCGCCGCTGGCAGGAATGCCGCGGGCCGTAAGCAGGCTGTTACCGAGAATCATCCCTGCCGCCAGCCGCTCGTATTCGTTGCCGTCCAGACCGCGGTAGTAGTAAGCCACTCCGTCCAGATCGAAATCGGCGATCAGCCGTTCCAGGCCCGCCGCCACTTGCGCCGACCACCGCAGATCTTCTTCGGCGATGCCTTCCTCCAGCGCAAACACCTCCTGTGTCTCGGCCAGTTTGGTCGCGACCTCGGCCTCACGCACGTCGGCCACGCGCCGGGCCAAGTCGCACATCTCGAGCACCTCCACGTGCGCCCCAAGCTGTCCGTGGACCATCGTGAAGTCCGCATACAGATCCAGCATTCCGGGATAGGTGTGTCCCAGAAACCCGATGCGGCTCCGGCGAAGCGCACGCGCAGCCGCTGCCGCGCGGCACCACTGTTCGATTTCACCCCAAGCGGCCGCATCGCTGAACAGCATCCCGGAGACCACCCGAAACTCCACCCCGGCGCGCACAAACGCGTTCGCGATCTCCGGCACGCAGCAGGCCGAGCAGTTGGCCAGCCACGCCGCCGTGTCAGTGCGTTCGTAATCGAGCGCCGCCACGGGTTGCAGGTTTAAGACCACGACCGGCGCCCGGGCTTGCTGCACTACCGGCAGCACCTGCGAGGAGGTGGCGTACGTCGCCGTATGACAGATCACAAGATCCACGCCTTGGCGCGCGAACTCATCTCCAACCTGGCGCGCGGCCTGCGCCGTGTCCACCAGCCCGCCCCGGATGAGCTCGGCGCCGAAGGACGCAATCCGCCGCCCCACTTCGCCCAGGTAGCCTTCCAGCTGCTCCCGCAAGCCGGGAAACTGCGGCCAGTAAGCCGCCAGCCCCACGGCAAACACGCCCACCCTTGCCGGCTGTCTGCGCTCTCCCATGAAGTTATTCTCTCGGAGTTGCTGCGTAACGGAGCACCGGAGGCTGCCTCAGACCATAGTCGAGGACGTCATAGCGAGACCCGGCGGGCTGATGCTCCGGGAACTCGGCCCAGGCGGCGGGCCAGGCTCGCATGCGGGGGCGCGATGGGTTGTGGAAGGGCCCGAAGAGGTTGCGCGGCGTGGAAACCACGCGGACGCCGACGCGGTGCCGGCCTCCGCTCACCGGAATCTCAGTGGCGTACGGCGGCCAGGCCACCACTGCCGCGCGCCGGCCGTCGAGCAGGATCTCGGCCACGCTGCCCTCCCACTGCTCGAGTTGAATCTGCAGCCGGCGGGCGGTCGAGGGAAGGTCCGCCTCCGATTCGTAAAGTACGGAGCCGCTGTAAAAGGGATAGCCCTGGCGCGCCCACGAACCGAACTTCAACTCCCGCGGTGCGCCGATGTGAAACCCTCTCTCCCCAGGCTCCACCGAGAACGAACCGCGGATGTACAGATTCTCAAGCTCCATGCGCACATCGAACGGCCGGCCGCGGACCTCGATCACGTTTTCTCCGACGGTGGCGGCGTCTTCCACCTTCTGGATGCGGAAGTGCGGGTCAAACCAGCGCGCGGCGTTGCGGAAGTCAACGGGCTTACCGTTCAGCCGGATCTCGTACAACTCCGGATTCTCGACGCCCAGCTCGAGGCCCGCAAGGGCTGCGCGGTCGCCCGCTGTGAAACGGAAGCGGGCCTCAAAACCGGAATCCGCGGGAAAGCGGTTGCGGTCGAAGATACGGCGCTTGAACTGTACCGCGTTGTCCCAAGCCGGCCGCTCAAAGCCGTGGGCCTGCCACAGGATCCAGTTGGCCTCCCAGGTGTTGAGATCCCGTAGCAGGCGATCCCCTATTTGGAGATCACAGTAATCGAGCACCAGAACGTTCGGCGAGTCCGGCCGGATGGTCCACGGGCCGGCCGGAAGCGGCGTGAAGACAGCTCCCGGAGGCGGAGCCGCAGGCCTGCCCTCCGGACGCACCACGTACAGTGCCGAAGCGGCGGGCGGCAGCGCCAAAGCGAACCGCAGCCGCCCCTCAGACGCGGGCACAGCCGGATGCGGACGGATCTCGCCGGTTACAGTGTCCCAAAGCTCAACTGTCCCGCCCACGAGTTCGACGGTCGCCTCTGCGGACTCGATCCCCGTGTTGGCGAAAAACAACACGCGTTCTCCGGATGGGAGAAACCGTTCCAGAAGGCCGACGGACGGGAGGGCACGGTCGGCAATCACGCGCGGCTTGAGGCGCTCGCGCACCGCGGCCAGCAGGTCTGGCAGGCTGGCCGCTTCGCGCCAGCGGGACGGGAAGCGGCGGCGCAGATCGTTCAGGGTTTCACTCCGGCGGCCGTCCACGTAGCTTGCCGGCGGCCCGAGGGCGATCACCTGCCCGCCGCCTGCCAGATACTGCTCGAGCAGCGGTACGGTCTGGCGGCGGACGTTGATCATGTTCTTGGGCCACACCACAAGCTCATAGGCCGCCTCGCCGATCACAAAACGCGGGCCTTCTGCTCGGCCGAACCACTCCATCACGTACTCGTCCCCCAGGTCGAAGTCCACCTGATGGTCGGCCAAAAATTGGTTGAGCTCCGCGTTGTCTGTGCGCATCTGCTCCAGTTCCGGCGTGGGCCCGCCGCGGCGGGCCCACAGAAAGCCCGAAGTCGTGGGCACGAGCACGAGCAGGCGGTTCCGTGCCACGCTCACGCTGGAAAGGTAGGACACCCGCGCCAAGTGGTCGGCATGAATCCGGTAGTACGGCCACCAGGGTGAGACGTCGCTGAAGCTTTGGGGATGATCCCGCTTGCGGGCGCCGCGCACGGTCACGAAGGACAAATGCTGATTGATGAAGTTGATCCCGTGGGCCAGCAGCCAGTCGCCGAAGCGCTTGTAGTGCTCGAGCGTCCCGTCCCAGCCCGCCACGCCGAAGGCCTCGCAGAAGGCCCGGCGGCCGAGTTGGTGCGCGACGCTTGCCACCTGCTTGATGGTGAACAGAAGGTGCGGATCTCTTCCCTCGGCGCGCAGGCGCGCGCCCTCCAGCATGTCAATGCCCGGCATGTGCTGATAGACATAAAGCGAGCCGTCGGCGGGCGTGATCCACGGATACGGCCATTCATGCTCCATCCAGTGGCCGGTCCACTGCAGATTGTGGCGGTCGCACCACAAAAACATCGGGCGCATGAAGTTTTCTTTCCACAGGTCGTGCAGCGTCTGCCAATAGTCAAAGCGTACCTTGCGCCAGTCGCCGACATCCCAGAACAGCGAGGGTAATGCGGCTGCCAGGTCATAGCCGTTGCGCCGCTGAAATTCCGCCAGCGTGTTGTAGCTGAGCGGCAGCGCCAGCCGTGCTGTGTCGTACGCGCCGGCCGTCGCCAGCAACGGCTCGTCGCAGAAAGCCCATCGCACGGTCTTGCCGAATTCCGCGCCCACCTGCTTTCGGTAGGCCTCGTAGGTCGTTTCCAGGAAGTGCGGCGCGGTTTGCGGATTGGTCAGGTCCACGTAAGGGAACTCGCCCGTCCACGGATTGCCGCTCGCCCGCCGGAGCCGGAAGGCGACAACGGCTTCGCCGGGCTGTAACGCGGCGGCGCTCCGGATCCGGCGGGCTGCTCTCACGGCTCCCGTTTCGTCGCGTTCGACCGCAAACAGCGCGACACTGGCCCCGCGGCGAAAAAGGGCGGAGCCGGGTGGGACGTCGAGTTCCGCCTGAACGTACTGGGCGGCCGTATCCGGCGCACGGGCCGGTACGTGGCCTCCGGCGAAGCCCGCAGGGTAGCTGTTCTCGTCATAGATGTTGATCATCAAGCCGAGGCGCTTGCCTTCTTCCACCGAGAGCCGCCACAGTCGAAACCACTCCTGGCCCAGATACTCCGTCATCAGGCCCGGCCGCGGGTGCACGAAGACGCCGCCCATACCCTGCTCGCGAAACGAGGCAAGTTGCTCCTTCAGGCGGTCCCAGTCGAGTTCGTCGTTCCATACCCACAGCGGCATGGAACGGTACTCCGCCGGTGGGTCTTTGAATTGCGCCCGGACCTGATCCCAGGAGACCTCGGGGCGCGGGGGCAGGGCCCTGGGGCGGCGCAGTAAAGCGAGTTCCGCTGCCGAATCCTTGGACGGATCGCCTTGAGAAGCGGCATGGCTGCTGCCCCAGCCGGCTGCCAGGACTGCAGCTCCGCACAACGCTAGCAAGTATCGAGGTCGGCACTGAATCCGCATCGCAGTCTGTGCTCCGAGATCAGTTTCCCTCATCGGCTCCGTGCCCGCCGCCCGGATCTGGCTTCTCCGACCTGGCAGGGCAGTGCCCGCCCGACCATCGCCCTGCCGGCAGTCAACCCTTCAGTAGACGATGACGAAGTTACCGTCGGCATCGGCGAAAACTGCGGCGAAGCTCCAGGCGGGTATGCCGGGCTCGCGGCCCTGCTCCGCCAGCGGCGCGCCGTTCCGGCCGAAGACCTGCCAGGCTAGCGAACCTCCCTTGCCCCAGCCCGTGCCTTCGGTCCACACCAGGATGGTTTCGCCACGCTGGTTGACGGCCAAGGCCGGATGCTTGCGGCCGTGCGCGGGCCCCGGTGCCGCCACCGGCTGCGATTGCTCCGGTCGCTCCGGATCCAGCCAGGCGACATAGACCTGACCCTGGGTTTCCCAGGCGCCCACTACGCCCTGCGGCCCCTCGGCCAAGGCCATGCTGCTCATGGGGCAGGTGCTGACCTGCCAGCGATGGAGTCGCCCGCCACGAAAACTGTCCCCGCGATCCTTCGAAACCAGAGCGAAAATGTCCCGGTGCACCTCTTCGGTCGCCGATCGGAAAAGCAGAAAGAGTCGCCCGTGCCTGTCGGCGAAGCATCGCAGGCTGCAACAGGCGCAGCTTCCGGTCGGCTTCCCCCACGCCTGCCTCTCGGGTGAGAAGGTTCTGCCGTCATCCACTGACCGTGCAATCCAGACGCTCCTGCCGGCTTCGCCCTGCACTGCCCCCGGCGCTTTGCCGTGCCAGGCTACATAGACGCGGCCGGCCGCATCCGCTGCCACCGACCCGCCACCGTCCAACGCGTATGTCCGCCGAATCAGGTTTCGTTGCGGTTCGAAGGCGCCTCCGGAGTCGTCCAGCCGGGTGTAAAGCATCGGTGCGCGGGGCTGGGCGGGATTTTCCGGGTCGCGGGGTCCCTTGGGAACGGCGATCGCCGAGCCGTTCCACACAACGTGAGGGCGTCCGCCCCGGCCGACGGCCAATTGAGCACCTCGGATCGTCCCGGCAGCGACCGCACTGCCAGTTTGGCTGTTCACGCGGATCGGCGCCGAAAAGCTACCGCCACCGTCCCGGGAATGCACATAAAACACGTTGCCCTGGCGCGGTTCCCCCCGGTAGTAGATCAGGTGCACCGTGCCTCGGCCGTCCACAGCCACCTGCGGCTGAATGCCACCTTCGGGAACCCGTACGCGCCGGACGGTCACTCCCTCGGCGGCTCCTGTCAGCGATAAGGCGACAGCCAGCGCGGCCGGGACCATCTTCCGCAAGCTGGGAATCTCCAGCATCGAAGCGCCAAACCGACTAAGTCGCTCCGCTGCAGCGCACCGTCTGCTCTCCCGCCTCGAGCCCAAACCGTTGCCTGGCACGGGCAACCTCCCGGTTTGCATCATCATATCGCGCGACCGACTGGATTGCCCGGCCTGCGGCCACCGCTGCCGCTGGAGACATGTTAACGTCCATGTTAAAGTCTAAGTGTACGGCCTCGCGCCGGAAAAGCGAAGGATGATTGCGCACAACAGTCTTCACGATGCTTTGAAGGAGAGGGGCGTCCGCCTGACGCGCCAGCGGCAGATTCTGCTCGATCTGATTGACAAAACCGGCCTTCACTTGGACGCCGAAAACCTGTACCGGCTGGCCAAACAGCAGGATCCGAAACTCAATCGCGTCACGGTCTACCGGACCTTGAAGATGCTCAAGGAAGGGGGGCTGGTGGACGAGCTCGACCTGATGCACTGGAACGGCGAGCAGCACTACTACGAGACGCGCACCAAACAGGAGCATGCCCACGTAGTCTGCCTGAGGTGCGGTAAGGTCGAAGAGTTTTTCGGCGAACCCCTGCAGAAATTGCGCCGTCAGATCGAGGCCCACTTCGGTTTTCAGATCCTGCTGGCACGGACCGAGGTGGGCGGCTATTGCGCTCACTGCCAGGTCCTGCGGGCCCGGGAGATGCAGGCCGCGGCGCAGCCGGAGGCCTCTCGGAAGGACGCTCGCCTGAACGCACGCCGGAGGAAGTAATGGCCGGCGCCGCCCCCGGGGTCGGCGCGGCGAGCTTGATCGTGCTGGATCCCTCCGGCGGGCGGCGGCGCGTCCCCATCCACACCCTGCCGTTTCGCATCGGGCGGCACGGCGACAACCACCTGGTTTTGCACGACAGCCGTATCTCCCGCTGGCACGCACGCATAGTCGGAGAAGCGGGCGCCCTTGTCATTGAAGATCTGGGCAGCCGCCACGGGGTCTTCATCAACGGAATCCGGGTCGAGCGGCAGATGCTGCAGCCGTCGGATCGGATCGAGTTTGGCTTTCCAGACTCCTATCAACTCCTGTTCGCTATTGAAGCCTCCGAGATGGAGCGCCGCCTCGAACAGGCGCCCGCCGGCGGGCTCAGCCGCCTCCGCTCCCTCGTGGAGGTCGCGCGGGCGCTCGAAGCTTCCCTGACGCCCGAGGAGGTGCTCGCCGCGCTGGTCGAGGCGGCCTTGGCCATCACGGGCGCCGAGCGCGGTTTCCTGCTGCTGCGCGGCGCCGAAGGCCTCTCCGTACGCGCGGCCCGGACCCGCTCCGGCGACCCCCTCGATCCCTCGGAACTTCGCGTCCCCATGAGCGTGATCGAGCGGGCGCTCCGGGAACGGCGCGAGCTGCTGGCCATGGAGTTCGATCCGGCGGGCGCCGCAGGCCTGCGCCCGGAGCATTCCGTCGCCGAGCTGGAACTGCGCAGCGTGGTCTGCGTGCCCCTGGTCCGGGTGGGATCCGGCTCCGTCCAGGACACGGCCATGTTGTCGGCCGAGCGCGATACGGTCGGGCTCCTGTACATGGACTCCCGCAGCGGTGCGGCCGATCTCGGCGGCGGCAACCGCGAGCTGCTCCACTCGCTGGCCCTTGAGGCCTCCGTCGTTCTGGAGAACGCGCGGCTCCTCGAGAAGGAGCGCGAGCGCCAGCGCTTCGAAGAAGAATTGCGCATTGCGCGCCAAATCCAGGAGAGCCTGCTCCCGCGCCGGCTTCCTCAGACGGGCTGGTTCCGCGCCGCCGGCAGGATGCTCCCCTCCCATCAGGTGGGAGGCGATTACTTCGACGTCTGGGCTGCGGGCCCGGAGTGCTGGGCGGCCGTGGTCGTGGACGTCTCCGGAAAAGGTGTGAGCTCCGCGCTGCTGGCCTCGCTCGTCCAGGGCATTCTGCTGGGCGCGGCGCCCGAGGACGCCGAGCACACGCTGGCGCGCGCCAACCGCTTCCTGGTGGAGCGCACGGGCGGAGAGAAATACGCGACGTTGTTCTTCTGCACTGTGTCGCGGCAGGGCGAGCTGCGCTGGATCAATGCCGGGCACTGCCCCGCGCTGCTCGTGCGCGCTACGGCTGCGGTGGAGCGTCTTGCCGCCACCTCTGTCCCCGTCGGCATGCTCGAAGAGGCGGACTTCCGCCTCGAGGTGGCGTCTGTCGGGCCGGGTGACATTCTGGTGATTTACTCCGACGGGCTTTCGGAGGCGCGCGACCCTGAGGGGCGGTTTTTCGGCGAGCGGCGGATCCGCGAGGCCGCCTGCGCCGCCGCTGCCCAGGGAGCCGCGGCGGTGCTGGAAGCAGTCGAGCGGGCCCTCGGCGAGTTCGTTGCGGGAGCGCCGCAAACCGACGACATCACGCTCCTGGTGCTCGAGACTGCGGAAGCCGGCTAGCCCGCACTAGCATGGAAGCATGCTGAACCGGTGGACGCTCGTCGAAATGGCTCAGGCGGTGCGGGAACGCAAAGTCTCACCGCCCGAGTTGCTCGAAGCGCATCTCAACCAGATCCGTGATCTCAACCCCAAACTCAATGCGTTTGTCACCCTCCTGGAGGAGCCGGCGCGGCAGACAGCGCGGCAACTCGAACAGACGGTGATGCGAGCCGACCCGCCGGGGCCGCTTGCCGGAGTGCCCGTCACCGTAAAGGACAGCTTTGATGTGGCCGGCCTGCCCACACTCTGCGGGAGCCGGTTCCGGCAGGGTCACCGCGCCGCATCCGACGCGACGGCCGTGGCGCGCCTGCGCCGGGCGGGCGCCGTCCTGCTCGGCAAAACCAATACGCCCGAGTTCCTCATGAACTACGAAACCGACAACCACATCACGGGCCGGACGAACAACCCCTGGGATCCTGAGCGCACGCCCGGCGGCTCCAGCGGCGGCGAAGCTGCCGCGATCGCTTCGTTTTGCTCGGCGGGCGGGATCGGGAGTGACGGCGGGGGCTCGGTGCGCATTCCGGCTCATTTCTCCGGCATCGCCGCCCTGAAGCCCACCCCCGGACGGGTCTCGGCCGCGGGCCACTTTCCGGACATCTGCCATCCGGGCGGCCTGCTGGGCGTCGCCGGCCCGATGGCGCGCACCGCGCGCGACCTGCGCCTGCTGTTCGAAGTGCTCGCGGGCTATGACCCCGAAGATCCGTTTTCGGCCCCGGTGCCGCTGCGCCCGGCCTCATTCGACGGCCTGCGGGTCGGAATGATGGAGCAGTTTTACGAAGTGCCGGTGCAGCCGGTGTTGCGCGAAGCCGTCCGGGAGGCTGCCCGGGCGCTCGAGGGACTCGGCTTGAGGGTCGAGGAGTTTCGCCCGCGAGGACTGGAGCGCTCTCCCAACCTGTGGTGGTTCTTCTTCGGACGGCTGAATGCGCCTCTGATCCGACAGCTCGTCGGCGACCGGGAAGACCAGGCGCACTGGACGGGCATCGAGTTTATGAAAAAAGCCGAAGCCGAGCCGGCGCCCTCGGCGGTCGAGGTGCTCGAAAATCTGGCCGCTCGCGACAAAATGCGTGCAGCTATGCTGCGGCAGATGGAGGATTGCCCGATGCTGCTGCTGCCGCCGTGCGGCGTTCCGGCCTTCCGCCACCGTGAACGGAGGTGGAGGACGCCGTCCAAAGAGATCGGTTTGTTTGAAGCCATGATGCCGGTGACGCCTTGGAATCTGCTCGGCTTCCCGGCCGTGGTGATCCCCTGGAAGCTCAGCCCGGAGGGGCTGCCGGTCGGGATTCAGCTTGTCGGACGGCCGTGGGAAGAGGAGGTGCTGCTGGAAGCGGCGGTGCGCCTGGAAGAAGTGCGGGGTCCGTTTCCCGCGCCGCCGGCGTGCCGGTGCTGAAGTTCGGACGGCTCCGGCCGGAGAACTCAGTCGCCCGGAGCGGGTAAAGGCTCGGGGGCACGGGCGACATCGCGCACGGCCACGCGCTCGGTGCGTTCCTCCAGCAGCATGTAGACCACCGGGATGAACACCAGCGTGATGAGCGTCGAAGTGAGCAGGCCGCCGATGACCACGCGAGCCAGAGGCGCCTGCAACTCAGCGCCCTCGCCGATTCCCAGCGCCATCGGAACCAGACCAAGCACCGTCGTTGCCGTGGTCATCAGGATGGGACGCAGCCGCCGCCGGCCGGCCGTGAGGACGGCCTCGCGCACTCCCATGCCGTGCTCCCGCCGGAGCAGGTTGGTGTAGTCAATCAGCACGATGGCGTTGTTGACCACGATGCCGACCAGCACGATCAGGCCCAGGAACCCCTGAATGTTGAACGTCGTCCCCGTCAGCAGCAGCAGCCCCGCAACGCCGATGCCCGCCAGCGGAATCGAAAACAGGATGATGAAGGGGTCGCGCAGAGATTCAAACTGCGACGCCATCACCATGTAGACCAGAATGAGGGCGAGGATGGCGGCGAAGGTCAGCTCGCGGAATGCCTTCTGCTGCTCCTCGTACTCGCCGCCGAAGGTGATCTCGTAACCGGAGGGCTTGGGGATCTGCCGCAGGGCGGGTTCCAGGTCCCGGACGATGCTGCCCAGGTCGCGCCCGGCGATGGTGCCGGAGACGGTGACAATGCGCTGCTGATCGGCCCGCGTGATGGCGATGGGTCCTTCCTGGCGGCGGAGGCGCACGATGCTTTCCGCCGGGATGGTCCGCCCCACCGGCGTGGCAATGGGGATCTGCCCCACTTTGGCGAGGTCCAGGCGGTCCTCCTCCTGGAGCCGGACCAGGATGTTGTACTCGTCGCCTTCCTGCCGGTACATGGAGGCGCGGCGCCCGCCGATGGCGGTCTCCAGTGTTTCGGCCACGTCGTACACGTTCAGGCCCATACTGGCGGCCTTGGGTCGGTCTACCAGCACGAGCATTTCCGGCAAACCAGGCTGGCGGCTGATCTGCGTCTCGACGACGCCGGGCACGGCGACCATGGCCTGGCGCACCTGACGCGCGAGCTGGTCCAGAACTTCAAGCTCGTGTCCGCGGATCTCGACGCTCAGCCGGTCGCCTTCGGCCACCCCGGTGCGGGTGACGCGGCTGACCATGCCGCCGCCCAGCCGCGCGCGCACAATCATCCCCGGCTCCACCTGCAAGCGCGGGCGCAGCGCCGCCAGGATCTGCTGCACGGAACGCTCGCGTTCCGAACGCGGCACCAGGCTGATGCGCAGCTCGCCGGTGTGCTGGCCGCCGCCTCCGCGGAAGGGGCTGGTGGCTCCGCTTTCCACCATGATGTGGCGGGCTTCGGGAACTTCCTGGCGGGCGATGGCGGCGATCCGCTCCATCACCGCGTGCGTGGCGTCCACGTGCGTGCCGGGCTCCAGCTCCACCGTGATGCGGATTTCGCCTTCATCCACCTCCGGCGTCAGCTCGACGCCGATTTTCGGCCACAGATAGAGCGTCAGCAGCATGGTGGCTCCGCCGAAGGCCAGGATGGTCTTCGGATGTGCGACCGCCCAGCCGAGGGCGCGCGAGTACGCCTGCGTGATCCCCTCCACGAATGCGGCGGAAAGGCGGCCGAACACCCCGAAGAGCCCGCGACCGGCGTCCTTCTCGAGCCGGGGCAGGAAACGCGAGCACAGCATCGGCACCACGGTGAGGGCCACGATGAGCGAGCACAGCAGCGCGAAGGACACCACCCAGGCCAGCTGCTTGAAGGTCTGGGCCGACATGCCGCTCAAAAAGAGCACCGGAACGAACACGGCCACGGTGGTGAGCGTGGAGGCCGTGATGGCCATGGCCACTTCGCGGCTGCCGTGGATGGCCGCTTCGCGGGCGCTCTTGCCTTCCTGGCGGTGGCGAAAGATGTTTTCCAGCACCACGATCGAGTTGTCCACCAGCATGCCCACGCCCAGGGCCAACGCCCCGAAGGACACCACGTTCAGCGTGAAGCCGTTGAAGTACATCAGGGCGAAGGTGGAGATGACGGCGATGGGGATGGCCACGCCGATGATCACGGTGCTGGCGAGGCTGCGCAGGAAGAACAGCAGGACGGCCACCGCCAGCAGCGCGCCGAGGGAGGCGGCATTCTGCACGTTGCGCACCGAGGCCTTGATGAACTCGGCACTGTCCATCGTGGCGGTGATCCGGACGTTGGGATAGTCCCGGTGGATCTGATCAATTTCCTTCCAGACCCCTTCAGAGACCCGCACCGTATTGGCTCCGGACTGCTTGTAGACGAACAGGCGAACGGCCGGTTGTCCGTCCACGGAGACCTTGTAGCGCTCCTCTTCGTGCGCGTCCTCCACGGCCGCTACGTCCCGGAGGTGGATGGGGATGCCGTTGCGGGTGGTCACCACGAGGTTGCGGATCTGCTCCAGGTTGTCGAACTCGCCCTGCGTGCGCAGCAGTACCTCGAAGCGGCCTTCGCGCACGGGTCCGACGGGCCGGTTGAGATTTTCCTGGCGGATGATTTCCACCACGCGGGCGACCGAAAGCTCCAGAGCCCGGAGTTTCTTCAGATCCAGCTTGACGTGAATCTCGCGGCGGAGCCCGCCGCGCACGGTGAACTGCGCCACTCCGGGAACACGCTCCAGCCGGTAGCGGACCTGCTTCTCCACGAAGTAGCGCAACTGCTTGGGATCCATGTCCGAGGCCGCCACGCTGAGAAACATGATGGGGAACTGGGAGACGTCGAACTTGAAGATCACCGGCGGGTCCATGTCCTCGGGGAGCGTGGCACGGCGCCGGTCCAGGCGGGAGCGCAGTTCGTTGGCGGCTTCATCGAGATTGGTGCCGAAACTGAAGCTCACGCGGATAAAGCTCTGGCCTTCCATCGAGACCGAGGTGATCTCCTCGACGCCCGGCGCCGCGGCGAACGCCTCCTCGAGGGGGCGGGTGACCAGGTTTTCCATCTCCTCGGGCGCCACGCCCGGATAGGTGGCCGAGACGCTCAACGTGGGGTAGATCACCTCGGGCATCAGATCCACCGGGATGCGGATGAAGGCGATCGCCCCGAGCAGGATGGCGATCAGGCAGAGCATGAGAGTGGTGACGGGGCGGCGGATGGAGAACTGGGGCAGATTCACAGGTCTTGCTCCTAGGTCGAATTGCCGGCGCCGCGGGGCCCCTCCCGGCCAGGGACGACGATGCGGTCGCCTTCGGTGAGCATGGAGGCTCCGCGGCCGACCAGGGTAATGCCGGGGGCGAGGTTGGACAGAACCTCGACGTGATCGCCTTGTGTGAGGCCGGTCTCGATGGGGCGGAAGACGGGGCGGTTACCGTCCACCAGATACACTCCCGGCTGCTGGCCGCGGTAGACCAGGGCCTCACGGGGGATCAGCACGGCCTGGCGCGTGGAGCCCAGGTCGAGTTCGACGCGAGCGAACATCTCGGCCTTGAGCAGATACTCCGGATTTGCGATTTCAATCTCGATGGTGGCGCTCCGGGTGGCTGCGTCCAGCACCGGGCCGATGCGGGCCACGCGCCCGGAAAAGGTACGGTCCCCGAAAGCATCCACGTGGACCACAGCCTGGTTGCCCACGCGGAGTTTGCCGACCTCACGCTCGGGCACACTGGCGGCGGTGATCAGCGTGCCGAGGTTGACCAGACGCACGAGGGGCGTCGCCGGACTGACCAGCGCTCCCACATCCACATAGCGCTGGGCGATGTGGCCGGTGATCGGGGCGTAGATCTTGGTCTGGCTCAAACGGATCCGGAGTTCGCGCAGTTCGGCTTCGGCCTGCTCGCCCTGCGCCTGCGCCAGGCGGACCTGCGCCTGAAAGACCTGGAAACTCGTGCGGCGGGCCTCCAGGTCTTGTGCGGAGATCAACCCTTCGCGGCGGAGCTGTTCGGCGCGTTCCAGTTCGGCTTTGGCGTTGGAGAGTTCGGCTTCGCGCTGGGCGCGGGCGGCGCGCGCCACCGCCAGGGCGGCCTCGGCGCGGTTGACCTGCTGCTGGAGCTCGTCGTCTTCGAGTTCGGCAATCAGCGCTCCGCTGCGCACCATGTCTCCGACGTTGACATAGATGCGCTCGACACGGCCGGTAGCCTTGGGCGTGACGTCCACAGTCTCCTTGGGTTTGAGGGCGCCGGTGAGCAGGAGTTTCTCGCGGACGGGTCCGGTGAGCGAGCGCGTGAGGCTCACGCTAACCTGGCGCACCATGGGCCCGCGCGCGGCTCTTTGAGACGAAGCGGCCCTGGGAGGTGCGGCCGGGCGGAGCTTCCACACCGCAAGCGCGACAACGGCAATCGCCGCAATCAGATACATCCAACGCCGGGAATTGGTGCGTGCCACGTCGGTTTTATTGTACGGCGGCTTCGCCGCCGGCTGAGCCGGCCCTCCATCAAGCAAGGCGAGCTCGCCGCCGCCGAGGTTACGCCTGGCGCCGTGCTCCGAGCAGGCGCAAGGCAAGATTCTGGAACAGGCGCCGCCGGGGGTGGGAAAGAAACATCCAGGCCAGCAAGCGGGCCGAGGCCGGGGAGTGGCCGCCTCCGGAGGAGACCAGCTGGAGCAGCGCCTCCCTTGGATTCTCCCGAAACCAGTCTACCATCGCTGTCTGGTGGACGCAGGAAACGGTGCAGTAGGGGGCGCAGGGCTTCCGGGTCTGATATTCGCGTTCCAGATGAGCGCGGCTGTACTCCTCGAGCGGGATGCCCGGATAACCGCGCTGCTGCGAGCACCAGTGCACCAGGCCGTCCTCGCACACGTAGAGGTAGCGGCTGCCCGCGCGGCAGTGCCAGTGGTTGGGAAGGCCGTGAATCAGGTTTTTCTGGAAGCGGTCATAGTGGGCGAAGGAGTACAGGGACTTGCCGAGCTCCAGGATCTGCTCACAGACCTCGCGCTCGCGCGGCGTCAGGGGCTGCACGTGCCCGCCGGGGGCGTGGAGGAGTCCGACCGTGGCGGTAAAGCCGAGCTGACGCGCGCGGCGCGCGATGGTCAAAGCGTCCTCCGGGTTGGGCATTCCGCCGCCGAGCACCGAGTTCACGGTCACGGCAAACTCCGCATAGCGGGCCAGCCATTCGAGCTTCTGGTCCAGCACCTTGAGGCTCTTCATGGAGACGCCATCGGGCCGGACGTTATCTATGCTGATCTGGAGGTAATCCAGCCCGGCACGGTTGAGTCTCCGGATGCGCTCCGGCGCCAGCAGGTAGCCGTTGGTGATCACGGTGGCGAGAATGCCGCGGCGCCGGATATGACGGATGAGGGCGTCGAGTTCGGGGTGGAGCAGCGGTTCGCCCCCGCTCAGGGTGATGATGGTGGCGCCGAGGGACGCCAGCAGATCCACGCGCCGGAGCAGCGTTTCGACGGGCACCGGCGGCGAGAAGTCGTCGTACTCGTTGCAGTAGCTGCAGGCCAGGTTGCAGCGCCGGATGGGGATGAGGTGGACGACGATGGGATGCCGCGGCGAGGCCATCGCCCGGGCAAACATGCGGGCTTCGCGCCACCGGCGTCCGGCGGTCCGGAGTTTGCGGCGGACCAGCACCGCCAACGGAGCCCTCATGGCGCCTCACCCACCCCTCTGAGTCATGCGCTCGAGAATCCCGGCACTCGGCCGCGCGCCTTGAATTCACACTAGCACAGGCGAGCGCGGCCCGGCTTGTGCGGCCGTGCCGCCGCACTGTTGCGGCTACTTGAACAGCCGCGGGACAAAGTCGTACAGGCACCGCCGCCAGGTCAGCCATTCGTGGGCGGTGCCCGGCGACTCAAAGTAGACGTGCTTGATGCCGATTTTATCCAGGGCCTCGTGCAGGGCCTTCATGCCCATGCCCTCTTCGGTTCCGATGCCCAACCACAGCAGCCTGACCTTCTTGTTGAATTCCTCGGGGTTGGCGAACACACCGCCGTAAAGCGTCTTCGGGTCGAACTCACCCCTCAGGCCGGCGCCGCTGAAGTTTCCGATCCAGGCAAACCTGTCCAGGTTGCCGAGAGCCGTGATGAAGGTCTGCATTCCTCCCATGGAAAGGCCGGCCATGGCGCGGTTCTCGCGGCCGGGAGCCACGCGGTAGGTTTTCTCGATCATGGGGATCAGGTCGGTGAACATCATCTCGGTGAACGCGGCGCCGAAGTTCGGACCGAACGGGAGGCCGCCCCGCCCGCCGGGAGCGGCCCGGCCCGGCCCGGGCGTAGTGGGCGCGGGCGCCCGGAGCCAACGGGCGTGATAAAGCGAATCATCCTCGCCCGGCCTGACGGCGTTGAGATTGTCCATCACGACGAGCATGGGCCGGGCCTTCTTCTCCGCAATCAGGTTGTCCATGATGAAATCCATGCGGCCCTGTATGTGCCAGCCCCACTGGTTCTCCCCCCAGCCGTGCAGCAGATAGAGCACCGGATAGCGCGCCTTCAGGTTGGTGTCGTAGTCCGGCGGCGTGTAGACGAAGGCGCGGCGCCACTGGCCGGTGACCTTGGAGAAATACCAGCGCGAACGCACCTCTCCGTGGGGCACGTTGCGGGCGTGGTAGTAGTCCGCGCCGGGCTCGGGGATCTCGATGCCGCTGTTGAACCAGCCGGAGCCGAAGAAGGTCTGGCTGGCGGGGTCGGCCACCTGAGCGCCGTCCACGATCAGGGTGTAGTAGTGGAAGCCCACTACGAGGGGCGGGGTGGTGACGCTCCAGACGCCGTCGGGACCCTTGGTCATATCGTAGCGCTTGCCGACGATGCTGAGCTGGACGGAGGCGGCCTCGGGCGCGCGAAGCCGGAAGCTCGCCCGGCCGTCGGGGTACACACAAGGGTACTGCGCTCCGGGAATGTTCAGTATGGAAGGCTTGCAATCATCCGGGGGTTGTGCCCCGCAGATGCTGCAGACCAGAGTCATCAAGGTCAAGGCCAAGGTCAATCGCATAAAACCCCCTGTAAACCTGGCGGCAGCGACAAACCGCACAGCCGCTGCGCGAACTTGAGTATCCGTCAGGCACTCCGTAGTAACATTACTCAGCGGCTTTGCGTGTTGCAAGCGTTGCCTGCGGCGCCGGTACGGCGCTATGGTAAGAGCGGTCATGCCGGTCAAAGGCGAACTGCGCGTGGGCACGTCGGGATGGAACTACGGGGACTGGAAGGGGATTTTCTACCCGGACTCGATGAAGAGCGCCGAGTACCTGAGCTTCTACGCGCAGCATTTCGACACGACGGAGATCAACTACTCCTTCTACCATTTGCCGCGTCCGTCCACGTATGAAAAGTGGGCCGCGCAAACGCCGGAGAAATTCCTGTTTGCGGTGAAGGCCAGCCGGGTGATCACGCACGTCAAGCGCCTGGCCGATGTGGGGGAGGAGTGGCGCAAGTTTCTGGAAAGCGCGCGGATGCTCGGGAGCAAGCTCGGGCCGGTGCTGCTGCAGTTTCCGCCGTCCTTTAAAGCCGACCGGGAACGGCTGGCCGCTTTCCTGAGCGAGGCGCGTGCCGCCAAGGGGGCGCGCGGGCTGCGACCGGCCTTTGAGTTCCGGCATGCGACGTGGTTCGCCCCGGACATCTGCGAGCTTCTGCGCAAACACAAGGCGGCGCTGGTGGTCGCGCAGTCGGAACGCTACCCCCAGGCGCCCATGACGCCCACGGCTCCGTTCGTGTATTTGCGATTTCACGGCCCCGGCGCGCTGTTTGCTTCGAAATATTCGGAGAAAGAGCTCGAGGAGTGGGCCGAGCGCATCCGGAAATGGCGCGCCGCGGGGCTGGCGGTGTTTGCGTATTTCAACAACGACTTTCATGGCTATGCCATCGAGAATGCGCGCCGGCTGCGGGAGCTGGCGGGCTGAAAGGCGGCACTAAGATCGCTCCGGCCGGCAGAACAGGGTGAGGTGCCGGTCTGGCGCCATTTCGCGGCTGAAGACGAGGAAGCCGGCGCGGCGCAGGGCCTCAATGAGCGGCTCGGGGCGGAAGGAGCTGGTCAGTTCGACGGCTTCGGACGGCGCCAGTTGTTCGACCGCTTCCCGGACGCGTCCCAAGGGGTGTTCGCCGCGGGCCAGCAGCTCATCGGCATCGAGGCGCAGCCGGACGGAAGCCTGACTGACCCAGGCAGGGGCGGGCTCGGGAACCGGTTCCTGCGTCTCGGTGATCTCGGGGCCTTGCCGGCCGACGGCCTGGCGCAACTGCCGCACAAGGCTGCGGACGCTGACGCCGCCGATGCGAGCCGCCTGCTCGAGTGTGGCGACCTTGGCGACGGTTTTGCGCAGCACGGGGTTGCGCAGCCTGGAGAAGGCGGGCGCCATCCGGATGAGGACTTCCTCGAGCTCGGGATAGGCCTCAAGCAGGGCGCCGACCTTTGTTTCCGGGTTGATGGGCACTTTCATCCGACAGGCGCCTCCTGTTTCCGGACGGACCATGCCGTGGTTGGGGCAGCGTTGAGGTCGAGGGGGCGTTTCATGCGACCGGCGCCTCCGCCGGCTCCTCGTCATAGTGGAGCAGGCGGCGTTCGCCCTCAAGCTGCCGCAGCCGTGTCAGATCCTGCGTCACCTCGAGGGTACCCAGGTAGCGGCCCTCCCGGTCGCGAACCGCGAAGTAGCGGATGTGAACGAAGCGGCCGCGGAACTGGATCCAGAACTCGGCGACGTCGTGGCGGCCCGCACGGAAATCGGAAAGGATCCGGTCCACGACGGCGACGCTTTTGGGCGGGTGGCAATGCTGCACCTTGCGTCCGAGGATGGCGCGGCTGCGGGCGAAGATGCGGTCCGGGCCTTCGGAGAAGAAACAGACGCGGTCCTCGGCGTCCACGAAGGTCAGATCCACGGGGAGCGTGGAAAAGAGGGCGGTGAGCTGCTCGAGGGTGAGGTTGCCGGTGGGAAGCTGGACGGCATCGGCGCCGGAGAGCCGGAGGGCTTCGCGCAGGACGGCCTCGGGCGGGCGGTAGCCCTCCTGCGGCTCGAGGAGGCACCAGCCGTAGCGGGGCGAGGCGGCCCAGATTTCGGCCCAGTCCTCCTCGGTGAAGGTTTGCTCGCACATCGGCAGCAGGATGTGCTCCTCCTTGTAGATCATCTCTTCGAGGGCGGCGAGGGCGGCCTCGGCGACGGTGGCGGCGACCAGCTTCCATTCGCCTGCCGGCACGTTTTCCTGTTTCAAGGCCTCGCCGAGATCCTTGAGCAGGGCGCGGACCTCGTCGTCCTTGGCCCACATGACCTTGGAGGGGCCGGTGATGCCGTAGCGCTCGAGGTGCGGGAAAAAGACGTGCTCTTTGCGCTGGTAATGCTTTTCGACGTCCATGAGTTCGTTGAAGGCCTGGCGCCAGCGCAGGAGCGCCTCGCCGGGGTCGGCCTCATCGGGCAAGCGCCGGATGTCGGCGATGGCGAGGCGCATGCGCAAGACGGCGGCGCGCAGGGCTTCGTTTTCGCGGCGCAAGGTGTCGGCGGGGTGGCCCGGCGGGACGGGTCGGGGCGGCGGAGGGACCAGCACTTCCCGGGTCAGCTGGGAGTGCAGGTCGCACATGCGCTGGATCTCCTCGACGGGCATGCCTTCGGCCATGAGCTCCTGTTCCATGGCCACGATCTCGGAGTAGTCGGTCTGGCGCACGAGTTCCCTGAGCTCGTTGCGGACCTGATCCGGCGGCGCGCCGGCGTGGAGTTTCCGGATGATTTCCTTCAGCGTGCGCACCCGGTGGGCGCGGTTGTCTATGAGTTCGCTCATGAAGCTGCTCCTCGCCTCCGAGCGTATCAGGGGCGGGGGTCGGAGGCGATGACTTGTGTCACAGCGCTTCAGACCAGCACGGTGACGGTGGTTTCGGTGCGGGCGACAGGACGGTAGAGGGTGTCGCGCTCGACGGGCTCGCGGCCGGCCTCCCGGATCAGGCGCAGCAGCTCGGTGCGGCGCAGCGACTGCGCGGTGGTGGCGCCGGCGTCATGGTAGATCTTCTCCTCGACGACAGTTCCGTCAATGTCGTCGGCGCCGAAACGCTGGGCGACCTGGGCGATGCGCGGCGTCATCATGATCCAGTAGGCCTTGATGTGGGGGATGTTGTCGAGCAGCAGGCGCGCGACGGCGATGTTCTTGATGTCCTGGAAGCCGGTGGTGGGGGGCAAGTGGCGCAGGGCGGTGTTGGCCGGGTGGAAGGCCAGGGGGATGAAGGCCACAAAGCCGCCGGTTTCCTCCTGCAGGGCGCGAAGCCGCAGCAGGTGGTCCACGCGGTCCTCGTCGGTCTCGATGTGGCCGTAGAGCATGGTGCAGTTGGAGCGCAGTCCGAGCCGGTGGGCGGTGCGGGCGACCTCGAGCCACTCGTCGCCGTCAATTTTGTGATCGCAGATGATCTGCCGTACGCGCGGAGAGAAGATTTCGGCGCCGCCGCCGGGCAGCGAGTCCACGCCGGCCTGGATGAGGCGCTCGAGCGTTTCCCGCACGGTGAGGTGCTCCCGCCGGGCAAGGTAGGCGATTTCGACCATGGTAAAGGCCTTGAGATGGACCTGCGGGAAGCGCTGCTTGAGGCCGCGGAGCATTTCGCAATACCAGTCCAGGGTGAGCTCCGGATGCAGGCCGCCCACGATGTGGAATTCGGTCACGGCTTCGGTCCAGCCCTTGCCGGCGGTCTCCCAGACCTGCTCGAGGGACATGGTGTAGGCGCGAGGGTCTTTGGCGCGCTTGCCGAAGGCGCAGAGCCGGCAGCTGGCCACGCAGACGTCGGTGGGGTTGATGTGGCGGTTGACGTTGAAATAGGTGACGTTGCCGTGCAGCCGCTCGCGGACGAGGTTGGCCATGTAGCCCAGGGCCAGCAGGTCATGGGAGCGGTAGAGGGTGAGGCCGTCCTCGAAGGCGAGGCGCGAGCCGGAGGCGACCTTCTCCAAGATGGGGCGGAGGCGGGCGTCTTCGATCAGCGGCTGCATGGGTCAGGTCCCGGCGCGGAGCCAGAGGATGTCCGCGGCCCAGAAAAGAAAGAATAACACGCTCACGTAGCCGTTCACGGTGAAGAACGCGGCGTTGACGCGGGAAAGATCGTGGGGCTTGACGAGGCTCTGCTCGTAGGCGAGCAAGGCCGCCACCGCGACGACGCCGGCCACGCTGGCCGCACCCAGACGGAAGCTCAGCACGAGCGCCGCCAGACAAGCGAGCATTCCCAGGTGGAAGAGGCGGGACACCCAGAGCGCGCGGGCGATGCCGAGCCGGCGGGGAAGGCTGCAGAGTCCGGCGCGCCGGTCGAAGTCCCAGTCCTGGCAGGCGTAGATGATGTCGAAGCCGGCGGTCCACAAGGTCACGGCGGCGGTGAGCCAGAGGATGCGCGGGTCGAGCGAGCCCCGGACGGCGATCCAGGCCGCAGCGGGCGCCATTCCCAGGCAGAAGCCGAGCACCAGATGCGAAAGCGAGGTGAAGCGCTTGGTGAACGAGTAAAAGAAGATGACCGCCAGGGCGAGCGGGGCGAGCCGAAAACACAGCAGATTCAGCGCACGGGCTGCGATCAGGAAGAGAGCCGAGCAGGCGGCGGTGAAGGCCCAGGCGAAGCGGACCGACAGCGTTCCGGCAGGCAGGTGGCGGGAGGCCGTGCGAGGGTTGCGCGCGTCCAGATCGGCGTCGAGGATGCGGTTGAAGGTCATGGCCGCCGAGCGTGCGGCGACCATGGCGACGATGATCCAGAAGAGCTTGGCTCCGAGCCGGGGCGTCGCGAAGGCGTCTTCGCGCAGGGCGAGCAAAGCGCCCGTCAACGCGAACGGCAGGGCGAAAACCGAGTGCTCGAACTTGATCATTTCGAGCGTGAGGCGCAAGCGCCGCCAGAGTGAGCGCATGTGGGAGCCGTGTTTTTTTATTGTACCGGCGCGCGGGCGCGGGGCCGATGCGGTTGCCGTGGCGGGGACGGCCGGACACACTCCGGCTCCGGCGGGCGGGTGGACTCCGGGGTGCGGACGGCGCAGGGCGCAGCGGCGGGCAGGCGCCGGGCTCACGGGCGGCCGGGATTTGGGTTCGTTTGGTTCCTTTTCGCTCCTGAGGACTTCGCTCAAGCGGCCTCCGGCGGGTCCGGAGGTCCGGCCGGGCGGCGGAGTTCGGCCAGCTGCCAGGCCAGCCAGGCGTTTTCCTGCCGTTCGTTGAGGTCAAACAGGTCGGCCCAGAGCTGTTCGAGGCGGTAGCGGTGGGTTCGTTTGGTCACTTCGCCGGCGTCGGCCAGATCGGGCAGCTCTTCGCCGGTGGCGCGGGCGTAGATCTGGTTGGCGACGCGCTGGGTTTCGAGGGTGCGCAGTTCTTTGAGGGCGCGGTAGAAGGAGCGCTCGGCGCGGGCCTGGTAGCGGGCCAGGGTGTTGAGGCGGGCTTCGAGCGTGGGGTCGGTGAGGGGGTCGCG
>JBBIJF010000001.1:0-285608 GCA_037446115.1 Acidobacteriota bacterium | reverse complement strand
TTCGGGCGCCGGGCTAAACGTTGGAGTTCCTCGGTCTCCTCCCGAGTTAGGTGCAGGGGCTGAAGGGGACGTCCGACGGGCATGATTGAGTGTGACACAGTCCACTTAGTTAGTCAAGCTTTTTCTAGCTCGGGACACTAGCAACTCGTTGCCCGTGTTGACCACGTTATGCCGCATCGCGGGAGGAACGTAGAAGCCCCCGCCGACGCAATTTTCCCGGCGCGTCCCTCGCGAGCCGGCCTCTTCAGTCCAGCACAAGTACGTCCACGATCATGCGGGTCTTCGGGTTAATGATGAGCGCGCGGCCGTCGAGAAAGCAACGCCTCAAACCGGGATCGAGCGGCGCCAGCCGCACCTCCAGCTCCGGGGGAAAATACACCAGCCGCTTCTCCAAACCGGAAGGCAGGCGCCCGTTACGGCGGAGCTGCTTGGCGAGGCCTGGGGGCAGGCTGCCGCGTTTGGCCAGCCCGGGCGGCAATCCGCTCGGGCCGCCCCGCCAGTAGGCTCGGATCATCTCCACATCCGGCCCGGTGAAGATGCTGACGGCCACCACTGTCCCGGCTGCGCGCCGGTGCTTGTCTTTGCCTGGCACCGCTCCGGCCGGGACCGCCGCCAGCAACGCTGCCAGCGCCCATATCCCCATTCGTCTCATCCGAACTCCTCCTCACGCTTCTTATCGCACGTTCGTTGCCGGTGCTTGCAAAAGGACATACCGGCTCGTGCCCCCGGAAATTTCCACACAGATTCGTGTCATTTTTTCTTCGGTTCTTTTCCTGGCAGCGCCGCAGGGTTTTCATGGACCCGCTCCCGGAAACGTCCGCGCAACCCGGTCGCCAGGGATACGGCGTCTTCCCCGAACCGGTCCCGCACCCGATCCGCCGCCGCCAGCGCCCGCTGCCACTTGCGTGCCCGCTCCGCTCCCAGCAGATCGAGCTGGCCTTCGCGCGGTTCGAGGGAAGCCGCCTGGACGCCCACCAGCCGCACGGGCTCGCCCTTCCAGTTCCGGGCGAACAACTCCCGCACGCAGGCCAGCACCTCCGTGTCGAGCTGAGTGGCGTGATCCATGGTCCGCGCACGCGTGATGGTTCGGAAGCGATGATCGCGAAGCTTCAGTTGGATTGTGCGCGCGTACAGCCCGTGCTCCCGCAGCCGCCGCCCCACCATTTCCGCCAGCCGTGCCAGCGTGGCTTCGATCCGGTCGCAGTCGGTCGTGTCCTCGCCGAAGGTGTGTTCGTGGCTGATGGACTTCGGCAGCTCTGCAGCGCCGATGTCGCCCTCGAACCAGGCCCCTGCATCCTCGCCCCGCGCTTTGCCGGCCAGTGCCAGTCCCCATTTGCCAAAGTGCTTCTCAAGAAACCGCTCCTCAAGGCGGGCCAGATCGCCGATCTTGCGGGCTCCGAGGGCGTGAAGCCGCTGTTCGGTCACCTTGCCCACGCCCGGAATGCGGCCTACCGCCAGTGGCGCCAGCCAGCGCGCCTCGCATCCGGGCAACACCCACAGGATGCCGTTCGGCTTGGCGAAGTCGGAAGCCACCTTCGCCACCAGTCGCGACGTGCTCGCCCCGATCGAGCAGTTCAGCCCCGTGCGCTCCCGGATGGCCTCGTGGATCCGGTGCGCGGTCTGGAGCGGCGGCCCGTGCAGTCGCTCCGTGCCAGTCATGTCGAGGTAGGCTTCATCTACGCTGGCCATCTCCACCTGCGGCGTGAACCTGCACAGCACCTCGTAGACCTTCTGCGAGTACTCGCGGTAGAGGTGCGGTCGGCCTTCTAGAAAAATCGCCTGCGGGCACAGCCTGTACGCCGTGCGCAGGGGCATGGCCGAATGCACGCCGAACTTGCGCGCTTCGTAGGAAGCCGCCGACACCACGCCCCGCTCCCCGGGGAGGCCCCCCACAATCACCGGTTTGCCCTTGAGCGTGGGATCCAGCAGCTCCTCGACCGACACAAA
This sequence comes from Acidobacteriota bacterium, assembly GCA_037446115.1. GTDB lineage: Bacteria > Acidobacteriota > Terriglobia > Bryobacterales > Bryobacteraceae > JANWXD01. The sequence continues at coordinate 283,661 of JBBIJF010000001.1, read as the reverse complement.
GAACGCGTCCATGTCCACGTGAAGGATGAGCCGCCGCGCATTCATGGAACCAGCCGCGCCGCCAGCACGCGCGGAAGACCCGCCAGATCGCGCACGACCTCTACATCCTGCCACCGCGCATCGAGCAGGGCGCGCACCGGCTCGAGCGAGCGGTACCCGAGCTCCAACACCAGCCAGCCACCGGGCCGCAGCACGCGCGGCGCATCCGCGATCAGCCGCTCGTACACCTCCAGCCCGCTGGCGCCTGCAAACAGCGCCACCGCCGGCTCGTGCGCGCGTACCTCCCGCTGGAGACCCGGGGCCTCCGCCGCGGCGACGTACGGGGGATTCGAAACCACCAGATCCATGCTGGCGTTGGCCAGAGCGGCCGTGAGATCGCACTGCACAAAGCGCACCGCTGCCCCCAGGCGGCACGCGTTCTGCGCCGCCACCTCCAGGGCCGCCGCCGAAATGTCCGTGGCCCAGACGGCGGCGCCGGTCTCCAGTTGCAGCGTCACGGCGATTGCGCCCGACCCGCAGCCTACGTCCACGGCCGTTTGCGCCCGGCCGGCCACGCGCAGCGCCGTCTCGACCACATGCTCCGTTTCCGGGCGCGGAATGAGCACCGCCGGAGTGACGCGAAATTCCCGCCCGTAGAACTCCTGGCGTCCCGTGATGTACTGCGTCGGCTTGCCTTGCATCCGCTCATGGAGGTAGCGGCCGTAATGAATCCAGGCCGTTTCGCTCAGTTCCGCTTCCGGATGCGCGTACAGCCAGGAACGCTCGCAGCCGAGAGCGTGGCACAGCAGAATTTCCGCCGTCAGGCGCGGAGAAGGAACCGCCGCCTCTTCAAGAAGCCTGGATCCCTGCCGGAGTGCGCTGTGAACCGTCATCGGCGGGCCCGCTCAGGGCGGCCTGCTGTTTGAGCCGCTCCGCCTGATAGTAGGTCGTCAGAGCGTCAACGATCGGATCCAGGCGGCCGTCCATGACCGAGTCCAGCTGGTACAGGGTGAGGCCGATGCGATGGTCGGTGACGCGATTCTGCGGAAAATTGTACGTGCGGATCTTCTCGCTGCGGTCGCCTGTGCCCACCATGCTGCGCCGCTCGGCGCCGATCTGCGCCCGCTGCTTTTCGAGCTCCATCTCGTAAAGCCGCGAACGCAGCACGCGCAATGCCTTGGCCTTGTTCTTGATCTGGGATTTTTCGTCTTGACAGGACACCACCAGTCCTGTAGGCAGGTGGGTGATCCGTACGGCGGAGTAGGTCGTGTTGACCGACTGGCCGCCCGGACCGGAAGAGCAGAACGTGTCGATGCGGAGGTCCTTCGGATCAATCTGAACCTCCACCTCGTCCGGCTCCGGAAGCACCGCCACCGTCACCGCCGACGTGTGCACGCGCCCCTGCTGCTCGGTGACCGGCACGCGCTGCACGCGATGCACGCCGCTTTCGTACTTCAGCTTGCTGTAGACACGGTCGCCGCTGATGAGCGCGATGATCTCTTTGTAGCCGCCGATCTCGGACTCGCTCACCGAGCTGATCTCCACCTTCCAGCCCTGGGATTCAGCGTACCGGGCGTACATGCGGAAGATCTCGGCCGCAAACAGCGTGGCTTCGTCGCCCCCGGTTCCCGCCCGGATCTCCAGAACCACGTTCTTTTCGTCGTTTGGGTCTTTGGGTAGCAGGAGAATCTTCAGCTCTTCTTCCAGCCGTTCCAGCCGCGGCTCGAGGCGCGCCACCTCCTCGGCCGCCAGTCGCCGCAACTCCGGATCGGCGTCCTCGAGCATGGCCCGGGCGCCCTCGAGTTCCGCCTGCGTGCTCTTCCACTCCCGATATTTGGCCACGATCTCTTCGAGCTCGCTGCGGGTCTTGGCGGTCTTGCGGTAGCGCTCCGGATCGCTCAACACCTCCGGATCGGCCATCTGGCGCGTCAGGTCCTCAAAGCGGGCCTCGAGCTCATCCAGTTTCTGGAGATACTGCATGCCGGCTTCTTCCTTCTCCTTATGCAATCACGAGCCGCCCGCCCTGGGCCTCTTCCAGAGCCATGGCCCGCTCGAGAGCGTGAATCGCCACCTCCACCTGATCGTCGGAAGGAGGCCGCGTGGTGATGCGCTGCAGCCACAGCCCCGGCGCCGTGAGCGCAGCCAGCAGCCCGGCGCGGCGCCGCGCCGCCAGGCGGATCAACTCGTAACTGAGACCGGCAATCACCGGCAGCAAAGCAATCCGCCCCAGGAACCGCATCAGGAAACTGTCAAAGGGCAGCAGGGCGTACACCCCGATGGCAATCACCATGACCGCCAGCAGAAAGCTCGTGCCGCACCGCGGGTGGAACGTGCTGAACTTCTGCGCATTCTCCACTGTGACCGGCAGGCCCGATTCATAGTTGAAAACCACCTTGTGCTCGGCGCCGTGATACTCAAAGACCCGGCGGATCTCTTTCCATCGGGAAATACCGTAAAGAAACAGGAGAAACAACGCGATGCGGACTAGGCCGTCGGTCAGGTTAAACGCCAGCCAGCCCCGCATCGCAGGTACACGTTCGCCGAACAGCGTGGCCACATAGAGCGGCACAAACTTATACAGAAAGATGAAGAAACCCAGAGAAAAAGCCAGATTCAAACCCATCAGCGCCGGAGAAATTTCTTTTACTTTTTCCGTCTTTCCGTCGCTTTCGAGCTGCACGTTCGCCGAAAAGCGCAGCGCCTTGATGCCCAGGTACATCGCCTGGCCCAGAGTGCCCAGGCCCCGCAGGATGGGGAAGCGAAAAACGGGGTACTTTTCCGATACGCGCGGCACGGGCATCTGCTCCGTCGCCAGATCTCCCGAGGGCCGGCGCACCGCCACGGCATAGCTGTGCGGCGCGCGCATCATGACCCCCTCCATCACCGCCTGCCCGCCGATGAGCGCCTCTTTGTCCTCGGAAGGCGCGAGAAGCACCAGCGCATGCACGTGGCCGGCGAGGCGGGCCCAGTAATGGACGGACAAGGTACGACTCCTGCTCTTGAGTATAGCGCGCGTCCGGCTCGGCCTACGGAACGGAGATCTCCAGAGTCCCCCGGTGCGCGTTCCAAAGGGCTTGGGTTCCGAACCGGGCGCACAGCGCCCGCATCCGCGCCGCGATCCTGGCGGCGTCCGCGCCGGCGGCGCGCCGCACCTGGAGGTAGCGGATCTGCACGGGGTGAAGCCGCAACGCGTGGACGCGGCCCGCGCCGGCCTCGACGACGAAGAGGAACGACTCGTCGTTGCGCTGCAGCTCATCCACCGCATAGTCGTCCACGAAGTCGCCGGCACTGTACAGGATGGGCCGGCCCCGGTAAATCTCGATGCCGCGAAAGACGTGAGCGGAGTGACCGAAGACAACGTCCGCCCCGGCCTCCACCAAGGCGCGGCCGAAGGGAATGTGCTCCGGCGGCGGCTCGTAGCCCCAGTTCCCGCCCCAGTGCGCCGACACGATCAGCAGGTCGGTTTCCGTGTCGGCGCGACGTACGGCCTCGAGCAGGCGCCGCGTGCGCCCGTCCCGCAGATCCACGGGCACATAGCAGGTGCCGGGCCGGTCCGGGCGCGCCTCCCAAACCGGCTCGTTATCCGTAAAGGCGAGCAGTCCGATCCGCAGGCCCTTCACCTGCAGCAGGGCCGGTGCACAGGCAGCGCGGTGATTCCGGCCGGCCCCCGCGTAGCGGACCCCGGCCTTCTCGAGCAGACCGAACATGTCCAGCAGCGCCTCGTAGCCGTAATCGAGCACGTGGTTGTTGGCCAGCGACACCGCATTCATGCCGGCGGCTTGCAGTGCGGCCACGTTCTTGGCGTCTGAGCGGAAATGAAACACCTTCGGCGTCGCGGTCCAGGGCCGGCCGCGGTCCGAAATCACGCACTCCAGATTGGCCATACGCACGTCCGCCGCTTGAAACAGCGGCAACGTGTCGCCCCAGGGATGGACCGGCGGGCGGTAGCGAAGCTGCTCGTTGACCAGACGCCCCAGCATCACGTCGCCCGCAAGCGCGATGCGGACTTGTTGGGCCGGTGCGAGCCGTGCGAGCGCCACGGCGAGCAGCAGTGCCCGTCCCACATCTCCAGGATAACTGCGCCCCGGTCCGCTACCAGGACACGGAGAACCCGAGCCGGACAAAACGCGGCGGCTGCAGGGCCAGCGGCAGCCGCTCGTTAAATCGCGGGCCGCTCACATCGTCCTCGCGCAGGCGACCGGCGCGGTTGAGCACGTTGAAGACTTCGGTGTGGAACCGCAGCTTCGCACGGCCTGCGGAGAACGCACGGCTCACGCGGAGGTCCCAGTTCAGCAGGAACTGGGTGCGGTGGCCGCCCTCCGGGCTGCCGCGCACGGTGGCCGGCACCACCAGGGGACCCTGCGCAAGATCCCGCACCAGCAGGCGGCGGCCGAAGGCCAGTCCGTCGAGATAGGTTGCGGCGCTTGCGACTTCGAAGCCCGCCGGTCCTTCCCAGCGCATGGTGAACCTGCCCGAGAAGGCACGATCAAAGAAATTGCGGCCGGCGGCGTTCACGGAAGTATTCGGATCTTGCAGCAGCGCGCCCACCGTGCCCGAATCATTCTCCCAGAAGTCGTTGCCGGGGTTCGCCGGCCCGAAGGTCTTGACCGCCAGAAACGACGCCCGCCAGTCCATCCGCGGCGTCCGGCCCGCGAGCTCCGCCACGAGCCCCTTGTTCATCGTGCGGAGGCCGGGGTTGCGCAATTCGAAGCGGTCCCGGCCGAACGTCGCCGGGTCCTGTTCCCAGACGGCGAGCTGAGTATCGTCGAAGGTGCCGTAAATCAAGTCGGGCCCGGGATCGCCAAGCAGGCGCGGAGTGAAGGCCTCGGACGGGAGGCCGGCGTTGACGGCAGCGATGCGGTCTTTCTCATCTCGCCGGAACAGGCGCATCCGGGCCGAGAGACCGGGGCGCGGCGACGCTTCGACGCCCACCGCGAACTCGTCCACCAGGGGCCGTCGCAAAGAAGGAGAGACGCTCGTGTACGGCGCACCGAAGCGCCGCAAGAGCTCGCCCTGTTCGCCCGCCTGGAACCGGCCGTCGCGGTTGTGGTCAATCCAGCGGTATTCGAGGCCGCCCAAGCTGTTGGGATCGGCGAAATCCAGATAGCGGCCCGCAAGAACCTGGTAGCGGCGCGCGTATCCCCCGCGGAACGTCAAAAAGCGGAGGCGCGGCGGCGTCAGTGCGACGCCGGCGGACCGAAACAGCTGCGTCCAGGAAATCACCCTCCGCCCGGCCGACGAGCCTCGCGAGGCGTCGAGCATCAGGCCCGCGTCAATCGTCAATCCCGGCGCAACGGCAACACGGTCTCCGATGCCCGCCGCCAGGGAACGGATGCCCGAGCGCGCCGTCTCCGCCGGGCTTCGCACCACGACAAAGGCAGGCTCACCTGCCGCCGTGACGCCATAAAGCGGCGGGCCGCCGAAGCGGTTCCGAATCTGCGCCCTGTCCAGTAAGAGCCAGGCTGTTGTCGTGTGCGCTCCGCGTTCCCATGCGGATCGAACCGCAAAGCCGTGCCGGCTGCGAAGGGCGTGCGTTTCCAGCGGAGGCGGTCCTTCGAGCGCGCCCGTGGTTAACTCAACGCGCGGAACCGCATCGCGGTCTGCCTGTTTCGCCGCCATCGTGTCCAGTCGCAGCCGGGAGTGGCCGTATCGCAGCAGCAAGCCGTTGCGCTGCCAGCCCGCTTGCACGATGCGGGTGCTGCGACTCTCTTCGAGATCGCGCCACAACCGAACCGGCGGCGCGTGCCTGCGGGCCGCCAGTGCTTCCGCCGCTTCCGGCAAGCCCCAGCCGGAAAGGTCGGAACGCTCGGCCAGAACAAAAACGTCTGCACGCTGTCTATGTCCGGTTTCGAGGAGCAGGCGGCCGCTGGCAGTCACCAGGCGCGCGGAAAGATCTTCGCCGGGCGCGGCTTGGCCCACCGTTTGGGAGGACCATCGTCCCGCAGCGGCCAGCGCCACCGCGGCGCGGCGACCCAGCGGCCCGCCCGCGCGCAGGGCGTTCCAGCTGAACCGGCGGAATCGCTCCGGCTGCCGCACTTGGCCTCGCCCGGGCCCGGCGGGCAAGTTGTTCCATGCCAGCGCGGCTGCCGTGGCGCTCGAAGCAAACTGCCCGTGCCAGGAGGATTCCGGCACAAGACCCCCGAGTCTTGCGGCCGCACCATAGGCGCTCAGCTCCGGCTTGAGCTCGGTTTGGCGGAACAAGAAAATATCACCCGCCAGCACGGACCAACCCGGCCGGTACGGGTCGGAAACTTCGATGCCTTCGAGCCGGTGCGCGGTGCCGGTCCACGTGAAGCCGTCCACCGACAGCGACGTCCGTCGCACGGCGGCCAAGCCGCCAAAATCCAGGGGCTCCGTCACGACTGCCGCGTCGGCGCGAAACAATCGCGCCGCGGTAGTGTCGGCGCAAAAATTATCGGCGGCCCGGAGCGGCATGAGAGCGATCAGAAAGATCGAAGCCCCGAACCGCACGGGACTGCCGCTCAGAATCCCCGGGCGCGGCCGCCGCGGCGGCCGTCGGACCAACCGAGCCGCCAGCCGTCCTCTTCGATCATGACGGCGTGGACGTCCCCTTGCGCGCGGAGGCGCGGGTTCAGCGTGTGCCCCAGACTGCGGAGCTTGTCGGCGACTTCGAGCGGCAGCGCTCCTGGTTCTGCGTCCACACGGTCCGGCGTGAACTGGTGGTGGATCCGGGGGAATTCGATCGCGTCGCGCAACGACATGCGGTAGTCCACAAGATTGATAAGGACCTGGAGGACCGTGTTGGGAATGGTCATGCCTCCCGGTGAGCCGAAAGCCGCCCACGGGCGCCCGTCCGGATGGAGCAGGATCACCGGAGTCATGGACGAGGCAGGGCGCTTGCCGGGCGCAAGGGCGTTGGGCGAACCGGGGCGCGTGCTGAAGGCGCTCATGATGTCGTTGAGGAGCACGCCGGTGCCGCGCGCGATGACCTGGGAGCCGAAGAAGTCGTTGAGCGTGTAAGTGTTGGCAACGATGTTGCCGGCTGCGTCCACGATAGTGAAATGCGTGGTGCTGACCGATTCGCCGCCGTCGGGGGAGGGCGTTTCGCCGAGTTCGGCCGCGGGCGTGGCCCGGTCCGGCCGGATGCCGGCAGCCAGTTCCGCGGCGTACTCTTTGCTGGTGAGGCGTTCGACGGGAACCGTGACGAAAGCCGGATCCCCGGCGTAGCGGGCGCGGTCCCGGTAGGCTCGCTTCATCGCCTCGATCATCAGGTGCCTGGATTCTGCGGAACCTTCGGTCCCCAGGCGCAGGGGAAAATGCTCGAGGATGTTCAGCATCTGGAGCAACGTCACGCCGCCCGCGCTCGAAGGCGGCACGGTGAGCACCTGGCAACCGCGGTAGGTGCCGCGGAGCGGGGCTAGTTCCAAGGCGCGATATTGCCTGAGGTCTTCGAGCGTGATCGTGCCGCCGTTGGCCGCCATGTCGGCGGCAATCCGCCGGGCCGTTTCACCCTCGTAAAACTCGCGCCACCCGTACCGCTGGAGGCGGCGGATCGTCGCCGCCAGCTCCGGCTGGCGGAGCACTTCGCCCTGGCGCAGGGGCCGGTCGGCGCCGTGAAGGAAGATCCGTGCCGTCTCCGGAAAGCGCTTCATGATCGGCACCTGAAGCGGGAGGATCAGCTCCATGCGGTAGGAAACAGGGAATCCGTGTTCGGCCAGGATGCGGGCCCGGTCGAGCACCTCATGCCACGGGCGCGAGCCGAGGCGGTGGTGAGCGATTCCCAGACCGGCCACCGTTCCCGGCACCGCGGACGCTTTGTAGCCGACGCGCGCCTCCATGCGGTCACGGAACATTCCCGGATGTACCGCCCGCGGCGCGGCCTCGCGGTAGTCGATTGCGAGCGCCCGCCCATCCGACATGTGGATCAACATGTACCCGCCCCCGCCGAGGTTGCCCGCTTCCGGATGCACGACCGCGAGGGCGAACGCCACCGCCACGGCGGCATCCACAGCGTTGCCGCCCCGGTCGAGGATCGCGATGCCGGCTTCGGTGGCCAGCTCGCTGACCGTCGCCACCATCGCCGAGCGCGCGCGCTCCGGCTGGCTCACCATGGGGCGGGGCGCCTCGATCCGCAGCCCGCTCGGTGAGACCTCCTGCGGCGTGCCGAGGGCGGCTGTGAGGGCCAGAACTGCCGGAAGCCGCCTCATACCGGCCAGTATAAGGGCGCTATAGTTGGAAACGGAGCGTTCGGTCATGGCCAATCCTCTTGCGTATCTGAGCGAGCAGCTCGATGCCTGGCGGCGGGAGGGCACCTATCAGACGCTGCGGCAGCTGGAGACCGCCTGCGCGCCGCTGGCGCGATTTGACGGGCGCGAGGTCATCAATCTGGCCTCCAACAACTACCTGGGGCTCACGAATCATCCGCGGCTCATCGAAGCCGCTCTGAAAGCCACGCGCGAGCTCGGTGTGGGTTCCGGGGCCGTGCGCAGCATCGCCGGCACCATGGCGATCCACCTGGAGCTCGAGCGACGGATTGCGCGGTTCAAGAAGACCGAGGCGGCGGTGGTGTTCCAGTCGGGATTCGCCGCCAACGCGGGCACGGTGGCGGCCATTCTGACGCCGGACGACCATATCATCTCCGACGAGCTCAACCACGCCAGCATCATTGACGGCTGCCGGCTCTCCAAAGCCCGGATTCACATCTTCCCGCACAAGAACGTGGCAGCGGCTGCGCACATTCTTGAGGAACTCGACGGCGCGCCCGGGCGGAAACTGCTGATCACCGACGGGGTCTTTTCCATGGATGGAGACATCGCCCCGCTGCCGGAGCTGGTGGAGCTGGCCGAGCGGCACGGCGCCATCATGATGGTGGATGACGCGCACGCCTCGGGTGTGCTGGGCTCGAACGGCCGCGGCACGGTGGATCACTTCCGCCTGCACGGCCGCGTGCACATCCAAGTCGGGACGCTCTCCAAAGCGGTGGGGGTTCTCGGCGGTTACGTCTGCGGCAGCCGTGACCTGATCGAGTTTCTGTACCATCGTGCGCGGCCGTTCCTGTTTTCGACGTCGCATCCTCCGGCGGTGGCGGCCGCCTGCCTGGCGGCCTTCGACATCCTCGAGCAGGAACCGGAGCGCATCGAGCGGCTTTGGAAAAACACCGCCTATTTCAAACAGGCGTTACAGGCTGCCGGTTTTGACACCGGCGCCAGCGAAACTCCCATCACGCCGATCATGGTGGGAGAGGCGAGCCGCGCCCACGAGTTCTCTCGCGCTTTGTTCGAGGAAGGCGTCTTTGCGGTGGGTATCGGCTATCCCACCGTGCCCAAAGGCAAGGCGCGCGTGCGGACCATCGTGACGGCCACGCACACGCGAGAGCAGCTGGACCGGGCCGTCGAAATCCTGGCCCGGGTGGCCCGGCGCATGGGCATCCTCGGCAAGGCCGCCTGAGCCGCGCTCCTTCCTAGCTCATGGCTTCGTCGGCGGACGGCCCGTAGGTGGCGGGGACGGCAATATCGCTCAAACGAAGGTAGACGCCGAGTTGCGCGCGGTGGTGGATGAGGTGGTTCAGAATGTAGGTACGCAGGATGGTGGCCCGCGGCAGGGTCCACTTCACTTCGCCGCCCATCAGCATGGACCACGGTTTGAGCAGGTGATCGTCGCTCGCTCCCGCGATCGCCTGGCGCGCGGCGGTCACGCCTTTGTCGAATGCTTCCAGCATGTCGCGCACGGACGTCACAGGCGGAGGCTGATAAGGCGGCCCTCCCGGCGGCGCGATGTCGAGAGATTCCAGGTTGATGGTGGGCTCGACCCAGCCGGGGATCTCACTGAGATGCTGCGCCAGCCTCCCCATCGTCATGGACTTCTCGTGAGGCTTCCAGTCCAGCTTGTCATCGGGCACGCGCTCCAAAGTGCGCCGCGTCAGCTCCATTTCCCGATCGAACTCCGGTAGCATCGCTTCAGGGATTGTCAAGGTTCCTCCGATCGCGGACATTATAACCTGAGGGCGCGATCCGGCCGGCGCTCAGGGAAAAGTCCGAGTTGCTTTGCGCAATTCGGCAAACAAAGCGCGGAAGCATGCGGCCGCTTGATGGGCGCGCGCGTTCGCTTCGCCTTCTCCCGTGTAGGCCCGCAGGAACTGACCGAAGCCGACCCAGGTGGTTTGCAGCACGCCGAGCATGCGCCGGGCCACCGGATCCGGTGCGTTGCGCCGGAGCCAGCGCGCCAGCTCCAGTTGTGCCAACGCCACCTCGGGCTTGCGCCAGGGGGAGGAGACGACGTCGAAGCCGGCCGTGGCGAAATAGGCGGCCGTCGGGGCGGCGGTGTCGTAGTGCCAGTCGCAAATCACCACGTCTTTCGGGATCAGCTCGATGGTACGGTGCGTGCCGTTCAGGCTCGCCTCCCAGCGTCCCAAACCTGTCGTCTGACCGTCGAGGAGCCGGTCGCCCCAGATCCACAGGCGGCGGCCCGTTGAGGCCAAGTGGTCGCGGATGGCGCGCACCTCGCCCGCGAACAGTTCGGCCTTGTCACGGCCGCGGCAGCGCGGGCAGTCGTCTTCGCCGATCAGGAACACTTCGTCCATGCCGGCGTGAAAGTCCGAGACCTGGCAGAGTGCCGCCAGCTCGTCCACCAGATCGAAGACGACTTCGTGCACTTTGGGGTGGAGCGGGCAGTAACTGCGGCAGTAAATTCCCTCGTTATTGGGGTACTTTCCGGGCGTTTCGTCGAATTCCGGGTAGGCCCGCAGCAGCGCGTGCGTGGTCTGACGCCAGGACTGATGGCCGAGCAGATTGATCTGGGGGATGAGGCGGATGCCCGCGGCGCGGCAGGCGGCGGCGAGGGCTCGGACATCCTCTCGGGAAAGTGCGTCGGGATCGCGCACCTCCGGCCGGCGCTCGAACTGGACGCGGTAGCCGAACTCGATCACCAGCGTGTTGACGCCCTCCTTGGGAAGCGTTTCTTGGATGAAGCGGAGGGCGGCCTGCATCTCCTCCGGTCTGGGCGCGCTCACATGCAGGCCTCGAACCGGCAGGTCCTGAGCCGCGGCCTGCGCGCCGATGGCGAGGGACAAGGCGAAAGACCGTAGACGAGTCATGGGGTTTGCCGCCCCAGGGAGGCCGCGGTGTGCCGCAGGCTGAGAGAGGCGTCACTTCCCGCGGCGCTGCTTCCACCCGGGAGCACCATGGGGCAATTATAAGGCCGCGCGGGGAAAGGCATCCGGACCCAAAGGAAACCGCGGATCGGTCAGTGGGCGATAATAGCACCGTCAACACAAGGAGCGGCCCGGTGAAGAACAAACTGATCGTGTGGACGGTTTTGCTGGGAGTCGGGTTTCTGGCAGGCTTTGTGCCGCAGCTTGTCAAGTGCAGCCGGCTCCAGGCCGAGCTGCAGGACGCACGGCAGGAGCTGGTTGCCTGCGACGAGAGAGTGCGGCTGTCGGAATACCGCGATCTTGCGGCGCAGATCTATCTGGAGGCGGCCCGCAAGAACTACGGCCTGGCGGCGGAGGCGGCGAGCCGATTCTTTCAGGGCTTGCGCGAGCACGCGGGCGAGACGGCGGACGCGGACCTGAAGCGCCGGCTCGAAGAGATACTCCGTTTGCGGGACGGGGTCACCGCGGGATTGGCCAAAGCGGAGCCGGCTGTAATGGCGTCGCTCGAGCAACTACTGGCCGAAACCCGGGAAAAGGTACGGCCGTGAGGAGTCAAGCCTTGGCGGAACGTATGAAGTCGCCGCGAGGGTCCGCGATCCGGTATCATCAAGGATCCGACGGCGCGTTGCCGCCCGCGGGCTGATTCCGGTGGGCGGGCGCCCGTGTCGAGCAGGAGAAAAGGAAATGGCCAGGAGCAAACCGCACGTTTTGGGTTCTCTGCTGGCGGCGCTCGCCGCACCAGCGGGCTTCGCAGGAGTGGTGATTCAAGCCCGATTGACGGACTTGAAAGACCAGAGCGTGACCAAGATGACGACGCTCGTCGAGGCGGAGCGGCTTCGCACGGACGTGGCGGACTCTACAAGCGACACCTCCATGATCTTGGTCCGCCGCGATGGGGATTTCCAGATGATTCTGCTCGACCGCCGCCGCAAGCAGTATCAGGTAATGGACCGTGCGGCGCTCCGGCAGATGTCGCAGCAGCTTTCGAGCGCCATGGCGCAGATTCAGGAGCAGCTTAAGAACCTTCCGCCGGAACAGCGCGCCATGATGGAGAAGATGATGGGCAAGCAGGCGGGACAGCCTGGGGCTGCGGCCGCGGCGCCGAAGACCACGTTCCGGGCGGCCGGGACGGGCAGCGTGGCCGGGCGACCCTGCAAGAAGTACGAGGCGTTCGAGGGCACAAGCAAAGTGGCCGAGGTGTGTGCCGTAGCTCCGCAGTCGCTCGGACTCTCGGCCGCGGATATGGCGGTATTTGAGAAACTCAGCGAAATCTTCGAAGAGTTCACCCGTGCGGCGCGCCAGTACCTGCGGACGTCCAACGTCAAACTGGCAGACAAGCAGATTGACGGCTTCCCGATTGAGTATGTGTCGTATCAGGAGGGGCGCCCCACGGCACGTTACGAAGTCCTGCAAGTGACACCGCGCAGCTTCTCGGACGCCGACTTTTCCACCGGGGACGCCAAACTGGTCGCCTCTCCGTGGACCCGGCCCGGGAGGTAGCGCCTGCGCCTCCGCCTTGAAGACCGCCTGCGGCCCTCGCGGGCTTCCGCGGCCGGCGGGCACGGCTCGGCGTGGGTCGAGGACCGCGAGGCCCGGCTCATGGCATTTAAAAGCCGCCCTGGACTTCGCCCGGCCGCTCCCAAACGCAGGCCGCAAATTCTCGCAGCGTGGTGAAACCGACTTTTTCATACAGTGCCAGGGCCTGACGGTTGGCGCTGGTGACAGTGAGGGTGATGCTGCGGCAGTCCAGATCCGCCAGAGCGGCCAGCGAGCAACGTAGCAATTCGTAGCCCAGGCCGAGGCCCCGAAGGCCGGGCGCCACACAGAGCTGGGTGATGTGTCCCACGTCGTCGGAAAGCCTGCTGGCAAGGCAGAGGCCGGCCAAGGCGCGACCGCCGGCGGCCGCCACGAACGAGGCACTCGGGAGAAAGATGCCGCAGCCCGGGTACTGGACGATGTTGTAAAGGAAGCGGCGCGCGCCGGCGAGCGACCGGTATTGATCGTTGATGCAGCTGTCAATGTGGCCCCGGTAGGCTTCGGCGATCAGGCGCGCAGCAGCCTCGCTGTGACCGTCATGCCAGCACTCCAGGTGCACCGGCGGACAGCCGGCCGCCGGAAGACGGGCGATGCGCTCTCGGTCAATCGCCATGAGCCGGCGCGAGTAGCGTGTTGCGGATTCGGGGCGCGGCAGCGGGCGGTCCAGCGGGCGGCACAGCATCATCAACTGCGACTCGATGCGACGCACAAGCGGACTGGCAAAGAGGCTTTCGACCGCGGCGGAAAGCAGCAAGTTCTCGTTTTCGATCGTGCGCCGGTCGCTGCGGACGTACAGATCACCGATCAGGCCTTTGCCCTCTTCAGCGACGACGTAGGTGTAACCTGCCAGGTCGCCCGCCACACGGAGCGCGTAACCGTTGAGAGCTTGGGAGGCGACGAAGCGCAAAACCAGATCGGCGGAGGGCCGGAAGTCCCAGCGCAACGCCTGCCGCCACTCGTCCACTTCGGATTCCAGAACTGGCGCCAGGTCTGCGGCGGCCACACAGCGCAGGTCGGTAATTTCTGCCGCGAGCAACTCCGGCGCGGCCATAGAGGGATTATACGGCGTACGGAAGCGGGGAGACACAGCTGCGGCGTTCGAGACCGGGTCTGACCGCCCGGGGCCGCTTCCGTTCTGTAAAAATTGCGGTTTTTGCTTGACGCGCCGCTGTTTGGGCAGTAGAATCTTGCCAGGCAGAAAAGAAAGGGGGTTGCCGTGAGTAGAGGTTTGATTTGCTTGCTAGTGGGGGGCTACCTCTGGACTCAGCCCGCAGCGGCGCAACAGTTCCGCGGCTCGATCACGGGGCGCGTGGTGGATGCCCAGCAGGCGGTTGTGCCCAACGTGGCCATCACCGCGACGAACCTGGAGACGCAGGCGCGCTATCAGACCGAGAGTAATGCCGCCGGCCAGTTCACGCTGCCGTACCTGCAACCGGGGCCGTACCGGTTGGAAGCCGAAGCGAACGGTTTCAAGCGATACGTGCGCGAACGGGTCCAGGTGAGCGCGAATGAGCAGATGACGCTGGACATTACGCTGGAGCTGGGCCAGGTGGTTGAGACGGTGACGGTGACGGCGGACGCGCCGGTGCTGACGACCGCTACGGCTTCGACCGGACAAGTGATCACTTCGCGCTTTATCGAGAATCTGCCGATGAACGGGCGCACGCCGCTGTCGCTGGCCCAGATCGCCTTCGGCGTGATTCCGCTTTCGGACCCGCGCTTCCAGCGGCCCTTTGACAACGCCGGCCCGTCGGACTTTTCGATGGGCGGAGCGCCGTCGCGCACCAACGAGCTGCTGCTGGACGGAGCGCCGGACACGACGCAGGACCGCCGCGTGGCCTACAATCCGCCCGTGGACAGCGTGACCGAGGTCAAGGTGGAGACCTTTCAGGCGGATGCGGCTTACGGGAATACCGGCGGCGGTACGGTGAACGTGGTCTTGAAGGGCGGCACCAACGCGTTTCACGGCAACGCGTACGACTTCAATCAGGTGGCCAAGACGGCCGCCACAGACTTTTTCGTGAATAAGGCGGCCCAGAAGAAAAGCCAGCTCGTTTACAACCAGTGGGGCGTCAACGCTGGGGCGCCGCTATACATTCCGAAGCTTTTTGACGGCCGCAATCGCGTCTTCTGGTATTTCGCCTACGAAGGCATTAAGGACCGCTTCCCGGAACCTGTGACGACCACGGTGCCGACCGACGCTATGCGGCAGGGTGATTTTTCCCGGTTGCTCGCTCTCGGGAGCAGCTACCAGCTCTACGATCCTGCCACGGGCGTGCGAGAAGGGGCCCGCGTGCGGCGCCAGCCGTTCGCCAATAACATTATTCCCAAGGACCGGCTGAATCCGATCGCACTGAAATACCTGGATTTCTATCCCCGGCCGAATCAACCCGGACAGGCCGACGGCCGGAATAACTTCCTGGCCAATTCCACGCGGGGCGATGATTATAACAGCGAACTCGGCCGGCTCGATTTTAATTTGAGCGACCGGCATAAGTTTTTCGCCAACTTCCGCCACAACGAGCGGCTGGAATTCCGCGGGAATTTGTTTAAAAACATCTCCACAGGTAACTTTCTCAAACGGATTAACTGGGGCGCCATGTTCGATGATGTCTATACGTTTACCCCGACGACGGTGCTCAACACCCGGCTCAACTGGACGCGCTGGACGGAAGGCAACCGCCGTCCCAGCCTGGGCTTCGACATGGCTTCGCTCGGCTTCCCGCCTTCGCTTGCGGCGGCTTCTTCCCAGGCACTGCTGCCCGTGATTGACTTCGATGCGGACGGTCTGAGCGACCTGGGCCACGAAGGAAGTCTGCCGCTGCCGTACGATCAGTTCCAGATTTTTACGAGCATGAACCGGTTCGCGAGAAGTCACAGCTTGAAATTCGGGGCGGATCTGCGGCTGTATCGAAATAGCGGCGCCAATTTCGGCAGTTCGTCGGGATTGTATTCGTTCCGCAATAACTGGACCCGCGGCCCGCTCGACAACTCTCCGGCCCCGCCTTTCGGCAGCGAATTGAGCGCGTTTCTGCTCGGCTTACCCACGGGCGGCCGCTTTGACGTAGGCTCCTTCAGGAGCAATCAGGCCGGCTACTGGGCCCTGTTTCTGCAGGATGATTGGAAGGTTACGCCCACGCTCACGCTGAATCTGGGCCTGCGCTTTGAGCGGGAAATGACCACAACCGAGCGGTTCGACCGCCAGATTGTGGGATTCGATGCAACGACGCCCAACCAGGTTACGGAAGCGGCCAAGGCGGCCTATGCCGCCAATCCGATTCCGGAGCTGCCCGTCTCCAGATTCAACCCGGTGGGGGGCGTGATCTTTGCCCGGCCGGGGCGCCGCGGGGTTGCGGAGATGAACTCGCTGTTCAGCCCCCGCTTCGGTTTTGCCTGGAGCCCGGAGGCTTTGGGCCGCAAGACAGTATTGCGCGGCGGTTTCGGAATTTACTATTTCACGGCCGGGATTCAGGCGTCCCAGCAGCCGGGCTTCTTCCAGCGGACTCCGTTTGTCGCCACGCTGGACGGCTTTCTGACGCCGGCGGCGACGCTGAGCAATCCGTTCCCGACGGGGATCGCGCAGCCGGTGGGCAACTCGCTCGGCGTGAATACGTTTCTCGGCCAGAACGTGAGTTTCTACAACTTCGGCTTCGAGAATCCATATTCGTTGCGCTGGAATTTCACCATCCAGCGCGAGCTGGCCGCGAACACGGTCTTCGAGGTAGGCTACATGGGCAATCACGCCATTCGTCTGACCGGGAACCGCGGCCTGAACTGGGTGCCCCCGCAGTTTCTCAGCACGTCGCCGGTCCGGGATCAGCCGGTGATTGATCGCATGACGGCCAACGTCCCCAATCCTTTCCGGGGTCTGCTGCCCGGGACGGGGCTCAACGGCAGCACCGTACAGGTCAACCAACTGTTGCGGGCCTTTCCGCAGTTTTCCGGTGACGGGGGCGTGACGGTGCTGGGGGACAATTTCGGGAGCTCGTTTTATCACATGCTGCAGGCTCGCCTGGAGAAACGCCTGACGCGGGGGTTTGCGGCGATCGTCAATTACCAGTACTCGAAGCTTCTGGAGAAGCGCACGTTTCTCAATCTAAGTGACCCGGCGCCCGAGAAGCGGGTGGCCAATGAGGACGTTCCCCAGCGCCTGGTCGTCAGCGGAGTCTATGAGTTGCCCTTCGGCCGCGGCAAAGCACTGGCCGGCAGCGCCGGCCCCGTGCTCCAGCGGATCGTGGGCGGCTGGTCGGTCAACGGCATTTACACTTTCGCTTCCGGCCAGCCCATCGGCAACTGGGGCAATGTCATTTACTTCGGCGGCGACCTCCGACTGAACCCGCGGGCCGTGGACGGCGCGTTTGATACGACTCGTTTCGAGCGGGCCAGTGCGCGGCAGCTGGCGTGGAATATCCGCCGGTTTCCCTCCCGGTTCGGCAATCTCCGCGAGGCGGCCACCAACAATTTCGACATCTCGATTCTGAAAGACACCCTGATTACGGAGCGCGTGAAGCTGCAGTACCGGGCGGAGTTCTTCAACGCATTCAACCACCCGCAGTTCGACGCGCCCAACATCAGTCCCACCAGCAGCGCCTTCGGCACCATTACGCGCCAAGAGAACCTGCCGCGCACGGTGCAGATGGCTCTGAAGCTGATCTGGTAACGGGGAGCGCGGTCGCGGCGGAGCGGAGGCGCGGGCTACAATCAGGCAAGTCTGCCTGGTGTGAGGAACGAACTCAGTCTGGTTGCCTCCATCGCCCGCAAGGCGTTTTCAGGAAGGCCCGAGGAGCTGATCCTGGGCATCGGGGATGATTGTGCGGTCCTGCGGCCAAGAGGCGCCCGTCAGGACTGGCTGCTGACCACCGACCTGATGATTGAAGGGGTCCATTTCCTGGCAGGGGTGCATCCTCCGGTCTCTGTAGGCCACCGGGCGCTGGTGCGCGGGCTGAGCGACATTGCCGCCATGGGCGGAGAGCCTCGCTTTTACTTCGTCTCACTGGCTCTCGGCGAGGGGATGGGCGCGCGCTGGCTGGACGCTTTCTACCGCGGCTTGAACGCGCTGGCCCGCGAGCACGGAGTCGTCCTGGCGGGCGGCGATCTGACCCGGGCGCGTCTGGCCCTGTGCGATATCGTAGTCTGCGGTACGGCGCCGCGAAACCGGTTTCTGCGGCGCGACGGGGCAAGGCCGGGGGACCGGATCTTCGTGTCGGGCCGCCTGGGCGGTTCGGCGTTGGGGCTCGCCGAGCGGCAAGGGCGGGCGTGGCGCCGGCACCTCAAGCCCGCACCGCGGCTCAAGCTCGGGCAGTTCCTCCGCGAGGAGTTGGGGGCCACCGCGGCGATTGATCTCAGCGACGGCCTCTCGCTGGACTTGCACCGCCTGTGCCTGGCCTCCGGGGTTGCGGCGGTGATCGAGCGGGAGCCGCCCCGGTTTCCCGGCGCCAGCCTGGAGCAGGCTCTCCACGGCGGCGAAGATTACGAGCTACTGTTCACCCTTCCGGCCGGCGTGAGAGCGCCGAAAGAATACGAAGGGATTTCGCTCACGGAAATCGGCGTGATGCGTCTGGGACGGCCCGGGCGTGTCTGGTTCCGCGGCCGCATCCTGGCACCGCGCGGCTGGGACCCGTTCCGGTGCACTGCGCCATAATGTGTGGCATGTCCCGGATGATCCTGTTACTGGTCTTACTGGCGGAGGTGCAGGCTGCGGTGCGGATCGAAAAGGTCAGCTACCAAGGCTGGCCGAACTGCTACCGCATCAGCAACGGCGAAGTCGAGCTTATCGTGACGGCGGATGTCGGCCCTCGCATCATGCGGTATGGCTTCGCCGGCGAGCGAAACTTCTTCAAGGAATACCCTGAGATGCTCGGCCGGAGCGGGGAAACGCAGTGGATGATTCGCGGCGGGCACCGGCTGTGGCGAGCCCCGGAGGACGCCACGCTCACTTACGCTCTGGACAACGAGCCGGTAAAGATCGAGGTCAAGGGAAGCGTGCTGGTGGCCACGCAGCCGGTCGAGAAGCTGACCGGGATCGAGAAACAGATCGCCGTCCAGCTGGCGGAGACGGGCACGGCCGTCCAAGTGGTGCACCGGATGCGGAACACGCTCCGGCGGGCGGCCGAGTTCGCTCCGTGGGCGCTCACGGTGATGGCGCCGGGCGGTGTAGCCATTACGGGATTTCCTCCGCGCGGGCGCCATCCCGACGTTCTGCTTCCCACCAACCCGCTGGTGATGTGGGCCTACACGGACTTCAGCGATCCCCGGTGGAGATTCACCAAGAAATACCTCATTCTGCGGCAGGATCCCCAGGCGAAGGAACCGCAGAAGGCCGGTTTGTTTCATCCGGATACGTGGGGCGCTTACCTCATCGGCACGGACCTGTTTGTGAAACGGTCGAAGGCGGATGCTTCCCGGCGCTACCCCGACTTCGGCTGTTCCTTTGAGATGTTCACCAACAGGGAGATGCTTGAGCTGGAAACGCTCGGTCCGCTGGCGCAGGTGCCTCCGGGCGGCACGATCGAGCACGTAGAACAATGGAGCCTCCACCGCAACGTGCGGATTGCCTCCTGGACCGACGCGGAATTGGATCGGGTTTTGGGGCCGCTGGTCGGCGACAAATGACCGGGCGGAAGGCGTAATGTGCTCGTGGGCTTTCGCAATAACCGTAAGTGCCTGGGGCAACATCTATGTACCGGCGACCTTGGCTGGAGTGGAAATCCGGCGCGGAAAATGCAAGCTTGTCGTCGAGGAGCTCGGAAGGCAGGTGGAAAGCGAAGTGGAGGTCCCCAATGTGTTCGCCCACGATATCGAGCACTGGGCCAAGTGGATTCTGGAGCGTGCGCGGGAGAGAATCGGCCACCTCTACCCGCCCGGCAAGGACTACCGGCCGGTGGAAGACACCGACCTTGCGGCGTTCCGCCAGGCGGCAGGGATCGAGGTGGAGCGGTCAGGCGAGTTGAAGGAATAGATGCGCCTAACAAGCCGTTGGACGCGACGGCCGAGGCGGCTGCGGGTCAGCGCCAGCGTTAGGCGCACACAGGGGGAGTCAATGTCACAAGTTGAGTCGCACGGAATACGAATTAGCTACGACGACCGTGGCCGGGGGGAGCCGGCGCTCCTGTTTATGCCCGGCTGGTGTGGCAGTCGCAGGGTCTTTGATGAACTCGCCCGACGCTGTGCTACACGGAGGCGCACGCTTGTCCTTGACTGGCGCGGGCATGGAGAATCAGCGAGGCCCACCAGCGATTTTGGTGCTGGCGACCTCGCTACCGATGCCCTTGCCGTGGTCGAGGCGAGCCAGGCGGACCTGGTGGTGCCGGTCGCGCTGTCCCACGCGGGCTGGATTGCCATCGAGTTGCGCCGCAGGCTCGGTCCCCGCATTCCAAAGCTCGTGCTGCTCGACTGGATCGTTCTTGAAGCGCCGCCGCCTTTTCTTGGGGCGCTGCAATCGCTCCAGGATCCCGCGCAATGGCAGCAAACGCGCGAACAACTCTTCTCGATGTGGCTTCAGGGGCTGGACATTCCTGCGTTGACTCACTACGTGCGCGAGGATATGGGTTCGTACCCCTTTGAGATGTGGGCCCGCGCCGGCCGCGAGATCAGTGGTGCATATGCGAAGGCCGGCAGCCCCCTCCAGGCACTGGCCAGCCTCGACCCTCCCGTGCCGGTTTTACATCTCTATGCTCAGCCCGAAGACCCGGGATACCTGGCTGCGCAGCAGTCGTTTGGTGCCGCGCATTCGTGGTTCCAGGTTTCGACGCTGGGAGCGCGTAGCCACTTCCCCATGTTCGAAGTGCCGGACGAAATGGCTATGTCCATTGAGAGATTTGCGGCTTGATTCGCATGTGCAGCGCCTAAAACTGCGCGTTATCCGGCACCGTGAGCGCAATGACAGGGACGTCCGGCCACGACCGGTCGGCCAGAACCGGACACGGAGAGACGTCATCTGGATGAGAACTGATGCTCGCCAACGAGACGCGTAACGCTGAGGAGGTCGGCGCCGTCGCGGCGCGCTTTCTCGACGGCGTCCCGCTGGGAAGCGTGACGCTGGCCGCCGGCGTGCCCTTCGCCGCCAGCAGCCTGGCCTTGGGGCAGGGCGCGTCGCCACTGGAAGTGGTCGTCGCCACGACCCCCGCCGCGCCGAACGCGACGGCGCTCCGGTCGGCCTGGAAGGCGCGCAACGCCGGCCGTGCCGCGCCTCTCCTGTTCGTGGTGCTCCACGACGGCCGCGCCTCGCTCTGCGGCCCCGCGGGCGACGATCCGCCGGCCTACCTCGCCCTCGACCGCGGCCAGGTCGAGCGCATCCGCCGGGAGGCGCTGGAGCAGCCTGACCGGCACGCGGGCGCGGGCCGACTGGGAGGCCGCGCGTCTGCGGGCGCGCGCCGCGCTCGGCCGGCGCGGCCGCACGGAGACCTACCTCGAGTGCCACGCGGGGCTCCTCTCCGACGCACACGCCGCTACTGCCTAGGAATCCACGTCGCCAAGCGGGGCACGCGGTTTGAGGTCTTGGAGCCAGGGCGCCAGGCTGTCAGAGGACAGTTCGGGGGCTTCCGGGAAGGCATCGCTCTCGGCCTGAGCCTGCGGCATGACCACGGCTCCCCGATGGTGAGCGACGACTTCCAGCGAGAGATCCGTTTCCTGGGCCTTGAGTCTTCTCCGGCATTCGTCTGCGAGCCGGACGGCAACGGGTGTATCGAACGCTTCTTCCGCACCCTTAAGGAGCAGCTGCTCTGGGTGCGCCCCTTCGAAACCCTGGAAGAACTCGCCGCAGCGCTACAGGAATTCCGACAGCGCTAGAACGAGCACTGGCTGATCGAACGGCTCCATTTCCAGTCCCCGCGGCAGGCTCACCAGGCCCTGCTTGCTCTCGAGCCTGCCGCATGACCATGATCCAAAAAACTGTCCAAGAAATCGGGGGCGCTAAACGTGCATTTCACCCCCACCAGTTGTGCGTGGCTCAACATGGTGGACCGGTTCCTCCGCGACCTTACCGAGAAGCGGATCCGCCGCGGCGTCTTTCGCGGTGTCGAAGAGCTCATTACGGCGATTGGTGACTACATCGACCACCACAACCGGAACCCGAAACCATTCATCTCGACCGCGAAAGCCACCGACATCCTGGAGAAAGTCAAGCGTGCTCGCCGGGTTCTGAATAATGCCCCATCTGTTTGACGCACTACACTAGTCGCGATATGCGGCAGACTGTGGTCTCGTCCTTCCTATTCCATTCCTGGCTATCACCAAAAGAACAATACTTCCGGATAGATTGTCCAATCCAAGCGGCGGGGCCAGCACCGCGCCGCACGGACACGATACCCACTCCAGATATCGCGTACCAGAATCGGAATCTCATCACGATCCCGTGCGAAGTGCTCCATCGCGATAGCCAACTTCGGTCGAAAGGGCCCGGCCGTGTCCATGGCCGGTTGCGACTGGAGCCACATGATGTTACGTTGGCCTCATGAAGACCGTCGGCGTGCGCGAGCCGAAGAATCGGCTGAGCGAATACCTTCGACGGGCTCGTTCCGCCGAGGAGATCCTCGTGACGGACAGAGGAGAAGTCGTCGCGGAACCGAGAAGCCAGGCGAGAACGGCGCTGGATTCCGCGTAGAGCCTCAGTGAGTGGCTGACGCCGGTGGCGGTTCGCCTGGAATTAGGCAGCAAGTCAACGCTGGTTACGTTATACCATGGACCGGCTGGGCCGGAGAGACAGCTTTGGATTTGGTGACTGCCGGGAAGAATACGGATGACTAATGCAAACATTCAGGGTCAGTTGTGGGGGACTCGTGCCCCGGACTGGGCGACGTACGTGGAGCAGGTATGTTTGCCGCTTTTCGGTGCGGCCCTTGATGCCGCGCGCGTGACCCGTGGCACGCGTCTGCTTGACGCCGGGTGCGGTGCAGGACTCCTTGCACTGCTGGCTCACTTCCGGGGTGCCCAGGTGACCGCCCTCGATGCCTCGCCGATGGTGGCCATAGCGCGGCAACGTTTGCCTGCGGCCGACGTGCGGGAGGGCGACCTCGAAGCCATGCCCTTCGCTGACGCAAGTTTTGACGCGGTCACGGCGGTGAATAGTGTCTTCTATGCGGAAGACATGCCTGCTGCCGTACGGGAACTCTTCCGGGTCGTACGGCCCGGCGGGCGGGTGGTTGTGACCGCTCGGGGACCTCCGGAACGGTGCGAGTTCTTGGGCGCCGTGATGCCGGCGCTCGGGCCGCTAATGCCACCCCCGCCGCCCGGCGCACCGCCTCCGCACCCCGGTGCCCTGTCCGAGCCTGGAGCGCTGGCGGCCCTCCTAAGAGTTGCTGGCTTGCAGGTCGTTGAGGAAGGCGAGGTGGCCTGTCCCTTTGTCTTCCCCGACACGGAAACATCATGGCGCGGGAATGCCAGCGCCGGGGTCAATCAGGCGGCCATTGGACACAGCGGGGAGGCCGCGGTTCGCGCCGTCTACGCGGAGGCTGACCGCGCCCACATGCGCCCGGACGGGAGTATCCGTTATGAGAATGTCTTCCTCTGGGCCGCGGGCGTGCGACCATAACGACCCACCCGCTTTAGGTGGAAGCGGCCTGGCGAGTCCCTCCGATCGGCTGTGACTGGCGCAGAGAGTGGGCAGCGCTCCCGGGAGATACTGCGGGCCGATATCTGGGTATACTGCCATGGCCGGCAGAGTCTCCGGTGATCATGCCCGGGCTCCGGCGATTCTCGCTGTTGCACAGTGCCGGCTCCGATAGTAGACTACTCGGTTGCGCGGCCTCACGGGGAAGCCGTGCAAATTGTCGGGAGGGACACCATGGGCAAAGCGGTCACAAGAGTAACGGGTTGGTGTGTCCTGCTGGTGGCGCCGGCTCTCGCTCAGGTCGGCACGTCGAGAATCTCCGGGACGGTGACGGATCCGACCGGGGGCCTCGTGGCGGGAGCGAAAGTGGAAGCGCGCCATGAAGCGACAGGGCAGGTTTTCGAAACACGGACCACAAGCGCCGGCGCCTACAGCCTCGATGCGTTGCCGCCGGGGGCGTATACGATCACCGTGACGCAAGCCGGCTTCCAGACCTTTGTCAGCACGGGCAACGTGTTGACGGTGGGGGCACCGCTCGTGCTGGACGTGTCGTTGAGGATCGGCGCGCTCACCGAGGTGGTGCAGGTGGAGGCGGCGGCGGAACGACTGGAAACCACGCACGCCATGCTGAGTGACGTGGTCAACCGCCGGGAGATCGTCGAACTGCCGCTCAACGGGCGCAATCCGCTGGCCCTGATCGTGCTGCAGCCGGGGCTGGTGCAGCGGACGACCAACTCCGCCGGTTCGGGTACGCACGTGTTCGGCTCGCGCGACCGCGCCCACAACGTGACGATTGACGGCATCGAGGCCAACGAATCTTCAGTACCCAACCCGCAAAACAACATCCACCGGCTGAATCCGGACAATGTGCAGGAGTACCGCGTGGTGACACATAACGCTACGCCCGAGTTCGGGCGGAACAGCGGGGCCAACGTGGCCATCGCCACGCGCTCGGGAACGAACGAATTTCACAGCGATCTGTTCTGGTTTCACCGCAACACGGTGCTGAACGCCAATGAGTGGTTCAACAACGCCGAGGGGATCGAGCGCCCGGTGCTGCTGCTGAACCAGTTCGGCTTCAACGCCGGCGGGCCGATTCGCAAGAACAAGAGTTTCTTTTTCGGGAGCTATCAGGGAAACCGGATCAAGCAGACGCAGCCCATCGCTCAGTCCTTCGGCGTGCCGCGCCTCTATACGAGCGCGCTCCGCTCGGGGATTTTCCGCTACTTCGTGCCGGATCCTTCCCGGCCGCTGGTTCTCGACGGGGTCGCGATCACGCGGAACTCCCCGCGGTTGGTGGACCCACGCACCGGCGCGTTGCGTCCGGAAGTGCCGGTGTGCGGCGGCGCGATCACCACCAATTGCGTGGCCTCTTACAACATCGCCGCCGCTGACCCGCTCAAGCTGGGGATGGATCCGGCCATCAAGGCGCTGATCGAGAAGCTCCCCCTGCCCAACACATTCGCCGTCGGCGACGGGCTCAACACCGGAGGCTTCGCCTGGAATCCGCCTTCGCGGTTCACCGGCCCGCACTACATGATCCGCTTCGACCACATTTTCAATGAGAACAACAACCTCTTTGTGCGATACCTGGGTTCGGAGTGGGACACCACTGAGGGCGATTTGTTGAACGGCCGTCCGGCCCTGTTCCCGGGCTTCCCTCCGCTCGGGACGGTGAACCGTTCCGGGAAGAACCTGGCGTTCAGCTACCGGCGCGTGATCTCGCCCTCCCTGGTCAACGAATTCACGGCGGGAGTAAGCCGGTTCAACTTCTTGTTCAACCTGCGGGAGGCCAATCCTAACTGGCGGCAGACGGCGGAGCTGCCCTACGCGCAGGAATGTTTCGGGGACGATTCCTTCCAGCTCATTGACACGCCGTACTGTAATACGCCTCACACCCAGCGGGCAGTGACCACCATCCAGTTCATTGACAATCTGGGTTACACGCGCGGCTCGCACAGCCTGCGCATGGGAATCAACTTCCGCTTCTATCGCCACAACGACGAGCGCGGCGTTCCGGGCGGGTTTAACATGTCGCCGACCATCGTCTTCAACCGGCTCCGCCGTTCGCCGCTTAACGAGAATCCCGCCTGGGTGCTTCCGCCGACAAGCGTCATCAATGCCACGGACCGGAACAACCTGCAAAACGCCATCGTGGAGCTGGCCGGCATCGTCGGCCGTGTCAACCAGGTGTTTCAGGCCGATCTGGCGCACGACGTCTTCATTCCGGATCTGTTCCGGATGGGAACCCGGATCAAACACTTCAATTCCTATTTCCAGGACGAATGGCGGATCCGGACCGGGCTCACGCTAACCTACGGAGTGCGGTGGGAGCTGAACCTGCCGCCGGCCGACAGTGCGGGCAGGACCTTCGTGCCGGACAAACCGATTGACGGCTCGCAGGGGCCTGTGAGCTTTGTGCGCGCCAAGCGCTGGTACAGCCGTATGAACTGGACGGCGCTGGCGCCGCGCGTGGGCCTGGCCTGGATGCCGGCAGGCCACAAGACGGTCGTGCGCCTGGGCTGGGGGATGGCCTTTGACACGATCTCGAGCTTCCAGGTTACGGCGATCAGCGGCAAAGTTCCGGGTAGCGTGCTGCAGTGCCGGGTGGACGTGCAAAACAGCGCTGCCGCCTCGGCGCCGTGCACCGACGTGCCCAACGACATACGTCTCAGCCAGCTGCTGCAGCTGTGGAAACCTTTCCAGCTGGGCACACCGGCGGCGAGACCTTCGAGCGAACTTGGCCCGCCGGCGCGCCGCTTCGGCCTGGCGCCGAACGTCGGGGCTTTCGATCAGAACCTGAAAGTGCCCACGGTACATGAGTGGTCGCTCACCATCCAGCGGGAACTGCCGAAGGGGTTGGTCGGCCAGATCGGCTACATCGGCAAGCGCGGGATGCGACTGTTCCGCGCCTACGATCTCAACCAGATCCGGACCGATCAGCCCGGATTCTTGGAGTCGTTCCTGATCGCCCAGAGAAACCTGCGCAGCGGCTGCCGTCCTGACGGGACCAACTGTCCCGCCGGGGTGACGGGGACGCGGCCGGAACTGTTGCTCCGGATGGTGCCGGCCTCGGTACTGAACGGGTGGACTTCGGAGTTGAGCCAGAACGGTCTGGGCGAGGTGGCGCGACTGATTGACCAGCGCGACATTGTCGCGGCCGGCTTTCCGGCCAATTACTTCCGGCCCAATCCGCAGTTCAGCGAGATCTTCTATTTTGACTCCGGCGGGAGCTCGATTTACCACGGGGCCATCGCGCAGTTGCGGCGGCGGTTCGCGCAGGGCCTGGAACTTGGGGCCTCCTACACCTTCAGCAAGTCCATTGACGATATGTCCGTGGACCCGGTGGCGGCGACGTCCGGAGGCGGTCTGAGCTCGACTAACTCGCGGACGCCGACCGACGTGCGCAACTTCCGGCTGGACCGGGCCGTGTCCGACTTTGATAACACACACGTATTCGTGGCCAACGGCGTGTTCGAACTTCCGTTCGGGCGCGGGCGGAAGTGGGGCTCGGGGCTCAGCGGTCTGGCCCAGCACCTCGTGGGAGGTTGGACGATTACCGGTATTTTCGTGGCCCAGAGCGGCGAACCGTACACGCTCAACAGCGGCATCCGCACCGCCAACGGATTCAAGGTCTCGCGGGCGGATCTGCGGGGAGTGGCGCCGGACGGGAGTCTGAAGTTTGTTCCGGGCATCGAAGGACCGGTGGTGTACCAGGTCAGCGACATTGACGCCAACAACTGCCGGCAGGTCGTTGGTACGCAAAGTGCGTTTTGCATCCCGGCGCCGGGCACGCACGGCAACACCGGGCGGAACGCCGTTCGCGGCCCGGGCTTCTGGAACCTGGATGCGGGCGTAATCAAGAACTTTGCAGTCAGCGAGCGGGTGCGGCTCCAGTTCCGGGGCGAGTTTTTCAACGTGTTCAACCACCCGAATTTCGAGAACCCGCGCAACTCGACGGAGGGCTCGCCCACGCTTACCAGTTCGCTGTTCGGGCAGACCTGCTGTGTGACGGCGGCGCTGCCCAGCTCGGCGACCATCATTGCCACGGGCGAGCCGAACCGGGTGATCCAGTTCGCACTGAAGCTGAGCTTTTGAACGAAGCAGAGCCTCCGGGGCGGTCCCGGTTGGCGCGCCTGCCGCCGACGGACCGTTTGTTAGACTGGCATTCATGCACCGCGTGCTCGGCGCCCTACTGGTGTGGTGTCTTGCGCTCCCGCTGCGGGCGGAGAGAGTGGTGGTGCTGGCGTTCTTCAACCGCACCGATGCGGCCGCGCTCGACTGGATCGGGGAAAGCGTGGCGGAATCGGTGCGGGAGGCGCTCGTGGCGGCGGGGGTTTCGGTCGTGGACCGAGAGCAGCGCGAAGAGGCTTATCGAAAGCTTTCCGTCAAACCGCTGGCGCCGCTGACAAAGGCCACGGTGTTGAAAATCGGCGAAGTGGTGGAGGCGGACACGGAGGTTTTCGGCAGCTTCCACGTGCGCGGTGAGCCCGGGAAGCCTGTTTTGGACGTGGCGGCGCAGCTCCTGGACCGGCAAGGTCTGCGTAACGGGCCTTCCTTCCGACTGAGCGGGCCGCTTGATGAACTGGGGCGCCTTCAGGACGAGATCGCCTGGCAGGTGCTGCGGGCGCTGCGGCCCGGGAGCACCGGGCTGGAGGAGTTTCGCCGGCGCCGGCGTGCGGTTCGTCTGGATGCGCTGGAGCAGTATATTCGCGGGCTGATGGCCGAAAGCCCCGAGCAAAAGCACCGTTACTTTACGCAGGCCGTCCGGCTGGAGGCGAACTTTTCGCAGGCGCGTTTCCAGTTGGGCAAGCTGCTGTGGCGCAAGAAGGAGTACCGGGTGGCGGCGGGCTGGCTGGAAGGGGTCAGCCCCGAGGACGTGCATTATCCGGAGGCGCTGTTTCTGCTGGGCCTGTGCCTGTACTATGCGGGCGACTACGAGAAGGCCGCACTGCGTTTCCGGACGCTGACGCAGGCTTGGCCGGCGCCGGAGGTGTGGAACAACCTTGGGGCCGCACAGTCACGGCTCAACCTGCCGGAAGCTCTGAACAGCTTCCGCAAGGCTCTGGAGGCGCGCCCGCAGGATCCGGTCTACCGCTTCAACGTGGGCTACGCGCTGTGGCGGCGCGGGGATTACGAAGGCGCGGCGGAGATGTTTCGCGGCGTGCTACGAGCGCAGCCCCACGACGCGATCGCCATGACCATGCTCGGGCGTTGTCTCAAACGGAGCGGACCCGGCCGTGTCGAGAGTCGGGTGGAGGCGCTCGAGCGCCTCAAGTATGAGTGGCCGTCGGTCCCGGCCGATCCGGAGACGCGAGCGGAGCTGGCTCGTGGGGGTAAGAGTTCCGTCAGGCGCGGTTATAATTGAGGAGTTCTATGTCCCAAAAGATGCGTGCGGCGCTGCTGGTGTGCGCCGCGAGCCTCTGGGCGGCGGCCCAGGGACCGGCAGCGGCGGCCCGGCAGAAAGCGCAGGCGCAGAGCAGCGCTCCCGTGCGCCAAGGGGCCCGTACCGAGGCGCGGCGCAGGCTGGACGGCGCGGCCCAGCGAAACGAAAATGTGCCGCTTTACCGCATCGACAATGAGGCCATCAAAGAGGCCAACGTCCGTCTGGGCGGCACCGTGGTGCTGGTGAGCGATCCTCCGGCGGAGCGGGGCACGTATGCCTCCGAGTACGGACAGCCGGTCGGGGCTCCGGTAGTGCTTCCGGCGGCGGCGCCGGCCGCGGCCTGGCGCGCGGAAGGGTACTGGTGGCACCAGAACAGCGTCTTCAACGCACGTACGTTTTTTCAAGTCGGCGACGTGCTGCCGTCAAGGCGGAATGCCTACGGAGCCCGTGCGGCAGGAAGCCTGGGCCGCCCGGGGAACCTGACGCTGCATGCATCGCAGAACAAAATCCGCGGCATGGTGAACGGCAACGTTCTGGTGCCGCTGGCCGGCGAGCGGACGCCGCGAGCGTCGGATCCGCACGTGCGCGCCGTAGTGGCCCGGTTTCTGGCGGCCTATCCGACGGCCCTGCCGAACCGTCCTGATTTCGATCCGCGGGCCCTCAACACGAACGCGCCGCAGCGGGTGGATGAGACGCAGGCGGAGGCGAGGTGGGACCTTCCGGAGTTCCGACGCGGGCGTCTGTCAGCGTCGCACCTGATGGGCCGCCAGCGCGTGCGCGCGTTTCAGCTCGTGGCGGGCCAGAATCCCGACACCGACATTCACAGCCACCGTTCCCAGTTGACGTGGCGGTTTTCCGCCGGACCCCGGACGGAAGTGGCAACGGGTTTGACGTTCCAGCGCGTGCGTTCGGCGCTGCTGCCGGAGCCGAATGCCGTGGGCCCGAAGGTCCGCATCGGGTTCCAGATCGAGGAACTGGGGCCGGACAATCATTTTCCGATCGACCGGGCCGAGAACAGCTTCCGCTGGGGGGTGATCGCCACGCGCCGATCCGCCGCCGGAGCGCACGCCGTGACGCTGGGAGGCGAGGTGACACGGTCCCAGTTGAACGGCATCGAGAGCAACAATCAGCGCGGCTACTTTCAGTTCAGTAACAATTTCGGCAGGACCGCGATTGAGAACTTACTTTACGGCACGCCTACCACGTATGAAGTCACGGTGGGCGAACTCGCACGGGGGTTTCGCAACTGGGCGGCGAGTGTTTATGCGGCCGACCGGTGGCGCCTCCGGCCGGGCTTGCAGCTGTACTACGGCCTGCGCTATGGGCTCGAAACGACCCCGGTGGAAGTCAACCGGATGGATCGCATTCCTTATGGCTGCGACTGCAACAACGTGAGCCCGCGTCTGGCTCTGGCCTTCAACGCGGGGGCAGGCTGGACGGCGCGCGCCTCCTACACGATTTCCTTCGGGCGGATTCCGGCGGTCACCTACCAGCAGATCCGCAACAATCCGCCGCACGTGCGCTACGTGCAGGTGCAGAATCCCGATCTGGTCAATCCGCTGCACGGTGTGAATCTGGACGATCCCAAGGCGCGGTACTCTCCGACGTTTCTCTCGCCGGATCTGGTTTCACCCTACAGCCATCAATACAACCTCAGCCTGGAACGGGAGTTAGCTCGGGGTTCGCGGCTGCGGCTGAGCTACGTCGGAAGCCGGACTTTCAAGCTCATGAACGTCTTTATCCAGAACCGGGCCGAGCCGGTTCCGGGCATTCCGCTGACGACCGCCACGGTGGACTTGCGGCGGCCCGACCCGCGCTATTACGAAGTGAAGCACATCGTCAACGGCGGAATGGCCTGGCTGGATGCGGCCCAGGCGACTTTGGAAATCCCGTCGTGGAGAGGGTCCACGTGGGGATTCACGTATACGTTCGGCAAAGCGCTTGACCAGGGCGTGGATTATTCTTCCACGGCGGCAAACCGGGATCTGACCCGGGGCCGCAGCCAGTGGCAGTACGACAACTTCGGTGACAGGAAGGGCTTGAGCGAGTTCGACGCAACGCACTCCTTGTTTGTTTACTGGACGTACGATTTGCCGCGCGCTTCCGGTTTGCCGCGTCTGGCAGCATGGTGGCTGCACGGATGGCAGCTTTCCGGAGCGGCCCTCCTGAAGACCGGCACTCCGTTCACGCTGTACATCGGCTCGGACGCTCCGGGCTTCGGCAATGTAGACGGGGGGCCGGGCGACCGTCCGCACATCCTCGACCCTTCGATCCTGGGCCGGTCGGTGGCGCATCCGGACACCGCGACGCGGATCCTGCGGCGGGAGCGTTTCGATTTCATTCGCCCCGGCGAGTTCCGGGGCAACCTCGGCCGCAACACCTTCCGTAAGGACGGAATCGCCAACGTGAATGCAGCGCTCAGCAAGCAATGGCGCTGGAGCGGGCTGCGAGAGTGGACGTTTCAACTGCGCGCTGAGGCCTACAATCTGGCCAATCATCCGCAGTTCGACCAGCCCCAGCGCAACCTGAGCGCACCGAGTTTCGGCCAGATCACCAACACCCTCAACGACGGGCGCGTGTTGCAAATCGGGCTGCGGGTGAGCCTGTAACCACCACGCCGCCTGGCGCCTCAGGCGCCGGCACGGGCGCATGAAATTGCCGGCGAACTTTGACGCGGAGGCGCCACTACCTTATCGAGGCCGCGCTCCGGGCGGCAGGTCCGGGTAACGTCACCGCGGTGTGGGTGCGAGCACGTCACACCCGACTTCCGTCCGGAGCAAAACGGCGGTCTCCGAGGTGGAGCTCGATGCGGAGCGTGTGTCTGGTCGCAGCGGGATGTGTATCGTTTGCCCTGGCCGTCACCGCCCAGACCGAAGGAACAGGGGCGCAACCGGGGCTGGGTTTGCGGATTCGCGTGGTCGAAGGGGAAAAAGCGGAATTCCGCACCGGCACGAGAGCGTCGAGGCCGCTGCTGGTGGAAGTGAGCGATGAAACCGGCCGCCCTGTGGGAGGCGTGGCGGTGAGCTTCCGGCTTCCCGAAACCGGGCCCAGCGGCGTGTTTGCCAACGGGCTGCGAACCGACATCGCCGTCACGGGGGCGGATGGAAGAGCCGCTCCCGGGGGAATCCGCTGGGGCGAGGAGCCGGGAGTCGTGGAAATCCGCGTCACAGCGGCGCGGGGCGAAAGCCGTGCGGGGCTGATCGTCGAACAGGTGCTGTCGGCGGGATCCTCAGAGGGTTCGCCAACCCGTGCCGCGCATTCTCCACTGGACATTGTGCTGCCTCCGTTCAAGCCGCGCAGGAGCTGGGTCAAGATTGCCGTGGTCGCCGGCGTGGCGGCCGCCGGAGCCGCGGCGGGACTGGGTCTGGTCCGAAGGAGTGAAGCGGCGGGCGCCGGGACCGCCGCGACCGAACTCAGCATCGGGACGCCGTCGGTGACGATCGGAGGGCCGCGATGATCCGGGTTGTCGCGGGTCTGTTGTGCAGCTTGGGGTGGGCCGCAGCGCAGTCCGGACTGACTGTGCCCCTGACCGCGGTTACCGAAGACGTCACGGGGCGGCCGATGGCGCTGTACGGAGTGGCGGGCAGCCTGGTGGCCGCTTCTCCGTGGGAGCCGGGCCGGATGTGGCACGGAGGGCAATACCTGATCGCACAGCCGCCCGAAGGGGGCCAGTTGAGGATCCTTTCGGCCGAGGGCGAGGTTCTTTGCAGCCACGCTGCGCCCCCGGATCCGGCGCGCTTTGGTTTTTCTGCTGCGGGAGTGGAAGCCGTAGCCTGGTTTGAAGAAGCGGAGCAGCTTGTGCGTGTCCGCGGCTGCTGGCTGGAGACGATTCCACTGGAGCCGCCGGGCTACGTGGTCGCTCTGGCCTCACTGGCGCATGAGGGGTTTCAGCTCGTTGTCCGGGGCGAGACAGGGCTGCTGTTGCTGAGATACGACACGGCGGGCAGGCTGGAGGACGAGAGACCGCTTGTGGGGGTGACGGAGCCGCTGGCGCTGCTGCGCGACGGCTCGTTGGCCTTCGCCGATGGCGAGACGCTCGTGGTCCGGCACCCCGGCGGCGAATCCCGCCTGGATGCCGGGGCACTGATTGTAGATCTGGCCGAGATAGGTCCCGGATGGATCCTCCTTCGGACGGGCGAGGCCGGCCGCCGGCTGGCGGCGCGCGTGCGGGGTGACGAGGTGGCGCTGTACCAGTTGCCGGAGGCAGTGCAATGAGGAGGCGCCTGCTTGTAGCGTTCTTCGTGCCCTGTCTGGCCGCCGCGCAGATCAAACTGTGGGCCGTGCGGCAGGGGAACGAAGAACCGGTGGGGGAGTCGTTCACGGTCGGAACCATTCCCGCAGGGCTTGTGCTGGATACGACGTTCCGGCTGCGCAACATCTCAGGCGGGCCCGTGCTGCTGAGCGGGCTGAACGTCGCCGGCCAACGCTTCTCATTACTGACGCGGTTTGAGACCTGGCCGCTCGAGCTGGCCCCGGGCGCCGCCGTGGATTTTGTGGTGCGGTTTCAGCCGCTGCTGCCGGCCTCGTACACGGCGTTTCTCAACGTCAACGGAGTCCGCATGACGACACTGCTCGGCGTAGCCACGCCAAGCTTCCGCCTGTTCTACTTGCGGGATTCCTCTCGGGTGGAACTGGCCCCCGGGGACGCGGCTCTGTTCGGCACGGCGGCCCTGGGCCAGACTGTGCCGCGGTCGTTTGAGCTCTCCAATCCGCTCTCCGAACAGCTCACCATCGGCAGCGTAGCCGTGAGCGGGGCGTCGTTCCGGATGGCGGCCCCGCTCCGTACGCCGCTCGATCTGAAGCCCGGCGAGTCGGTGTCGTTCCAGATCGTGTTTGCGCCGCAGGCGGTGGGTTTGCAAGAGGGCCGTCTGGAGATTGACGGGCGCAGCTACGTACTGCGCGGCGCAGGCGAGCAGGCCGATTATCCCCGCCCGCAGATCGTCGTGGATCCTCCCACCGTGACGGCGGGGCAGCAGGTCAAAGTGAGCATCCGGCTGGCGGAAGCAGCCCGGTTCTCGGGGACCGGTGAGCTCGGGGTCGCGCTGTCGGCCTCGGTTCCGGGTAAAGGCATGGATCCGGGCGTGGTGTTCCTTCCGGCGAACACGCGAACAGTGACGTTCAGCGTGACCGCCGGGCAGAACGCCGCCCGGTTCGGCGACCAGCCCGAAGTGGTCTTGCAAACGGGAACCACTGCAGGAACGATAGTGCTGACGGCGCGGCTCGGCATCCACACCGAGAAACTGGAGCTGGTGGTGCCTCCCGGCCCGGTGGTGGTGGACTCGACCCGGGCGATTCGGGGGGCCTCCACCGTAGAGCTTCAGATCAGCGGCTTTGATGCCTCGCGAAGTGCATCCCGGGTCACGTTCACCTTCTACGACCGCGAGGGCAAAATCGTACACCCGGGGGCGATCCCGGTGGAGGCGGGTCAGGCGTTCCGGCAATATTTCGAGGCTAGTGACTTCGGCGGCCTGTTTCTATTGCGGGCGGTTTTCCCTGTGATCGGCAACGGGCTGCGTATCGTCTCGTATGAAATCGAAATGATGAACGGGCATGGCAGCGCCCGGGTTCCCCGTACGGCAATCCCGTAAAAGGGGTGCTTTGGAGCCGCCAAGAGAGGGGATTATGACCGCAAATGCGGATCTCCTCCTAAAACCCCATCTAAAACTCCCAAACCGAGTTGGAATTTTTGCGGAAAGCACCGAAAGGTCTTGGCGGAAGCTGTCCGCCTGTGGGATACTGTTAGCGGTTCGCCCGAGCGGCCGGGAAGTGTGGCGGCGGGAAGGTTAGGGGCGAGCAAACTGCCAGTCGAGGGTGAGACAGTGGCAGAGAACACCGGCGAAGTCAAGTTTTGCGGGAACTGGCCTGATGTGTCCGCGGTACGCCAGTCCAAGGGAATCACACTGGACCAGATCGTCCAAACCACCAAGATCAGCAAGAGATTTCTCGAGGCCATCGAAGCGGGGGATTTTGCCAAATTACCCGGGGGAATCTTCAATACGAGCTACATCCGGCAGTACGCCCGCGCGATTGACTACGACGAATCGGAGCTGGTCGAGCGATACCGGCGGCTCTGGAGCGGGGACAATGCAGCCCCTGTAAATGGGCTACAGGATCCTCGAAAACCTGCGTCGCGATTTCTTACGGTACTGGCGCGGCCTTAGCCTCGCGCTGGCGGCGTGCGCTACGGCCTTCGCGGCCGTCATCGAGGGAGTGGCGGTCGAGGCGCAATTCGGGCGGCCGCTTGCGAGGACGCAGGTCGTGCTCGAAGGCGGCGCAGGCGCACAGCGTTTCCTCACCGACGGATTGGGGCGCTTCATCTTTACAGACCTCCCGGCCGGGGTCTATTACCTGAGCGCGTCCCGGCCGGGCTTTGCCACGACACGGTTTGGCCAGCGGCGGTGGAACGGACCGGGAACGCCGATCGTGCTGGAGCGCGACAGCCGGTTCGTGGCCGAGCTCCGGCTGCCGAAACTCGGGGCCATCACCGGAGAAGTCACCGACGAGAACGGCGTGGGCCTGCCGAACCAGCAGGTGCTCGTCTACCGTCGTGGTCCTCCGCTGGAACTGGTGGCACATGGCCGGACGGACGACCGGGGCGTGTACCGCGTGGCGGGCCTGGAGCCGGGTTTTTACTATGTCCGCACTGCGCCGATACGCCTGGAGGACGGAACGGACCTGCTGCCCACGTACTTTCCCCAGACCGCCTCGCCCGCAGAGTCGGTCGCCGTCGAGGTGCGACTGGACAGCGAGACGAGTTCCGTAAACATCACGCCGCTTGCCGGGAAATTGTTTCGCCTCACGGGAACGGTAGGCTGGCCGGAGGTCCGGTCGGTGGCGCTCTACTCGGATCTGGGCCGCCGAGATGCGGGCGTGGATGCCCGCGGCGGTTTTGTTTTCGATGAGCTTCCGCCGGGCAATTATGAGCTTTTGGCAGTGTCGGCGGAGGGCGGGCGGCATCTGGTTGCCTACCGGACTTTCTGGCTGAGCGGCGACGTGGA
Source organism: Acidobacteriota bacterium (assembly GCA_037446115.1). Classification (GTDB taxonomy): domain Bacteria; phylum Acidobacteriota; class Terriglobia; order Bryobacterales; family Bryobacteraceae; genus JANWXD01. Next base: position 248,106 of record JBBIJF010000001.1, on the reverse strand, counting down.
AGGCGTGCACCTTGCGCCGAGTCCGGCGCCGGCGGTGTCCGTGCTTTGTGAAGACCAAAACGGGCGGGGGCTGAGCCAAGGGCAGGTCATCCTGTTCCTGCGCCGCAAGCAGCCGCCGTCCGATGGCGAGGCCCGCCGGCTGGCGTGCCAGGGAAAAGAACCGCTGACGCCGGGCATCTGGGAGTCGGCGGTGGTGACGCCGCCGGAGGTCTACGTGGCGGAGATCGCCGGCGAGCAGGGAAGGCTGGAGCAGGGGCGGTTTTCGCTCGCGCCTGCTCAATCGCTGGTGTTGCGAGTCGTGCTTTCCGAGGCGCCTGCGACGCTGCAGGGCACGGTGGTCACCAAGGAAGGGCGGCCTGTGGCAGGCGCCACGGTTCTGTTGAAGCCGCTTGCCGCCGATGGAGCCTGGCGCATGTACGGAAAGAGCTCTGCCCGCACGGACGTCGAGGGGAATTACCGTATTGACGGGCTTCCCCCGGGCGCCTACCAAGTGCTCGCCTCGCTGGAGTTCCGCACTCCGGAGGAGGCTGACTGGGAGACTGTGCCGTCTGAGACCGTCACGTTGCGTGAATCGGACCGCGCGGTGCTGGATCTGAAACTCTCCGGGAACTGAGGGGCGACTACGGTTTCCAGACGACGAGCTTGACTTCGGTCATCTCCCGGATGGCGTACCTCGGGCCTTCCCGGCCCGTACCGCTCAATTTGACGCCGCCGTAGGGCATGTGGTCCACGCGGTACTGCGGCACGTCGTTGATCAAAAAGCCGCCGACCCGGACCTGGCGCGCAGCGTGGAAAGCCTTGCGGAGATCTCGCGTGTAGATTCCGGCCTGCAAGCCGTACTCGGAGTCGTTCACCATGCGGATGGCGTCGTCGAGCCGGTCGTAGGAGTTGACCGCCACCACGGGACCGAAGGCCTCCTTGCAGGACAGGCGCACGTGCGGAGGCACGTCGGTGAGGATCGCCGGCTCGACGGTGGCGCGGCCCCTGCGTGCTCCGCCCACCAGCAGCCGGGCTCCTGCCTGGACCGCCTCCGCGATCCAGCTTTCGATCCGCTCGGCATCCTGGGGCGTGATCAGTGAGGTGATGTCGGCGGAAGGATCGAGCGGATGGCCGATGGTCAGCTTCCGGGTGGCTTCCGCAAAGCGCTCGAGGAAGGGCTCCCGGACGCTGCGGTGCACGAAGATGCGCTGGATGGAGATACAGACCTGACCGGAATGAGCGAAGCTGCCCGTGACGCATCGCGGCACAGCCTCATCGAGGTCGGCGTCCTCTTCGAGGATCACTGCGGAGTTGGAGCCGAGTTCGAGCGTGACGCGCTTCATGCCCGCCAGCTTGCGAATGCGCTGTCCGATTTCGGCGCTGCCGGTGAAGGTGATCATGGCGATACGGGGGTGGCAGGAGAGCAGATCGCCGATGGCGCCCCCGGGACCGGTGACCACGTTGAGTGCGCCGCGGGGGAGCCCGCACTCTTCGAAAATTTCCGCCATGAGAAGCGCGCTCACCGGGGTGGCGGAGGCGGGCTTATGGATCACTGCGTTACCTGCGGCGATGGCAGGACCGATCTTGTGGAGGGCGAGATTGAGCGGAAAGTTGAAGGGGGTGATGGCGGCGACAATGCCGAGCGGCTCCCGCAGGGTCATGGCCCAGCGACCCTTTCCCGCCGGCGCAGCCTCCATGGGAACAACTTCACCGGCGAGGCGATGAGCTTCCTCGGCGCTGAACAGAAGGGTCTGCGAGGCCCGTTCGACTTCCAGGCGTGCCTCGCGGATGGGCTTGCCGCTCTCCGAGCTGATCGTCCGCGCCAGTTCCTCCTGCCGTTCGACAACTTTCTGGTGTGCTTTGCGAAGGATGGCCGCGCGCTCCGCCAGGGTCAGCTCGCGCATGACGGGGGCGGCGGCGGCCGCGGCTTCGACGGCTGCTTCCACATGCTCCCGCGAGGCCTCCCAGACCGTGGCCACGGGGGTGCCGTCGTAGGGAAGCTCCACCTGGCGGGGCGAGTCCGTCCGGATGAGGGCCCCGCCGATCCGCATGGGGTATTCCATGACATTCATCATAGGCCGTCCGGGGTTTCAGCGTTTCGGGAGGAAATACTCCGGGGGCGCGCCGAACCGGAACTCCGCGCTCACCACCCGCAGGGACGGGTCCAGAACCGCCCGTGCCACGAACCGCTCGTTGGGCGGCGCTCCGAAGCGCAGATCCATCGCTTCGACGAGCTGGCCGCCCTCCGGGTCGGCCAGAGGAGTCAGGCGCCACAGCGGGTATTGGGAGAAGGCGAGGAAGACGCGGAAGGCACCGGTGGCGGCGGCGCGTGCGAATTCCGGGCGGGGTTCGGGCTTGTAGTAGATACGGCCCGCGGTCGGATCGAACTGCTCGAGCAGGCTCCAGTCGCGGTAGACGGCGTAAAAGTTCGGGCCCTCGACGAGTCCCACCCAGCGGAAGGGGCTGAAGGGCGTGGGGATGGCGGCGACTCGCAGGGGCGGCCGCCCCTCATAGAGGTGGGCATCGAGCGTCGCCGTCGCGCGCTCGTGGAGCGCGTAGCGGAACAGCCCGTAGATGGCCAGGAACCCGAGTGCGAAAAAGGCGCCGCCCCGCCCGCTACCGGGTCTGGCGCCGATCTCGGAACTCACCAGGCGCGCGATGGCGGGGCCGGCCACGCCGAGCAGCAGCGCTACCCAGATCCAGACGTCCACGACCGCAAAGATGTCAGCCCGCAGCCAGGCGCTCGAGAAGGGTTCGAGCAGGCGGACGCCGTAGACGTTGGTCCAGTCGAGCAGGGGATGCGTGGCCGTGCCTGCCAGCGAGACCAGATAGGCGCGCCGCCAAGGGGGTTTGGTGCGGCTGAAGAGGCGTACGAGAAGGACGGGGATCAGAGCGAGTGCGGGAATGGCCACCAGGGCGTGACTGAGGCCACGGTGATACTCGAGATACCGCACGGTGCCGCCGAAGCGGCTGATGGAATCCAGGTCAGGGATGTTGGCGGCTATGAGGAGCAAGGCTGTGGCACGGGGTGAGACGCGACTAAATCCGGCCCGGCTCAGCATCAGACCGACGAGCGTGTGGGTGAGGTTATCCATGAGCGAGACACCAGTGTTATCCGGGAAACTCGGGCGGAACGAGCAAGGTGACGGCAGCGGGAACCGTTTCCACGGCGGCGGGGAGCTGTCCCGCCGGTTCGCCGTCCACTTGGACCCAGACCGGCTCCGCTCCCGCGGTGTAGAATTCGACGCGGCGGGCGTGCAAGACTGTTACGCCGCGCATGCCCTCGAGCCGCTTCATCAGGACTCCCGCAAGGTACTTCAGGTAGCGCACCGTGTTGCGTCCTTCGAACAGCACCACGGCGAAATCGTCGCGGAAGAGAGAGGCATGGCGGGCGATGGCGAATGTCCCGCCGTAGTCGCGCACGCGGCTAGCCAGAGCGAAGCTGCAGCGGCGGGACTGCCCTTCGGCACGCGCCTCGAATTCTTCCAGACGCCGTCCCAACTGGCGGAACCCGGCGAGCCAGTAGGAAAGCTTGCCGCCTTGTTTTTTGAGATTCGGATCCACGCCGTGAACGATGCGGGCATCCAGGCCCACGCCTGCCATGGTCAGGAAATACCGCTGCATTGCGCCTCGATCCGTTGTGAGCAGTCCGGCGGCCACGCGCTTAGGGATCCACTGCGACAGACGCGCCGCGGCTTGCTCGAGCGATCCGAGTCCGAGTTCCGTCGCCAGCACGTTGGCCGTGCCCGCCGGGAGCACCGCCAGGGGAATTCCCGAGCCGGCAACGCCGTTCAACGCCTCATTGAGGGTCCCGTCTCCGCCCACGGCCACGATCAAATCTGCGCCGTTTTCGACGGCGCGGCGCGCCAGTTCGGCACCGCTGCCCGGGCGCTCCGTGGCCACGGCTCTGACGGTATGGCCGGCGTTTTCGAGGATCTCCAGCGCGCGCTCGAGGCGCGTGCGGCGCCTTCCGTGGAGGCCCCGTGTGGCCGGATTGTAAATGACGACGGCGCTGCGGTAGGCGGCGATACGGTCCTCAGAGAACCCACAATTATAATGGACGCGGATGGTCAAAGACGTCCGGCAAGAAATTGAGAAACTCCGCGAGGAGATCCGGAGGCACGAGTATCTGTACTACGTCCTCGACCAGCCGGAGATTACAGATGCGGAGTTCGACCGGCTGATGCGGCGGCTCGAGGAACTGGAGACGCAGCATCCGGAGCTCGTCACTCCGGACTCACCCACTCAGCGCGTGGGGGGCAAACCGCGCGAAGGATTCGTCACTGCGCCCCACAGTTCACCGATGCTCAGCCTCGACAACGCCCTCAATGAAGCGGAGCTGCGCGATTTTGACCGGCGCGTGCGGAGTCTGCTCGGCGGCGAGTCCTACCGCTATGTGGCGGAGCTGAAGCTGGACGGTTTGTCTCTGGCGGTGCGTTACCGCCAGGGCGTTTTGGTGCAGGCGCTAACACGGGGTGACGGGCTGCAGGGCGAGGATGTCACGGAAAACGCCCGCACGATCCGCTCGCTGCCGCTGCGGATCGAGACCGAGCTCGAAGAGCTGGAGGCGCGGGGCGAGGTGATCATGCATCGCGCGGCCTTCGAGCGGCTCAATGAGGAGCGGGAGAAGGCCGGGCTGCCCCGCTTCGCCAATCCGCGCAACGCTGCGGCGGGCTCGGTACGGGTGCTGGAGCCGGCAATCACGGCCTCGCGCCGCCTGGACTTCTACGCCTACTTTCTGCTCGTCAACGGGAATCCATACTACGACAGCCACTGGGAGTCGCTGGATGCGCTGGCCCGGATGGGTTTCAAAGTCAATCCTCACCGCCGGCTGTGCGCCGACCTCGAGGAGCTGCTGGCCTTCTGCCGGGAGTGGGAGGCGCGGCGCGACGAGCTGCCCTATGAGACCGACGGGGTCGTGGCCAAGGTGGACTCCGTGCGGCAGCAGCGACTGCTCGGCTGGACGGCCAAAGCACCGCGGTGGGCGATTGCGTACAAGTTTCCCGCGCGGCAGGAGGAGACCGTGCTGGAGGGCATTGAGGTGCAGGTGGGGCGCACGGGCGCGTTGACGCCTGTGGCGCGGCTGCGCCCCGTCACGATCGGCGGCGTCACTGTGTCGCGCGCCACGCTGCACAACGAGGACGAGATCGAGCGCCTGGGCGTGCAGATCGGGGACACCGTACTGGTGGAGCGGAGCGGCGACGTGATCCCGAAAGTGGTGCGGGTGGTGCGTCCGGGTGAGCACCGGAGGCCCTTCCGGATGCCGGACACCTGCCCGGTTTGCGGCGGCAAGATCGTGCGGCAGGAGGGTGAGGCCGCCAGCCGTTGCATCAACACCAACTGTCCGGCGCGTCTGAAGGAGTCCATCCGCCACTTCGCCGCCCGCGGCGTGATGGATATTGACGGGCTCGGGGAGGCGCTGGTGGACCAGCTTGTGGATCGCGGTCTGGTGAAAAGCATCGCGGATCTTTACGAACTCAAGCTGGAGCAGCTCGTGGAGCTGGAGCGGATGGGAGAGAAATCGGCTTCCAAGATCCTGGCGAACATCGAACGCTCACGGGAGAAGCCCCTGGCTCGCGTCCTGTGGGGTCTGGGCATTCCGTTCGTCGGCGAGCGCACGGCGCAGATTTTGGCCGACACCTTCGGCAGCCTGGACCGGATCGCGGAGGCCGACGAGGAGACGCTGCAACAGGCCGAGGAGGTGGGGCCCAAGGTCGCACGGAGCATCTACCAGTTTTTCCGCGAACCGCACAACCGCGAGTTGGTGGAGCGGCTGCGGAAGGCGGGACTGCGGTTCGAGCAGGAGGTAACGAAAAAAGAAGGTGGTCCGCTGGCCGGGCTGACATTTGTTCTCACCGGGACGCTGCCGCACCTGACGCGCGAGGAGGCCAAGGCGCGGATCGAAGCTGCGGGCGGCAAAGTGGCCGGCTCGGTCAGCCGCAAGACCAGCTACGTTGTGGCGGGCGCTGAGGCGGGGTCGAAGCTGGAGAAAGCGCGCGAGCTGGGCATCCCGGTGATTGACGAGGCAAAGCTGCTCGAGATGACGGGTGGCCGGTAAGGGGAAGTCGGGGTTTTGATGGAGGCGGCGGCAAGGTTTGCCGGCGGTTGCGGCTCGGCGTCGGGCCGGGGCCGAAGAGAACGCAAGGGGAGGTCAGCAAACTGCGGCTTATCGCCCAGACGCTAGTCAGTTGGGGACCCGCGGGCGTGTTTGTTCTGGCGCTGCTCGATTCGGCAGGTCTTCCCCTTCCGGCGACCGTGGACGCCCTGCTGATCGCGGTCTCGGCCAGCGAACCTGCTCTGGCGTTCGCGGCCGCGGCGCTGGCTGTGTCCGGCTCGACGGCCGGATGCATGGTGTTGTACCTGGTGGCGCGCAAAGGGGGAGAACTTTACTGGCGGCGCCATGTTCCCCAGAGGCGCGCCGAAACCTTCCGCCGGTGGTTCGGCCGGTACGGTCTGGTGACGGTTTTTATTCCCGCGCTGATGCCGCTTCCGTTGCCCACGAAGGTGTTCATCATTGCGGCCGGCGTCTTCGGCGCCCGAGCCGTGCCGTTTCTGCTTGTGGTCCTGGCCGCGCGCGTGCCGCGGTATGCCGGGCTGGCCTGGCTGGGCGCCCAGTTTGGGGAACGGTCGGCCGCGGCGTGGCTGAAGCAGCACGCCTGGGAAATGGCGGCGGCGGCCGCATGCCTGCTGGCGTTGCTGGCGTTGGCCGTCCATCGCATGCGCCGCGAGGCGTGAGGCCAACACAGCCCAGCTGCATCTCGTAGAATCGCGTTCATGGGTGTGATGACTCGCCGCGAGCTGGCGACCACAGCTCTCGGGCCGTTTCTCCTTCGGAGTGCGTCCAGCCAGGGCGTTCGTATCAAGGACATCACCTACGGTTACGAGGACCACCACTATCGCACGCCGATCAAATTCGGCGGCATGGTGGTGGATCGCGTCACGATCCTCAACGTGCACTGCGTGGTCGAAGAGTCGCGGGGACGGTACGCCAGGGGCTTCGGCTCGATGCCGATGGGCAACATCTGGTCATTTCCTTCACGCGTGATGTCCTACGAGACCACTCTCGGTGCGATGAAGGTTTTGGCGGAGAGGATCGCAGCGATTACGCGCGCATACCGCGAGCCGGGCCACCCCTTGGACATCAACCAGGCTCTCGAGCCGGCATACCTCAGGGCTGCCGCCGAGGTCTCCGCTCAACTGAAACTGGCCGAGGCCATTCCCAAACTGTGCACGCTGGTTACGGCCAGCCCTTTTGACGCCGCCATCCACGACGCGTTCGGTAAGTTGCACGGCCGCAATTGCTACCGGACATACGGGCCGGACCTGATGAGGCACGATCTGGGCCACTACCTGGGGGAGGCGTTCCGGGGCGAATTTCCCGAGCGCTACGTGCTCCGCAAAGCCAAACCGCGCATGCCGCTGTATCATCTGGTCGGCGCGCTCGACCCGATCACCGACGAAGATATTGAAAAACGGATCAACGACGGACTTCCGGAAACGCTTCCCGAGTGGATCCGCTACAACGGGCTGACGCATATCAAGATCAAGCTCAACGGCGACGACCTCCGCTGGGATGTGGAACGGGTTCTCCGCGTGGACCGCGTGAGCGAAACAGTACAAAAAGAGCGGGGCGTGAGCCGGTGGTACTATTCCCTCGACTTCAACGAGCGTTGTCCGAACGTCGGTTACTTACTGGAATTCCTGCACCGGATTCGGGAGAGAAGCCCGGCAGGCTTCGGGCGGATCCAGTATGTGGAGCAGCCCACGGCGCGGGACTTGAAGGCAAACCGGCAGAACGTCATGCACGAAGCGGCGAAGCTCAAGCCGGTGGTGATTGACGAATCGCTGACGGATCTGGAGAGCCTGGAGCTGGCGCGGGACATGGGCTATACGGGCGCGGCGCTCAAAGCATGCAAAGGCCAGAGCCAGTCGGTGCTCATGGCTGCGGCCGCCCAAAAACACAAGATGTTTCTGTGCGTGCAGGACTTGACCTGTCCCGGCGCTTCGCTGATTCATTCGGCGGGACTGGCGGCGCATATTCCCGGTGTGGCGGCCATCGAAGCCAACTCCCGCCAGTATGTGCCTGTGGCCAACCGGGGTTGGGAAAAGCGGTTCCCCGGCATCTTCCTCATCAAGGACGGCACGATGGACACAAGCGCTCTGGACGGTCCGGGTTTGGGCGCCGTGCCGTAGAAAAAGCGGCTAGGGTGCTGCCTGCTGCGGTTTGCCGGGCAGCAGGTTGTCCAGAATGAGGCCGAGGATGGCGCCGACGGCCATGCCGGTCGAGCCGATGGCGGCGACGATGTCGGCCAAAGCCGCCGGCAAACGCGCCAGAAACGCCTCTGCCGTGGGCCGGTACATGGCCAGTGTTTCAAGGGGCTGGATCGTTTCCGGACTGTCAACGGCGCTGAACCAGGCAGGCACGCTCAGTCCCATGAAAAGGGTGAAACCGGCGATGAAGAGGTTGCGGTCCGAGCTCAGGTCGCAGCGGCCCAGTTGTTGCGCGCCGACGGCCGCAATCAACCCGAACATGATGCAGTAGATTCCGCCGATCACCGGGCTGGGGATGGCCGCGGCCAGTGCGCCGAACTTCCCGAGAAACCCGAGCACGATCAGAATGAGCGCGCCCAACTGCACCACGTAGCGGCTGCCGACTTTCGTCAACCCCACCAGGCCGATGTTTTCCGAGTAACTGGTCGAGCTGAAGCCGCCGACGAGACCCGCCAGAATGCATCCGATCCCCTCGGCGCCGATCCCGCGGGAGATCTCGCGGGGGGTCGGGTCGCGGCCCGCGGCCAGGCGCGCACAGGCATAGTAATCCCCGAAGGACTCGATGATGGAAGCCAGGTAACCGGCGAGTATGGCAAAGAAGAAACCGGCGTGAAACTGCGGCCAGCCCCAGGGGAAGAGGACCTCGTGGAGGCGGCTGCGCAACCACGGGGCGCTGCGGGCGGCGGTCAGATCTACGTAGGAGGGGTGGCCGGGCCGGTAGATGCCCGCCACGGAGAGTAACCAGCACAGGGTGACGACGAAGGCCAGTGCGAGCAGCACCGGAAAGATGCGGAACAGCGTCTTTCGACGCCCGAGGACGAGAGAGAAGACTATGACGAGCGCCATGGTAAGGCCCGAGGTTACCCAGTCGGCTCCGGCCTTGGGCGCGCCGTGCTGGAACAGCGCCAGTCCGATCAGCATGATAACGGGACCGGTGACGACGGGAGTGAGGAAACGCTTCAGGCGGCCGATCAGGCCGGAGTAGCCCACGACCGCTTCGACGGCCGCGCCTGCCAGGATCGCTCCTGCGATGTACTGCATCATCTCGTGCGGTCCGCCCCCGTCGTCCTTCACGCCGGCAATGATGGACAAATAGGCGGCGATGAACGAGAACGACATTCCTTGCACGATCGGCAGGCGTGAGCCGAGTGTCGCCTGCAGAAGCGTGGCGGCTCCGCTGGCGAGCATGACGGCCGAGATCAGCCGTCCGGTCTGCTGCGGAGAGAGGTTCATCGCGGGAGCTAGCAGCAGCGGTACCGCGACCGTCGCGCCGAACATGGTGAGCACGTGCTGGGCGCCCAGCATCAAGGCGCGGCCGAACGGCGGGCGGTCGTCGAGACCGTAAATCATCCCCGCAGGCGCGGCAGCTACGTTCCGCATGCCTTTCCCATTGTGGGGCCGGAAGCCAACGCCGGCAAGCGGGACTCTCCGATCCCGGCATCATTGGTTCTTGCCGGCGAGAGCGCACTTCGCGACGGGGCGGTCTCGCGCGAGCGTGCTTTCGAAGAACGGACGGTTATCCGACGAGTATCTTCATCCCACGATGCGCCCGTCGCGCATCTGGACGATGCGGTGGGCGTAGGCCGCGGCCTCGGGGTTGTGCGTGATCATGAGGATCGTCTGCCCGAAGCGCTGGTTGAGGTCGCGCAACAGACCGAGCACGATGCGGGAGTTCTCCGTGTCCAGGTTTCCGGTGGGTTCGTCGGCGAGCAGGATGGAGGGGTGATTGACGATGGCCCGGGCAATGGCGACGCGCTGCTGCTCGCCGCCGGAGAGCGCCCGCGGCTTGTGATGAAGCCGGTGGGTGATCCCCAGCAGCTCGAGCACGGGGCGGAGGTCTGCGTCGTCGTTCAGGCTTTTCCCGGCGATGTGGCGGGCAATGGCGATATTGTCGGCGGCCGACAGGGTCGGCAGCAGGTTGTATTTCTGGAAGACAAAGCCTACTTCGGTTTTCCGGAGCTGGGTGCGCTCCGCCTCGGTCATCCGCGTCAGGTCTCTGCCGTGGACGAAGACTTCGCCCGAGGTCGGGGGGGTCAGACCGCCCAGGATGTAGAAGAGCGTGGATTTTCCGGAGCCCGAAGGCCCGACAATGGCGACGAACTCGCCCCGTTGTACTTCCAGATCCACACCGCGCAGGGCCGGAACCTCGACTTCACCCGCGCGATAAATCTTGCGCAGATCGCGGGTGCGGATGACGATTTCCTCATTCATAGGCGAGCGCTTCGATGGCGTCCTGTCCGGCAGCTTTCCAAGCGGGATACAAGGCTCCAAGAAGCGCGCCGCCCACGGCGATGCCCGCGGCGATCGGCCACCAGGCCGGGACGATCTTCTGCGTCAGGGAGGCGGGTACGAGCGTCATGACGGCCCAACGCGTGCCGAACGTCATGAGGATTCCGAGGACCGAACCGGCCAGTGCCATGAGCGCCGTCTCCCGGAAGACCACGTTGAGAATGTAGCCCGGTGAGGCGCCAAGGGCCTTCAGGATGCCGATCTCGCGCGTGCGTTCGAGTACGGCCGTGTACATGGAGAGAAATACCACCAGAAAGCCCACGACGATCGAAAGTCCGATCACCACGCCGATGAACGCCCTGAGGCCGGGGACGTTCTGCACGGAGTACAGGGAGGTGAGTTCTTCCATGGAATAGATCGGATAATCCGGCAGGCGTTGTTTGAGTGACGCGATGACGTCCTGGGTGCGCGCCGGGTCGTCGAGCTTGACGAAGATGGAGCTGAGCTTACCGGTGGCGCCCACCAGGCTTTGCAGCGTTGCGCGCGGGATGAGGATGCGCGCCAGCTTTCCGGGCTCCACGATGCCGCACACCCTCCAGTCGCGGTTGAGCAACCGAACCGTCGCACCGACGCGGAGGTTGTTCTGGCGCGCGTAATATTCATCCACAATGATGTCGTTGTCGTTTTGGAACGGCCCCCCGGCGACGTAGCGAAAACCGCCGCTGACGCGGTTAAATTCCGCCAGATCAATGCCGGTGATGGTGTTGACCCCGCCGATCGGATGGACGACGGTGCCCGCCACGGCGCGGACGTGAGGCTGCCGTTCGAGAAACGGCAGCAGCTTCTGATTCATGGAGGCGGAACTGAGGCTGATCAGCGAGGTGCCGGGGGCGCGGACCAGGATGTCGGCGCCGACACCGCGGGCGCGCTGGGCCGAGTCCTCGAGCATGCCCTGGCTGAGGCCCACCAGCGTGAGCATCATGGTCACTTCCACGCCGATGGCAAAGACGCCGAGCGCCGTGCGCACCGGGCGGTGTCTGAGGTTTTCCCAAACGAGCTTGTTCATCACAGGCGTGCCGGACACGGACAGCGAAGCCGTAACGGTTTACTCGAGGGGGGACGCCTTGCCGTCGCGACGCAACCCGCGCCCGCAATTTCATCTTACAGCCACAGGCTGCGGCGGCGCGAGCGGAGCAGCCCGATGAAGAACGGACCGCCCAGCATCGCCGTGATCACTCCGACCGGCACCTCCGCCGGAGCCAGCACCGTGCGCGCCACAGCATCGCAAAGTCCGAGAAAGGCGGCTCCCAGGAAAAAGGAGCAGGGCATCAGGACCCGGTGATCCGCCCCCAGGACCATGCGCAGGGCGTGCGGGACGATCAGGCCGATGAAGCCGATGGGTCCGGTCAGCGCGGTGACGGCGGCCGTGAGCACCGAGCCGGCCAGATAGCCGGTCAGCATCCGGCCTGAGACGGAGACACCCCGCGCCGCGGCCCAGTCCTCGCCGACGGCCAACAGGTTCCACTCGCGTGCTTTCCAGGTGAGATAGAGGGCCAGTGGAAGGACAGCCGCCGCCAGAGCCGCCAGCGTGCCGTACGGGACGGCGTCAATGCCTCCCAGCAACCAGCGAACGATGGCGAAGGACTGCCCGAAGTCGGCCAGATATTGCAGGAACAGAATGCAGGCAAGGCAGATGCTGTTGATAGTGATGCCGGCCAGCAGCAGCGTGAACGAAGATAGCCGCCGCCCCTCCGAAGCGATTCCGAGGACGAGAGCGAGCGTCACGGCGGCTCCCGCCAGCGCCGCCATCCAGACGGCAGGCAGCCCGGCAATCTCCTGCCAGCCAAGGCAGATGGAAATCACTGCACCGAGGGAGGCACCGCTCGATACCCCCAGCGTGTAGGGCGTGGCAAGCGGGTCCCGCAACAGAGCCTGGAAGAGCGTCCCCGCGATGGCCAGCGCGCCGCCCGCCATCAGGGCCAGCAGCACGCGGGGGAGGCGGGCATAAAAGAAGATCTCCGCATCCGGAGAAACGCCCGCCAGCGCTCTGGCGAGGCTCACCGGCGCCGGTCCCACCAGGGGCAAGCTCAACAGAGTCGCCAAGGCGACGGCTGCCGCCAGCGAAACCGTTCCAGCGAACCGTCTCTGCGTCAGCGTCCTAGTCGCCATAGAGGATCCAGGGCCGTCCGGCCGCCGTCTGTCTGACTTCGGCGGCGACGCCGAAAACTTTCCGGATCGCATCCGGGGTCAGCACCTCGGCAGGGGCGGCATCTGCCACCAGCCGGCCACGAAACAGCAGGAGGACACGGTCCGCATAGGCTGCAGCGAGATTCAGGTCGTGCGTGGCGGCGACCACGAGCAGCCCTTCGCCCGCCAGGCGGCGCAGCAGCCGGTAGATGGCCACCTGATGTTCGAGGTCGAGAAACGTGGCGGGTTCGTCAAGCAGGAGCACGCGGGGTTCCTGAGCCAACACCGATGCCAAAATCACGCGCTGGCGCTCGCCTCCGGACAGCGAGCGGACATCGCGACCGCGAAACTTGAGCGTGTCGGTCAGCGTCATGGCGCGCTCGACGGCCGCCCGATCGTCGGGCGCATCGAACAGGCCGGCGCCGTGAGGAGTCCGTCCCATGAGCACGACTTCTTCGGCGGTAAACGGGAAATCCAATTTCACCGTCTGCGGCACAAAGGAGACCTCGCGGGCGAAGGCGCGGCGCTTCCAGTCGCGGACCTCGGTGCCGCGAAACTGGCAACTTCCGGAGTAGTGTAGCCGGACCCCGGCCATGATTCCGAGCAGCGTGGACTTTCCCGCACCGTTCGGACCGGCGACGGCCACCAGTTCGCCCGTCCCGAAGGCGACGGTGACGCCGGCGAGCACTTCCACGCCGTTGTAGCGCATGCCGGCCTCCCGCAGCCGATAGAGCTCGCTCAAAATCCGGCCTCCGGATGGAGCAAAGCGGCCAGGCGGCGCGCGGCCTGAGCCACGCGCGGGCCGGGGACGACGAAAGGATCGGCGGCAACGCTATAGACGCGTCCTGTCTTGACAGCCGCCAGATTCGGGTAGCGGCTCCAGAGGCGCGCAACGGCGCGGCCCCGGTCGGGCGAGCGAGCGGCCTGCGACATATCGCCGAAGTCCACGATGATTTCGGGGTTGCGGGCGAGGACTTCTTCAAGCGAGACCTTCACGTAGGCGGCGGAAGCGTCGGCGACGATGTTGGCGCCTCCGGCGATCTCCAGCAGCTCATGGAGGTACGAGCTCCTTCCCGCAGCGATCAGGTCCTCGATGCGTCCGGGCGTGCGCCCCACAACGAGCAGCACACGGGGCCGGGGCAGGGATGCGGTGCGGCGGCGGACCTCGTCGAGTTCCCAGCGGATCTGGTGAATCAGCTGCTGCGCGCGACCGGGCACACCACAGACGTCCCCGATGCGGCGGATCGAACCCAGAACCCCTTCCAGATCGGCGTCGTCAACCTCAACCACATTGCCGCGGAACGCGGGCAAATCGAGCGACCTGCGGATCATGCTCTTTTCCACCAGCACGAGATCGGGGCGCAGCGCAAGGATGGCTTCGACGCTGGGGCGGAGATAATCCCCGATCTTGGGCTTCGCGGCGGCTTCCGGCGGGTAGCGGCAGAAGGTGGTTACGGCCACGACGCGGTCGCCCAAGCCGAGGGCGAAGAGCGTTTCGGTAATGCTCGGCGCGGTGGAAACGATGCGCTGCGGCGGCGCGGCCGGGGCGTACGCTGCCAGGGCCGAAAGACACGCCGCCGCGCGACACCATTTGCCTACCATGACAGACGCAATCCTCCGCGGAGGCTCCGGCCCAGACTGCTGAAGCCGAGAGCCTCCTGGTAGCGTGCGTTCAGCACGTTGTCGGCCTGGATGAACGGCGTGACGTGGCGGTTGAGTTGCACTGCGCCGGCAGCGTAGACCAGCTGGTAGCCCGGATTGCGGTTGACGCCGAGCCAGAAATCGGAGTCTTGGCGTTCGCCCGCAAGCACGGCGCCGGCCTGGAACAGCCACCGCCGGGGTGTCAGGCTGAGGGAAAGCGAACCGGAATTGCCGGGACGCCTGCCGAGTTCCTGGCCCACTCCGGTGAACGGACTGGCCGGAGCGCCGGAGCGAAGGATACGCGTCCACAGGCGCGTGTACGTGCCGCGGAGCGCGAGTTGGCCGGGCAATCGCGCCGTAGCGGCAACCTCGAGGCCCCGCGCACGGCTGGCCTCGACGTTGGCCCAGCTTCCCCAGAGGGGCGGCGGAAGCGAGACGAACGCAATCAGGTCTTTGAACGAGTTGTGGAAGGCCGCGACTTCGGCATGCAGTCGCCGCGCAAACCACTCGGTCACAACACCTGCCTCGAAACTTGTGGTTTTCTCCGGACGCAGGTCCGGATTTCCGGTGAAGAAGGCTTCGCGAGCGAAATTTTGCAGGAGGCTGGGTTCGGTGATGCCGCGGCCGGCGCTGAAACGCAGCCAGGCCGAGGACAGGGCGCCGCGCCCGCCGGAGACGAGCAGGCTCGCCGCTCCGCGGGGCGCCAGCCGGGCGCCGAAGGCGCTGCTGTGTTCGAAACGCAGACCCCCGGCCAGAAACAGGCGGCGGCCGAGAGGCCGCTGTTCGTGTAGGAACAGGCCGTGGCGGTTTCGCGCGACGTCGCGCTTCGAAATTTCGCCCTGCTGTCGCTCGTACTCGTAGCCGAAAACGGCGGTGCCCGGACCGTGGGCGAGCGTTCCCTGATACCCGGCGCGCTTGCGCGACGTGGCGCTCAGGAACGGCTCCGACGAGGGAAACAGGGTGACCTCCGTTTGCACGAGGCGCGTTCCAGCCGGCGCTACGGACGGGAGCCGGGCGGGATCGAGCAACCGGACCAGATACGTGCGGCGCGGGGGCCCCTCGACGTCGCGGACGAAGGCCGCGAGTGCATAGGGCCCGTCGAGCCGCTCATCGGTAAATACGTCGCGGACGCGGTGGTAAGCGAAAGACGCGGTTTGAAAATAACGGCTGCCGCGGGCGTCGTCGAGGCGCAGGGAGAGTGCGGAATCGCGATTGGTCTGGTGGGCGTCGTGGTCGAACAGGCCGAAGGCCACTTGGCCGGGCACGCCGAGGATGGAATCCACAGCGCGGAAGACGCCGCGGATTTGCGTGCCGGGCGACAGCCGCAGGCCGGCGTTCAAGGTTCCGGTGGTGTTGCGGTAGTAGTCGTTAGGAAATTCGCCGGCGGTATGGAACTGCTCGGCGTGGAGCGCATAGTCGAAGCGGGCGCCGGAGCCACCCGCCAGAGAGGCGGACCAGCGATCGGTCTGAAAACTGCCCCGGTCATAAGAGAGCGTGCCGCGGGGCAGGGTGGCTTCCGGGTCTCCGCGACGGGTGAACAACTGTACGACGCCGGCGGCGGCATCGGTGCCGAACAGGGCGCTTTCCGGTCCGCGCACGACCTCCACGCGCTCCACCGCACCGGAGGTCAGGTGGCCCAAGTTGAACTCTCCCCCGGGGTCGTTGAGCGGGACGCCGTCGAGCAGGAACAGAGTGCCGGTGCGCTGCGCGCCGCGTGTGAACACGGTGGTCAAAGCCCCGCGGCGTCCGTTTTGGACCACGAAGAGCCCGGGAACGGATCGCAGCATCTCCAGCAGCATGGGGAACTGCCGGATCTCGAGATCGGCGCGCGTGATGACGGTGGCTGCGGCGCCGCTCTCTTCGGCCGGTGCTTCGGAGCGCGTGGCCGTGACCACGACGCGCTCGACGGGGCCGGCGACTCGGAGTTCGAGGCGAGCTTCCACGCCCTCGACGAGTTCCGTGCGCAGGGTCTCGAAGCCCGATGCGACGACCGTCGCCCGGCAACGCCCGACTCCGGAAAAACGGAAGCGGCCGTCGAGCGCGGTGGTCGTGCGCAGGAAGCCGCAGGCGACTTCGGCTGCGGGGACGGGACGTCCGGAGGGATCCAGCACGGTCCCGGTGATCTCAGCAAACGATGCGGCCGGCGCGAGAGCCAGGCCGCAGAACACGGCGGCGCAAAAGGTTTTTGTCATGAGACGTTCTCCCTCGGAACGCATCACGCAAGAAGCGAGGAACCGGTCTCCTGACTTGCGACGGGCCTTTTCCCGTAGGGGTGGCACAGCCTTCCCGCTGGCGCAGTGACTGCACCGGCCCTTTCCAGGTGTCGCTCACAGTTGCGGGGCAGTGGCGGATTTGCACCGCCTTCCCGAACATTCCTCGCCCACTGGTGATCGTCGGTTTTGAAACAGCCCGGGCCGCACTGCGGCCCGACGTCGAGAGTATAGCACCGGAGGGGCTTCGGGTTCCCGGGCAATTCCGGCCGGCAGATGCGGCCCGCGGCGAGCCGCCGTCGGGAAGAGGCCGGTGCGCCGGTATTGACGCCGGTTTTCATTCAATCGTATGATTAAAACGATCGTATGGCTCGTGCCCGCGAGACGCGCCGCCGGATCCTGGATGCCGCCGAGCGGCTGTTCGCCCGCGAGGGGTTCGAGGCGACCTCCTTGCGGCAGATCACCGCGGCGGCGCGCGTCAACCTCGCCGCGGTCAACTACCACTTCGGCAGCAAAGATGCGCTCATCCGCGAGGTGCTGGCGCGGCGCATCGGTCCGGTGAACCAGGAGCGGCTGGCCCGGCTTGCCGCCTGCCAGGCCCGGGCGAGGAAACGGGCTCCGGCGATCGAGGAGATCATCCGGGCCTTTGTCGAGCCTGTGCTGGAGCTTCGTTCCGACCCGGAAACGGGCGAGGCCTTCGCGCGCCTGATGGGCCGGAGCTTTTTCGAGCCGAACCTGCAGGTGCGCCGGGTGATTGTCGGCCAGATGCGCGAAGTGGCGCGGCGCTTTGCGGCAGCCTTGCGGCGCGCCCTGCCGCAGCTGCCCGAGCCGGAACTGTGGTGGCGCATGCACTTTTCGGTGGGAGTGCTGGCGCACACGCTGGCGGGAAACATCCACCTGGAGATGCTCTCGGGGGGACGCTGTGATTCGTCCGATGTGAGCGGAACGACCGAACGTTTAGTGCGGTACGTGGCGGCCGGACTGGAGGCCCCTGTTGCCGGCCGGGAACGGAGGTCCGGAACACGGAAATGCTGAGCAGGAACGTGTGGGGATTTCTGGTGCTGTCAAGCTGTGCCGCGGCCCAGTCCGGAGGTGTCTCCCTGAGCCTGAAACAGGCGGTTGAGCTTGCCCTTGCGCCCGACGGGAATACGCGATTGCGACTGGCGCGCCAGCTCGTGCGCCAGGCCAACGCGCGGGCGCGGCAGAGTCGCGCGGCGCTGCTGCCGAACCTGGAGGGCACAGTCGCGCAGCAGAATCAGACGCGCAACCTCGCCGCTTTCGGAATCCGCATCGAGGCGCCGATTCCGGGTTTCCGGGTGCCGGAACTCGTGGGGCCGTTCAGCACCTTTGACGCGCGGGCGGCGGTGCGCCAGCCGGTGTTGGATCTGGCGGCATGGCGGCGTTATCAGGCCGGGCGGGAAACCGCGCGTGCTGCGGCGGCGGAAGAAGAAGCGGCGCGTGAGGCCGTGGCCCGTGAGGTGGCGGTGCGCTACGTAGCTTTGTTGCGGGCGGAGGCGCACGTGGAAGCGGCGCGGGCCAACGTCCGGCTGGCGGAGCAGCTGCTGGATTTGGCCCGGAACCAGCGGGCGGCGGGGACAGGCACGGGAATCGAAGTGACGCGTGCGGAGGTGCAACTGGCTCACGAGCGCCAGCAACTGCTGGCGGCGGAAATGGAAACACGGCGTTCCCGCCTGGAGCTGCTTCGCGCGATCGGGTTGCCGCTCGACACGGACGTGACGCCGGCGGGTTCGCTCGAAGTTGCGCCGCAGGAGCAGGAGCATCCGGCGGTCTTGCTGCAGACCGCGCTCGAGGCCCGGGCCGATTATCGGGCCCAGCAGTTGCGGGAAGAGAGCGCCCGGCTTGCGGCCGGCGCCGCGGCGATGGAACGGTGGCCGTCGCTCACGGCATTCGCCGATTACGGATCGCTCGGCACTTCCCTGCACAATGCTCTTCCCACGCGCGTCTATGGTCTGGCGTTGCGCCTGCCGGTGTTCGACGGCGGGCTGCGGGAGGCGCGGCGGCAGGAAGGCCGCTCGCTGTACGAGCAGGAGCGCGTCCGTACCGCGGATCTGCGCCGGCAGATCGAACTGGAAATCCGCCTCGCGGCCGACGCCCTCACGTCCGCCCGGGAGCAGGTGCAGGTGGCCGAGGAAGGGCTCGCGCAGACGCGGCGGGAAATGGAGCAAGCCGAGCGCCGCTACCGGGCGGGCGTGACCAGCAGCGTCGAAGTGGCGGACGCGCAAACGCGCCTGGCGCGCGCCCGCGATAACCTTGTGGTCGCCTTGTTCCTGTATCACCGGGCGCGCCTGGACCTCGCATACGCCGCCGGACGGATCCGGCAGTTCATCGAGGAGGAGAAGCTTCCGTGAGAAGGCGCCTTTTGCTTGTGCCGGTTGTGGTCGCAGCGGCCGCCTTGATGGTGTGGCTCCGCCGGGAGCCGCCCCGCACGGGCGCGATCCGGATCTCGGGCAACATCGAGCTTACTGAAGTTCACCTCTCGTTCAAGGTCGCCGGGCGGCTGGTGGAGCGCCTGGTGGACGAAGGCCAGGCGGTGCGCAAAGGCATGGTCGTGGCGCGACTCGACCAGGAGCAGTTGTTGAGCCAGCGCGAGCGCGAACGGGCGGCGGTGGCGGCGGCGGAATCCGCCCTGGCGCAACTGCTGACGGCGATCGAGCTGCAACGGGAGACGGTGGAGGGAGAAATCGCTGTCCGGCGCGCCGAACTGGAGCAGGCCGAGGCGCGCCTGCGGGAACTGGAGACCGGATCGCGGCCGCAGGAGATTCAGGAAGCACGAGCGGCTGTCGAGGCGGCGCGCGCCGAACACGAACGTGCCCGCAAGGATTGGGAGCGCGCGCAGGTGCTGTTCGCCAACGACGACATCTCGGCGGCGCAGTATGACCAGTTCCGCACCGCATTCGAGCGTGCCGCAGCCGCTCTGCGGCAGGCCGAGCAGCGGCTGTCGTTGGTCGAGGAAGGACCCCGCAAGGAGGCCGTCGAGCAGGCCCGCGCGCAGGCCGCCAAGGCGCGCGCCGCCGTACGTCTGGCCGAAGCGGGGCGCATCGAGCTGCGCCGGCGGGAACAGGAAGTGGCCTTGCGCCGCGCCGAGATTGCGCGGGCCAAGGCGCAGCTGGCCGTCATCGAGGCCCAATTAGGCGACACGGAGGCGGTCTGCCCGGTAGACGGTGTTGTGCTGGTGAAGTCCGCCGAACCGGGCGAGACCGTGGCGGCGGGCACGACGGTGTTGACCGTGGGCGACATCGAACGCCCGTGGCTGCGCGGCTACATCGGAGAACGGGATCTGGGGCGCGTCAAGCTCGGCCAGCGGGTGCGCGTGACCACGGATTCCTATCCGGGCAGGGTTTACTGGGGCCGTGTCTCCTTCATCGCAGCCGAAGCCGAGTTCACACCCAAGGAGATCCAGACTCCCGAGGAGCGCGTCAAGCTCGTCTACCGCATCAAGGTGGACCTGGCCAACCCGCGCCACGAACTGAAGTCCAACATGCCGGCCGACGCCGAGATTCTGGTGGAGTGAGGGGGTGGAAACCACGGTGATCCGGACGCAGGGTCTCGTTCGCCGTTTCGGCACGATGACGGCGGTGGACGGGCTGACACTGGCCGTGAGCCGGGGAGAGATTTTCGGGCTGGTGGGACCGGATGGGGCCGGAAAGACGACGACGCTGCGCCTGCTTGCGGGCCTGCTGGAGCCGAGCGAGGGAGAGGCGTGGTTGTCCGGGTTGCACACCCTCCGCGAGGCGGCGGCTCTGAAAGACCGCATCGGCTACATGGCGCAGCGCTTCGGCCTGTATCCGGATCTCACGGTGGAGGAGAACATGGCGTTCTACGGCGAGCTGTTCGGTGTGCCCCGCGCCGCCCGGGAGGCGCTCGCCGCCCGGCTGCTTGCCATGACCCGCATGGAACCTTTCCGGAAGCGGCGGGCCGGGCAGCTGTCGGGAGGGATGAAACAAAAACTCGCTTTGATGTGCACGCTGCTGCACCGGCCGGAAATCCTGCTGCTCGATGAGCCCACGACGGGCGTGGATGCCGTTTCGCGACGGGATTTCTGGGAAATTCTGCGCCGGCTGGCGGCGGAGGGGATTACGGTCCTGCTCACCACCGCGTACCTGGATGAAGCGCAGCGCTGCGACCGGGTGGGGCTGCTCTACCGCGGCCGGCTGATTGAATACGGGGCTCCGCGGGAGCTGCTCGCGCTCGTGCGCGAGCCTTGTTACGAGGTCGAAGCTCCGGACCTGCGGGCCGTGCGCGAGGCGCTGCGCCGGCAGCCCGGGGTCGTGGGCGTCGAGCCCGCCGGAGCCGTGCTGCACGCCTTTCTGGACCCGGGCGTCACCTCACCCGAGAAGCTTGCGGAGATCGTGCCGGGCGCCCACTTCGCACGGATCGAGCCTTCGCTCGAGGACGTCTTCCTTGCGCTGATCCGCAGGCAGGAGGCGGCGGGATGAGCCCTCCGGCATGGGCGGTGGAAGTCGAAGGGCTGGTACGGCGCTTCGGTGACTTCGTGGCCGTGGATGGGATTTCGTTTCGTGTGGCGCGGGGCGAGATCTTCGGCTTTCTGGGGCCGAACGGGGCGGGCAAGACCACCGCGATCCGGATTCTGTGCGGCCTGCTGCGGCCTACCGAAGGGCGCGCGCTGGTGGCAGGCTTCGACGTGGCGGCCGATCCGGAGGGCGTGCGCCGCAACATCGGCTACATGTCGCAGCGGTTTTCGCTGTATGACGATTTGACGGTCGAAGAGAATCTGGAGTTCTTCGGCGGCATCTACGGCGTCACGGGAGCACGGCGGCGGCAGCGCATCGAGTACGCGCTGGCCATGGCCGGACTCGGAGAGCATCGCCGTAGGATGACCCGCGTGCTGGCGGGCGGCTTCAAGCAGCGGCTCGCCCTGGGCTGCGCCCTTCTCCACGAACCTCCCATCCTGTTTCTGGACGAGCCCACTTCCGGGGTGGATCCGGCGGCCCGCCGGGATTTCTGGGATCTGATCCATCACTTCTCCCGGGAAGGCCGCACCGTGTTCGTCACCACGCATTACATGGAGGAAGCCGAATATTGCCACCGGCTGGCGCTCATGCACCGCGGCCGGATTGTGGCTCTCGGCACGCCGCGGGCGCTCAAGCAGGAGTACGGGAAACGTTCTATGGAGGATGTGTTTCTGGCGGCGATCGAACGAGAGGAGAGTGCGGCGCGGTGAGCCAGCGGGCATTCTGGCGGCGGACGGCGGCCGTGGCGCGCAAGGAGGCGCTGCATGTGCTGCGCGACCGCCGCAGTCTGGGGATGGCCTTGGCGGTCCCGCTGGTGATGCTCCTGCTGTTCGGCTACGCCTTGACGCTGGACGTGGACCGCATCCCGACGATGATCTACGACCGGGACCGCACCCCGGGGAGCCGGGAGCTGATCGAGCGCTTTTCCGGATCGCGGTACTTTCAGGTGCTCGGCAGCGCCGCCGGCTACGCGCCGTTCGAGCGGCAGGTGGACCGGAACCGTGCCATGCTCAGCGTCGTCATTCCGCAGGATTTCTCCCGGGAGTTAGTGCGCGGCGGGCGCCCGGAGGTCCAGCTCCTCTTTGACGGGAGCGACTCCAACACGGCTTCGATCGCGCTGGGCTATACCGACGCGCTGGTGGAGAGCTATGCCTTTGAGCTGCGGCGACGGTGGCTGGAGCGCCGGGGTGGAGGCCGGCTGGAGAATCCGGTGGAAGCCCGGATCCGGGTGTGGTACAACGCCGAGCTGAAATCGCGGAATTTCATCGTCCCCGGTCTGATCGTGGTGATCCTGATGATCATCGCGGCGCTGCTGACCTCCCTGACGATTGCGCGCGAGTGGGAAATGGGCTCGATGGAGCAGTTGCTGGCCACGCCGCTGCGCGCGCAGGAGCTGGTGCTCGGCAAGATGACGGCCTACTTTGTGCTAGGACTGGCGGACATGGTGACTGCGGCCGGGGCCGGCGTGCTGGTTTTCGGTGTTCCGTTGCGGGGAAACCCGCTGCTCGTGTTTGCTTCGGGGTGCGTTTTTCTCGTCGGGGCGCTGTTCTGGGGAATCTTCCTGTCGGCCGCGGCGCGCTCGCAGGTGCTGGCCTACCAGATGGGCATGCTGACGTCCTTTCTGCCGGCATTCCTGCTGTCCGGGTTCATCTTCGCCATCGAAAACATGCCGGTGGTGATCCAGGGGGTGACGTACCTGTTTCCGTCGCGCTACTTTGTGGCGATTCTCAAAGGACTGTTTCTGAAGGGGACGGGTCTGGCGGTGTTGTGGGGCGAAATCGCGTTACTGGCGGTTTACGCGGCGGTGGTGTTTCTGCTGGCGGTGCGGAAAGTGGGGCGGAAGCTGGCTTGAGATGAACTGGCAGCGTGTGGCCGAGATCATCCGGAAAGAATTCCGGCAAACGTTGCGCGATCCGCGCATGCGCACGGTGCTGTTTCTGCCGCCGCTGGTGCAGCTGGTGCTGTTCGGCTATGCCGTGAACCTGGACGTCCGGCAGGCGCGCATCGGCTGGATGGACCAGGACCGCACGCCGGCCAGCCGGGAGCTGCGTGCGGCGTTTGCGGGCTCGCCGTATTTCGAAATCGCCGCCGCGGCGGCAACGGAAGATCAGGAGCGGGATCTGCTGGACCGCGGCACGGTCATGGCGGTGGTGCGCGTGCCTCCGGGGTTCGCCCGGGATCTGGCCCGGGGCCGGACGGCTTCCGTTCAGGTGCTGGTGGACGGGAGCAATTCCAACACGGCGGCCGTGGTGGCCAGTTACGCGGCGCGCGTGATTGCGGGCTTCGGGCGGGACGTGTTGCGCGCGCAGCAGGAATCGCGGCTGGTGGGCCGCACGGCGGCCGCGGGTGGTCCCGTGACTCTGAATGTGCCGGCGCTGGAGCGCCGGCCGCGGGTCTGGTTCAACGAAGATCTGCTGAGCCGGAACTATTTCGTGCCGGGGGTCGTGGTGAACATCATCACGCTGGTGACGCTGATGCTCACGGCCATGGCGATTGTGCGGGAGAAAGAGATCGGCACGATGGAGCAGCTGATGGTAACGCCGATTCGTCCTGCGGAGTTGATGGCGGGCAAGACGCTGCCGTTCGCGCTGGTGGGCATAGCGGACGTGTTTCTGGTGAGCGGGGCGGCTCTGGTGATTTTCCGCGTGCCGTTCCGGGGCAGCGGTGCCGTGCTGCTGGCAGGGGCGGTGCTGTTTCTGCTGACGACGCTCGGCATGGGCCTGCTGATTTCGACGATCTCGGAAACGCAGCAGCAGGCGATGATCTCCTCGTTCTTTTTCTTCACGCCGGCCTTCATGTTGAGCGGATTCACGTTTCCGGTGCGGAACATGCCGGAGCCGGTGCAGTATGTCACGTATCTGAACCCGGTGCGTTATTTTCTGGAGATCGTGCGGGGGGTGTTTTTGAAGGGGACGGGGCTGGAGGCGCTGTGGCCGCAGATGGCGGCTCTGGCGGCGCTGGGTCTCGGGATTCTGACGGTGAGCGTGTTGCGGTTCCACAAGCGGCTGGACTGAGGCGCGGGCCGGCCCGGCTCATGCTGCATCCGCGGGATCAAGATCCGCCTTGCGCGCGGGATTTTGCGGTGGAGCGGGAGACGGGACTCGAACCCGCGACGTCCAGCTTGGGAAGCTGGCATTCTACCACTGAATTACTCCCGCTCGGAGCAGGAGCGCGGTCGATGCGCCACTAAGAAATATACCACAGGCGGGCGCAGGCGGAGCTAAGGTTTCGGGCCGGCCCGGCGGGACTTCGTGTCCGGGTAGACCACCTGGAAGCCCTTGTCCTTCCATTCGGCCAGGGCGCAGCTGCCGAGCACCTTGTATCCTTTTTCGCTCAACAGGGCCGCGGCACGCGCGGCGCGCGAACCGCGGTTTCAAGCCGTGATGATGAGCTTGTCTTTGGGGACTTCCCGGAGCCGCTTTTCGAGCTCGCTCACCGGGATGTTGACGTAGCCGGGCAGGGTGCCCAGGGTGCGGACCTCCTCGGGCTCGCGCACATCCAGGAAAAAGACCTTGCCGGAGTCGAGGTATTCTTTGACCTCTTCGGGGGTCAGTTTCTTCGGGGCGGCTTTTTCCGGGGCCGCGGCCACGACGGCGGCCGCGGCCAGCCAGATGAGCAAGCGCATCATGTTTTCAGTGTAGCGCGTACCGCGACACCGCCGCGGCTTGCCTGCTGTGCGCCCGCGTGGGGGTGCGCGGGCCGCCGACTAGGACGACCACAGCGCGCTCCTACGATCAGTCATCTGCCGCTTCTTCGTACTCCTCGAGGACGCTCTCCTTGAGATGGGGCAGGCCGGGGTTGTCGCTCAGCTCCTGTACGCTCTCGTAGGACAGATACGTGCACTTATTGCGAATTCCGAGGGACTGAAAAGCCGGGCGGCGAAGTTCGTCTAAGACCTTACTGCGCCGTGAGCCTGGAGCGACGACGTGGAGACGGATGTCGATATTCGGCTGCAAGGCAAGAAGGTCCGCCATGCGGAGAATGCCCGAATAGACCGAAGTCGTGTGCTCGACCTCGAAGGCGCGCTGGATGGCATAACCCCGGATCCACAGCACGTCTATGTTTTCGATGATTCCCTGGGTGGGGTTCCCGTAATTGAAAGGAAGCCTGTCAAGAAGTTTCGAATGGTCCCCCTCCCAGTGGGGGAGCACACGGGGGCGGTCCGCGCGTGGGATCCAGACCTGCATGCCCATTTCGGCTCCGATTTTGGAAAGGAGAGCCTGCATCCTCACAGAGTCCCGGACGTCGCCCGGTTCGGATGCCTGCGTCTGCGTTTGGAAGGTTTCCGGCGGAGCGGTTGGAGTGGCCTGCCGTTCCAGGGCGTGCACAGAGGCTAGTTTCCTGCGCTCGTGTTGCTCCAGAGGATAGATCTTGCCGGCGGCCATCTGCTCCTGAAGAAGCCCGGCGAGAACCGCGCCGTCTCCATCGTCGAGCCGCCCGAGGCTGGTGCGGATCTTGCCCTGCCAATATCCGCGGCCCTTGGGCGTGTTGCGCGTAAAGGAAAGACTGCTCCAGACGGCATCCTCATACATCGGGATTCCTTGGTCTGGAGGCAACCACACCAACGCGCGTACGCGAAATCGGACCACGTAGGGGTCGTCTGCCGGGTAGAAAATCGGTGTGGCGTCCACATAGGGCCCTTCAAGCACCTCCAGCAGCCCTACCCAGCGAGAAATCTGAGTGAGGTAGCAGAGCATCAGATCTCCTGGCTTGACAGCCTGGGCCTTTCGGAGAAAACGCTTACGGGACCCGGTGATGGCTCGGTCGGAGCGGGTAAAGACGTCGTAGGTGTGCGGTGAGAAATGCTGGATCCAATAGGGCATCTTCGCTCTCGCGACAGCTTTGGAGTCGTTATAGCCATATTACTACGAGACGAAAGCTCGACGACAACGGTCCAGGCTGCCTCGCGAGCGCCGCTCCGTCGGCACCTTTGGGTGTCTCTACACCAGCACGCTGGCGATTTCCACGGGGGTGCGCGGGCCGCCGACTACGACGATGCCGCTTTCGGTGACGTGGTATTTCTTGCGGTCCTCCTCGAGGTCGTAGCCGATGACCGTATCCGGAGGGACGGTGACATTCTTGTCGAAGATGGCGCGGCGGATGCGGCAGCGGCGGCCGATGTCGCAGTTGTCGAACAGGACCGAATCCTCGACGACGGCTCCGGCGTGGACGCGGACGTAGCGGCCGAGCACGCAGCGGCGGACCAGTCCGCCGGAGAGGATGCAGCCTTCCGAGACGATGGAATCAATGGCTTCTCCGCGGCGGCCTTCCTCGTCGAAGGCGAACTTGGCGGGCGGATCCGGGTAGCTGGCGGTGCGCAGCGGCCAGCGCCGGTTGTAGAGATTCAGGGCGGGCACGACGGCGCGCAGATCCATGGCCGCCTCGTAGTAGGCATCAATCGTCCCGACGTCCCGCCAGTAGGGCTCGACTTCGGGCGGATCTCCGGGGATGCGGTTGGTCTGGAAGTTGTAGGCGAACATCGCGGCTCTTCCCACAAGGGAGGGGAGGATGTCGCGGCCGAAATCATGGGAGCTTTCCTCGTTTTCGGCGTCGCGACACAGTTCCTCGATGAGGCGGTCGGCGTTGAAGATGTAGTTGCCCATCGAGGCGTAGACCCGCTCGGGGTCGCCGGGGATGGTGGGAGCGCCAGGCTGCTTTTCGTGGAAGCCCACGATGCGCCCGTCAGGGGCGGCCTCGATGACGCCGAAGTCGGCCGAATAGCGGCGCTCGACCGGGATCGCGGCGACCGTGACCTCGGCGCGCTTGTCGCAGTGGTACTCGATCATGGCGCGGATGTTCATGCGGTAGATGTGGTCGGCGCCGAAGATCACCACCAAGTCGGGATGGGCCTGCTCGATGAGGTTGAGGTTCTGGTAAATGGCATCGGCGGTGCCGCGATACCAGGCCTCGTCGGCGGCCCGCATCTGGGCCGGCACCGGGATGATGAAGTGGTCGGTGAGCAGGCCGCTGAACTGCCAGCCGTCCCGCAGATGTTGCAGCAGCGACTGGCTCTTGAACTGGATCAGCACGTAGATGGAGTAGATGCCGGAGTTGATCAGGTTGCTGAGGACGAAGTCAATAATCCGGTACTTGCCTCCGAAGGGAACCGCCGGCTTGGCCCGCTCGCGGGTGAGCGGATAAAGCCGCGTGCCCTTTCCCCCGGCCAGCACAAAGGCGAGGACCCTCAGCTGTTGCATGGTGGAACCCCCCGGAACCGGAATATGCCTCCGACATCAAGCCCCATTATTGTGCCAGCCGGATGCGAAAGCTGCAAGAAACCCTGGGCTGGAGCGGGTTCGCGGTGTGCTATGTTGTTCGCACGCTCCCCGGCGGGGAGCGCGGCGTGGCGATGCAAGGCACGGCGTTTGTCGAGGAACGACCCCGGCTCGGGCTGCGAGAATCTCCGCAGCGATGGGCGCTGGCGGCGCTGCTCGTGGCGGCCACGATCTTTTGTTACGCGCAGCGCGGGGCGCTGTCGGTGGCGGCGCCGTTCATGATGCAGGAACTGGGGCTGTCGCGGGCCACGATGGGGGTGCTGCTGTCGGCGTTTTTCTGGTCGTACTCGCTGATGCAGGTGCCGGCGGGGTGGTTCGTGGACCGTTTCGGCGTGCGCCGGGCGTACGCTCTGGGCTACGCGTTCTGGTCGCTGGCCTCGGCGGCGACGGCCTACGCGGCAAGCCTGGGGCATCTGATCCTGGTGCGCGTGTTGCTGGGAGTGGGCCAGTCGGCGGCCTTTCCTGCCAGTGCCCGCGCCGTGGCCAACTGGTTCCCGGAGCGGGAGCGCGGCACGGTGACCGGCCTGTATTTGATGGGTGTGCGACTGGGGCAGGCGCTGATCGCGGCGGCGGGCGGTTTTGTTCTGGCGGCGCACGGCTGGAAGGCATTCTTTCTGGCGGCCGGCTTGATTCCCATGCTCTGGCTGGCGCCGTGGTGGCTGTTTTTGCGGCGGT
The DNA here is from genome assembly GCA_037446115.1 of Acidobacteriota bacterium. Classification (GTDB taxonomy): domain Bacteria; phylum Acidobacteriota; class Terriglobia; order Bryobacterales; family Bryobacteraceae; genus JANWXD01. The sequence continues at coordinate 220,146 of JBBIJF010000001.1, read as the reverse complement.
GGGATTCCAAGGGTGCGGCCCCGGCGGCCGGGCCGAGGGCGCGCACGGCTTCGTTCACGGAGGGGTGGGCGCTGCTGGGACGCAGGACGGTGCTCGGCATTTTCCTCGGCTTTTTCGCCTTCGATTACACCTGGTTCCTCTTCGTCACATGGTTGCCGGGCTATCTGGTGGTGGAGCGCAAGTTTTCGAGCGCGGAGATGGGACTCTACAGCTCGATCCCGTTCGTAATCATGTCGGCAGTGATCGTGCTGGCGGGCGTGGCCAGCGACTGGATGATCCGCCGGGGTTGGGCGGAGGTGGCCGTCCGTAAGGGCTTCATCACCGCCGGCCTGGCGGTCGCCTGTCTGATCGTTCCTGCCGGTCTGGTGGAGGACAAGATGACCGCGGTGTGGCTGCTCGGCGGTTCGCTGTGCGGCCTGGGTTTATGCTCGCCCAACACCTGGACTCTGACGCAGGCCATGTGCGGCAAAAACATCGTGGGCACAGTTTCCGGGATTCAGAATTTCGGCGGCAACCTGGGGGGTGTCCTGGCGCCGATGGTGACCGGCTACATCGCGCATGCCACCGGTTCCTTTGCGCTGGCGCTGGGACTGACGGGCCTGATTCTGGCCGGCGGGATCGTTTCCTATCTCTGGCTGGTTTCCGAGAGGGTGGAGCTGCGATGAAGAGACTGCAAGCAAGCGTGATGGGTTTGTGCGGGCTGCTGGCGTTCGCCGAGGCGGCGGCGCAGGCGTTGCCGCAAGCAATGCGGCTGGAGAACGGGCGTGTCCGGGTGATGGAGGTCACGCATCTTCCCGGCGCCGCTCGCCCGCGGCACGTGCGGGCGCACGATCAGATCATCGTGTTTCTGGACGACTGCCGCTACGAGCGCACGGACCCGGAGACCGGGGAGAAGGCGGTGCGGGAGCGGAAGGCGGGCGAGGTGATCTGGCACGGCCGCGGCGAAGTGGCTCCGGAGCTGGTGAACGTGGGGTCGAAGCCGTACCGGACTCTGGTGATCGAATTGAAGGAGTGAGGCCGAGGTGCGCGAGTTTCGTACTGCGGCCGTGATCGGGACGGGGATGATGGGGCCGGGCATCGCCGTCACGCTGGCTTCCGGCGGGCTGGAGACCACGATTGTGAGTCGTACCGAGGAGGGGGCCGCCCGCGGTATGGCGAAGGCGCGGGAACAGGTGGCGTTCCTCGAGCAGCACGGTCTGATGGATTCCCCTGAGGCGGCGCGAGCGACCGGGCTGCTGCGGGCCAGCTCGGATCTGGAGCGGGCGGCAGCCGGAGCGGACATTGTGATCGAATCCGCGCCCGAAGATCTGCGCTTCAAGCAGGAGCTGTTCGCGCGCCTGGATCAGATCGCGCCCGAGGCGGTATTGGCCTCCAACACGTCAAGCCTGAGCATCACGGCGATCGCAATGCCGTGCCGGCGGCGTGAACGGGTCCTGACCACGCACTTCTGGAATCCGCCGCACCTGATGCCGCTGGTCGAGATTGTCTGCGGCCGTGAAACCGCGCCGCAGGTGTCGGCGGCGGTCCGGAGCCTGCTGGTGCGCTGCGGAAAGACGGCGGTGCTGGTTAAGCAAGACCGGCCCGGCCAGCTCGGCAACCGGTTGCAGATGGCGCTGTGGCGCGAAGCCGTGCACATCGTCGCCGAAGGGATTGCCGATCCGGAAGACGTGGATCTGGCGGCCCAAACCGGCTTCGGACTGCGGCTGCCGGTGTACGGGATCTTCGAGCACGCCGACGGCGTGGGGCTTGACCTGGTGCATGCGGTGATGGACTATACGGCGCGGGATCTGTACAGCCGGCCGGAGGCGCCGCCGCTGCTCAGGCAGAAAGTGGAACGTGGAGAGCTGGGTGTGAAAACGGGACTCGGGTTCTACGACTGGTCGCAGAAAAGCTTTGCCGAGGTTGCGGCCCGGCGTGATCGCTTTCTGGTGGAGTTTCTGCGTTCCCGGCGGCGGAGCGGGACCGGAACGCCGGTGTGAAAAGGGACCCGGGCCACTCAGCCGGGGCCGGGCGAGCGCCTGTCAGGGGGCGGATCCGGCCGGTACCGGGGCGGAGACGAGGGCGCGAAGCTCCTGCGCATCCAGGGTTTCCTTTTCCAGGAGACGCTGCACGACGCGCTCCAGCTCGGCACGGCGTTGCGAGAGAATGCGCTTGACCTTGGCGTAGAGTCCGTCGATGATTGAACGCACTTCGTCATCGATCATCTCGGCCGTGCGCTCGCTGTAGTTGCGCTCTTCCAACTGGAAGGGCCCTCTGAGGAACTGGGAGGCCAGGGGCTGGCCGTAGGTCAGATGGCCGAGGCGTTCGCTCATGCCGAAGCGCGTGACCATCTGGCGGGCCAGTTCCGTGGCCCGGTGCAGATCGTCGGCGGCGCCCGTCGAAATCTCGCCCTGATAGACAAGGTCTTCGGCGGCCCGCCCGCCGAGCATGACGGCGATCTGGTCTTCCAGCTGGGGCCGGGTCATCAGGTAGCGTTCCTGGGTCGGGAGCTGGAGCATATGGCCGAGTGCGCCGACGGTGCGGGGGATGATCGAGAGACGGTGCACCGGATCGGCGTGCGGCAGCGAGAGCGCCACAAGGGCGTGGCCCGCTTCGTGGTAGGCGACGCGCTGCTTTTCGGCTTCGGTCATGACGCGGCTCTTTTTTTCCAGGCCGAGCAGCACGCGGTCCACGGCCTCCTCGAAGTCGCGCATGGCGACCTGCTCGGCGCCGCGGCGGGCGGCGAGCAAGGCCGCCTCGTTGGCAATGTTGGCCAGATCCGCTCCCACCATTCCGGGCGTGCGCGCGGCGATCTTACGCAGATCCACGTCGGGGGCCAGTTTGAGTTTGCGGGCGTGGACGGCGAGGATGGCTTCGCGTCCCTGCAGGTCCGGCCGGTCAATGACGACCTGCCGGTCGAAGCGGCCGGCGCGCAGCAGGGCGGGGTCCAGCACTTCGGGAGTGTTGGTGGCTCCCATGATGATGACGCCTTTGGAGGGGTCGAAGCCATCCATTTCGACGAGTAACTGATTCAGCGTCTGCTCGCGCTCGTCGTGGCTCATGATGAGGCCGCGGCCGGCCGAGCGGGACTTTCCGATGGCATCGAGTTCGTCGATGAAGACGATGCAGGGAGCCTTCTGTTTGGCCTGTTCGAAGAGGTCCCGCACCCGGGCTGCGCCGAGCCCGACGAACATTTCCACGAACTCCGAGCCGGAGATGGAAAAGAAGGGGACCTTGGCCTCGCCCGCCACGGCGCGCGCCAGCAGCGTCTTGCCTGTGCCCGGCGGGCCGACCAAAAGGACGCCTTTGGGTATGCGCCCGCCGAGCCTCTGGTATTTCTGCGGGTTCCGGAGGAAATCCACGATCTCCTGGAGTTCAGCCTTGGCCTCGTCAATGCCGGCCACGTCCGCGAAGGTGACGTCAATGCGGCTGGAGTCGTCGTAGATCTTGGCGCGGTTGCGGCCGAAGCTGAGCGGGCCCGCCCCCTGGGCCATGCGCCGCATGCCATAGCCCCAGATGGCGCCCAGCACCAGCAGCGGCAACAGCCACGAGACCATGAGCTCGATCCACCAGGGCCGGGTCTCGATCTGCCCGGCCAGATCCACGCCTCGTGCCTCCAGCTCTTTGATGAGGCCGGTTTCGTCAATGCCGGGCAGGCGCGTGGCGATGATCAGCTCGCGTTTGCGGCGTCCCGGGTCGCTTTTGAGCGCTCCCACGAACTCGCGCTCGGTGACCTTGACGGCGCTGACGCGTCCGGCCCGCACTTCACCGACGAACTGACTGTAGGAGACGCGTCGGGGAGCCGGGGCGGAGATGGCGAGCTGGAAGCTATAGAGGGCGATTGCTGCAACGGTCAGGTAAACCAGGGAAAAGATCCACTGTTGTCGGCGCAGGCGGTCCATGGCGGATTCTCCGCGAGCTCTGTCCGAACCAGAAGCGCCTTGCCCGGGCCCGGCAAAGGGTCCAGGCAAGGCGCCACCACGAGGGTTCAGGCGCTAATGGCCTTCCTCTCCTCGCCCGCGGTGATCTGGATGCGACGCGGCTTCATGGCCTCCGCCACGGGGATCGTGACCTCCAGGATGCCGCTGTTGAGCCGGCAGCTCAGCTTGTCGAGGTCGAGCCCGTTGGGGAGATCCACGGTGCGATAGAAGCGCCCGTAGGGCAGCCAGACCGAGGTGTAGCGGCTGGTGCTCATCCCCTCCGGGGCTTTCCGCTCGCCCTCGATCACCAACTGATTGCCCTGGAGCGTGACCTTAACGTCCTTTTCATCAACCCCGGGCAGGACTACCCGCAGCTTGAGGTTGTCATCCGTCCAATAGGACTCGACTGCGGGGCTGAAGGTCCACTCTGCCGCTTCCACCGTTCGCGGGGCGAAGGAGAAGAAGTTCTCAAACAGCTGATCCACGGAACGACGGAAGTGATCCAGCGTCTGACGGATGTCGGTTTCGATCAGGCTGTGCAACATCGTTGCTCACCTCCTTGATCACGTGGATTTCGGGGGGACAAGGCCCCCTCGGGAAGGGCCCTCTGGCACCTTCCACCGACTATGGATGCAGGGTGCGGGCCTCAGGTTTCAAGATTTCGCGCAGGAAATATGATATCAAGAGGCTAAAGAACTCTGGCAGCAGGCGTGCGACAGGCATGGCGAACTGGCCAAAAAGCATAGAAATGCGTGTAAAAAGCGCCAAGAGATGGTATATCTTGCACACCCTTTCTTGAGGAAGGATAGAAATGTTCGGAGTAGCAGTTTGTACCGATTCCCCGATACTGGCTCGAGGCCTCGAGAGCTTGCTTCAAGGACATCCCGACTGGAAATATCTCGGGTTCCGGCGCTCCGATGAAAGCCTGCTCGACTGGGTCCAGAGCCTGAACCCGGATGTTCTGCTCCTGGATGAAGAAGCGGAATTCACTCTGGCCTTTGTCGCGCAGCTGCACCGGGTCGCGCCCGCTTGCCGTATCCTATTGTGGACAAAGGGCTTGTACGGAGAACTGGCGGATCACGCCCTGGAGGTGGGCATCCGCGGTGTGCTACCGAAGTCAGCGCTTCCTGAGGAGGCGATGCAAACGTTACGGCGGGCCGTGGCGGGGGCGGTTTCACTGGAGGGTCCGCCGCCGAACGCGTTTATTGGCCCTCAGCACCCCGTGAAGCTGACGCGGAGGGAGGGACAGCTGCTCGCGCTGGTCAGCCGTGGGATGCGGAACCGCGAGATTGCCGCAGCGCTTTCGATCACTGAGGGTACGGTGAAGGTTTACTTATCCCGCCTGCTGCACAAAACCGGTCTGAGGAACCGATATCAGCTGGCTCTTTACGGAACCCGGAGTCTCGGCCAGCTGGGTGGCGGCAACGGCGACGATACGATGGCGCCGCACTCGGAGGTGCCACGGGCCGGCGACCGGGCGACGCGGTGGTGCCGCTAGGCGGACGTTTGTTGAGGGAGTCCGATCTCCAGGGCGACACGGACAAAGGTACGCAGCGGGATCCCGGTCGGACCTTTGGCCAGGAACGGCTTGGCCTCTTCCAACCAGGCCGTTCCGGCGATATCGAGGTGAACCCAGGGCGTGGTTTCAACAAACTCCTTGAGGAACATGGCCGCGGTGATGGCCCCTCCCCAGCGGTTTCCCACGTTGGGGATGTCGGCGAAGGTGCTCTTGAGCGACTCTTTGTAGTCATCATCGAGAGGCATGGGCCACAGCCTTTCCCCCTCTTTTCTGGCAGAGGCCAGTACCGTCTCCAGGAACCGCTGGTCATTGGAGAAGGCACCCGCGTGGACATGGCCCAGGGCAATGACGATGGCGCCGGTAAGCGTGGCCGCATCGAGCAGGTGAGTACATCCGAGCCGCCGGGCGTACGTGATGGCGTCGGCGAGGATCAACCGGCCCTCCGCGTCCGTGTTGAGGACCTCCACGGTCTTGCCGGACAAGGAGGTCACGATGTCGCCCGGGCGTTGGGCACGGCTTCCGGGCATGTTTTCCACTGCCGGGACAAGGCCGGTGACGGGCACGGGGGGCTTTAGTTGAGCGATGGCGCGCATAGCTCCGATCACCGCCGCACCCCCGGCCATGTCGTATTTCATTTTTTCCATGCCTTCGGAGGGCTTCAGCGAGATCCCGCCTGTGTCGAAGGTGACGCCTTTGCCGATCAGGCCCAGATGAACCCGCTCCACGGGGGTGTGTTCAGGCTGGTAGCGGATGATGATTAGCGCCGGGGGCTCGCTGCTGCCTTGCGCGACGGCGAGCAGCGCTCCCATGCCGAGCTGCTGCATCCGCGTCTGGTCGAGAACCTCGCATTCCAGTCCGAGTTCGGAGGCGGTTTGGCGGGCGCGCTCGGCAAGCAAAGTCGGGGTCAGGCGGTTGGCCGGTTCGCTGACGAGGTCGCGCGTGTAGTTCTGAGATTCGGCGATGATGCAGCCTCGCCGCAGGGCTTCTTCTGCGTCAGGTTTCGTTGCGGCGACGGCAAAGTAGGCCTCGTCCACCCGTCCGGCATCCTTGTTGTCGGTTTTATAGCGGTCCGGCTCGTAGTTGCCGAGTATGGCACCTTCAGTCGCCGCCTCGATATGCTCGGGGGCGGAAAATTCGGGATCGAGCAGGAAGGCCACTCGGTGTGCCCCTTTGCTCTTAAGCGTCCGCAGGGCCGTCCCGGCGGCCTTGCGAAGTTCCGCCGGCGTGAAGTTGTCGCGCTTGCCACCGCCCACAACCAGTAGTCGCGATACTCTGAGCTCGGGCGGGCGGTGAAGCAGCGCGGTTTCGAGCGCTCTGCCTCGGAACTCGCCGCTGCGGTAGAGCTCATCGAGCCAGTTTCGGCTGAGTGTGTTCAGCCGGGCGGCGGTGTCCGGCTCCAAGGGCTGTTCGTCCGCCGCGCGCTCGAAAACGACGGCGGCCAAGGCGTCGGCTTCGATATCTTCCGGCTTCAGGGTAACCAGTCTGACTTCCATACGACTACGTCGAAGAGCGGGATCTTTGAGCCATCGCAGCGCGCGCCTCGGCTTGCTCGGCACGCTTTCTTTCGGCTTCTCTTTTGTCGTGCAGCTTCTTGCCCTTCGCCAGGGCCAGTTCACACTTGATCCGCCCGTTCTTCAAGTAGACCTTGGTAGGGATCAGCGTGAGGCCCTTTTCCCGGGTCTTGCCGAGTAGCCGGTCAATCTCGCGGCGGTGGAGCAGTAGCTTGCGGCGCCGGAGCGGGTCGTGGTTTTCGCGGTTGCCGTGCGAATACGGGCTGATGTGGGCGTTGACCAGCCAGGCTTCATTGTTGACGACTTCGCCGTAACTGTCCCGCAGCTGGATCTTTCCGGCGCGGGCCGCCTTGACCTCCGTACCGGTCAAGACCATGCCCGCCTCGAAGCGTTCGAGCAGGTGGTAGTTGTGGCTCGCGCTACGGTTGTCACAAAGGATCTTGATGCCCGAATCCACCGCCGGGACCACCCCGTTGCACGGTCGCAACCCTTCGCCCGTCAAACAGTTGTGTGACCCATCAGGGCGCGGGAACCTCTATGTTAACACAGACGGCGAACCCTAAGGCGCGTGTTTGGAAGTGGATAGCCGTTGCGGCAGCCGCCATCCTGCTGGCTCCTTCAGGACCGGCGGTCCTCGAAGGCCGGACTCGCAAAGGCGACAAACTGGTGGCGGAGGGACGCCGGGCGGAGCGGCAGCAGGACTGGGAGAAAGCTCTGGAGTTTTACCAGCAGGCCGTTTCGGAGGACCCGGGTGATCCCTCCTACCGGTTGCTGGCGACCCGCATGCGGTTCCAGGCCGCTCAGGCACGCGTGGATCGCGGCCAGAAGTTGCGAGAGGAGGGAAAGCTTACCGAAGCCGTGGAAGAGCTGCGCCGGGCGCTGGCGATCGACCCTTCCTCTGTGATCGCCCGGCAGGAGCTCCGTGAGGTTCTCGACATCCTGGATCGGGAAGAAAAGGCGCGTCAGCGAGGGGAGAAGCCTGAGGAGAAAGCGCCGCAGGAGCGGGGATTGAGCGCGGCGGAGCTGGCGCGGCGCGAGCTCGAGGCCAGGCTTGCCGCGGCGCGTTCGGTTCCCGAACTGAAACCGCTCTCGCCCACCCCGATCACGCTCAAGATGAACAATCAGCCTCCGAGAGTGTTGTTTGAGACGGTAGGCAAGCTGGCCGGGATCAACGTACTGTTCGATCCGGAGTTCACCACGCAGGTGCCGGCACGGCCCCTGAACGTGGAGCTGGTCAACGCCACGCTGGAGGAGGCCCTGGATTACATTGCCCTGATCACGAAAGCCTTCTGGAAGCCGCTTTCCTCGAATACCGTTTTTGTGACCGCAGATAACCCGACCAAGCGGCAGGAATATGAGGACCAGGTGGCCAAGGTCTTTTACCTGACGAACGTGGCCACGCAACAGGAGCTGACGGAAATTATGAGCGCCATCCGGGCGGTGACCAACGCCCAGCGGATCTTCCCCTTGCAGACCCAGATGGCGCTGCTGGTCCGGGGCACGGTGGACCAGGTGGCGCTGGCGGAGATGTTATTGCGCAACCTGGACCGCCCGCGGCCGGAGGTTGTGGTGGACATCATCGTCATGGAAGTCAACCGCAGCCGGACGCGGGACTTGACGTCCGGGATTCCCGGGCTGAATATTCCCATTGTGTTCACGCCGCGCAACCCTGTGTCGCGCGGCGGCGGCACTCAGGGAGGCGGTCAAGCAGGCGGCAGTTCCGACCTGATTTCGCTGTCCCGCCTCGACAAACTTTCGACCAGCGACTGGTCCATCACGCTGCCGGGAGCCTTGCTGGAAGCCCTGATGAGCGATCGTAGCACACGTGTCCTTCAGTCGCCGCAGGTGCGCACCGCGGACGGCATGAAGGCCAGTCTCAGGATCGGCGACAGGGTCCCCTACTCGACCGGTGGTTTCCAGCCCGCGTTCGGTCAAATCGGGACGGGCTTGAACAGCCTGTTCAACACGTTCCAATTTCTGGATGTGGGCGTGAATGTGGATCTGACGCCGAAGGTTCACGGTACGGACGAAGTTTCTCTGCACGTGGAGCTGGACATTTCGCAGGTGCGGGACCGGGTGGATATCGGCGGGATTTCGCAACCGCTCGTCGGACAACGCAAGGTGATTCATGACATCCGACTGCGCGAAGGGGAGGTGAGCCTGCTCGGCGGCCTGATCCAGACGCAGGAGACGAAAGCCGTCTCCGGTGTGCCCGGGCTGGCGAGCATACCTTTGCTCGGCCGGCTGTTTTCCAGTGAAAGCGTGGAGCGAAACGAAAGTGAGCTGGTAGTGGCGATCGTGCCGCGCGTGGTGCGCGCTCCCGAGCTTGACGCACTGAGTTACAAAGGGATCGCGGCCGGCTCCGAGCGTGCCGTGCGAGTGAGTTACGAGCGCCGGCCTCGGGAAAGCGCCGCTCCGGTAGCTGCACCGAAGCCCCCGGAGACGCCGCCACGGGCGCCGGAGCCCAAACCGGAAGCTCCGGCGCCCTCCCCGCCCGCTGCGGCACGCGTGGTTGTGGCTCCTTCGCCTGCCGAAGCCCAGTTGCCGGGCGTCGTGACGCTCGCTATTCAGGCGGAGAACGTCACCGACTTGTTTGACGCCCCGATACGCGTGAAATTCGATCCGAATTTCCTCCGTCTCAACGAAGTGCAGCGCGGCGGCTTCCTGAGCGGGGACGGCAGAGAAGTGATCTTCACGCGCAACATCCTCAACGACACGGGCGACGCCACGATCCAGCTCAGCCGCCTGCCGGGCACCGGAGGCATCAGCGGCTCCGGCACTCTGGTCACGCTGGTGTTTCAGACGGTCGCGCGGGGGACCACCGCGGTCACGCTGCCCGAGCTGTCCTGGCGGAATTCCCGGGGGGAGACCGTCTTGAGTGGATCGCCGCAGGTGAGCGTCAATATTAAGTAAGTAGGAGGCGATGCGACTCGGAAATCGCAAGGGCCTGACCTTGGTTGAGCTGATTGTGGCGTTTACGATCATGGCCCTGCTGACGGCCATGGCGGTTCCGATCGCCCGCTACAAAGTGCGACGCGAGCGGGAACGGGAACTGCGCTGGGCGCTGCGGGAAATCCGCACGGCCATTGATAAGTACAAGGACCTTTGCGACGCAGGCCAGCTCGGCCCCCCGGAGATGGACACGTTTTGTTATCCGAAAACGCTGGAGGTTCTGGTTGAAGGAGTCAAACTGGCCGGCACCGTGGACAAGAAAGTGCGCTTCCTGCGCCGCATCCCCAAAGACCCTCTGACGAACTCGACCGACTGGGGCCTGCGAAGCATGCAAGATGATCCAAATTCGCAGAGCTGGGGCGGCCAGAATGTCTTCGACGTCTACACCAAGAGTTTCGAGAGGGCAGCCGATGGCACTCCGTATTCGGAATGGTAGTCGCACCAGGGCGGTGCACTACGAATGCCGCGGTTTTACCCTGATCGAGCTGATGATCGTCATGACGATCATCACGATCCTGGTCTCGATCGCCGTGCCCCTCTACCAGCGCTCCATCATTCGCGCCAAAGAAAGCGTGCTCAAGAGCAACCTGTTCACGCTGCGCACGATGATTGACGAGTACACCATTGACAAACAGAAAGCTCCACAGACCCTTGAGGATCTGGTGCGCGAGGGTTACCTGCGACAGATCCCCGTGGATCCGATGACGGGATCGAACACGACCTGGCGGGTGATCATGGAGGACGCCCTGGCAAGCGCCAATCAGGCCGAGCCGGGCATTTTCGACGTGCGCAGCGGCTCCGACAAAATCAGCCTGGACGGTACCCCGTACTCGGAGTGGTGACGGGCCGGGAGCGCCCCCTGAGGATACAATAGGGGCGTCATGCGCGCTCGCCCCTGCTGTGCTTTCCTGCTCCTCGCCGCCGCGATTGTCTCGCCGGCTCAAACAACCGCGTTGGACCGCTATGTGGCCGAGCCCGATGGGGCCTATGCGTACCGCCGGGTGCAAACCGTAGCAGGGGCCGGCTATACGGCGCACATTTTGGAGCTCACTTCGCAAAACTGGCGCACGGCGGCCGAGGTGGACCGGACGCTGTGGAAGCACTGGCTGACAGTGGTCGTTCCGGCGCTGGTGCGAACCAGTACGGGCCTGCTGCTGATCTCCGGGGGGTCCAACAGCGACACGCCGCCGTCCTCGGTGGATCCGGCGCTCGGGCTGGCGGCCGTCTTGGCCGGCGCGGTCCTGGCGGAGCTGCAGCAGGTTCCCAACCAGCCGCTCCGTTTCACCGAGGAAAGCCGCAGCCGCAGCGAGGATGCACTCATCGCCTACACATGGGACAAGTTTCTGCGTACGGGCGATGAGACCTGGCCGGCGCAGTTGCCGATGACGAAGGCGGCGGTGCGTGCCATGGACGCCGTGACTGCCTTTGCAGCCACCGGCGACGGAGGAAATCGCACCGTGGACCGGTTTGTGGTCGCCGGCGCATCCAAGCGCGGCTGGACCACTTGGCTGACGGCGGCGGTGGATCCCCGGGTGGTGGCGGCCATCCCGCTGGTGATTGACACGCTCAACGTCGAGCGTGCGTTCTTGCATCACTGGCAGGCCTACGGCTTCTGGGCTCCGGCGGTCCGTGACTACGAAGAGGCGGGCGTGATGGCGTGGCTGGGGACTGCGCGGCTGGCCTCGCTGTTCGCGCTCGTGGATCCGTATGCCTACCGTGACCGGCTGGTGATGCCGAAGTACCTGATCCATGCAAGCGGCGACGAGTTTTTTCTGCCGGACTCTTCTCGCTTCTATTTCGATGATTTGCCCGGCCCCAAATATCTTCGCTACGTTCCTAACACCGGCCACGGGCTGAATACGCCCGCGGCGGCAGACGTGCTGACCGGCGCACTGACCTTTTTCCGTTTGGTGGCGGGCGAAGGGAGTTTGCCGCGATTTACCTGGGAGTTTCCTTCCGAGAGTACGATCCGGGTACGCGCGCAGGATGCGCCCGTTGAAGTGCGCCTGTGGCAGGCGACAAATCCGCTTGCGCGGGACTTCCGGTACGAGGCGATTGGGCCAAGCTGGGTGAGTTCGACGGTGACGGCGACGGGCTCGGGCGTCTATGAGATCACCGTGTCGGCCCCGGCTGCAGGGTGGACGGCGTTTTTCGGCGAATTGACGTATCTGGCGGCCGGGCTCCCCCTGAAGTTTACGACTCCGGTGCGGGTGGTGCCCGACCGGTTGCCGTTCGCCGCGCCTGCGGCTGTGGTTTCGGCGGCGAATTACCTCCCGCTGGTGACCGCTGAGTCCATCGCGAGCGCCTTCGGGGGGGATATGGCTGCCGGCATTGCGGAGGCGACCGAGCTGCCGTTGCCGGAGACATTGGGGGGAGTGTCGGTAAAAGTGACGGATTCAGGGGGCCGGACGCGAAGTGCGCCGTTGTTTTTCGTCTCTCCGGGCCAGCTGAATTTCCTGGTGCCCGTGGGCACCACTCAGGGCCTGGCGCGGCTGGAGATTGTCCGGGACGGCCGGACGGTCACCAAAGGGCAGGTGATGGTGGAGGCGATAAGCCCCGCGCTGTTCAGCGCAAACGGAGACGGGCGAGGAGTCGCGGCGGGTCTGGCCATCAGGGTAAGAGCAGACGGATCCCAGAACTGGGACTACCTGTTCGATGCGGCGGCGCCTCTCGGGGCTCGTGCGCCCGTAGCTGTGGATCTGGGCGGGCCGGGGGACCAAGTGTTTCTCTCGTTATTTGGTACGGGAATGCGCGACGGCTCGGGCGCGGCGACGGCCACAGTGGGAGGAGAGCCGGTGGGCGTGCAAGGGCCGGTGGCTCAGGGGCAGTTCGTGGGTCTGGACCAGGTGAATCTGGGGCCGCTGCCGCGGGCTTTGGCGGGGCGTGGGGACGTCGAGATTCGGCTGGTCGTGGCAGGCCGGGAAACGAACGTGGTCACGGTGCGGCTGCAGTGAAGTCCTCCGGACGTTGACACTCAGTACGGGTTTTGAGGAAAATGGCAATCGAAAGCACCCTCGCCCTGTGCGGACGTGGCGGAATTGGCAGACGCGCTAGATTCAGGTTCTAGTGGGCGCAAGCCCGTGGAGGTTCAAGTCCTCTCGTCCGCACCACTCCCCGAAAAAGGGGACAGACCAGGCTGACAGATTTTTTCAGGAGAAGAGGAGGGTGTGGTCGAAGGGGGTGAAGGCGGTCAGGTAGACGCTCGGACCGGGGAGTTTCGGATCGGCGCCGCGGACCTGGATATAGCGATGCTCCGAGCGACCCGGGCCAAAACGGAGCTGGTGGCCTCCCAAGCGATAGCTTCCGACCCCCTGCGTCAAAAGCCAGCACTGCGGGACCTCGGGATGCGGCTGACACCCCTCCAGGCGGCCCGCGTCGCCGAAGTTGATCTCGACCGCCACGGGCACGCCATGCGTCCCGGCGGCCTCGAGGCGGACCTTGAAGCCCTCGCTTGTTTCGGTGACTGTGGCCCAATACTCCAGCCGGCAGATCTCGCTTTGGCGCCGCTCGGGCCGTGTCGCGTACCAGTTGCGGGGAGTGATCCGGCGCGGTGGATCGAACGGCTGGTAGTAGCCGGCCTGGAGTGTTTGCGAGAGTAGCCATCCGCCGGCGCGCGGCTCGAGTCGCTCCGGGATGAACTGGCCCTTGCCAAAAAACGCGCCGGCCATCCGCAGTCCAGCCATGACCGCGAGTCCGCGCCGAAGCGTGAAGAAGCGGCTGGATCCGGAAAGGATGGTGGCGCTCGTCAAGCCGCGGCGCACCCGAACAATGCCGAGTTCCGGAAAATGCTTCTCGAAATCTTCGGGAAGCGGCGCCGGCGCGGGCAGCTCACGATTCAGCTCCGGGTACTCCATCAGCGCCGGAAGGCCGGCATGTTCCGGCTCCAAAGTTCGCACCAGCGCCGCGAAACGTCCGTCGCCATCTTGTACCGCCAGATACCGGAGCGGAAACCAGTAACGGCCCATGTTGCCGCGTTCGCCTGCATCCTGCCGTCGCGAGATTTCCGTGACGACCTCGCCGCCGGGGTGCAGGAGATAGAGCATGGATTCCAGGTTGCGCCTTACCGGATCGAGCAGTTCCGGCCGCCGGAGCTTGGCCGCCATGACCACAAACGCGCGGTTGGTTATAGCGTTGTAGACGAGCGTGCTGCGTTCGGTGTACTGGCCGTCGCCGTCGATATCCACGCCCTCGGCAAGCCACTGGTCGATGCGCCGGAGCCAGGCCGGATCCGGGTATAACTCGTTGACCTGAGCCAGAGCCGAACAGATCACCCAACGGTGATTCGGGGTGTGTACTCCTCCGGCCGCCATTGCCGCCGCGGCGCGGCGCAAAAACGGCTCGGTCAAAGCCTCCAGCTCGGTTTTGCCCGCGCGCCTGGCAAGGACGGCGGCCGTCGCTACGCCGTGCACGACAAACCCCGTGTCCGGAGGGGAGTTGAAGTTGGTGATAACGAGGTCAATGTTGCCCTGCGGATTTTGGGCCCGCTCCAGGTAAGCGGCGGCGAGCCGCATCCGCTCGACCAACACAGAATCGCGATAATAGCGCGAACCGGGGTGGAGGAAGGCGGCCGTGAACGCTTCGAGCATTGCGGCCGCCGACCCGGGGAAACAGAGGCCGAAACGGTCCAGCGACGCGCCGCGCCAAGGGCTGGCTGGATCCGTAATCTGCTGCTGGAGCAGCGAGCGAACCCGCTCGTCGTGCCGGCGGACGATTTCCGGCTCCATGCTCTGCGCCGCAAGCGGACTGGCGGCCGACAGGGCCACAAACTGCCGGCGCGAAAGCGGCGGATTCATCCAAGCGCCTTCAGAAATCCAGGCGCAGGCCCATGGTGATGATCCGCGGCGCCTGCTGCGGCGCGGTCGGCCTGCCGAAGTTCGGGTTACCGACCGTACCCACGATGCCGCCGAAGTTTGTCCGGTTGAACAGGTTGAAGGCGTCGGCGCGGTAGACCAGATCAATGGAGCGGTCTCCCGCGTACGCGAACTTAAACCGCTTCTGGATCGAAACGTTCTCGATGAAAATCGGCGGATTGCGGAAGTCATTGTAAAAGATCGCCGCGTTGCCCAGCTGGAACTGGCCGGGAATGGCGAAGGGAGACTGCGCGCCGCTGTTGAACCACCGGACCGCGGGGTTGTCCGGGTCGAGCGCGGTGCGGCTCACGTTGGTCCGAATCGGGTTCCCCGTGACATTGGCTTTCTTGAAGCGGGTAAACAGGACGCCCGCGCCCAGAGTGTTGGGAGCGGAGACCTGAATCAGATTGCCGCTGTAGTAGCGCTGCGCGGCCGCGATGGTCCAGTGGCCCACCAGCGCGTCCAGCCAGCGCCTGTTGGTGTTCAGGAACCGCTTACCACGGCCGATGGGGAGGTCGAAGCTGTTCAGGATATTCAGTACGTGGGGCTGATCGAAGTGCAAATAAGACTTCATGTCGTTGATGTTGTAATTGTCCTGGGCCCAGACTTGGGACTGCGTGAAGATCTGGCGGTAGTGCGCCAAGCCGAGCGTCTTTGACCACGTGTAGGCCGCCATCATCTGCCAGGCGCCGAAGCGGCGCTCCACCTTGGCTTGCAAAGAGTCATACCAGCTGCGCCCTACGCCGGCGTTTCGTGACAACACCCCGAAGTATTGCGGATAGGGGCGCAAGGCTTGGGCCAGCGTGAAGTTATCCGGGAAGTTCGGGAAGGGCTTCCGGAATCCCGCAGCCACCACCTCCGGATCCGCGATGCGTTTTTGCAACAGGGGGCCCAGAGAGAGGCGGGATACGGGGAGCTGGTTCAGTTCCACGGTGGAATTGAGCTTCCGCGCACGGTTTCCCACATAGGCTACATCGATCAGGAAGCTCTTGATTTCTTGCTGAATGTTGAAGCTCCAGTTATGAATCCGGGGTGCCTGTCCAAAGGTAGGACCCATATGGTCCACATCCTGGAAGTTACCGTAGCTCGGGTCAAGGAACGGCGGCGGCTGAAACCCGGGAGGAAGCGGGATGCCCCCGTCCCAATTGAATATGGGATTCATCCCATCGGACGTCCAGGTGACACCGTAGTAGGCTCCGAATCCCACACGGCAGCCGCAACCTCCGTTGCCGAGCGTCTGGTAGTAGACTCCGTAACCGCCGCGCAGAACCGTCTTATCGAAGAGCCGATAAGCGAAGCCCAGGCGGGGCCCGAAATTGGAAAAGTCAGTAGGATAGAATCGCTTCTGACCCGTGCGGCCCGCACCTTTTCCGGCGAAGACCAAAGCACCCGGCAGGCCTCCGGCGCCGGGATTCGCCCGGTTCAAGTCTACGTGAGAGTAATTACCGTCTTTCTCATGCCATCCTTCGGGAACTTCATACCGAAGACCGAGCGTCAAAGTGAGTTTGGGAGTCAGCTTCCAGTTGTCCTGAAAATAGACGGCCTGGTAAGCATAGCGGATTTCGCCGGGGATGACGGGTAGCGGAGTCATAGCCGCCTGATCCACTGCACCCAACAGGAGGCTGGCAAAAGCATGGCCGGTGGTGGCCAAGGCTGTGGGGAGAGCGGTTTGTGCCCGGGCGAAAACATAACGGCCGTTGGTTCCCGCCAAGTCAAGAGGGTCGGAGAACGTTCGCAGGCGGCGGAAATCCCACCCGAGTTTGTATTCGTGCTTGCCTCGAATCAGCGACAGCGACTGGTTGAAGTGGAAGGTCCAGTTCAACTGGGTGCCGTTGGAGACCTTGCCGTCCTGAACGCCCCAGGCGCTCAAGCCGTCGGCCCCGGTAAATTGCACTACCGGAAAGGCATCCGACAGGCCCGAGAGCGGCAAACCGATTTTGCTACCCCATCCTTTCTGGGCCGGATTGTCCCAACCTTGCTGCTGGCGCGTGAATCCGAAGGTGCTGTGCAGTAGTGTCGTGGGGTTAATGACCAAGTCATGGTTCAGGCGGTAGTTTTCCGGACGCTGGGTGTTTGCACCGAGGCCGGTGCCAAGAGGCCCGGGGAACGTAAAGGTGTTACCCACATTCTGATTCTGCCGGCTCATGTAATATGCGAACCGGTTATTCGAGGTCACCGCGTGATCGAACTTGATGCTCCAATGCGTGTCCTCGATCACCTGCTGATTCGTGAACTGGAAGTTGCCGGTAAGCGTTGCGACGTTGGCGTCTGGGACGAGCGGAACCACGTTTTGCGACACGCGGCTCCAACGGCTGCGCGGGATGAAATTGTTGGGAAAAGGCGTACGGGTGTTGCCGGCGGTCGTGGCAGGATCGTAGATCAGCTGTGACACCTCGCTGAAATCTCCCTGCTTCATTCGGGTCGTGGGAAGCGTGGCTACCGACTGGCTGATCGAGGCCGGGCGTAGATCCTTGGCGATCGTGAAAAACCAGAAGGTCTTGTTGCGACCGTCGTAAAGGCGTGGCAGAAACACCGGGCCGCCGATGACGCCCCCTACCTCATTGAACCGCTCTTTCGGGCGGAATCCTCTGGGGCGGCCGGGCACGCGGTTCACGTTATAGCCGGCGGCGTTGAAGATGTCGCGCCGGAGGTTCCAGAAAGCTCCGCCATGCAAATCATTCGTGCCCGAGCGCGTGATAAATACCTCCACGCCGCCGCCGAAGCGGCCGTATTCGGCGTTGTAATTGGAGGTAATGAGCTTGAATTCGCCGAACTGTTCGGAGGCCGGAAAATTGAAGACCACGCCGCCGGACTCCGGAATGGTCTGGCTGGCTCCGTCCAGCAGGACCTCCTTGGCGCGGCCGCCCGATCCGGAGATGGAGGTCTCTCCGAAGCCGGTGTTGACACCGGGCATATAGGTGACAAACACCTCCGGATTGCGGACCCCGCCTGTAAAGAGCGGCAGAGTCTGCATGAACTTGTTGGAGAAGTTCTGGCCGCGCTCCGGCGTTTGCGTTTCCAGCAGGATCACGGCTTCGCGCACCTCGACGGTTTCGACCACCTGGCCGAGCTCGAGCCGGAAATCGGCTACCTGACGCTGCGCGACGCGGATCTCGATGCCGCTTTGCACGGCTTTTTTGAAACCGACCTTCTCCACCGTGATGGAGTACGCTCCGACGGGAAGGCTGGGGAACACAAACAGCCCGGCTTCCGTGGTCGAGGTGGTGAACTCCTGGCTGGTCGGCTCATGGCGCGCCGTAACAGTGGCCGCAGGCACCGCGGCGCCCGCCGGATCCAGCACGGTCCCCTGTAAGGAACCTGTGGCTACCTGCCCGGCGAGCGGCAAAAGCCCACCGAGGATCCCAGCAAATGTCAGGACGGCGACCAATTGCTTCATGCAGCACCCCTTTTTTATGGGGGGCATTGTACTGCCGGCGTTACGAATGTGTCAAGGGTTCCCGCCATTTCGTATACTCGGGTCTGGAGCTATGGATTCGGCACTGGCGATTCATCGATTCCATTTCGCATTCACCGTCACGTATCACTACCTGTTTCCGCAGTTGACCATGGGACTGGCGCTGCTGCTGATCATCCTCAAGACCATGGCGCTCCGCACCGGCGATGAGCGCTACAACCATGCCGTACGCTTTTGGGCGCGGATTTTCGGCATCAACTTTGCCATGGGTGTGGTCACCGGCATTCCGATGGAATTTCAGTTCGGAACCAACTGGGCTCCGTTTTCGAAGGCCGCGGGCGGCGTCATCGGGCAGACCCTGGCCATGGAGGGAGTGTTTGCGTTCTTTCTGGAATCGGCATTTTTGGGGATGTTGCTGTTCGGGGAGAAGCGACTGGGCCCGAAGGGGCACTGGTGGACCGCCTTTCTGGTCTTTCTGGGTTCGTGGATCTCGGGCTTTTTCATCGTGGCCACGAATGCCTGGATGCAGCATCCCGTGGGTTACACGCTCGGCCCCGGGGGCGAGATCCAGCTGGAGAGCTTCTGGGCGTTGCTTACTAACCCATGGCTACCCTGGCAGTATCTTCACACCATGATCGGTTCTGTGGTAACTGCCGGCTTCTTCATGGCTTCGATCGGCGCCTTCTACCTTCTGGGAGGACGCTATCCGGATTACGGGCGCATCTTCGTGCGCGTTGGAGTGATCGCGGCCTGTATCAGTTCCGTGCTGATGCTCTTCCCTACGGGCGACCGCCAGGGGGCGAACGTCGCACGCTACCAGCCCGTGACGCTGGCGGCCATGGAAGGGCTGTTCGAGACGCAGAAAGGAGCGCCCATCGCCTTGGTCGGCCAGCCGGACGTACAGAAGCGGAAGCTGGACAACCCGCTACTGGTACCCCGGATGCTCAGCTTTCTGACCTACCAGCGCTGGCAGGCGGAAGTCCAAGGTCTGGACGCCTTTCCCGAGCGTGACTGGCCGGACAATATTCCGCTCTTGTACTACAGCTACCACATCATGGTCGGTCTCGGGACGATTTTCATCGCCGTGAGCGCCGTTGCGGTTTGGAAGCTGCGGCGCGGCACACTGTATGATTCCCGCCCGTGGTTGTGGGTGCTCATGCTGATGCTGCCCTTTCCGTACATCGCCAACACCACCGGATGGTTTACAGCGGAGCTGGGCCGCCAGCCCTGGGTCATCTACGGTCTGATGCGGACGAGCGAAGGCGCTTCGGTGCATGTTTCAGCTGGAAATGCTCTGTTTACGCTGATCGGTTTCATGGGGCTGTACGCCCTGCTAAGTGTTTTGTTTCTCTTTTTGGTGTGCCGCGAGATCGCGCACGGTCCCGAGCCTTTACAGAGGCACGCTCCGGCACCGGTAGGAGCGGGAGCTGCTTCGTAGGAGGGTGCCATGGAGACGCTGTGGTTCTGCCTGGTCGCGTGGATGATCACGGCCTACGTGGTGCTGGACGGGTTCGATCTCGGCGCCGGTATCGTGCACCTGGGTGTGGCGCGGGGCGAGAGCGAACGGCGCATGGTGATCCGTTCGATCGGTCCGTTCTGGGATGGCAACGAGGTATGGTTACTGGCAGCGGGAGGCACACTCTACTTCGCGTTTCCGAAACTGTACGCCTCTAGCTTCTCCGGTTTCTACCTGCCGCTGATGATCGTGCTGTGGTTGCTGATCCTGCGAGGCATCGCGATTGAGTTTCGGAGCCATATTGACAGCCCCGTCTGGAAGCCGTTTTGGGACGCAACCTTCACCTTGGCAAGCGGACTGCTGGCCGTGTTTTTCGGAGTGGCGCTGGGGAACGTGATCCGTGGGGTACCGCTGGACGCGGCGGGCTACTACTTCCTTCCGCTTTGGACGCATTTCGGCGTGCAGGGCGACGTGGGGATTCTGGACTGGTACACGGCGCTCGTAGGGGTTCTGGCGTTTCTGACGCTCGCCCTGCATGGCGCCCGGTGGGTGGCGCTGAAGACCGAGGGCGAGGTTCGGGCGCGTGCCCGTCATGTCGCGGTTGTGGCCTGGCCCGGGGTGGTCGTGCTGACGGCGGTGGTGACGGCGGCCACCCTCCACGTCCGGCCTCAGGTCTGGCGGAACCTGACGGAACATCCGTGGGGCTTCGTGTTTCCGGCTGTGGCGGTGGCGGGCCTGATCGGTGCACGTCTGGCAGGGCCTGACAAGCGGGCATTCCTGAGCTCCTGTGCATTCATCGCCGGAATGCTGGGGAGCGCAGCCTTCGGGGTCTACCCGTACGTGCTCCCGTCGAACACGGATCCTGCTCTCGGCCTGACGATCTACAACGCCGCAACGAACCCGTACGGTCTCAAGATCGGCTTGGCATGGTGGATACCGGGTATGATGCTCGTGACCGGGTATTTCGTTTTCGTGTACCGGCACTTCGGGGGCAAAGTCCGGCTGGAGGAGGAGGGGTACTGAAAGGCGCCACGGAAAAAGGTGCCATACCAGGCTGACGGATTTTGTGACGGATTTTGTGGTAAGGAGGGGGTATGAACCGGAGAAAATTTGTGGCGGGGGCGGCGGCTTCGGCCGGCGTCGCGCTTTCCTCATCCCGGCTGGCCATTGACGGCGGAACGCCGGTACGCCCGGCGCCGCTGCGCGCCAACTATTTCGGCACCCAGTACTACGACGAAAAAGAGGAGCAGGAGCTCCGCGAGGTTCTTCGGACCGGCCGGCCGTTCCGCTGGTACGGCCCGGGCAACGAACCGCCGAAGAAGGTGCTCACCTTCGAGAAGGAATTCGCCGCACGGATGCAGACGCGGTACGCGCTGGCGGTCACTTCGGGCACCGCCGCGCTCCAGTGCGCGCTGGCCGCTCTGGAGGTCGGCCCCGGCGATGAAGTGATATTGCCGGCGTGGACCTGGCACTCCTGTTTCAACACAGTAGTGCTGGCCGGGGCGCTGCCGGTCACGGCTGAAATTGACGAGTCCTTCAACCTGGATCCGGACGATATCGAACGCCACATCACGCCGCGGACCAAGGTGATCATGGCCGTCCACCTCCAGGGGAACCCCTGCGACATGGATCGCATTTTGGCCATTGCGCGCAAGCACCGGCTGCGCGTGCTCGAAGACTGCGCTCAGAGCGTCGGAGCCAGCTATAAGGGGCGGCCCGTCGGTTCCATGGGAGACATTGGCATTTACAGCCTCCAGTTGAACAAGACCATCACGGCCGGCGAGGGCGGCGCGGTGGTGACCAATGATCCCGTACTGTTCGAGCGGGCTTCCCGGTTCCACGATCTGGGCGGGTTACGACCCCCGCACCGGGAATTCGTAGGCCAGGAAAAACTCGGCTGGTTCATCGGAACCAATTTCCGGATGAACGAGTTCACGGGAGGCGTCTTGCTGGCCCAGCTCCGGAAGCTGGACACGATCGTCAACGCGGTGCGCGCCAACGCACGGCGCGTTTACGAGGGACTGCAGGACTTGCCGGGGTTGCACTTCCGCCACCGGCCGGATCCGGACGGCGACCTCGGAGCGTTTGTTTTCCTCGGCTTTGCCACCAAGGAGCAAAGGGACCGCTTCGTGGCGGCCATGAAGGCCGAGAACGTACCCGCTTCGCCTCCGAGCGGATCGGTGATTCTGCCTATCCAGCCGCACATCGAGAAAAAGATCACGGTGCATCCGGCCTGGCCCTCGTTCACGACGGAACGCGGCCGGGCAATTCAGTACGGCGCCGCCTCGTGTCCGCGCACGATTGATGTGCTGAACCGCTTCGCCGGGGTGGCGCTCGACCCCAAGTTCACGCGCAAGGACACGGACGATATCGTGGCCGCAATCCGAAAAGTGTATCCTGCGGTCGTCAAGGCGTGACGGCGAGCGGCGGCGCCGCTATTCGTAGCGGAGCGCCACGACCGGATCGAGGCGCGCGGCCTTGGTGGCGGGCCAGACGCCGAAAAACAGGCCGACGGCTACAGAAACCGCACTGCCCAGGATCACGGTCCACAGAGGCACGGCGGTCGGCAGGGTGGGGAAGACGAAGCGCGACGCCACCGAAATCAGCCAGCCGAAGGCCATCCCCAGCAATCCGCCCAGCGCCGTCAGCACGACCGCCTCAGTGAGGAACTGCGCCACGATATCGCTCCTCCGGGCGCCTACGGCTTTGCGGATGCCGATTTCGCGGGTACGCTCCGTCACCGAGACCAGCATGATGTTCATGACCCCGATGCCGCCGACCAGGAGGCCGATCGAACTCAACACGACCATCACGAGGGCCACCATGGCCGTGATGCGGTGGAAATCTTCGAGCATCTGCTGGCCCGTGGAGATCCAAAAATCATCGGGCTGATTGTAGTGGAGTCGGCGCTCCTGCCGCAGCACCATCCGGACCTCATCGAGGGCCTGCGTGAGCTTGCCGTCGTGGGCCACGATGACCAGCATGTGCTCGCGGGCGTGAGGAAACAGCTTGCGCATGGTGAAGTAGGGCACCAGGAAGCGCTTGTCCTCCTGGCCGGGAAAGGAAAAGGAAGGCCGTGCCATGACGCCCACGATCTCGAACATGCGCCCGTTGACCTCGATCCATTTGCCCACCGGATCCACGTTCGGGAACCAGGCCTTCTGCACGTCTTCCCCGATGACGATGACGGGGGCGCGGCGGCGGTTTTCGGCCTCGGTGAAGAAGCGGCCGAACTTCATGCGCTCGGTGCCGCCGGCAGCGTAACTTTCCTCCGTGCCCGCGAAGTCGATCATGTACATGTCATCGCCTTTGTAGCGGGCGCGGTCGATGCCGCCGCGGCGTTCGAAGACGTTGGGGCTGAACAACCACGGGGCCACGTGGGCCACCGAGGGGCAGCGCTCGCGGATCGCTTGCGCGTTTTCCCACGTCAGGGGCTTGCGAGCCAGCTCCTCGCGGGTGATGTTACCGCGGAAACCGATGTTGAACTTGAAGACGAAGGCGGTGTTGGGTCCGAAGCTGCGGGCGATGTTGGTGACGGCGGCATCCACCCCCGTGATAATGGAGCCTACCGCGATCACGGTGCCGGTCCCGATGATGACGCCGAGGACGGTGAGAAGGCTCCGCAGCTTGTGCTCGCGGATCGTGGCCAGGGCCATGCGCGCGGCCGAGCCGATTTCCGCAAGGGTCATTGCTCAAACCTCAGGGCTTCGATGGGATCCAGCCGCGCGGCGCGCTGCGCGGGGTAGATACCGAAGAACAGGCCGACGGCTGCCGACAGGCCCGTGCCGATGATCACTGCGGCGGGAGGCAGCGCCATGGGCACGGGGGTGTAGGTCCGCACCAGGATGGCAATGATCCAGGCCGTGAGCACGCCGATCAGCCCGCCCGCGGCCGCCAAGGTTGAGGACTCGACCAGAAACTGGTTGAGGATATCGCGCCGGGTGGCTCCTACGGACTTCCGGATTCCGATCTCGTGCGTGCGCTCGGTGACCACCGCCAGCATGATGTTCATAATCACGACGCCGCCCACCACCATAAACACCGACACGACCGCCACGGCGGTGGCCGCAATCACCCCCGTGAGCTGATTCCAGGCCTCGACGAGGGAATCCGACCCGAACATCGAGAAATTGTCTTCCTGTTTCGGTCCGAGGCGCCGGTAGGCGCGCAGGAGCATCCGCACCTCGTCCTGGGCCTGGTGAAAGTGTGCCTGGTCAATGGCCAGGGCGTTGAATCCCAGGCCGGAGCGCGAGCCGTACATCTGGAAGTAGGTCTGGATCGGAATGATGACAAAATTGTCGCGGGACTGCCCGAAAACGGTGCCGAATGCCTTGGCGGCTCCCACGACCTTGAAGGGGCGCCCGTCGAGGAGAATTTCCTTTCCCACCGGGTCCTGGCCTGCGAAAAAGCGCTCGCGTACGTCGTTGCCGATGAAGGCCACATTTACGCCTTTGCGCTCCTCCACCTCCGTGATGAAGCGCCCCACCGCCGGCTGAATGTTGGAGATCACCGCCATGTTGGCCGTAGCACCCCGCAGGGAGATGCCGTCCGCGTACTCGCTGCCGTAGCGGACGGAGCCCGAGCGGCCGATCTCCATGCCGATTTCCCGAATCAGGCGGGCCCGGCTCTTGAGAAATTCGTACTCCTCCACTTTGAGCTCGGGGTTGCGGCGGCGCATCTCCAGGTACTTCTTGGGGTCGAACTGGCCGATCATCGCCAGGCGCCGGATGCGGAACCCGTCGGCGCCCATGTCGGATACGCGCTCGGCGATGTAAAGATCCATCCCCTGGATGACGGCCATGACCGCAATGAGGGTGGCGGTGGCCAGGATGATGCCGAGCAGTGTCAAAAAGCTGCGGAGCTTGCTCGCGCGCAGCGACCGCAGTGCGATGAACACAGCTTCCGCGAAGGATGCGCGTGAACCCATTACAATGTGGATACGTTGGCGGTGGACGGTTTGTTCCTCTTTGGGCGTTGCTGCCGATTATCGAGCGCCGCCGCGGCGCCAAAGGATGGGCGGGCGGCGTGACCTCGTCCGATTACCTCCTAAACATCATCGTACTCCTGGCGGCGGCTCTGCTGTCGGGGAGTGTGGCGGAACGGCTCCGGCAGAACGCGGTTGTGGGGTATCTGCTCGCCGGGATGCTCCTCGGGCCTGCGGGCCTGGACTGGCTGCGGGGTCTGGAGGGGGTGCACGCCCTGGCGGAGCTGGGTGTGGCGCTGCTACTGTTCACCATCGGCCTGGAATTCTCGTGGCGGCGGCTGCGGCAGTTCGGGCGTGTGGCCGTATTCGGCGGGTGCGCGCAGATCCTGGGCACAGCGGCCGCGGCGATGATACTGGCAGGTAAAGCCGGACTGGACAGGGGCGAAGCGCTCATCGTCGGAGCGGCCGTGTCCATGAGCAGCACCGCCGTGGTCCTTCGCGTGCTGACGGAGCGCGCGGAGCTGGATAGCGTACACGGTCGCGCAGTCGTCGGCATCACGCTGTTTCAAGACATCGCGGTGATCCCGATCATGCTGGGGCTTTCCGTGCTGGCGGGTCGCGATCAAGGCTGGAGCGCGGCGGAGAAGCTGGCAACCAACACGGCCAAAGGCGCACTGCTGGCTGGGGGACTCTTTGCCCTCACACGGTGGGGCTTCCCGCGCCTGTTCCGCATGGCCTCCGCATACGGCAACCGGGATCTGCCCGCAGTGCTGGCGGCCGTTTATTGCCTGGGCGGGGTGTGGGCGTCGCAAGCGCTGGGCCTGTCCCCGGTGCTGGGGGCCTTCTTGGCCGGCATGCTGCTGGCGGAGTCCCCGTTTGCGCAGCAGATCCGGGCAGATATCGTACCGCTGCGTGCCGCGTTTGTAACCTTGTTTTTCGCCTCCGTGGGCACACTCGTGCGTTCTCCCGACCAGGCCGGCTTGGCGACCGTCGCCGGCGTGGCAGTGGCGATCATCGCAGGAAAAGCACTGATCGCCTCGGTCTCGGTGGCCGCCTTCCGGGTGGCGATGCGCCCTGCCGTCATGGCCGGCGTCGCTCTGGCTCAGATCGGAGAGTTTTCGTTCGTGGTGGCGGAGTTTGGGCGCCGGGCGGGACTGCTTCAGGAAGAGACCTTTCAGCTTCTACTCGCTGCCTCCGTGGTGACGTTGCTGCTGACGCCCTCGGTGGTGACTCTGGCGCCGCGACTGGCCGAGAGGGTCGCCGGACTTGCAGGGCGCCGCGAGGGCGACCGGCCGGCGGCAGAGAGGGCGCCCGCGCCGCCGGGTAAAGTGATCGTCGTCGGCTACGGCCCCGCGGGTCAGGAGACCGTGGCGGAACTGGAGGCCGCGGGAATCCCTTTCGTCGTCCTCGAGCTCAATCCGCGCACCTGCGAGGCGCACCGCACCATGATTCCAATCCAGTTTGGGGATGCGACACGGGCGGAGATCCTCGGGCATGCGGGCGTCCACGACGCGGCGGCCGTGGTGGTGACGGTTCCTGATCCCCAGACGGCGGGCCTGATTATTAGTCAGGTGCGGCGGATGGCTCCGGGCGTGCCGGTGGTGAGCCGTGCGCGCTATCACATCCATGCGCCGTCGCTCCGAGACCTCGGGGCGGACCGTTTGGTGGACGAGGAGCGGTTGGTCGGACGGCACCTGGGCGCGGAGGTCGTCAGCCTGGCCCGCCGCAGCCAGGCTGGCGAGTCCTGAGACGTCCCGGATCACTCTTGCGAGTCCGTGCCGCTCCTGCGAGCCAGATCTTCCGCCAGGATCACGGCCTCGGCCAGCTCCCGCATCGGACGGCGCAGGCGGCGGCTTTCATTTCGCAGCCGCATGTAGGCTTCCTCCTCGGTCAGGTGGTAGCGCGTCTGGAGGATCCCCTTGGCGCGCTCGACGAGCTTGCGTGTCTCCAGTTGTTCGAGCAGGCGGGCGTTCTCTTCCGCCAGCCGGGATTTGGCGATGGCCCCGCCGAGCTGTTCGCCGATGAAGGTGAGCAACGCGATCTCTTCGGGGGTGTGCTGGTGGGGTTCCTTGTGATGCACGTTGATGACCCCGATGACCTGGCCTCCGGAGACGAGCGGTACCGAGAGAAACGCCTCGTAGGTGTCCTCGACCAAGGCTGGGAACCGCTTGAACCGGGGATCCGAGGAGGCACGCTCGGAGAGCGCCACGACGGCGTTATGTGCAGCCACCCAGCCGGTGACGCCCTCGCCCGCCTTCATGCGCAGCGTGCCCAGTTCAGCGGCGTGGGGCAACTGCGAAGCGCGCAACACGATTTCTCCCGACGCCGGTTCGATCAGGTAGACGAGACAAGCGTCACAAGCGGTCACTTGGGCAGCCAGTCCGATGAGCTCTCCCAGTATCTCATCCAGGCTGCGTTCGGAACTCACAATGCTGCTGATCCGGTGCAGCAGGCGGACCTGCGACGGGTGGCTTTCCGGTTCGGACATGGATCGGACTAACCCTCCAGGTTAGGGTCAGCTTCGGCGGCCGGTCCAATCAAAACTTTCTATCGGGTCCAAAAAAGGACTCGCCGCGGCAGGTGGTTTTTCGGCGACAATAAGAGATCGGTGTCTCGCCTGAGGAATTGTCTGCGGCGCCACGCCACGCTGGCGGCCACGCTGTTCGCGGTGCTGCTGGTCGTCTTGCCGTTTCTGTTCTGGTACAGCACATGGTTCGGGCGGCGTTTGAGCGATGAGCAGATCGAAGCCTATCTGTACGACGCGACCCGTCCGCGGCGGGCGCAGCACGCGCTCGTGCAGATCGGCGAGCGCCTCAGCCGCGGAGACGAGTCTGTGCGCCGATGGTATCCGCGAGTGGTGGCGCTGGCCTCCAGTCCGGTACCGGAACTACGCCAGACGGCTGCTTGGATCATGGGGCAGGATCCGCGGCACGAGGCGTTCCGCGGGACGCTCGTCGGGATGCTGGCAGATGCTTCCCCGATGGTCCGGCGCAATGCGGCGCTGGCGCTGGCGGCGTTTCGCGACCCGGCGGGCCGCGGGGAGTTGAAGCAGATGCTTCGCTCCTCATGGGTTCATGCTCCCGAAGCGGGTCGCGTGTCGTACCGGCTGAAACCGGGCAACTACGTGAACCCGGGCACGCTGGTGGCGCGTGTGAACGGCCGGGAGGTGCGGGCGGAGTTGCCGGGTGAAGTGCGGCAGCTGCTCCGACCGGAAGGCTCGCTCGTGCACCGCGGGGAGGCTCTGGTGGAGGTTTCACCGGACGAGCAACACGTCTGGGAGGCGCTGCGGGCTCTGTACCTGGTAGGGACGTCGGAAGACGCCGAGGATGTGAGCCGCTATGCGCGCGGTGCGCCGGGAATGGCGGAGAAGATTCAGCAGCAGGCGCAGCTCACGCTGGCGCGGATCTCGCGAGGTCCCTAGCTGGGGCTCCCCCACGCCGGGCCGCGCCGGTAGGCCTCATCGAGAAGCTCGATTACGTGCGCTACCCGCTGGCCTCGGCCGAAGAGGGCCACACCGGCGCGAAGCTGGAGCATGCAGCCGGGATTGGCGGTAGCGATCACCTGAGCGCCGGTTCCGTTGGCGGTTTCCATCTTTTTCCGCAGAATGGCTATGGCCATCTCCGGGTGAAGGATGTTGTAGATTCCCGCACTGCCGCAGCAGAGATCCGAAAGGGGCATCTCGCGAAGTTCGAGCTGCGGAATGGAACCAAGCAACCGTCGCGGCGCCGAGCGCACGCGCTGGCCGTGAGCGAGGTGGCATGAGTCTTGGTAGGTCACCGCTAGCGGCAGCGAGCCCATCGCGGGGTTGAGTTCCAGGGAAGCGAGGAACTCATTGACGTCCCGGACCAGACCGGAAAAGCGGCGGGCGCGGTCGCGATACAGCGGGTCGCCATCCAGTAGGTCGTGGTACTCCTTCAGAGTCGAGCCGCAGCCGGCGGCGTTGGTGAGGATGGCGTCGTAGCGCCCGTCCAGAAATGCGTCAATGTTGCGCCGGGCGAGCTGCCGCGCCTCATCGCGGCGTCCGGCGTGCACGTGCAGAGCGCCGCAGCAGGTTTGCCCTGCCGGAAGCGTGACTTCGCACCCGTTCTTCTGCAAGACGCGGACAGTGGCTTCATTCAGCCGGGAAAAACAGATCCCCGCGACGCAGCCTCCCAGAAACGCGACGCGGTGGCGCTGGCCGCCCTCGGCGGGAAAAGTCCGCCCCAGGTGGCGGAAAAAGAAGGGCCATTCGGCCTGCGGAGTGAGGGCTTCGATCCGACCGAGGCGCCCGAACAGGCGCACCAAGCCGGAGCGCCGGACTAAGGCTTGAAGACCGCTGCGCTGGTAAAGGAGCAGCAGCGTGCCCATTGCGGTCAGCCACCCCGGCGAAGGCAAAAGGTGCCGGAAAACAAAGCGGCGCAGCAGCTGCACTGCCGGCGACCTGCGGCTCGCCGCCTCGATTTGCGCTCGCGCGGCTTCTACCAGACGGCCGTAGGGGACGCCGGAGGGGCAGGCGGTCTCGCAACCGCGACACGCCAGGCACAGCTCGATGTGCTCCACATAGGAGGGCGTTATGGGCATCCGCCCCTCGGCCACCTGCACCATTTGGTAAATCCTGCCCCGCGGGGAGTCCATTTCCAGGCGCAACTCGCGGTAGGTGGGGCATGCGTTCAGGCACAATCCGCAGTGCACGCACTTGTCCAGATCGAACTGCCGCGGAGCATCCTGGATCATGGGTTCAGAGGCGGCCATAAAGCCTCCCGCGGTTCAGCAGGCCATGAGGGTCGAAATAGTGTTTGAGCCGGCGCATCACGGCAAGGTCGTCGCCGGGCCACGGCCACAGCTCGAGTTCCGGTTTCCGCTCCTCCGGAGCGAATTCGATTACGGCTTTCCAGCCCGGCCGGATCCAAGAGAGAGCTTCGGCCGGACGGGCGAAGTGGGCATAGCAGACGCCGCTCGCTGCCCGAGCAACCAGAGGCTGATCCGTCGAACAGGCCACGTCTCCCATTTGCGCCAGCGTGCAGGAGACGCGCACGATGGTCGCCTCCGCGCAGCTGTCCAGAAAGCGTGGGGAGAAATCCTGGACCATGCGCCAGAAGCGCGCTTCCTCGCCGCCCTCGAGAACTTCATCCGAGGGCACTTCGCGCGCGAAACGATCAAGCACCGCCGTATTTCCTGCGGCCTGTACCGCCGTCAGCCAGCCTTCCTGGCCGAGCAAACGGGCGGCCGCCGGATTAAACAGGTCCACCGCAGCAGGTTGCAGCGGACTCCGAAGAAGGCGGTCGCGAGCCGCCAGAGCATCGTCGCAGGAGCCGAAGCCGGCCAGAAACGTTCGCGTCGCGGGAGGCTTCGGCAGGACCTTGAAATTCACCACTGCGATGGCGGCCAGCGTACCGAAAGACCCGATGAGGAGTTTCGCCGTGTCCAAGCCCGCCACGTTCTTGACGACCATACCGCCCGATTGCACCAGCCGTCCCTCGAGGGTGACGAATTTGGCGCCGATCACCAGATCGCGCGCCGTCCCGTAGAGGCGGCGGCGCGGCCCGCTGGTGTTGGCGGCGAGCACGCCCCCGATTGTGGCGGAATCCGAAAAGGGCGGATCGAGCGGGAGCATCTGGCCCTGCCTTTCAAGGATTTGGCTGAGTTCGCAATAACGGACGCCCGCCTCCACGCTGAGCGTCAGGTCGCGAGGCTCATAGTGGAGAACGCGGTTGAGCGAGACGGTGGAGATCGTTACGTCGGCAGGCAGCAGGGGTCCGCCCATGCGACGCTTGCTGAAGGCGCCCCCCAGCGTGATCCGCTTGCGGCTGCCCGCCGCGTCGGCCAAAGCTTGCCGCAATTGCTCCAGGGTTTCCGGTTGGAAAGTCTCCACGCGAAACACCACTGTGCCCGGAGAGGGCAAGCCGTGTCAACCGGCAGGCAGGCGCGAAAGCGCCGGCCGGGGACCGAGAATTCGCCTGGGGCAAATTGCTTCGGGTTTCCCAAACGGTGCCGGCACGTCGCTTGGCCGGCGGGTCAGCGAGGCTGGCTGTGAGTCGGGTTATTCGACGGTGACGCTTTTGGCCAGATTGCGGGGCTGGTCCACGTCACAGCCCCGGCGGACGGCAACGTGGTAGGCGACCAGTTGCAGCGGCACGATCTCGAGCAACGGCAGCAACAGTTCGTGCGAGGGGGGCACCTCAATGACTTCGTCGGCAAGCCGGGCGGCTTCCGTGTCTCCTTCGACGACCACCGCGATCACATATCCCTGCCGCGCCTTGACTTCCTGAATATTGCCCAGGGTTTTCTCGTAGAGGATGCGGCTCGACTCACTGTCGGGGTCGCGCCCGGCGACGATCACGACGGGGAGATTTTCATCAATGAGCGCGTTCGGGCCGTGTTTCATCTCGCCAGCCGGATAGCCCTCGGCGTGAATGTACGAGATTTCCTTGAGTTTGAGGGCTCCTTCGAGCGCCACGGGGTAATGAATTCCCCGCCCCAGGTATAGTGCATGTTCGCGGCGGAACAGCCTTCGCGCCAGGTCTTCGTAGGTGGGCTCCCGCGCCAGTACTTTCTCCATTTTGACCGGCACAGTGTGGAGTTCCTGGGCCAGACAGGTTGAGACTTCTTCCGCGAGCACGCCACGGACTTGGCCGAGGTGCATCGCCAGAAGGAAAAGAGCGGCCAGTTGGGCCGTAAACGCTTTGGTGGAAGCGACCGCGATCTCGGGTCCCGCATGCGTATAGAGAGTGGCATCGGCTTCGCGACTGGCCATCGCACCCGGAACGTTGCAGATCGCGATAACGGTGGCGCCTTTGGACCGCGCCTCGCGAAGAGCGGCGAGCGTGTCGGCCGTCTCGCCGGACTGGGAAACGACGACGACCAAGGTGCGCCGGCTCAGAATGGGATCCCGGTAGCGGAACTCGCTGCTATAGTCTACTTCGCACGGCAGGCGTGCGAGCTTTTCAATCATGAATCTGCCTGCCAGGGCCGCATGCCAGCTCGTGCCGCAGGCGACGATTTTGACTTGCTCAAAGCCGGAAATTTCTCTGGGTGGGATTCCCAGTTCATCCAAAGGCACCGAGCCGGTCTCACGGACGACGCGGCCGGAGATCGTATCCCGAAGGGCGCGGGGTTGCTCGAAGATCTCCTTGAGCATGAAGTGCTTGTAGCCGCCTTTTTCGGCCATGATGGGGTCCCACAGCACGTGTGTCACCTGGCGTTTGATGGGCCGTCCGTCAAAATCGCTCAGGCGTACGCCTTCCGGGGTCAGGACCGCGACGTCCCCGTCGTTCAGGAAAAACACGTCGCGGGTATAGGCGAGGATCGCCGGTACGTCGGAGGCAAGGAAATACTCACCGTCTCCCAGCCCGACGACGACGGGGGGTCCGCGGCGCACGGCCACGATCTTGCCCGGATCGTGGCGTGAGATGACCGCCGCGGCAAAGACTCCGCCGAGTTCGGCAACGGCGGCCCGGACGGCATCTTCAAGGTTTCCCGCGAAGTATTTCTCCACGAGGTGGGCGATGGCTTCCGTGTCCGTCTCGGTGGTGAAAACGTGACCTTCCTGCTGGAGGGCGCTCTTGAGAGTCAGGTAGTTCTCGATGATTCCGTTGTGGACGACCACGACGTCGCCGCGGCAGTCCCGGTGCGGATGCGCATTTTCCTCGGTGGGACGTCCATGAGTGGCCCAGCGCGTGTGCCCGATGCCGTAGTGGCCGTCCACCGGGTTAAGACGAACGGCCTCTTCCAACTGGCGGAGCTTGCCTGAGGCCCGGCGCACCGCCAACTGGCCGGCGTCGGTGACAACGGCCAGCCCGGCGGAGTCGTAGCCCCGGTATTCGAGACGCCGGAGGGCTTCCAGCAGGATGGGGACGGCCTTTTTCGGCCCGACGTAGCCGACGATGCCACACATGGAGGACTTGATTCCTTACTCCAGAATTTCGACGCGGTAATCCTCGATCACCGGATTGGCCAGCACATCGCGGGCAATCTGTTCGAGCTGACGCTCCGCGTCCGCTGCGGCAGCACCGGCTATTTCGATTTCAAAAAACTTTCCCTGACGCACATCCAGGATCTCTGCATATCCCAGGCCGTTCAGTGCGGAACGGATGGTTTGTCCCTGCGGGTCCAACACGGTGGGTTTCAGCGATACGTAAACACGGGCTCTCATGAACTTAATTCGATTGTAAAAGAGATCAACGCCGTTGCGGCGATCACACGGGAGCGCGAGAAAAGCGAATTTTCTTAACTCTCGAAGAAACAACGAGTTACGGGTCGGAACCCGCGGCGCAATCCTCAAGTCGTTTGGCGGCCGGCGCTAGAATCAAGGTGCAACAGCCGGTTTTATCCCCAACTCTTCATTCCTGTCTTCGCCTTCGAGCCATGGAGAATCTGACTTCGCGAATGGACTCGGTCACGCCCCCGGCGGGCGCGTCGCCGCACGAGGCACGCCGGATCGAAACGCGCGTTCGATTCTGGTTCGATGTTCACTGGCTGCATGAGTCCGGCATACGGCGGGTAAGTGGCATGTCGGGCATGCCTGCGCCTGGGGCCTGTGAGGCGCTGGTTGTGCTCCAGACCGACAGCGCGATGAGCGGGTTGCGTTCAGGAGATGAGTCCGCGGTTCCCGTTACCGTCAGTTGTAAAGTCAAGCTGGCGACTCCGCCGGAGGGCGTGGAGGCGCTGGCCGCCACGCTGGCGGGCGCGTGTGACTTCGAGTGGCTCGAGCACGCTGCTTCGTTGGCGGCATCGCAGCCGGCGCGGCTTTCGACGATGCTCCCCGGGTTTGCCCGCGACGAGCTGGAGGCGTTCTTCACATGGTGGCGCTCTCTCGACCGGCTGCGCGCCTTGGAAGTGTGGGCCAGGAGTGAAGATTGCGCAACGGAAATCCCGTTCCCGAAGGTGCTTGCCGCGCTGCGGGAATATGCCCGCGTGCGGGTCGGGGCCCGGAGCCTGGAGCTGGCTCTCGCCTCGAGAGAGGCATTTTGCGGCCTGGACGAGTGGGTGCGGGAGCGTCTGGCCGAGTTTGCAGGATCCGAATCGTGGGAGGCCGTCTGCGAGGGAGTTTTGGGCGTTCTTCGCCTTCGGGATCTCATCTACGAGCAGGTTCCGCTTGCCGTGGAGCAGATTCTGCTGCGGAGCGTGTCGCAGAACGGTCCTAGTGGTGAGAAGGCGCTGCGAGAAGCGCTTGTGGAGCCGGTTCGCCTGAGGGTGTGCCTTCCGTTTTTGCGCCGCCGGGAATGGACCCGCCGGCGGGAAGCCGTTTTCGGCGGCGTGGCGCGGGTGGAGCCGGATGGGACGATTGCGGTGATGCGACGGGAAGACGTAGCGCCGGCATCGCGCAACTTTGACCAAGCCGTGCTTCTGCTCGCCTTGGCACAGCCATCAGATGAGCACGCCGTCGCAACCGGGCGCATCTCGTTTAGCGACGAGCGAGCCGTGCCCGGGCGCCTGCTCGCCGGCGTCTTGCCGCCGGTGCTTGCAGCCTACGGATTGGATGCCGAAGACGTGGCCCGCCGGCTGGGCGATTGCTTGGCGGCGCGCAAGGATGAGATTGTCGTCTCCCTGGGCGTCTCGCTACCCACCTCCGCAGCCGCATGCTGGCGGCGTGCGCCCTCAGAGAAGGATCCTGCGTTCTTCACGACGTACTCCTGCATCTCGGTGGCGGTCCAGAAGACACTGCGCACGTGGCTGCCGTACCTGCATTTTTCCCAAGGCCGCCATTATGAGACGGCGGCCACGGCCGTACCCCTTTTGGTGTACGCCGCCAGCGAGCCGTTTCCGGGCAAACCGAAGCAAGAATTCGTCTACGACGTACTCAACGAGCAACGCCTGGCCCAGTTTTTCCGTACGGCGGCCAAGCGTCTTCCGAATGAGCTCGAACAAAAGAGCCGCTGGCTGCGCGCGGCCGGAAGCGAGGAAGCCGCCGTGCGCTATGCTCCCGCACGGGCGGGAAAGTTTGTGGAAGCGCAGGCGGCGCGCCCGCGAGCCGTGATGCGCTTGGTTGCGGCGGAAGCCTGGATCGTCAACGCTCTGGTGAATCTGGGTTGCAGGTTGGCCCGGGAAACACCGGAGCGGCTGGATCCGGTGCTGCTTGCAGAAAACCTCGTAAAAGATCTCCACGCCAGGCTCCGTAAGCTCCATGCGGGTCAGGATTTCCTCGAAGCGGTTCCATTGATTCTGATCTCGGCCACTTCTGCGCTGAGTGCGGCGTCCGGGCAGCCGGTCCGGCCGGAACTCACGCTGCGCCTCCGCGCCCCGGAGCTGGACGTGGTCCTCGCAGAGCCTGCCGTTACTGCTTAACGCCCGCCAGGTCCAACAGGAAGGCGTAACGGAACGCGATTTCGCGGTAACGATCGTCGCGCGCCGAAAGCCCGCCGTGTCCTGCCTGCATCTCGGTCTTCAGTAAGAGCCGGTTCCGATCCTTCTTGACCGCCCGCAGTTTGGCCACCCACTTGGCGGGCTCCCAGTACTGCACCTGGGAGTCGTGAAGTCCGGTCGTAACCAGCATGTGAGGGTAGTGCGCCGGCCTGGTCTGATCGTACGGAGAGTAGGAGAGGATGTAATCGTAGTATTGTTTGTCGTTCGGATTGCCCCACTCGTCATACTCATTGGTCGTCAGCGGGATGCTGTCATCGAGCATCGTGGTGAGCACATCCACGAAGGGCACATCCGCGATGACGCCCGTAAACAGATCCGGACGCATCGTGATGACCGCGCCGATCAACAGCCCTCCGGCGCTGCCTCCCCAGGCGAAGATCCGCTTGGGATCGGCGTATTTTTCCCGCAACAGATGCTCGGCGCAAGCGATGAAGTCCGTGAAGGTGTTCTTCTTCTTTAGCAGCTTGCCATCCTCGTACCACTGGCGGCCCAGCTCCTCGCCACCGCGGACGTGGGCCAGCGCATAGACGAAGCCGCGGTCCAGCAGGCTGATGCGGAAAGCGTCGAACCGTGCGTCCATGCTGGCGCCGTAAGATCCATAGCCGAAAAGGAGGAGCGGGTTTTTCCCGTCCTTGCGGAAACGGTCCTTGCGGTAGACCAGCGAGATGGGGACCTGTACGCCGTCCGGGGCCCGGGCGTAAATCCGCTCGGACTGGTAATCACCCGAGTTAAAGCCTCCGAGCACTTCCTCGCGTTTGAGGAGCTTCTTTTCGCGAGTGAGCAAGTTGTAGTCGTATACGGATGGCGGCGTGGTAAGCGAGGAGTAGTTGAAGCGCAGCCACGGGGTGTCGAACTCGTAGTTGTTGACAGGGGCGGCGACATAGGCTGGCTCTCCGAAGTCCACATAGTGTTCCTCCGCGCCGGCCCAGGGCCGGACGCGAAGCTGGATGAGCCCGTTACGGCGTTCGGAGACGACGAGGGCGTCCTTGAAAATCTCGATGTCCTCGAGCAGCACGTCCCGGCGGTGCGGAATGATCTCCTCCCAGTTTTCCATCCCCGTGCGCGACACCGGCGTCCGCATCAGCCGAAAATTCTTGGCCTGGTGGTTCGTAATGATGTAGAAGTGGTCGCCGTAGTGCTCCAGGCGATACTCATGGTCGCGCCGGCGGGGCAGGAAGACACGAAATTCGCCGTCCGGCTGGTCCGCTTCCAAAAAGCGGTACTCGGTGCTGAGAGTTTGCCGGGAAACAATCATGAGGTACCGCTTTGACTTCGTCTTGAACACGAAACAGTTAAATGTTTCATCTTGCTCCTCATAGACGAGCTGGTCCTCCGCAGGGTTCTTGCCGAGCACGTGCCGGTAAATCCTGTGTGAGCGGAGTGTGACCGGGTCCTGCTTGGCGTAGAAGACGGTGC
Organism: Acidobacteriota bacterium; assembly: GCA_037446115.1. Taxonomy (GTDB): domain Bacteria; phylum Acidobacteriota; class Terriglobia; order Bryobacterales; family Bryobacteraceae; genus JANWXD01. The sequence continues at coordinate 183,863 of JBBIJF010000001.1, read as the reverse complement.
GGTTGTCGTTCGCCCAGGCGATATTTGCTGTTACGTTCGGGATGACATCCGGGAGGACTTCGCCGGTAGCAAGATTTTTGAAACGGATCGTGTAGAAACGGCGCCCCACGGTATCCACCGCGTAGGCCATCAGATCCTGGCCGGGACTCACGGCCGGCGGCGATACGGAACAGAATTTGTGGCCTTCGGCCACGGCGTTGACATCGAGGAGCACTTCTTCAGGGGAGCCGAGGGAGCCTTTCTTGCGGCAGTAGATCGGGTAGTTGCGGCCTTCCTCGGTGCGCGTGTAGTAATAGTAGCCGTCACGCAAAAACGGGACCGAGATATCAGTTTGTTTGATACGGGCCTTGAATTCGCGGAAGAGCCTTTCCTGAAGGTCCGCCGTGTGGGCCATCATGGCCGCGGTGTATGCATTTTCGTCTTCGAGATACTTGATCACTTCCGGGTTGTCCCGGTCCCGCAGCCAGTAATAATTGTCCACGCGCACGTGTCCGTGTTTCTCGAGCCGGTGGGGAATGACCTTGGCGACGGGCGGCTTCAAGTCGGCGGCCGAGAGGGTGGCGACAAGCAGCATGAGGCGGTACATCGGAGGATCGTGAAAAAACCGGGCGATGACTCAGCGCCTCCGCTCACTGGAAGGGGGAACGATGCCTTTCAGGCGCATGTAGGTCACAAGATTGCCGTAGTGTTCCCAGGTGTGAGCGGTGTTGAAGGAGAGCACGTTGAGTTTCGTACGTTCGGCCCCGAAAAACTTGACTGTTTCCGCCGCCTGCGCGTCCGAGATGGCGTAGGCGCGATCGCAGTAGGCGAAGGCGTCTTTGAGGGCGGCCTCGAGGTCGGCCTTTGTGGTTTTGGTCTTTTCGATCCCCGGAGCCGGGTTCTTCTCTCCTAATACGGCAGAGCAAAACGCGTACTGGGCGTCTGCGATGTGACCCAGAATGGCGGCAAACGAGCGTACCTCAGGTACGGGCGCGAAGGCGAAGTGCTCCTCGGGCATCTTCGCGGCCGACTGTAGCACATAATTCTTGACGGTGTTCTGTAAAGCCTGCGCGCCTCCCGAGAGCGTTTTGAGATCAGGACCCTGACCCAATGCGAGAGCGGCCGAAGCGGCCAACAGCACCGAATATTTCATGGCAACACCTCCTGGGCGAAGCGTTTCCTCGATAGTTTACATGACGGCGGCGCTCGGCGCGGGAAAGCCGTCGAAACAGCACAGCGACGTTTCAGTATAACTATTAGCGAGCGGTGGAGTTCGCTTAACGCCGTCCCCCGACGGCCAATGACTCCTACACGGGTTCTCCCGGGGGGTGTGGCCGTCGGCCCTGCCGCCCGGACAGGCCCCCAGGCTACCGATCCAACAGGAGTCCGTGATGGAACGGACGGTTGCCGTCGTCTATGCGGTGATGCTCGAGCTGGGGCTGAACCGCACGAATTTGGGCAAGGGCGATTCTGGGCGCCTGCTTCGTCAACGACGTGGGCACTGTAGTGGCGCTCGGTCTGTTTTTCGCGCCGTTCAATGCCCGGACGCTGATCTTTGTTGTAGGGGTATCTCTGGCCGTGGCGGCGGCCCCGCTGGTGACGCCCTGGCTGTTTCGCCGTTTTGGCGATCGAGCTTCGGAGATGGAGACGAAATACCCGCTGCTTTTGCTGTTCTCCGCCGGCGGTCTGGCGGTCTGGCCGGGGAGCGAGGCTGTGCTGCCGGCTTATCTGCTCGGCATGGCACTGGGCGGCAGCGTGGGACAAGATCACGCCCTCATCCGCCGCCTCAGGACGCTCACGCTCGGTCTTTTCACGCCCTTCTTATTTCATTCGCGCCGGCGCGCTCGTCTCCCTTCCGGCGCTGATGGGCGCTCCGCTGGCGTTCGCCATCCCGTTTGCCGCGAAGATGCTGTCCAAACTCGCCGCGGTCTTTCCGGCCGTCAAGGCTTTCGAGTACGAACGAGGCGAGACGATGTACTACACGCTCATGATGTCCACCGGACTGACGTTTGGCACGATCTCGGCCCTGTTCTGCCTCAATCATGGAATCATTGACCGCGCCCAGTACTCTTGTCTGGTGGCCGTCGTGATCGCCAGCGCGGTGATTCCCACCGCCGTGGCCAACGCGTGGTTTCTGCCCGCGCGGGTCCGGCAGGTGCAGGCGGCGCCCGTGACGCACGGCGCGGCAGCGTTCGAGGAATCGCCATGGACCGCTGAGTGTGCGGATCGCGCCGGCGGCAGGCGGCAGGCGAACCACGATCCGGTGGGGATCCTGCGCTGAGCCTGCGTTTGGCGGCGCTATCCTTCTCCGGCCGCTCCCCAGGGTGGCCCGCCGGCCGAAGCGCTCCGCCGCAGTCGCTCCAGATCGGTGCGGAGGGCTTCGCGTTGTTCGGGGCTGACCGTCTGACGTTCGACGAGCACGGCGAGCTGGGCGCGGTAGGGTTCCGCGAGAGCATGGAAGCGCCGGCGCAGCTCTGCCAAGGACTCGCGTACCCAGTTGCCGATCAGACGGCTGTAAGCCGTGAATGCCTGTTCCAGTTGCGGGCCGATCGCTCTGGCGAGTTTCCGGCGCAGGCGCGACACGACGAGGCGCCGGGGCCAGCGGAGCCAGCGCCGTTTGACGGGGAGCGGAACCGCTCCAAGATCGAACGGCGGCATGGGGCCAAGAGCGGCCAGCAGCTCGGATTCGGCCGGGGCTTCACCGCGGTTCAACGCCTGTGCGGCCGCATTCAGGCTTGCCGCTAGCTCTCTTGCCAGGGTCGTTACGCTTTGCCAGATCTCTGCTGCGCTCGCCGCTGCAACTCGCCACACCGCCTCGGCAGTGAGAGGGCTGCACTCGCGGCGGCCCCTTGGCGACGGAGCCGAGGCCCATACTTCTGCGGCTGCGCCCAGGGCCGGCGTCGGCAACCGCCGAATCTGATCGGCCGCACGCAAGGCAGCGGACTGGACCTCGTCCAGCTGACCGGCGGCCTGGCGCAGGCGCGCCTCCATGGCGATCAGTCGGTCCCGTTCCGGACCGGAGACGGCGCTGTGCAAGCGGATCTCGAGTGCGGCCGCCGTCGCCTCGCCGAGTAGGTCCACCTTTCGCCGCAGTGAGTCGGCCAGCAGGTCCAGGTGTCTTGCGTACAGCGGGGCGATCTCCTGCTCGACCCACTTGTCGAGCAGCGCCGCGTGGCTTCCCAGGGCGCTGACGGCGTAAACGTGGGGTTCGATCGGGAGCGCGCTGCGTATCGGGCCGACGGTGTAAGACACGGCGCAATGGAGCTCGTCCGGGGAAAGTAAGTCGGCTTTGGTGAGGAGCACCATGGCCGGGAGTCCCGCTTCGTAAAGAGCGCGCAACGTCGTCAAGTCCTCGTCATTGACCGGCGACACTGCACTCACAAGCAGTACACCGAGATCGCAGTGTGGCAGACAGGCCAGCGTTTCCGCCGCTGCCGCCGCCAGAGAGCCCAAGCCCGGCGTGTCCACGAAGACCAGGCCGTTTTGCAGCCGCTCGGATGGGAGTTCGGCGATGATCCGGGCAATCGCTTTGCGGTTAGCGGGATTGCGCTCTTCGCTGACGAATTCCGAGAGCTCTTCGAGGGCGTGCTGCTCCGCCCGCCGGTCCGCAAAGGTGACCGTAAGGCGCGGCAGGGCTCCCCAGACAAGCCGCGTCGGTACGGCGGTAATGGGAATCACCCCCACGGGAAGCACTGTCGTTCCCAGCAGGCGGTTGAGCAGGGATGATTTTCCGGAATTCACGCGTCCGAAAAGGGCGATCTCGTAACGAGGCGATTCCAGGCGCTCCACGAGGCTGGTCAGGCGGGGACGGAGTTCCGCAAGTTGGTGCCGGCTGATGATTTCCTCAAGCAGCCGCAGCCGTTGGACGTCCACGGTTTCAGACAGCCGCTCGAGCCGGAGGTGCAGGTCAGCGCCGGCCTCCTCTGCCAGAGATCGGTCCAGGTTCTCCAGCAGGCCCTCCAGCTCGGAGGCGAGGCCCTGAAGGTGCGACGAGGCCCATTCAGGCAGTTGGCCGTAGCCACGCAAATAGCGCGGCGCCATCTCCTGAGCTGCAACGCGGATGAAGGCGAGCGTGACGCGGATGGAGTGCAAGGCTCCGAGCGAGGGCCCCTCGGGGTGAAAGCCCGCGGCGCGCAGGGCCCGGCCAAGGTGCTCCCGGAGGCGGGCGACGTGGTTGCGAATCAGACGGGCCTGCGCAGGAGTGACATCGAGCCGGAACTTTGGAAAGATGCTTCGTGATTGGGCCGCATCGAGGACTGCTTCGATTTCGGAAAGCAGTTGGTCGACGTGCCGTGCCTTGCTGAGCAGGCGCCGCTTGTGGCCTTCGTTGAGTGGGACGTGCTCCGCCATGGGCTTTCTCCGGTAGCACTGCTTTGCCCCTTTTGCCGGGTTGCCGGCAGGTAGGAGTTATCTCGCCAGGGCGGGGCGGCTTGAGGTGAACTCCAACACCTTCCAGTCCATTTTCGCGCAGCGGACGGCGTGTGCCGCCAGGTGGATTTGCGCGGGCCGGCGGAAAGCCGGATAATGGCACCGAGCGGCGGTGACGATGACCAAGGACGAAATTCTGCTCGCCCAGCGGGAATTTCTCTTCCCCGCGGTTTTCCACTACTTCCGCGAGCCGCTGGTGATCACGCATGCCAAAGACCAGTATGTTTGGGATGCCGACGGCAATCAGTATCTGGACTTTTTCGGCGGCATCGTCACCATCAGCGTGGGGCATTGCAACCAGTGCGTGAACCGGAAGGTCCACGAGCAGCTCGACCGGCTGGAGCATGTCTCGACCGTGTTTGTAACCGAGCCTCAGGCGGCGCTGGCCCGCAAGATCGCGTCGCTCACCCCCGGGGGAAGGCTCACGAAATCGTTTTTTACCAACAGCGGCACGGAAGCCAATGAGACCGCCGTCTTGGCGGCGCGTTGCTACACGGGCTCGAGCGAGATTGTCGCGCTACGCCACTCCTATCACGGTCGTTCCTCGCTGGCGATGGCCTTGACGGGGCAGTCCGGCTGGAAGCTGGGAGGCCCGCTCCAACCCGGGGTGGTCCATGCCCACAATGCGTACTGCTACCGCTGCCCGTTCGGTCTGTCGTACCCGGACTGCGAAGTGCGGTGCGCGCGGGACGTGGAGGAAGTGATTCGCACGGCGACGTCGGGCCGCATCGCCGGTTTCATCGCCGAACCCGTTCAGGGCGTCGGCGGTTTCATCACTCCGCCGCGGGAGTATTTCGCCATCGTGGCCGAGATCGTGCGGCGCTACGGCGGCGTGTTCATCAGCGACGAGGTCCAGACGGGATGGGGTCGCACCGGCGGCAAATGGTTCGGCATCGAGCATTGGGGTGTGGAGCCGGACATCCTCAGCAGCGCGAAAGGACTCGGCAATGGCCTTCCGATCGGCGTGACCGTGGCGCGGCCGGAAGTGGCCGATTCCGTACGCGGCCTGACGATCTCTACGTTCGGGGGCAACCCCGTGGCGGCGACGGCGGCGCGCGCCGTACTGGAGTTCATCGAAGAAAACCGCCTGCTCGATCATGCCGCAGAGACCGGAGCCTATCTGCGATCGCGCCTGGAGGAGCTCAAAGAAAAACACCCGCTGATCGGCGACGTGCGCGGCATGGGGCTGATGCAGGCCCTGGAGCTGGTTCGCGACCGGCAGACCAAAGAGCCCGCGGCGGAAGAGACAATGGAGGTGATGGAGGCGGCGCGGCACAATGGCATCCTGATCGGCAAGGGCGGCCTATACGGCAACGTTCTGCGGGTCACACCGCCGCTCAATGTCAGCCGCACCGACGTGGATGAGTTCGTCCGGCGCCTGGATGCCAGTTTTGCGCGCCCGGAGGTATCCGGCGCCCGGGCGGCAGTCCGCAGTTAAGAAGACGATGAACGAACGAAAGTTCTTTAACGAATCCCAGGCCGTGAAACCGGCGCAGCTGGTTTGCCCTTTCTGCCGTACGGCGGAAACCTATTCGCTCCGCTGGCTGGTGCGGAAGAAGAAAGACAAGCCGCCGGCCGGCGCCGACGAAGAAACCAAGCTCCGGTTCCGTAAGGCGCAAAGTTACATGGTCCTGCTGGACGACAAAGTGGCCTGTCGCAACCCGCGGTGCCGCAAGACGTTCGAAATCTCCGGCATCAAGACCACCGCGTTTCTGGTGGAGACGGCCGGGCTGCCACAGACCTGAGCCATGGACCGGCGGGAGTTTCTCAGGACTGCTGCGGGTGCCGCCGCAGGACACGGGCAAGCGCTGCCGCAGCCCCAGCCTCGCAAGGCTCGCATGAAGGTCGGCACCCAGCATGGCTCCTCCGACGACGTGCTGCGCGTACTGGCGGCCTTCGGCGTGAATCACATCTGCAGCGAGCTGCCTTCCCCGAGGCTGGACGAGAACTGGTCGGTGGAAGGCTTGCTGCGGCTCCGGGAACGGATCGAGCGGTTCGGCATCCACCTGGACATGGTGCCCCTGCCCCTGAGCTCCCATTACATCACGCGGGCCGAGATGCCCCACATCATGCTCGGCAAAAGTCCGGAGCGGGACCGCGAGATTGACCAGATCTGCGAGATGATCCGCAACTGCGCGCGGGCGGGGATCCCGGCGGTTAAGTACAACCTCACGATTCTCGGGGTGGTGCGCACCGAGCCCACACGGGGCCGCGGCGGCGCGCGCTACAGCACTTTCGTTTATGAGACAGCCCGTCAGGAGCCGCCGTTGACGGAAGCGGGACGCGTCACCGAAGACATGATGTGGGAGCGGATCACCTATTTTCTCGAGCGTGTGGTTCCGGTGGCCGAGGAGTACAAAGTGCGCCTGGCCTGCCACCCGCATGATCCAGGCATGCCCCGCGGTAAGGGCTTCCGCGGAGTCGAACGGGTGCTGGGAAGCGTCGAAGGGCTCAAACGGTTCGTCGAGATTCGACCCAGCCCCTACCACGGCCTGAACTTCTGTCAGGGCACGGTGGCGGAGATGCTGGAAAATCCCCGCGAGGAGATCTACGACGTCATCCGTTATTTCGGGAGCCGGGGAAAAATCTTCAACGTCCATTTCCGCAATATCCAGGGTAAGTTTCTCAACTTTCGCGAAACTTTCCCTGACGACGGAGACGTGGACATGATCCGGGCCATGCGGGTCTACAAAGAGGTGGGCTACGACGGGATGATCATGCCCGACCATGTCCCGCGGATCGAAGGCGACGACCGCAGCCGCCAGGCATTCGCCTTCGCCTTCGGCTACATTCAGGCGCTGATCCAGCTGGTCTCTTCGGAAGACTGAGGACGCCGTATCCCCGCGTCCACCTTCTGTTCCCGGACCCTTCACGTTCCTCAGCGGGCGAGCGTGTCCCGGCTGCTCCGGCGCCGGCGGTCCGCCGGGGGGCCGGCAGTTGCTACGATGTGGATTTCCGAAAACCGGGACGCAACCGGCTTAAGCTGTGCAGGATCGTGTCTGCAAAGTCAACCATGCCGGCGAACGGCATAGCGGCCGCTATGTGCTGTACTGGGCGCAGATGAACCGCCGCGCGGACGCAAACCACGGGCTCGCCTTCGCGGCTGATCTCGCCAACCGGCTGGATAAACCCCTGCTGTTTTACGAAGGCCTGACCTGTTCGTATCCGTTCGCCAGCGACCGCTTCCACACGTTCCTCCTGGAGGGGGTCCCGGCCACAGCCCGCCGCTTAAAAGAGCTCGGCATCGGTTACGTGTTCTATCTTCGGCGCCGCCGCTCCGATACGGACGACATCTTCTACCGGCTCGCGGCGGATGCAGCTGCGGTGGTGGCCGACGACTATCCGACCTTCGTTGCGCGACAGTATAACGCCTCCGTGCCGCCGAAGCTGGAGGTGGCCTACTACGTGGTCGATTCCAGTTGCGTGGTGCCGATGAGCCGACACCACAAACGGGAATATGCGGCTGCGACTCTTCGTCCGAAGATCCGAAGGGCGTTGCCCGAATGCCTGCGGCCGGTGGGGGAGATCCGGCTCGAGCGGCGCTGGAAGGAGTCTCCGCCGCCGTTTCATACAGCGGTGCGCGGTCCGGAGATTCCCGAGCTCGTGGCTGGGTGTGAGATTGATCACAGCGTGAGGCCTTCTACGGCTTTTCGCGGCGGGCGCCAGGAGGCGCTTGAGCGGCTGGAACGGTTTCTCCGGTGCAGTCTGCACCGCTATGCGGAACTGCGCAATGAACCCTCCGCGCATGCGACCTCGCGGCTCAGCCCCTATCTGCACTTCGGGCACATCTCCTCGCTCGAAGTGGCACTGGCGGCCTCCAGCTACGCACGGACGCACGGGATTTCCGCGGACGCCTTCCTGGAAGAGCTCATCGTGCGGAGGGAGCTCGCCTTCAACTTCGTACGGCACACCGCAGATTACCGGAGTCTGACAGCGCTGCCGGAGTGGGCCCGCGCAACGCTCCGGCGGCACGCGGCGGACCGGCGCCGGCCGGTCTACGACCGTGGGGCGTTCGAGCATGCCCAGACGCACGATGCACTCTGGAACGCGACGCAAAAAGAACTGCGGCTACGCGGCGTGATTCAGGGTTACTACCGCATGTACTGGGGCAAGAAAATCATCGAGTGGTCGGCGACGCCGGAGGAGGCCCTGGCGACGATGATTTATTTGCACGACCGGTATGCGCTCGACGGGCGCGACCCGAACACTTATACAAACATCCTCTGGTGTTTCGGCCTGCACGATCGTCCCTTTGCCGAGCGGCCTGTGTTCGGCAAGGTGCGTTATATGTCACTGGAGGGCATGCGCCGTAAGACGGACGTTGCGGCTTACGTGCGGGAGATCGAGCACCTGGAGCGCACCGGCGAAGATCCGCTACGTCTGTAAAGGCCTTTGCGCGCCCAACGCTCGACTCCATCATGGAATGTGAATGCCTGACCTAGGATCCACCAGGTTCCCCCGCATTTGTGTGAGTAGACCGCTCAGCAGGCACGGGGCCAGGCCTCTGCATGGCGCGCCGACGGCAGGTGCCGCGCTTACGCCCAGGAGAATAAATGGTGGGCGCGGCAGGACTCGAACCTACGACCTCCTGCGTGTGAAGCAGGCGCTCTAACCAACTGAGCTACGCGCCCTTGCGGGGGGTGGCGCGGGCCGCGCGGAGCGGGGGTATGAGGGCGGGGCGCGGCCCGACGCCACTCGGCTATTATAACAGTGATGGCAATGCGGGAGGCGGCCCAAAGCCCGCCCCTGTCACTCTCCAAACTCGCGGAACTGGAAGCCAGCCTCGGCCAAGTCCTGCGCGGCAAGCCGGACGTGGTCCGCTTGTCTCTGGTCTGCCTGCTGGCCCGCGGCCACCTGCTCATCGAGGACGTACCCGGCGTCGGGAAAACCACGCTCGCCCAAGCCTTGGCGCGCTCAGTGCAATGCAGTTTCCACCGGCTCCAGTTTACTTCCGACATGCTTCCGAGCGACGTGCTCGGCGTGGTCATCTACAACGCCCTGACCCAGGCTTTCGAATTCAAAAAGGGCCCGGTGTTCACGCACTTCCTCTTGGCGGACGAAATCAATCGAACAACGCCCAAAACGCAGTCGGCGTTGCTCGAGGCGATGAACGAGCGCCAGGTCACCATGGACGGGCGTTCCTACCGGCTGCCGGAACCCTTCATGGTCATCGCCACCCAAAACCCGGTCGAGCATCACGGTACTTACCCGCTGCCTGAGTCGCAGCTGGACCGGTTCTTGATGCGGATTCGCGTGGGCTACCCGGATGCCGCCAGCGAACGCGAGATCCTCCGCAGCGGCCCTTCGCCGCTGGAAAAGCTGCGGCCCGTACTCACCGCCGAAGAGGTTCTGGAGTGGCAGGAGCGTGCCCAGCAGGTGAGGGTGGACGACGCCCTGGTGGATTACATGATGGCGCTTGTCGCAAAGACGCGTTCGCGCGAGGCCTTCACGCTGGGCGTGAGTCCTCGCGGCGCCCAGGCGCTTTATCGCGCCACGCAGGCCCTGGCTCTGCTCGAAGGGCGGGATTACGCCCTGCCGGATGACGTTAAGCGGCTCGCCATCCCGGTGTTCGCGCACCGCGTGGTGGTCAACACCCGCGTGGCTTTGGCGCAGCGGCCGACCGAATTTGCCGAGCGCGTGCTCGAGGAAATCCTCCGCGAAGTGGAAGTCCCGCTCTGATCCGGCCGCCTCGCCCGGGAGTACCTCCCGCACCGGCGCTATCCTGAGACTGACACCCCATGCGAACCGCCATCATCGGCTTGCCCATGGTGGGCAAGACGTCCCTGTTCACCATTCTCACCGGACCGCACAAGCAGGCCCGGCTCGGCACCATGGAAGCGCGTGTCGGCGTGGCCCGGGTACCGGATCCGCGCGTGGATGCCTTGGCGCGCCTCTTCCAGCCCCAAAAAGTCACTTACGCCACGGTGGAGTACGTGGACTTTCCCTCGATTTCAAGGGAGGTCTTGCAGGACCCGGGATATCTGGCGAGCTTGCGCCTGGCCGACGCACTCGCTCACGTACTGCGCCTGTTTCAGAGCGAGACCGTACCTCACGAAAAAGGCTCCATCGACCCCGTGCGCGATGCGGCGGACGTCGAAACCGAGCTGATTCTCAGCGATTTGCTGGTAGCCGAAAAGCGGCTCGAGCGGCTGGAGAAGGACCGCAAAAAGATGAAGAGCGCCGAGCTCGACCACGAGTTTCGCCTGCTCGAGCAGGTCCGGGCGGCGCTCGAGTCCGGACGCCCGCTGCGGGCTCTCGAGCTCAGCCCGGAAGAGGAAAAGCGACTGCGCGGATTTCAGTTTCTCACGCAGAAGCCCCTGCTTTACGTACTCAATGTGGGCGAGGAAGACGCGCCGCGGCTTCACCAGATCGAGGAGGAGTTTCGCAAGGGAGCGCTTGCGGCCCACCCGCGCACGGCGGTGACGGCCATCGCCGGAAAACTCGAAGCCGAGCTGGCTGAACTGAGTCCGGAAGAGACCCGCCAGTACTTGGAGAGCTTCGGATTGAAAGAGTCCGGGCTCGAGCGGCTGATCGCCGCCACCTATTCGTTGCTCGGCCTGATGTCCGTGCTCACCGGAAGTGAAACCGAGGTTCGCGCCTGGGCGATCCCGCTGGACACGACGGCCCTCAAAGCGGCAGGCGCCATCCATACCGATTTCGAGAAGAAGTTTATCCGCGCCGAGGTCGTCAACTGGAAGGACCTGGTCGAAAGCGGGGGATTTGCGGGAGCGCGCGAGCGCGGACTGCTACGGGTTGAGGGCAAGGACTACATTGTCCAGGACGGGGACGTGCTGCTCATCCGCCACGGCTGATCCGCGGCGGCGAGTGGCGAAGCCGCAGAGCACGCACGCTTTCCGTCATGGCGGGCAGCAAGGTCAGCAGGCCGCCGGCGGCGCACAGCCAGGCGAACCAGTCCCCGTAACGCGTGTAGAGCGTCCGATCCCGCACCCAGGAGAAATGCGTGCGGAGGGCAGCCTCCTGAAACGGCGGCAGCCGGTCGGTGAGCCGGCCGGTCGGATCGATCGCGGTGGTGATCCCGTCGTTGGTCGCCCGTAGAAGCCAGCGACGATTCTCGGCCGCGCGCATGCGAGCGATCTTCAGGTGCTGTTCTCGCGCGGCGGTGTCGCCAAAGTAGCCGTCGTTTGAGATATTCACGAGCACTTCAGCGCCTTCGGCAGCGAACCGGCGGACAAAGTGCGGGAACGCCGCCTCGTAGCAAATGAAGAGCCCCACGACCCCCGCGTCGGTGCGGAACACTTTCAGCGAAGAGCCCGGCTGGAAATTGCCGGCCTCCGGGGTGATCTTGTTAATGAAACCGAAGTACTTGGGGACGAATTCGCCGAAGGGAACGAGGTGGATCTTATCGTAGCGGCCTGCGGGCTCACCGCTCGGCGCAAGCACCACGGCGGAGTTGAGAGGCTCGCCGCGCGGCGTGTGGGCCACCGTTCCGATCACGGTCCAGCTTCGCGCCAGGCGCGCCAGTCCGGTCACCAGCTCGCGGAAGTGCGAGTCGGCATAGTAGTAAAAGGGCGCGGGTACCTCGGGCCACACCAGCAGCCGGGGCGGCGGTTCGTCGGTCGTGAGCGAGGCCTGCAGGGACAGATAGGAGATCCGGCGCTCGGTTTCCTCGAGCTCGGTTCGGGTCCAGTCGGCTTCCTGCGGAAGATTGGGCTGAATGAGCACGGCCGTCTCGTTGCCGGCGCGCGGACCCGGCAGGGGCGGCAGCAGATAAAGCAGGGGCAGTGCGAGCACCCAGGCCAGATGTCGCCGCGGCCGCCGCAGCAAAGCCAGCGCCAAGGCTGCATTCATCAACGCAAAGATGTAGGACAGACCGTAGACGCCCGTGAGCGGCGCCAGTCGCATGGGGATACCCATGTCAATGCCGGCGTTGCCCAGCGCCTGCCACGGGAACCCGAGCGGGGCATGCAGGCGCTCGATCGCCACCCAGAGCGCGGCGACTGCCGGCAGAGCCCACCACCAGCCAAGCACGGCGCCGGCAGTCACGGCGAACGCCGCCATGTGCAAGGCCTTGACGGCGCAAAACAGCACGAAAACACTCCAGCTACCCGCCGTCCCCAAACCGCCGTAGGTCGCCAGCACGTACTGGATCCAGTAGCAAGCGCCGAACCAGTAGGCGAAACCCGCAGCGTAGCCACACAGTGCGCGCTCCCGCCAGTGACGCGCCCGTCCTACGGCGACCAGAAGCGGCGCCAGGGACACGGGCGCCAGCCACGCAAGATCCAAACGCGGAAAGATTGCGACGAGAGCTGCGCCGGAGAGGACGGAGAGGAAAAGATTCAACGTGGCGAGCGCGCCTCTTCGCTGATCCGGTCGGCCATGTAGGAACTCCGAATGAGCGGGCCGCTGAACACCATCTGGAAACCAAGCGACAGTCCGTAGCGACGCCAGGCCTCAAACTCTTCGGGCTCCACATACCGGCTCACGGGCAGACTGTGCCGGGTGGGCTGCAAGTACTGCCCGATGGTGACGATATCCACATTCAGCGCCCGCAGGTCCTGCAACACCTGTTCCACCTCGGCGGCCTGCTCGCCAAGACCGAGCATGAGCCCGGATTTGGTGAGGGCAGCGGGCCGGTGCTGCTTGGCAAAGCGAAGGACTTCGAGGGACTGTTCGTAGTGCGCCTGCGGCCTTACGCGGCGGTAGAGCCGCGGCACCGTTTCCACGTTGTGATTGAAGATGTCCGGGCCGGCGTCCAGCACGGCGGCGACCGCCTCCAGATCTCCGCGGAAGTCCGGAGTGAGCACCTCGATGCGTGCCTGAGGCAGGCGGCGGTGCAACGCGGCGATGGTGCGGGCAAAGTGTGACGCTCCGCCGTCGGGGAGGTCGTCGCGATTGACACTGGTGAGGACGACATGCCGCAGGGCGAGCGCCGCCGCCATTTCGGCCACATGTTCGGGCTCGTTTGGGTCGGGAGGCGCCGGTGATTTGGCCTTGGGCACCGCGCAAAAGCCGCAGCCGCGCGTGCAGAGGTTTCCGAGAATCATAAAGGTGGCGGTGCCGCGGTGGAAACACTCGTGCAGGTTCGGACATCGGGCCGATTCACAGACGGTGTGGAGCCGCAGGCGTCGCAGCTCCCGCTTAAGCCGTTGGACGTGTTCGTGATGCGCGGTGGGCTTGCGTACCCAGGCGGGAAGTCGTGACGGGGACGGCTGGATCTGGATGAAACGTTCGGCCACGGCTTCAGTATTTCCGCAGCAGCGGCTTGAAGCCGGCTGCTTCCAGTTCGTCGCGCATGCGGGACGTCTCGTCGGGCCCGGAAAGCGGTCCTACAAGCACCCGGAAAAGATCCTCCGTGGGGTGCGGTGCGATGAGGACGCGAAAGCCCTTTTTCTTGAGGACGTCTGCCACGATCTCGGCCTCGGAGCGCTTCACGGCTGCCACCTGCCAGAAGCTCTGGCCCGGTGCGGGCTCGGGCGGAGCCGCCGCGGTGTCTGTGGGCGAGCTCAGTCGCTCGCCGGCTTGGGAGGGGGGCTCGGCGGACGCAGCCGGGTTCGGCGCGACGGCTTCCGGGGACGTCGCTGCTGGTCCCGCCGGGGACGGCGCTGAGCTCGGAGTTGGGGCGGCCGCGCGCACGGATTCGGACTGCCGGGCTGCAGTCTCGGGCGGCGATGCCGCGTTGCGCCCCAGGACGTATCCCATCGTGAAAAATACGCCGAGAAGGACTACGACGATGAACAGGATGCTGAGCAATTCCCGGTTGCCCAGCACCACTTCGAACTGACCGTCTTCCTTGGGCATGGCTTCTCCTCCGAGGTTACCGCATCAGGGTTGGCGCGTCGCGCCCAGCCGGTGCGGCCAGAGCGGAACGCCCGCCGCAGAATACAATCCCGAAGTCGCGTGAGGGATCAGGGCAGGGGAAAAAGGACTGGTGTCTGAGGCGATTGGTCGGGGCGAGTGGATTTGAACCACCGACCTCCTGGTCCCGAACCAGGCGCTCTAACCAGGCTGAGCCACGCCCCGATCCGTCCTCAGTGTACCATGCGGCCTGCTTCAATACGGCGGCCCCAACCGTACGAACTCGAAACGCAGCGGATCCAGTCCTCGTTCTTTCAACTGCCGGATGCATTCGGCCGCCGAATCGCCGATCGCCTCGATCTTCCGCAACGGCAGCGTCTGAGGGGTATAAATCTCCAAGGCAATAAACTTGCCCTGGAGCGCGTGCCGCTCTTCGAGGGTCAGGCGCTCCGGCGGGCGCCCGATCACCTGCTTGGGATCAATGCGCGAGGTCGCGGCCATAGACAGAGGATTGTAACCCAGGCCGGCTGCGGCGCGCGGGTCAGAATTTCTTCAGTTCCGCGATCAGAGCGGCCAGGCCTTTGGTGCGGTAGATCTCGGCCAGTCGCTGCTCCTCGGCCGAAGGCGCCACCACACGTGCCAGCCGCGGGTCGGACAAGACGCTCCGCGGAGGGATCCAGAGCGAGCCGTCGGCGAACTCAACCTGACTGACAAAGCCCGTCATGGCCGAGATCGAAAGCGGCCGTCCCGGGCTGCCGGCAAAACGCAGGGAGACCGCTTCCTGAGTTCTTGCCCTTGCTCCCGGAGCGAGCTTGAGGCCCGAAGCCGGCAGGGAACCGGCAAAGAATTCGCGCCCGTCGCGGTCGCGCACGATCCAGCCGATTTCCACGTGACGGATCTCCCGCCTGGAAACGTTGCGGACCTCGACGCGCGGCGCCCGTGCCTCATTGCCCGCCACCTCCGCGGTTCCGAACAGAGGTTCGACCGGCGCTCCCGGAATTCGAAGGAAAGCGAACTGGATCTGCTGTCCCCCGAAGGCGGTCGGAGGCACACGGTGGACGATTTGCACGTCCAGGCGGGGCCGTGCGGCTTGTCGCGCCAGACTGTCCAGTATCGCCCGCCGCAATCCGTCCTCGCCCTCCGTCTCCAGGACTTTCTTGAAGTGGGCCCGGTCTCGCTGTGCCTCGAGTTCCCAGGCCAGCATGGAGCGCCGCGACTCGAGCCGGTCGGGACCGTAAAAACTCAGATCCTCGAACAGCACGCCGTCCAGACTCACTTCCACCAGCGGCCCGCCTAGGGGCGCCGGCGGGCGCAACAACCTCAAGTCCACCCGTACGGGAAATGTTTCACCCGGGGCGACATTCAGACTGGGCACCGCCACGGAGGCTTTGCCGCCCGGGGAAACCTCTTGCGCGACGACACGAAGCACGACACCGCGGATTCGTTGCGAGGCGGTGTTGCGCAGCACCAGCGACGTTTTCAGATCGAGCATCAGGGCATTGCCTCGAGCAGCGGCGCGTGACTCGCCCCAATCGGCCGCAACAACCGCCACAGGCGAGTCCGTGGGAAAGTCAATTTTGAGCCGCGCCTGGGGCAGTTCGCTCTGCGCCTGAGCGGCGCAGGTCCATGCGGCGATCATGGCCAGCCTAATGCGCATACACCAGATTCACCGTCACGTAACCGGTCTCGGCATCTACGAAGCGGGCTCGAAGTACACCCTGGGTGTTCACCGTGTACGTCACGTCGCGGCCCGAGGGGTGTTGCAGCTTCAGCACCGCCTCTCCCTGGCGCAGTGCGATGCCGTCGGATGCCGCCTCGAGCACGACGGTGCCGGAAGGCGGGCGCGGCTCCAGCCTCGGGCGCTGCAACAGCAAGGTCGCAAGCAGCAACGCCGCCACAGGAATGGCGGTCACGGCCATTCGCCACCGCGACCGGCCGGAAACCGGCTCAGGACCCACGCATTCGGCCGCGGCCAGACCGACGTGGATGTTGGCCCGCATTTCCGCGGCCAGCCGCTCCCAATTCAGCCCCGCCGGCTCATCCCAGGCCATGTCTCGAAGCCTCGTGCGGGCCTCGCGAAACCGCTCCACTTCCCACCGGCAGGCCGCACAGCGCCGCACATGGCCGCCCACGCGCAGGCGGCGGAGCCAGCTCAGTTCGGCTCCCGCGTAAAGAGCCAGCTCGGCTGGGTCCGGATGGGTCATGGTTTGCATTTCTCCCAATAGCGCCGGAACTTGACGCGCGCATTGGCGATATGGGAACGCACCGTGGCCTTCGAGCAGCCCAGGCGGCGCGCCACCTCCCCCGGCGGCAGGTCTTCGACATCGCGCAGCAGCAGCGCCAGGCGCTCTCGTTCCGTGAGCATCCGCAGCCCTTCCTCAAGCCAGACTCTGCGCTCCCGCCGCAGCAGGAGCTGCTCAGGATTCTCCGAAACGGCGGCGGAGAGCGGCTCGGGGAGGTCTTCGAGCTCCGCGAAATTCATGCGCCCGTGCCGGCGCAAAAAATCTATGGCCGTATTGGTGGCGATCCGCGAAAGCCAGTGAGCGGCTTTTTCCGGATCTCTCAGTTGCTCCTCGCGCTGGAGCGCCTTGATGAACGCCTCCTGGGTGAGGTCCTGAGCGTCCTCGACACTGCCGACGATCCGGTAAATGAGCAGAAAGATGCGGCGCAGATGAGCCGCGATGAAGCGATTCTTGCGTTCCGCGGCCTCGTGAACGCCTTGCTCCAGGGTTCCGTTCATGGCGCGCCATGCGCCCGCCGCCGTCGCCATACGCCTATCAAATTTGACGCGAAAATCGCGGAAACGTGCAAGGGATAGCGGCTCCTTGCTGCCCTTGCTTCCGCAGCCCGATCCGGCGAGGCGCTATCCTTGAGTATATGAGAGCCGTCGCGGTGGTGGGCATCGGAAAGACGCCCTTCGGCGCTTTCCCCGACCGCGACCTCCGGAGCCTGGCTGTGGAGGCGTGCCAGAGATGTCTGGAGGATGCCCATGCCCGTCCCGGCCAGGTGGAGGCGTTCTATCTGGGGAATTTTGCGGGGCCGGCCTTCGTGGGGCAGAACCACCTGGCTCCGTATATCGCCGCCTCCATGGGCATCCTGGATGTGCCCGCAACGCGATTTGAGGCGGCCTGCGCTTCGAGTGGCTCGGCCTTTTTCCATGCCTGGTCCGCGGTGGCCGCCGGCATCTACGACGTGGTGCTGGTGGCCGGAGTCGAGAAGATGACGAACCAGCCCACGCCCCGGGTGACGGAGATTCTGGCCTCGGCCGGCGAACTCGACGGCGAGATCAAGGCCGGTGCCACGTTCCCGGCTTTGTTCGCCATGATCGCCCGCCGCCACATGTATCAGTACGGAACGCAGCGCGAGCATCTGGCGGCGGTGGCCGTCAAGAACCACTCGAATGGCGCCAAGAATCCCTATGCGCACATGCGAAAGGTCATCACTCTGGAGCAGGCCCTTGCAGGCAAGCCGGTTGCAGAGCCCCTGACGGTCTATGACTGCTCGCTGATCAGCGACGGGGCGGCGGCCGTGCTGCTGGCGCCGCTCGAGCGGGCCGCCGAGTTTACGGACCGGCCCGTACGCGTGCTGGGTTGTGCCCAGACCTCCGATCATCTGGCGCTCGAACAGAAGGAGGACATCACGACGTTTCCGGCCGTGCGCAAGGCCGCCGAGAAAGCCTACCGCATGGCGGGAGTCTCCGCTGCCGACATTGAGTTCGCCGAGGTGCATGATTGCTTCACGATCGCGGAAATTATCGCCATCGAGGACCTCGGTTTCGTGAACAAAGGCGAGGGCGGTCCGTACACGGCGGAAGGACGCACCTGCCTGGCAGGAGAGAAACCTGTCAACGCGAGCGGCGGCCTCAAATCCAAGGGTCACCCGGTCGGGGCGACCGGAGTGGGCCAGATCTGCGACGTCGCTTTACAAATCCGTGGTGAGGCGGGGGAGCTGCAGCTACGGCGGCATGCGATCGGGCTGGCGCAGAACCTGGGCGGCTCGGGCGCCACGGGGGTGGTCACGATCCTGGGGGTGCCATGACGCAGCCGGAGGCTCTGGGGTCCGGTGTGGTTTACACCGAGACCGTGGTGCACGCTGCGCCGGAAGCCTACCTCAACGAAGCACCGTATCAGATCGCCATTGTCTGGCTGGATGGCGGCGGCCGGATCACGGCGCGCATCGAAGGCGAGCGAGTCGCGATCGGCGACCGCGTCGCCTTTCAAGAATTTCGCAACGGCATCCCGATTTTCGTCAAACGCACATGAGACTCGCGGAACGAATGAGCCGTATCGGCGTAGAGACCGCTTTCGAAGTTCTGGTGCGTGCCCGTGAACTGGAGCGGCAGGGCCGCCGGGTCATTCACCTGGAAATCGGCGAACCGGACTTTCCCACGCCGCGGCACATTGTCGAAGCGGCCAAGCGCGCCCTGGATGAGGGATGGACCCATTACGGGCCCACTCAAGGATATCCGGAGCTCCGAGAGGCCGTCGCGGCCTATGTCTGCCGCACGCGCGGCGTGCGTGTCGGCCCCGAACACGTCTCGATCGTGCCCGGGGGCAAGCCGATCATCTTTTTTCCCATGCTCGCGCTGTTGGAGCCCGGCGACGAGGTGATTTACCCAAACCCCGGCTTCCCGATTTACGAGTCCATGATCCGTTTCCTCGGCGCACGCCCGGTGCCGATTCCTCTTGAGGAGTGCCGCGGTTTTTCGTTTGATCTGGACCGCTTCCGGGACAGCCTGAGCGAGAAGACGCGCCTGGTGATCCTCAACTCGCCGCACAATCCCACAGGGGGCCTCATTCCACCGGAGGATGTAGCCGCCATTGCGGAGATGGTGCGCGACCGCGACCTCATGGTACTCTCCGATGAGATTTACTCGCGCATCTGGTACGACGGCGCCCCGGTTTCGATCGCGTCGTTTCCCGGCATGCTGGAGAAGACCATCATCCTCGACGGCTTTTCCAAGACATACGCCATGACGGGCTGGCGCATCGGTTTTGGCGTCATGCCGACGTGGCTGGTGGAAGCAGTGAATAAGCTCATGGTGAATTCCAACTCCTGCACCGCGAGTTTCACGCAGCGGGCGGGGATCGCCGCCCTTACCGGTCCGCAGGACGAGGTCGAGCGCATGGTGGCCGAGTTCCGCCGCCGGAGGGACGCCTTTTGCGACGGACTCAACAGTCTGCCGGGGATTCGCTGCAAACGGCCCGGCGGGGCATTTTATGCCTTCGCCAACGTTCAAGGCACCGGCCTTACCTCCAAGGAATTGGCGGACGCCCTGCTGGCCGAGGCGGGCGTGGCCTGTCTCAACGGCGCCTCCTTCGGGGTTTACGGGGAGGGGTACATTCGCTTCAGCTACGCAGCTGCCTTTGAGGACTTGATGGAGGCCGTGGCACGCATCGGCCGTTTCCTCCGTCGCTAGCACGCCGGCCCACACCCGTTCGAGAGTCTAGAGCGCTCTGGCCATGTGTCAAAACCCGGCCGTGGTCGGCTTCATCGCCTGCCCTTTAGCGGCGCTGCGTCACGAAGCTTTTGGAGATGTGATCGTGGAAACCGAGCCGCTCCTCGTTGAGGAGCACCCAGAGCAGCCCGAATCCGGCCGGCAGCACGCTGACCGCGCCCGCAGCCAGCCGTCCCAGCCTCTGGGGTAATGCCAGCGGGCGACCGTCGAAATCCACCCAAGCCAAATTTGACCAGCGCATTCCACAGGAGGCGCCGGAAAAGGCCGCCAGCAACTTGTAAAAGAGAAAAATCAGCACAAAGGCCGCCCCGAGCGCGCCGGCAGTCGGGGCCCAAGGTGCACCAACTTCCGTGCCGGCCAGAACGATGGCGGCGAAGAAAGCCCAAGCCAACACGCCCACACCCAAATCCAGCAAAGCCGCCTGCAGCCTTGCTTCCAGGGGCGCCACCGGCGCGTCGCAGTTCACCGAAACCGGTACCGCGCTGCGGGGCCGTGGTGCGGGCGGCAGCTCCGGGAGGAAGTCCAGAGCTTGCTGCAACGCGACATTTTCCCGTGCCAGGCGTCTCGAAGGCCGCGCGCGCGGCCCCGGCTTGGATGCCGGCGGCCCGCCGGCCAGGGCGTCGAACGGGATCACCTTGGTCCCGGCCGGAATGCGCGGCCGGAGCTCTTCAAACAACCATTGCTGCTGAGGGATCGCGTGGCGCCGGCGATGCCTCGTGGCGGATCTTGGTGCGTCGAGCGGCACCGGAGCGGCCACGGCTGCCGCCGCCTGGCCTCCGCGTAGGCGGACGGACCGCAGCGGCACCGGAAACGGCCGCCCACACCGCGCGCAGCGGTGCGCTCCTTCCGGATTCCCGTACCGGCAATAGCCGCATTCCATTTGGCGTCTACTCCCGTCCGCCTTGCGGTTCCGACGGACCGCATGCTACGGTCGGAATTTGAGCTTCCCGCGCCGAGCGCACCAAAGCCCTCCTTTCGTTACTAACATAATCTTCGGAATTTGTCACGTCAAACTTTGGGCTCTTGCCAGCATTGCATCACTGTGGCTCGCCGGGGAGGCAGCTCGTGCGCAGCAGGCTGCGGCCGAGCGGCCCGGACCGGACGAGGTCGTCATCCGGGCCATCACACAGAACGCCGACGGTCCCTGGTTCCGCCTCCGCGGCAAGGTCGAAATCGAAACCAGTCAGATGCTGCTCAGCGCCGACGAGGTGGATTACAACGAGGAGACCCGGGAGGTTCGGGCTTCCGGTCACGTGCACTTTCGCCACTTCGGCCGGGGTGAAGAACTGTGGGCCGACCGCGCGGAGCTCAACCTCGCCACAGAATCCGGCCGCTTTTACCAAGTACGCGGCAGCACGCCTCCGCGGGTGGAGCCTCGCCCCGGGCTGTTGCTGACGAGCAACCTGTTCTATTTCGAGGGAGCTTGGGCCGAAAAAAAGAAAGACCGGTACATTCTCCACGACGGTTTTGTGACCAACTGTAACCTCCCCAGTCCTTGGTGGAAGCTTACGGCACCCGTCTTTGACATTGTTCCGAACGAGCGAGCCATCGTGCGGCGTTCCACTTTCCGGCTCAAGGGAGTGCCGCTGTTCTATTCGCCCTTCTTTTACAAGTCGCTTGAGGCTCGTCCTCGAAAAAGCGGATTCCTGACACCCAACCTCGGTAACTCATCCCGCCGCGGCAAGATGGCCGGGCTCGGCTACTACTGGGCCATCAACCGGAGTTTCGATGCGGCCTACCGCACGCAGCTGTTCACGCAGCGGGGTTTTGCGCACCACGTGGACGTCCGGGGAAAACCCACGCGGACCAGCGATTTCAACGTGATCCTTTACGGTGTCAACGACCGCGGCCCTCTGCTGCCCGGCGGCCGCCGCGGGGACAAAGAAGGCGGTTTGATCCTCACGGTCGAAGGCCGCTCCGATCTCGGCGGCGGATGGCAGGCGCGCGGCGAGGCCAATTACCTGAGCTCGCTGCGTTTTCGTCAGGCCTTCACCGAGTCTTTTAATGAGGCCATCTTTTCGGAAGTGCACTCCGTAGGCTTCGCCGGAAAACACTGGGACAATTATGGCCTCAATTTTCTGTTCGAGCGCAACGAGAATATCCAGAGTATCCGCCCGGACGACAAAATCGTGATCCGCAAACTCCCGGAGGTGCAATTTCTCGCCCGGGAACGCAGGCTCTGGACCCGTGGCCTTCCCGTCTGGGTCTCCTTCGATTCGCGAGCCGGCCTGGTGCGCCGCAACCAGCCTCTGTTTCAGACCCGCCAATTTCTCGAGCGTGTAGATTTCGAACCGCGCATCATGACGGCACTGGATTGGAAAGGGTTCCGGCTGCTGCCGTCGTTTTCGGTCCGGGAGACACACTACGGCGAACGGTTCGACGGCGGCAAGGTCGTCGGCCGTAATCTTTTGCGGAACGCCCGGGAAGTTGCGGTTGAATTGGTGCCGCCGTCCCTGGCCCGGGTGTTCGAGGGGCCGAGGTGGCTGGGCGACCAGGTCAAGCACGTCATCGAGCCCCGGTTGCTGTTCCGCCACGCCACGGGCATCTCGAACTTCGACGACCTGATCCGCTTCGATGAAACCGAGCTTCTGGCCAACACCACGGAGGCCGAGATCTCGCTGACCAACCGGCTCTACGCCAAGCGTCACGGGGAAGTGCACGAGGTCATGAGCTGGCAGCTCTGGCAGCGGCGCTACTTTGATCCGGACTTCGGCGGCGCGGTGGTGGCCGGTCGGCGCAATGTGGTGCTGAGTTCCGCCGCGCTCACGCCGTTCGCCTTCCTCGACCGGCCGCGGCACTATTCTCCCGTCGTCTCGGTCCTGCGACTAAACCCTTCGCCGCGCTTCGGCCTGGAATGGCGGAGCGATTACGATCCCCTGCGCGGCAAACTGGTCAACGGCGGTCTGAGCGCCGACGCGCGCTTCTCCGACTATTTCGTCTCGATTGGCCACAACTTCGTGCGGAGTTCGCCGCTGCTGACGCCGGGAGCAAATCAGTTCCGCGGGCTTTTGGGCATCGGCAACGAGAACCGCCGCGGCTGGAATGCCGCCTTCAGCGCCATCTACGACTATCGGCTGGGCGTGATGCAGTTTGCCACCACGCAGGTCACCTATAACACCGAATGCTGTGGCTTCAGCGTACAGTATCGCCGCTTCGGTTTCGGCACCCGCAACGAGAACCAGTTCCGTGTCGCCTTTTCGGTGGCCAACATCGGCTCCTTCGGCACACTCAAGCGGCAGGAGCGGCTGTTTTGACAGGCCGACTCCGGCGTCGGGCCCGCTGGCGGAGCCGGTCCTCTCTACGGGACGCGGCGGCGTCCCGGTGCCTGCCATCCGGAGTTGTTGTTGGACTGGTCACGCACGGCCGCGTACGTGACCCGGGCCCCGGCAAACGAACCATGAAGCTGCATGCGCAGGCGAAGGGTCAGATTCTGAACGCCGCTGGTCACGGAGGAGCCCTGGGCGTAGAGCGTGCACTGGGTGTTGGCGGCTGTTTGAGACGTTCCCGGGACAATGCTGCCCGCAAAGGGACCCCCTGCGTCGCCCGCGTCGTTGACCAGAAACACGGTGTTCAGCGCCGGCACGTATGCCACGTAGCAGGCCTGCCGCCCATCCAGCCAGTCGTTGACCAGAAGGTTGACGACAGCAATGTCGGCCGCGCCGTTGGGATCACGAACCTCGATCTCGACCACGTCCGGATCACGGCCCGTAAACTCCGGCGGATGAAGCGACATCACTTCCGGGGTTCCCGGAGGAAGAAAGGCGCCAGGAACCGTCCACACTCCGAGTCTCTGCCAGCCCGAATTGGCAACACCATCCCGGGCTGCCAAATACACAATCTTCGATCCCGCAAAGCTCGCGTTAAACGTGATCGCCAGATGCAGCCGCACCCGTTTGCCGTCATGCTGCGCCCACGAGTTGGCGCCGCTGATGGTGCACTGGCTGTTGCCGATCGTCCCGGTGTCCTGGTTCAGTGTCAACGAGCCTGCAAAAGGCCCGCCGGCGTTGCCTGCATCGTCAACCAGATATAAAGTGCTTGTCGAAGGAACGTACGCCAGATAGCACGCTTGCCTGCCATCCAGCCAGAAATTGACCAAGACGTTGAGGACTTGCAGTTGCTGCCAGCCGGAGGGGTGTTCGAACACAAATGTGAAACTCTGAGCCGTCCCCGTACCCGACCCGGGAGTCACCAACCTCGGCAGCGGCGCCGCGGCCGGGGGCTCATATCGCCATGTGTCGTTCAACCCTGTGCCTCCGAACAGGACACCGTGACCGCGTGCCGCGTCATAGACGAGACTGGGGGTCATGCGGGAGACGGGCGCCTCCGAGAGAGACGCCTGGGTCCACGTCGTGCCATCCCAATGCCAGGTGTCACCGAGCAGCGTCCCGCCGCTCGTCACTCCTCCATACAGGACGACCAGTTGCTGGACCCCGTCATAGTAGATGCCGTAATTCGCCCGCGCCGAAGGAGAGCCGGCCGGTAGTTTCAGATTCCAGGTTGTGCCGTCCCAGACCCAGGTGTCATTGAGGAAACTCGAGCCGTTTCGGCCGCCGAACACTACGGCCTCTCCTCGCGCCGCATCAAAGGCCGCTCCGTGCCCGTACCGCGCCGGCGGGCTGCTGGCCGGGAACTGCTGGACCCATTGGCTGCCGTCCCACACCCAGGTGTCCGCCAGAGCTCCGCTCGCATCCCGGCCCCCGAACAACACGATCCGGCGCCTCTGGCTGTCAAAGACCATCGAGTGGCCTTCCCGTGGTGTTGGACTCGTCGCGGGCGACTTTTGCACCCAGGAGGTTCCGTCCCACTCCCAAGTGTCGTTGAGCAGGGACGCGGAGCCCGCCGCTCCTCCAAACAGCACGACCTTGCGGCGGTCCGGATCGTAGGCCATGGCGTGCCCCGTACGTGCCGGCGGAACTACCGCCGGCAACCTTTGCACCCAGGCTGCTCCTTGCCAGACCCACGTATCGGCGAGCAGCTGCCCGGCGGCTCCCGAGCCGCCGAACAGCAGGATCTCGCCCCGGCCGGCATCGAAGGCCGCAGCGGCACCCCGCCGACCCGCCGGGTCGGCGACAGGCAGCTTCTCAGCCCAGTTCACGCCGTCCCATTGCCAGGTGTCATTGAGGAACGTAGGCGAACTTGGAGAGAGTCCCCCGTCGCCGCCAAAAATCACAGCCCGCGCGCGGGCTGCGTCATAGGCCATCGCGTGCCAGTCACGGGCCGGTGGCTGATTGACCGGGCTTGCCTGACTCCAGCCGGTCCCGTTCCACTCCCAGGTCTCCTGGCTCAGCCCGGAAGCCGTACCTCCCCCAAACAGCACGATCCGACCGCGGGAGCCATCGTACACCATGCCGTGATTGTGCCTTGGCGCGGGGGTCACCGCGGGAGACTTCTGAGTCCAGCTGCTTCCGTTCCAGACCCACGTGTCGTTGAGATACGTGTTGGAAAATCCTCCGAAGAGTACGACCTCCGACCGTGCTGCGTCGTAAGCCAGCTTATGACCGGAACGCGCCGCAGGTTTGGTTCCCGGAGAGCGCATGGCCCATTGGGTGCCATCCCACACCCATGTGTCCTGTAGCGCTCCGCTGCCACTCCACCCGCCGAACAAAATGACCTCGCCCCGTGCCGCATCGAACGCCATCGAGTGGGCGTAACGTGCCGGGGGAGCCGTACCGGGGCTTTGTTGGACCCAGTCCGTCCCGTTCCAGACCCACGTGTCGCTCAATAAACCGGAATCCCCGACACCGCCGAACAAGACGACCTGACCGCGGGCGCCGTCGTAGGCCATGGCGTGGCCCCACCGCGCGGGAGGCCGTGTGGCCGGAAATCGTTGGGTCCAGGTGGTTCCGTTCCATACCCAGGTATCATTGCGATTTGCACCGTCGAAGCCGCCGAAAAGCAGGACCTCCGACCGTGCCGCATCATAAGCGATCGCGGTGCCATAACGTGCCGTCAGGTACGAGGTAACTTGTACCCATGTATTAGCCTGGACGCCCGACGAGCCGGCCAAAACGGCCCCGAGCATCCCGAAACACACCGTCCTCCAAAGTGCCATTCGCAAACACCCTCGATAAGGTCGTTGTCGAAAAGACAAATTCGATTTTACAGCACACCCGGCGTCAGACGAAATCGGAAAGCCGTTGCAGCAACCTTGGCGACACCATTCAGCGGAAGGCGAAATCTCTCGATTTATCAACACGTTGGGTAGAAAATTAGAAGTATTAGAACTTCAGTTCTAGAACTATTACATCTGTAAGATGGACCCTCACAAAGGTCTTTTCAGAATCTTGATGTTCGGGGGCAAACTAAACAGACTGTCGCTCAGGTTCTGATTGATCGCTACGCTTTCGGAAAAGATTTCGTACACCTTCTCTCCGTCACGGCGGCGGACCATCGTGAAGGGCCACTGGATGCCATCCACTTCCCGGTACTTGCCGAACTCCATGTCTTCCTCAACGCGGCGGCGGGTCTTGGGATCCCGGCGGTAGAAGACTTGGCGCAGCGGAAGCTTGGTGGACCGATGGAAGTAGACGGTCACTAGGCGGTTTTCCGAATCCGTGATGTCGACGACTTCCACAGGCTGGTTCATCCAGACGTCACTTCCCTGGGACTCGAAGAGCAAGCCCGGTTCGCCGAGCCGCTGCCGCAGGATGTAAAAGATGTTGTGTAACGTGCTGAGCCGGTACCGCTCCAGCAGATCCTCCGGAAGCGGGCGAGCCCCGCGGAAGGTAATCTCCCAGCCCGCTTCGCCGGTAAACAGCACCGCACTGTACTCCTCCTTGCCGAAGGCCTGGCGTTCCCGTAAACCCAAAAAACCCGGCGGCACGGGCTCGGGGCGCGGTAAATACTTCGTGTAAATCTTGGCAACCGTCAACCCCGAAAGTTCTTCGCGGTAAAAGGAGTATGCGCGTCCGCTTTCAACCCGGTCCTGCATTGCCAGGAAGCGCTTGCCGCCGAGAGCCTCGAGCGCCTCTTCGACGACGCGCTTGCCGCGCTCTTGTCTGGTTTCCGCCACTGCGACCAGGCAGGCGATTCCGAGCGCGACCAGCCGCATCATGAAGCTTCCCTCCTTGCGCCTGTTCCTGGAACTGCGCCGCCTTGGAGCTCTTTGTTCAGGGCATCCGCATAGGCGTCGTAGGTAGCCTGGTCGAACAGGACAAAGATCGCTTCCCGTACCGAGTTCTCTTCCCGGGAGAGCCACTGAGCCACAGTGCGGAGGGCCACGCCGGCCGCCTCACGGACAGGATAACCGTACGCTCCGGTGCTGATGGAAGGAAACGTGATCACCTTTACGCCCCGTTCTTCGGCCATGCGGAGGCAGGTGCGATAGCAGGAGGCCAGCAATTCCGCCTCATTGTGCCGTCCGCCGCGCCATATGGGCCCGACGGCGTGGAACACATATCGTGCCGGAAGCTTTCCTGCCGTGGTTACGACCGCACTCCCGGTCGGACAGCCTCCCGTCCGCCGGCGGATCTGATCCAGCTCGCCCATGATTTCCGGCCCGCCGGCTCGGTGGATCGCACCGTCCACGCCGCCTCCGCCCCGTAAAGCCGAGTTCGCGGCGTTGACGATGGCGTCTGCGGGAACCTTGGTAATGTCCCCCACTACAAGGCGGAGCACGCTGCCGTTCGGAAACCGCTTCTCCATGCGCTTGTCGTATTATTGTAGCGCCCCGCTTCCGATCGCCTGCGGTGCCGAGGCGGCGGGTTGCGGATCCGTACGCAGGTCTTTGCCGTGCCGGACTCGAGCATGGTTCAGAACACCGCCCATACTCTTTTGGTTCTCTTTGACATTGACGGTACGCTTGTGCGTCGTGCGGGGATTCACCACCGCGAAGCGCTCATCGAGGCGGTACGGCGGCACACCGGTTTAGAAACGACGACGGACGGCATTCCGCTTCACGGTATGCTGGACCCCGACATCCTGCGCCGCATGATGCGCAACGCGGGAGCGCCCGAGGCGGTGATCCGGCGCAGCTTGCCCGCAATCATGGCCTCCGCCCAGGCGATCTACGTGCGGCGCTGCCCCGACCTGCGGCGGAAGGTCTGCCCGGGTGTCCGTCTTTTGCTGAGACGGCTCTGCCGGAGAGGCGTGCCACTCGGTCTTGTGACCGGAAACCTCACGCGCATCGGCTGGAAAAAGGTCGAACGGGCGGGGCTTCGGCAGTACTTCCGCTTCGGAGCGTTTGGCGAGATGCAGCCGGATCGCGCCGGGCTGGTGCGTTTTGCGGTGCGCACGGCGCGCGCCCGCGGCTGGCTCAGCCGCACCGGTGAGGTCTGGGTCGTCGGCGACTCACCCGCGGATATCCGTGCCGCCCGCGCGGCGGGCGTGCACGTCGCGGCCGTGCTGACGGGAGTCTGTTCGAGAACAGAGCTTGCTGCGGAATCGCCGGACATTCTCGTAGACGACCTCCGCGCGCTCCGTCCGGAGCACCTCCTCCGGCCGTAGTCTCCGCCGATGCCGCCGGGTGCTGGTTGGGGCCCGGCACGCGCTGCGACAGCGGTCTCGCGATAATAGCAGCGATGCAGTGGCCTCCGCGTTACCGGCTGCGCATCCGGCGCCGCCTCATACTGGGTTTGGTTTGTCTCGCCGGCGCCGGTTGCAAGCCTTCGCCGGAAACAAGGCTGAAAGCCATCGTAGGCGCGGTCCTCATCGACGGCACCGGAGGCGCGCCCGTCTCCCACTCGGTGGTGATCGTCGCCGGGTCGCGCATTCGCGCTGCGGGACCACGCGCGGCCGTACCTGTGCCCGCCTCCGCCGAGATCGTGGACGGGTCGGGACGATTTGTCGTTCCGGCGCTCGTGGACCTGGATGCCCGCGCCCGTGATGCCCGTTTTATGATGAGCCGCGGAGTGCTTTCCGTGGTCCGTGAGAACGAACCCCCTCTTCCGGAGGTTGCCACGTTTTCGGCCGTGGAGAAGGCCGTCAGCCACGGTGCGAAAGTGCTGGCGGGAATGATCGAAGACACCGAGGAAGTGGATCTGGCTTTCGCGCACCGGCTCCGGGATCTCGGCGTCGTGTTGGCTCCGCGGCTGGCGGTTCGCACGGGCCGGTCGCTGGAAATTGCCAAGCGCAACACAGTACGCCTGTACCAGGCGGGTGTCGCCATCGCGGTCGCATCCGGGCTCCCCTCGGGGACGAATACGCTGCGCGAACTCGAGTTGCTGGCGGCGGCAGGCCTCAGGCTCATGGATGTTCTGGTGGCGGCCACCCGGAACGGGGCGCGCGCAGCGGGGCTCGGGGATACCGCCGGTACCCTGGAACCGGGCAAACACGCCAATCTGCTCGTGCTGACGGCCAACCCGCTCGAGGACGTGCGAAATCTCGGTGCGATCGAGCGCGCCATGTGGAACGGCGAGTGGGTTGCAATCGAGCCGGGGTCCCACTAGAATAGCGCCGGTGCTGCACCGATGGAGGCGCAACCGCTCGCCGTCAAGCGTGCTGAAGTCGAGTTCCACAGGTTCGCGGCGTTGGGCGAGGGCGACAAAGCCCTGGCCGTCTACCAAGAACGTAATCGCAACCGCTCAGCGCTGATCCGCAAGCACCTGCCCGGCCCGATCACGCCTTTTCTGGAGATCGGCGCCGGCCCGGGGCATACCAGCTATCTGCTGGCCAACGAGTTCGGCGCCGACGGATTCGCACTGGACCTTTCGGCCGATGCCTTGCGACACGGGGCGGTCCTCGCCGAGCACTGGAACTGGCCGCGCGCGCCCGTGCGAATCGCCGGAGACGCACTGCGGCTGCCGTTTCGCGATTGCTCCATCCGAGCGGTACTGACCTTTCAGACGCTCAGCCAGTTTTTGGACATCGAGGCCGTGTTCCTCGAAGTGAAGCGCGTACTGGCTCCCGGCGGGATTTTCTTTTTGGCCGAAGAGCCGATCCGGCGCCTGCTGTCGCTGCAACTTTACCGCTGTCCCTATCCCGAGTGGATGGGGCGCTGGGAACGCAAGCTATACGAATGGCGCCTCCTGCCCTACTTGGTCCGGGATGTGATCGGTGCTGCGCAGGAGGAAAGCTTCGGCATCCGGCAAAACCACTCCATGACGCTGAAACGTTGGCAGCGGCTCCTCGAAACGCATTTCGTGTCTTGCCGCTACGAGATTTTCCTGCGCGAGGACGGCTGCCTGGACGGGTGGGTGAAGCGTGCGGCCGTTGCGCTGGACCGCTACCATTCCATCTGGCTGGCTGCGCGCCTGCTCGGAGGCACGCTGGCGGCGGTGTGTCGGAAACCGGGAGAGGCTCCGCACGACTTGCCGGATACCCGCAGCAAGCTGGAGAGTTATCTGCAATGCCCGGATTGCGGCGGCCCGCTCAGCCATGGGCAAGCCGGCCGCCTGGCGTGCCCCTGCGGGTTTTTCGCCGATTGTCAAGACGGCATATACAACTTGCTGCCTTCCGCGGAGCGGCGGGAGCTTTACCCAGGCGAACGGGAGGACATTCTCGATTTCAGCAGGCCCGGCCACGAGAAGGGGCTGCTCGAGGGCTGGGGGCCGCTGGAGGGGGCTGTGGGCAACTGTTACCGCTGGATCGGAGCGCGCGCTACGGCGCGGCTCGCCGCCAGCGAGTCGCGTCCGCGCAGATTGCGGCTACGGGGCTTCGTGCCCCGGCACGCCATCGAAACCCGCCGGAAAATACGGATTGAGGTCCACGTAAACGCCCGGCGAGCAGGTCTCTGGAAGATCCGCCGTCCGGGCCTGTTCGTTCTGGAAGCAGACCTCCCGGCGGCGCGGGATTACTACGTCGAGATCCTCGCCTCGCCGGTCTGGACCGCACCTCCGGACACACGCCCGTTGAGCATCAACTTGAGCCTGCTACGGCTGATTTGAGGCCGCCTTCACGCGTCCAGGTGTCGGGCAAACCAGCTGTCGAGCGCGGCTTTGTTCGCCCCGGCGAGGCGCTCGGAAAGGCTGCGCATCTCTTCGGGCGGAAGCGGCCGGAAGGCTCGGGCCAGCGCGGCATTCTCCTCGATCAACTCGAGCCGCGGCATCCCGACAACCGCCGTGGCCACCGGCAGCGAAAGTGCATAGCCGAGCAGTTTTTCCGCAGAGGCCTGGCCGACCAGCGCA
Source organism: Acidobacteriota bacterium (assembly GCA_037446115.1). GTDB lineage: Bacteria > Acidobacteriota > Terriglobia > Bryobacterales > Bryobacteraceae > JANWXD01. Next base: position 153,179 of record JBBIJF010000001.1, on the reverse strand, counting down.
TCCTGGGCGAAGACCTTCATGGCGATCACGCCGAGATTTTTCCGAACGGCCACCGGCAGCGCCGTGCGCTCAAAGCTCACCTGCCTGCCCGAATTCACGACCATGCCGCCGGGCCCGCTCGTCATGCCCGCCATCGCTGCATTCAGCGCCATCTGTGTGCAGTCGAAATCGTGACGCTCCAATGCGGTTTTCAACACAGCCGGATCTGTGTGGGAAGTGATGCCAATGAAGCGCGTCACTTTCTGGTCCCGGAGTTTGTAGAGCGCCTGAAGAACGCCGTCTGCGGCCTCGATGGCGGCCAGGTCGTCGGCGCCGGTAAGGCTGTGAATGTGAATCAGGTCCACCTGGTCCACGCGCAGGCGCTTCAAGCTACCCTCGATGGTGCGCAGAGCAGCGTCGCCTTTGCGGTCCGGAACCTTGGTGGCCAGAAATACGTCCTTGCGGCGCGTCGCCATGACCTTGCCGACGCGTTCTTCGCTGAGTCCCCGGCCATAAGAATAGGCGGTGTCGAGGTAGTTAATACCCAGGTCCAGAGCGCGGTTCAAAGCTTCCAGTGCCTTGTCTTCGTCCTTGTACATGAGGAAGCGACTGCCGCAACCCATGGCGAGAACGGAGACCTGCCGGCCCGTGCGCCCCAAGACGCGTTTGGGCATTCCGTTAGAGGCAGGTGCCGCACCCCCGAAAAACGGACCGATCGTGAACGCCTGGACGAATTGCCGGCGCGTGACGCCCATGGTCTTTGCCTCCTTGACGCGCTATTCAGCGTATCAGATCAGGGGTCCGCGACGGGTAGAGGAAGCGGCGCAGCGCCGATCTCGTCATTGAGCTGCACCGTGAGGTCACGATCAATGGCGTTCAGCGGCGCCTCGCGCTCCCGGCCGTCCAGCGTGCGGTAGCGCACCATTTCGGATTCAACCGCTACCGCCGTCACACGTTCGACCGCGCCCGTGCGAAACGCCAGGTATGTGTAGCCGGGCTGCACCGTGCCGTGGTTCTTGACTTCCGGCGCGGTCTCTGGCGCCTGTGCTTTGGGCGCGGGCTCCTTTTCTGCTACACCACGGAACTGCTGATGGATCACGACTGGCGCGCGGGCATCGGCCTCAGCGGGCACGCCTTGCACCACCACGACGACCGGCGGCGAAGGCGCATAGCTGAAAGGGGCCCCCGGATACAATACCGGTCCCCACCAGAACGGGAGGAAGGGGAAGACACGGCGCGTGCCGAAAAAGCCTGTGAACGGAGCGAGAGGTGGCGCGTGGCCGAGGCCCGGGAAAACGACGTTCCCAAATCCATGGGGCGATCCAAAAGTCCGGAATCCGAAGAAAAACCCCCCGTGGATGGCAAAGGGGTGCACGAAACGCCGGTGAACCAGGAAGGGATGGAAGAAACCACGGTGAAAGCCGAAGGGATGGCCTGAGTGAAGCCTCACTCCAAATCCCGGAGAGAAGCGGAACCCGCCCCGAAAACCTCCGCCGGAGCGGAACTGCGCAGCTGCCACCGCGGCTCCGGCGAGGGTCAACGCGACGGTGAGCGCAAGCCGCCGCATGGGAGCCTCCTGTAGCTTCAGTGTAGCACCGGGGCCGGCCCCTCTGAGCGTTTCAGAACACGATGCCGATCACGACCTCGATCTGGTTCGCATTGGAGCGGACCGGGAACGCATCGAAACTGCGGTCGCGCCAGTGGGTGTAACGGACTTCCGGTATGATCTTGATTCCGACGTCGTCCCGCAGCCGGAGGCCGGCCGTCGCCACAAAGCCGAGAGCGTTGCGGTGAGCGGGACGGATCGGGGTTTCATCGCAGCAGTTCTCATCTCCCAGGCCCTGCCGCTCGATCGTGGTGCGGATTCCGGACAGCGTGCGGATGGCTACGCCTGCACCGGCGAAATAGCGGAACCCGCCCCAGCGCTGGTAGCCGACCCCGAAGCGGGCGATGGCGGAGCCCTCCCAACTGCTGGCTCTTGTCCTCTCCGTGATGCGCACGTCTTCGCCACCGCCGGTGCGCTTGATGGTTGCTTCCTGGCGGTACGCCGTGCCGCGGTGCAGCAAGTCCAGTCCGAGCGAGACACGGTCTAGCAGGCGCAGCTCCAACGACGGTCCGGCGCCGAAGCGGCCCGAAGTCCACTTCACTTCGCTTTCGAGCGAACCGGCGGGTTGCGCCGAAGTACCTGTGAATTTTCCCGGAAGGACCTGTGCATTACCTGCAATCGTGATCCGTCCGCCAAGCCACAGACGCCGTTCCATGTGGCGGCGCTCTTGTTCTTCTTCCTGCGCCATCGCCGTGAAAAGACAGCCCACGGCTACAAGGGAGCGTATCAGCTTAGTGAGACCGGGACGCATTAACCCTCTCTTAGAATAAAAGCCGAAGGCCGAACTGCAGCGTGCGGGAGGCTCCGGCAATGCCGGACGATTGCAGACGGGTCGCCATGCCGAAGACCGCTGCTCCCAGATAAGCCTCCCGGGACGGCAGCAGGTCGGCGAAGTTCGAGTGATTGAATATGTTCAGTGCCTGTACGGTCAGGCTCAGCCGGGCGCTCTCCGCCAATGCCACATCGCGCCGCAGCGCGGCGTTGATCTGCGAGAGCGGAAAGCCGCGCAGGGCATTTCGCCGCAGCGTTCCTTGATCGAATTTGTCGGCCAGCAGCAAAGCGGCCGGATTGATCCGGCGGCCCCCCGGCGCCTGCGGATCCTCGATCCAGAGCGGCTGTCCCGTGTAATCCGGCCGCACCCAGGCATACAATCCCCGCCGGGTTTCTCCACTTTGTCTGGTTTCGCTGGAGAGTTTCGAGATCACAAGCACATCCAACGGAAGTCCGCTGCGCGCCGTGGCCGCAAAATCAAGCCACCACCCCCCGAGGATCGCACCCGCCAGACCTCCCCGCGGACCCGGAAGGCCGACGGAGCCGGAGCCGTTAAACAGATGGCGTACATCGAAATCCGAGTCGGCCCACTCGTTGGTGAACACGGTCGCAAACGCCGGGCCGGGAGCGACACCGAGGGGCGCCCGGTCGCTCGCACGCCCGAGTGTATACGATACCTGGGCCAGAAACCGGCCTCCCGCCCTCCGCCGAAACCCGATCTGAAGCCCGTTGTACGTCGAGGTACCCTCGTTGACCGTGCGGCGGATGACGTCATAGGCTTTGCTCGTAAACGAGCGCTCGCTTTCGAACCGGATGAGACGACGGCCTTTGTTGCCGAGATAAATCACCGAGAGGGCCTGATTCCTGCCGAGCATGCGCTCGAAGCCGGCGGTCCAGTGGATGATGGCCGGGAAGCGGAGGTCGAAGTCCGTCGTGCTCACAAAGCCGAAGGGCCGCTTGGGAGGAAAGGCGGGCGGCTGCGAGTCGGAAGCCGTAAGCGGAAAACCTGGATCGGTCAGCACCCGGACGCTTGCATAGGGCGCGCCGGTGAACACGGTGGCTGTGGACGCGAACCCGATATCGTAGAAGGCACCCGCGCCCAACCGAAAGATGAGTTCGCGGCCGGGTTTGGAATCCATCTGGTAGGCCAGGCCCAACCGTGGCGCAATCTGGTAGTACTTCGTCGGGTAGAGCGGTTCATTCTGACTCAGCTCGATGATGGTCCCTCCGACGCCTAACGGCCGGGGGCCCCGGCGCATGCCCGGCGGAGGGGTGATGTCCCAGCGGAACCCGTACAGCAGCGTCGTGCGGCTGCTGGCCTGCACGTTGTCCTGCATGTAGAAGGAAAGGTTCATCCATACCGGGTAGACCGCCTTGTCGCGCGTGGCGATCACGGCAGAGGTGGCCGTGCCGGACAGCACGCCGCCCAAGGAGTCCGACAGACCGCGAAAGACGACATCGGCGCTGTAAGGGGGACTCAGGTACGTGGGGGCAAGGCGTCGGTAGTCTACACCGAAGCGGTACTGGTGCCGGCCCACCAGCTTGGAGAAACTCTCGACAACATTGAGCTGCTGCTGGCGGTTGATGGCAAAATCGCCAAGGGCCCAGGCGCCGAGTCCCGGGACCGTGAAGCGGAACGCGCCGTTGGAGCGATTGATCCCGCGCGGAAAGACCTGCGAATCCGCCAACGGGACGGCGCCGCCCCAAGTGTCCATGGAAACGGCCCAGGCGGCTTGTGCGCGCGAGTAATTCACGCGGAGTTCGTTCAGAGAGGAAGCGCTCAACTCGGAGCGCAGAACAACCGTGGCGGCGTGAGTCCAGGAGTCCCGAAACTGGACTACATTGGGAGCCAGCACCGGGCCGCCGCGCTCTTCCACGTGCGAGCGGCCGTAGCTATAGCGGAGGAACGAGAAGGTGCGTTCCGTCCAGCGCTGGTCCAGGCGTAGGCTGGCAGCGTCGCTGCGAAAGGGATTTGAAACGGAAACAGGCAGCGGATCAGCCATTGCGGATGAAGACGCAGAAACGCCGGACAGCGGGAATGCGGCAAGGTAGGGACGGATGGCGACGGGCGCCGTGGAACGGGCCGAAAGGGACGGCACGGCGGCGACGCTGGTCTCCGGTTCGCGCCCGCGCGAGCCATCGTAGCCTGCAAAGAACGACCAGCCGCTCGGACCCACTGGGCCGCCGAATGCTCCGCCAAACTGGTGGTGCCGCATCTTGACGCGGCCCAGGCCGAAGGTGTTGGCAAACCAGTCCGCAGCGTTGAAGCGGTCGTTACGCGCGTACTCATAGATGGCTCCGTGAAAGCCGCTCCCGCCGGAGCGGCTGGTGATTGCCGTCTGAACGCCGGGGCTGTGGCTGAATTCAGGCGCGAGCGCGCCGGTCTGAACGGCCACGGACTCAATGGCTTCCACCGGGGCCACATGCGGCAAGGCCTCAAGGGAAGCAGGGCTACGCTGGGCATAGCGCTCCGGAAGCGTCAGCAGGCGGGTGTCGGGTTCCGGATGCGGCGCGGGAACCACGCTGACGCCGTCGAGCGTCGCGTAGTTCATCTCGGGCGGGATTGCCAGGGCGGAGGGACCCGACGGGTCGGCTTCGCGCTGCAGTGCATGGGGGGAAAGCTCGACGAGCGAGGACAGATCGCGGCGCTGGACAGGAACGTGTCCGGCAGCGGCCACAAGGTAGAGGGCTCCTGTGGAGAGATCTACGGAGGGGCCCGACCCGGACAACTCCACCGCCTTGGCCGGGCCGCCGTCACTGGAAAGCTGCAGGCGCAGAAAGCGGCGCTCCCGCATGGCGAGGTCGAGCTGGAAGCGCACGGTGGTGTAGCCGGTCTTGGACGCTTCAAGAGTGTAGGCGCCGGATGGGAGGTTGTCGAAGACGTAAATACCGGCGGCGTCCGTCTCGGTTTCGCGTGCCCCGCCCGCCCCGATGAGCTTGACGACGGCGCCGGGCACACCATCTTTCGTGGCGTCAATGACTTGGCCGGCCAGGGTGGCGCGATCCTGTGCCCGCGTCACAGCGGCCAGCAAGAGCAGAGCTACCGCATGCAACCGGCAACGATACAAGTGGCGACCTCCAGGGTTACGGTTGGAAACCGACGGGGCTCGTGCAGCCCGCACCCTAGTTCAATTTAGTTGAGACGCACCCGCCCCCGCAACGTCCCAAAAAATCCGTCCCAAAAATCCGTCAGCCTGGTATGGCACTTTTTTGCCCTGGGGCGCACCGCACAAAAATGGTGCCATACCAGGCTGACGGGTTTTTGGAGGGGCTTATGACTTGCGGAGGAGGTAGAGCGTCCGGTGGGAATCGGGCAGAGGCTGGCAGCGGACGATGTGGAAATACCTGCGGCAGGCGCATTCGAACACGGTCGAGTTCAAGCCGCCATGCAGGTGTTCTCTCCCGCGGACGATGCGCTGAAACATGGGATCGTCGGGCCCGACGAACTCAATGAGCGCTAACTCCGTCGTGAGCTCGGCGGTCAGACTGACGATTTCCTCCAGCGGGACCCGTTCCGTGACGATCAGGTGGTGGATCAGCGCAAGCATCAAGACGAGATCAAACCGCCCCCGCGCCCGGTCAAGGAAACTCGAGCACTCCGCGTTCCGCCAGCCGACGGCAGGCGTCGGACGCGCAAGATTGACCACGAGCGGGAGAACGCGCAGCCCGTCGGCCCGAGCCATGCGCCAGGCCCGGCCCACCACCACCGGGTCGTAATCGATCGCCACAACGGAGGCTCCCGCGCGCGCCGCCATGGCACTGAAGTGACCCACGTTGGCACCGACATCGAGCACGCGCCGCGGCCGGAATTCTGAAAGAGCGGATTCGACGAACCGGTCCTTGATGCGGGCTTGCTCGGCGGAGTAGTGGCTGCGCGCCTGGGTATAGGCGGACCACTCGGACCGCGTCCCTTCACGAGGCGCCAGCCTGCCGAGTGTGCGGCGCAGGCCCCGGAAGAGAGTCCGGAGGACGAATCGGGCCTTCTCGTGGTCCCCTAAGCGACGGGGTCGGTAAACGGACGGATCATCCCGCCTGCGCCTGCCGAGGAGCACGGGCATCGTGACCAGGGAGAACCACGGGGGCAGCAGGCGCCGTCCCCAACCGAGCCAGCCGAAGAGATCCTCGGGTTCTAAACCGTCCCGTCGGGAAAGCAGCACTTCGCCCGGCGCCAGTCCGAACTCGCGCCACGCAGCGAGCGGCAGTAAAAAGGTACGGACAAACTGAGCGTAGGCCAGCCACGTCGGATCGGCGGGATCCCGCTGCTCGACGGAAAGCACGTCCACGAAGACCGGATCCGGCCCGCGAAACAGCACGTTGTACGGTGTGCCGTCTTTCAAGCCCAGGCCGTGAGGAAGCAGTTCCAGCGCCAGTTCCAGCGTGAGCCCGGCGGCCGCGTGCAGCATTTCGGGAGGCCACTCGTAAGGGTAGCTGGGGAATTCCACGGGCTCGTGCTCGATCACCAGTTCGGGCTCGAACCCATGGAGCAAGGGCCGCAGGCGCTCATCACCCAGTACGAGCTCGGCTTGCTCCGCTGTGAGCATCCGGGACGGCACAAGCCGTCCCGTGTCAGTCCAGGAAGACCAGACTGGCGAGGTGTGGAATGCCCGCAGACTCGGCGCAGCCTCAGGGCTTACAAGACGGAGGAGCCGGCCGTCGAGCGGGATCAGAACTCCCCCGGGATCCCGGAAGGAGAACGGAGATCGCACTTAGTCGCCCGGATCCCTCTTGCCGTTCTTGCCCCGAAACCAGGAGGTGAACTTCCGGACATAAAAGAGCAGGCCTACGAGTCCCGCCATCAAGGCCTGCCACAGCAGCGCGCCGCTGCCCGGATCGGTGTAAAGAATCATGACGGAGACGGCAACATTGTACTACGTTTGCGGCCCGACCGAGCTTGCGGCTCTCGAGAGGGAAACACCCCGGACGGCTTTGCACCAGCGCGCTCCCCGACGGGTTCACGCAGCAAAGCGCAATTACCGCTATTCTGAAAAAGGAGCCAAAAAGGGGCCACACCAGGCTGACGGATTTTTCAAAAAAGGGGCCATACCAGGCTGACGGAATTTCGGGACGGAATTTCGGACGGAGTTTCGCGGGATGAGGCAGCCTTCGTATCGGAGGTTACTGGAGAGCGGAGAGCTGAGGAGCCGGGCCGAAGCGCTCGAAGCGATGCTGGCCTCCTGCAACATTTGCCCGTGGGACTGCCGCGTCAACCGGCTGGCTAATGAGACCAAGGTATGCGTGGCAGGCTACCTGCCGATCGTGTCCTCCTGGGCGCCGCACTTCGGTGAAGAACCGGCCCTGAGCGGCACCCACTTGCCCAAAGGCGAGGCCCGGGGCGCGGGCAACATCTTCTTCGGGCACTGCAACCTGCGATGTGTGTACTGCCAGAACTGGCAGATCAGTCAGAACTTTCGGGAGACCCGGCCAGGGGGTGAAGTCAGCTTCGAACGCCTTGCGGAAATCATGCTCGAGCTGCAGGCGCGCGGCTGCCACAACATCGGGCTCGTCTCCCCCACGCATTTCGTGCCCCAAATCGTGCGCGCCGTGGAGATTGCCGCACGCCGGGGCCTCAGGCTCCCGCTCGTCTATAACACGAACGCTTACGACAGCGTGGACGTGCTCCGGCTGCTCGACGGCATCGTGGATATATACCTGCCTGACCTGAAGTACGCCGACAATGAGGTGGGACGGGAGCTGTCGCGGATCCCGGACTACGTCGAACGGGCACGCGCCGCGATTGCCGAAATGTACCGCCAGACCGGCGACGAACTGCTTTTGGATGAGCGAGGATTGCTGCAGCGCGGTCTCGTGATCCGGTTGTTGATCCTCCCCAACGACTTGGCCGGTGTGCGCGAGTCTCTGGAATGGATCCGCGCCGCGCTTTCACCGCGCGTCACGCTCAGCATCATGACCCAGTATTTCCCGACAAACAAAGTCAGCGACGAGCGCTTCCCGCTGCTGAACCGCAAGATCCGCGAACGCGAGTATGCGCGGGTTCTCGAGTGGCTTGGGGCTTTGGGCTTCGAAAACGGATGGATTCAGCCGCTCGAGGCCGAAGCCGCCAGCTACTACCGGCCGGATTTTCGCGATCACGAGATGCCGTTTCAGGACGCCCGGGACTTTCTCATCATGTAAGGAGAACTTCGCCGGAGGGTGCGTTAGTCCGCGAACATGCCATCGAACAGCGGCGTGCTCAGGTAGCGTTCGCCGGAATCCGGGAAGATTGCCACGATCGTCTTTCCCTCGAACTCGGCGTCGAAGGCAAGCCGGCAGGCCACTGCCGCCGCTGCCCCGCAGGAGATCCCGGACAGAATCCCCTCCTCGCGCGCGAGACGTTGCGCGTACTCAAACGCTTCGTCGTTTGTGACGGTCTCGACACGGTCCACCATGGAGAGGTCCAGCGTGTCCGGAATGAAACCTGCGCCGATCCCCTGAATCATGTGAGGACCGGGGCGAAGCGGCTCCCCGCGCAAGGTCTGGGTGATGACCGGACTGGAGGCCGGCTCCACTCCCACGGAAAGAATCTTCTTGCCTCTGGCCAGCTTGATGTACCGTGAGATGCCGGTAATCGTGCCTCCGGTGCCGATGCCTGCCACGAGCACATCTACGGCGCCTCCCGTGTCCTTCCAGATCTCCGGCCCGGTGGTTTTGAAATGAATCTCGGGGTTGGCCGGGTTCTTGAACTGCTGCAACATCACGTAGCGCTCCGGGTCCGAAGCCACGATCTGTTCGGCCTTGGCAATGGCGCCCTTCATGCCCAACGAGGCATCGGTGAGCACCAGCTTCGCTCCGAAAGCCCGGAGAATTTTCTGTCGTTCGACCGAGTAGCTCTCCGGCATGGTCAGGGTGACCGGGTAACCCCGTGCGGCGCCGACAAAAGCCAGAGAAATGCCCGTGTTGCCGCTGGTCGGTTCGATGATCTCTTTGCCGGGACGGAGTACGCCTCGTTTCTCCGCATCCCACACCATCGCTGCTCCGATGCGGCACTTCACCGAATAGCCGGGGTTGCGCCCCTCGATTTTCGCCAGCACTGTGGCACGAGCCCCGCGCGTGATGCGGTTGAGCCTGACGAGCGGAGTCCGGCCAATGCTATACGAATTGTCCTCGAAAATCACTTACAAACCCCCCGGAACTTCAAAGAACCTCAATAGCGTCGCAGCAAACCCGGGTTTGCCGGACCGCCTAAATCTCCCACATGGGCACATACCGCGTCTGCTTTTCGGCCCATTTTCGCGCCAGTTCGGCGAACGTCGTCCGGTCCAAAATCGCCGCGACCGCCTCGTCCACCTTTTGCCACATCTCAGAGAAGGGAGTCTCCTCGCGGCTCTGCCTGCGGCCGCCGCGGCTTCCCTCGACGAAGCGCAGCACTTCACCGACGGTGATACTCTCCGCCGGCCGGGCCAGCAGATAGCCACCCTCGGCCCCGCGGCGTGACTCGACAAATCCTCCCTGTTTGAGTCCGGCCAGAATCAATTCCAAAAACTTCTGCGGGATCTTCTGGCGGCGGGCGATGTCGGCGATCTTCACCGGCACGCCCCGGGGTTGGTTGGTCAGGTCCAGGATCGCCTGCAAGGCATACTGGCCTTTGACGGAGACTTTCGGTACCACCTTGCAATCACCACATTCACACTAGAGATTAACACATCCGGGGGAGAGGCCGGCGGGCCGGGCTTCAAACGTTGAACAAACGGTCAAAAAACTCTCGCGTACGCATCTGGATCTGCGCCAGTTCCACATCGAGGGGCTGATCGTGCAAATGCTCCGGCGTCCAGCGACAAACCAGCTCCTGAAGGTTGTCCAGCTGCGCCTGCGAGGTGGGTAAGCTACCTTCGGCGTGCCCGGTCGAGACGCGCAGACCATGGTCCACGGCGCGGTAGAAAGTGGCCGCGTCCCTGAGAAAGTCCGCATCGGCGCGTTCGAGGTGGCCCATTTTCTCGATCACATCAATACGGGCAGGCGTATTCAGGACCTTATAAAAGATGCCCGCACCTTTGAGGCGGAGGTACATGAGAGCAAAGTCGATATCGTAATAGCCTCCCCGGCCCGCCTTCAGAGGATTGCCCGGACCCTGTTCCTTTTCCAGGCGTAGCCGCATCTGGGCCAGCTGTTTGCGAGAGCGCCCGCTTTGCCCGTAGCGCCGCCAGTCCACGTCCTGCAGCTCGTGCAGAAACTCGGTGCCGTGCTCGATGTTGCCGGCCAGGGTGCGGGATTTCATGTAGGTGATGCCCTCCCAGGCCTCTGCGTGCCTGGCGAAGTAGTCCTTATAGCCGCGCTCCAGTTGCACCAGAGGCCCTTCGCGCCCGTTGGGGCGAAGGCGGGTGTCCACGGCAAACATAACGCCTTGGCCGGTGTAAGCCGTCAGCAGCTCGATGATGCGCTCGGCGACACGAGTCCAGAAAGCCAGCTCCCCGCCGTCTTGATCCGGAAGGATGAAAACCAGGTCCGCGTCGGAGGCCAGATCGAACTCGAGCATTCCGAGCCGGCCGAGAGCCACCACGAGCATCTGGTCTCGCGGCGCGTAGCCGGCAGATGCGGGCGGGCGGGCGGCAAGCACGTGCTCGACGGCCATCCGGTAGACGGCCCGGATGACTGCGTCGGCCAGTTCGGAAGTCCGCTCCAGAGTGGGAAAGATCGGGGCCTGGAGGCAGATGCTCTCGGCTTGAATGCGGAACATTTCCCGCTGGAACATGCGCCGCAGCGCCGTGATGTCGGAAGCCCGGGCAGCGATCTCGTCGTAGGACCGGGGGCCTGGATGCTCGCGGAGATCCTTGAGCTCCTCGACAAGCTCCGGCGTACGGACCATCTGCTCGGCAAAGTAAGGGCTGTGCTCGAACAGATCCAGAACCCAGCTTGCCAGCGTAGGGTCCGCATCCAGCCACGCCAGCCATTCCGGCCGGTCCAGCACTTTTTCGAGGAAGTGCTCGAAGTAGTCCCGGCCACGCACGGGGCGTCCGGAGGCCAGCACGGCAGCCAGCCGCGGCGCACGCTGGTCGAGGAAGCGGACCAGGTTGCTGGCGGGCGGTTCCACTGAGGCCGGTTCGTCAGGAGGGTCAGCTGAGGCTCCCGCACAGCCGTAGTAGATCGGGCGCTGTGCGTGGATGACGCGCTCGTAAATGTCCTGAACCTCCTCAAGATGATGGTTCAGGCGCTCCAGGAGCACGGCCGCGCTGGGGTTCGGTCCCATGAAGGCGGAAGGCATCTTCCGCGCCAGCACCTCCAGTTCGTCGGGATCCGACGGCAGCGTGTGGGTTTGCCGGTCTTCGTCGAACTGGAGCCGGTGCTCCAGGTGTCGCAAAAACTGATAGGCCGCGGCCAGGCGTGAGTACTCGGAATCCGACAGCAGATCCTTGTCGCGGAGCCGCGCCAGAGCCAGAAGCGTACCCGCGTGGCGCACCCAGGGATTGCGGCCCCCGTGCAGCCGCTGCAAGCACTGCACCAGGAATTCGATATCGCGGATCCCACCCCGGGTCAGCTTGATATCCAGTGCGGACGTGTTCTTACGCCGAGCGGCGAGTTTCTCGCTGATGCGATCCCGCGTGGCCGCCAGAGCTTCGACGGCGGAGAAGTCCAGCGTGGTCTGATAGATCCGCGCCTCCACATGCTCGAGCAGCTCCCGCCCCAGGCGTTGGTCTCCCGCCGCCACACGGGCCTTGATCAGCATCTGGAGTTCCCAGTCCCGCGCGCGCGTCTGGTAATAGTTCCTTGCGCCCTCGAGCGAAATGCACACTTCGCCGAGCCGCCCCTCCGGGCGGAGCCGCAAATCCACGCGGTAACACATTCCCTCCGAGGTGTACGTAGAAAGTAACTCCGTATATTGATTCGCTACTTTCTTGAAGAATTCCTTGTTGCTGATCCGCGAAGGACCCGCCGTCTCGCCGTTGGCCTCATAGAGGAACATGAGGTCAATGTCGGAGCTGTAGTTCAGGCCGCGGCCGCCGAGCTTGCCCAGAGCTATGACCGCGAAGCCGCACTCCGCCAGCCCGCCGCCCGCGGCAGGGCACAACGGAGGCCCGTGACGGCGGCTCAGATCTTCGCGTATGCGCCGCAGCGTGACCTCCAGGATGGCATCGGCGAGGTTGGAGAGTTCCTCGGTCGCCTCGGCCAGGGTCTCCAGCCCGAGAACGTCGCGGAGCAGAATCCGCAGGATCTGGCGGCGGCGGAAGACGGCCAGCACAACCGGATCCGGAACGCCGGTACTGGGAAGGAAACGCTCGAGTCGCTCCTGGTACTCTTCCGCCGACAGCATGCGGTGCATCTCCTCCCGGCCGACGAGTTCCTCGATCCATTCCGGATGTTTGAGGATTTCCTCCGAGAGAAAGCGGCTGTAGGAGAAGACGGTGATCAGATATGGCAGACCTGCGGGAGAGGTGATCAGGCGCCGGAAGGCGTCCGGCCGCTCCTGCCGCAGGCGATCCAGGTAGTGGAGGGCCTCGTCCGGATCCGGGCATACGGCCAAGAGGCTGCGCACACGAGCCTGTGCTCCCTCCCCGAGCTCCCCTGACAGCGAGGCGATCCGGAGGGCAGCGCGGTCCGGATCACGAAACTTCACCCGCTCGGCAAGACGCTGCATCCCGCTCGGAACCCGCCTGGTCCGCTGGTGCGATTATACCGTCTCTGGCGTCCCAGGCGGCCGCACGGGTTCAGATGTCATAGTACAGCGCGAACTCGTAGGGGTGAGGCCGCAGCCGTACTGCGTCCGCTTCGTTCTTCCGCTTGTAGTTGATATACGTTTCGAGGAGCTCCTCGGTAAACACGTCTCCCTTGAGCAAGAAGCCGTGATCATCTTCCAGACAATCCAGGGCCTCTTCAAGCGAAGCGGGCATGGAGGGCACGTTCTTCATCTCTTCCGGACTCAGATCGTAGATGTCCTTGTCCAGAGGCTCGCCCGGGTCAATTTTGTTCAGCACGCCGTCCAGGCCGGCCATGGTCATGGCGGCGAAGGCCAGATACGGGTTGCAGGAGGGGTCCGGCGGACGGAACTCAATCCGTTTGGCCTTGGGGCTCGCCGAATACATCGGAATCCGCACCGCGGCCGACCGGTTGCGGCGGGAATAGGCAAGGTTGACGGGAGCCTCGTAGCCCGGCACCAGGCGCTTGTAACTATTCGTCGTCGGCGCGATGATCGCCGAAAGGGCCCGTGCGTGCTTGAGGAGACCTCCGATGTACCATAGCGCCAGCTGGCTCAAGCCGGCGTAGCAGTCCCCGGCAAACAGCGGCTGGCCGTCCTTCCACAGGCTCTGGTGCGTGTGCATGCCGCTGCCGTTGTCCCCGAAGATCGGCTTCGGCATGAAGGTGACCGTCTTGCCATACTGGTTGGCCACGTTGCGCACGATGTACTTGTACAGCATCATGTTGTCGGCGGCGCGCACCAGGGTGTCGTAGCGCTGATCAATCTCGGCTTGGCCGCCGGTGGCGACCTCGTGATGATGGCATTCAATCTTCATGCCGCAGCGCTGCATGGTCTGGACCATTTCGCTGCGAAGGTCCTGATAGTGATCGGTCGGCGGCACCGGGAAGTACCCTTCCTTGTACCGGGGCCGGTAGCCCAGGTTATTGGTCTCGCGGCCCGAGTTCCAGCGTCCTTCCTCGGCATCGATGAAGTAGAAACCAGAATGTTCATTCTGATCGAAGCGGATGTTGTCGAAAATGAAAAACTCGGCCTCGGCGCCGAAGTAGGCCGTGTCGGCGACGCCGCTGTTCCGCAGGTACATCTCCGCTTTCTTGGCGATCCAACGGGGATCGCGTTCGTAGTGCTGGCGTGTGATGGGATCAATCACGTCGGAAATCATGACCAGCGTCGGCGTCTCGGCGAAGGGGTCCATGAAGGCCGTCGCCGGGTCGGGCACCAGCAACATGTCGCTTTCGTGGATCACGGCCCAGCCCCGGATGCTCGAACCATCGAACCCGAAGCCCTCTTCAAAGGATTCCAGGGTGAGTTCTTCGATGGGATAGGAGACGTGGTGCGTGAGCCCGGGCAGATCCGTGAACCGCAGATCCACCTGCTTGGCATCGTTTTTCTTGGCAAATTCGAGTACTTCCTTGGGACTCATCAATCCTCCGTGGATGGATACAATTACTCTCAGGCCGGCGCAGCCTTAACGAACCTCAGAATATCGAAGGTTCGGCCGTCGGTCAAATAGAAAAAAATGATCGAGCCGCAAACAAAACCGAATGGGCCGGCGGGGTGCGGGACGTAAGCAATGGAGCAGATTGCCCTCGATTTTGCCGAACGCCGCGTCTGGAGAGTGGCCGAACTCACGGCCGCCATCGGGGAGGTGCTGGGCCGCGAATTTCCGGACGTGTGGGTGGCGGGTGAGATCTCCGGAGTGCGGCTGCCCAACAGCGGCCACTACTACTTCACGCTGAAGGACGGCGAGGCGCAGATCCGGTGCGTGTGCTACCGGCTCGCGGCGCGCTATTTGCGCTTCAAGCCGCAGGACGGAGTGGCGGTGCTCGCGCGGGGCCGCATTGACGTCTACGCGCCGCGCGGAGAATACCAGCTCATTGTGGAGACGCTGGAGCCGCAAGGGCTGGGTGCCCTGCAACTGGCCTTCGAACAGCTCAAGAAGAAACTCGCCGAGGAGGGACTCTTTGACACGGCCCGGAAACGTCCCCTGCCGAAGTACCCCGGCCGAATCGGCATCGTGACCTCTCTCGACGGAGCCGTGATCCGCGACATCCTGCAGGTGCTGGGGCGGCGGTTCCCAGGACTGCACGTGCGCATTTTTCCGGCACAGGTGCAAGGCCCGGGTTCCGCCGAGGACGTGATCCGGGCGCTCGACTGGTTCAGTAATTCCGGCTGGCCGGACGTCGTCATTGTGGCGCGCGGCGGCGGGTCCCTGGAAGATCTGTGGACCTTCAACGAGGAGGCCGTGGCGCGGGCCATCGCCCGCTCCCGCGTCCCCGTGATTTCGGCCGTCGGCCACGAAACGGATTACACCATCGCCGATTTCGTCGCCGACATGCGCGCCCCGACGCCTTCCGCCGCAGCGGAGATCGTAGCCCCGCTCCGCCAGCAACTGCTCGAGCAGATCGCCACGGCCCGGGAGCGCCTGGAGCAGGCGATCCGCTACCGCCTGGCGCAGTGCGGCCGGCGGCTCCACGAGCTGGGCATCGACCGCCCGGCGCACATGCTCCACCGGCTCATGGGACGGCGGCAACAGCGGCTGGACGAACTGGACGGCCGGCTGCGGGAGCGGTGGCGCGAGACGTTTGCGGTGCGCCGCAGCCGCTGGCAGGAGCTCGAGGGGAGATTGCGCCGCCAAGACCTGCGGCTGCGACTGGCGGAAGCCCGCCGGCGCCTGGAGGCCCTCACAGGTCGGGCCCGGCAGGGCATGCAGCTGCGCCTGGCCCATGTGCGGACCCGCCTGCAGGCCTTGCGCGCGGAACTGGGCCACCTGAGTCCCCTGGCTGTACTCGAGCGGGGCTATGCCATCGTGCGCGATGCAGGCGGCCGTATTGTGAGGGAGGCGGCAGCCGCGCAACCGGGCGCGCTTTTGGAGATCCTGTTAGCCCGCGGCCGGCTGCGAGCCCGGGTGACCGAATCTACTCCAGCCGATAATTCGGGGCTTCCTTCGTGATGATGACGTCGTGCACGTGGCTTTCCCGCAGCCCCGCGGCGGTAATGCGCAGGAAGCGACCGTTTTGCTGTAGCTCGGCAATGGTGGCGCAACCGCAGTATCCCATGCCCGCCTTCAGACCCCCCACCAGTTGATAGACCATCTCCGAAAGCGGGCCTTTGTACGGTACGCGCCCTTCAATGCCTTCGGGAACGAGCTTGGCGTTTGCTTCCTGAGCGTAGCGGTCGCCGGAGCCGTGCACCATGGCTCCCATGGAACCCATGCCGCGGTAACTCTTGAACGTCCGGCCTTGGTACAAAATCATCTCACCCGGACTTTCGTCGGTGCCGGCAAACAGGCTGCCGATCATGACGCAATCGGCGCCCGCCGCGATGGCCTTAGTGATGTCCCCGGAATATTTGATGCCGCCGTCGGAAATGATCGGAACCCCGGTGCCGCGCGCCGCTTTGGCAGCCTGCTGGATCGCCGTAATCTGGGGCACTCCCGCTCCCGTCACGACGCGGGTGGTACAGATCGAACCGGGCCCCACGCCCACCTTGATGCCGTCCACGCCCAGAGAGATGAGATCTCGGGCGCCTTCGTAGGTGGCCACATTGCCGGCGATCAGCTCCACATCCGGCAGGGCGCGCTTGCAGGCCACGATCGCTTCCATCACGCGCTCGCTGTGCCCGTGCGCCGTGTCGATCACGAGCACGTCCACTTTCTTGGCGACCAGCTCCTGGGCCCGCTCCAGAAAGTCGCCGGTGGCGCCGATGGCCGCTCCCACACGCAGGCGCCCCTGCGCATCCTTGGCCGCATTCGGATACTTGAGCTTCTTTTGGATGTCTTTGACGGTAATGAGGCCTTTGAGGTTGTAATGCTCGTCCACAACCAGCAGCTTTTCGACGCGGTGCCGGTGGAGGATGCGTTCGGCCTCCTCAAGAGTGGTGCCCACGGGCACGGTGATCAAATTCTCCTTGGTCATGACCTCGGAGATGGGCAAATCCAGGCGCGTTTCAAAGCGCAGGTCACGGTTGGTGAGGATGCCCACGAGCTTCCCGTTCTTGGTCACAGGCACGCCGGAAATGCGGAACCGTTTCATGACCTCGAGAGCTTCGTAGATTTTCTGTTCCGGTTCCATTGTGACCGGATCCACGATCATGCCGCTTTCGCTGCGTTTGACGCGATCCACTTCCTCGGCCTGCCGCTCGATGGACATGTTGCGGTGGATGATGCCGATTCCCCCCTCCCGGGCCAGGGCGATCGCCAGGCGGGACTCGGTGACGGTGTCCATGGCCGCGCTGACGATCGGGATGTTCAGCGAGATGCGGCGCGTCAGCCACGTGCGGGTGTCGGCTTCGGCGGGCAGTACGCTACTGCGAGCCGGCATCAGCAGCACGTCGTCGAAGGTAAGACCTTCGCAAATCTGGTCGGGGACCATACGGGAGTGAACTTTCTCATGATACCCGATTCGGCGCGCGGCGCCGCGGGCCTTCTGCGACAGGACTTGCCTTCGCCGGGCCGGCCGCCTACGGCTCTGCGGGGGACCGTCCTGCTCCCGCCCCGGTCCGGACCGGCTCGTGGGAACGAGCCGCGCCGCCGGAGCTCGCCAGACGGATCAGCTCCTCGAAACGAGGCTGGCGTTCAAACGGTATCGAGTACTTCTTCTCGATTTTTTCCCGGAACGTGGGGCCGGCGTTGTATGCGCAGAACGGATAGATCAGGCCGTTGGGGGCAGCGTAGTGGATCACGCAGCGCTTCACCCGCTCCACATCGTAGTTGTACACGTCCATGAAATGCATGCTGGCCACCATGAGCGTCTTGTAGGTGAATCCCTGTTGTTCCATTTCGCCGCGGCCGTAGCGTTTGTCGGTGAATCCCTGGAGTGTTTGCAGGAAGCGCTGGAAGGTCAGGCCCTCGGGCGCACGATCTTCGTGGAAGTGCCGGCGAACGGCATGCCAGGCCCGCACTTTGGAGAAGAGCTTCACGCGCTGATGCGGAATGCTGCGGGCGAGCCGGTCCAGGTCCTGCATCATGGCGCCGATGTTGACAAAGCGCGTCACCGGAACGGCGCGGCGGCGCGAATCCACAAACAGATACGTTCCCATGGAGCAGTGCGGGTGGGAGGTGAGCGTCGGCGCCTCTTCGCCGCGGAGCGCGCTCAGGAACCGGGAGAAAGGCGCCACGCAGGCCAGCGGAAACCAGTCCTCGTAGGGGTTGCACAGGCCCGTCTGCCGGTGGACGGCATGCGCCAGATCCGACTGAGTGAATCGCTTGGCCTCCAGTTCCTTCCGCGAGATGCGCCCGCAAAAACTCACGGGCTGGAAACTGATGGCGCTGACGACGTCAATATTGTCAATTGCCAGACGGATGATGTCGCCGATCTGGTGGTCGTTGACCCCCTTGACGATCGTCGGCACAAAGCAGATTTTCATACCAGCCTTACGGACGTTTTCGATCACCCGGATCTTCTTTTCCATCAGCAGCTCGCCGCGGGTGCGCCGGTAGACGTCGTCGGTCACGCCGTCAAGCTGCAGATAGAGCGTATGCAGTCCCGCCTCTTTCGCCTGCTGGGCGAACTCCAGATCGGTGAATCGCAGGCCGTTGGTCGCCACCTGGATGTGAGTAAAGCCCATCTGGCGGGCCAGACGCACCGCGTCCAGGAAGCGCGGATAGATGGTCGGCTCGCCGCCGGAAAACTGGATGATGCGGCCGGGCACAGGACGCTCGTCGCGCAGCACCTGGAGCATGCGCTGCACCTGCTCGAAACTGGGCTCGTACAAGTAGCCCGCGGCGTTGGCGTTAGCAAAGCAGACCGGGCAGGTGAGGTTGCAACGGTTGGTCAAATCAATATTGGCCAGGCTGGTATGGCTCAGGTGCATCGAGCAGAGCCCGCACTGCTCCGGACAGCGCGTAGCGCCCGGAATGGCGGGATTCTCGACGCCGCGACCGTCTCCGAAATGCCATTCCTCCATCTTGAGGTACAGCTTCACATCGGAATAGACCACGTCGCGAAACCGCCCGTGTTCCGGGCAGGCTTTTTCCATGATCACCTTGCCGTTTTCCTCAAACAGCCGGGCGTCAATGAGCCGCACGCACTCCGGGCAGAGCGATTGCGTCGTCTTCGGAAGACCCTTTTCGAGCGGCCGGATCGGCGAGCCGGCATAGGTGGTTTCCGGCTGGACAATCCGGAAACCGGCGGCCTTCACCGGGGCGAAGGCAGGGGTACTCACGCCAACCTCCTCCGAACAAAACTGGGAACCGGGCTCGGGAAGGCGGTCCCGGCCCGAGGCCGCAGGGCCGCCTCCCGATTTGCAGTATAGAAAGGCCAAATCAGAGAAAACTATCCAATTATGCCAAAGCGGCCCCAAGGGCGCCTGTGCGGGGAATTTTCGAGGTTGAACGGAGCCCCGGCGCCGCCGGCGGATGGTATAGTAGTATTTTTGTTGCCATCCGCAGCCCCATCCGGGTAATCCTGAAGGAGAACGATGCCGAAACTGAAAACGCACAAGGGAGCCGCCAAGCGCTTCAAGAGGACGGGCTCCGGCAAGCTGATGCGCCGTCACTCGTTTGCACGCCACCTGCTGACCGGCAAGTCGCGGGCCCGCAAGCGGCGGCTGAAGAAGCCGGCCGAGGTTTCTCCGGGTGACGCGGAGCGGATTGCAAACATGCTTCCCTATTCGCACTGAACGCAGCTTGGAGTGCGGGCGGCGCGCCAGGCACGTGCCCGTTCCGCCTCGCGCCGGTCTGCAAACCGGCAATTCCCCTGAAGGAGACAAACCGTGCCCAGAGTCAAACGAGGAACCAAACGCCGGAAGGCGCGCAAGAAAGCTCTCAAGCGGGCCTCCGGATTTTTCCTGACCCGGAGCAAGTTACACCAGGCGGCCGTCGAGGCCGTAGAGAAGTCGCTGCGTCACGCCTACGTGGGGCGCCGCCAGAAGAAACGCGACTTTCGCTCGCTTTGGATTGTGCGGATCGGGGCCGCTGCCCGGCAGTGCGGCCTCTCCTACAGCCGTTTTATCAACGGGCTGAAAAAGGCGGGCATCGAGCTGAACCGCAAGATGCTGGCCGAGACGGCGGTTAACGACATGCCCGCATTCCAAGCGCTGGCCGAAAAGGCCAAGGCAGCCTTGGCGGGAGCGCAATGATGCAGCCGGTGCCGCAGGAAGAAACCGACGCCCTGGCGCGACTGGAAGAGCAAATCCGGCGGACGGCGGAACTGGTCGCCCGCCTGCGCGCCGAACGGGATGCCGCCGTACAGGCAAGAGAGACGGCGCTGGCGGAACGCAACGCCGCTCTGGAGGAGGCCACTGCGGCGCGGCGCCAGTTGGAGCGCATGGCGGAAGAGTTGGAAGCGCTCCGCAGTGAACGCCGCCAGGTGCGCGCACGGATCGAGAAGCTGCTCGGCCAGATGGATCTGCTGACCGCCGGCTAGGCGGCACGAAGGCGCAAGACTGCTTATGGAGCCGGAAGCGAGGCCGGTGCGGGTCACCATTTTCGGGCAGAGCTACGCCTTGCGCACGCGGTCGGATCCGGCGGAGCTGGAAATGCTTGCCCGCGAGGTGGACGCATTGATGGATTCCATCGCCTCAAAGACCGGTCAGACCGACAGCGTGCGGGTGGCTGTACTGGCCTGTCTGCACTTGGCGGACCGGCTGCGATCGCTGGAATCGGAGCTGGCGGCCCTCAAGCAGCGCGTCGAGCAAAAAAGCCAGGAGTTTTCGGCGCTGCTCGAGCACCTCGTCGAGCCCGGATAAAGCGCCATGCTCCGGGGGTTGCTGGCGCTCCTGCTGGTCCTGCTGCGGGGCCTGGCTGCGCAGCCGCTCAACGCGCCCGCCCAGCGCCACAAGCCGTATGTTCTGTTGATCGGGCTGGATGGTTTCCGGTTCGACTATGCCGAGCGTTATGGCGCCAAAAACCTCCTGGCTCTCGCCGAGCGCGGCGCCTCTGCCGGAGCCCTCATCCCTTCGTATCCTTCCCTGACCTTTCCGAATTTCTACACGCTGGCCACCGGATTGTCCCCGGAACGCCACGGCATTGTGGGGAATCGCTTTTGGGATCCCGAACGTAAGCAGGAATTCTATTTTCGGAACGATCAGTCCGACGGCTCCTGGTACGGCGGCACGCCCATCTGGGTCCTGGCAGAGCAGCAGGGTATGCGCACGGCTACGTACTTTTGGCCCGGCACGAGCGCTCCGATCCAGAATACGCTGCCGACGTTTTTCCATCCCTACAACCCCGCTACTACGCGCGAGGAGAGGATCCGTCAGGTGCTCGAATGGTTTCACCTGCCCGAAGAGCGCCGGCCCCACCTCGTGATTGCCTACTTCTCAGACGTGGACAGCGCGGGACATCAACACGGACCCGACAGTCGGGAGACGGAGCGCGCGGTGAAAGAACTGGACCGCTCCCTGGGGCAGCTGTTCGAGGGCCTGCAACGGGTCCGGCCCGCCGTCAACGTCGTGGTGGTCTCGGACCACGGCATGATGGCGTGCGGGCCGTATGTGGATATCACCGATCATGCCGACTTCAGCCGGTTCAAAGTCGTCAACGACACGGTTCATGTGATGCTGTATTCATCAGACCGAGGCCTCGTCGAACAAACCTACCGGACCTTGCGCGGCCGGAGCAATCTCTACCAGATCTGGCGGCGCAGCGAGATCCCGGCCCACTTGAACTTCCGCCGCAATGCTCGCATCGGCGATCTGGTGATTATGAGCACCGGCCCGCACCTGCTGACCGTGCGTTCCGCCAGCCCGACGCCCGGCCCGGCGCGGAGTGCACCCAAGGGGATGCACGGCTGGGATCCCAGGCGCTTTCCGCTCATGCTGGGAATTTTTTATTCGGCAGGACCGCAGATCCGCCCCGGGGTACGGCTGTCCGCGATCCGCGCCACGGACGTATTTCCGCTGCTGAGTTCACTGCTCGAGCTGAAGCCGCCGGGAAACCTGGAAGGCAGCTGGGACGTCGCCCGGAAAGTGTACTGCCGGGCGTGCCCGGTGCAGTAACGTAAGCCGGAACAACAGGGGAGGAAGCATTGCGCAGAGCGTGGCGTGTTTCCGCGGCGGCGGCATGGATACTTACGGCGGCCTGCACCGGCCGCGCCGACACCGTGATCCTCAAGAACGCTGACCGCCTGACCGGGGAAATCATCCGGCTCGAGAAAAACAAACTCGTCCTGAAAACGGATTACGCCGGCATGGTCCAGATTGATTGGGGCGCGGTGGAGCGTTTGCAGAGCGGCAAACGCTTCCGCGTCGAGACCGACAACCAGCGACAACTGACGGGCCTGGTTTCGGTCTCCCCGAGAGGTGTGGACGTGATCTCGCAGGACGACGTCGTCTCCATCGAACCGCTGCGCGTGGTGGCCATGGAGCCCGCCTCCGAAGCAGGTGCGGAGGAGAGCTTCTGGAAGGCGCTCGAGGGCAGCGTGGATGTGGGCTACAGCCTCGCCCGGGGAAACTCGCGGTTGAGTCAGTCCTCCCTGGGAGTACGCACGCAGTACCGCACCCCGGCGTGGCGGATGCAAGTAGATGCCAGCTCGCTTTTCAGTCGCCAGTCGGACGCGCCCACGACGAGTCGCCACACCGGCTCCCTGCGTTTGGACCGGTCTCTGGGTACCGAAACGTTCGTTTTCACCTTGGCGGCGCTGGAGCGGGACGAGCGCCAGCTCCTGGACCTGCGCGCGAACCTCGGCGGCGGCTTCGGCTGGAAGGTGTTGCGGTCTCGACGCACCGAGCTGTCGCTGCTGGGAGGGGCGACGTTTGTCAATGAGGACTTCCGGCGACGGGGTCCGGAACAGACCGCGCCCGGCGGCTCCAGCGGGGAGAGCCTGATCGGCTACAGTCTGGAGCGGTCGCTCCTCGGGCGCGCTGTATTGACCAGCAAGACCTCCGCGTTTCGCAACTTTTTCGGTCCGGCCCGCTACCGGATCACCTTCGACGGCGGCCTGCGCGTGCCGCTGGCGGGACCCTTCACCTGGAACATGCGTTTGTTCGAGCGCTTCGACAGCCGTCCTCCCGAAGGCGTGTTGCGCAACGACTACGGGTGGATCAGCAGTCTCGGCATCGCCTTCTGAGCTGCAAAAAAGGACTCACTAAAAAAGGGGACATACCAGGCTGACGGATTTTTAGAGGGGGAGGATTTCCTCGCGCACGGGGTCGAACTTGATGCGCCGCTTTTCCAGATACGCGATGTTGCCCAGGTGGGAAGCCTGCGCGGAGCGATGGCCGATCAGCACGTCGCCGTTCGGAAGCTGCCGTGAGCGGACGCAGTCCAGGAAATTCTTAACGTGCGCCAGCGTCATGTCGGGGTCTTCCGCTTTGACGACGATGGGTTGGGCGCCGCGCCCGGCGGGATGAAACTCATAGCGCCCCCGGTCAATCCACAGGCGGCCTTCGGTGCCGCAGATCTCCACGGCGGCGCCGCGAATGCCCGGCACGAGCGTCGCCTCGAAAGTGGCGGTGAACTCGTCCCCATACTCCAGCAAAACGTTGATCGTATCCGGCGCCGTCCGGCCGTCCTTGTAATGGTATACGCCTCCGGCGGCCACCGCCGCCGTGGGAATGTCCTTGCCGAGAAACATGTGGACCACGTCAATCCAGTGCGTAAATAGATCCGTCACCTGACCGCCGCCAAAGTCGAGATACGCGCGCCAGTTCCAATACTGCTGCGGATCATACTCGCGCCACTTCACCGGGCCGAGGAAGCGCGCCCAGTCCAGATTAGAGGGCTGCTTGTCGAGGTAGGCAGGAGCACGGCGGAGATGATAGGCGTTGCCGTGCCACCAGGTCCGGGCCAGGGTGACCCGTCCCAGGCGGCCCTTGTCCACGTATTCGGCCTTCGCCTCCAGATAGTGCTTGCCAGAGCGCTGTTGCATGCCCACCTGACAGATACGGCCATGAACGCGTGCGGCACGCACCAGAGCCGGGCCTTCCTCGATGCGCAACGTCAGGGGCTTTTCCACATAGACGTCTTTGCCCGCCTCTAAGGCATCGAGGGTGGTGGCTGCATGCCAGTGATCCGGCGTCGCCACCAGGACAATATCCACCTCTTTCATTTCCAGGAGCTTGCGGTGATCGGTGAACGATCGCGCGTTAGGAGCTTTCTGCTTGGCCCGGTCCAGTTGCTCCCCATAGACGTCGCATACGGCGACCACATCCACCTCGGCCACCTGCTGGAACTGGGCCATGACAAAGCGCCCCCGCTCGCCCGTCCCGATGACCCCCAGCCCGAGGCGGTCATTCGCCCCGAGAAGCCGGGAGTAGGAGGCAGCCGATAGCGCCAGGGCGCTCGCTCCGGCTGTACGAAACAGATCGCGACGGTGAAACGACCCTTGCGACATGTGCGAATTATACCGCGCTCACGCCACTACTTTAAGCAGAGAGCTGGACATGTCGCCGAAGTCCATGGTGTGTTGCAGTTTGCTTGCCGTTTCACTGTACGCAGCTCAGCACAGGTCCGGCGTGCCACGTCCTGTGCTGACCGATGCCCAGCTGGAGGCAGCCATCCGCGAGCGCTTTGCTAAGTCCAAGGTGGCCGAAGACGGATTCACGGTGCGCGTGCAGGGCGGGGTGGCCGTCATCGAAGGACGCACGAACGTGATCCAGCGCAAAGGTGCGGCCACCCGCATGGCCAAGAGCGCCGGCGCAAAGAAGGTGATCAACAAAGTGGAGGTGAACGAAGCCGCCCGCCTGAAGGCGGCGGGGAACCTCACTACCGGCCGGCGAAGGGTGCAGGTGCGCCGAGGCGAGCCGCGCAGTGAGGTCCCGCCACGGTAGCCCCTCAGGTATTTCCCCCCGGGCCCGTAGGGCATAAGGCCCGGGACTGCAGATCCGATTCTCCCATCGACTCTCAGGCGCACCGCGCCGAAGGATTGAGAGAAGGCGCTACGGCTGCCGGGCGGAGTGGCTGTCGGCCCGGGCGCTGTGTGTTCGGATCGGCGACATGCGCTGCCTCTACTGTGGCAAACCGCTGGGGTTCTTAAAGGGCTTGACAGACGGTCAGTTCTGTTCGAGCCGGCATCGCAAGCAGCACAAGAAACTCACCAAACTGGCTCTGGAACGCTTGCTGGAGCCGCCCGCGGATGCTGACTCCGGCGGCGAAAAAAACCGTGCAGGGCAGAAGGCGGGACCAGGCGTCCCGCCCCTGCGAAGTTTCCTGCCCGGCAGTCTACCTGCACAGCGGCCGCAGGGGCGGTTCCAAACCGCAGGAGTAGAACATCTCCTCCTCCAGCCGGCCTTTCCCCGCCTCCGAATGAGCCTCGGGTGCCCGGCTCTGACGGGCGCTCCGACCGCCTGCACAAGAATGACCCCCGCCGCGCTCCGTCCGGCAAGCGCAGTGTGTGCCGCAGCGCCTGGTTTCACACCAGTCATCAACTGGCCGGAGCGGAGTGGGGACATCGTTTGCCTCCGGCCCAGGCTTGCGCGAGCCGCGCGCATGGACGCGCCGGTTTGTGAGGCCCCACGCCCTGTGGCGGCCCGCTTTGCGCCATTCCGAAGCGATGTGTCATGGCACGCACGACTGCAAGCCACCTTGGCGCCCGCTGTTTGGGACGATGAACCGGCCCGAGTCGCCGTGGTTCCCGCGGCATGTACGGCGCGGCTTTCACTTGCCGTTCCCGTCCGGCCTCCCTCTGCGCGGCCCTTGCCCGCCCCAAGTCCGCTTCCGTGGAGCCGTACCGTTTGCCCTCCCGTCGCAAACATTTCTACGGCTGCGGCGACGCAACTACCGGCGATCTCTTGCCTCCCACTGTGGCGGGCCCCGGCAGGGACCACGCAGTCTCGACCTCCGGAATCCGTAGCGCTCTTCCCCACGCCGGAGATCGCCCGGCCGACGCTTGCACGCGGAAACCTGACCCGGCTTGTAGCTCGGGGGATCTTCCCGCTGCTTTCCGTCCGAGCGGCGGCAGTCTCGGCACTGCGGTCCGCAGAGGCTGCCCCGTTCGTTCCGGTGGAACCCGGAGCGCCTACGAGCGGATCGGGGCATACCCCGCGACCGGTACACTGCGACAAGCCAGTGAAGGAACCTTCGGGACCGGAGGCTCACTGGCTCTGCCCCACCGTGGGAGATTGCCTCCCGCGACCCGTCCCGGCTCTCCCGTTGCGGGCACCCGACGTCACCGCGCCGCGTGCGTTCGACTTGCGCGTGCTGTCTGGCGCGTGGCCTCATTCCTCGGGTGCAGACTGGCGGCACCGCCTCGTTCGCTCTGCCTCCTGGACTTGGGAGGTGTGCCAGCCGCATGCTTGGTGGCTCGCAGGAGGCCTCAGCGCGGCGTGCTTGCTATGGATCGCGGCGACTCGTTTCCCCGCTCGGGATTTTGCGCGACAGCGCTGGACACAGATCCAGCAGGCCGTCGAGAACCGGGCCGCTATCGAGCTCAGCGATGACTTTCGGGCTGGTTTTGGAGCCTGGGAGGGGCAACCGGCATGGCAGCAGACCTGGAAACTTTCCTACGACGGCTACGTCCTGCCCGGCCGTCTGGCACTCTACAAACCGTCCCTAGGCATGCAGAACTATCGGCTGGAGTTTCTGGCCCAGATCGAACGCAACGCCGTATGCTGGGTTTACCGCGCACAAGACACGAATCACTACTACGCTGCGAAGATCCGCATCGTCCAGCCGGGACCACTGCCCGCTCTCTCGCTGGTCCGCTACGCCGTGATCGCAGGTAAAGCCGAGCGCCGCACCGAAGTCCCGGTGCGCGTCGTGGTACAGAACGGCGTGCCCTACGCTGTGGCCTGCGTTGTCAAGGGCAGCACGTTCACGACCCTCATTGCCGGCGAGGTCGTGGATGTGTGGAGCGACGGCCGGCTCCAGCGCGGCGGTGTCGGTTTTTTCGCGGACACGGGCGAGCGCGCACGCCTGTACTGGATGAAGGTCTCCCACCAGGATGACCTACTAGGTAAGTTGTGCGCGTATCTGCGCGGGCCGGCATCTACGGCCCACGAAAGGGAGAGGAGTGTCCCATGAGCGGCAAGAGGACTCACGAAACGTCCGCATCCCGCCGAAGTGCGCTTCGCGAAAGCGGCGCAAGTAGCAGCGCTTCGCCGGCCCTGGCGCGTGCGGTGACGCTGCACCTGGAGGGCAAGGCGCAGGAAGCCCTGGATGAGCTATACGCCGCTTTAGACCGCGGCGAGCGCGAGCCGGAGATTTACCTGGCTCTCGGGCGCCTGCACTTCGAACTGGGACAGTACGAGGAGGCAGCGTCCAGCTACCGCAAGCTGCTGCAAGCCGACCCGCAGCACCGCGGAGCCTCCTTCAGCCTGGCGGTGTGCCTGGAACGGCTGGGCCGGTGGGAAGAAGCCCTCGAGAGGTTCGAACGCGCCGTGCACGGCGATGCGCAATGGACCGATGCACAGCTCGCCGTCGGGATCTGCTGCCTGCATTTGGGAAGGCTTGAGGCGGCGCTCGAGGCCTTCGACCGCTGCCTGGAGCGGAAGCCC
Source organism: Acidobacteriota bacterium (assembly GCA_037446115.1). Taxonomy (GTDB): domain Bacteria; phylum Acidobacteriota; class Terriglobia; order Bryobacterales; family Bryobacteraceae; genus JANWXD01. The sequence goes on along the minus strand of JBBIJF010000001.1, from coordinate 125,823 downwards.
CAGCTGGAAGCTGCGCAACTCGGTAAGGCTGTGGCGCTGCAGTTGCAAGGCCGGTTGGAGGACGCAGGCCAACTCTATCGGCGCATCCTGCGCCAAAATCCGACCTCCGAGGAGGCTCTCCGGAATCTGGTGGCGGCCGAGATGGCCCGGCAGGATTTCGATGCCGTGCAGGAGGCGGCAGAACAGTTGCTCTCACTGCGACCGGACTCTCGCGTGGCGTTAGAGGGCCTTGCCGCCGCCGCGCTGGCGCGCAGTGACTGGGATGCGGCGGCCGCCTTTTGCACCCGCCTCGTTGAAGCCGCCCCGGATCACTTCGAAGCCTGGTTCAACCTCGGAGTGGCACACCAAAAGGCGGGACGGCTCGAGCAGGCCGCGGGCGCCTACGCGCAGGCGGCACGGCTGCGCGCCGACAGCCCGCAGGTCCACGTGAACCTGGGCACGGTAAACCAGGAACTCGGCGACCTGGCCGCTGCCCGCAAAGCGTACGAGCGGGCCCTGCGACTGGACCCGAACCATGAGACCGCCGGTTGGAACCTCGCACTACTGCTTGAGCAGGTCGGCGAGACGGAGGCGGCCGAAAAGCTGTACGAAAAGCTGCTCGAAACCGAGTCAGGCCGGGAGGAAGCTTGTTTTCGCCTCGGCTATCTGCGCTTAGCGCGGGGTGACCCGATGCGGAGCGCGGAATGCTTTGAGCAGTGCATCGCCCGGCGCTCGGACTGGACCGCAGCGTGGATCAACCTGGGTATCGCGCGCTGGAAACTGGGCGATCGCAAGGCGGCCCGGCGGGCCTTCGAACAAGCGCTCGCCGTCGAGCCCGATTCCAAGGAGGCTCTGCGCGGACTTGCCGCTCTCGCGCTCGAAGAGGAAGACGCCGCCACGGCCCTCGAGCTCCACCTTCGGCTCATCGAACGCGGCGAGCGTTCGCCCGACGTTCTTTACAACACCGCACTGTTACGGCAGAGGTCAGGTCACCTGAAGGAGGCAGCCGATTTCTACCGGCAGGCCCTGGAGGCGGACTCCAACTTTGCGGAAGCACTGCTCAACCTGGGCCATGCGCTGGAGGCTCTCGGGCAAACCGAGGAGGCCCGGCGCTGCTGGCGCAAGGCGCTGGAAGTCAGGCCCGAGTTCGCCCACGGCTACTTCGAGCCGCAAGAGCCTTCCTGATTGCGCCCCCAGCGACGGGGTCGACCCCCCAACCTGACGCCTCAGCGGGAGACCGTCAGGTTCTCGAACAGAAACAGACCGCTCTTGCCCGCCACGGCAAAATCCAGGTCGCCGTCGCCGTCCAGGTCCGCTACCGGGATCTGCATGCCTCCTCCGGCGCGCGTGCTGTAGTCCACGATGTGGCGGATCCATTCGATGCCGGCGGCGCCCTGACGGTACTCGTACCAATAGACTCCCAGTGGCTCGCGTTCGCCCGGATCGCGCCCGTTGTGCGCCATGTACCGCTTGCCCGTGATCAGGTCCGGCCGCCCGTCGCCGTTCAGATCCGCGACGCTGAGGGCATGGGCCTGCGACCAGGAATCGTCAATCACGTGCTTGCGCCACGCGCCCTCTTCGCGGCGTTCGAGCCAGAAAACGCCGTAGTCGTGCGCCATCGAGCCGACGAGGTCCGGGCGGCCGTCCTCGTTGACGTCGAGGACGTGCAGGAAACCCGTGGCTCCCAGATTGAAGTCGGGGTGGAAGGTCCATGCGCCCGACCGGGGATCCGGCGGAGCTTCCAGCCACCCGCGCGGTGTGAGGATATCCGTGCGGCCGTCCCGATTGATGTCCCCTGCGCCGATTCCGTGAGGGATGCTTTTTTCAAAGGCGATGTGGCGGACAAACGTGCCGCCGCGGATTTCGTACCACGCCAGAGGCGCCTGTTCCTGACCGAACTGAGGAAGGACCTCTCGCGCGCGGCCGTCGTTGTCCAGATCGGCGAGAATGGCAAACTCGACAGGGAATCCGCGGTCAATCACTGTCTCCGTCCAGTTTCCTTGCCCGCGGCCCGGGTTGCGGTACCAGACAATGCGGCGGCTGAACCAGGACACGCTGATGACATCCGTGTTTCCGTCCTCGTCCACGTCCAGGGCAAGGTCGCTGAAGTTATCCACGTAGTTGTTGGTGAAGGAAATCTCGCGGAACCGGTGCGGCTTCCAGGAGGGCGCTTCGTACCAAAACTCCCCCGAGATGATGTCGGCGCGACCATCCCGATTGACATCTCCGAAGGCGCAGGTTTCGCTGGCGCCGAGATCGAGCATGTGCTTGCGGAAGGGAATTTCGGGCGGCCGGCCCGCCGTCCACGCCAGCCATGCCCCCGCGCCCACGACGACCAGCAATCCGTACCGCATGGCGCGATTCTACCGCGGTGCGGCGCAAACCTCGCCGGCAGACACGCGCGCCCGCAACGGGTATAGAATGGGAAGCCTCCGAGGTGAACCATGGAACAACAGGACTCGAAAAGCGTATCGCGACGATCATTTCTGAAGGGCTCCGCGGCGGGCGCTTCCTCCTTTCTGATCATCAAACCCGAGCTGGTGCGAGGCGCCGGCAAAGAGAAGCTGAAGGCCGGTCTGGTAGGCTGCGGCGGGCGCGGCACCCAGGCCATCATTGACCTGCTCACCGGCACGGAGAACGTCGAAGTGGTCGCTATGGGCGATCTCTTCGAAGACCGGCTGGAGCAGTCCCTGCGGAGAATCCGGGACGCTCAAAAATTCCCGAAGATTCAGGACCGGATCAAAGTGGATCCCGAACACCGCTTTGTCGGCTTCGACGCCTACAAGAAGGTGCTGGCTTCCGACATTGACATCGTGATGCTGTGCACGCCGCCCGGCTACCGTCCGGAGCATTTCGAGGCCGCCATTGAAGCGCGCAAACACGTGTTTTGCGAAAAGCCGTTCGGGACCGACCCGGTGGGCGTCCGGCGTTTCATGGCGGCGGCCAAGAAATCCGAGGAGCTGAAGCTCACCGTCGTCTCAGGCGCGCAACGGCGGTTTGCGCGGGATTACCAGGAGACCATCGAAAAGATTCAGAACGGAGCCATCGGCGAAGTGCTGGCGACGTATGCCTACTGGGTGGGCTCGCCCGTACTGCAGTTCCTGAGCCCGAACTGGCCGGGGCCGAAAGGACAGCGGGATCCCCGGTGGGGCGACATGACCTGGCAAAACCGCAACTGGTACTCCTTCGTGTGGCTGTGCGGAGACCAGGTCGTCGAGCAGCACATTCACAACATTGACGTATGCAACTGGGTGATGGGCACACATCCGGTGAAAGTGGTCGCCTCCGGCGGCGTGGCGTGGCGGCCGCGGGAAGAGCCCTATGGCAACATCTACGATCACCTGAGCGCGGATTTTGAATACCCCAACGGCGTCCGCATGTCGAGCTACTGCCGCCAGTATCCGCGCGGCTGCGCCCAGAACGTCAGCGAGCTGGTCGTGGGCACCAAGGGCCGGAGCAACTGCCATGACATGGGTAGCGGCACGCGCCAAGACGTGCGGCAGCGGTTCCAGGATCCGCTCGAAAACCCTTACGTGCGGGAGCATGTGGCCATGGTGAACAGCATCCGGGGCGACGGCCCCTATGTGAACCACGCCATGGCAGTGGCCGAAAGCACCATGACGTGCATCATGGCGCGGGAGGCGGCGTACTCGGGTCTGGAAATCACCTGGGACATGATCATGAATTCCAAGCTCGACCTGTATCCGAAGGCCTTCGATTACGACGCAAAAGTCGAAGTGCCGCCGCTGCCGGTCCCGGGCCAGTACAAGTTCATCTGAAAGGAGGACAGAAGGTCATGGACAAACTTTCTCGCCGGCAACTGATGGGCGCCGGCGCCTCCACGTTTCTCATCGTCCGCCCGCAACTGGTCCGGGGCGCCGGGGCGGAACTGCTTAAGGCGGGGCTGGTCGGCTGCGGAGGGCGCGGGACACAGGCCGTGCTGGACCTGCTGTCCGGGACGGAAAACGTCGAAGTGGTGGCGATGGCCGACATCTTCGAAGACAAGCTCGAACAGTCCCTGGCCCGGCTCCGGCAAAAGAGGCCGGATCTGGCAAGCCGCATCAAAGTGGATCCCGACAAGCGCTTTGTGGGCTTCGACGCTTATAAGAAGCTGATCGCTACGGACGTGGACATCGTCATGCTTTGCACGCCGCCGGGCTACCGGCCCGAGCATTTTGAGGCGGCAATCAACGCCGGAAAGCACGTCTTCTGCGAGAAGCCCATCGCCACCGATCCCGTGGGCGTGCGGCGCTTCATGGAGGCCGTGAAGAAGGCGGAAGAGAAAAAACTGACCGTCGTGTCCGGGGCGCAGCGTCGTTCCCAGCAGGAGTACATCGAAACGGTGGACAAGATCCGCAACGGCGCCATCGGGGAAATTGTGGCGTTGTATTCCAACTACCTGAGCGGACCGGTGATGCATGCCAAGGCCCGCGATCCCAAGTGGGGCGACATGGAATGGCAACACCGCAACTGGTACTCCTTCCTGTGGATCTGCGGCGACCAGATCGTGGAGCAGCACTTCCACAACATTGACTTCATGAACTGGGTGATGGGAACGCATCCGGTCCGCGTCGTGGCCTCGGGGGGCGCCGCCTGGAGGCCTCGCGAAGAGCTCTACGGCAACATCTACGACCACATGAGTTCGGACTTCGTCTACCCGAACGGCGTGCACCTGTCCAGTCACTGCCGCCAGTACCCCCAAGGCTGTTTCCGGAAAGTGGACGACCTGATCGTGGGCACCAAGGGACGCACCAACGGGCTCGATCTGGGAACCAAGGGTCCGGTAAGCCCCTACGTCCAGGAACACATCAACATGGTCAAGAGTATTCGGGGCGAGGGCCCCTACCTCAACCACGGCATGGCGGTGGCGGAAAGCACGATGACCTGCATCATGGCGCGGGAATCGGCCTACTCCGGCCTGGAGATTACCTGGGACATGATCATGAACTCTAAGCAGGATCTCCAGCCTAAAGCCTTTGATTACAAACTCGCCATGGAGGTGCCGCCACTGCCGGTTCCCGGACAGTACAAGTTCATCTGATCAGGCTCCGCTCAGCACCGCAGTGCAGTAAGCGCAGCGCCGTGCCGCGAGCGGGATTTCACTGAGGCATTCCGGGCATTGCTTGCTGCGAGGCTCGGGCGAGGGCTCGGGCTTGCTGCCTCGCGCCGCAATCGCCTTCATGGGCGCCACGACGAAAACATATACGGCTGTCCCAATCAGAAGGAAACTGACGACGGCGTTGAGGAAATCGCCGTAGAGAAACCGGCTGTTGTTAATGGTAAAGGTCAACCCCGAAAAGTCGGGCTGTCCTCCGATGGCGGCGATCAGCGGTGTGAGCAAGTCTTTGACGAAGGCGTTCACCACGGCGCCGAAGGCCCCGCCCATGACCACGGCAACCGCCAGTTCGATCACGTTGCCGCGAAATAGAAACTCCTTCAGTTCTTTCAGCATGGAAAACCTCCGGTTTCGAGGGGAGTCATCCAGCTAAACGTACTTCGGCGCTGCGCCGTTTGTCTAGCCTTCGACGATGGCGCGAATCGTCTCCGGGGCGTTTCCTTCCAGGCGATTGTTCACGAAAATGTATGCCGCCTGCCGGGCCTCTGTGGCGCGCTGGATCAGCTGGCGGATTGCGGCGCGGACCTCGGGATTCGGGTCCCGGACCCGCTCATAAGGCGCAAACATCCGTACGGCCTCTTCGTAAGACCGGCCGCGGCGCAGCAGGGCCCGGCAGACCGTGAAATCCGCCGTAAAGGCCGGCCGCAGGGACAACTGCAACGCCAGTTCCGGCATCCGGGTCCAGGCGTTGAACACGTGTGCCACGCCGTGAGCCCGGAGGCACTCGAAATAATCGGGGACCAGAAAATCCGGGTTGCGAATTTCAACTGCGTAGCGAAATGTGTCCGGGAGACGGGAGAGGAACCTGTCGAGATCCGCTGCAAAAGCGCTTCCCTGGCGGTAGCGGTGCCTGGAGAACGCTCCGAACTCGATGATGATCACTGCGACCTGGGCGCGGTAGGGGAGCAGGCGCTGGAGGAACTCCTGGCCGAACCGCTCCGCGTCGAGGAAGAACTCATTCCGGGTCCCCGCCTGAGGGCCGTAGCGGTCGTGGCGCGGGAAGGTCTCGACGGTGATCTGCTCAGGGGCCTTGAAAGCGTAAAGCAGGCCGGGCGGCGCGGAGCCGAACAGCCGGCGCCAGTAGACCTCTGAGGGAAACTGATAGAAGGAGAAATCGCCGCATACGATGGGAAACGTTTCGGCATACTCAGCCAGGCACGTGCTCTGGAACAGCTTCTCGGAAAACCGGCTGCGTTCGAGGTAGCGCTCCCGGGTGTAAATCTGCCCGAGCCAGCCCTGATACTTCCACGAACTGGTGCCGATGAAAATGCCCTGGGCGGCCAGCGCGCGGAGGCGGCGCGCCAGCGCCTCGCGATCAAAAGATCGAGGCGCCTCGAACAGAGTGGGTTGCCAGGCTCGAGCGGGAGGTTCCATCCCCACCCGGTATGATAGCGCCGGGCGGATGGGAAAGCTTAGAACTCGTAGCGCAACCCGAACTGCATCACCCGCGAACTGGTGAGCGTGTCGCCGTACTTGCCGAATGTTCCGGTGTTGCCGAGGTCCAGCGAAAGGCTGTTGACGTCAAAGCGCACCGAGTTGGTCAGGTTGAACGTCTCCCAACGAAACTGCAGGCTGTGCCTGCCGTCGGCATAGGGCATCACGAAGCGCTTGCTTAGGCCGGCATCGATCCCGAAATAGCCGTCACCGCGCAGTCCGTTGCGCTGCCCGATCTCCCCCGGCAACGTGTAATCGTAAGCCTTGATGGCCACTCGCGGGTCGGCGAACAGATTCGGCCCTCCCGCGCCCGCGACGGCCGGGGCGTTTTTGGTCGTCTTGGTCGAAACCGGACCAACCTGCGTCGCCCAGCCGGTCAGGTTCCAGTTGGTCGGCCAGAAGCGCCCGTTGCCCACACTGACGGGGAAGCCGGTGCTGTGGCGGTACAGACCGGAGAGCTGCCAGCCGCCCACCAGCAGATCGAGCGCACGGCTGACCGTGGAGCCAAACCGCTGGCCGCGACCGAACGGAAGATGGTAGACAAAGCCCGCGCTCACCGAATGGGTGACGTCGTAATCGGACACCGCCTTGTACTGGCCCGGGAACCACGGGTTGATGATGACCCCGGTGTTCGTCCCGGCACGCTCGGTGGAGGAACGCAGGTCAATGGACTTGGACCAGGTGTAATTGAAGTCGAGGAAGTCCCCGCTGGCAAACCGCTTCCGCACGTTCCACTGCATGCCATGGTAGTTGCCCCCGGCAATCGAGCGAAACACCGACAGGTAGGAGTACTGCGGGTGGAACATCGCCCACGGTCCGAGAATGCTGCAGCGGTTCCGGGCCGCGCAGTTTCCTTGTCCCGCACCGGTGTCCAGCTGGTAAAGGGCGAACGTCCAGTCCGGAGCGTTCACGTAGTAACGGTTGTAGACGACTTGCGTGGCCGTCAGGCCTCCGGACGCCGCTCCGGCCCACAGGTTCTCCCAAAAGGGCACCGGCTGCACATTCGCTACGGGAGTGTCCGCCATGGCAAGGCGAGCCAGAATCTGTGCCGCCTGGAAATACGTCTGTCCGGACTTGGGGTCCTTGAGGTTGGTGGGCGTGGCGACGTCGGAACGGGCCAGGGATCTGCGCGAAAGCCGGCCCACGTAGGAGCCCTGCACGAACCAGCCGCTACTGAACTCCCGGCCGACACTGAAGTTTAGGTTCATGCTGTAGGGCGGCACGAGGGTGTCATCCAATCCGTTGGTAATGGCGAACAGGTTCGGGTAAGTCGCCGGAAAGCCTCCCTTCGGGGGCGGGGGCAGCAGCGACTCGGGAACGTCCTGGAAGCCCGTAAACCGCGGCGCCGAGGCAAGCGTGACGACGGCGGAGGGATTCGTCAGAGACGTGGACAAGCCAAACGCTGTGGCGTCGTAGGTGCGGATGATGCCGCTGCCGAACAGATCATAAAACATCCCCCACCCGGCCCGGATGGAGGTGCGCCCCGGCCCGCCGAAGAAGAACCTGCCGATCCGGCTGGTTGCCTGCGGTGAGTAGGCGATCGCCAGCCGCGGCGCGAAGTTCTTCTTGTGGTACGGGTACAGCGGCCGGCCCTGCGGGCTGCTGGAAACGACGTAGGAGATCAAACCCGCTTCCACATTCGAGCGCCCCTGCTCGGCCAGCCCTCCGCGCCGGTCAAACCAGTCTCCGATGGGGATGTCGGGAGAAATCTGCTGGCCGTTGGCTTCGCGGATGGGCGGCATCAGAGACCACCGCAAGCCCGCCGTAACCGTCAGGCTTCGCGTGATCCGCCAGCTGTCCTGGACATAAAACTCATATTCCTCGCCTGCAAAAGTGCGGCGGATGGGATCTCCTTCGTTGAGCCGCGAACCGTCCACCAGGAAGTTGTACCGGGCGTTCCCCTGAGTCACCAGGCCTAAGACGGCCGTGGCCGCGTCGCGGAAGGCGACGCGGAAGGTGGGCGCCATGTCGGTGAACGGACGGTTGAGTTCGGCGCCGCTGTCAATCAGCCACGACGCGTTGGTGACAGCGCTCGAAAACGAATTGGCATAATTGACCCGGTTCTGGCGGATCACGCGGGCCACAAATCCGTACTGCACCGTGTGTCCGCCACGGATCCAGGACATGTCCTCGGAAATCGTGTAAACGGGGATATTGGCGGCAAAGCCCTTGCTGAGGCCGTATCGGGAATCCAGCCCTCGGAACGTCACCGAGCGAAAGTGGCCGATGCCCGTATCTTCGAATCCTTGCCGCGTGAAGCCGAAGCGGAAATTGCTCACCCAGTTGGGGCGGAGCACGGATGTCAATCCCATGGCCAGCCCCTTGCTGTTGTTGAGATTCACGCTGTTCGGCTGCTCTCCCGGAAATTGCGGAAGGCTGAGCGAGCGGTCATTTTGCAGATTCCCTCGGGCAAACAGCGTGTGGCGTGCCTGGCTGTCCACGGTGTAGTCGAAGCGCGCGATGTATGTGTTCCATCTTAAGGGCGTGGGCGCCTTGAAGCGGAAACCCATGATGTTCAGGTTGTCGCCGACGCTGGTGTCGTTCGGTTCCGGGTAGCTCTGTAACAGACGGAGGGCCGCCGGGTTGGGTCCGTTGGGGTCCAGTTTGGCGCGGATGTCGGCGGGGGTCACTTGAGCGATGCTCCCGTCGGCGCGCTGGTACTGCAAGATTCCCTGGCGCATGAGCCGCGAGGGCACGAACCGTACGGCCTGGCCGTCCCGGGCATCCCGCCTGCCCTCGAAATTGCCGAAGTAGAACAAACGGTTCCGTTTGATCGGCCCGCCGATGGAACCGCCGAAAATGTTGCGGATCAGCTTGGGACGCTCCACACCCGAGGCGTTGAGGAAGAAGTCATTGGCGGTCGTAACGGTGTTGCGATGGTATTCGTAGAGCGACCCGTGAAGCTCATTGGTGCCGTTCTTCGTCACCAGGGCCACCTGGGCTCCGGAAGTGCGCCCTTGGTCGGCGGTGGCGTTCAGCGTCGTGACCCGAAACTCCTGAACCGAGTCCAGCGTCACACGCAGAACACTCGTGAAGGCGTAGCGGTATTGCTGGTCGTTGACATCCACACCGTCGAGCGTGACGTTGGCCTGGTCGCTTTTACCCCCGTTGACGGCCCCGTTACGGTCATCCGTGTTGAACTCGCCGATGAAGACCACCCCGGGCTGCAGCGCCAACAAACTCACCACGTTCCGGGCGTTCATGGGAAGCTGGGTCACAGCGGTGCTGCCCAGGGCATGGCCGAGACTTGCGTCCACGGTGTTGACCTGAACTCCCTCGGCAGAGATGGAGACGGTTTCGGCCACCGCCCCCACTTTTTCAAACCGGATGTTCACCGTGGCCGGAGTGTTGACAAGCAGCTCGACGCGCTCGATGGCAACATCTACAAACCCGGGGGCCCGGGCGGTGATCCGGTAAACGTCCGGCTGGACCTGGAGAAAGGCGTACCGGCCCGCGCCGTCCGAGACGGTCTCCCGTTTTGTGCCCCGCTCGACGTTTTCGAGCACGAGAGTGGCATTGGGAATCACCGCTCCTGTCGGGTCCGTTACGGTTCCGCTGAGTGAAGTCAGCGCTTGGCCGGATAAGCCGACCCGGATCAACATAGCGGTGACTGCGAGGCGATACAAGTGTTTCATAGGTTCCCCCTACCCGTTACACATTAAACCCGGCACACTACTTACCACAGAGTGCCGCTCTTGTCAAGGGTTTATCGTGTTTTTTCCTGCTTGTGCTATTGAAGGCTGGTCTGGGCGGTTTAGGAGCGGCAAGTTGGAGTTGCTCGCAGGGTGATCCAGACCCGGAGTACTAGCGAGGACGGCTGCGGAGGTTCTTTCCAGGGATGCCGTTGAGCGTCGCCGGCATCACGGTAATGGCCGGTTTCCCGTCCCGGAGTAACGTGTGTTCTGCAAGAACTACTCTTCGGCGTGCTCCTGGGCGGCCACGGCGGATGTCGCTCCGATCCACGACTCCAGCTCTTGGCGAGTTAGCGGGCGGGCGGCGCCGCCGGCGGCGGGTTCCAAGGTGAAAACGGTGGCGGCGGCAAACTCCTCTTCGAGGTTGAATCGCGGGGGTTCGCGGAGTTCGGGAACCCGGCTGATGCCGTGTTCATCCACGATGCACTCCAGACCGTTCCGCAAACGGAAGCGGACCCGGGCGCGCTGGCGCACCGTCAGCTTGCGTACATCCTGCAGCTTCATGTGCCGGATTCGAGAATAGCAGCGGGCATCGGCCGCAGGCAAGGGCAGCCTGCGCCTGCGCTATAGTGCGGGCATGGGCGCCGTAGCCGCGCAAGGGTGGCGCGTCGCATTCGCCGGGATGGCGATCAGCGCAGCTCTGGCGGTCACCAAGATCGTAATAGGGCTGATGGCCGGTTCGACGGCGGTGGTTGCTGACGGCGTGGAGTCTGCGGGGGATGTCGGCGCCTCGCTGGCGGTGCTGTTCGGCCTGCTGATGGCGGCCAAGCCTCCCGACGCCAATCACCCGTACGGACACGGGCGTCTGGAAATCCTCACGGGGCTTGTGGTGGGCATGATGCTGGCGGCGGCGGGAGCTGTAATCATCGTGCGTTCGCTCGATCGCGCGCAGGAAGTGCACGATCCGCCGGCCGCGTGGGCTGTGTGGCCGCTGGTGGCCTCGATCGGTTTGAAATCTGTACTGTCGGCGGTGAAATTCCGCTACGGCCGGAGGCTGCGCAGTTCGGCGCTGGTGGCCGATGCGTACAACGACCTGGTGGACGTGCTCTCCGGTTGTGTGGCGCTCGCCGCCGTCGGGCTGACGCTCTACGATCCCGCACGGTTCCTGGCCGCCGATCACTACGGGGGTGCGGCTGTGGGCGTGATCGTGATTTTCACAGGCCTGCGCGTGGTTCGCTCCACCACACTCCAGCTCATGGACACGATGCCGGATCGCAGCCGGATGGAGGAGATTCGCACCGTGGCCCTGAGCGTCCCCGGCGTGCTCGGCGTCGAGAAATGTTTCGCGCGGAAAACCGGCCTGCAGTACCACGTGGATCTCCACCTGGAAGTGGACCCCGAAATGACGGTGCGCGCCTCTCACGAGATCGCCACAGAAGTCCGGTTCCGGATCCGGCAGCGCCTGGACTGGGTCGCGGACGTTCTGGTGCATGTCGAGCCGTTTCCCGCCGCTCGGACCGGTGTCTCTGACTCCGGCGACGGGCAGGTCACCGCGCAGAGATCGGGGAACGGTCCGGCTTAGGGGGCCGGCCTGCGGATAGCTGCGCTCCCAAGCCCGCCAGGGGGACGGCCGGAACCGGCCCAGCCGTGCGCCGATCGGCCTGCTGTCCCGCGCTGGCCCCGGGGGACGAGGCCCAGGCTCGGTGACCAGACGCCGCCGTAGAATTTGAGACAGGCATCATGGAGAACCGTGAAATCGCCCGGCTGATCGCGGAGACAGCCGACTTGATGGAGATCGCCGGCGAAGATCCCTTCCGGGTTCGCAGCTACCGCAACGGCGCCTCCGCCATCGAGAATCTCCCGGAGCGCGTGGAAGACATTGTCAAAGATCCCAACCGCAAGCTCACGGACATTCCGGGCATCGGCAAAGGGTTGGCCACCGTGATCGAGGAGATCCTCGAGCGCGGTTCGTTTGAACGGCGCGACAAGCTCCTCGAAAAATACCCACCGACGGCGCTCGAGCTCCTCAAGATCCAGGGCCTCGGTCCGAAGAGCATTGCGTTGATCTGGGAGCACTACCGGGTGAGCACGATTGACGGGCTGGAGCGGCTGTGCCGCGAGCAGAAGCTGCGCGTATTGCCGCGCATGGGCGCCAAGCTCGAAGAAAAAATTCTGCGTTCGATCTCTCAGTACCGCCAGCGCGCCGGGCGGTTCCTGCTGAACTTCGCGGATGAGGTGGCCCGGGAACTGACCGAATACCTCCGTGCCGGCGTTGCGGGACTTGAGCGCATCACGCCCGCCGGCAGCCTGCGCCGCGGCAAGGAAACCGTGGGCGATCTGGACTTGCTCGTGACCGGTGCGGAAGCCGAACAGGCCATCGAGCGCCTTGTGGCCCACCCCAAGGTAAGCGAGGTGCTGGCCCGGGGGCCGAACAAGGCCAGCGTGCGGTACGGGCTTGAAGGGCTGCAAGTGGACGTGCGCGCGCTGCCGGCAGAAAGCTACGGTGCAGCGCTGCAGTACTTCACGGGGAGCAAGGAGCACAACATCGCGCTGCGGACGCGCTGCGTGCGCATGGGGTACAAGCTTAGCGAGTACGGGCTGTTTCGCGCCGAAGACGAGCGCAAGATGGCCGGGGAGACGGAGGAGGAGATCTACGACAAGCTGGGCCTGGCATGGATCCCTCCGGAACTCCGAGAAAACCAGGGGGAGATCGAAGCCGCCGAAGAAGGTCGCCTGCCGAAGCTCGTCGAGTTTGGGGATATCCGGGGCGACCTGCACATGCATACGGTGGAAAGCGACGGGCGAGTGACGCTCGAAGAGATGGCGCAGGCGGCCAAGGTGATGGGCTATGAGTACATCGCCATCACGGACCACTCGAAGGCCTTGGCCATGGCCAACGGGCTGGACGAGAAGCGTGCCGTAGCATTTGCGCGACGGGTTCGGGAGTTGAACCGCAATGGTCTCGGGATTCGCGTCTTCTCAGGCATCGAATGCGACATCCGGCGAGACGGCTCCATGGACCTGGCCGAGGACGCACTGGCCGAGCTGGATCTCGTGGTCGGCAGCGTCCACAGCTATATGAATCTCGAGCCCGCCGAGATGACCGACCGGCTGCTTAAGGCCCTGGAGTGCCCGCACCTGCGCATTCTGGGGCATCCGACCGGGCGCGTGCTGCTGCACCGTGAGGCGTTTTCCTATGATTTTGAGCGCGTGGCGGAAGAAGCGGCACGGCGGGGTGTGTGGCTGGAGATCAATGCCAGTCCCGAGCGTCTGGATCTGCATGCGACGCTGCTGCGCGCGGCGCGTGCGCGTGGCTGCCGCTTTACGATCTCGACGGATGCGCACCATCCCAAGCATCTGGCCAACATGCGCTACGGCGTGCTGATGGCGCGGCGGGGATGGCTGGAAGCAGCCGACGTCATGAACACGCGGCCACTTGGGGAGTTCGAGAAGCTCTTGAGGGGCGGATCGCGGACCTGAGCGGGGCTGGGTCTCGGGGTGCGGAGGCGGTTGTGAACCATATTTATGGTATTATGGGTAACCGTATGAAGACCACCGTCGACCTTCCCGACGAGCTGCTTATCGCTGCCAAGAAAAGGGCGGCGGAGGAACGGGTTACTCTGCGGGAGCTGCTGGCTCGAGGACTGCGGCGCGAACTGCAGGCGCGGCGGAACCCGTTCCGGCACAGTCGGCGCATTCGGTGGACTGTGGCCCGCGGCGGTCTGCCTCCGGGGTTGGACGTTGCCGACCGGGAGCGCATGCATGACTGGCTGGCACGGCAGGCTTGATCGCTCTTGACACCAATCTGCTGATTTACGCCCACCGGGCAGGAGTGCCGCAGCACCGCGCTGCCCGGCGCGCCTTGGAAACGGCGAGCAGGGCCCCCCAAGGCTGGGGCATCCCTGCGCCATGCCTGGCCGAATTCTGGAGTATCGTGACCCATCCGGCCTGCGCCGGCGGTCCGTCCACTCCCCGGCAGGCGCGCGATTTCCTCTCCGGTCTCGTGCACGGGGGAGGCGCCGTCGTCTGGGTGCCTCGGGACGGTTTCTGGGAAAGGCTGGCCCGGGTTGCAGCGGACTTGCGAATCCAGGGTCCCCGGATTTTCGACGTGCAGATCGCACTCATCGCGTTTGAAAATGGAGCCACCGAGCTGTGGACGCACGACGCACGCTTTGTGACGCTTCCGGGCCTGCCGCTCCGGGACCCTCTGGCTGAGAGACGCTGAGACGCGGGACATGCGCTTCGGCTCCCGCTGAATCACCGGCCACCCCACAACGGGTCGAAGACACTTGCGGCGCCACGTGCGCGCAGCCTTCGCTAATCTTGAGGACATGAAGCTCCCCTCCGGAGTGCTGCGCGAGCAGATCGAACGCGTTTTGCGGATTCAACCCGACGCCAAGTCCCATACGTATCTTGCCGTGTTCGAAGCGGCGGAAATCGCCAGTTTCAGCTACTGGGTGGAACTGATCCTGTCGGCGGGCATCGCCACGTTGGGCCTGGTGCTGAACAGTCCGGCGGTGGTGATCGGGGCGATGCTGATTTCGCCGCTGATGGGCCCGATTCTGGCTGCGGGCCTGGCGCTGGCGGCGGCGGACCTTTACCTGGGACTAAAGTCGCTGCTGAACATCCTGCTGAGCGTCGCGGTTGCGGTGCTGTTTTCCGCCGGGCTGGTGTGGCTGTTGCCGTTTCAATGGCCCACCGCCGAGATTGTGGCGCGCACCAAGCCCAATCTGCTGGACCTAGGCGTGGCGCTGCTGTCCGGTCTTGCGGGCTCGATCGTCGTATGCCGCGGAGGGGCCGGCGGCGGGGTCACGGCGCTGCCCGGAGTAGCCGTCGCCGTGGCGCTGATGCCCCCGCTGTGCACGGTGGGCTTCGGAGTGGGCAGCGGCTTTGCAGCAGACATTGTTTCCGGAGCCTCGCTGCTGTTTCTCACCAATCTGGTGGCGATCACGGCCAGTGCGTTTCTGGTGTTCTTTCTGGTGCGCATGGACGCCCCGGCCGTGCGCCGGTCAATTGACGAAGCGATTCTGGCGCGCGCCAGCCAGGACCGGCTGTATGCGCTGCTACGGCACACGCGCCTGGCGCGGGCGTTCGGAGACATCGGCAAGCTGCACTGGCGGATTGTGATGCTGGTGACCCTCCTCGTCGTGCTGTTCGTGCCCCTGCGGCAATCTCTGCTCCAACTCCGGGACGAAGTGGCGAGTCGCGCGGCGGTCCGGGAGGCTGTGCGGCTGATCGCTCCGGCGGCCACCGTGGTCTCCCAGGAGACGGACTTTACGGCGGACCGGATCTTGGTGCGGCTGGTGGTTGCCGGCGAGATCGCACCGGAGAAGATCCGCCAGGCGGAGCGGTTCGTTATCCGGCGCACCGGCAAGGATGCCTCCATCCAGGTGCGCCGCGTGGCCAGCGAGGAGGAACTTGCGCTCCTGCGAGCGCGCCTGGCGACTCCGCCCCGTCCGGCAGAGCCGCCGCGGGATTTGCGAAGTCTGAACAAAGAACTCCTGCCGCGCCTGGAGGGTCCGCTCAAGGAGCTGTGGCCCGCCGCTGGCGGGGAACTGCTGGATTACGAGCTCGGTTTTTCGCCGCAGGGACCGCTTGTGCGGATCCGCTACCAGTCTGCCAGGCCGCTCGATGAAACCGCGGGCGAGATGCTTGCGCGCGCGCTCGGCTCACGCCTGCAAACGCCTGAGCTGCGCCTGGAGTTGGGCCATCAGAGACCGCCCCGCCGGCGGCGTTGAACCGCCGCGCCTGCCGGCCCAGGGCCGGCAAGCGGTTCACATCAGTTCTTCGAGCAGGCCGCGGAACACCTCTTCTTCGAGACCCAGCTTCTGGCGTACCAGAGGGCCCTGCCGGAGTGCGGGCTCGCTGTCCTCATAGGTGGGCTGCTCATCCTGATAAAACAAACCGATGGGGATGCGGTCTCCCCACTCGAAGGATTTTTCGAGCGCCCTCATGACGTCGGAAGGGTTGTAGCCGGGCTCCTTGTCCAGCTTGTAAACGCGCTGTTTGAACCACGGGTAGGTATTGAGCTTGTTGTAAGTCACGCAGGGACTGAAGACATCAATCAGGGCGAAGCCCCGGTGCAGCATGCCGCCTGCGATCAGGCCGGCCATGTGGTCCGGATCCCCTGAGAATCCCCGGGCGACGTAGGTGGCGCCGGAAACCAGAGCCAGAGCGATGGGGTTGATGGGCAGTTCCGCGTTGCCGCGCGGAGTAGACTTCGTGCGCATGTCTTTCATGGTGGTCGGCGAGGCCTGCCCGGTAGTGAGTCCGTAAATCTGGTTATTCATCACCACGTAGGTGAGATCCAGGTTGCGGCGCATGGCGTGAATGAAATGGCCGATGCCGATCCCGTAGCCGTCGCCGTCTCCGCCCGTGATGACGACCTTGAGGTCCGTATTGGCGAGCTTGATACCGCTGGCCACGGCAACGGCCCTGCCGTGCAGGGAGTGGACGCCGTAGGCATGGATGAAGCCGGGCAAGTTGGACGAGCAGCCGATCCCGGAGACGACCACTAAGTCTTTCGGGTGGACTCCGGCGCGGCCGGCGGCCATTTTCACAGCCTTCAAGACGCCGAAATCGCCGCAGCCGGGGCACCAGTCCGGCTCCACCGGCCCGACGTAGGTTTCAATCGGCAGTTCGACTACCGTCGCCATGGTTTGCCTCCTTCAGCTGTGGGCCGAACGGGCTTGTAGGCCCGCCGGCTGCCAGGAATAGGTCGAACCCGTCTGGACGCCGACGAACAGTTCCCCGCGCGGATCACCGGTGTCGCGGTCCACGATCTGGATGCACCAGACCGGCTCGGGGATGCCGTCGCCCGGCATTTTCTCGATCTTGCCGGGCCGTACGTCCTCACTTAAGTGCGTGCGGATGTAATGGTAGGCGATCTCGCGAGCTTCCGGCAGTGTAACGTCCGGTGTGCGCGGCCGGCCCTCGAGAATGGCCAGCACCTGCTCGGTGATCTGCCGGGGTTCGAACGGCTCGCCGTCGTATTTCAGGATCAGATGGTCTACGCCGATACCCGTTTCTGCGCGAAGGTGGCGGGCGAACTGGCCTGTGGCGTTGCCCTCGACGCAGATCCTACGGCGGGCGCGGCTGAGGATGTTTCGCACCTCGTCTGCATGGAAGGGGAGAATGTACTTGATCTGGAGGTGATTGGCGCGCACGCCGTGCGCCGCCAGCTGAGCGATAGCTTCGCGGATCACGCCGCGTGAGGAGCCCCAACCGATGAGCGTGACCTCGGCATCCAGGGGGCCTTCCAGTTCCGGCGCGGGAAGATCCTTCAGCGCCAGGGCCATCTTTTTCATGCGCTTTTCCGCGATCTTCCGGCGCACGGCAGGGTTGGTGAAGACATCACTGATGAGAATTCCCTCCTCGTCGTGCTCGTCCGTGGCCGCCACGTAGAGCGTGTTCGGCGTCCCCGGCAACGCGCGGGGCGAGACCCCGGATGCGGTGAAGGCAAAGCGCTTGTACGTTCCGTTGGCCGGATCCCACTCGGTGACGATGTCGCCGCGATCCACAGGCACGCGGTGGGGCAGCAGCTCCAGGTCCACCGTCTCGGGGTGTTCCGATAGAAGCAGATCCGAAATGAGGATCACCGGCAGCTGGTATTTTTCGGCAAGGTTGAAGGCTTCCACGGCGGAATGGAAGCAGTCGGCGGTGTGTGTAGGGGCGATGATGATGCGGGGGTAATCGCCCTGCGAAGCACCCAGCGCCTGGTTCAGGTCCGCCTGCTCGGTCTTGGTCGGGATTCCCGTGGACGGGCCGCCGCGCTGAACCAGGATGATCACGACCGGAGCTTCGATCATGCCCGCCTGCCCGATGGCCTCGGTCATGAGCGCGAAGCCGCCCCCGGAGGTGCCGCACATGGCGCGCACTCCGGCAAAGCCCGCGCCGATGGCCATGTTGACCACGGCGAGCTCGTCTTCGCACTGTTTGACCACGATGCCGCAGCGATCGGCGTGGGCCGCCATCCAGTGCAGGATGGAGGAGGCGGGTGTCATGGGATAGGCGGAGTAGAACTTACAGCCTGCCGCCACCGCCCCGATCGAGAAGGCTTCATTGCCCGTAATGAACGGGCGGCGCTTGCGGGAAAATTCCCAGCGCAGACCCAACGGAACGAACCGGTCCCGCGCGTAGTCGTAGCCGGCCCGTAACAACCCCACGTTCTGGTCAATCACGGCCTTGCCTTTGTGGGCGAACGTGTCGGCTAACACGCTGGCGGCCACGTCAAATTCCAGCTCGAGCAGGAACAGGAGGGCCCCCAGCGCGACGGTGTTTTGCATAATCGGCTGGATGCGCCCGAATGGGGCAGTCAGCTCGGCCACCGGCAGCGGCAGGGTCGCGACATGGTCCTGAAGCGCGGTGTTCACGCGCAGCTTGTCCGTGTTGAACAGGATGACCCCGCCCGGCTCGACCTCGGGCGCATGCCGCTCGATGGCGTCCTGGTTGAGCGCAATCAGCGCGTTCAGGTGATCGCCGTGGCATTGGACTTTATCCTGGCCGATCCGCACGCGGAGCCAGATGTGCCCCCCGCGGATCACAGACTGGTAACTGTTGTACGCGTAAACGTGCAATCCCAGACGGGCGGCGGTGCGGGCCAGCGTGTCACCGGTCTTGTCCAGACCGTCGCCGGCGGCGCCGCCGATACCGACGGTGACTTCCGTCATAGCCACCTCCCCAGACGCTTGGCCGCTGGTCTTTCCGATGCGGCTAAACCCGGGGGGCGGGCGGGACAGTACCTAAAGGAAGGGTAAACTCAGCGGCGCGGGCACGTGGAACTCCCAGATGTTTTCGCTCACCATGGGCTGCGCCAACCATCCCCTTGCCCCTCGGTTGGACTGCCAAATCAGTCTTGATTAGACACCCGGTCCGCTGCCCGTGTCAAGGGCCGCCGGCGTGTTGTTACAGTGTTGCGGAGGGGAGTTTCATGGCGACCTTCGGACTGATCGAATACGAGGACGCTGCACCGGAAGTGCGGGCGGTGTATGACGACATCATGGCCACCCGGCAGACGGATCGTGTCAACAATTTCTGGAAGGCGCTGGCACACGATCCGGCCCTGCTCCACCGTACGTGGGAGAGCGTCAAGGCCGTGATGGCGCCCGGGGCCCTGGATGCCGTCACCAAGGAGATGATTTACCTGGCGGTGAGCGTCACCAACCAGTGCGCATACTGTATCGCCTCGCACACTGCCGCGGCACGAAGAGCGGGCATGACCGAACCAATGTTCGCCGAGCTGATGGCTGTCGTGGGACTGGCTAACCAGACCAACCGGCTGGCTTCGGGCTATCAGGTGGAGATTGACGAGGCGTTCCGGACGCAGCCTTGTTCATAGCCGGTCAGGCGTCAGGAGCACTTTCAACGCCCCCGGCTCGGCGGCCCGCGCAAAGGCTCGCCGGGCTTGCGAGAGTGGGAAGCGGTCGGAGATCATTTCCGCCACGCGCACCCTGCCTGAGCGCAGCAGTTCGATGGCCGGCTCGAACCGCCCGCAGCGCGAGCCGAGCAGGGTGATTTCGTTGACGACCACCGGAGCCGTGTCCACCGGCACGGTTGCGTGCATCGTGGACTTGAGGACTACGGTGCCTCGCGGCCGTACCATCTCTATGGCCTCACGCAAGCCTTGCGGCGACCCTGTCGCCTCGATGACCCAGTCGTAAGCCGCACGCGGCCGGCGGGAGGTGCGAAACGTCTCGATCCCCGCAGCTGCGGCCAGAGCGAGCTTGTGCTCATGACGGCCGAACAGATGCACTTCGGCGCCGTGGGCGCGCAAAACCTGCGACACCAGCAGCCCGAGTTTGCCGTCGCCCAGCACCGCGACGCGGGCACCGCCCGGAATGGCGAGTTGATCGAGGATTTCGCAGGCCGCGGCCAGAGGTTCGACGAAGACGGCATGCTCGGTGGGGATCTCTTCGGGGAGGAGATGCAAGTTACGCTCGGGAAGGGTGAACCATTCGCTGAAGGCTCCGGGATGGCGCACGATGCCGAGGACGGTCCGGTTGGGGCAATGGCGGCCCAGGTCTCGCCGGCACCACTCGCAACGGCCACAGGCGAGGTTGATCTCGCCCACGACGCGACGGCCGATGAGCGCGCGTGTGTCCGCCTGGACGACTTCGGCGGCGAATTCGTGTCCGGGAGTGCCCCGAAAGCCGTAGTAGCCCCGTAGCAACTCGAGGTCCGTGTTGCAGATGCCGCCTGCAAGGAGCCGGAGGAGCGCGAACCCCGGCCGCGGGCGTGGGCGTGGTTTGCGCCGGACCTGGACCCTTCGATCTTCCACGTGGACCGCCAGCATGGCAGAGACAGTATACTGCCGCGTGCCGCCGCAGCCGGGCTCGCGCAACGGGGCGGAAGAAGGGATCTGCGCTGCATGGCCGGCGAAAACCATTACGCTGCCGGGTCGAGGGGAGGCCGATGTCAGGCGCCCGAGCGGAGTTCTACAGCATGATACGGGCGGAGCGGTTTGCGCCGTCATCGAATGAAGAGGGGTGCGGATCCCTGCGCACGTATAATCAAGGGTTCGATGGAAGCCGAGCTTGTCTGTTTCTCGCGGGAGTGCCGCGCGCGTTTCCCCATCACCGAGGTCATCTACACCTGCCCGCGCTGCGGCGGCCTGCTGGAGTGCCGGTATCGGGGCAGTCTTCCGGAGTCGCAAGCGCTCCGGGAACTGTGGCGGGAGCGTCGGAGGAGCAATCTGCCGGTGGACCGCAGCGGGGTGTGGCGTTACCGCGAGCTGATTCCGTTTCTGGACAACCTCGAACACGCGGTCTCGCTCGGGGAGGGCAACACGCCGTTGCTCGAGGCGCCCCGTGCGGCGCGCTACAGCGGGCTGGAGCGCCTCGCGTTCAAGCATCAGGGTTACAACCCCACCGGATCGTTCAAGGACAACGGCATGACCTGCGGGGTGGCGCAGGCCCTCCGCCTCGGGATGCGGCGCGTGGCTTGCGTCTCCACGGGGAATACGTCCGCCTCGATGGCGGCCTACGCTGCCGCGGCCGGACTTCAGGCGGTCATCTTCATTCCGCACGGCCACATTTCCTTCGGCAAGCTGGCGCAAGCCCTCGAATACGGAGCCCTGACGCTTCAGGTGGAGGCGAACTTCGACCAGATTCTGCACCTGGTGCGCGGGCTGGCCGAGCGGCTCGGCATATACCTGCTCAACTCGATCAACCCGTTTCGGATCGAGGGACAGAAGACCATCATCGTGGAGATGATGGACCAGCGCGACTGGGAACCGCCGGACTGGATCGTGCTTCCCGGAGGGAATTTGGGAAACACGGCGGCGTTCGGCAAGGCGCTGCGGGAACTGGTGGCGGCCGGCCTGATCCGCCGGAGCCCGCGACTGGCGGTGATTCAGGCCGAAGGTGCAGCCCCGTTCTACCGGTTGGTACGGGGTGCGGATCGCTCGGTACTTCCGAGAGTGGAGAAGCCCGAGACTCTGGCCACCGCGATCCGGATCGGCGACCCGGTTTCGTGGCCCAAAGCGCTCTACGAGCTGGAATGTTCCAACGGCGTCGTGGAGGCGGTGAGCGAACAGGAGATTGCGGACGCCAAGGTGCAGATCGGGTTATGCGGCATCGGCTGTGAGCCCGCCTCTGCGGCGACGCTGGCCGGTATCCGGAAGCTGGTTGCCTCGGGCCTCATCGGGCGCGACGCAGATGTGGTGGCTGTGCTCACGGGACACCTGCTCAAAGACCCCGACTACATTTATCGGTACCACACGGGGCAGCTCATGGCGCCGGACGGGACCAGGTTGGTCTCCACATTCGCAAACCGGCCGCTCGTGGTGCCGAACGACCCGGAACGGATTGCCGAGATTTTGAGGAGCGCGTAAGCGGCGGGGACAAACACACGCGGGGCGTCGCCGCCTGGAAGGCGCGTGGAACTCACGACGCCGTTCTGCGCCGTGTTTTTCACTTCTGTGGGTCTTGACAAGACCGCCCGAATGAATAGAATGAGGGTAATTCTGGTCTGTTTATGCAAGCCGACTGCACGCACCCCCGCACGGAGTTTCTCGCCAGGCGGGACGGAGTTGACTATTTTCGCTGCCTGGACTGTGATCAGGTGCTGGAAGCGGAAGATCTGGAGTCCGTCCCGGCTTTTGACGAGGAAGAAGAGTTGGACAGGTAGCCGATGAAGCCGGGGCGCCGGGGGCAAGCTTAACCAAGCCGGGGATTAGCCCCACGGGACGGCTGCAATCGCGTGTTAAGCTTGCCTGTGGCAGCTCACGGCACGGTCATCCGGAGATGAGAAGGTCCGCGGAAGCGCCTGACGAAAAAAAAGGCAAAGGGGCAGGGTCTCGCCGCAAGCCGGCAGCTTCTCAAGCCGGGGAGGCCGGCGCCCCGGCCCCGCGGCAAGAGCAGCGCGATCAAACGGCGTGGTTTGAGCAGGCCGTAGCGCTATTCCACGCCCGGCGGTTCGAGCAAGCCAAGCCGCTGTTTGAAAAGGCGGCTTCCGGCCCGGCTCTGGAAGTGGCTCACGCTGCGCGCGTTCACATCCGGATGTGCGAGCAGCGCCTGAACCGCTCCGAGCCGAAGCCATCCTCGGCGGAGGAACATTACGCTTACGCGGTCGCCCTCATCAATCAGCGGGAACTGGAGTCGGCGGAGAAGCACTTGGTCGAGGCCGCCCGGCTGGCGCCGGATGCGGACCATGTCTACTATGCCCTGGCGCTTTGTCGCGGCCTCCGCGGCGACTACGAAGGGGCTAGCGTACAGCTACGGCGGGCGATCGAGTTGCAACCACAGAACCGTTACTTGGCCCGTCGCGACCCGGACTTCAGCGGGTTTGTGCATCAGCCTCCCCTGGAACGGATCCTGTGGCCGGAACGGTTTGAGCGAGGCTAGCCACGCCGGGTACGCACGAACACTGGTTGCCGGACAGGACGGGGCCTCAACCGGCGTCGGAGAGTCCCCTCAAAGTTGTGGCTATTGGAGGGGGCACGGGCCTGGCCACGCTGCTGCAAGGGCTGAAGGGTTATGCCCGCACCGAGCCGCCGCGCGTCAACATCACTGCCGTTGTCACCGTGACCGACGACGGGGGTAGTTCCGGGAGGCTCCGGCGGGAGTTTGACGTTCCGCCTCCCGGCGACATCCGCAACTGCATGGTGGCCCTCTCCGAGGACGAAGCGCTCCTGTCCAAACTGTTCCAATACCGCTTTCCCGCCGGGCGCGGCCTCAAAGGCCACAGCTTTGGCAACCTGTTTCTGACCGCTCTCAGCCGGGTAACGGGAGACTTCGCGCACGCCGTGCGCGTGTCCTCGGAAGTGCTGGCAATCGTGGGGCGAATCTATCCGTCTACCGTGGCGAATGTTGCGCTCGAGGCTTGCCTCGAGGACGGGACGGTAGTGGCCGGAGAAAGCCGCATCAGCAAGAGCCGGAAGCGGATCGAAGAAGTCGCTTTGCGGCCGGCCCACTGCGAGCCCTTGGCGCAAACCTTGCAGGCCTTGGCGACCGCGGACGTCATCACACTCGGGCCGGGTTCACTGTTTACAAGCGTCATTCCCAACCTGCTGGTCAAAGGGATTCCGGAGGCGATCTCCGCCTCGCGGGCGGTTACGGCATATATCGTCAATCTGATGTGGCAGCCGGGGGAGACCCTGAACTTTACGGCCGCCGATCACGTCTGCGCCCTGCTACGCCACGCTCCGGAGCTGCGCCTGGACTATGCCGTGGTGAATACGCGCCCCGTGAGCGAGCCCATGCGCCGCAAGTATGCCCGCCACCGGGCGCGCCCCGTCGAAGTCGACCGAGACCGCCTGGAGGCCCTTGGTTTGAAGGTGATCACCGCCGACTTGCTGGAGGAGACGGACAAGATCCGGCACGATCCAAAGGCCTTGGCCCGGGTAGTGCTCGATCTGGCGGCCGAGGGCCGCAAGCGCCCTTGTTCCGCATAACGGCAGAAGGCGGTACAATCACAAGCAAGGCTCTGGCTGGATCGCAGGCAATACAACCGATGTGCGAGTGCAGCTGGAGTCCCAGATATAGTAGCTTTTTCCCCCAAGACCCAGCATATCCCCCTTCGGGGCTTTACTTTGCCCCGAATCCGGTTTACGATAGAGGCATCCCCCGAGTCGCGCAAGCGGAGCGCTCAAAGCGATGATGCCAGGGAAGACGAACGGTTTACTTCGACTCAAGCGACTGGAACTGCAAGGGTTCAAGTCGTTCTGCGACCGGACGGAGCTGCGCTTCAACGGCGTCGGGATCGTGGCCATCGTGGGACCGAACGGCTGCGGGAAATCCAACCTAAGCGACGCGATCAGCTGGGTGTTGGGTGAGCAGTCCGCCAAGTCTCTTAGGGGCACGCGGATGGAGGACGTGATCTTCGCGGGCGCCAAAGACCGCAAGCCCGTCGGGATGGCCTCGGTCACTCTCACCTTGGTGGATCCCTCCGCGGAACACGGACCCCATTCCGGCCCGAACGGCGACGGTGCAACGAACGGGGACAGCAGGCGCTTCGGCAGCGGAGCCGGGGAAATCACTATTACGCGCAGACTGTTTCGGTCCGGGGAAAGCGAATATCTGATCAACGGCCGCCCGGCGCGCCTCCGGGACATCCAGGAGCTGTTCATGGGCACCGGACTGGGGCCCGAGTGCTACGCCATTATCGAGCAGGGGCGGATCGGGCAGATCCTCAGTTCGCGCCCGCAGGATCGCCGCGCCGTGATCGAGGAGGCCGCCGGGATCACCAAATTCAAGACCAAGCGCCGGCTGGCGGAGGCCAAGCTGGAAGGCGCCCGGCAAAACCTGACGCGTGTCTTCGACATCCTCGAGGAAGTCTCGCGGCAGATGAACTCGCTCAAAAGGCAGGCGGCCAAAGCGAAGCGTTACGAAGAGCTGAGAAGCGAGATGACGGTCCAACTGCGCCGCCTGCTTTCTGGCCGCTACCGGTTGCTCGAGCGAGAAGCGGCACGGATCGCCCTGGATCTGAATCTGGCCAATGCGGAGTTTCAGCATATTTCCGCAGAGCTCCAGGAATGCGAAGGGCAGTATGGGCGGCTTCAGGCCGAGGGATACGAAGCCGAAAGGGAGCTAGCCGAGGCGCGGCGGCGGCTCTCTGAACTGGAACTTGACTTGGAACGCACGCGCAGCCGGAAGGAAAGCCAGCTGCGGCAGGTCGTTTCCATCGAGGAGCGGCTGAGCCAAGCCGAGCACGAGGCGGCGGAACTTGACCGCCGCACCGCGGAACTTGCGGGCGAACTGGCCCAGCAGGGCGCGCACGCCCGCGATCTGGAGCAACAGGCGGAGGCTCTCCGGGGGCGGCTGGCCGAGAAGGGAGAGGAGCGGGCCAGGCTGCAAGAGGCTGTGCGGGAATGCGAGGGTCGCATCGAGGCGTCGCGCCAGGCTGCGCTCGCACTGATGGGAGAGGTTTCATCACTGCGCAACCGTCTGGCACAGCTGGAGGAGTACCTGGCGGGACTGGAGCGCGACGAGGCGCGGGCGCGCCGGGAGGAGCAAGCGGCTCAGGCCGACTGGGAGCGGCTGCATCAGGTCAAAAAAGCGACATCCGAGCGGCTGGCCGCCCGCCAGGCAACTCTGGAATCGCTGGCGGACCGGCGCAAACGTACGGAGGCTGCGCTGGAAGAGCAGAGGGCCGTGGCCCGGCAGTTGCGTTCAAGCGTGGAGGCGGCGCGAGCTGAGCTGGCGCGCATCCGCGCCCGGCGCGATTCACTCGAGGAGATTCTGAGCCACCGGGCTTACACCACGGAGGCGGTCAAACGCCTCTTCGGCGCCATTGAAGAGGGCCGGGCCGGAGAGCTGCGGCCGCTCGGTGTGCTGGCGGATTTCGTCGAAGTCGAGCCGGCTTACGAGAAGGCGGTGGAAGAGTTCCTTCACGAGGAACTCGAATATGTCCTGGTGGCGGACTGGAAACAGGCCGAGCGCGGCGTAGAACTGGTGCGCACCGAGTTGGAAGGCCGCGCTACTTTTCTGGTGCATCCCACTGGGGAAAGCGACCGGCCGGGACCGGCCGAGCACCATCTCCCCGAGCCGGCCATCGGCCCGGAGACCGGCATCACCGGCCGCCTGCGCGATGTGTTGCGCCTCACCAACGGGCTGACACACGCTCCGGCAGAGCTGGTGCCGCGCCTGGCGCGCTGTTTCCTCGTCGAAGACGGGGCCGCCGCCCGAAGGCTGGCGTTTCAGTATCCGGATCTTTACTTCCTGCTCCCGGACGGGGTGTGCTACCACGGCCAGGCCCTCAGCGGCGGAAAGAAAACCTCGAGCGGTCCGCTTGCCCTCAAGCGCGAACTTCGGGAATTGCAGGGACTCATGGCCCGGCGCGAGAAGGAGCTTGCGGAAAGCACCCAACGGTTGGCAGCGCTCGAGACCGGCATCACGGAGCTCGAAACAACTCTCGAGCAGTTGCGCTCAGAGCATCAAGGCGAGGAGAAGGAGTCGCTCGCTCTGGAGCACGAAATGAAGCGGGTTGCCGAGGAGCTGAGCCGCTGCGGATCCAGACTGTCGCTGGCGCGTTTGGAGCTCGAGCGGATCGCAGGCGCCCGGCAGCAGGCGGCTGTTCAGCGGGAACAGTGGTTTGCGGAAGTCGAAGAAAAGGAACGGGCACGCCGGGAGCGGGAGGAAGAGAGCGCCGGGCAACGGCAGAGGCTCGAAACCCTGCAGGCCGATTCGGCGCGCCTGGCCGAGGAGCACGCGGCGCTGCGTGCGGAGTTGGCCGGCATCGAAGAGCGGCTGCGCGCCGGCCAGGCGGCGCGCAGCCGGCTCGAGGCGGAGCTGGCGGATGCCGAGCGGCGGCGTGCGGACCTGGCGGCGGACATGCAACGGCTGGGAACGGAGCGGGCCCGTTTGCTCGCCGATAACGTCGAACTGGATCGCCGGCTCTCGGTCTTGTCGGAGCAAATGGCGGAAGCGGAGGCACGGGTTGAACAGTGGCTGGCGCGCGAGAACGAGACCCGCGCGCAGCTTACGGCGACGGACGAACGGCTTCGCCGGCTTCGGACCGAGTTGCAGGGGGCGCAGGAAAAACGCGCCGAAATCGAGATGGAGCTCGTGCGCCGCCGGGCTGAGCTCGGCTTTGTCGAAGAAACCTGCCGCAAAGACCTGGGCGTGGCGATTCAGGAGATCGCAGGCAGCGAAGAGACGGCTCCGGCCGGCGAGGAGCTGGCCGAGATCGAGGCTTGCTATCAGGATCTGCGAGCGCGCATCGAAGCCCTCGGCCCGGTGAATGCGCAGGCTCTGGAGGAGTACGAGGAGACCCGGCAGCGGTACGAGTTTCTCAACACCCAGCGGCAGGATCTGCTGGATTCGATCCGGGACACCGAGAAGGCGATCCGGGAGATTGATGCCGAGACCCGGCGGCGTTTCACCGAGGCCTTCGAAGGGATCAATGCACACTTCCGTGAAACGTTCCGCACGCTCTTCGGCGGCGGTACGGGAGAGATGCGGCTCACCGATGAAGCGAATGCCGCTGAGTCCGGCATTGACATCGTCGCCTCACCGCCGGGCAAGCGCCTGCAAAACGTGCTCCTGCTCTCGGGCGGAGAGAAAGCGCTGACCGCGCTGGCGCTGCTGATGGCGGTGTTCAAATACCAGCCCAGCCCGTTTTGCATCCTCGACGAAGTGGATGCGCCGCTGGATGAGCCCAACATCCGGCGATTGATGAAACTGCTCCGGGAAATGTCCCACCAGACGCAGTTCGTTGTGATCACTCACGCCAAGAGGACGATGGAGTCGGCGGAAACGCTCTACGGAGTGACCATGGAAGAGCCGGGTGTTTCCAAAATCGTGGCTGTGCGCCTTCAGCCCGATTCCAACCAAGCCGCTGAGACGCTTGTGGAAGCCCGGGCCTGAGGACGCCCGCCAAGGCCGGGGCCCGCGGGTGCAATCTGTTATGGTGGTCATGGGGAGGCGGGCCCATGGAGGCACGGCGGGCGGCCCGGACAAAGACCGAGTCCAGAATTCCTGGTACCGTAGGCGTGGTGCGCATACTCGGCGTCCCGGTGCGCTTCCATTTCACGTTCGTTCTTCTGCTGATCTTCCTGCTGTTCGCAAGTCTGGGCGGGAGGCAGCCCGGGCTGAAGTACGTACTGTACGTGTTGGGGCTGTTCGCTTCGGTTCTGCTCCATGAACTCGGTCATGCAGTCGTGTCGCGGCGCTACGGGATCCGGACGCTCGAGATCGTCATGTTTCCGATCGGCGGGGTGGCGCGACTGGAGCGGAATCCGAGACCGCGAGAAGAGTTGTGGATCGCTCTGGCCGGTCCGGTGGTCAACCTGATTCTGGCCGGCCTCATCCTCACTCTCGTTCAACCAGCGGGGCTGCTGGCGGCGTTGCGTACTCTGGGCGACGCTTCTGATCCTCGGATCTGGACGCGCATCGGAGCGGGGAACCTCATCCTTGCGTTGTTCAATCTGCTCCCGGCTTTCCCGATGGATGGAGGGCGAATCCTGCGGTCGGTGCTGGGGCTGTACAAGCCGGAGGAGGAGGCCACTCGCATTGCGGCGGCCGCAGGACGTGCGCTGGCGGTACTGATGGGAATGTACGGCCTGCTTTCGATGAACTTCCTGCTGGTCTTCATTGCGTTCTTCGTGTATCTGGGGGCGGCCCAGGAGGGAGCGGCAGCCATGGGACGGTCACTGACGCACGGGCTGCCGGTCCGCGCCGCGATGGTGACCGACTTTCGCACGCTCTCGCACGGGGACACCATCGGAGATGCAGCGCGGTTGCTGCTGTCCACGAGCCAGCAGGACTTTCCGGTGGTCCACGGCGGGCAAGTGCTGGGACTGCTGGGGCGCACCGCCTTGCTGCGGGCCATGGCGTCGGAGGGACCGCAGGCCTACGTAGCGGGCGTCATGAACCGGGATTTTCTGCAAGTGCCGCCGGACATGGACCTGGCGGAAGCGCTGCCCTTGCTGGCGCGGGCGGGCTCCTGCGCGCTGGTGATGGAAGACGGACGGCTGGTCGGATTGCTGACGGCGGAAAACGTTGCTGAGTTCGTGGTGCTCCGGCGGGTCGGCATGCCCGTGGCCTGAGCGAATGGCGACTGCGAGGGTGGTGATTGTCGGAGGCGGGTTCGGTGGTCTGCAGGCCGCTAGGGGTTTGGGCCGGGCCCCTGTGGAAGTGGTCCTCGTGGACCGCCGCAACTTTCATCTGTTCCAGCCGCTGCTCTACCAAGTGGCGACCGGAGGTCTGTCTCCTGGCGACATTTGCGCGCCCCTGCGGGCGGTACTCCGCCGACAGAAGAACACGAGGGTATTGCTGGCCGAGGCGCGCGACGTGGATGTATCGCGGCGCGTCCTGATTCTGGCTGACGGGGAGATCTCCTACGACTTCCTGATCGTGGCCACGGGATCCCGGCATCACTATTTCGGTCGCCTCGAGTGGGAACGCTTCGCCCCGGGCCTGAAAACCGTGGAAGATGCTACGGAGATGCGCCGGCGCATCCTGCTCGCGTTTGAGGAGGCCGAGCGGGAGACCGATCCAGAGAGGCGGCGTGCATGGCTGACGTTTGTCGTCGTGGGAGCGGGACCAACCGGCGTCGAGCTGGCGGGGGCTCTGGGCGAGGTCGCCAACCACACGCTGCGGGAAGACTTCCGCTCGATACGACCGCAGGAAGCGCGGATTCTGTTAGTGGAACATGCCGACCGCGTGCTCCCGGGTTACCCGCCGGAGCTTTCCGAGAAAGCCGAACGAGCGCTGATCCGCCACTATGTGCGACCTCTCACGGGCGTGAGGGTGGTGGAGATGGACGAGGAGGGCGTGGTCCTCGAGCACCGAAGCGGCGGGCGCGAACGAATCCCGGCCAGAACCGTGCTCTGGGCTGCAGGGGTGCAGGCTTCCGAGATGGGCCGGGTACTGGCGGAGCGGGCGGGAGCGGCCCGGGACAGAGCAGGGCGGATCCTTGTCGGACCGGATCTGAGCCTCCCGGACCATCCCGAGATTTTTGTCATCGGCGACCTCGCCTGCTGTATTCAGGACGGGGCGCCGCTGCCCGGCGTGGCTCCGGTGGCCATGCAGCAAGGACGGTATGTGGCTCAGGTGATCCAAGCGCGCCTGCGCGGGAAGGCGGCCCCACCGTTCCGCTATCGGGACAAGGGGACGCTGGCGACGATCGGGCGCCATCACGCCGTGGCGGATTTCCGCCGGCTGCGGTTCAACGGTTTTCTGGCATGGGTAACCTGGTTGTTTGTGCACTTGCTGTACCTGGTGGGATTTCAAAATCGGCTGCTGGTGTTGGTGCAATGGGCTTTTCATTACTTCACCTTCAATCGGGGAGCGCGGCTGATTACAGAACCGGCAGGGTCTGCGGTGCGCCGGACCCATGAGGTAGAATCAAAGCAATGACTCCGGGGTTCGACCGGAGGTGCCTGCGCTAAAAGTCAGGGGTTACGGGCGGGAAACTGTGCAGCGTTTTTTCATCCAGAACTTTGGGTGCCGGGCCACGCAGGCCGACGGCGCAGCGCTGGAAGCGTCGTTGAGCCGGCTCGGCTTCGAACCTGCCGGAGCCGCCGGCGAGGCCGACGTCGTGATTGTCAATTCCTGTACCGTCACGGCGGAGGCGGATCAGGATGTGCGGCAGGCAGTGCGCCGCGTTCACCGCGAGAATCCCCGCGCGCGGATTCTGGTGACGGGTTGCTACGCGCAGCGGGCGCCGGAGGAACTGGCCGCGCTGCCGGGCGTCGTCTGGGTGGTCGGCAACTCCCACAAGCCGCAGATCCCGGACATTCTCCTCCGAGAACGCCACGCGCCCTATCACGGCCAGATCTATGTGGGCGACATCTTCGGGCAGCGGGAGTTGCTGGCGGCCCCAGTGGAAGAGGCAGCCGGCGACCGCACGCGCCCCAACCTGAAGATCCAGGACGGCTGCAACAACCGCTGCTCGTTTTGTATCATCCCGTTTGTGCGCGGGCGGAGCCGCAGCGCACGTCCGGAGGACGTGATTGAACAGGTGCGCCGCCTGAGCCGGCGATACCGTGAGGTGGTACTCAGCGGAATCAACCTGGGGCGCTGGGGCCGGGAGCGAGGCATCGGGATGCGGCTCGTGGATCTGCTGCGGCGGCTGCTGGCAGAGACGGAGATCGAGCGCTTGCGGCTGAGTTCTGTGGAGCCGATGGATTGGAGCGACGAGTTGCTCGAGCTGATGGCATCGTCGCCGCGCATCGCCAGGCATGTGCACGCGCCGCTGCAGACAGGTTCGGACAGCGTGCTGCGGCGGATGAAACGGCGCTACCGGGCGAGCCACTACGAATGCCGGATCCGCAAAGCCCGGGCCTTGATGCCCGATGCGGCCATCGGCGCCGACGTGATGGTGGGCTTTCCGGGCGAGACTGACGAGGAGTTCGAAGAAAACCGCCGTTTCATCGAAAGCCTCCCGTTCACCTACCTGCACGTGTTCACATACTCGGAGCGGCCGGGGACGCCGGCGGCGGCGATGCCCGGCCGGGTCCCGCTCGAGGTGCGCAAAGAACGCAACCGGATCTTGCGGGAACTGGCGGCGGCCAAGAACCTCGAGTTCCGGCGAAGGATGATCGGCAAGCGGCTTTCGGTCGTGACGCTGGAGCAGGCGGGTGTCGCACTGAGCGACAACTACCTGAGGGTCGAACTGGCGCGGCCGCGCCCCGCTAATCAACTCATCGAAGTGGACATCGGCGGTCTGACGGAGACAGGCTTGCGCGAGAAATCCGGGTGCACCGATGTCTCGCCAGTTATAACTCTCTCCTGTTTTCCAGCGACTTCGACATAGTCACTTCGTCGGCAAACTCCAGATCGCTGCCCACCGGAATGCCCATCGCGATGCGTGTGACGCGGACCCCCAAAGGCTTGAGCAGGCGTGCCAGGTAGGCCGCCGTGGCTTCTCCCTCGACGGTGGGATTTGTCGCCAGGATGATTTCCCGGACGGTTCCCGAATGCAGGCGCTCCAGAAGGCTCTTGATCTTCAGCTGCTCGGGGCCGACGCCGCGCAGAGGGGAGATGGCTCCGTGGAGGACGTGGTAGAGACCTTCGTACTGCCGTGTGGTCTCGATGGGCAGGATGTTGTGGGGTTCTTCGACCACACAGATCACCGAGCGGTCCCGCGCGGGATTGCGACAGAAGGGGCAGAGTTCCGCGTCGCTGATGTTGTTGCAGACGGCGCAGAGTCCGAGCTTGTCCTTGACTGCCAGGATGGCGTTCGCCAGGCGCTCGGCGTCTTCCCGTGAAGCGCGCAGCAGGTGGAAGGCGATCCGCTGGGCGGATTTCTGGCCGATGCCCGGGAGGCGTTTGAACTCCTGAATCAGCCGCGCCAGCGGCTCGGCGAAATCGGGCATGCGGAGCTAGAAGAGGCCTGGCGGCAGGCCCAGCCCTCCGAGCAGCGCGGCCGTCCTGGCCTGAATTTCCTCGTCCACCTTCTTGGCCGCTTCGTTACAGGCGGCCATCACCATGTCTTGAAGCATTTCGATGTCGCTCGCCGCTTCGGGATCAATCTTGACGCCGAGGACATTTTTCTGGCCGCTCATGTGGACGGTGACCATGCCTCCGCCGGCCGAAGCCTCCACACGGATGCGGGCGATCTCCTCCTGCAGGCGTTCCTGCATTTGCTGCGCCTGCTTCATCACGGCCTGCATGTTGCCGGGCAGTCTCATGGGGCTCCTTGCGAGCAGCATCCCTGCCGGGAACTGCTACCTGCTATTGTTTCAGATTTCGCACCGCTCGGACGTGGCCGCCGAAGGTCTCGCGGAACCGCTTGACCTCGGGGTGTTCGAGGGCGCGCCGGGCGAGCTCGTCCTCCGTGGAAGACCCTTCCGCGGCTACCGCCGCCCGGGACGCGACAGCCGCTTCGACAAACTCGATTTCGATTTTGAGCGCCGGGGCTCCGAGCCTGGCGAGCGCCTTGCGAATTTCCGCTTCTTTCATGGAAAGCCGGTACTCGCGCGGCGTTACGAAGCGCAGTCCTTGCCGGCTTTCGATCACTTCGGAGTGCTCCACGGCGTCGGCCGTGTAGGCGAGGCCGAGTTCGCGGAGCGCGGAAGCGAGTCGGGGCGCCCAAGTCGCGGCGGGGTCGGGCGGAGCGAGTTTTGGACCCGGGGGAGCGACAGGCGCAGGGCCGCCCGCCGGGGAAGGGGGCGCAGGCCCAGGATTGGCGGCGAGCACCGCGAGCGCTTCCTCGATGGGCTGTAGCCGGCCTGCATAAAGCATGCGGAGCAGACCAACCTCCAGGTGCAGCCGGGGCTCGAGCGAGCGCTGGACCTCGCCATACAGGTCCAGCGAGATCTGAAAGAAGCGCGTGAGATCCTCATGGGTGAAGGAGGAAGCGATCTCCGCCAGGCGCTGCCGCTCTGCGGGAGAGGCGGCGATGAGGCGCGTGTCAGCGCCGGCGATCCTGGCGACCACCAGATTCCGGAAGTACCGCGCCAACTCCCGGCAGAAATGCTGCAGGCTGTGGCCATTGCGTTCCAGTTCCTGCACGATGGCGAGCATCTTGCCGGCGTCGGAAGCCAGAAGGGCTTCGGTAACCTGGTGAAGGGATTCGAGCGAGAAGGCGCCGAGCAGGGCGCGAACCTCGGCAGCCTCCAGCCTGGCGCCGCAGCAGGCAATCGCTTGGTCGAGCGCCGACAGCGCGTCTCGCACACTGCCGTCTCCGGCCTGAGCCAGCACGGCGAGCACTTCGGGACTCGCCTCAATCCCCTCCTGACGGCAAACCCACTCCAGCCGGGCAACGATGTCCTCGAAATCCACGGAGCGGAAGCTGAACTGCTGGCACCGCGAAGCGATCGTCGCCGGGATCTTGTGAGCCTCGGTGGTGCACAGTATGAACACCACCCATTCGGGAGGCTCCTCGAGCGTCTTGAGCAACGCGTTGAAGGCCTCGCTGGTGATCTGATGGGCTTCGTCAATGATGAAGATCTTGTAACGATCGCGCGCCGGGCGGTAGCGGACGCTTTCCCGCAGCTCGCGCATTTCGTTGATGCCGCGATTGGAGGCGGCGTCAATTTCGATGACGTCCACGGAGCCGCCCGCGGAGATTTCCAGGCAGCTGGCGCACTGGCCGCACGGGGATACCGTGGGACCTTGGATGCAGTTCAGGCAGCGAGCCAGGATGCGCGCCACGCTGGTCTTCCCGGTGCCGCGCTGCCCGGAGAAGATGTAGCCGTGTGCAATCCGGTTCTGGCGGATCGCGTTTTCGAGTGTGGTCTTGACGTGTTCCTGGCTGACGAGTTCCGAGAACGTCTGCGGCCGGTATTTGCGTGCGAGGACCTGGTACATGCGATGCGGCGCTGCGCCGGAGGCGTCAGGACCGGGTGATCCGCGGCACACGGGTGGAGCTGCTACCGTTGCTTCCTTCCGGACCTGGCGGGGTTTGCAGCCTCCCGTTGCACGGAACCCGGGCCTGACATTTCAGGGTAGCACGATGGCCGGGCAAGGCCGCGCAAACCCGCGGCCAGACCGGGCGCAGTCAGGCGGCGCCGTTTGTTGACCGGCGGCTGGGCGGGAAGCTTGTCGCGCCGGCGGCGGTGCGCGCAAGGGATTCCAACGCCCCGACAGCCGTTCTTCACCTAACAGTTACCTAACGAGTTCTTACCTGTTCCTGAGCCGGCTCAAGCCGCACCATGGGCTTGGAGGATTCACGAGATGCGTACAAACGGTCGTATCTGGATCACGGCAATCTGTGCTGTGATGGTTTTGGGCGCGGCAACGCCGGACTGGGAAGTTCGCTACTACCAGGCAAAGCAGCTTCAGGAACAGGGCAAGTACGCGGAAGCTGAGCGGCTCTACGGAGAGGTCGTTGCCGGCATGCCGGAAAAGGACTCTGCTGCCTGGGAGCGGAGGGTGTGGAACAATCTCGGCGCAATCCGATTTGCTCAGGGGCGGCTGAAGGAGGCCGAAGAGCTGTTTCGCAAGGCGGCGGCTCTGGAGGTCAGCCCGGCGGAGGCCCGGTTTCGCCCCGATCGCGCTGCGGCCATGGGCAATCTGGCCGTGGTGCTGGGGCTGGAGGGCCGCTTTGCCGAAGCCGAGAGCGTACAGCGGCAGGCGCTTGCCCTGCTCGAGCAGGAGTTCGGAGGGCAAAGCCCCAAACTCGCCAGTGGGCTACTGACACTTGCGGAACTCAAGCGCGCCCGAGGCGAGTATCGCTACGCCGAGGAGCTCAACCGCGAGGTGGCGGCCCGCCTGGAACGCCACTCTCTGGATCGCAGTGAAGCGTACGCACGGGCGCTGAACAATCTGGCGGCGACCTTGGCGGCTCAGGGGAGATACGACGAGGTAGAAGTGGTCGCGCGGCGGGCTCTGGCGGTGGGAACGGAGCATCTCGGACCGGGACACTCCCTGGTTGCCGTCGCGCGGGCCCATGTTGCAGAGGCGGCCATGATGCGCGGCCGCGCGCAGGAGAGCGAGCTACTGTTTCACCAAGCGATCCGAGAACTGGAGGCGGCGCGGCCGGCGGCTCCGTGGGCGCTGGCTTCGACGCTGAACAACCTGGCGCAACTGTACCGGAGTACGGGGCGATTCGAGGAGGCGGAGCCGCTCTACCGGAGGGCGCTGGAGCTCTGGAACCAGATCCTCGGTCCTGACCACCCCGATGTGGCCAAGGGATTGCGGAACCTGGGACAGCTTTTCGCCCAGCAGGGAAAGCTGCGCGGCGCCGAGAAGCTTTTCCGCCAGGCGCTGGGGATTCTCGAGCGGAGCGTGGGTACCAACCATCCGGAGCACGCGGCTGTTCTGGGAGACTTGGTGCGCACGCTGCGGGTGCAGGGAAGGCGCACCGAGGCGGAGCATGTGGTGAAAGGTTACGTGGCGCCGTGAGCCACACTTCGCTTCATGGGGCTTGCGGGCTCGACGCCTGCAAGCCCCATTTTCTGGAGCAGGGCTGTGAAGCGAGCCTCGCCGCGCAGCGCGTCGTAGACGGGATGCACGCCCATGGCGGCGAGGTTCAGTTCGCGGTGCTCACAGCCCCGCTCGAGCCTGTGCAAGGCTTCGTCCTTTTCTCCGAGGCCCACGTGGAGCAGGGCAAAGCACGAGGAAGGCACGTAGGTGCTCTCAGCCAGACGGGTGAGGCGGGCCAGCACAGAGCGCGCCTCCGCAGTCCGGCCCGCAAGACTTAACGTGTGCCCCAAGGCGCCGAGGATCGTCGGCACGTCTCCGGCAAGCAAGCGTCCCTTTTCCAGCAAGGCGATCGCTTTGTCGTAGTGGCCCAGCAGGCTATAAACCCGGCCGAGCCCCGTGTAGGAGTGGTAGAAGGCCGGATCGAGAGAAGCGATCTTGCAGTACGCCTCGGCGGCCAGGGCGTAGCGCCTGGACAGAAGATAGATGTAAGCCGGCCCCTCATTCAGGATTGGAGATAGGGGATCGAGCTCAAGGGCGCGGCGGATCTCCGAGAGTGCTTCCTCGAACCTGCCCAGTAACGCCAAGAAATCCACGGCGTACCACTGGTGTGCAGAGGCATAACCTGGATTGAGCGCGATGGCCATACGGTAATGCTGTTCGGCCTCACTCCACTGCCACTGATAGAGTGCCCGGATCAGCCCCAAGGAGGCATGGGCCTCCGCCAGGGACGCGTCCAGAGCAAGCGCCGTTTCTGCTGCGGCCGCTGCCTGCGGCATGACCTCGCCTGCTGCCCGGAAGCCGTACTGCGCCATGAGCGTGTAAGAGTCCGCCAAGCCCGCGTAGGGCAGAGGAAAAGAAGGATCCGCGGACACCGCCTGCTGGTAGTACTCGACGCTGCGCTGAAAGCCTTCCTGGGTGCGAAGATTCCAGCAGGCGCGGCCGCGCAGGTACGGCTCGAAGGCTCGTTCGTCACGGAGTTTGTGCCTGGCCGGCACGGCCTGACCCGACAAGCGGAGCCGCAGGGCCGCGGCGATCGCCGAGGCGATCTCATCCTGCAGCGTCAGTACGTCGCGCAACGCACGGTCGTAGGTCTCCGACCAGAGGTAGCGGCCGTCGGCGACTCGAATCAACTGTACGGCAACACGCACTCTCTCTCCGCAGCGCCGCACGCTTCCCCGCAACACCGTGGCGACGCCGAGCTTCTGTCCGACTGCGCCAACGTCCTCAGATTGTCCTTTGAGCCGGAAGGCGGATTGCCACGCCACCACGCGGAGATCCTCGAGTTTGGTCAGTTCGTGAATGATCTGTTCCGTCAGGCCGTCGCTGAAGTATTCGTCATCCGGGTTCGAGCTCAAATTCATCAGGGGGAGGACGACAAGGCTCTGCTCTCCGCCGGTTGGAGGTTCGTGCGGAGAGGGCGCAGCCGGGACGGCGCGACGCCAGCGGAACCGAGGCACGTAGGCTCCCACCGGGAGCTCGATTTCGACTTCCGCCTCGCGGCCTTCCGTGTGATAGTACTGCTCGAGTTTCGCACGCAACCGGCGCGCCTCAACGCGCACGATCGGATCTGCGCCGGGGTCGAAATCCGGGCTGCGGTCAAAAACCTGGATGGCAATCAACGTTTCTTTGAGCTCGTCGGCGCCGCCGCTCAGCGCGCGTTCGACGGCAAAGCGCAGGAAGCGGCACAGGCGCTGGGAGCGCGAAAAGACGCGGCTGGCCAGCAGGCGCGCAAGCGCCGTGCGGATCGCGTCTGCCGGGGGCGGAGGAGACTCCGCCGACCGGCTAGGTTGCGTGGGTAGACCTTGCCCCGGCTCCATTTGCAAGTGCCATCATCCCGTTAGACGTAGCGTAGCATGCGTCCTCTCATGCGGCTTGGGCGTTTCGGATGTAACGCCGGCCCCTACAACACCAAGATTACGCAGCGGCCGCAGGGCGGGTTCCGAAACACGGCTGGCCGGCAACGCGGCATCCTGCATTCCTCCCGCCGGGTTCCGCCTTGGGCTTTTGGCGCTCCCATTTGCGGGAGCTCCAATTCCCGTAGGCCGTAACCTCTAAGTCGGCGATGGCGAGGGGTACGATGGTTTCGCATGGCCGTCCTCATCGGAATTCACCCGGTACTCGAAGCGCTCCGGGCAGGGAGGCCGATTGAGCAGGTCTTGATCGCACGCGGCGCCGCTGGGGCCCGCCTCCGGGAGATCATCGAGCGGTGCCGCTCGGCATCGGTTCCACTGCGTTTTGAACCACGCCAACTGCTGGACCGGATGGCGGGTGAGTCGCCCCATCAAGGGGTCGTGGCCGTCGCGGCGGCCCATCATTACGCGGATCTGGAGGATCTGATCCCGGGGGCGCGGCTACTGGTGGCGCTGGACGGGGTGCAGGATCCGCACAACTTAGGCGCCATCATCCGAACGGCCCACGCCGCCGGCGCGGGAGGCGTGATCGTACCGGAGCGCCGCTCGGCGGGTCTTTCGCCCGCAGTGGTCAAGGCCGCCGCGGGGGCGCTGGAATACGTACCGGTGGCCCGTGTGGTCAACCTCAGTCGCGCTCTGGACCGGCTCAAGGAGGCCGGCTACTGGACTTATGGTTTGGACGAACGCGGCGACCGGAGCTACGACCGGCTCGAGTACGCTGACCGCGCCGTTTTCGTTCTGGGTGGGGAAGGCCACGGCTTGCACGAGCACGTGCGCAAACGTTGCGACTTTCTGATTCGGATTCCCACGGCCGGCACCATCGCTTCGCTCAATGTCTCCGTTGCTGCCGGGATCGCGCTGTTCGAGTGGCGAAGACAGCGGTCGCAGAGCGCATAGTACAATCGCAGCTTATGCGTGTGGCGGCCTGGTTCGCGGTGGCTCTGTGCCCGGCCAGCGTGCTGCCGGCGCAGTTTATCGCGCACGCCCGGCGCGCCATGGTGGTGACGCGCGAGGCGCATGCCACCGATGCGGCTCTCGTAGTGTTGCAATCCGGCGGCAACGCGATTGACGCGGCGGTCACCGCCGGATTGGTTCTGGCGGTCACGCATCCGGCTGCGGGCAACCTGGGCGGCGGCGGGTTCCTGCTCGTGCGGTTTGCCGACGGCCGGGTGCACTTTGTGGACTTTCGCGAGCGCGCTCCCCTCGCCGCCGGGCGCGACATGTATCTGGACGCCGAAGGAAAGCCGACACGGGACAGTCTGGAGGGCTGGCGCGCGGCGGCGGTTCCGGGGACGGTTCGCGGTCTTGAACTGGCCCACCGCAAGTGGGGGATCAGGCCCTGGGCGGAGTTGGTGGAGCCGGCGATCCGGCTCGCCAAGGAGGGCTTTCCGGTGTCCTACGGATTGGCCCGGTCCCTGCGGCAGGCCAAGATCCTCGAGAAGTTCCCCGAATCGCGCCGGATCTTCCAGCGCGACGGCCGTTACTACGAGCCGGGCGAAAAACTGGTCCAGCCCGAGCTGGCCCGTACGCTCGAAAGAATCGCCCGGGAGGGTTCGCGGGATTTTTACGAAGGCGAGACTGCGCGGCGGCTGGCCGCCGAAATGCGGGCGCACGGCGGCCTGATCACGCTTGAGGATTTGCGGCGCTACGTGGCAGTGGAACGGGAACCGTTGCGCGGCTCGTACCGGGGCTGGGAGATCCTCACGGCGCCGCCACCCAGTTCCGGGGGCGTCGGCTTGCTGCAAATGCTCGGCATGCTGGAGGGCTCCGGGTACGAGTCTGCGGGAGCCGGATCGGCCGCCGCCATTCACTATGCAGCGGAAGTGATGCGGCGCTACTATGCCGACCGCAGTCGCTGGCTCGGCGACCCGGACTTTGCGCACATTCCGGTCCGAGGCCTTCTCGATCCGGCCTATATCGCCGCCCGCCGCCGCACTATTGACCCCGATCGCGCCACCCCCAGCGAGGCTCTGGGTCCGGGAAAGCCTCCGGGGAGCGAAGCCTCCCAGACGACGCATTTCTCCATCGTGGACGCGCAAGGCCATGCCGTGGCGGTGACCTACACGCTCAACGGCAGCTACGGATGCGGCGTCACGGTGCCCGGGCTCGGTTTTCTGCTGAACAATGAGATGGACGACTTTGCCGTCAAGCCCGGGGTGCCCAATTACTATGGGCTCGTGCAGGGGGAAGTCAATGCGATTGCGCCGGCTAAACGGCCTCTTTCCTCGATGACGCCGACGATCGTGCTGCGGGAGGGGCGGCTGGCTTTGGTGCTGGGCTCGCCGGGAGGACCGCGGATCATCAGCACCGTGCTCCAGGTATTCCTCAACGTTGCAGATTTCGGCATGGACCTGTGGAGCGCCGTGGTGCGGCCGCGGTTCCACCACCAGTGGAAGCCGGACCAGATCGTCGTGGAACCCGGCTTTTCGCCGGACACGCTGGCGCTGCTGAAGGCGAAAGGTCACCGCATCGAGGTGATCCGTTCGATCGGGGAGGTGGCGGCCATTCAGGCCGCAAGCGGCTGGCTGGTGGGGGTCGCCGATCCGCGCGCGGAGGGCAAAGCCGCCGGGTTTTGACCGACCATGGAACATGTGCTTTCCACGCATCTGTACGTCAACCACCGCCTTACGACGGCGCTGTTGGATAAGATTCAGGCGGCGGGGTTTCAGGCCGTAGAAATTTTCTGCGCCCGCCAGCATCTGGACTATCGCAACCGGGCGCAGATTACCGAGTTGGGTCACTGGTTTCGGGACTCGGGCATGGAGCTACGCTCGGTCCACGCCCCGATGTACACGGATGAGGTCTGGGGGCGCTCCGGACCCAATGCGGTGATCAACATCACCGAAATCGTGAAACCGAAGCGCATCCAGATGGTGGATGAGATCAAGCGGGCGCTGGAGATCGCCGAGACCATTCCGTTCCGATATCTGATCCAGCACCTCGGCGTTAGCGGCGAGGACTATGACGAGCGCAAGGTGGAGGCGGCGTTTACTTCGCTCGAAGAGCTGAGCCTGTTTGCGCGGCACCGGGGCGTGGCGATCCTGCTCGAAAACATTCCCAACGAGCTGTCCACGGCGGAGCGGCTCGTTCATTTTCTGGCCCAGACCCACCTCGATCTGGGTTTCTGCCTGGATGTGGGACATGCGAACATGAAAGAAGGAGTGGCGGAAGCGTTCGGCCTGATGCAGGAGCGAATCCGCTCCACGCACCTGCATGACAACGACCGCGTGTCCGACAGCCATCTGTTCCCTCTGATCTCCGGGCAAGGCACGATTGACTGGCGGGAAACGATGCGGCTGCTGCGGTCCCGGCCGGACCAGTATCCGCTGCTGCTGGAGCTGCGCGAGGTTCCGGGGATGGCGAACCCGCTCGAAGAAGTGAAGCGAGTTTTCGAGGAGCTGGAGAATCTCGGAGAATGACTGAGGCGGTGACACCGCGGCGCATCACGATCGCCGAGGCGGCGCGCTACGTCGGCCAGATGGTGCGCATACCCGGCTGGCTTTACAATCTGCGGGAGTCCGGCAAGATCCTGTTTCCACTGGTGCGGGACGGGACAGGAATCATGCAGTGCGTGGCCCTCAAGGGGCGCGTCGCGGAGCCCGTGTTTCAGGCGATCAAGGACCTCACCCAGGAATCCTCGATCATTGTGACGGGTACGGTGCGAGCCGAGCCGCGGGCGCCGGGCGGCTATGAGCTTGAGGTGGCCGACCTGGAGGTCATCCAGCGCGTGCCGGAGTCCGACCCCTATCCCATCACTCCCAAAGAGCACGGGATCGAATTTCTTCTGGACCGGCGCCACCTCTGGATCCGGAGCCGGCGCCAGCATGCCATTCTCCGGATCCGCCATGAAGTCGTCAAAGCGATCCGGGATTATTTCGACTCGCATGGGTTCACGCTTGCGGACACGCCCATCTTCACCCCGGCGGCCTGCGAAGGCACCACCACGTTGTTCGAGGTGAACTATTTTGACCACGACAAGGTGTACCTCACGCAGTCCGGGCAGTTGTACAACGAGGCCACGGCCATGGCCTTCGGCAAGGTGTACACGTTCGGCCCCACGTTCCGGGCCGAGCGGTCCAAGACGCGCCGCCACCTGACGGAATTCTGGATGGTGGAGCCGGAGATGGCCTACGCCACGCTCGAAGACGTCAAGCAGGTGGCCGAGGAGCTGATCGTGTTCGTCGTCGGTCGCGTGCTGGAGAACCGCCGCGCCGAACTGGCCACGCTGGAACGGGATATCTCGAAGCTGGAGGCCGTTCAGCCCCCTTTTCCGCGCATCAGCTACGACGAAGCGGTCTCTCTGCTGCAATCCAGGGGCAGCCAGATCCGCTGGGGCGACGACTTCGGCGGCGACGAGGAGACGCTGTTGAGCCAGGCCTTTGACCGCCCTGTGATGATTGACCGCTATCCGGCTTCGGTGAAGGCGTTCTATATGCAGCCGGATCCGGAGCGTCCCGAGGTCGTGCTCGGCGTGGACGTACTGGCGCCGGAAGGCTACGGTGAAATTGTGGGCGGGGGTCAGCGCATCCACGACCTCGAGCTTTTGTTGCGGCGGCTGGAGGAACACCATCTTCCCCGCGAAGCCTTCGAGTGGTATATCGACCTGCGAAAGTACGGTACCGTCCCGCACGCCGGCTTCGGCATGGGCGTCGAGCGTTGCGTGGCGTGGATCTGCGGCCTGGACCATGTGCGGGAGACCATACCTTTCCCGCGCATGCTGTACCGGACGCGTCCTTGAGCAGGGAGCATGCGCCAGTCGCATATTGCGCTCATCGGGGCGCCGCTGGATCTGGGGGCCGGAAGACGGGGGGTGGACATGGGCCCCTCAGCCATGCGCGTGGCCAACATTAACGGCCGGCTCGCCTCTCTCGGCTACCACGTGGAGGATCTCGGCAACGTGGCGGTGGAGCAACCCGAGCGGGTTCCGGCGGGTCCGGCCCGTTCCCGGTATCTTCCCCAGATCGCCCAGACCTGTTCGCGTCTGGCGCGGCTGGTGGAGAAAGCTGCCGGGCAGGGCAAAGTGCCGCTGGTGCTGGGCGGCGACCACTCGGTGGCGGTCGGCACCGTCTCGGGGATGTCGCACCACCTGCGCCGCCAGAAGAAGACGCTCGGACTGATCTGGATTGATGCGCATGCCGACATGAACACTCCCGAAACCACGCCGAGCGGCAATGTGCACGGTATGCCGCTGGCCTGCTGCATCGGCATGGGCCCCCGGCCTCTCACGCACCTGTATAATTACGCCCCCAAAGTGGATCCCAAGAACGTGGCGCTCGTGGGGGTGCGCGAAGTGGACCAGCTCGAAAAGCCGCACGTCCGTACTTCCGGCGTCCGTGCTTTCACCATGCGGGATATTGACGAGCGCGGGCTGCGCGCGGTGATGGAGGAGGCCCTGCAAATTGCCGCAGCCGGGACCGCCGGCTTTCACGTCTCATTGGATATGGACTGCGTGGATCCGCACGAGGCGCCCGGCGTGGGCACGCCGGTGCGGGGAGGCCTGACCTATCGCGAAGCGCACCTGGCGATGGAGATCATCTGTGACTCGGGAAGGCTGGTTTCGATGGAAGTGGTCGAGGTCAACCCGGTGATTGACGAAGCCAACCGTACGGCCAGTCTGGCGGTGGAGCTGGTCATGAGCGCCATGGGGAAGCGGATCCTCTGAGGTTGCGGTGTGAAACTCCGGGTAGCGGTGCTCTACGGCGGGCGCAGCGGCGAGCATGAGGTCTCGATCCGTTCCGCCCGCTCGATCCTGGCGGCGATGGACCGGGACAAGTACGACGTCGCCGAATACTTCATTGACCTCGAAGGCCGGTGGCGTCCCCGTCCGATTCTTCCGGAGCCGGGGGCTAATCCGGGGATTGACGTCATCTTTCCCGTGCTCCATGGCACGTTCGGAGAGGATGGCACCGTGCAGGGACTGCTGGAGCTGGCCGACTTGCCCTACGTGGGCGCCGGGGTGCTGGGCTCGGCCGTCTCCATGGATAAAGACATGATGAAGCGCGTGTGCCGCGAGCGCGGGCTGCCGGTGGTGGAACACGTGGCGGTAATGCGCCGCTGCTCGGACCCGGCCGGCATCGAAAGCCTGCTCGGTTACCCCGTTTTCGTGAAACCTTCCAACCTCGGCTCTTCGGTCGGCATCTCCAAGGCCCGCAACCGGGCGGAGCTGGCCGCCGCCATGGACCTCGCGTTTCAATATGACCGCAAGATCATTGTGGAACGGGCCATTGACGGGCGGGAGCTGGAATGTTCCGTCATCGGCAATGAAGAACCTGTCGCATCGCTGCCTTGCGAGATCCTTCCGTCGCGAGAGTTTTACGATTACGAAGACAAGTACCTGCT
This sequence comes from Acidobacteriota bacterium, assembly GCA_037446115.1. GTDB lineage: Bacteria > Acidobacteriota > Terriglobia > Bryobacterales > Bryobacteraceae > JANWXD01. The sequence goes on along the minus strand of JBBIJF010000001.1, from coordinate 81,662 downwards.
GGATCGCGCACAGTTTCGGGTTCCCGCAGAACTGGATCCTCAACAGACCGAAGAGGTGCGCCGCTTGGCGGTGGCCTGCTACCGGGCGGTGGAATGCGAAGGCATGGCGCGGGTGGATTTTTTCCTGGAACGCGCCACGGAACGGATCTACATCAACGAGATCAATACGATTCCCGGCTTCACCTCCATCAGCATGTTTCCGCGGATGTGGGAGCACTCCGGCCTGCCCTATCCCCGGCTGATTGACCGGTTGATCGAGCTGGCTCTCGAGCGCCACCGGGTCAAACAGAGCATCCGTTACGCGCGATAGCACATGAGCGCTTGGTTGCCATCGTGGTTACTGCTGGCGATGGCCGTGCAGAGCGACGTGGAGGAGGCCATCCGGCGCGTGGCCGAAGCTTACGCACTGGTGGAGCGCGAGGCGGCCGAACCTCCGGCGCCGGAGAAGGTTTTCTATGAGGGCTTGATCCCGGGCATGCTCCGCCGGCTCGATCCGCACTCGGTGTTCTTCTCCCCGGAGCAGTTCGAGCAGCTCAAGCAGCTTCAGGAGTCGCGGACCAAGGGTTTCGGCAGCGTGGTGAGCGTGCTGCCCGGCCGGGTTATCGTGCTGCAAGCCCTGCCGGGTACGCCTTCCGCCCGGGGCGGGCTGGAGCCCGGAGACGAAATCCTGGCCATTAACGGCATCCGGCTGGACCGTCTGGACATGGATCAGCTCGTTGCGCTGCTTGGCCGCTCGCGCCAGCATGAAGTAAAGCTCGATGTCCGCAAGCCCGGCAACGCGCGAATCCTCCAGCTCGTCCTCACCCCCGAGGAGATGGACGCGCCTAGCGTGGAACGGGCCTTCCTGCTCCAGCCCGGAATAGGCTACTTGCGCGTCTCCTCCTTCGATGCGGAGACGGGTAAGCAGATCCGTGAGGCCATCGAACAACTGGGTGGATCGAAACTCACCGGGTTGGTGCTGGATCTGCGCAACAACCCCGGGGGCCTGTTACCGGCCGCGCTCGAAACAGCTTCCCTTTTTCTCGAGCCGGGGCGGACGATTCTTACGGTGCGCGGGCGTGCCGTCGAGGCCCGGGAGGAGAAGACCCCGGCGGGCACGCAGCCTTACCGCTTTCCTCTGGCGGTGCTCATCAACGGCCGCAGCGCCAGCGCCGCGGAGATCGTCGCAGGGAGCTTGCAGGATCACAAGCGCGCGCTGATCGTCGGGGAGCCGAGCTACGGCAAGGGTCTGGTCGAGTCGGTGTATCCTCTTTCGGAAGGCACAGGGCTGGCGCTCACGACGGCGTACTACTACACTCCGAGCGGACGCTCCATCCAGCGGCCGTTGCCCGAGGGCGCGCTGGCCGACTCGCGGCAGCCGGGGCGCGGCGGCATCCAACCCGATGTGCTCGTCTACCCGGAGCCTCTGACGCGGTTGCAGATGGCGCTGGATGCGAGCGGATCCTTTACCTCCTTCGCCACCGAGTACGTGCGGCGAAATCCTCAGATCAGCGAGCACTTCGAAGTCACGCCGGAGCTGCTGGATGATTTCCGCGTGTATCTGGCGCAGCGCAAGATCCAGCCTGGGATCGGCGAATGGTCGGCGGCGCGCCGCTGGATCGAAAACCGTCTCAAGACGGAAATCTTCAACCTGGCCTTGGGCGTGGCCAAAGGCGACGAAGTCGAGGCGCAGCGCGACCCGCAGATCCAGGCGGCCCTGCGGGCGATTCAGAACGGGGGTCGCGCCACCCGTTAGCAATCGGCGCGGTTCTCAGAGCTCGGCCAAGGCCGCTACCAGCGCGCCTTTGGCCGTGCTGTTTAACGGCTCGGCGGCGAGTCGCACCTCCGCGAGAGAGACGGGCAGCGACGCTTCGCGTAATTGCCTTTCGAAGCGCTCGAGAAAACCCGCAGGCAGCGCGCTGCCGCCGCTCACCACCACCGGGAGCGGGCGGCCCAGCTTCGGAACATTCCGCGCATCGGCAAAAGCGTTCTGCAGCCCCGCAATCACCGCCTGGATCATTTCCTGGTAGTAGACGGAGAGGGCCTGCTGGACTTGGCCCGTGAAACTTCCGTTGAAGTGGAACGAAGTCTCCTTCAGGATGCGCACGCGCGTAGCCAGTTCCCCGGTCACGGCCGCGGCACTGGCGTCAATGAAGTCGCCCGCTTTGGGGACGCTGAAGCAGAACAGCGGAGCGGAAAGGTAAGCCAGACAGACGTTGCACAGCCCGCCGCCGAAACTGATGCCGATGCCGGTGTAGTTGTTTTCCTCCAGTTCGGCATAGATGACCGCCAGGCCCTCGTTGATGGTGATGACATCGTAGCCCATCTCGGCCAGAAGCTGGCGGAGAGCGGCTTCATGATAGGTGGCGCTGTCCTCAGCACCCAGCGGAGGGGCCGGCACGCTCAAACAGAGCTTCTGCCGCTCGCGCTCGGCTCCGTCGGTGAGAGCACGGACAATCTGTCCGATCAGGGTGAGACTTTCCGGTTCGGCGGAGTTCAGCAGCCCGCCGCGCATCGGACGACGGGTTTCGAGGTGGAACAGATCGGCGAATTTGTCTGCCTCGCGGCCATAGATGAAGATCTGGCCGTCGCGGACGAGGTGTGGAATGCGCTCTTTGCGCAGACTGCGCTCCGTCATTCGGGTAAAGGGCACCGCCACAAAGGCGTTGAGATCCGAGCGGTAGCAAATCTCCGAGCCGTCGCGTTCGGCGACGACGATCCGGCTCGTGCCGACGTCCAGCCCGACGGCGGACACAGGTTCGGCATTGGGTTTCTTCACAGTGGTTTCTCCTTGGCGCCGCGCTCGAGCGCGGCCAGCGTTTCGCGGTAGCGGCGGGACAGCAGCGCGCGATACTGCCTCAGGGTCATCCCGCGTCCGGCCGCTTCCTGAATCAGAATCTGCCCGGCCGCCTCCAGCCCCTGCCATAAGCCCGGCTGTCTCGGTTCCCGTAGCGGTTCGTCGTAGTCGAACCCAAAGAGCACGACAGCCGCGGGCGGTCGCGTGTAGTTGTCCGGCAGGCCCAGCTCGCCAAACGGGAACCCGCTGGCCCAGTCGGTGTGATAGCTGATCTTCCGGTTGCGCGGGTTGAGCGACACTTGTGCGTGGGTCACGCAGTTTTCAGGCGGAATGCGAAACCGCGCGCGGAGCATCTCGATGAGAATGCGCCCGGCGTGCACTTGGGCGGGCGTGAGCGGTGCCACGCCGTTTTGGGTGCGGGTTTCAAAGGCAACGCCGAGGAAACTGTCGTTCAAGCCGAGGTACAGCCAGTTGTCATCGCTCCAGGCTGACCAGCCGGCGTGGTGGGCCACGTGGCTTTCGGAGACGATCCGGTGCACGCGGCCGAAGGGGTCCACCAGGAAATGGTAGGAACGATGGCGGCGCACGTATTCCAGAAGGCTGAGGCCCGCCCGGCGCAACGCGGCGGTTTTTTCCGGCTCGAATTCCGCCACGTGGCTCTCCGTGGAGTGAAATACGATGCCCGCCGGCTCGGTGGCCCAGCGGAGTGGCCCGGGCCCGGCGGCCCGGGAGGGAACAAGCCAGTATCCGCGTGGTTGCCCGGGCACGGAGAAGAGATTCTCAACCCGCAGGCCGTTGCTGTAAAGTTCGAAATCCTCGTTGCGTTCAACGAGCCAAACCGGCGGGGGCGCCGGAGCCGGCTGCGCCGGCCGTACGGAGACTCCGCCCGCCGGCACCGCCTCTCTGTGGGCGCTGGGCGGCGCGGGCAGCGCCAGCAAGGACCCGATCAGGACTGCGACACGCTTCCACGCCCTTGCTCGCCACGGGCGGGTTCGGGCCGCCGAGTCCGGTTCGAGCGCCTGCCGGAGGTACCGCAACCGGCACACGGGATCCGGAATCAGACGGGCGTGCCACTCTACGAAACGCAGCGTGCCCTCGTCCGGCCAGCGCCGTTTCACTTTCTTCGTTAAGAAAGTGCCGCGCGAGCCGGTTTTTTCTCAGAGCACGTGCTTAACTGCAGCGCCGGCGCCAGGCAGCCAGCTCCTGGGCGAGCCGTTCTCGGACGGTGAGAAAGCCGTCGTTGGCGTACTGGTTGACCTTCTCCTGAGGGTCGCCGCGCAGATCATAGAGCTCATTGGGCCCTTCGCCGTTGTTGCGGAGCACGAGTTTGAAGCGCGCGTCGCGCACCATCTCCGTGTTCCGGAAGTGGCCGAAGACCAAATTGCGCCACGGCTGATTTCGGGGCAGCGGCCGGTTGGTGGTCAGGGCAAAGTAGCTGCGGCCGCAGAGGTTTCGGTTGCCGGGAATCGAGATGCCTACCGCTTCACACACGCTCGGCAGAAAATCGTAAAAGCTGACCAGTTCCGGGCGTGTCGCTTGCGCCGGGATTTTGCCCCACCAGCTCCAGATCATCGGCGTTTTCACCACTTCCTCGTACATGTTGATCGGATCGGAGGCGTGTCCTTTACTCCAGAGCCCGTGCCGGCCCAACAAGAAACCGTTGTCCCCCGTGAAGATGACCAGCGTGTTCTCCCGAAGGCCCATGCGCTCGATGGCGCGCATCAACGCTCCGACCTGATCGTCCAGCGCCGTGACAGCCGCCGCGCACTTCCGGAGGTTGCCGACGATATCTCTCAGGTACTCCTTCTCGCGGAGCGCATTGGGCGCCGGGGGCTCCCAGCCGATCGTCTCAAACCGGACGCCCTCGTACATGTCGTAGTACTTCTGCGGGTGGCCCTCGTAAGGTACGTGCGGATTCAGATGGCTCACCACGAGGAAAAACGGCGCGTCTTGGCGGCGGCTTTCCAAAAATTCCAGGGCGCGGTGCGTGAGGATCTCGGCAAGATAACCCTGCTCCTGGACGATCTCACCGTTACGGCTCAATCTCGGATTTTGGTAGGGGCTCGAGCCGCCGAGCAGCGTGCACCAGAACCGGTAGCCATGCTGGGGCTTGGCATCATCGCCCATATGCCACTTGCCGACGTAGCCGCAATCGTAGCCGGCGGCCGCCAGCAGATCGGAGAGCATGATCTCGTCGCGGAAAGAGGCCGGCGGCTCGGCTTGTCCTTGCGGCGGATTCTCAACCGGCTTCGCGGTGAGGAAGTCGTGGATTCCGTGCTGGCGCGGCACACGCCCCGTAAACAACGTGGCGCGACTCGGCGAGCAGATGGGCGTGCACACGTAGTTGTTGAGAAAGCGCATGCCGGTTCCCGCGAGCACATCAATGTGGGGCGTGCGAATTTCCCGATTGCCGTAACAACCCAGCATCCAGGCCGCCAGATCGTCGGCGAGGATGAGCAGAACGTTCGGACGTTGCGCGGCGCGTCGCTCTTGTGCCAGCGCCGGCAGAGCGCTGGTAGCCAGAAAACTCCTCCGGGTCAATGCCATCTCGCTACCAGATTATCCGATCCGGCCCGAATGGCCGTTACTCCGGTTTGAGGGAGCGCTCCATGAGTTCGCGTATGGCTTCTTGGGGCGGCTTGTCCTGCCGGAGCATCTGGAACATCTGCTGGGTGATGGGCATCTCGACGCCGTGGCGGCAAGCCAGCTCGACGGTGGCCTCCGTTGTGCGGATTCCTTCGGCGACGGTGCGCATGGACGACACGATCTGCTCCAGTTTTTCGCCGCGCCCCAGACGCACGCCGACGCCGCGGTTGCGACTCAGCTCGCCGGTGCAGGTAAGCACCAAGTCGCCCAGTCCGGCCAATCCTGCAAGGGTTCTGGACTGGCCGCCGAGCGCCACCGCCAAGCGCGTGATTTCGGCAAGCCCGCGGGTGATCAGTGCCGCCACGGTATTGCTGCCCAACCCGAGTCCGCGGCAGACGCCGGCGGCGATGGCGATGACGTTCTTTACAGCGGCGCCGATTTCGACTCCTGTCGGATCCGAGTTGGTGTAAAGCCGGAACGTCGGACCGGAGAAGGCCACCTGGATGGCGCGGGCGAGCGTCTCATTCTCCGAGGCGATGACCACGGCCGCCGGTTCCCCCCGGGCAATCTCAGGGGCGAAGGTCGGCCCGGAGAGCACGGCAACACTGGGGTCGAAACGTTGGCCCACCACCGCGCGGATGACCTGCGACATGCGCAGCAGCGTGCCTTGTTCTAACCCCTTGGTTGCGCTCACCAAGACCATGGAAGGCGCGAGATAGGGGAGCATCTCGCCATACAGCCGCCGGGCGTGGTGGGAGGGCATCGCGCCGAGGACGATGTCGGCGCCTGCCAGCGCCTCGGCGTAGTCTGTGGTGATTTCGACTTTGTCGGGAATGCGAACCCCGGGAAGATAGAGTTCGTTTTCGCGGCGCACGCGGAGCGTCGCGGCCAGGTCCTTCTCGTACACCCACAGCCGGACGCGCTCAAAGCGCGGCGTCAGCACGATGGAGAGCGCGGTGCCCCAGCCTCCCGCGCCGATGATGGCGAGGGTCCTCACGAGCGGCGACCCCCGAAAGAGAATACGTGCTCGGTGCCCTCCCGCAGCCGCGCGATATTGGACTTGTGCCGCCACACGATGAAGGCGCCGGCGGCGAGGGACGCGGCGAACACGGGCATGGGCGGCTGCGCGAGGAGCCAGACCGCCAGCGGGAGGCAGGCGGCGGAGACAATCGAGCCCAGGGAAACGTAACGCGTCATTGCCACGACGACGACGAAGACCGGCAGCAGTGCCGCCAGAGAGACCGGCGTCAGGCAGGCGAAAGCGCCGACGCAACTGGCTACGGCCTTGCCACCTTTGAAGCGGAGGAACACCGGAAAGGCATGTCCGGCCATCACGGCCAGAGCGGCCGCGCTCATCCACCACGGTGAAGAACCCGTGAGCTGCCCCGCCAGCCACACTGCCACGTAGCCTTTGGCGATATCGAGCGCGAGCGTGGCCATCCCGGCCAGCCGCCCGGCAGCCCGCACGACGTTGGTGGCCCCGATGTTGCCGCTTCCCACCGTACGCACGTCGCGCCCGCTCGTCCATTTGACGAGCAGGTAACCGAACGGGATCGCCCCGGCTAGATAGGCGAGAACTATGCTGTAGAGGCCGCGCATCAGATCGCGAAGGGGAACTCGAAGAGCTTAGTGTAGACCGAACCGGAGGGGGTCAGGCGACTCTCGTAAAGGTGGAACCCCTCGGCCAGGAATGCGCCGAAGCGATCCGAGTCGAGGGCGGCCACCTCGCGGCGGAGCGCGGCCAGCGGAACGGGTTCCTTGATGCGCGCCAGGGTCAAGTGAGGAGAAAACGGCCGCGACTCTTTAGGGACCCCGAGCGCAGCGAGGGCATCTTCGGTGTCCCGTGCCAGGCTCTCCAGGCCGTCTCCGTGCACGCCCGCCCAGAATACGCGCGGATGGTGGGGGTTAGGAAACCAGCCCAGTCCGCGCACCTCGATCGGAAAAGGCTCCCGGCGCGGGAGGGCTCGCAGAGCGACGGTGAGCTCCTCCAGACGATCGGCAGGCCATTCGCCGATGAACTTTGTCGTGATGTGCAGGTTCTGCGGCGGGCTCCACTTCAAAGGCGCAGCGGGTCGGAGTCGTGCGAGCAACTCCTCGAGGCGGAGCCTCACTTCGGCCGGCAGGCTGATCGCCGTGAACAATCGCATGCGTGTCGCTGTATGCTGGTGGTTGCCGTAGCTCATTGTCGGATGAACCGGTTCGGAGTTGCAATCGGACGCGACGGCGAAGTTCCCCTGGAAGAGATCCTGGAAAGCTCCCGGGTGCTGCCGCGGAGCTTTTATGAACGGCCGACGGTGGAGGTGGCCCGCGACCTGCTGGGCAAGATCCTGGTCCACGGCCGGACGGCGGGCCGCATTGTGGAAGTCGAGGCGTACCTGGGGGAGCAGGACCGCGCGGCGCACGCCTGGCACGGCCTGACGCCGCGCACGCGCGTGCTCTACGGGCCGCCGGGCCATGCCTATGTGTACTTCATCTACGGGATGTACGAGTGCCTCAACCTGGTGGCGGAGCCGGTAGGGACGCCGGGGTGTGTGCTGATCCGCGCGCTCCAGCCGGTCTCGGGGCTGGATCTGATGCGTCGCAGGCGTCCCGGTGTACGATCCCTCCACGAGCTGACCTCCGGCCCGGGCAAGCTCACGCAGGCGATGGGCATTACGCGGCGGCTGAACGGTGCGGATGTCACCCGCGGTCCTCTGACCGTGCGTGCACCGGAAAATCGGCCGGACTTTCAAATAGGCGTCAGTCCCCGCATCGGGATTCGCCATTGCACCGATTGGCCGCTACGGTTCTACATTGAGGGGAATCCATGCGTCAGCACCGCCGGGCGCAAGCGGGTGCGTCCCGGCGGACTGTGACCGGCCGGGGCTCGCCGGCTCGAGCGTCCGTCGCGCCCCGGCAGGCGTGCTATTTTCGGGGTATGCTCAAGCCGACCATCTTTCGCGAATACGACATTCGGGGCATCGCCGAGACCGAACTGCGCAGTCCGGACGTGGAAGATCTGGGCCGGGCGATCGGCACCTATCTGCGGCGTCACGCCGGCGCACACATCAATCTCGGACGCGACTGCCGGCTGAGCTCCGCCCGGCTGCGGGATGCTCTGGTCGAGGGCTTGACGGCCGCAGGCTGCCACGTGACCGATCTAGGGGTGATCCCCACTCCGCTGCTGTATTTTTCGGTGTTCCACTTGAAAGCCGAAGGCGGAGTCATGATTACGGGCAGCCACAATCCGCCCGAGTACAACGGCTTCAAAGTCATGGCCGGAACCACCACCATCTACGGCCATCAGATTCAGGAGGTTCGGGAGATCTACGAGGACCGCGACTTCCTCAGAGAGTCGGGCTCGGTGCGAACCTATGACATTGTGACGCCGTATGTGGAGGACATCACCTCGCGGATCAGGCTAAGCCGCCGTGTCAAAGTCGTCTTCGATGCGGGCAACGGCACCGCCGGCCCGGTCGTGCACCGTCTCGTGGAACGACTGGGGTGCGAGGCCGTGGAGCTATTCTTCGAGATGGACGGCAACTTTCCAAACCATCATCCGGATCCGACGATTGAAAAGAATCTGGATGCACTGATCCGCGCCGTAACCGAACACGGAGCCGAACTGGGAATCGCGTTCGACGGCGATGCCGACCGGATCGGGGCGGTGGATGAGAAGGGCAATATCGTCTGGGGCGATCAGTTGATGCTCATCTTCGCCCGCGAAATCCTTACGCGCAAACCCGGTGCGACCTTCATCGGGGAGGTGAAGTGTTCGCAGGTCATGTATGACGAACTGCGCCGTCTCGGAGGCAATCCGATCATGTGGCGCACCGGCCATTCGCTGATCAAAGCGAAGATGAAGGAAACCAAAGCGGAGCTGGCGGGGGAGATGAGCGGTCATATCTTCTTCGCGGACCGCTACTATGGCTTCGACGACGCCCTCTACGCGGCCTGCCGCCTGCTTGAGATCGTCGCCGCTTCCGGAAAACCTCTGTCGGCGCAGCTGGAGGGGCTGCCCAAGATGGTCAGCACGCCGGAGATCCGCGTGGACTGTCCCGACGAAATCAAGTTCGAGGTGGTCGAGCGCGTCGCGGAACACTTCAAGAGGACTCATCCCGTCGTGGACGTGGACGGGGTACGCGTGCTTTTCGATCAAGGATGGGGGCTGGTGCGCGCTTCCAATACGCAGCCGGTGCTGGTCCTGCGTTTCGAAGCGGCAAACAAGGAGCTGTTGGAGCAGTACCGGCGCGAGGTCGAGCACGTGCTGGAACAGGCACGCGCCCAGGTTTGATCGGGACTCAGATCCTCGAGACGACCACGAGCGCCCCGAGGTTCCAGAGCGCGAGCACGGCGTAGAAGCAGGTCACTTTTTGCAGGAGCGTAACTTTGCCGAGTCTCCAACAGTAGTATGCCAGGCCAACCGCGACAAGCTTTACGAGCGCCAGGGCCGCAAGCCGCGAAGGCATCAGGCCCAGAAGCAGCCGTATGAGAGGGTTGGCCTCCTCGACGCCGTGGGCCAGGAAGGCAAGCGTGGTCAGCAGGTCTACGAGTTGGAGATAAACAAACTGGAGAAACACGCTCACATCCGGCTCCTCGCGGGCCGGCATCCTGTTGCCGGACCGCTACGCACGTCCCCAGAATAAGAGCGGAGCGGATCGCAGTAAAGCCCTCAGGCGCAGGTGCCGTACTGGGAAAAACGGAATAGTACGCCGGCGGCCGGGGCTAGTCTTCGCTGCCGAACAGATTTGTGATGGAGCCCAACCCGCTACGCTCGTCCCCGCCACTGCGCACTGGCATCAGCTCCCGGCGCATCTTCTCCAAGGTCATGCTTTGTACAATGACCCGTCCCGGACCGGTGAGCGTGGCCAGAAACATACCTTCGCCGCCGAAGATCCACGTCTTGATGCCTCCGGCAAGCTGAACGTCGTACGTTACAGATGTGTCGAAGGCCACCACGCATCCGGTGTCCACCTGTAACGTCTCACCGGGCTGGAGCTCAAACTCCACAAAGTCACCGCCGGCGTGGATGAACACGGTGCCGGGGCCAGTGAGCCTTTCCAGGATGAATCCCTCGCCGGCGAAGAAGCCGGCACCCACGCGCTTGACGAATTCAATTCCCACTTGAACGGTGTCTTGTGCGCACAGGAAAGCATCGCGCTGGACGAGCACGCTCTGACCCGGAGCGAGTTCGAACGCCTGGATCCGGCCCGGATAGCTGCCGGCGAAGCCTACTTCCCCAGGCGAATCCGCACGGAAGTACGTCCAGAAGAGCGACTCTCCCGCCAGCTTACGCTTGAGCGCGCCGAGCAGCTTGCTGCCCAGCCCCGCGCCGCTCATGCGGGAGTCCCACTGCACGTTGGCCGTTTTGTAAAGCATCTTGCCGGCCTCGGCATAGATCTCCTGACCGGGCTTGAGGCGAATGCGCACCACTTGCAGGTTGTCCCCGTGAATGATGTACTCGAGCGGCTGCGCGACCGCCGTTTGGAGGGCCCCCGCGGGTTTGCCGCAACTCGGACAAAACCGGGCCTCGTCAAGCATCTTCGCTCCACACTGGGTGCAGTACGCCATAAACCGAAAGTGTACCTCCGCCGTATGTTATCAATGAGGAGAAACGCACACCATGTTAAAACGTTCCGTTCTTGTTTTTTCGTGCGCCTTCCTGGCCGCGGCGGTCTTTTCGCGCGAGATCCCCACGGTATGCGGAACGCATCGGGAAAAAGCGACGGAACAGATCTACCTGCATGGTGTCTCCCAGAGGATCCGCTCCAAGGGGCCGATCGAGCTTCTCGCAGCACAGCCGAGGCCCCGCGCCCAAGACATCGGTAACATTGCCGTCCTCGAAGACAACGGCGACCTCGTGCTGCGCGCGAACCCGTTCAACCTGAACGGACGTACGGTCACGTTTCAGCCGCTGGATGGGAATGCCACCCGTTACAGATTCCAAACCGGTGGTGACACCTATGACGCCCAAGCCGCATCGGCGGGCGCTCCGCTTGACGGTTTGGGGGACGATGACGCGCGCCCGGTCCCCCTTCCGTTCAACTTTCCGTTTTACGGCTCCTCCTACAGTCAGGTTTTCGTCAACTCGGATGGCAATCTGACCTTCGGCGAGAGCGACACGGCTTCGACCGACAGGTCGCTGGGGCGCATGACAGCCGGACCCCCGCGGATTTCGGCATTGTTCCGGGATCTGGACCCGTCCCAGGCGCCACAGTCGGTGCGGGTGCGTTCCGAGACGGGACGCTTCGTCGTGAGCTGGGTTTCCGTACCGGAGTACCGGGAGTCCGGCACGGGGCCGCTGCAAACGTTTCAGGTCCGGCTGTTCCCGGACGGCCGCATTGAATTCGCTTACAGTTCCATCACGACGCAGGAGGCGGTTGTGGGAATCTCTCCGGGGCTCCGGCAGGGTACGACGTCGCTGGTGTCGTTTCTCGGCGGCTCCGCCAGCGAGTTCACCGGTACGGTGGCCGAGGTGTTTCGCGCCGGCTCGAGCGAGATTGACATCGTGGCGGTGGCGCGCCGTTTCTACGAGACGCACGACGACGCCTACGACTACCTCGTGATTTTCAACAACGACAGGATTCCTGCGTCCGCAGGCGCCGTGGCCTTCGAAGTGACGGTGCGGAGCAACCGCACGGGCACCGGAGAAGACCCGGTCGACTTCGGCTCCATATTTGGCTCCTCGTCTCGTTTGCAGGCTGTGATGAACATGGGTCCGCTCGACCAATACCCCGGGAAGCCGTACGAACCGATTCCGGGTCGCGGTTCCGTTACCGGCGACACGGCGATGACCGTGTTGGGGCATGAAGCCGGCCATCTGTTCCTGGCTTTTGTGAGCTACCGCGATCCAAACAACCCCTCGGCCCGGCCGATGCTCGGAGCACAGCAGGCGCACTGGAGCTTCTTTTTCAACTCGGATGCTTCCCTGCTCGAGGGAAACCGCATCCGCGACAACGGAGCGCAGTCGGCGCTGCGCTTCACCACCGTGGCGACAGTGGAGGGCTTTTCGCCCCTGGATCAGTACCTGATGGGCTTGCGCGCCCCCGAAGAAGTGACGCCTCCCCACGAATTGTTTGTTGTAAACGGCCCCAGTATTAATCGGACTTCGTCGAGTCTGCCGGAATCGGGCGTGAGCTTTAACGGCAGCCGCCGGGACACGAGCATTCAGGAAATCATCCAGACCGAAGGACGGCGCACTCCGGACCACACCGTCTCCCAGCGCCGCTTCCGCTTCGCCTTCATCTTGGTCACCCCGCAGGGCAACCAGCCTGCGCAGTCCGAACTGGATAAGCTCGAACGATTCCGCCAGGAATTCGAAATTTTTTATCGGCGCGCCACCTCGGACCGGGCGTGGGCGGATACGACTTTAACGCGCAGCTTGAAGCTGTCCGTTTTTCCGGCCGGAGGAGTGCTGGCTGGCGTACAGCGCTCCGTTACGCTCTCTGTTGAGAAACCGGCTGCTTCCGCACTTTCGGTTACCTTGCGAACGGCGAGCGGGCTCGTACAGACGCCCGCCTCCGTGACGATTCCGGCCGGAGCGACCAGCGCCACGTTTTCCATCACCGGCGTCGCGGCGGGCGTCGAGGAGCTTACCGCCACACCTGCGGACCCCGCTTTTGAGACTGCGTATGCCCGGATCCAGGTGCGCAATTCGACTTCGGAACTGCGCCTGGCGGTGGTATCCGGCGACCGGCAACTGGCACTGCCGGGGAACCCGCTCCAGCCGGTCGTGCTGCGAGTGGTGGATGTCAACAATCTCCCTTACCAAGGTGTTCGCGTGCAGGCCGCCGTCTCCGGAGGCGGAATGGTATCGCCTTCCACTGCGGTGAGCGACGCCGACGGTTTCGTGCAGTTTTTCTGGACACCCGGTGCGGCGGGCGCCCAGCAGTTGACGGCGGTGTTGGAAGGCGCGCCGCAGAGTACGGTTACGGTCACTGCTTTGATGCCCCCCTCGTTTGAGGCCCGAGGCGTGGTGAACGCCGCTTCCTTTGCGCAAGAGCTGGCGCCGGGCAGCTTCGCCACAATTTTCGGATCTGGCCTGGCGGGAGGCGCCGTGGCGGTAGCGGCGCCCCCGTATCCGCCGGTGCTCGCCGGTGTCCAGGTCCTTCTCAATGGCACAGCTGTGCCCCTGCATTTTGTGAGCGACGGCCAGATCAATTTCCTCGTGCCGGAGGACACTCCGGTGGGCACGGCTACGCTCGCGGTTTCTACACCGATCGGCACGGCAGCCGCGGTTTCCGTTCCGATCCAGTCGGTGGCGCCCGGAATCTTCTTCGACGGCGTCACCAATTTCGGAGCGATCCTGATCTCGGGCACACCGCTCACGACGGCCCAGCGGCCCGCGCGGCGGGATGAATTCCTGGAGATTTACGCCACGGGACTCGGGAACACACAGCCGAGCAGCCGCTTCCCCGGCTTGCGGGAGACGGTGCTGACGCCCTCGGTCTTCATCGGCGGAGTGCGGCTGGAGGATCCGGTCTTTAGCGGCCTTTCCCCGCAGTTCCCGGGAGTGCATCAGGTCAACGTCCGCGTCGGCCCGAACGCGCCTTCAGGGGAGCAGTTGCTGTGGATCGAAGTCGGCGGGCGGCGGAGCAATCAGGTCAGGGTACGCATCGAATGATTGCGGCTCACCGTGCAGGCGGACTCCCGCGCCGACCTCCGCCCCTTTTACTCACTGTTTAACGGCAATCGTCGTGACAATCTGTGCCGGGTTTTGCGGGTTGTTGCTCGGTATGCTCTTGTAGACCACGACGACGGGTACGTTGTTGCTCGGGGCCACAGTGTCCGGGATCCGGATGTTGAGTTGCCAGACGCCCACCAGACCCGGCGCAAGCCCCGAGTAAAGGATATCGGAGTCCGCGAGGAAGCGGGTGCCGACGATCACCTGTGGCCGTTCCGGCGTCGGTACCTGGCCGGAAGCCGGCTCTCCGTCCGGAGGTGCGTTGGGGACAAAGCCGGTGCCTGTGGCGAAGATTTCGACGAAATCGCCCCGGGACACTGGATTCTGCGAGCCGTTCGGGATCGGGCGCCCGCTCGAATCCAGGTTGTAGTAGGAGCCGTCCGAACTCCGGCGGTTGAGCGCCGCCACCTGGCCGGTCCCGGTGGCAAACTCCGGGCCGGCAAACAGCGCGGGCGCGGCTACGTCGGAGCGCAACCGGTCAATACAAGCAAAGCGACCGGCCGCAACCTGACGGGCGTCGCAGGCGGATGCCACAATGCGGCCGGTGGCTTTTTCGACGACCAGCACATCGAGCACACCGGAACTGGGGCTGTTCATGGGCATCAGGAAATTGATTTGCCCGGGCGAGACGAAGTAAAGCCGCGCGGGCTGCTCATTGACCAGCACCTGGAGGCCCCCCAGCTCGGTGGGAAGCGGAAGCGGGTTGGGCAGGTCCTTGAAGTTCTGTGTCTGCGTGCCGAACTGTCCTCCGAGCGGAAACAGGCTCGTGATCGTGTTCGGTGCGACGCGGGGTAGAAAACTTGCGCCGTTGACGGCCGCCATGGCCGGGTAATGAATGGCGATACGGTTCGTGGTGTACGCCACCAGCAGGTTCCCAAAGCCGTCTACAGTGAGCGCTACCGGGAGTTCTCCGGTGGCGCCGGATGGAAAACCTCCGTCCGGCGCGAATCCAGCAGCCGGGAGGTCGAGAAACCTGGGGTAGCGCAGGATCTGCCCGGAGTTGGTATTGGCGACCCAGATTTCATCTCCGGGGCCTATCGCGATCCCCTGGGGGTTGCGCAGCGCACCGAAGGTCCCGCCGGTCGTCAGGATGACGGCGGGCCTCGGATCCGTTCCGGCGGCCCCGACGCTGTCGAAGATCTGTACGCGGTTGTTGCCTTCGTCGCACACGTACAGGCGGTCAAACGTGTCCGTGGCGATGTGGCGGGGGCGGTTCATGCGGTTATCGAGGCTACCGGAGGCGCGCGAGAAGAAATCCGGCTGGCCGAACACCTTTTCGGCGGCCATGCCGTTTGAAAAATCCCCGCCGTCCGGCTTACGGAAGAAGAGCACGCGATTGTAGAACCAGTCGGAGACCAGCACGTGCCCCCCTACGCTGAAGGCAATGCTGTAAGGACCGCCCATGTTCGAAGGGCTCGGGTCGGGGAAGGCGTCGGTGCGCGCGGTGAAACTGGGCTTGCCGAGCACCAGATTGGCCCGCGGCATATTGGTCCCGGCGTCGAAGGGCCTCGGGAAGCGGAGCACGCGCCCGTTGCCCGTGTCGGCGACCCAGAGATCGCCGTTGGCGTCCACCGCTACGCCGGTGGGGAAGTAAAGCGTGTTATCCCGGGGCTGCAGGGCGTCGCCCGAGGGGTAGTTGACGATGGCCCGGAGCGGCTCCGGTTGCCCGATCACCAGATCCGCGGGCATGCCGAGACGGAACGCGCGGGCGTCGCGGTAGCCAAGGACGCGGTTGTTGGCCGTGTCGGCGACGTAGAGCCGCGGTGGATCGGAGGTGCGGTCCACCGCCATGCCCCCGCCGAAGCTGAAGGCCTGCGTCCCAATCACGCCTGTGGACCGCAGAGAGAATCCGCGTCCGTCCAGCCAGTTGGCCACGTGGGTGTCCAGGGTGGGCTGTCCCAGCACGCGGCGCGCCTGCAACGACGACAGAGGCGAAGCTGTGGAAGGATCGGGAAAAACAAGAAGGCGATGATTGGAAGAATCCACCACGAAGAGCTCGCCCGCTGCGAACACTGCGGATTCGGGCTGGAACAGGGACCGCTCGGAAGCTTGCGGAGAGCCCATGTTAGGCCGGAACCCGGTAAAGTCAGGCTGGCCCAGCACGTCGAGTGCGGCGGGCGGACTGGCAGCCGGCCAGTTTTCGTAGGGAGCGAAGCGCAGAATCCGGTGGTTGCCCGTGTCGACCACGTATGGGCTGTTGCCGACAAAGAAGATCCCGTTGGGAAACGTCAGGCTCGAATTGTCCGGCGGCTGGATGGGATTGCCTTGCGGCGTCAGACGCGCTCCAATGAAGCGCTGCGCAGGCTTGCCGTTGGTGAAGGGCGGCTCGAAGACCAGGACGCGGTGGATCAGATCGGTGACGTAAAGGCGTCCGGCGGGATCCAGCGCGATCCCGGACGGAATCCGCAGGCGGGTCAGATCCGTAGCAGAGGTGGGGTTGGCCGCAGTGGAGAAATCGAGCTGCCCCAGCACGAGATCGGCATCCGGCCCGTTGGGCGCTCCCGGAGCCAGCGAGGCGCTGCTGTAGCGGAGCACGCGGTTATTGAGCGGATCCGTGAAATACAGGTTTCCCTGCGCGTCGAAGACGAGCGAGCCGGATGTCAGGGTGTTGCCTTGCAAAGTTGCAATCGTGCGGGCCGACCGGCCCCCGGCGTTCGGCGTGTTCGTCGTGAGCGAACTCTGGCCGATGACGAAATCGGGCGTCTTTACCGGGTTCGGATCATCGAACGGCCTGGGAAACCGCAGGATGCGGTTGTTGCCGGAATCGACGACATAGAGATTTCCGTTGCGGTCCACAGCCAGTCCCGTGGGCGCGCTCAGGCCGCCGCTACGCTGCGTGCCCGGCCCGAGCGGAAACGTCGTGAAGAAGTCCGGTTGGCCGATGACGATGTCCGCCGGGGCTCCGTTGGCGAACTGCGAGGCATTGCGCCAGCCCAGTACGCGGTTGTTCAACGTGTCCGAGACATAAAGGATAGGAGGTGTTGCGGTCGTGTCCACAGCGACGCCGCGCGGGCTGAACAATTCACGTCCCTCGACATAGTTCGGGTTTGCCGTGGCCAGCGACATCTGCGGGTGCCCGAGGATGCGCGAGGCAAAAGGGTTGATGACCGGTTGGGCCGAAACGACCGCCGCAAACGCCGTCAGAAGCAGAGCCTTCTTTAGAAGTGGCATACAGGATCGCCCGATCTTGAAGACGCACACGGGCAGCGTCTCTTCTCCCCACTACTAGCACGCGCCGCGGATTGGCGCAATCAAACCGGTACTAGAACTTTCCCGTTGTACAATGGGAGTTGCAACCTTCCACGACGCCAGGCGTCAGGCTGCGGGTCTGCGCCGTGAATTATCTGAATACGGCACCTCTGGTTTGGGGGATGCTTCACGGCGCCCAGAGGGGTTTGTTCGATCTCGAGTTCGCAACGCCGGCAGAGTGCGCCGACCGCCTCGCAGCGGGACGGTGCGACGTCGGGATTGTGCCGGCCGTCGAGTTGTTGCGGTGCAAGTTGACCGTGATCCGCGGCGCAGGCATTGCCTGCCGCGGACCGGTGCGCAGCATTCTTCTGGTGTCGAAGAAGCCGTTTGCGGAGATGCGCAGGCTGGCTGCCGACAGCGCCTCACGAACCTCCGTGGCGCTGGCGCGACTGATTCTCTCACGCCGCTACGCGGCGGATCCGGAGCTGTTGCCGGCTCCTGCCGACCTGGACCGCATGCTGGAGCAGGCTGATGGCGCGCTCTTGATCGGCGATCCGGCCTTGCGGCTCGACGTCGAGGCTTTGCCGTATCGCGTCTTGGATCTGGGTAAGGAGTGGTTTGAATGGACCGGGCTGCCCATGGTGTTCGCCGTGTGGGCGGGCCGGCCCGAATGCGTGACGCCGGAGCTCGAGGCGGCTTTTGTTGAATCCTGCCGCTTCGGCCGGGAGCGGCTCGAGGAAATCGTCCGCCGCGAGGCCGCTCCGCGCGGCATTTCCGAGGAGCGGGCCCGCGCCTACCTGTCGCGTCACATCGTCAATGAGCTCGACGATCGTGACTACGAGGGGTTGCACCGTTTTCTACGGCTGGCCGGGGAGTTTGCTATGGTGGAGCAGTCCGGGAGAGTGCACGTATGATGTCGCACCGGGAAGCGGTGGAGCTGCTGGCCAGCCCTGATCTGATCGGGATCGGCATGGCTGCGGACGCCGTACGGCGGAAGCTGCACCCGGAAGGCGTGGTGACCTACATCATCGACCGCAACATCAACTACACCAACTTTTGTACTGAGTACTGCAGCTTCTGCGCGTTCTACCGTCCCATGGGCCACGCGGAAGGCTACGTGCTGTCCAAGGAAATCATCTTCGACAAGATCCAGGAAACGCTGGAGCTGGGCGGTACGGGGATCCTGATGCAAGGCGGCCTGCACGCCGAACTGAAGATCGAATGGTACGAAGATCTGCTGTGCTCCATCAAGCGGCGGTTTCCGCGGATTCACCTGCACTGCTTCTCAGCGCCCGAGATTCTCAACATCGCCGAAGTCAGCGGTCTCACCGTCCGCGACACGATTGCCCGCCTTCGCGATGCGGGTCTGGACTCGATTCCAGGCGGTGGGGCAGAGATCCTGGATGATGCGGTTCGTCACCGCATCAGCCGTTTGAAGTGCACCACGGCGGAATGGGTCGAGGTGCACCGCACGGCGCATCGGCTCGGCATGCGGACCACGGCTACGATGATGTTCGGTTGCGGGGAGACCCTCGAGCAACGGGTGAATCACCTGGAGGTGGTCCGGCGCCTCCAGGAGGAGACGGGCGGTTTTACAGCTTTCATTCCGTGGACCTTCCAGCGGGAGAACACCTCCCTCGGACGCTTCATCAAAGAAGAAGCGACGGCAGTCGAGTACTTGAAAACCTTGGCGGTCTCGCGGCTGTATTTAGAGAACATTCCCAATGTTCAGTCCTCCTGGGTGACCCAGGGACCCAAGACCTGCCAGCTCGGGCTTCGCTTCGGGGCCAACGACGTGGGCAGCGTCATGATCGAGGAAAACGTTGTTTCCGCGGCCGGCGCCCATCACCGCTCCACCGAAGAGGAATTGCGGCGCATCATTCGGGACGCCGGCTTCGTGCCTAAGCAGCGGGACACCCTTTACCGCACGCTGTTTTTGAACTGATCCGGTACGGAAAGGATCAGAAGGATTCGCCGAGGAGCGTCGCCAGCGCTCCGTAGTCGACAGGCCAATTTCCAAAGACGCGCCGTCCGGAATGACGGAAGGAGGCCCGACTGAGCAAGCCGGCGAGATGGGCTCCTGCCGTCTGTGGGCCTTGTCGGGCGGCTCCGGCAGCGAGCAAACGCGTGACTCCGGAGAGCTGGCCGGCCAGGAGAGCCGCTTCCTGTTCGGAGCGACACGTCACCTCGAGGCGCGCCTGCAAGCCCGCCATCTGAGGCTCGGCCCACAGCAGCAGGCGCTCGGCCCGCGCCAGCGGGGCGAGCGCCGCGCGGAAACCCGAGGGCAACGCCTGCGAGTCGCTGAGCAGGCTCCCCGGCAGCGACAGCCAGACCGCGCCGGGCGGCACTGCGAAAGTCCCCTCTGCGCTTGGCTGCATGAGCTGGAGCGCGGCCCACGGATCCTTGCCGACTGCCAGGGCCAGCAGGTCACGCCGCAACGGGAAGAAGGACACCATCCTTTCCGGCGTGCTGCCGGGCATCTGGCAGAACGCGTTCCGGCAGGACCCGCCCTGTGCGGTGGTGTACTGGCGCAACCGATCCCAGCGGAAGCGGCCCAGTACCAGGAAATACGTGACCTCGCGCCGAAAGGCGATGATAACGGCGTCCAGATCGCGTTCCGAATCGAAGCCGGTTTCCACGACGAAAGCTTTGTATTCCGGTTCGTCGGAGATTCTGGTTTTGTTCAGCACGGCGGACAACAGACCGGCGGCGCGAAACGGGCGGACGTCGAGAAACAGCACCGCTGCTTCTTCGACGGGCAAACGGCGCAGCAGGTCGGCGGTTGTAGCGGTTTTGCGGGCCCGGTACCATGCCAGCCCGCCGATCACGCCGGCGCAGATCCCTGCCACGAGCGCCAGCAGCAGGAGGGGATGCAGTCTCGGGCGCACTGCAACCAGCTTACACCGCCGCCAGTGTCTGCGCGGCTCGTGATTCCCTCCAGAGGTCCAGGTAGGGCGCAAGACTTTGCATCATCGCTTCGAACATCGGGATCGTCAGTGACTGCGCCCCGTCGCTGAAGGCCTTCTCCGGGCAGGGATGGACCTCCACCATTAAACCGTCCGCCCCAATCGCCACCGCGGCGCGGGCCAGCGGCGGCACGAGATGGCGCCTGCCGGTGGCGTGGCTCGGATCCAGAATCACGGGCAGATGGGTAAGCTCGTTGAGGACCGACACCGCCACGATATCGCACGTGTTCCGTGTTTCGGTCTCGAAGGTACGGATCCCGCGCTCGCAGAGGATGACGTTGGGGTTGCCGTGCGCGACGATGTACTCGGCGGACATGAGCAGTTCCTTGATGGTGCAGCTCATGCCGCGTTTGAGCAGGACCGGTCGGGGGGAGCGCCCCAGCGCCTTCAACAGGGGGAAGTTCTGCATGTTCCGGGCGCCGATCTGGAGAATGTCCGCATACTCGGAGACCAGTTCCACATCGCCGTCCCGCATGACCTCGGTGACGATGGAAAGGCCGGTGGCTTGTTTGGCTTTCTGAAGAAGCTTCAGGCCCTCGAGTTCCAGACCCTGGAACTCGTACGGGGAAGTGCGCGGTTTGAAGGCGCCCCCTCGCAGGACATGGGCGCCCGCCCGTGCCACGGCTTCGGCCGTCTCCATGATCTGCTTTTCGTTCTCAACCGAGCAAGGTCCCGCCATCACGATAAACTGCTCGCCGCCGATCTCATGGCCGTTGATGCGGATCTGCGTCTTGACCGGGCGGAATTCCCGGCTGACGAACTTGTAGGGCGCCGAGATGCGCACGGCCTTCTCCACCCCCGGCATCGCCTCGAGCGATTCCAGGCAGGCCGTGACATCCCCGATGCCCACGGCTCCGATGACCACGCGCTCTTCGCCCTGGATGGAGTGGACCTTGTAGCCGAACTCGCGGATGCGCTCGCAGACGGCTTCAATCTGCTCTCGTGTGGCGTTCGGTCTCATGGAAATGATCATGTGGTGCCTCCACAGCTTTCGCGTTCGCTAATCTCCCAGTGCGCCAAATAAAAAACCCACTCTTGCGAGTGGGTTGGTTTGCTTTGTCCTGCCGCTGCCCTACGCCAACGCCACCCGCTTAGGCCTGGGCGAAGCCCCAGTACCAAAAGCTAAAGCTGGCGCCTGCGTAGAACATCAGAAACCTCAGTATACACTTATTTCCCTTGGGATACAAGGCCTGGATCTAATTGGTTTTTCCTATCCAGGCACATGGTGACCCACCCCGGCTGCGGGCGTGAACCGCGGCAGCGAGCCGGCTCTCCTCGGCCCGCCTCAGTAGCTCAGTAACCGCTCCATTTCCCGCGCCAGGTCTTCGGGTTGGGGCAGAATCTCGTTTTCAAGCTGCGGGTTGTAAGCCACCCATGTGTCCAGGGCGCCTGCCCGTCCCACGGGTGCGTCCAGCCGGTCGAAAAGTTCGTCGGCGATCCGCGCCGCGATCTCGGCTCCGTATCCCCAGGACAGGCAGTCTTCGTGGGCAACCAGCACGCGGCTGGTCTTTTCTACGGACCTGCGTATGGTCTCCCAGTCGTAAGGCGACAGACTGCGAAGGTCAATGATTTCCACCGTCTGGCGTGGGTTCTTTTTCTCCACGGCAGCCGCGGCCTGAAGCGCCTTCTGTACGACGGCTCCGTAGGTGACGACGGTCAGGCTGTCGCCGGACTTGACGATGCGGGCTCGACCGAACGGAATCATGAAATCCTTTCCGGGATGGGGCGAGCGGTTGTAGGGTTCGCGGTAGAGCTTTTTGTGCTCGAGAAACAGTACCGGGTCGTCGCAGCGGATCGCCGTGCGGAGCAGCCCGCAGGCGTCCAGTGCATTGGAGGGCATCACAACCCGCAGCCCGGGAATATGCGTGAACAGCACTTCGCCGCACTGGCTGTGGTAAATCGCGCCTCCGGAAAGGTAGCCTCCAATGGCGACGCGAATCACTGCGGGGCAGGAAAAGGCATTGTTTGAGCGCCAGCGCAGGGTGGCCAGCTCGTTGCGCAATTGCATCATCGCCGGCCAGATATAGTCAAAGAACTGAATTTCGGCTACCGGCTTCAGGCCGCGTGTGGCCATGCCGATGGCGCGCCCTACAATGGCCGCTTCGGCCAGCGGCGTGTCGAAGCAGCGGTCCGAGCCGAACTCGCGCTGCAGCCCGGCGGTCGCTTTGAAGACGCCGCCTTTGCCCTTGACCCGGTCCAGGTATTGTTCCCGCCCGCAGTCGGCCACGTCTTCCCCGAAGACGATAACCCTCGGATCGCGGCGCATCTCCTCGGCGAGCGTCAGATTGATCTCCTCCACCATGGTGCGCGGCTCGCCTTCGAACTGCGGCGGCGTCGAAAAGGCGTCCGACGTCGGATCCACTTTGTCCGAGTACAGGTATCGCAGGGCCGAACCGGGCTCGGGGCCGGGGGCGCGCAGCGCCTTTTCCGTGGCCGCTTCGATTTCCGCTTCGACCTCGTGCGCGATGCGCTCCAGGGTCCGGGGGTCGGCAATACCCTCGGCAAGGAGCCATTCCGGGAAGCGAAGGATAGGGTCGCGCTGCGCCTCGGCCGCGCGTTCCTCCTCCGGCCGGTAGAGCCGCTCGTCGTCGGAAAGCGAGTGCGAATAGGGCCGGATCACGTGAGCGTGCACGAGGGCCGGACCGCGGCGCTGTCGGCACCAGGCCGCCGCCTCGCTCAGTGCCTGGTAGGAGGCCACGTAGTCGCAACCGTCCACCTCCAGCCGCAGCAGATGGGGGAAGCCGGCGAGTAACCGCGAAATCGAGCCTCCGGCCGTCTGTTTTTCGATCGGGACCGAGATGGCGTACTCGTTATCCTCGATGAGAAACAGCACCGGCAGGCGTTCCAGGCAGGCTGCGTTCATGGCCTCCCAGAATTCGCCTTCGCTGGTCGAGCCGTCCCCGCCGGAAACCAAAGTCACCTCGTCGCTGTCCGGTCTCAGGCGCCGGCCGGCCTCGGCACACCCCACCGCCTGCAAGAACTGGGTGCCGGTGGGGGAGGACTGGGCGACGACGTTGAGCCGCTTGAATCCCCAGTGCGAAGGCATTTGGCGGCCTCCGGAGGCCGGATCGGCCGCCGCGCCCACCGAGGCTAGCAGCATCTCCTCGGCGGTGACGCCCAGCATCAGGCACAGGGCCCGGTCGCGATAGTACGGGTAAAACCAGTCGTGTCCGGCGCGCAGAACGGCGCCGGCTGCGGCGGATACGGCTTCGTGGCCGCAGCCGTTGATCTGGAAGAAGACGCGGTTCTGCCGTTTCAGGACGATTTCCCGGTCGTCCAGCCGGCGCGACAGCAGCATGATGCGCCAGGCGTGCAACAAGTGATCCGCATCGAGACCGCCCCAGCGGGCCGTCTCCAGTTCGGCCCGGGTTTCCACGTGCGTTCCAGCCACCGCTCGCCTCCCCCTCCAGTGTAAACCGGCATGCCCGGGACGGATCTTCAGACATGAAATTCGAGGATGTCTTTATCCTGAACCGGATGGTGCCGCTCCACCATGAGGCCCTCGCTGCCGCCATCCAGGCGGTAGAGTCGGGCGAACTTCAGCCGCTCGGCGAAATCCTGGTGCACCATTCGGGCCGCGTCTTCGACCGTCTGGCCGCGCCGGAGGATGTAGGGGGCGGCCAGGTCCGGCTTCTTACCGGGCGCTTTCGTGTAGACTCGCACGATATTGAGCGCCTCGAACAGAGACCGGGCAAATTGCTCCAGATTCCGGCCCGTAAGAGCGGATACGGCGACGGCAGGGCACCGGGCGCCGTAGAGCTCGGCCAGGACGGCGAAGTTTTCCTCCGCCCCTGGAAGATCGGATTTGGTGCCCAGGAGCAGAGAGGGCTGCGGGAGACGGCGCCCGGCAAGCCATCCGAAGACAAACTCAGTCTGTTCCAGCGCCGCCGGATCGGTCGGGTCCACAACGAGCACGCTCAGATTGGCATTGCGGATCGCCTGAGGAAGCCACGGCTCGCTGTATTCCGGGGAAACCGGCGGCAGGTCCACCAGCTGGATCGGGACGTCTTCAAAGTACATCATCCCCGGAACGGGCATCCGGGTCGTGAAGGGATAGGCGGCGACCTCGGGGCGGGCGTGCGTCAGCGAACAGACCAACTGGGATTTGCCGCTGTTGGGCGGACCCACCAGCACCACCTGCCCGGCGCCCTCCCGCCGGATCACATAGAAGGGGATGGCGTGTGCAGCGCCCTTTTTCGGCGCCTCTTTGCGGTGTTGGGCCAGCTTCCGTTTGATCTCCCCCTGGAGCTTTTCGGTGCCCTTGTGCTTGGGGATCGTGGCGAGCATTCGCTCCAGGGCGGCGATCTTCTCTTCCCGTGTCTGAGCCCGGCGGTACTCTTCCTCTGCCGCCAAATACTCCGGCGTCAGATTGGCCGGCATAAGGCCCCGCCAGCCAGAATAGCACCGCCCTCAGGGCGATCCTCTTGCGCAGGGAAAGTAAATCGTGATGCAGGTCCCCCGACCGGGCTCGCTTTCCACGGCGATCTCACCGTGATGCTGCTTGACGATGCCGTAAACGATGGCCAGACCGAGGCCCGTGCCCTTGCCCGGCGCTTTGGTGGTGAAAAACGGCTCGAAGGCCCGGCTGCGCACCGCCGCATCCATTCCACTACCGTTGTCCTTTACGGACATCCGCACATAGGAACCGGGGGCCAAATTCGCCGCCGGAGAGCGATCCACGACCTCCAGAGCCTCCGTTTCAATCGTGAGCCGCCCTCCCTCGGGCATGGCGTCCCGGGCATTGAGCGCGAGATTGATCAGCACCTGCTCAACCTGGCCCGGGTCGGCTACCACCGCGGGAAGGTCCGGCCTCAGATTGAGGTCCAATTCCACGCGCTCGCCAATGGTCCGGCGCAGCCACGATTCCATGCGGGCGATCAACTGATTCAAATCGAGAATCTTCGGTTCAGGGACCTGCCGGCGGCTGAAGGTGAGAAGCTGCTGGGTGAGTTCCGTGGCTCGTCCTGCGGCCTGCACGATCTCGCCCGCCGTCCGCCGCACTTCCTCCGCCGTCACTTCGCCGGAGGCCAGCAGGTGGGCGTAGCCGGAGATGATCGTCAGCAAGTTGTTGAAGTCGTGCGCAACTCCGCCCGCCAGCCGCCCTACCGCCTCCATTTTCTGCGCCTGGCGGAGTTGCTCCTCGAGCCGCTGCTGCCGGAGCTCGGCCGTCCGGCGCTCAAGCGCGGTCGTAAAAATGCTGCTCAGGGTCTGGAGAAGGGCTACGTCGTCCTCATCCCAGGTTTTCTCTTCGCGGACGGAGTCAAAGCCTACGAAGCCCACAAGTCGACCCGCCGAGCTCATCGGCACGACGAGGAGAGACTGAATCTGCTGGATCTCCAGGGCTGCCCGCTCCGCCGCGGCTTCCTCCGGAAGCGCGGCGACTCGGCCGATGTAGATCGGCTCCAGACGTCTCAGGTGCTCCATCCACCACGGGAAGTCGGAAGCGGAGAGATTTTGCAACCGTTCGCGCTGCGGTTCGACGCCGGCGGCGCACCATTCGTGCGTGTTGCTCAGTCTGGCGCCGTCTCCGGAGAACAAGAACACATAGGTGCGGTCTACCCCCATGAATTCTCCGACCTGCTCCAGAGCCTCCTGGATGCCTTGGTCCACCCGTTCCGGCGCGCGGCTGATGAAGCTCGCCGAGATGCGCGCGATGAGCTTCTCCAGCTCCAGGCGCCGCCGCAAGTGCCGCTCTGCCTGTGCCCGGGCGGTGACGTCCACTGCCACCCCGACGACGCCGGTAATTCGCGATAGGGCATCCCGAAGCGGTGAGTACCATACCTCGTAGACCAAGTTACCCACCTCGACGGTGCTCTCGAAACTCTCGCCGGCGAGCGCCCGGCGGAAGTTACGGATAATCGTGGCGTGGTCTTTGTACAAATGAAAAATCGACTGGCCCACAGCTTCATCCGGAGCCAGCCCGAGGCGCTCCAGGCCTTTGCCCTGGGAAAGCAGGAAGTTCCCCTCCCGATCCAGTGCGAAGAGCACGACCGGGGCGTTGGAGATCACGTCGCGCAGTCGTTCCTGACTGGTGCGCAACTCTTCCTCAATGCGCCGGCGCTCGCCGGCGTCAAAGGCGGTCAGAAGCAACTGCACCGGCGGTCCGGGGAGCGGAACACAGGTGCACGACATCAGACGCGTGCCGCCGCCGGCGGCACGCCAGTGCATCTCCCGGACTGCCGGGCCCTGGCGGGCCAAGGCCTCCTCGAGCAAACTGCGCAGGATGGGAACGTCTTCCGAGGGAACGAGCGCCTCCCAGAGGAAGGCGTCGTGGAGGAGCGAGCGCTCAAAGCCGGTGAGCTGTTCTGCCGCCCGGTTGAAGAAGCGGATGCGGCCCGGGGAGTCGAGCACCACAACCGGCACGGCAACGGCATCAAGGAGCGAAGCTGGATGGCACCAGCCGGGTCCGGGGTTACCGCTGCGGTGGTTCACGATGATCAATTGCCGGCTTGAGCAGCTAGACGTATCGAATATACCGGCGCAGCCCCTGCGCCAGCAACCCGAAACGCCCCGGCGTTGTCTTAGCATCAAAGGTATGTCTCGCAGGGTTTTGCTGGTGGCCCTCCTGGTCTGCTCGGTTGCGGCCCTGCATGCCGCCGGCCGGCCCGACATTCGCACCGTCTGGCACCGGGGCAAGCTGCTGACCTACGAGGTAGTCGGCGGGCTGGCTCTGTTGGAGGGGGACATTGTTCTGGGAACCGCAAGTGAGCTGGAAGCGATCGCCGCTTCAGGACGGCGTGACGCTTCGGTGATCAACCTCCCGGCGCGCCGCTGGCCCGGGGGCGTCATCCCCTACGTGATTGAATCGGATCTGCCCAATCCGCAGCGCGTGCTGGACGCCATTCAACACTGGAACGCGAACACCCCGATACGCCTGGTTTCGCGCACGACCGAGACGAGTTACGTTCGTTTCTTCCGCCAGACCGGGACGGGTACCTGTTCCTCGTCGGTGGGGATGGTCGGCGGCGCCCAGCGCATTAACCTGGATGACGGATGCGGCACTGCTGCGATCATCCACGAGATCGGTCACGCCGTAGGGTTATGGCACGAGCAGTCGCGCAATGACCGCGACCGGTACGTGACCATTCTGTTTGCAAACGTTGACAAGCGATATGTCTTCAATTTCGACCAGGAGATCGAACTGGGCGATGATGTCGGGCCTTATGATTACGCCTCGATCATGCATTACCGGGCGACGACCTTTACCCGCAACGGACTGCCCACCATCGAGACGATCCCCCCGGGCATTCCCATCGGCGAAGGCACCACTCTTTCGGCGGGTGACATTGACGCCGTCCGGCGAATGTACGGCCAGCCGGCCCGTTCCGTCACCGTGGCGACAAATCCTCCGGGGCTCGAGGTGATCGTGGATGGCGCCCGGTATACGGCGCCGGTGTCGTTCGACTGGGCGCCGGGTAGCGTCCACTCGCTGGCTGTGGAATCTCCTCAAGGGAGTGGCGGCACCCGATATCTCTTCGGGCGCTGGAGCGACGATGGCCCGCAGTCCCATACTGTGACCATCTCGGATTCCATCACCGTGTACACAGCCCATTTCGTGGTTCAACGCCGTTTCTCGTTGGACGTGGCGCCTGCCGGCAGCGGGACCATAGAGCTCGAGCCCGCACCCGACGGTGGTTATTACAGGAACCGCTCTATGGTCCGGCTGACGGCAATTCCCGCCGCAGGATTTTCCTTTTTGGGTTGGACCGGCACGCAAAGCGGCTCCGCCAATCCCAAAGAGATCCTTGTCCGCGGCGAGAACCTGGTGACGGCGCAGTTCACTCGCTCTGCGTTGATCACCGTGACCACGAATCCGCCGGGGCTTGCGATCACCGTTGACGGAATGCGGTACACCGCTCCCCAGAGCTTTGTGTGGACTCCGGGCACGAGCCACACGATCGGAGTGACGACGCCCCAGACCGGTACGGCGGTTCGGTATCTGTTTCGTGACTGGAGCGACGGCGGCGGACAAACTCACGCGATTACGGCCCCGGAGGAATCCCGGACTTTCACCGCCAACTTCACCACACAGTACCTGTTCGAGCTTACCCGCTCGAGCGGGGGAACCGTGACCCGCACGCCGGATGCCGCCGACAATTACTTCGAGGAAGGGACGGTCGTCGAATTGTGGGCGGCGCCAAACGCAGGCTTCGTGTTTGACTTTTGGGGAGGGGACTTGGGCGGCCGTACCAACCCGCAGGCGCTGACAGTCCGGGGACAGCACATCGTCTCTGCGCGGTTTCGCCGGCCTTCCGCCGCTTCGTTTGCCGTCGTCAACGGCGCCAGCTATGAGGCGGGTGCTGTGGCACCCGGCCAGATTGTGACACTGTTCGGGTCGAACCTCGGGCCGGAAACGGCGGTCGGCCTGCAACTGGACTCCTCCGGGCGCGTCGCCACGCAGCTTGCCGGTACGCGGATTCTCTTTGACGGCATTGCCGCGCCTCTTGTGGCGGTCCAGGCCCAGCAGGCAAGCGCGGTCGTGCCATACTCGGTGGCGGGGAGGTCGGTAACGCTTGTCGAGGTCGAGTATCAGGGCCGGCGCACGCAGAGTCTGTTTGTACTTGTCGCGTCCTCCGCTCCGGGAATCTTTACGCTCGATCAAAGCGGTCGCGGGCAGGGGGCGATTCTGAACGAAGACGGTATCACGGTCAATTCGCCCGCCAATCCCGCACCGCGAGGTTCGATCATCTCGATTTTCGCCACCGGCGCAGGTGAGACCGACCCGGCCGGCCGGGACGGCGTGCTCGCCTGGGGTATCCTGCCGGTCCCAAGGCTTCCCGTCGCGGTGCGGATCGGTGGAGCGGCTGCGGAAGTTCTCTACGCGGGCGCAGCTCCGGGCCTGGTCTCCGGCGTACTGCAGGTGAACGCTCGCGTGCCGTGGAACATCGAGCCTGGCGATTTCGTCCCGGTGGTCCTGACGGTTGGGCGGACCTCCAGTCTGCCTGCGGTTACGATGGCGGTCCGCTAGGCCCGTAACGCCTGCGGGTGGCTGGATCGCGACAGGCAAGCCCGGGCGCGCGACGCCCCACGAGCTGGTCGCGGGGTCGGAGCGCAGTGCGGACCTGCCAGTTCGGTCAGAGTTTCGGCGCGTAGTATCCCTTGCGCGCCCGCACAATCAGATCCTTGCGGTCCTTTACCCGGACCTCCACTTCCTGGTAGGAGCCATCGGTGCGAAGCGGGTCCGGCCGGTACAGGATGTTGTACTGGTGGCGGAGTTCGTTTGCGATGTTCTCAAACGACTGCGCCAGATCTTCCACTTTGAATGGGAAGAATGTCAGACCGCCCGTTTCGGAGGCTAAATACTTGAGAACCTTGTCGCCGTCGGTTTCCGCCCGGGAGATGTTGGTCGAGATGCAATAGATCACGACGTCCGCCTTCTGCGCCATCTCCAGAGCCTGGTCGCGGGAGTAACGGCTCTGGTTGTCCTCCCCATCGCTTAGGATGACCATGGCGCGGCGGAACTTGTGCCGCGGCTGGTCCTGCATGAGCTTGTCACGCGCGGCGTAAAAGATCGCGTCGTAAAGAGCCGTACCGCCTCCAGGCCGTAGCTGCCGGACCGTGTTGGTGAGCTGTTCGATGTCGCCGCTCAGATCGGATTGCAATTCCGGAGCCGTATCAAAGCTGACGATGGCAGCTTTGTCCTGATGGGGTCGGATGACGCTGTTGATGAACTCGATCGCTGCTTCCTGGATAAACCGGAACCGGGGCCGGACGCTGTTGCTCGTGTCGATCAGGATCGCCAGCCGCAACGGCAAATCCGTTTCTGCGGCGAACTCGAGGATCTTCTGTTGCCGCTTGCCCTCCCGGACGATGAAGTCGTCGCGGGTGAGGTTGGTGACAAACCGGCCTTTCTTGTCCGTGACGGTAAACAGGAGGTTGACGCGCGTGACGTCAAGGATGATGCGGGTCCGCTCGTCGAGATCTCCCTGCGCCGCCTGGGAGGCGGTCTGGTCGCTGGCCCGCGCAGCGCAGACCCATGCGGTGAGCAGCGCAGCGGCAACGACGGTTTTCATGGCGCCTCTGCCTTGATTATAGCCGCCGCCACCGGACAGTCTCGGCAAAACTGCGCCGGCCCGGCTGCGTCCGCCTTCACTCCTTGGTTATGGTCTCGTCCATGCTCAGCAGCACGCTGGCGGCCGCCGTCCAGGCTGCCAGCTCGGGGCTGTCCGAGCCGGGAGGCGTGGGGAACTCGCCGACTGTCAGCAGCTTCTCCGCGTCGTCGGGACGAGCCCGATATCGAGACAGCGCCCCCTCCACGACGCGGGCGACGGCCCGGATTTCGGGAGCGGACGGCGAGCGCCCGGTCACCAGCCGGAAACCGTAGCGAACGCGGGCCTCTGTGCTCCTGCCGCCTTCACGAACCATTCGTGCGGCCAGGGCGCGAGCGGCTTCGACGTAGGTGGTGTCGTTCAGCAACGCCAGAGCCTGCAGCGGAGTGTTCGTCCGCGCGCGGCGGGCGATGCACTTTTCCCGGTCAGGGGCATCGAAGAGGATCATCGCCGGCGGAGGCGCAGTGCGCTTCCAGAAGATGTACAGACTGCGGCGATACAGATCTCGCCCATGGTCCTGGACGTATTTCTGGGCTGAATAAACGTCTCCATAGGCGATCTCCTCCCAGACGTTTTTCGGCTGGTAGGGGAAGATCGCGCGTCCGTACATCTGGCGGTTCAGCAAACCGCTCACCGCAAGGGCATTGTCCCGGATCATCTCTGCCGGCAGGCGGAAGCGGGGGCCGCGGGCCAGAAGGCGGTTTTCGGGATCTTTCGCCAGCAATTCCGGCGTCAGCCGGGAGCTCTGGCGGTAAGTGGCCGAAGTGACGATGAGTCGCTGCAAGGCCTTGACGTCCCAGCCCGTGCGGATGAACTCAGTAGCGAGCCAGTCGAGCAATTCCGGATGCGAAGGCGGCTCACCCTGCGAACCGAAATCCTCGGCGGTCTTCACCAGTCCCGTGCCAAAGTACATCTGCCAGAAGTGATTGACGGCTACGCGTGCGGTCAGCGGGTGCGAGGGGTCGACAAGCCAGAGCGCCAGGCCCAGCCGGTTACGCGGCGCATCCTTGGGCAGGGGCGGAAGCACCGCGGGCACGCCCGGCTCCACCTTCTCGACCTTGTTGCGGTAGTCTCCGCGAGCCAGCACCCAGGTCTCCCGAGGCTCTTCCAGCTCCTCCATCACCATCACCGTGGGCACGCTCTTGACGAGCTCGTCTTTTTCGCGCTCGAGCGACTTCAGCTCAGCGTACGCACGGCGCAAAGGTTCGGGGGCGTCGTAGGTGAGGAAGTAGCGGCGCAGAACTTCTTTTTGTTCCTTGGAACGGCGCCCGGGAGCCTCCGCAAGGATCGAACGGATCGGGTTGTGGATGGCCAGCGCCTCGACTTCAGCGGGCTCGAGCTCGCGGCCGTAAAGACGAAGGTCGTCGAGGCGGCCTTTGTACGGCACCGCGGTTTGTTTGTTGCCCGTCTCCAGGGGCGCGTCCACGACCCACGAGCCGGAAAGCCTGTCCTGGAGCACCGCGACGTTGTCAAGCTCGCCGTTCAGGTAGAGCTTCAGGCCCTTCGCCCGACCGGAGCCGTCGTACACGACGGCCACGTGGTACCACTCGCCCTGGAGGATGCGCTCGCGCGTGCGCACCTCCAAGGCGCCCTTTCCATCAAGCAGGCGAAAGTAGAGGTAAGCGCCGCGCTTGAGATCTCCCACGTGGATGGTTTCATCGAGCGCCAGCTCGAAGCCGCGGCGAGCCCCGCTCGTGTCCACTTTGTGCAGGATGGCTGCGGGCTGAATGCCGCTGTAGCGGACCCAGACCGCGAGACTAAACGGTCCGCCGTGCAGGGCCGGGACGTCGCCGTAGCGCACGTGAGTCTCACCGCTGAACTCGACGGACCGGCCGGCCTGCCCGGGCCCGAACGCCACTTCACCTCGCACGACGGTAGCATGACGGTAGCCCCCGGAGACATCGGCCAGACTGCCGTCAAACTCGTAGTGCGCGGCGATGCCCGCCCGCGGGTCCGCCGGCAGTGTGGCCAGGCGCGTCCGTTCCCACTCGGCCTGAAGCTCTGCGATCCGGCTTTCGGGCAGAGCGGACTCGCGCTCGCAGATGAGCTGAGTCAGTTCCTGAAGTCGCCGGCGCTGGGTCGGGCTCGGAAGCTCCAGATACGGCCGTGCGTTGCCCCGGCGGCCGTCAAGTCCCTCCTCGGCCACATTGTTGAAGAAAGCGTAGAGCTGGTAGAACTCCTTCTGTCGAATCGGGTCGTACTTGTGATCGTGGCAGCGTGCGCACTGCATCGTCATGCCGAGGAACGTCGTCGAGACCGTCTCCACACGGTCGGCCACGTACTCGTTCAGGTACTCCTCCGGGATGGCGCCGCCTTCGAAGTTGATCATGTGGTTGCGGTTGAACCCTGTCGCGATGCGCTGCTCGAGGGTGGCGCCGGGAAGCAGATCGCCGGCAAGCTGTTCGATGATGAACCGGTCGTAGGGCATGTTCCGGTTGAAGGCGCGGATGACCCAGTCCCGCCAGGGAGACATGTCGCGGTGGCTGTCAATGTGATAGCCGTGCGTGTCGGCGTACCGCGCCAGATCCAGCCACATCATCGCCATGCGCTCGCCGTAGTGGGGCGAAGCCAGCAGGCGGTCCACCTGTTTCTCGTAGGCGTCGGGCGAGCGGTCGCGGAGGAAGGTTTCGATCTCGGAGAGCGAAGGCGGCAGGCCCGTGAGGTCGAAGGAGAGGCGCCGCAGAAGCGTGATCCGGTCCGCTTCGGGGGAAGGCTTGAGGTTCTCGGCCTCCAGCCGCGCCAGAACGAAGTAGTCGATCGCATTCCGCGGCCAGGACTTGTTGCGCACTTCCGGCAGGGCGGATCGCCGCGGGGGGATGTAGGCCCAGTGCTCCTTCCAGGGTGCGCCCTGCTCAATCCATTTACGGATGAGCTCGACCTGCTTCTCGGTGAGACTGCGGTTGGAGTAAGGGGGCGGCATGCGCAACGCTTTGTTGGCATGACTGACCCGCTGGTAGAGCCGGCTCTGTGCGGGATCGCCCGGGGTCACGATACGGTAGCCGGATCGTTCGGCAAAGACGCCGTCCTTGGTGTCCAGCCGCAGGGCCGCCTGCCGCTGCTTTTCGTCCGGGCCATGACAGGTGAAGCAATTGTCGGAGAGGATCGGCCGGATGTCGCGGTCGAAATCCACGCGCCTCTCGTCGGCGGACGCGAGGATGGTAAAAGCCACTGCGAGCGGCGCAACTTTGCTCATGGCTGATCTCCGTGGGCGCCCAGCTTCTTCGTATCAGCTATAGCATAGCGCGGGCCTGGGTGGGAGCCGACAGCGAGCTCAAACTCGGGAGCGTCCGCCGCGCGTATTCTGGATAAGCGATGGGCGTGATCTTTGCCAACGTCTTTTCTCCGCCGCTGGCGGAATTCACGGCGGAAGCGCCGGCGGGTGCGGTGATTGGTGTGATCGGCGAAGACACAGCCGGACAGCACGAGCTGCTGCGCCTTGCGGCCGGTCTGGTCCGTCCGGTGGCCGGCGAGTTACAGAGAGCGGGCCCCGCCCGCCTGCTGCGGCCCGATGACGAGCTCGATTTCAGCCCCGTAGACGTTCTGCTGCTCGATCATGCACTGGACACAAGGGATCCGGTGGTCAAGCACCAGGCTCGGGCAGCCATCGAACGCCTTCGCCGGCGCGGAACCACCGTGCTCATCGCCTCACACGATGAGGCGCTGCTCGAGGCCGCGGCGGATGAGATCTGGTGGCTGCACCAAGGCAGGCTGGCGGCCCGGGGAGCCGCCCGGGACGTGCTGGCGACGTGGCGGCGTCACGTCCTCAGGCGGCTGCGCCGGTGGGGGGAATCGGCACGCGTGGCTCTGGATCCGGCCTTTCGCCGCGGAGACGGACGGGCCGAACTGGTCGAGTTGGAGACTCTGGACGAGTTCGGGCGGCCTACGGTGGTTTGGGAAAGCGGGCGCCCGGTGGCAGTGCGCGTAACGGTCCGGTTCCGCCAGTCTGTGGAAGATCCGGTCGTCGGGATCATGATTCGCACCCGGATCGGCTTTGAGGTTTACGGCACCAACACGGAACTGGAGCGCGTGCGTCTGGGTCCCTGCCGGCCCGGGGAGACGCTGCGTGTGCTGTTCTCCTTCGCTTGTAACCTCTGTCCGCAGCAGTACACGCTCACGGCGGCCTCGCACGATCCCGACGGCGTCTGGCATGACTGGATGGAGGACGCCGTCGCCTTTGAAGTGGTGGACTCGCGCTACACGGCGGGCGTCGCCAATCTCCGGGCGGTGGTCAGCTTCGAGCGGTCCGGCGGTTGAGAAAGGCGGCAGGCAGCCTTGCCGATCCTTGGGCCTCGAATCTCGCCTCTCCGGCGCAGCAACAGCCCGCCGGTCGGGCTCGGGCTACTTGCTTTCCAGAATGAACGTCGGCGTCAACCCCGCAATGCTCGAGAAGCCTTTGGCCGTCGGATCCGAGACCCAGCTCGAGCACCCTTCCACCTTGCCCAGATAGGCGTGCGGGTGGACGTCCACCTGTAGTTCGCGCAGTTCCAATTCGCCGTAGCGGAAAAGCGGGAAAACGGCGCGGACGGGCTCCACACGTTCCTGTACGACGTAGGGGTATCGCGTGGCCATGCGGAGCGCACGCTCCCATCCGCTCTGGTCCGTCTCCCAGCCGCGTACGGCATGATGGTCCCCGGTGTCGTCGTTCGGCTTCAGCACCAGGCGCTCGCGGTTCTTGAGGATGAACTCGGCGAGATCAATCTCCTGGCCCTTGTACGTCGTTCGTGTCTCGCGCACCACGCGTGTCCAGGGGATGTACTGCCCGATGGCCCGCCGCTCGCCGGCAGGGAATCCGGACGTGATGCTGTCGTCCGTCAGCAGGGCAAACAATGCGCGCTTGTGGGCCAGCTCGGACCGAAAGCTGTTGACGACGCAAACCGCCCGGTCGCGGTAGGCTCGGACGAGCGGGTGCGAAAGGTCAAAGCGCAGCAGGAACTCGTGGACCTTGACGCGACGGAAGACCACGTCAATCGTGAAGTCACCTTGGCGGAGCACGCCTCCCTTGTAGTCCAGCGCGTCCGGGGACACCACCTGTGCTGCGTAGCCGGCGCGCCGGAACAGTTCGCACAGCAACACGTACTCGCCCGACTCCGAGGCTTGGAACGGCTGGCGAAATTCCAGTACACCGATGTTGGGCTTGCGCTTTCCCCCGAACTGTTTGTAAGCCTCCAGCACCGCCCGGACCAGATGTCGGGCGCCGCCCAGCTTCGTCAGCTTGTAGCGACGGCGGAACTCTTTCACGGGAGGCGCTTCGTAAAAGAGGTCGGCCAGCACTTCTCCATAGGCCACCCCGGGAGCCGTGTCGGAATTGTAGTTGACGAAATGCAGGGATCCATTGTCGAAGTGCGTGTCGAGCAAGGAAGTCACCGAGAGAAACGAATAGCCGGGATCCACCGAGGCCAGCATCTTCTCGGCCGGGAGCAGCTCGATCTGTGCCAGCAGGGCCGGGTTGGCCAGGACCATCTGCTTGATCCGGTCAATGGCCGAAAACAAAGCTTCGGCGGCTCGCACGAGGGCTTGATAGCCGCGGCGTGTGAGGAAGTGGGGCCGCAGAAAAGGCGTGATCGGCCTTCCGCCCGAGCTCAAATGGGCCTCCAGCATGCGGTGTTGGAGCTCCTCCGCCCAGGCCAGATCCTGATAGGGTGGAGACTGGATAAGCTTGTGATAGCGGGCAATCGCCTCGCTGACCTGCGTCATGGCAAACTTGTCAGTGGCAAACTCCTTCTACTTTCACTATCGCACATCGAGGGTGCAAAAGGGAATTTACGCTTGAGCATTTCTCCTGTAAGACTATGAAAATAAACCGCTTTTTGCTTTCCAGCCGTTTCTGCCGGTCTCTTGCCGGCACACTGCTTGTCGCGCTGTGCTCCACCGCGGACGAGGGGATCTGGCTGCCGAACCGCTTCCCGAAGGAAAAGATCCGGGCGAAGTATGGGGTCCAGGTGACCGATTCGTTTCTGGAGCGCCTCCAGCGAGCTTCGGTGCGCGTAGGAGCCTCCGGTTCCTTTGTCTCGCCGCGCGGTTTGATCTTCACCAATCATCACGTCGCCTCCGAGTGCATCCAGCAGCTCAGCACCAAGGAGCACGACTACATGGCGAACGGGTTCTACGCGCCCTCACAGGCGGAGGAACGCCGTTGTCCCGACCTGGAGGCGCAGGTGCTGGAGCGGATCGACGACGTGACGGCACAGGTAAACGAAGGCATCCCGCCTGAAACTCCGGCGGCGGAAGCGAACCGGAGGCGGAAGGCGAACATGGCACGGATCGAGAAAGAGTGCACGGAACGGACGGGATTGCGCTGCGAGGTGGTCACGCTTTACTCCGGCGGATGGTATCACCTCTATCAGTACAAGAAGTACGACGACGTCCGCCTTGTGTTTGCTCCCGAGACGGACATCGCGTTTTTCGGGGGCGATCCGGACAATTTCACATATCCCCGCTACTGTCTGGATGTGGCCTTCCTGCGGGCATACGAGAAGGGCAGGCCCGCGGAAACGCCCAACTATTTGCGATGGAGCCGGCACGGCGTCAAGGAAGGCGAACTCGTGTTTGTCTCGGGCCACCCGGCCAGCACGGGCCGGCTGGCGACCTATGCGCAGCTCGAGTTCTTTCGGGACGTCTCCTATCCGCTCCTGCACCGGCGCTTGGAGTCTCTGATCCGGGCGCTGGAGGCCTACTCAGCCCAGAGCCCTGAGAACAAGCGTGTGGCACGTGACAACCTCTTCTCCCAGCAGAACAGTTACAAAGCGTACACCGGTTTCCTGCGAGGTCTGCGCGACCCGAAGCTGATGGAACTCAAGCGCCGCCAGGAAGACGAGCTCCGGGCAGCCGCAGACAAAGATCCGGAACTACGCCGCGAATTCGGCAAGGTGTGGGAAGAAGTGGCGGCGGCACACCGAGCCTTCCAGGCGGATTTCAAAGCCTACTGGTTGCTCGAGGCGGGCGCCACGCGCGGCTCCGACCTGCTCCGGATCGCGCGGCACGTGGTGCGGCTGGCCGAAGAGCGCGGCAAGCCGGACGCGGAGCGTTTGCGAGAGTACCGGGACGCAGCGCTGCCCAGCCTGGAAGCATCTCTCTATGCAGGGATCCCGATCACACCCTCCATGGAGGCCGCGGTGCTGGCGGACTACTTCGAGTTCCTGCGGCGGGAGCTCGGGGCTGAGGATCCCACGGTCCGCGGCGTGCTGGGAGGAAAGGGCCCGGCTGAGGCGGCCTCGCAGTACGTCTCCTCCAGCCGGCTGGCCGACGTGGAGGAGCGCAAACGGCTGGCCTCAAGCGCCCAAGCGGTACGCCAGTCCGAAGACGGGATGGTACGGCTGGCTTTGCTGCTCGAGCCGCGGGCGCGGGAACTGCGGCGGCGCTACGAGGATCAGGTGGAGGCTGTGCTGACCACCAGTGCCGCCAAGATCGCGCAATTGCGATTCCGCTTGTACGGGGCCTCGGATTACCCGGACGCCACCTTCAGTCTGCGGATCTCTTACGGACCGGTCATGGGCTACCGCAACGACGCCGGCGAGCGACTCCCCTACGCCACAACCTTCGCAGGGCTGTACCGGAGGGCCACGGGAAAAGAGCCCTACCGTCTCCCGGAGCGGTGGGTTGCGGCCAAGTCCCGCCTCGATTTGCAAACCCCGCTGAACTTCGTGACGACGGCCGACACGCACGGGGGCAACTCCGGTAGCCCCACCGTCAACATCCACGGGGAGATTGTCGGGATTCTCTTCGACGGCAATCTGGAGAGCCTGCCGGACCGGTTTGTCTACACCGACACCCAGGCCCGCTCGATTCACGTCGCAAGCCAGGCGGTCATCGAAGCGTTGCGCAAAGTCTACCGGGCGGAGGCTCTGCTCAAGGAGCTGGGATTTTAGACCCGGGCGCTCCGGGGCTCAGGTCTGGGGCAATTCCAGCACGCAGATGTCGCGCAGGTTGCGATAA
Organism: Acidobacteriota bacterium; assembly: GCA_037446115.1. Taxonomy (GTDB): domain Bacteria; phylum Acidobacteriota; class Terriglobia; order Bryobacterales; family Bryobacteraceae; genus JANWXD01. Next base: position 43,502 of record JBBIJF010000001.1, on the reverse strand, counting down.
TCCTCGGCGTAATCGAGACCGTAGCCGACGACGAAGCGGTCCGGAATGCGGAAGCCGACGTAGGCCACCTCCACCGGCCGGAGCCGGCGCTCGGGTTTGTCCAGGAGCGCAACGACCCGAAGGCTGCGGGGTTTGCGCTGCGCGAGCACATGCAGCAGGTAGTTGAGCGTGACCCCGCTGTCCACGATGTCTTCGACGACCAGAACGTCCACCCCCTCGATGGACATGTCCAGATCCTTGGTCAGCTTGACCTCCCCGGAGGTCGTGGTGCCCTTGCCGTAGCTGGAGATGCCGATGAAGTCAATCCGAGCCGAGCGTTTGAGCGCACGCGCCAGATCCGCCAGGAAAAAGCAGGCGCCTTTGAGAATCGCGATCAGGTAGAGAGGCTCGCCCTCAGGATAATCCGCGTCGATCTGCGCGCCGAGCTCACGAACGCGTGCCTGGATTTGTTCTTCCTTGAGCAGGACTTCCAGGGCCGCTTGCGTCATCGCACGTTCAGCCGCCCCCCAAGCGACCGCTCGGTGGTCCGATATGGATGTGGGCGCCGGTGGCCCTTCCCGGCACCGTGCCGCGCACGGCGTAGTGGGGGATGCCCGCGGACTGAAGCAGACGCCGCAGCCACACCCCCTCCGGCGCGTCGGGATTCACGGCAACGTCCACCCGACCGGAGTGGTCGAAGCCCAGGGCGCGGTGGACGGCGGTCTGGCCGGTTGCGCTGACCGGAAGAGGCTTGGCGAACTCCTGCTCGAAGGCCCGGCGGATCCAATCAAGATCCCCGGGGCGGAAGAGGCTGTGCCCGTCAAAACGCTCGATGAGCGGAGCAGGCCGGTCGTCCCGCGCTTCGAGGCGCGCCAGCAACGCCTGCTCGGCGCGCGCCATCTCGGCCAGCTCCTGCACGAGTCTAAGACGGGATTCCGCCAGATCCAGCGCCCGGCGCCGGAGATCGGCCTCTTCGAGCACGGGCGTGAGCGACAGGCGTGAGGCAGCCCCGGCCTCCACCATCCTGCGGGTCTGCTCTACGCGCCGCTGGTGGCGCTCCCAACGCCGCCTGGCCGCCGCCACCGCGGCTTCCGCGTCTTCTTCTGCGAGGTCCTCCAGGCGGCCGCCGTAGAGTGTTCTGCGCAGCAGCGCCTCATCTTCGGCGTCCTCCAACTTCTCTCTGGCTTCCTGAAGGCGGATGGCAGGCAGCGCCCCCTGATCCACCAGAGACTGGATCCGCCTTACCTCTTCACGCAGCACGGCCGGATCCTGCGGCGCCGGTGCGGCGCAACAAACTCCCAGGAGGAGCCCTCCTGCCAGGCACCGCATGGCTCTCATTGTAGTACGATACAAGAGAGGAGCAGCCTTAGAGAGCATTTTGAGGCTTGAACCACAGGGGTTTTCGCCCGTGAGACATCTGGCGGCGGGGGCAGAGATTCCCCCGTGGCTGGTTGTGGTTCGGGCAGCCGAATCCAAGAAAGCGGGCGACATCCGCGTGCTGGACGTTAGGGGCGTAGCCTCATTCACCGACTTTTTCATCCTCTGTACGGCTTACAATCCGCGCCAGAGCCAGGCAATCAGCGACGAGATCGTGGAGCAACTGAAGAAGTTGGGCCGGGTGCCGCTGAGCGTCGAGGGTTACGAGCACGCCGAATGGATTCTTGCAGACTACGGCGACTACGTGGTGCACATCTTTTCCGAACAGGCGCGGTTGTACTACGATCTGGAGCGACTCTGGCGCCACGCCAAGTTAGTGCCGATCCCGGAGCCTTAGCCCGCCGCTGCCACCGGTTCGCCACATAGCGCCGCCACTGTCGTCAGCCGGCCGCCGGAAGCTTGAAACTCCGCCAGCGTCTTTTCCCCATCAGCGGCGTTGAGGCTTTTGATGGCGTCGGTGACGATTTCCACGCGCTTGCCCGTCCTGAGCAGGCCCATCGCCGCGCAACGCACGCAGTATTCGGTCACCACGCCGTAGACAACGTAGCGGTCCGGGTTCAGCTCCGCGAGCAGCCGGGGGAGATTCGGATTCGTGAACACGTCGAGCGCCTGCTTTTCGACAATGATCTGGCGTGCCCCGGCGATAGAGTAGTTACCCGGGCGGGTCGGGATGACGACCCGCGGCTCCAGCAGCGTCTCCGGGGGCTTTTGCTGGCCGATGGTGCCGGCCACGCAGTGGGGCGGCCACTGGCGGAATTCCGGGTCGTTTTCCGAGTGGGCGTCGGTGCTCGAAATGAGCGGGATGCCGTGCTCGGCGGCGTACCGGTTCAGGCGCGCGACGGCAGGCAGGATCTCCTCTGCGCCGGGGACATAAAGAGCGCCCGCCGGTAGCATGAAGTCATTCTGGGTGTCCACGTCGAAGAAGACCGTTTTCATACCAGTGCTCCGTCGCTTTTCCTTCGAACCTCCTCGGCCAGCTCCAGGAGCGCAGGCGTGTACTCGATCCGGTAGGGCTCCGGATCCTCCAGCCGGCGGCAGCTCTCCGGCAGCCGCGCCAGGGCGGCGGCAGCCCGGGTCCGTGCCTCTTCGAGGTCCGGCAGCGGCTCCACGAGCTGGCCTTTGAGCATCACCGGACGAAGCAGCGCCTCCACCGGCTCGTTGGAGGGACAGTTCGGACATTCGACGCTGCGCGCAATTTCATCGTGGTCGGCGTAACGGAAGACCTGCTTGGCGCCGGGGAGCGTGAACTTGTCCTCGCTCAGTTTTGCGGTGAAGCGGCGCACGCCGTCCGTCTCCAGTTCCACGAGCTTGTAAACGGCAGGCAGGTTAGGCGCGTCGGCCGATGTGGCCAGTTCCGTACCCACCCCGAAGGCGTCAATGGGTGCGTCGGCCTCCACGAGTTCGCGGATCCGGTATTCGTTCAAATCTCCGCTCGCCATGATCCGGGCCTCGTGCAACCCCGCCTCGTCCAGGATGCTGCGGGCCGCGCGCGAAAGTTCGACGAGATTGCCGCTGTCCAGGCGGATGCCCCACAACGGCCTGCCAAGCCGCGCCGCCGTCCGCGTGCCCTCCAGCGTATCGTAGGTGTCCACGATGTAAACGGTGCGCTCGCCGAGAAGGCTCTGCAATCGCCGAAACGCCAGCTCCTCGGTTTCAAAGGCGAGAACCCAGGAATGCGCGGCGGTGCCGTAGACGGGCACTCCGTAGAGTTTCCCCGCCAGGGTGTTACTGGTTCCGATGCAACCTCCGATGTACGCAGCTCTTCCGGCCAGGACGCCCGCCTGAGGCGAGTGGGCGCGCCGCGTGCCGAACTCGACGATGGCGCGGCCCCGGGCGGTCTGCACGATGCGCGCCGCCTTGGTCGCCACCAGGGACTGGTAGGTGATCATCGAAAGCAGGTACGTTTCAGCAATCTGCGCCTCGATCAGGGGGGCGCGCAGATTGAGGATGGGCTCGCCCGCGAACATGGGCGTGCCCTCCGGCACGGCGAACAGGTCCCCGGTGAAGCGCAGCTCCCTGAGGCGGTCAAAAAACGCCGGCCTCACCCGGGCGAACTGGGGCAGCCGCCGCAGATAATCCAGCTCTGTCTCCGTGAAGCTGAGGTTCTGGAGATACTCAACCACCTGCGCCAGGCCCGCCACAAGCACGTAATTGCGCGAGGGGGGCAGCCGGCGGATGGAAAGCTCGAAGGTGGCCCTCTCCTCCGACTTGCCGGCCTCGAAATATCCGGCCGCCATGGTGAGCTCGTACAAGTCGGTGAGGAGGCCTGTCATCATTAATGGGGTCCGGTTAGGTTTTCCTGTCGGTCTTGGCCGGTGTCCGTTCCTTGACCTCCCGCACGGCCTTTTGCAGCTCCTCGACGGCTTTACCGTCCAGCTCGTAAACGGAGGGCTCGTTGTCGCGCCGCGCGAAGTAGCTGTTGCCCTGCCTGGAGATTAACACCTTTTCGATGTGCTTGCCGTTATCGGAGGTCACCGTAGCCTCGAAGAAGGGCGTGGTAAACCCGGTATCCGGGAACTTGATGGCGGCAAGGTCCCGCAGCTTGTCCACCACCGACTGCACGGATCCGCTGTCGAGTTCCTTGCCCGCCGCCATCCACTTGTCCTGAGACTTCTCCCATACCACGCGGCGATCGCCGTCGCGGATTTCGATGCGCGTGGGATCGCTCCAGCCGAAGTCGAAGAGCTTCTTGTTGCGGAAGTCCTCCAGGCCTTTGTCGAGTCCCTCGGCGGTATAGCTGGTGATCTTGTACGCGCCGGCAACCACGCTACTGCGGGCGTAGTAGGTTTTGTTCTTGTCTTTGTCCGTCTCGACGCGGACCTCGAGTTCCTGCGTCCCGGCGGCGTCTGTGACGCGCACCTTCGCCACGGGTGAGGCTTTGGGAAACGCCGCCGCGGCTTTTTTGTCGTCCTCCGGCGTGGCGTAGGCGTCCATCCGGACGTCTTTCAGTCGCCGGATGAGCTCTTCAACTTGCCCGCCGTCGGCCCGCATGGGCCTGGGACGGATGATCTGCCATTCGTTGCGGGCATTTTTCCCAAACTCGATGGTCTGGTTTTTCGCGGTCAGCTCCACGCGCGTGAGCTTTTCGGAATCAAACGTGAGCAGCCGCTTGTCGCGCAGGTCCCGGGGGGATTTGTCGAGGCTGGTCTTGTTGTAGCTGGCGATGGTGAAAACGCGGGGGTCTCCTTCCAGGCGGGCAAAGTAGGCGCCGCTCGCCGGACTCTCATCTCCGATGAAGAGCTTCTGCACTTTGCCGTCTTTCTTCCGGACCCGGATTTCTAAGGAGGGAGAGGCCAACCCGAAGGTACTCCAGTCGGAAGCCTTTTCCTCCACGAGGCGGTTGGCCTCGAGCGAGGAAAGCGTTGAGACCATACTGGAGACGGCGTCCTGATCAAGCGGCAACGCCTCGGGTGAAACCATCTGCCACTTGCCGTCTGGGCCCTTGCGCACGATCACGGGCTCGGCGCCGACCTTGTGCACCTCGATCTCCTGAATCTGATCCTCTGGGACCGAGAGGATCTTCGGCGGCGCGTCGGGCGAAGGCCTGTTTTCCGCAGCCTTCTTGGCTTTGTTGGACCAGTACACCGCCCCGCCCAGGGCGGCCAGCACGACCAGCGCGACCAGCAGCCCCCGAATCCGCATTGTCCCGTTACCTCCTGCGCCACCAGACGCCGAGCCCGGCCGCCACGATGAGAAGCGGGAATCCCACCACGCTCACGTAGAAGACACGGCGCATCTGCGCCCGGCTGAGCGTCAGACGCCGGTCCTCGGGCTCCTTCGGCCGGATGGAGATCAGATCCTCGTCCGAAGACAGCCAGTTCATCATGTTCATGAACAGGTCGCGGTTGCCGTTGAAGCGGATGATGTTGTTGGCCACCCAGCCCGAGCAGCCCACCACCACGAAGCGGCCCTGGCTCGTACCGTTGTACGTGCCCGCCGCGCCCAGTACGAGCGGGCCCTTCTTGTCTTTTTTCGGATCGATCGTGACTTGTGCGGAGGACAGGTTCGTCGTGGCGTAGCTGTTGCTGGAAGTCGAAAACAGCTTCTCCACGGTCGTCTTGTCCGCGGATTTGACCTCCAGGGACCGGGCGATGGGGAAGGCAGTGGCGATCTCCTTCATTTCCCGGACGATCGGGTGGTACTCGTAGCTGGCCACCAGAGGCACCACCTCGCTCAAGCCAAACCACTGTCCGATGCCGCTTGTATCGAGCGCCAAATCTTTGTTGAGCGTCACGCCCCAGCTCTCGACAAGCTTGACGAGCGCCGCGTTCTCGCTGATTTCCTCCTTGCCCAGCTTGAGCGGGGGATCGAGCATGATGAGCGCCCGCCCGCCGGACTCGACGTAAGTCTTGATGGCGTTCACGGCAGGCTCCGTGTAGTCATAGCGCGGGCCACCCACGAGCAGCACCGTGCAATCCTTCGGCACTTCCGCTTTTTCGAGCAGGGAAATCGTGCGTGTCTTGTAGTTGTTCTTCTCCAGCAGCTCCTTGAGGCTGGAGTACCCGCTGCGCCCGGTCTCCTCCAGGCTATGTTCGCCGCTGCCGGTCACCACGCACACCCAGCGTTGGCCGCCTTTGAGCGCGCGGATCAGCGCCCCGGTGATCTCCTCCTCGGTGAGACTCTTGGCCTCTTCCTTCCGGCCGCCGGTCTCCACGTAGATCGTGCCGTAGCTGCGCACGCCGTAGGTGCGCGCCATTTGCGGCTTCTTGTCCGGATCGACGTAGGCCACACTCAGGCGCGGCGACAAATTGTCGTAGCGGTCCAGAAGGTCCCGGGCACGCTCGAACTCCCGCGTGCGGTCGAAGTAGTAAAGCCGGACGTCCTGCTTCAGGTTGCGGACCACCTTCTGGGTCTGGTCCGACAGGCTGAAGCGCTTGTTTGCCGTCGCATCGTAGGACTTGTTGTGCCGGTTCGCAAGCCAGTTCGTCACTACGAGTACGGCCAGAATCACCAGCAGGTAGGCGGTCAGATACGCCGTATATTTGGTCTGCCTTGCCCTGAGCCACTCGAAACGCATTTATGCCCTCCAGCGCAGCGCTTCCATGGAGCGCGCCGTCAAAAATAGTCCCAGAAACATCACGGACAGATAGAAGACCACGTCCTTGCTGTCCAGAACTCCTTTGGCGAACGGCTCGAAATGCGTCACGACGGAGAGATAGGACATGACGCGGGCCCACGTGGCGGTTTCGTAGGCCGTCACCCAGTCCAGGATCCACAGCAGCAGGCAGGCGGCGAAGGTGGCGCCCCCGGCAATGATCTGGTTACGGGTCAGCGTGGAGATGAAGGTGCCGATCGCCAGCAAGCAACCGCCTTGCAACAGCAAGCCGAGATAGCCCACCAGAATCGGCTTCCAGTCCGGGTCTCCGTACAGGAACAGAAAGCCCAGATTCAGCCCGGAGATCGCCAGGATGCCTGCGTACAGGGCCAAAGCCGCCAGCCACTTGCCGAGAATCACCTCCAGATCCCGCACCGGTGAGGTCATCAACAGCTCGATCGTGCCGGAGCGCTTCTCCTCGGCAAACAGCCGCATGGTGATCATGGGGATCAAGAACAGGCCGATGACGCTGACGTTCATCATCAGCGGCCGAATCACCCACTCGTTGACGTCCATGGGAAAGCCGCGGCCCATCATCTGCGACTCGAAGCTTCGCGTGACGAAAATGGCGGTGGCTACGTAGAAGAAGTAGCCGAAAATCAGCGCGAAAACCGTCATGAGCAGATAGGCGATGGGGGAGGCGAAGTAGCTCTTGATCTCCTTGCGGAAGATGGTCCAGATGTTTCTCATCGCGCACCTCCCGTGGCGACCGCGGCCTCTTCGCTGGCCGTGAGCTGCAGGAAGATGTCTTCCAGGCTATAGGCGACGGGGCGCAGTTCCGTCAGGTTCCACCCTGACTCGACCACGGCGCGCGCCAGCTCGCCCCGGACAGAACGGCCGTGCAGACTTTCCACCTCGAACGAGCACCGGTTGTCGCGGCTGCTCTTCTCGATCACGCGGCTGACGCCCGCCACCTGCTCGAGTCGGCGGCGCACGGCGGCCGGATCCAGCACTCCGTTGCGTCCCTCCACCTCTACGGCCACGGCTTCGGCTCCGCGCAGGCGCCGCGTCAGGTTTTCGACCGAGTCGGTCGCCACGAGCTTACCTTTGTTGATGATGATGACCTCCTCGCAGGTCTGCTCGACTTCCGGAAGAATGTGTGTGCTCAGGATGATCGTGTGCTCTCCGGCGAGTCCTTTGATGAGCTGGCGCGTTTCGATGATCTGCTTGGGGTCCAGACCGGCGGTGGGCTCGTCCAGGATCAACACGTCCGGGTTGTGCATGATCGCCTGCGCGAGGCCGACGCGCTGGCGGTAGCCCCGGGACAGCTTGCTGACCAGCTTGGCCCGCACGTCGCCGATGGCGCACCGCTCCACCGCCTGTTCAATCCGCTGCTTGCGTTCCGATTTCGGGATGCCTTTGAGCCGTGCGACGAACTCCAGATACTCGATGACCTCCATCTCGGGATACAGGGGCGGTGACTCGGGCAGGTAACCGATGCGGCGTTTCACTTCGAGGGGTTGCTTCATGACATCAAAGCCGGCGACTTCGGCAGACCCCGAAGTCGGCGGCAAAAAGCAGGTCAGCACGCGCATGGTGGTGGTCTTTCCGGCGCCGTTCGGCCCCAAGAAGCCCACAATGCGACCCTTCGCGACCTGGAAGGAAATGTTGTCTACGGCGACAGTTCGCGCGTACCTCTTGGTAAGCCCTTCGACTTTAATCATATGGAAACCAGGAAAGTCCGATGACTGCCGTTTGAGGCCCGCGCCGTGCTCCAATCCGGCGCATCCACTGAAATTTCATCATAGAGACCGAGCAGAAGGAGTGTCAATCACAGTCCCGGGCCTGGGCCCCGCCCGCGGTCAATCGAGCGCCTCGACTACCTTGGCGGCGTGGCCCTTGGGGCGCACCTTGCGGAAAATGCGGTGAATGGTGCCGTGCGGACCGATCACGAACGTCGTGCGTTCGACCCCCATGAGCTTGCGGCCGTACAGTTGTTTTTCCTTCCAGACGCCGTAAGCCCGCGCGACTTTGTTTTCCGGATCCGCAAGCAGCGTAAAGGGCAGGCCGTGACGGGCTTTAAAGCGCGCCTGCGCCTCCCGCGTGTCCGGAGAGATTCCCACCACGACCGCGCCCCTGCGTTTCAACTCGGGCATTACCTCGCGGAATTCGCAGGCTTCCACCGTACAGCCCGGCGTGCCGGCTCTCGGGTAGAAGTACAACACCACCGTCCGGCCGCCGAGCTGGGAGAGCCGCAAGCGCTCTCCGGCGTCGGTTTCCAGTTCGAAGTCCGGCGCCGGATCGCCTTCGCGCAGTTCCCCTTTGCGAGCTCCCATCCGGGGCTATTCCACCGGAACGGCAGTGCCCTTCTTCTGGGCGCGCGTCAGGTACTCAATGCGCTCGTCGATCAGCGTGCGGATCGCCTTCAGAAATTCGACCCGCGCATTGCGCAGGTGCTCCCGCGCCGACTCGGACTTGCACTGGAACAACGCGGTCATCCTGGGACCGAGACCCAAGCAGAGGCACTGAACCCTCGGTTGTGCCTGTTCGGCTTCCTGTCTTTCGCTCATGAGGCAACCTCCTTCATCTCCACCGTCAGAACCCGATTCTCCAACCGCGCCCGGGTGGGTGTGAGGGCCGCCATCGAAGTCGGCAGGCCGATGTGCCGCCGCAGCGTGCCGATTTCCACCACGAGCTCATCGTGCTTTTTGAACAGGCTGACCTCTCCCTTGGTGGCAAAAGGAAGATGCAAGCGCACCAGATAACTCCCGTCGCGCTTTTCGAACGTATACGGCCTGTCCATGCGCCGGGGCGCGGCCGGGTCTTCGCCCTCCGGATAGAGCACAGCGGCCAGGACTTCCAGCCGCCGCCGTCCGAGCACTTCGCGGTCAAACAGCGGCACCTGTTTGACCGGCACCGGGGCGAAATACTCTTCCATCTCTTTAAGAATCTCCTCCTGCGAGCGGCGCCACTCGTCAAAATAACTGTCACTGACCTCCGCCGGCAGCACGCGATTGACGATTACCGTGTCCACGGTGAGTCCGTGCAGCGACAGATACACGAACGCCCGCTGGGTCTCGCGCAGCACCATCTTTTCCGCGTTGGTCGCCAGCCGTACACTGGTCGAGGCCGGGTCCTCGAGCAGTTCATCAATGCCTTCCAGTTTGGCAAACAACTCCTGCACATTGGCAAAGTAGCTGTCTGTGGGGAGCTCTACGGGCGACACGCGGTTGGCGATGGGCCGTACCGCTTTCAGCAGGCTGCGCTGGAACGGGAAGACGTGCTTCATGTACCAGTCCAGCGTCGTGGGCATGCTCACGAAACGCATGGACTCGGCCGTAGGCGCACAGTCGAGCACAATGACGTCGTAGCGGCGTTCGCGCCGGTACTGGTTGACATACATCATGGCGCTGAGCTCCTCCATGCCCGGCAGGATGGCCAGCTCCTCGGCTTCGACATCGCTGATGCCCGTGGTGCGCAGCACGGATATGACGTAGGAAGAGATTTCCTTCCAGTGCCGCTTGATCTCCCGCTGGATGTTCACCTCCTGGATGGCCAGGCGCTCGTCAATCGGATACGGATCGGAGGTCGTTCCGTGGAACAGCTCCTCGGAGAGGTCGAAAGCGTCCGCCAGACTGTGGGCAGGATCCACGCTCATGATCAGCGTGCGGTAGCCCAGCTGCGAGAGGCGAACACCGGTGGCGGCCGCCAAGCTGGTCTTGCCCACGCCGCCCTTGCCGGTGAACAGGAGAATCCTCATATTTCCATTGTAGGCCGCATCCGAAACGCTCCCGGGAGCTCCGACAGCCACCGGGCCGTGCGGGGCGGCAAAAGAGGAGAAGCAGCCAGGCGGCCCAGATCTTGCGGCGTGTCCACGTCGTACCAACGGGGGCCCAGCTCCACGCTGAAGCCGCAACGCTCGACGGCTCGCACCGTCTCCGCCAGCGTCTCGGGGCCCGACCAGTGCACGTCGTGAAACATCCGGGGATCCGCGCGCCGCATGGCGATCGCGTAAAATCCGCCGTCGTCGGCCGGCCCCAGAGCTACATCTGCGGCACAGGCAAGCAGCGCGCGGATGTGCTCAAGGGGCAGGTCCGGGGAGTCACTTCCCACGATGACGACTTGCGGCCGTCCCTCGCTCAGACCGCGAGCGCCGGCAAACCACAACCGCTCGCCCAGATTTTCTGCGTCGTGTTGCAGCCTGCATGCAACCCTCGCATCCCCCCAGGCATCCGTAGGAATGTCGGTATGAAGTTCGAGGTCCGCGCTGTCAGCCAGCAGTTGGAGCCGCTCGAGCAGGTCGCGTACAAAAACGCGGTGGCCCTCGGCGGCGGCCACGGCGCCGATGTGCGCAGCGAGTCGGGTCTTGACGCGCCCGGGCACCGGTGCTTTGGCGAATAGCACGATAACCGGACGCATGCCAAAATTGTAGACTGCGATGGAAGGCACGAGCGCGACCTTCGGAATGTCGACAGGTTAAAACAGGAGGGCATGGCGAAGCGATGATCCGAACTTTCCTGGCGCTGCTTCCGGCCGCCGCAGTGTTGGCGCTGGGGGCGGCAGCACAGAACAAGGGCAAGTCGCAGGGGGATGCAGAGCAGGGTAAGGTGGTTTTCGAGCAGTGCAGCGTCTGCCACAACGCGGATAGTGAAGAGAAGAAGCTTGGCCCGGGCCTGAAGGGGCTTTTCAAGAAAGCCAAGCTGGCCAACGGAAAGAAGGTCACTGAGGCGAATGTTCGCGCGGTCATTGACGCGGGCGGCAACGGGATGCCGGCGTACAAGGAAATGCTGACCGACGAGGAAAAGAACAATCTGATCGCCTACCTGAAGACGCTCTGAAGGAGACCCGGCGGAGCGAGCAGTTGACGCCATCCCGCGCCGGCGGCTATAGTAGCAGTAGCCGCAGCAAGGGTCCCCATCGTCTAGTCCGGCCTAGGACACCGCTCTTTCAAGGCGGCAACGCGGGTTCGAATCCCGCTGGGGACGCCAACTCCTGAGGACACAGCCCCGCAGCGCCCTCGTGTTACAATCGCTGTGGAAGTGCTTTGGGAGGTGGTGTAACGGTAACACGGCAGACTCTGGATCTGCTTATCGGGGTTCGAATCCCTGCCTCCCAGCCACACGCATCGCAAGCGCCGCCAGGCCCGCTGTCCTGGACCGTATGCCCGCCGTTGTCCTGCCTATGAGGCCGGTATTGCGATCAACGTGAACCGCAGGCCCCGCGGGTCCGAAAGAAACGGCGCCGCCTGGTGCGGCCCGCGATCCGTGGCACGGTATAATTCGAGCGGATGGACGTTTACGAAGAAGCGGTTCGGCTGCGAAAGCTCGGTCAGAAATGCGCGATTGCCACCATCGTGCAGGTGCGGGGCTCGATTCCGAGCTACGAAAGCGCCAAGATGCTGGTTCGCGAAGACGGCTCGATCGTGGGGACGGTTGGGGGCGGATGTGTGGAGGCCGAAGTCTGGAATGCAGCGCGGGAGGTGATGGAGACCGAACGGCCGAAGCACCTGACGTTCCACCTGAACCAGGATGCGGCCTACGACAGCGGCCTGATCTGCGGGGGCACGCTGGACGTCTTTGTCGAACCGGTGATCCCTCCGCCCCGGGCCTATATTTTCGGCGCCGGCCACATCTCCAAGAGCCTTTCCAAGGTGGCACACATCGCCGGCTTCGCGACGATTATCGTGGATAACCGCGAGAGCTTCGCGAACCGCGAGCGGTTTCCCGAAGCCGACGAGATCTTCGCGCAGGAGTACGAAGAGGTTTTTCCGCGGCTCCGTGTGGACGGCAACAGCTATCTGATCATTGTGACGCGCGGACACCGTGACGACATGCGCGTGCTGCGCTGGGCCGTGGGGACGCCGGCGCGTTACATCGCCATGATCGGCAGCAAGCGCAAGGTGATCAGCGTGGTCAAGGAGCTCGAAAAGGGAGGGATTCCCCAAAGCGCGTTCGAGCGGGTGTTTGCTCCTATGGGTCTGGAGATCGGCGCCGTGTCTCCTGAGGAGATTGCGGTGTCGGTGGTGGCGGAGATGATCGCGGTCCGGCGCAAGGCGGAATCCAACTGGCGCGAGCTTTCCAAGTCCATTTTTGTCCCGGAACGGTTGAAGGCGCCGCTTAAGTGAGTGTGGCCGCATTGATTCTTGCGGCGGGGGAGTCCCGGCGCATGGGTGCCCCGAAGGCACTCCTGGAGCTGGCGGGGGAGACTTTCCTGGACCGCTTGATCGCCCTTTTCCACGCCCATTGCAGCCCGGTCGTCGTCGTCACGGGTTACGACGCAGGTAACGTCGAGGCGGGGGTGCGGCGCGCTCGACAGGCGCATTTTGTGCGCAACGCCGCGTACCGTCTGGGGCAGCTCAGTTCTCTGCAATGCGGCTTGAGGGCGCTTCCGGAAGACTCCGAAGGCGTGCTGTTCACCCCCGTAGATTATCCGGCAATTCAGGCCGGCACGGTGGCCCGGCTGGTCGAGCGATTCAAGCGGCGGGTGCCGCACGAGCTGATCGTGGTCCCCCGCTGCGCCGGGCGGCGAGGCCATCCGGTACTCTGTGCGCGAGAGCTGTTTAGTGAGATCCTGGCTTTACCGGCGGAGGCGCAGGCTCGTGACGTGATCCGCAGGTACCGGGAAGCCACCGCATACGTGGACGTGGAGGATGCCGGTGTTCTGGAGGACGCCGACGACCCGGCCGCATACGAGCGGTTGAAACGGTGGTTTGAAGCCCGATGAGCCGGCGACGGCGCCACTGGAGGAGGGCCTTGGCCGCAGCTGTCGTTCTTATGGCGGCCGCTGTGGGTGTGCCCTATGTGAGCGCCGGCCGTTTCGGGCACGAGATTCAGAGGTCGTTGGAGATCTCGCTGGGAAGGTCCGTGGAAACTGGCCAGGCGCATTTCAGGCTGTTTCCCGCTCCCGGATTCACCTTAGAGAGAGTTGTCATCCACGACGATCCGTCGGCAGGTCTGGAACCGCTGGCCTATGTTCCCTCCATGCGGGCCGAAATCCGGCTGCGCTCGCTGTGGAGCGGGCAGCTCGAGTTTGCCCGCCTGCGCCTAGGCGAACCCAGCATCAATCTGGTGAGAACCCATGCCGGCCGCTGGAACGTTCAGGATCTGTTGGGCCGAGCCGCCGGTTGGGATTTGCCGGAAATCTCGGTATCGGGTGCGCGCATCAATTTCAAGTTTGGTGACGTCAAGTCGGTCTATTACTTCTCCGAAAGCGAAATCGAAGTCGCACCTCCGGACGCCGCGGGACGCTTTCGACTCCGCTTTGAAGGCACGCCCTCGCGCACGGACCGAGCGAGCCATGGGTTCGGGCGGATTCGCGCCGAGGGGAGCTGGCGGCGCGGAAACCCTCCCGGTTCCCTCCAGATCAGCCTGCGCGTGGACCGGAGCGAACTGGCCGAGATTTCCACGCTGATCTACGGGTACGACTCCGGGTTGCACGGGCACGTTGCGGCGGAGCTGGAGGCCCGGGGCTCCCCCCTCAACTTCGAATTCCGCGGGACGGCGAGGCTCGGAGAAATCCACTGGTGGGACGCGATGCCGCCCTACGCTGAAGGCTTCGTGGCGAGGGTCGGCGGACGAGTGGATCTGGCCGCCGGGCGCCTGGAGATGGAGGCCGCCGACGTGGCCGGTGCTCGTGTGTCAGTTGGGCTGAGGGTCTCGGAGTACCATTCCCGTCCGCGCTGGGGTGTTCTGGTCACGTGCAAAGGTCTCGAGATGGCACCGCTCGCCGCCATGGCACGCCGCGCCGGACTCCGGCTGGGGGCCCTGGATGTGGACGGGCGTTTAGTCGGCGCTCTCGGCTACTCCCGCGGCGCGGGCTGGACAGGCCGCCTCCGTCTGGAAGACGGGCGGTTTGTCGCGCCGGTAGGACTCGTGCTGCGATCACCGCGACTCGATGTGGTCTTAGCCGAAGGACGCCTCCAGATCCTCCCTTCGGCACTGGTCGCGGAGAACGGCGAACACGTCACCGTGCAAGGCGCAATCCGGCTCCCGGATCTTGATACCGAGCTGAAGGTGACGGCCACCGGCTTGAGTCTGGCAAGATCGCTCGCCGAGGGCAGTCCGTTGGCGTCGCTCGGCGCGGCGCCCTTGTTTTCCCGAATCCGGGCCGGAAGCTGGGCGGGAACGCTACATGTGCGGTGGAGGCCAGGCGCCCGTCCGGCGTGGACGGGAACCATGGAGCTGAGCGGCGGGAGCGTAATTCTTCCCGCTCTGGCCCTGCCGCTGGAAGCGTTGCAGGGCCGGGTCGTGGTGGACGGGCACGCCGTGCGGCTGGAGAAAGCCCGCTTGCGTGTCGGGGATCTTGAGATCGAGGGCGCCTACAGCTATCAGCCGCAGACCCTGCGCCCGCACCGCTTCGAGTTGCGCTTCGGCGAGCTTTCCGCCGCCGAACTCGAACGCCTGTTCGAGCCCGCGCTGCCGCGGCCCCGCGGCCTGCTGGCGCGGACTTTCGGCCTGCGCCGCGAAGGCTTGCCCGGCTGGATGCGCGACTGGCACGCCACGGCCGAGATCGAAGCGGGCTCTTTTGTCGTGGCGGGCGTTGAGTTGCGGAACGTCCGGGCCCGCCTGTTCTGGGACGGAGACCGCGTAGAGGCAACCTGGGTCACGGCCCAGGTGGAGCGCGGCAGGTTCGAAGGCTACGCGCGAGCGACCTTGAGCCCGCCCGCGCCGGCCTATCAAGTAGGAGGTCACTTTCGCGGTGTGCGCTGGCGGGGCGGGGTGCTCGAAGGAGACGGCCTGCTGCGCACATCCGGATTGGGCGCGCAGCTGTTCGCCAATCTGAGCGTGAGCGGATCCTTCAGCGCCAACGGCATCGAACTGGCGCCGGAAGCCTCCTTCCGAGGTGTTTCCGGCTGCTACGAGCTTGCCTGGCGGTGGGGTAAGCCGCACCTGCGGCTGACGTGCCTGCGGCTGTGGTCGGAGCCGGAAGCCTGGCTCGGCCAAGGGGAAACGGACCGCGACGGCCGGCTTATGCTCGCCTTTGCCCGCGGGCGCGACCAGTTGCGGATGACCGGCACACTGGCGCCCCTGCGACTTGAAGTCGTTGCTTCAAAGCCCCGCCCGCCCGAGGCTGTAGTTCGCTAGGCCGGAAGCAAGATACTCCATCGCACCGCTCCGGTAAAGCTTCACGCCCTCCGGGCCGATGGGTCAGAAGGGATGGCATCCGGCGATTCTCTACGTCCGCAAGGGGCGGATTTGCCGGCGGCACTGGTGGAGATGCTGGCCCTCCATGCTGCGTGGCTGAAAGGAGAACAGACCGGCGAGCGGGCCGATTTTTCCGGCGCGGCGCTGCCACAGGCGCAGCTTGCCCGGCGGGATCTCCGCAAGGCGGTCTTTCACTCGTGCCGCCTTCGTAAGGCCGACCTGTCCGCGTGCAAACTCGAAGAGGCCGAACTGCAGGGTGCCGATCTGCGGGAAGCGGTGCTCGCCGCCGCGGATCTTTCCCGAGCCACACTGGAGAACGTGGCCCTGGATGACTGCACGGCCCCGGGAATCACCCTGTGCGAGGCGCGGCTGACGGAGGTGACATTGCGCAACGCGAATTTCCGCCAGGGGCGCCTCCTTGAAGCGGTCATGGTTCGCTGCGACGCTGCGGGTGCGCTGTTGTCAGCCGCCGGCCTCCACCAGATCAAGATTTCCGAATGCGACTTTTCCGGTGCCGACTTCAATGGTGCGGTGCTGTACGGCGCCTCGGCCAGGTTCAGCCGTTTTGTTCGCGCGCGGTTCGTCGAAGCGGTGCTCTCCGGCGCAACGTTCTGGGAGTGCAACTTCCGCTCGGCGGAGATGGCGCGGGCGCGGTGCCAGGGCTCCGATCTGGCGCGCTCGGAATTTCACGGGGCCGATTTGGAAGGCTGCGACTTCACCGGGGCTGTGTTGAAAAGTACGAGCTTTTCGCGGGCGCGCCTTCGCGGGGCCCGGTTCGACGAAGCAGACATTTTCGCCGCGGACTTCAGCGGAGCGGATCTTTTCGGGGCCAGGGGATTGACGTCCCAGCAGTTGTTGCACGCCCGCACCTCGGCCGAGACCATTCTCCCCAGCGGGAAGCGCGGCCCCTACCTGCGCAACTCCGGAGCGGAGCGGCCTGCCGGCTTTTAGAACTCAAGTTTCCAAGGCGACGCCTGAGCGCAACGCGGAGGCCTTTAGACCGGCAGACGGCAACAGGCGGACCCGAGGCTGCGGCAGCTCCTTCCATCGCATTCGTGCTGTCGAAAGCGCCAGCATCAGCAAAATCACGGCCAGGGCGGCCAGCGCGGCGTACGCTGCATTGAGACTCGCCTTCCAGAAGTAAAACCAGCGTCCATACACGAGCTCCGTGTGGACCCAGTACACGAGCAGCGACGTCGTCCCCAGTTGCTGCACCCAGCTCCACCGCGGACCCCGGTGCTCCGTCCAGTGGTAGGCGCCGGCCAGGATGACCAGAATGACGCCCAGCTTGATAAAGATCAGCAGAGGACTGTCAAGCCAGAAGCTCGACTGCGGATACGGAGAATAGGGCAGATACGCCAGGAGGCGTCCCAGCAGGATCAGTCCGAATCCGGCCACGGCCATGCGCGGGATCCAAACCGGGAGTCCGGACGCCTTTGCAAGTCGCAGCGCACTTCCCGCGCTCAGCCCGAACGCGGCGAAAGCCGCCCAGGGGAAAAAGCTGAATTGCAGCGGATCCGGCGTCACGTACGCCTTCAGGGTGACCGGAATTCCGCTCCAGGGCAGTTGCGACACCAGCGGAGAAGCCCCCGCGATGGCGACTCCCGCCGCGGCCGCCGCCACCATGCGTCGCCGCGTGTCCCACGCCGCCATGGGAGCAAGCACCGCCAGTGTAAAGCCCATGCAGTTGAGGATATCTACGCGAAGCAGATCGGTCCACGGGCTATGCGGCCAGGCGAAGGCCCACATCTGCAAGCGGAATGCGAAGGCGAGCGCCAGCAGGTAAGCGGCCCGCCGCAGCGCGGCCATCAGGCGGCGTGCCGGACCGTCCCCCTGCCTCCCGCGACTGTCCATCAGGAAAGCCAGCGTGACGCCGGTGAGAAACAGAAAGATCGCCGGCGGCATCCCGCCGGCGAACTGCGAGAGTACGTACGGCAGTTCGCTGCGCAGGTCCGGGCGCGTAAACGCGTGAAAGACGTGGCCCTGAAGCATGATCACTGCCGCCAGGCCGCGTGTCCAGTCCACAAATGCCAGTCTTGACTTCATTTGCAGTCGGTTTGGGATTCGTTTTGCTCAGGCCTGCTTCTGCGGATATTCGCGCTTGACGCCCGGAGGAAGTTCCAGACGCAGAGAGGCCTCGGTGATGCCAGAGTTAATGCGGAGATTGGAGTACGTAATCAGCGTGTAATCTCCCGAGGGTTTGTAAAATTTGTGCCGGACGGGATGGCCGTCCGCTGAGACCCACATTTCGATCTTGACGACGTGCTCGCGAGCCTTTTGCGACTTCGGGACCAGCTCCAGGCGCGAGGCAGAAACGCCGGCCACCTGCTCATCTCCGAGCGCTCGCACCGTATAGTTTTTCTTCAGCTCGCCGCCGGAGGTGCCGAATCCGAGCAGCAGAAACTGATCCACCAGTTCGCGCTGCCGGCCTAAGTCGTAAATCTGCACGGTCCGGATCTTGGGGTAGTAAATTTCCGCCCGGCGTCCGGAGAGGACCACGGTGCGCACATCCGGCTCGCCGAAATCCAGGCGCAGTTGCACCTGACGGGCGCGCCGGAGCATGCGCATCGTTCCCGTCTCTGACGTGGTGTCGTTGATTATGGCGGTGTAATCCATGCGCTCGACGACGGCCACGGCGTCGCGAAACGTTCCGGCGGCGCGATCCATCGCAGCCAGCACCGCCTCCACAGACACGGCCGGCGCAGTCGGCGCCAGGGCAAGCCCGGCGCCCAGAATCGCCTTGCGTGTAAACCGTACCGGGAGAATAAGATCCTCAGTGGCGCACCACCGCGAGGTAGCCTTTAATCTCCGATTCTGCATCGAAGATGGGCTCCAGGCGGAGGATATGATAGGTTTTGCCCGTGCGTTTCCGCAGTAAGTCTGCCGCAGCTGCTTTTCGCCGTTCCGGAACGGCCGTCCCGAGTAACTGCGGCTCGATCCAGAACACCCGCGAGCCGTCCTCTTCGTGCACCAACACGACGCTGGCCGGCCGTGGCTGGTCCCGGAACCACTCCCGCGGAGTCAAAAAGACAAACGCCAGGATCAGTGCGACCATCACATCGTATTGCCAGCATGCTCGGGGATAATCCCAGCAGAGGAAACGCTTGATCCCGGTCAGCAGCCGCCGCAACATCGCGGAATCTTCAGTCTATCACGACCGCGACCTAGTACAGGGGTTCGCGCCGGCCCTGCCGGACCGTGGCTTCGAGCGTGCCGATACCTTCGATACGAGCCCGTACGCGGTCGCCCGCTCGGATGCGCGCCCCCTTCGGGCAGCCGGTGGAGATGAGATCCCCCGGCTCCAGTGTGAAGTAGTCGCTGTGGAAGCGCACCAGCTCGAAGGGGGGATGCCGCATGTTCCGCACAAAGTCGCGTGACCAGACGGCGCCATTGTGTTCCGTGATGACCTCCAGCGCCTCCAGGTCCGCGATTTCGTCGGCCGTGACGATCACCGGGCCGAAGCTGAAAAAGGTGTCAATGCTTTTGGCCCGCGTCAGATAACGGGGATTGCGCCGGAGCACATCCAGCGCCGTAAGATCCAGCGTGGTCGTGTAGCCGAAGATGACTTCGCGAACGTGATCTGCGGGCACATAGCGGCACCGGCGGCCGATGATTACCCCGAGCTCCCCTTCGGCATCCACGTCGCTTGAAATCTCAGGCGGTGGAAGGATAATCTCCCCGCCCGGAGGGAAAAGACAGGAGGCAGGCTTGAGGAAGCTGCCGGGTTCCTCCGGTTGCTCCGTACCCAGATCCTCGGCATGCGAGCGGAAATTCAGCCCGATGCACCAGATCTTGGGCGGGACTTCGTAAGGCAACAAAAGCTTCACGTGCCCGGCGGGAATGGCTTCCAGGCGGCAGGCTTCGCTGAGAGGCTCCAGATCGCCAGATCGGATGATGCCGAGTATGTCGTTGGGAATGGCCGTGCCGCATCGGGCGTTGATCTCGGAGACGGGCACCACGCCCTGGCCTGACAGCACGCCGGCGTGCGTCTGGCCGTCAAACAAAAACCGCACGAGCTTCATGCGCGCACTCCCGCAATGTCTGCCAGGTCGGAAAGGACTCCGTAAGCCGTCTGCTGGAGGCCGGGGTTAACCGAAAGGATTCCCACGGTGCCCGCCGCATCGGTGTGAAGCAACAGCAGGTTGGAAGTACCGTGGACGGCAGCCAGTTGGTCGGTTTCCGGCAGCACTTCGGCCCGGACGCGGAGGTGGACGGAGGAGGCTGCGCGCCGCGCCCGGCTGACGAGGCGCACTGTCTTTCTTTTGGCGGCCAGTTCGGCCAGACGCTCCGGCGTCAGGCGCCGGATGCCTTTGGTGTCCACCGCCAGAGGAGTGATCCGAGCGTCCATAAGCACATTAGCCAGCGCAGCGGTCTTCGCTGCTGCGTCCCAGCCGTCAATATCGTAACTCGCATCTGCTTCGGTGATGCCCAACCGGCGCGCCGTCGCAATCCCCTCCTCCATGGTCCGCCCCTCTCGCATGGCTTCGATCACAACGGTGGTCGTGGAGTTGAGCACCCCCGTGAAGCCGAGAATCCGCACGCCCGGGAGCGCATAGCGCACCAAATGGAACACGGGCGCCCCATCCAGAACGGTGGACTCGAAGCGAAACGCCACGCCGGCGCGGCGCGCCTCTTCCGCCAAAGCGGCATAGGCGTGGGCCAGAGGACCCTTGTTGGCCGTGACCACATGCATGCCCAAGGCAAACGCCGTCCGGATGTGGGTGATCGCCGGCTCACCCGTCGCAGGATTCAGCGGCGTGAGCTCGACCATCACCTCGGCCCGTGCGCGTTCCAGGAACTCACGCACCGAGGCTGCCGGCGGACCGAAGAGCGGCTCTGGCGGGAGTCCGTTTTGATCGTACGCCGTCCCGTGACGTGCGGTGTGGATGCCCACAATGCAAAAGGGGAAGCGCTGCCGGTAGCGCTGAAGCAAGGCGGCCACCGCCCTCCCCACCGCCCCATAGCCCACGAGCGCGATGTTCAAAACTCCATCTTCTCGATCAGGGAATTGAGTTCCGATTCTAGCGCAGCTTTCCGGTTGCGCAGCGCGCTCTGGCGGTCGCGCAGCGCCGTGATGCGACCTTCGAGGACGCCCAGTTGCCGGGCATACTGCTGCACCTGATCCTGCTGGCCGCTGACGCCGCTCAGGCTGGCGAGATTCTGCCGGATGCGGTCCTGGTCCTGAGCCAGTGTGTCGGCCTCCTGTTCCGCAAGTTGGAGTTCGCGCTGGAGGCCGGCGATGGCCTGTTTGAGGCGGAGAATCTGTTCCAGCTGTTTGCGCGCGCCCTCCGGGAGGGATTTGTTTTGCAGGAAACTCGTCAACAGCTCTGGCGTAAGGTTTGTCACCGCCGTGGTCGTCTCGTAGGTCCGCTCCTCGACGACCGGGAACTTCTCGAGTGCGCCGGGGGCGAGTTTGACTTCGAAGCGGTAGGCAGCGGCCGTGGTCGCATCCGGCTTGCGGCCGACGACTCGGAAATCCGGGCGTGCGAGATGCTCGATCAGGAGAGTCTTTGCCTTCTGATCCACGTTACGGATGGTGTAAGTTCGGGTCTCTCGCCGCGCGTGGCGGCTGGTCAGCACGCCGCGCCGCAAGTGCACCTCCCGGAGCTCCTCGCCGCCGCTTTCAAACTGCGTAGTCACGCGTGTTCCGAGATCCACCGCGTAGCTGATCAGCCGCCGGTCGCCCGCCTTGAGGGTCTCCATCAGCGCCTCTCCCGCGTAGGCGCCCGCGTCGAAGACGGTGATCGGGCCCCCGTCCAGCGTCTTGCCCGTGTTGTTGGTCAGTTCGGCCGCGTGCGTGGGGTGAGGGCCGGAGGCGCCGGAGTAGATGAGCAGCTTGCGCGCAGCCAGTTTCTGCTGGAGGAAGGGCAGCATGGCGGACTGGCCCCGCCGGACCGTCACCGGCTGCGCGAAGTCGTACTGGAAGAGTTCGCCAAGCTCGCGTCCTTCGGTGGGAACGATAGAGCTCGCCACGTCTTCACGGCGTGCTTCCGGCGGCGGAGCGGCTCCGGCCGAGAGCGTTCTGAAGGCCGCCTGCGGCGGCAGACCTCCTATTACACCGCCCACTGCAGGAGCTGCACGCTCCTGGATGGCACCCGCATGTACGATCGGCGCCTGGGCGCGTTCCTCGGCAAGCTCGGCCGCCGGACGCGAGACATGCCGGGGTTCGTAGAGACGGCTCACGAACGAGATCGGCCGCCCGGAGACCAGGGCCAGCCTGACGTTGTTCCAGTCCTCGGCCGTGGTGTTGTCTACGATCGCCCACCCTTCCAGAACCGCTTCGCCCGTTTCCCTGAACACGAGCCTGTAGCTGGATTTCCAGACCGGCACCGGGATGACGTAGCCCGCCACGAGGCGCCGCGGCTCTGAGCCCGCTGCGTCAATATAGACGCGGCGGCGTTCTGTAGAGCGCGATCTGTTGACGGCGTTGAGATAATCCTGGAGGAGTCCTGCCAAGGCAGGGTCCTCGAAGCGCAGGGCCGAGGCACTCGACAGCTCTACGGTGCGAAGCTCGCCGGAATCATCAAGCAGGGTGAGCAGTTCACGCTCCGGCTGATTCTGAGCGGCCGGCGAGAGGCGGGCACCCACCACGGCTCCTTTCAGCGTCTGCGGCCCGAAGCGGATCTCGATCCGGGCCCCTTTGACGGAGTCGAGCAGCGCGCTCAGGGACTGCCCGCCCGCCAGCCGGAAGGGAAACCGTTGCAGCTGTCGTTCGAGAGGCTCGCTCGAATCGTACCGCAGCCCGGCAATGGGCCGCCCGGCGGCGTCCGTCACCGTGAGGGACTTGAGCACGTCGTCCATTTCCGACGCCTGGAATTCGAGCTGTGCTGTCTGGCCCGCGGGCACCTCTCCAGCTCGCTCAAAATACCCCACGCCGTGCTTGTAGAGGATCACATGCCGCACGGGCAGCTCAGCGCCGGCGGCCGCCGAGCTTGCCAGCAGCCCGACGACCAGGCCTGTGCGGACCGGGCAAGCTCCCGCTTTTCCAGAGAACCACCTTCGTTTCATCATGCCTCCTCATCTTTGGGATGCCGCCTTGCAGGTTTCCCTTTCACCTTACCCCCGGTGCGCGGACTTGCGCTTGACACCCGGGAAGTATCAAGTCAGACTGAAGATTGCGCCCGCGGGAGGGCCGAGTGCGGAGGATGCGGAGTCATTAGGATGGGCGGAGGGTCTAGGCGCGTCCACGAGGCGGAGGGGGGCGGAAAGACGCGGCGCTGGGCGTGGCTGGTGGCTGTCGGCTTGCCGGCGGTGCTCAGCGCGCAACGTGTCGAGTACGGGGGCCCGACCATTCTCAGCCGGGGCGGCGGAGTAGTGATGCGGGGAGGCGGCGAGGTGATCCGGCTCCGTCCTTACGTGCACCTGATGGGTTTTTACGACAGCGGCTTGACTCCCTTCTCGCTCGACCCGCAGGGCCGGGTTCCGGAAGTCAACCGCTACGGTGCCGCCGTGCAATTCGGCGTGCTTGGCTACCGGCAATGGCGGCGCACGGTGGTCGGAGCCGACTACCGGGGCGGCTACCGCCATTACCCCGGGCGGACGTTTTTCAACGGCACGGACCACCACCTTGCGCTGGGCGTCGTGCATCAGGTCTCGCGCCGGGTGGTGTTTTCGCTGCGCGAGCAAGCGGGTCTGTTTTCGCGCAGTTTCGGGATTCCGGACGCCCAAGGTTTTTTGGATCCGACGTTTGCACCGACGCCGCGCAACGAGCTGTTTGACGCACAAACGTATTACCTGAGCACGCTCGGCGACCTCACGTTTCAGCTCGGTCGCAACTGGTCTTCCAACATCGGGGGGACCGGATTTGTCGTCCGGCGGCGCCACGCATCCCTGATCGGAGTGGCGGGGTGGAGTGCGCGCGGCGACCTGGCGCGGCGCATCGGCCGGAACCACGCGATCGGCTTTGACTACGACTACGTGCACTTTGGCTTCACGCGCCTGTTCGGCTCCGCGGATGCGCACGGGGCCAGCTTTGACTGGGCCGCCCGGCTGGGCAGGTACTGGGATTTCGGCCTGCGCGTGGGCGCCCTGCGCCTCGAAATTCAAGGGCTGCGGCGCGTGACGCTCGACCCGATTGTGGTGGCGATCCTCGGTCAGACCACCGGCGTGGAAGCCTTCCACCGCGTCACCTACGTCGGCAGGGGCGACTTGCGCCTCTCGCGCGTTTTCCGGCGCTCCCGGCTGGGATTCTATTACAGCCGCGGCCTTCACCCCGGCAACGGAGTTTTCCTGACTTCCGGCGCCGAGAACGCAGGCGTGGATTTCAGCTATACCGGCCTGCGGAAATGGAACTTGGGGGCCTCGGCGGGCTATTCCCGTCTCGGCAGTCTTTCCGAGCAACTGCAACGCTTCGTCAGCTACCGCGCGGGCGTCGGTGCCGGTTATCAGATGTTCCGCGGCGCCCACCTGACGATGCGGGTGGACGCCAGGAACTTCGAGATCGGTGGAACCACGTTCCGGAGGACGACATACCACGCCAGTGTCGGTATCGCGTTCAGCCCGGGCGAGATTCCTCTGTCTCTGTGGTAGCCGCGATGGTGACTCCGCGCCCGGCATCCGGCCGGATCCTGGTGGTGGATGACGATTCTTCGTTGCGGAACCTCCTGCAGGGTTACCTCGTGCGGCGCGGCTACGACGTTACCGTCTGTACGTCTGCTGAGGAGGCCCTGCGCCTGGTCGCGTTCCAGGAGTTCTCCCTGCTCGTTGCTGATCTCACCCTGCCTCGCATATCGGGTGAAGAGCTCGTCCGGCGTGCCTGCGAAACCGATCCCCGACTCCGCGCCATCGTGCTCAGCGGCTACCCGTTCGATCTTTCCGTGCTCCCGGAGCACTGCCGCGCACGAGTGCGGTTCCTGCAAAAGCCTTTCTTGCCGGAGGAACTGAGCTCCAGCATCCGCGCGCTGCTCGAAGACAGAGCAGGATAGCGCCCGGGCGCCTCAGCTTTCGTCAAGGTAAGCCTGCAGCTTCTCGAGAAAACTCTCGCCTGTCTCGGTCCATAGCTGCCGCCGTTCGACGGGAAGGCGCGCCTCCAGTTCGCGGCTCAGGCGCAACAAGCTGCGGATGTTGGACTGCACTTTAGCCAGATGGCCGGGGGCCTCGGGCTGGGGCAGAAAATGGGCGTCCAGCCCGGCTTCGATCCGCAGGTGATCGCCGACGACGCTTTCAAAAAGCGGTCCGTGACACGAGAGCGTCACCGGCGACGGGAGGAGCTTCCAGACCCCTTCGTATTGCCACAGGTCCCAGTGCGCCTCTACGACACACGCGCAGTCTTCGTGCAGAAACTCCCGCGCCATTTCGACGACTTCCGCCGCGGCCGCACCAGGGGGCAGGCGCTGTTCCAGCGCCGGCGGCTCGGCATACTCGATGGCATAAATCTTCATGGTCGGCGCGGCGGGGGCCTGCGTGGAGAAGGGAAACAATTCGAGGAGCCTCTGAAAGTGCTCCGGCATGTTGTGGAAACTGTAGTCCCGGAGCCACAACGACAGGAAGATTTGTTCGGGCACGCAACCGTCCTTGCTGCCTTCAAAGCCTCTGTGATGCCTGGAGAAGCATCACGACCCCGATAGCGGTGACGACTGCGGCGCTGCCGAGGGGCAACGCACGGAGCCACGGCCCTTCTCCGGTGAAGCGGCTCATGAGAGGCGCCGCCAGGACCATGGCTACGCCGATCGCAATCAGCACCGCCGCCAGCCCCAGGCTGAAGGCGCCGAGGATGGCCAGCCCGAGCGCTACGCGCCGCAGCGACGCCGAGATCATCAGCACCGCCAGTGCCTCGGGGCAAGGAACCAATCCTCCGGAAATCCCAAGGGATGTCAGACTCAACCTGCCCGGCCTTTCGTGCAGGTGCGGATGCGGATGTTCGTGGGTGCCGTGAGAATGCCCGGGGACGCAGCCCCCCTTGCGCCACCTTTTGAGTCGCTTCCACATCAGAGCGGCGCCGATGAGGCTGACCAGCAGGCCGCTTGCGAAAGCCAGCCACGGGTAGATCTGCTCGAGCGCCACCCGCGTCGAGGCGTAGAGCGTCAAAAAGCCAAGGACAAAAACGCTCGCCGTGTGCGTAATGGTCACAACCGTTCCCAGGTAGATCGCATCCGCAACCCGGCCGCGGCTTCCCGCCAGATACGCCGCGACCAGAGCCTTGCCATGCCCCGGAGTGAGGGCGTGGGCGGCCCCGAGGAAAAACGCCACGCCGAGGGCCGCAAACAGGGTCGCTCCCGAACTGGACTCACCGAGCAGGCTTCCCAGCCGCGGCCCCTCCTGGAGCGCCAAGCACAGCCACGCCATGAGCCTGATTGTACCGCGCAACGCGCCGACGGCCGCCGCGACGCATTGCGTCAAAGCTTAAAAAGGCCAGATCAGCGGCACGAGGAACACCGTCGTGAAGCCGACCACGACGTCGAGAGGAATTCCGAGCCGAAGGTAGTCACCGAAACGATAGCCTCCCGGTCCGTACACCATGAGGTTGGTCTGGTAGCCGATTGGCGTGGCAAAACCGGCCGAAGCCGCGATCATAAGCGCCATAACGAACGGCAGCGGACTCACGCCGAGTTGCTCGGCGCTGGCCAGGGCGACCGGGAACATCAGGGCGGCCACGGCATTGTTGGTGAGAATCTCTGTAAGCACGGCGGAGGCTACGTAAAAGGCCGCCAGGGTGAGCCACGCTTGCTGGCCGGCAAGCGACAGAATTGCGGCGGCCAGGGAGTGCGCTGCGCCGGAAACCTCCATGGCGCGCCCGAGTCCGAGTGCCGCGCCGATGGCGATGAGCACGGGCCACTCCAGGCTGTTGCGGGCGTCACTTAAGCTGCAGCAGCCGGTGGCGACCATGAGGAAGGCGGCGACCAAGGCTGCGCTCAGCATGTTGATGCCGGCCGCGGCCGCCACAACCATCACCGCCAGAATCGCCAGAGCCAGCGTCGCGCGCTCGTGCCGGCGCGGCGTGGAGTGCTCCACGCCGCTGATCAGGAAAAAATCCCGCGAGTCCCGTTGCTGGACGGCAAACGAAGGACCGGCTTCGATCAGCAGAGTGTCGCCGGGGCGCAGGACGATGTCTCCGATCTTGCCCCGGAGTCGCTCGCCGTTGCGAGCCACTGCGAGCACGACGGCGTTGTAGCGGTTGCGGAAACGCCCGTCCCGAATGGTCTTCCCCACAAGCGGGCAGGTGTTGGAGACAACGGCTTCGAATAGCCGGCGGCGGTAGCGCGGCGAGTCGAGCTTGAAGACCTGATCCGTAGCAGGAACGAGGCCGCGCAACTGCTGGAGATCCCGGATCGAATCCACGACGCCCACGAGCACCAGGCGGTCGTTGGCTTTCAGCCTTTGCTCGGGTCCGACGGCGACAAGGCTTTCGCCGTCCCGTTCAATCTCGGCGACAAACGCGCCGGGCAAATGACGAAGACCGGCTTCCTCGATCGTCTTCCCCACCAGCGGGCTGCCGGGCGGGACAATCATTTCCGCCATGTACTCTCGCGCCTCACGAAGCTGACTGGAGGGGGAGCCCCGGTCTGGAAGCAGAAACGGCCCGGCCAGCCAAACGAAAAGGCAACCGATCAGAGCGACCGGGAGTCCGATCCATGTGACATCAAACAAACCAAGTGGGGGCAGCTTGCCCGAGCTCAATATCAGACCGCCGACGATGAGGTTCGTGCTGGTCCCGATGAGCGTGCAAGTTCCGCCCAACACGGTGGCATAGTTGAACGGAAGCATGAGCTTGGACACCGGGAGGCGCAACTTGCGGGCCCAGTCGCTGATGGCGGGCACCAGCATGGCGACCACGGCCGTATTGTTCAGGAACGCGCTGATGGGAACGGCCGGAAACACGACCCTGGCTAAAGCGCTGCGAACAGTTGCCGGCCGGCCTAATGCCGTCTGAGCCACCCAATCAATCGCCCCCGTCTGTCGTAAGCCCGCAGCCACGGCGAACAGGACTGCTACGGTCAGCACGCCTGGGTTGCTGAACCCAGAAAAGGCTTCCGACACGTTCAGAACCCCCATGCGCCATCCCGTGGCTTCGGGAACAGGGACGAAGACCAGGAACGTCAGGGCCGCGACGAGCACAGCGTCAGCGGGAAGGCGCGTGGCGGTGAGCAGGATCAGAACGATCCCGACGACCGCCAGGACCACGAACGCTTCGGCTCCCATCTCGAGGTGTCCTCACAGTCTAGCAGGGCTGTCAGGAGCCGACGCGGGAGCCCGTCCCGCAGTGAGAAGCCGCCTGCGAGCTCACCTCTTCTCAGTGATGGTGACAGGGTGGTTGAGACGGAAATCAATCCGGGTCTCTACAGGAATCACGGCAGGTTTGCCCCGGGTTGCCAGCACCGCGCCGGTTCCCGCCGCGCCGCCGGCTGCGGCCCCGATCGCGGCTCCCTTTCCGCCGCCGGCGATGGCCCCGATAGCGGCGCCGAGACCGGCGCCCAATCCGACCTTGGCTGCGTCTTCCCGCTTGGTGGCTTCGGCTTCCTTGCGGAACGTTTCGGTTTGGATCGCCACGCGCTGACCGTCGCTGGTCTCGAGTCGCACAAGCTGGATCCCCAGGGCTGCCCGGCCTTTCACTCTTCCAGCCTGTTCCACTTCGACCACGCGCCCTTCCAGCCGTGCGCCCTTTTCTGCGATCACCAGGCCTTCCACGACCAGGGGGCTGTCCAGCACGGCAAGGAAACTGTCGCCCGGCTGCATTTTGTCGCTCTCCAGCGTTTCGGACAGCCGTGCTGAGATGAGTGTTCCTGCGGGGATGGTCACGGTCCGGGCCGGGGGCGCAGCGGGGGCTCGCGGCGCCGCCGCCGTTTCCTGACGGCCTTGGACGGGTTGGGACGGTGGAGTTGCCGGAGCCGGCGTTTCTGTCTGTGCCTGCCCGGCTGCGGCGGTCTGCGCGGCCCGGGCCGGCTCGTTTTGGATGGGCTTAGCGCTCGGAACGGGGGAAGGTTTGCGAGGCGCAGGCGCTGCTGCCGGCGCCGCTTCACGGGAAGGAGTCTCCACGGGTTCGGTCCCGACGGACGGAGCCGTCGTTTGCGTGACGGCAGCGGGCGCCGGTTGCTCAGCCTGTTGGCCGCGCCACACCTTGTAAAGAAGCGCTCCCGTTACGATCAGGGCTGCCAGGATTGCGATCTGGATGGCTTTCATGGGATCTAAATCTCCTTTTGTGTATTATCGGACGGTTTGTGTATTCTCAGACGGTTGCTTGCTCGTTTTCGTTTCCGATCCGCCGCCCGCTAGAATGAGTGAGGGATGCACGGCTTTCCGGAACATTTCCAAATCGGGCACGTGCGCATCCGCCCGCCCACGGTGCTGGCGCCCATGGCGGGGGTGACCGATACTGTATTCCGCCGTTTCATCCGCAGCATGGGCGGATGTGGTCTGGTGATGACCGAGTTCACCAGCTCCGACGGCGTCGTGCGGGCCCGGCAGGGCCGTGTCTCCGGCCGGGTATGGGAGTACCTTGCCTTCGAGCCGGACGAACACCCGATCACGGCGCAGCTTTTCGGATCCGATCCGGCGGCAATGGCGGAGGCTGCGCGCATCTGTGAGGAGTTGGGGTTCGATATCGTGGATCTGAACTTCGGCTGTCCGGCCAAGAAGGTCGTGCGATGCAACGGCGGCTCGGCCTTATTGCGCGATCTGGGCCATGTCGAGCGTATCGTGCGCGCCGTGCGCGCGGCGATCTCGATCCCTCTCACGATCAAATTCCGCGCAGGTTGGAGCGAGCAGGAAATCGTAGCGGTCGAACTGGCGCGTCTGGCCGAAGCCTGCGGCGTCAATGCGGTGGCGCTGCACCCTCGCACGCGGGAGCAGGGCTACGCCGGCAAGGCGGACTGGCGCCGCATCGCGGAAGTGAAGGGCGCCGTGCGCATCCCGGTTATCGGCAATGGTGACATCTTCACCCCCGAAGATGCCGTGCGGATGGTGGCCGAAACAGGGTGCGATGGTGTGATGATCGGGCGGGCCGCCGCCTCCAATCCCTGGATCTTCCGCCAGATCGCACAGTACGTCGCCACAGGGAGGTATGACGTTCCCTCCGAGCACGAGCGGTTGCACGTGATGCGAACGTATTACTGCGCCCTCATCGAACGCGACGAACCGGACTTGATCGGGCGAATGAAGCAATTTGCCACCTATTTCAGCCACGGGCTGCACCAGGGCGCACGGTTGCGCGCCGCCATCTACCAGGCCCGTGAAGCGGCGGAAATCCTGGAGCTCGTGGACCGCTTCCTGGAACGGCGGCAGGAGGCCTCCCCGGCATCGGCCGCATGAAAAAAGTCCGCCTGATTACGGACGGTGCCTGCAAAGGAAATCCGGGTCCGGGGGGTTGGGCTTGCATTTTGCGCTACAAAGACCACAAGCGGGAGCTTCACGGTTCGGCTCCGCTGACGACCAACAACCGTATGGAACTGACCGCCGCGGTGGAGGGGTTGCGGGCGCTCAAGGAGCCCTGCGAGGTGGAGATTGTGACCGACTCCGAATATCTCAAGAAGGGCGTAACCGAGTGGCTGCCGCGGTGGAAGCGCAAGGGCTGGAAGACGGCCTCCGGCCAAGCCGTCAAGAACCGCGACTTATGGGAGGCGCTGGACGCCGAAATGCAACGCCACAAAACGCGCTGGGTGTGGACGCGAGGCCATGCCTTTCATGAGGACAACAACCGGGCCGACGCCCTGGCAAGCCGGGCTGCGCTCCGCCAGGAACAGGAAAGCCGCGGGCTCCGATGAAGATCGCCTTGTTCGGCGGCACGTTCGACCCGGTCCACTATGCTCACCTCACGGTTGCCGGCGAGGCCGTCCGGCAATATGGGCTGGACCGGGTCCTGTTCGTGCCCGCCTGGCAACCGCCTCATAAGCCCGGCGCGACGGCAGCTCCGTACGAAGACCGTTATCGGATGCTTGAGCTGGCCTGCGTGGGACGGCCGGAATTCCAGCCCTCCCGCCTGGATGAAGGCGAGGCGCCGAGCTACTCGATCCGCACCATCGAGAAGCTCAGAACGACTCTCGAGCCGGCTGACGAACTGTATTTTCTGATCGGCGCCGATGCGTTTGCGGATCTGCGCAGCTGGCACCGCTGGGAAGAGGTCGTCCGCGCCGTGGACTTTATCGTGGCGGCCCGGCCGGGTCACAAGTATGACATTCCACCGGGCGCTCGAGTCCACCGGCTGGAGACGCTCGCGCTGCCGATTTCCTCGTCGGAGTTGCGCGCCAAACTGGCTTCCGGAGAAGAGCCCACCGAATGGTTACCGCCGGCCGTGTTGGCCTACATACGGGACCGGGGTCTTTACGGAACGCGGCGCGCAGCCTGAAATCCCACGTCAGCGTCAGGAACCGGAGCGTGGGCGCCGGGCGTCAATGAAGGACTTCACGCACAGCGTCACGAACACTCCCGTGAGCACGGCCATAAGCGACTGCGAGATCACCGCCAGCGGCCGCTCGACGGGTGCTCCCGTCACCAGGTCCCGGATTCCGAGCAGGCCTCGAACCGAACCCAGAAAACCCAGCAATCCGACGGCTGCTGCGATATGCATGGCCGTCCTGCGCCGGCGATCCTCGTAGGCCAGCCATCCGAGTACGACCAGTGCCGCGCCGAACGCCGCCGGAATCAGCGCGGTCGGGCTCGAACCGGAGGTCGCCGCGTAGCCGGCCACGCCGACCGCGATCAGCCCGATTCCAATGGCGACTGTCTTGCCTGCCAGCATGGGACCTCCCAAGCGCCGTAGCGCCCGGTCATGCCCGCACTACTACGTTCAAATATACGCGATGACATCGATTTCGACCAAGGAGTTGCCCGGGATGCCGCCGGCTGCGGCGATGGTCGTCCGCACGGGCGGCTCGGGCCCGAAACGCCCCCGAAAGACTTCGTTCATAGCCTGGTAGTCTTTGAGGTCGTTGAGGTACACGTTGCACTTGAGGACTTTTTCCATGGAGGAACCCGCGTTGAGGAGCTCCTTTTCGATTTCGTCGAGCACGTGCTTGGTGTGCGCCTTGATGTCTCCCTCGAAGTGTGCGCCTTTTCCGGCGATGAAGAGCAGGTTGCCGTAGGATACGGCGCTCGAGAACAGAGGCGTCGTCTTCGGCTTCTCTCCGCGATAGTGCACCTTCTTGACGGGCTTCTGTTGCGCCTGAGCAGCGCCCGTCGCAGCCAGTCCGGTGACGGCGGCTTGCAACAATTTTCTGCGAGTCCTTTTCATGAACACCTCCCGGAAGATCGTACAATAACAGTTACAGCCGTCGAGGAGAGCGCACCTGTTGGCGTCGAGACTGTTTTTGAAGCTCATCGCGGCGCTCCTGGGTTTGTTCGGCGCAACCGCGGTGGGCGTGGATTTCCTGGTGACGCGGGTGGCCGAATCCAGCTATGTGGAGACCATGGCGGAACGGCTCGAGGGGGAGGCGCGCATGCTGGCGCGGGCTGTGGCATCCGACGGCACGCTGGTGAGCCAGCCGGCGATCGCGCACGTTGCCAGCCCCCTTCGCGCACGTCTCACCGTGATTGCCCGCGACGGCTCGGTGCTGGCCGACTCCGAGGGCGATCCCGCGAAAATGGACAACCATCGCGCGCGACCCGAGGTGGCCGAGGCTCTGGCAGGTCGCCGTGGCCGCGCCACTCGGAAAAGCCCCACCGCGGGTGCGAACTACCTGTACGTGGCCATCCCGGCCGGTGATTTCGTCATGCGGATCGCAGTCCCGCTTGCCGAAATGGAGCAACGCGTGCGGGAGATGCGGAGGCGCATCTTGGCTGCGATTGCCCTGGCCTTCGTTCCTCTTGTGGTGGTGGCCGTGTTCTTGGCTCGCTCTCTGGCGACGCAGATGGCCAGGGTCCTCGAGCTGAGCGCGGAACTGGCTCGCGGGAACTTCCACGCGCGTCTTAAGGAACAAGGCAGCGCCGACTTCCGTTTCCTGATCCGCCAGCTCAACGAAACCGGCCGGAAACTCCAGGCCGCGTCCGAAGAGCTCGCGCGCGAGCGTGCGGAGTTGGAAAAGCTGGAGCGCATCCGCAAGGACTTCGTCATCAACGTTTCGCACGAGCTCCGCACACCGGTGGCCTCCATTCAAGGCTACGCTGAAACGCTACTCGACGGCGCGCTGGGAGACGTGCGCCACAACCGCCGTTTCGTCGAGATCATCCGCCAGAACGCCGAACGTTTGGGGCGGCTCACCGAAGATCTGCTGACCTTGTCACGCCTCGAGCTGAAAAGCCGCAACTTCCAGTTCGCCGCTTACCGCGTGGCGCCGCTGCTGGCCGACGCCCTGGATGCCATCCGGCCCGTAGCGGACAGGAAGGACATTCGCCTCGAGCTCGAGCCGGTTGCCGACTCCCTGGAGGTGTTCTGCGACGCTCAGGCGTTTCATCAGATCCTTGGAAACCTGCTCGACAATGCGGTCAAGTATAGTCCTCCCGGCGGGCGCGTGAGCGTGCGAGCACGGCGGCAGCCGGACGATTCCAGTATCGAGATCGCGGTTCAAGACCAGGGCCCGGGGATCCCGCCGGAAGACCTGCCACGCGTCTTCGAACGTTTCTACCGTGTAGACAAGGCCCGCTCCCGCGAGCTCGGAGGAACGGGCCTCGGCCTGGCCATCGTCAAGCACCTTGTGCTGGCGCACGGCGGTTCAGTGCGCGTGGAAAGCGAGCTCGGCAGAGGTACAGTTTTCTATTTCACGTTGCCGATCGATGCCCCGGCTCCGCCGGCCGACAGTTCACAGGGAATTCACTCCGGTGTCATTAATCTGTAACCCAACCGTGACTAACTTCAAACAGGAAAAGGTCGCTTATGAAAAAAATCGCCCTGATTGAGGACGATGCGGATCTTTACACGCTGTTGCAGTACAACCTGGAAAAGGAAGGGTATGCGGTCGTGGGGGCGGGAACCGGCAAAGGGGCCGTCGAGCTGTTCCGGCGCGAACGACCCGATCTGATCATTCTCGACATTATGCTTCCGGACGCCGACGGGTTGGAGATCTGCAAGCGCGTGCGCGCGGAGCCGGAGCTGGCCCACATCCCTATCCTGTTTCTG
Source organism: Acidobacteriota bacterium (assembly GCA_037446115.1). Taxonomy (GTDB): domain Bacteria; phylum Acidobacteriota; class Terriglobia; order Bryobacterales; family Bryobacteraceae; genus JANWXD01. The sequence continues at coordinate 9,925 of JBBIJF010000001.1, read as the reverse complement.
ACCGCGCGCGCCTCGGAAACCGATCGCATCGTGGGACTGGAACTGGGAGGCAACGACTATATCGTCAAGCCGTTCTTCGTGCGGGAGCTGATCGCTCGCGTCAAGGTGCATTTTCGCGAGCGGCCGCAAGGCCCCAATGTGCTGCGAGCCGGTGAGCTGGAGCTGGACCGGCTGCGGCGTCAGGTGCGACTCCGCGGCCGTCCCGTCCCCCTCACGGCCACCGAGTTCCGGCTTCTGGAGCACCTCATGAGCCGTCCCGGCGTCGTGTTCTCACGGGACCAGCTGCTCGATGCGGTGTGGGGGCATGACCGGGCCGTCACGGACCGCACCGTGGATGTGTACATCCTGCGGCTGCGCCAGAAAATCGAGACCGATCCCGCCAATCCCAGTTTCCTCCGCTCCGTGCGCGGATTTGGATACAGTTTCGCGGACGCTGCCTCCTTCGCCGAAGTCTGAAGGCCCGCACTCCAATCGAGATTTGATCCGCCTTTCATAGATTCGTAACGGGCGCCTGTTAGCCTGAGGCTCGGGATCGCCCATGAGGAAAACATCACTTTCTCACCTTGTTGTTTGGATGGCGCTGGCGGTTGTGTCGGCAGCGCAAACCGGCCCCTCTGGTGGTTTGTCCGGAGTGGTCCTCGACCCGGCGGGCCTCGCGGTAGACGGGGCCCGCGTGCGCGTGACCGGCGTTCAAAACGGCATTGCACGCGAGGTCCGATCTAACCGCGAGGGCCGGTGGGAGGTGCGGTTTCTCCCCGCCGGTCGCTACCGCGTGGAGATCGAAGCCCCGGGCTTCACGCCCTTCGTTCACGAGCAAGTGCCTGTGGAGGCGGCGGTGGTGCTGGCCCTGCCGGCACGACTGTCGCTCGCTCCGGTTGAAAGCGCCGTGACGGTGGTTGGGGAAGTGCCGCTGGTGAATCTCAACGCGGCGACCGCCGTCCGGCAGATTGACACGCGGGAGCTGGTGCAGGTGCCTACCGCGACGCGCAGTTTCACCCATCTGCTGGCGGCGGACCCGGGCGTGAGCGCCGATCTGCCTCCCGCGCTCGTCAACGGGAACGGAAACATCTCTCCTTCCGTGAACGGGCTCCGGACGACTTCCAACAGCGTGCAGTTCAACGGGGTGGACGCGACGAACTTCACGAGCAACGAAGGCTCCCTTGCCGACAACATTGCGCCCGCGCCGGAAACGCTCGAGGAAGTGAAGCTGCAAACCAGCCTGTATGACGCCTCTGTAGGGCGCTCGGGCGGCGGGAACTTCCAGCTCGTCACCCGCAGCGGAGGAAACGAGTTTCACGGCACCGTCTACGGCTACGCGCAAAACGAGGCTTTCAACGCGAACGATTTCTTTTACAACCGCGACGGCATCGCCCGGCCTCGCGCGCGGCGCTGGGAGACGGGATTTGCGGCGGGCGGCTCCCTCAAAAAAGACCGCCTCTTCTTTTTCGGCGGCTACCAGCGCACCGACGCGGAAACGGCCTACGTGCCCACCGCCCAGAGTCTGTCACACCTTCCTGACGCCCTGAGTCTGATCCCGGGCCAGCGGACGGCGGAGAACCTCTTTCAAGCCTTTCGAGCCACCAATTCGGCCTTCTCGCTGACGAGCCCGGATCAGATCGATCCGCTGGCGGTGAGGCTGTTACAACTGCGCAACCCCGTAACCGGGGACTACGTCATTCCTGCGCCGACAGGACGCACGCCCCTGGGGCGCGCCCGGGACGCCGCCGGGAACCCCTTCACCCTGGTGCGCAACGTCGTGCCGGCCGAATTCCGGCAGGACCAGTTCACCGGCCGGCTCGACGCGCAACTCGCGCGCTCCGACCGACTCAGCGGCGTGTTGTTCTGGACCAATTTTCCCGGTTTTGACCCGTTTCCAGACCCGAGCAGCCTGGCTTCGCCTTTCACACTGCAGCGTGACGACCGGGCGCGCGTGCTGTCACTGTCGGAAACGCGGGTCTTCAACGCGAACCTGACGGCGGAAGCGCGATTTGGTCTATTCGTCCTCCAAAACAGCCGCGGACTCGACGATCCGCTCCTCTCGCTGACCAACGAATCTGTAGGCTTGAACAATCCCGCGCTTCTGTTCGATCGCCGGCCTGCGACCGAACGTTTGGCGCACTTTGTGTTCCGGGGCCCGAGGTTGTCCTTCGGCGGCCCGAATGACAGCTTCAACAGGCGCGAACAACAAAGCTACAACGCAGCCTACACCGTATCGCTGTTTGGCGGGCGTCACAGCCTGCGGGTCGGAGCGGAATGGAAGCGTCATTATTTCAACACCGATCTCCCTGAGGAGCAGGGGATCGAATTCGAGAAGTTCGCCAGTTTCGACCAATTGCTCCGCGGCTGGGCTCAGGAGGCCGACACGCAGTTTGGCCTCACGGAAAAAGCCTTCCGCATGACGGACCTGAGCTGGTTTGTCGCCGACGACTGGAAGATCACCCGCAAGCTGACCCTCAACCTGGGATTGCGTTGGGACTGGTTCGGCTGGCCCGTGGAACAGTACGGCCGCATCGGCAACCTGGACCTGACGGCCGTGACCGATCCGGACAATCCCCTGAGTGCTTTCCTGGTGCCAAGTAATGTGCGTCCGACAGGCTTCCCGGCCCTGGACGCCGCCATCGAAGCGTCGCGGCGTGCGTCGAACAAGCATACTCTGAACGGACAGGATCTCAATAACTTTCAACCGCGGTTTGGTTTTGCCTTCGCCCCACTGGCGAGCGGAAAGCTGGTGGTGCGGGGCGGCTACGGGGTCTTCTTCGACCGGCCTTCGGCCGCCTTCATGAACACGGTCTTCAGCAACTATCCGTTCCTGCGCGAGATCGAGGTGACCTATCCCGCCGGGCGAGTCCCGATGCGCAGCGCGTTTTCGCAGCAGGATCCGACCCTGCCGTTCCACCGCTACTTGCCCATGCGGGTGACCTTCACCGGCGGACCTTCCGGAAACTACCTGTTGCGCGACGGTACCGGGGTTATGCGGGGGGCCGATGGTTCCCTGAACCCGCTCGATCCTTCCACGGGCCAGCCGGTGCTCGGCAATGTTGCGGAGACGTTCGAGTTCCGTGCGGTGGATCGAGGGCTGCGGACCCCTTACGTACAGCAATGGAGCCTCGGCCTGCAGTACGAATTCATGCGGGAGACGATGGTCGAGTTGCGCTATCTGGGCACCAAGGGAACCAAGTTACTCCAGGCTGTGGCTTTCAATCAAAGTTATGACCTGAACGACCCTGCGACGCCCGATTATATTTATGAACGGTTTAATCGGGTCTATGTTGCAGCCGGCGCGCCCCGCGGCCCGCTGAATCCGGGAGCTACGGCCCGGGAGCGCGGCGTGGGCAAGGCCTTCGGCTTCCCGGATCCTCTGACGGGTAAGATCAACCTGAACTTTGGCAAACCGGCTCCTTCGCCGACGACCTCTGTGATGATACCGTTTGAGGCTCGTGCGCCAATTCTGGGCTTCAACATCCCCGAGGCGCTCTTACTCCAGTCCAACGGCAATTCGACGTATCACGGCCTGCAGGTGGCCGTGAACCGCCGCTTTGCCCGCGGCTTGCAGTTCCGGGGAGCTTATACCTTCTCCAAGTCCATGGATACTTCTTCGGCGGACCCCGGCTCAACCGCGGGTAGCGGCCGCCCGGATGTGCCGAACACCGGCTTCGTCGTTCAGGGTGACCAGCGCAACCTCCGCGCCAACCGCGCCCCCTCGGACTTTGACCGCACACACCGCTTCTCGTTGAGTTACTCGTGGCAACTGCCCGGCTTTGCCGCGCGGTCGCGGTGGAAACAGGGGTGGCAGCTGGCGGGATTCGTGCAGGCGCAGAGCGGTGCGCCCTTTTCGATCTTCTATCCTGAACCCGAGGCGAACACTCCCGCTGCGCTCGCGGCTTTGGGTAGCGGTTCCGGCGGGCTGTTTCGCCTGGGTTTTGGGCGCCCCAATCTTGCGCCCGGCGCCACACTGGCGGATCTCCGGCGCAAGGGGCCGGACCCCACGGTTGCCTATTTCGATGTTTCCGCTTTGAGCTCGCCCGGCGGCGGCTTCGGGAATCTCGGTCGCAACGTTCTTCGCGGCCCAAGGCAGATGCGCTTCGACCTGGCTGTCTCCAAGGAAACGCGCCTGACGGAACGCGCCGTGTTCGAGTTTCGCTGGGAGGCGTTCAACGTGTTTAACCACGTCAACTTCGCGCTCCCCTCCGGGGACCTTTCGGATTCGGAGTTCAACACGATCACCAACACCGTCGGGGGTCCCCGTACGATGCAGTTCGGGGTGCGCGTGCGCTTCTAAGCGGGGCGCTTTCGGAGGCGTCCGGCCGGGCGTATACTGTCAGGTCCGGACGAGTCCGTGGCACGATATAAGCCGGTACTGCATTCCGTCAGTTACGCCGGAGCCTGGCCGGGGCATTCGGTGCTCCGTGTAGAGGACTTTCTCGAAAAGGCGGCGGAACTGGGCTATCCTGCGGTTGCGCTGGTCGCCAAGCGACCGCACGTTTCTCCGTTCGATTACGACGCGGCCGCCCGGCGTCAGTTGCGCCAGCGCATTGAAAGCCTCGGGCTCGAACTGGCGGGATTGATGGGCTACACCGATTTCACAGCCGGCATCAACCGGCCGGGAATCCCGGCTGCGGAAATGAACGCCGCCTACGTTGAGGTGTTGGCCGGCCTCGCCGCGGATCTGGGCACCACACAGCTCCGCATCTTCACCGGCTACCAGCGTTCCGGCGTACCCTACGACGCCCAGTACGGGGAACTCGTGAAAGGGCTTCGTCTCGCATCCCGCGCGGCAGCCCGGCATGGCGTCACAGTACTTATCCAGAATCATCATGACCTGTGCCTGCACCATAATCAGCTGGTATGGCTGCTCCGGGAGGTCGGCGAGCCCAACTGCAAAGCCGCGTTCGATGCGTGGTCCCCGTTTCTTCAGGGCTTGAGCGGGCAGGCGCTTACGGACGCGGTCAAGGCTGTGGGTCCTTTTCTCGCCTGGACTACGGTGGCGGACTATGTGCGCCTTCCGCGCTTCCGTTACGAACCTGAGCTGGTCAACTATGTCCGCCAGGAGCCGGACCTGGTTCGTGCGGTGGCCCCGGGCCGGGGCCAAGTGGACTATGCGGCGTTCTTCCGAGGCCTCGCCGAGGTGGGTTACACGGGCTGTGTGGCCTACGAGATGTGTGCCGTCCTCGAAGGAGGCGGATCAATCGAGAACCTCGACCGCACCGCGCGTTCCTTTCTGGCGTTCCTGGCGCAGTTTGAAGATCAGGCGGCGCAGCGCACTGCGTAAGCCGTCTCCACGCGCAGGCCGCCGGGTGTCGGCGCCGACGTCAACGGATGATCCCGTCGCGGAGGATTTCCCGCGCCGCGTTGTGACCCGGTACGCCCGTGACGCCGCCGCCCGGGTGTGTGCCCGAGCCGCACAGATACAGCCCGCGAACGGGGGTCCGGTACTGCGCCCAGCCCGCCACCGGGCGCATGGCGAACATCTGATCCAGACTCATCTCGCCGTGAAAGATGTTCCCTCGCGTCAGGCCGAAGGTCCGCTCAAGGTCCAGCGGTGTGAGCAGGTGGCAGGCTTCCACAATGGAGCGAAGATTGGGAGCGTATTCCGCCAGAAGATCAAGGACGTGAGCCGCGTAGCGGTCGCGCAGATCATCCCAGGTTCCCTCGCGCAGCGTGTAGGGTGCGTACTGAAGGAAGACGCCCATGATATGTTTTCCCGGCGGCGCCAGCGAAGGATCGTACAGGGTAGGGATGGTAAGCTCCAGCATGGGGCGTGCCGACGGCCGCCCGTATTTTGCGTCATCCCAGGCTCGTTCGATGTACTCAACGGACGGACAGATATGGATGGTGGCGCGGTGCTGCGGCCCCGGCGTGCCGGGCAGAGCCCGAAACTCAGGCAAGCCGCCGAGAGCGAGGTTGATCTTCAGCGAGGTGCCTTCGCAGCGGTAGCGGCGGATCCCTGCAGCAAATTCCTCAGGCAGCTCGCGCTCCCCGACGAGTTCAAGGAACGTCCGCTTCGGGTCAAGATTGGAAACAACGACGTCGGCCTCGACCGTTTCACCGCCGGCCAGCGTCACGCCCCGCGCCCGCCCGTCCCGCACCAGGATCTGTTCGACCGCGGCGCCCGTCCGGATCTCGACCCCCCAGCGTCGGGCCGCAGCGGCCATCGCTTCGGCCACCGCGCCCATCCCACCTCGCACAAACCCCCACAGGCCGCGTTTGCCTCCCACGCCGCCCATGCAGTGATGCAGCAAAATGTACGCCGTGCCGGGCGATTGGGGGCCGCCGTTGGCACCGATGACGCCGTCGGTAGCGAGGGTTACCTTCAGCTCCTCGGATTCGAACCACTCGTCCAGAAATCCGGCAGCGCTTTGGGTAAAGATCTTGACGAGTCCTGCCAGCTCCCGCCGGCCGATCCCGTACAGTCGCGCCGTGAGCTTTAGCCAGTCCACGACGTCGCCGAAGCTCTGGGGAGGCAAGCGCGGCGGGGTCTTGAGCAGCAGCCACTCCACAATGCGCGCCAGGCGGTCCAGATGTTCTTCATAGGCCGGATATCGTTCCGCGTCGCGCTTGGAAAAGCGGGCGATTTCCTCGACAGTGCGGCCCCCGTCCTGCCACATGAAAAAGTGTCGGCCGTCAGGGAAGGGAGAAAAGAAGGCCGGATCTTTCGGGTCCACGCAATATCCGAAGCGTTCCAGTTCCAGATCGGCGATCACGCGGGGGTGAAGCAGGCTGGCCAGATACGCCGCCGTCGAGACCCGGAAGCCGGGCCAGAGCGGCTCGGTAACGGCGCATCCGCCGACGAGCTCCCGCCGTTCGAGCACCAGAACCTTGCGTCCCGCCCGGGCCAGATAGGCAGCCGCGACCAATCCGTTGTGGCCGCCCCCGATCACAATTGCGTCATAGGATCGCGCCATGCGGCAACCATTTTCGCCGATCGGGATGTGCGACGCAGCCCGACCCGCCGCTGCGCCGCGTTATGCTGGATCAGACGGTGATGGGGAGATGCCCGTGCGGCGCAGGCAAGACTGGCTGCCAGCCGGAGACTTGCTCCTGTGGTTTCTTGGCGCCCTTGCGGGAGCCATGGCAGTTCGGGTCTCCGATTTTGTAGTTCCGCTCGCTTCGGAGTGGACGCGTCTTCTAGTGCAATGCGGGGCTTTCTTTAGCCTGGGCTGCGTGTTGGGCGCGCTTGCCCCGGATAGGCCGTGGCGCTGGGCCGTGGCTGCCGTGCTGCTCGTTCCGGTGGTCGAATGGCTCTGCCGGCTTCAACCCGGCACACCCATGCAATACTCCGACATCGAGCAGGTCCTGAGCCTGATCCGCCAGCATGCCGGACGCTACCTTACGTTCGCAACAAGTGCCCTGCTTGGCTCCCTGCTCGGTGCCGCTGTCACCTCGCCCGGTTGACCGGGACTCAAGGCAGCGTTGTTGCCGTCTGAGCTAAACTGAGCGTTGTGGCGATTGAGCCGGGGCGCGCACTGGAGACTTTGCGCCGGCGGCGCCAGCCGGATGGTGGATTCGGCAGTCGGCCTTCCTTATCTGCCGAAGCCGGCTCGACCGCGTGGGCGGCCTTGGCGCTGGCCGCCTGCGACGCACCGGCGGCAGACGTACGCTTATCTCTCGCGTGGCTGGCCGGCCGTCAGCTTGCCGACGGGCGAATCCCGCTTGCGCCGGATCAACCAGATGTAATCTGGCCTACGCCGGTGGTCATGCTTGCCTGGCTTGCGGCCGGGTCACAGCGGGAGCAAGTGCAGAAGGCGGCACAGTTTTTGCTCTCTCACACCGGCCGGCATCGGCCCCGCGAGCCGGACAGTCCCGTGGGTCACGACACGAGCCTGCGCGGGTGGCCGTGGGTGCTGGGAACGCATTCCTGGGTTACGCCCACCTCGCTTTGTGTGCTGGCACTATGCCGGGCCGGTTATAGCGCCCACGCGCGTATCGCCGAAGCAGTGCGCATGCTACTCGACCGGCAGCTGCCAGGGGGCGGCTGGAACTACGGAAACACGGCCGTCTTTGGCCAGAGATTGCGTCCCCTTCCGGATACGACGGGTGCGGCGCTCTGCGCGCTGGCCGGACTCACGGACCGCGCCACGGTGCAGCCCTCACTCGACTACCTCGAGCGAATCCTCGCCAGGATCCGCACGCCGTTGAGTTTGGGATGGGGTCTTCTCGGCCTGGCCAGTTGGAACGTGCGGCCCGCAGCAGCCGATGCCTGGATTGAGGAAACCCTCCGGCGTGAAACGCATTTTGGACCCTACGAAACCTCTTCCCTCGCCGTGTTGCTCCTGGCGGCACGTTCATCCGGCGGACTGACCGGCCGAAAAGAAGGATAGATGCCCGAAGAACTCCACAATCGCAAGCCATCCCGGCGCCGCTTCCTGCAGGTTGCAGGCGGAGCGGCTGCCGCAGGCCTGAGCGCCGCCTGGTGGTATCGGGGCCCCCACGAGGCGGGTCTCAGGGCCAGTGTGTTTGTCGGCAAGGCGGACCGCTACGACGGTCCTCTGGCAGATCTGCTGCGCCGGGCTCTTGCGGAGCTGGGCTGGGGTCCCGAGCGAGTTCGAGGCAGGCGGGTGCTTCTCAAGCCGAACCTCGTCGAGCCGGACCGCTCGCGAGCCCACGTCAACACCCATCCCCTGCTGGTGCGCGCCGCGGCCGAGACGTTCCTCAGGCTGGGAGCGGCGCACGTCATGATCGCCGAAGGCGCCGGGCACGTGCGTGACTCCTTGTTCGTGCTCGAAGAATCCGGACTGGCCGAGGTCCTCCTGGAGGACCGCATCCCGTTCTGCGACCTGAACACGGACGCCTTCTTCACCGTGCCGAATCGCGGACGTCTGACGAAGCTGAAAACGCTGGCGCTGCCGCTCGCCTTGCGTCAGGCCGACCTCATCGTCTCCATGCCCAAGCTTAAAACCCACCACTGGACAGGCGTCACGCTTTCCATGAAAAACTTGTTCGGCTTGATGCCCGGCAACGTATATGGCTGGCCCAAGAACGTATTCCACCAGGAGGGGATCCACGAGTCCGTCGTAGACATCTGCGCGACGATGACCCCCCAGCTCGCCATTGTGGACGGAATCGTGGGGATGGAAGGGGACGGACCGATCATGGGCTCGGCCAAGCGCGCGGGGGTCATCGTGCTCGGGGCGAACCTGCCTGCCGTAGACGCCACGTGTGCGCGTCTCATGGGGGTGAACCCGCTGAAAATTCCTTACCTGCGGGCCGCCAGTGGCTGGCTCGGGCCGATCCGGGACAATCACATCGCCCAGCGCGGCGAAAGTTGGCGTGCCTTGCGGCAGAACTTTCAGCTCCTGGACTTGATTCCCGCCCAGCGCGGCATTCGGCTCGCCGCCTGAAACGCCGGCCCAGCGTGACCGGCCCTTACGGGCTCGATCTTGACAACGGGAAGAAAGTGGTGCACACCTGAATAGAGGCCCCCGGGCCCCGCAGAACATGCATAGGGAGAGATTCGAGATGAGACGCTGCCTGTTGCTCGGCGCAACCTTGGCCGGCTGGGTTCTTCTCCAGCCCGCGAATGCTCAGGTGCTTTACGGCTCCATCGTCGGAACGGTCGTGGACCAGAGTGAAGCTGTGATTCCGAACGCTACGGTGACCATCGTGAGCCGCGAGACGGGTCTGACGCGCGAGACCACCACCGACCCGGCGGGACGCTATTCGTTGGTCAACGTGTTGCCCGGCGTTTACGATCTGCGTGTTTCCGCCCAAGGGTTCCGCACGGTGACGCGTGAGAGCGTGAACGTGGCCATCAATGCCGTGACGCGTGTGGACCTGAAGCTCGAAGTCGGCGGCGTGACCGAGCAGATCACGGTGGCGGCCGAGGCGGCGGTGCTGCAGACGGACAAGTCCGATGTGCGGGCCGAGATCACCACGCGCGAGATCAGCAATCTGCCGCTGGCCAACTACCGCAACTTCCAGAGCCTGA